>NZ_ATWH01000007.1 GCF_000421145.1 Glaciibacter superstes DSM 21135 | reverse complement strand
AACTCGTCGATCGAATCACGGGAACAGAACCTCGCAAACTGGGACCACGCCCACCGGTACTGCATCCTCGTCGACGGCGCATGGCCGAGCGGACTCATTGCCGCGTCTGCCTGCGCGATTAACTCGCCTATTGAAACACTCATCTCCGGCTCACCTCCAGTGAAAATCGAAAGAGATGAGCCAGCGTAGGCGGGCCGCGATTATCCCGAGGAAATCAGCTCTCAGGCCGCCATTGCACACGCCCGCAGAGCAGGACTCGGGATAACAGACTCCTCGGGATAGTCGCGCTTATCCCGAATTCGGGATAAGCGCGACAAAGCGGCAGCCGAGAATGCGGTGAACGTGGTCAATAAGCGCGTCATCGGTTACCTCGAGGACGACATGTTCACGACCCTGAGCGAGTTGAACGCCGCAATTGAAGAGCGGGTTCGGGAGATCAACCACGACATCCGCCACGCCGACGACACGACCCGGTGGGAGAGGTTCGAGACCGAAGAGCGCGAGCTGCTCGGCCCGTTGCCGGATGCCGGGTTCGAGGACGTCGAGTGGAAGGAACTCAAGGCTGCCCGCAACTACCATGTCACCGCTGACACGCAACGGTATTCCGTGCCGTTCGCGTTGGCGGGCAGGTTGCTGCGGGTGCGGTTGACGGCATCGCGAGTGACGGTCTTCGATGGGCACGAGAGTATCTGCGAACACCCGCGGTTGACGGGCCGGAAAGGGCAGTACTCGACGCTGCCGGAGCATGTTCCGCCGCAGCACCGCAACATCGACGGGCTCTGGTCGAGGCGCTGGTTCACTGACCGGGCCCGCAGCGTCGGCCCGGCCACTGTCACGGTGATCGAGCAGATCCTCGACGCGCAGACGATCGAGGCGCAGGGCTATTTGGCCTGCCAGAACATCCTCGACGGCCTCGGGAACAACAACCGGGAACGACTCGAGGCGGCCTGCCAGGACCTTCTCAACCGCCGCGCCCACCCGACTTATTCGACGTTGAAGCGTCTGATGGCCGCGATCGACACCGACGCGAAGAAGCCCCGCCGGGTGGTCCCGGCGGCGTCGACCCGCAAACGCGTCAGCACCGTCGTGTTCCGCGACACCATCCCGGACGTCTATGTTCGCGACGCATCCCACTATGCCCGCGATGAGGAGGGTAACTGATGTTCACGAGCATCGATTACGACAAGTTCCGGGCCCTGCGCGTGACGCATGTCGCGACCCGGCTGGAGGAACTCATCCAGGACGAAACCAACGACACCCTCACCCCGGAACAGTTGTTCCTCACCGCGGTCGATGACGCGTTGGAGTCGCGGCGCATTAACAAGGTCGACAAACTCATCCGCCAGGCCGCGTTCCCGATTCCGGGCGCGACCGTCGCTGAAGTCGACTACCGCGACGGACGCGGCATCACCCCGGTCAGGATGCGACGCTACGCCGCCCACGACTGGCGGACTGATCCGACGAACCTGCTCATCATCTCGCCCACCGGCGGCGGGAAAACCTACCTCGCCTGCGCGCTGGCCATCGGCGCCTGCCAGAGCGAACACTCCGTTCTCTACTTCCGGATGGACGACCTCGCCCGGCGGCTCGTCATCGCCCGCGGTGATGGCATCGCGCACCAGAAGCTGTTGAACGAGCTCTCCAACATCGACCTGCTCATCATCGATGACTTCCTCACCGTCGGTATCGACAGCGACGCCGCCAGCGACCTATTCGCGATCCTCGCCAACAGGGAACACCGGCTGCCGACGATGATCGCCTCGCAGACGGGACCCGCGCACTGGGTCGCCGAGCTGCCCGACCGTGTCGCGGCGGACTCGATCGTGAACCGCCTGGCCAACAACGCCCGAATCATCAACCTCGGCCAGATCGACATGCGCCGGCACCGCAACGACCAAGCCCGCGCCCACGACGGCTACTGGGAATAACCCCGAGGCGGTCCCGGCATCGGGCCCGGGCCGCTACCACCTCCGCAGAACCGCGCTACCAACTACGTGGACTCGCGCTACCGAGAAGCGCTACTCGCCAGTCAGAACAGGCATAAAAGGGGAAGATCCCGCCTACCTCGCCTTTACCCGTGGAGGCGCTGCCCCGTCGCGAGCGTTGACGGCCGGCCGCACGATCCGCTCGAGAAGTTCGACACGGCGGAGCCCGGACATACCCGCCGCGACATTGTGGCCCACGACGTGCCGATGACACTCAGCGGGTCGCGGTGACTTTCGCTGACGTGGACCAGCGAAAGCACGCCAGTCGGATGCTCCATCTCCTCTTGGATGGACGGTGCTACGGGAACTGATCGCCAGACATGCGGCGCGATCAGCTGGCCATCTGGAGGGCTTGACGGAAAGCATTGACCGCGATGGCGGCAGTCTTTTGCAGCTCTTCTAGGCTGGCACCTGCGGCAGCGTGGACAGCTTGGCCCTCGGCGACGACCATGACAAAACGAGCCAAGGCCGCCGGGTCGGCGTCGGCGGGCAGGTCACCGTCGGCGCGGGCCTGAGCGAGCCTGTCTGCAAGTGCGTGTTCGCCGGTGAGGCGGCTCCTGGCAAGAAACTGGGGTATGGCGCTGTTGGCGGGATTGGATGACAGTCCGCCCTGGATGGAGAGACACCCTCGTGGCCGCTCGGGCCGGGTCAGGGCAACGGCGTTGCGTTCCAGATAGTAGCGGGCCACCTCGAGTGCGGTGGGCTGCGCGAGAGCATCGCGGAAATATGCCAGCTCACGTTCGGCGTAGCGCTGCACAACCTGCTCGAACAACTCTGCCTTGGTGCCGAACACCGCATACAGGCTCGGCTTGTTGACCCCCATCGCCGCGGTCAGCTCCGAGACGGCCGTACCCTCGTAGCCCTGTTGCCAGAACACCTCCACCGCACGGTCCAACGCTGCGTCTGGGTCAAACGTCCGCGGTCGTCCGCCAGCCATGACGCCTCCTTCTCCTGCCTCTGATATCCCCATGATATCCGGTTTCGAACCGATCGGTTCGAAATTTTGCCTCGGCGTCCTTGGCATGCTAGCGTTCAGTTGTTAACCGTACGGTACAAAACCTGAAAGTGGGCAAGATGACAAGTCGTGAACTGGCGCAGAGGCTCGGGCCGTTGGGCGTATGGAGCATGGAACTTCGCGGCGCGAGCAAGGCAGTGGTTCGGGAGGCGGCCGCGGAGCTGGACGAGCTCGGACTGCGGACGATGTGGATACCCGGCCTGGACGGCAAGGGCGTCTTTGACGACGCAGACCAGCTTTTGTCCGCGGCTCCGCACAGCTTGATCGTCCTCGGCGTGCTCGGCATCTGGGGCCAGCCGGTCGACGATGTCGCGAGTCGCGTTGCACACCTCGACGAGGTCCACGGTCCACGTACTGTCATCGGGCTCGGGGTCAGCGACCCCAGCTCCGCGAAGCGACACGGCCAAAGCTTCGGCAACCCCATCGACTCGATGGGTGCCTACCTCGACGGGCTGGACGCTGCCGCGACACCGCTGCCCGCGGCTCGGCGCCTGCTCGGTGCGATGGCCCCCCGGATGGTCACGCTCGCGGCCGACCGCACCGCGGGAGTCCACCCGTTCCTGGTCACGCCCCAATACTCCGCCAACCAACGAGCCAGGATCGGCCCCGAGCCGCTGATCGCACCCCATCAAGCCATCGTGTTGGACTCCGATCCCGAACGGGCACGTGCAACAGCCCGCGCCGGAGTGGGCATGTTCATCGGCTTACCCGCTTACCGGAACAATCTACGGCGCCTTGGCTACGGAGAAAGCGATCTGATCCACGGGGGCAGTGACCGCCTCATCGACGCGCTCGTCGCCTGGGGCAGCATCGGGGACATCGAGCAACGACTGCGTGAGCACCTCGCCTCTGGAGCCGATCACGTCGCAGTACACGTCCTGGGCGGCAGCGGAATCCCGCTTGCGCAATGGCGGGAGTTGGCGCCTATCATCCCGTCGCTGACCGCGTCCTGACGTCTGGCTACTTAGGCCAGCTGAAATCCAACAATTCACATCAAAAGAAAGTAATCAACATGGGACAGCTAGACAATAAGACCGCGCTCATTTCTGGCGGAACCTCGGGCATCGGCCTCGCCACCGCCCACCGTTTTGTCGAGGAGGGCGCACATGTATTCATCACCGGCCGCCGCCAGGTCGAACTGGATGTCGCCGTCGCAGCGCTCGGTGAAAACGTCACCGGTATTTGCGGCGATGTCTCGAACCTCGACGACCTCGACCTGGTGTTCGCGGCGATCGCCGAACGCGGACAGGGACTCGACGTTCTGTTCGTCAACGCTGGCGGTGGCGCGTTCGCGACCCTTGAAGAGCTGACACCTGAGGGCTTCGATGCCACCTTCGGAACCAACGTCCGCGGCACAGTGTTCACCGTGCAGAAGGCACTTCCCGCGCTCAGGGACGGCGCATCCGTCATTATCACCGGCTCGACCGCCGCCAGCAAAGGCAACCCGGCCTTCGGCGTCTACGCCGCGACCAAGGCGGCGCTGCGTTCGTTCACCCGTACCTGGGCCGCGGAGCTCGCCGGTCGCAATATCCGGGTCAACGCGATCGCCCCTGGACCCACCAACACTCCGGGCCTGAGCGGCCTGGCACCTGACCCGAGCCAAGCCAAGGGCCTGCTCGACATGCTCACCGGCAACGTCCCCTTGGGACGACTCGCGCACCCCGACGAAATCGCCAACGTCGTGCTGTTCCTTGCCTCCGAGCAGGCCAGCTTCATCACTGGTACCGAACTCTTCGTAGACGGCGGCGAGGTCCAGCTCTAGGAACAACAAGCAGGGGCAGCGGCCGGACGCTGAGGGGGCGACTGGCTCCGCGCTCCCAACGCGCACCAGGAAGTGTTGAGGAACCCATGAACCTCGAAGAATCATTCACGCTAGCCGTCGCAGTCACACCACCCTTAGCGTTCGGCGACGCTCCCCTCCCTCACCTTCATCGGAGCCGTATCGGGCCGGGCCGCAGGCGAACTACTCAACGGCGACGTGCTTCCCGGCCGCGGCGGCGACTCGCTGACAGCAGAAGTTCGACGGCTTCGGCCGCCCCGACCTCAGGTTCGGCCCTGCCGTATCCCAACGATCGCGGCCGGCCCTCAGATCCCTCTCCCTGTTAGGAGGTGCGGAGCATCGCCCACAGCTGCAAAATCCCATGCAAGGACAAGGGCCCCTATCACTCGGAGGCCTTTTCTTGTCCACTGAGAGTTAGCAAACTACATCACTCATATTGCGATCAACCCACTGTGAGTTGTTCAGAGTTCTCAACAGGCCGGAGGCAGCCACGGCGTCCCGACCGACGCTGACCTCGCCGATCGCACTCGGACGGACTCTGAATCGCCGCGCCGAGGACCTGCTGGGGTTCCCGGCCGGCACGGCACATCGAACGGGACGAGAGCAGGTAGCAACGGACCCCTCGACTACTTCAGCGGCTCCGCGCTCAGCTTTCGCAACCTGACGGACGACATCGCCAGATCGCTCCCCGCAGCCAACGGCTTCAGAACCCGACTACACCTCGCGATTGCGATGAGTCGAAAAAGCCTTGTCATAACCAAAGAGGTATAGGGGTGTCGGAATACGTATTGGAGATCCTTAGCGCTGCTGAGCGATCCTAGTTGCGGGGCTTTTGCGCGTGTAGAGGCCGTCGGACCGCAGGGTGCGGTGCCGGATCACAAAGGAGTGTTTCGATGATCGATGACATGTTCGTATTCGACTGCGTCTGCCATGTCTACGACTTCTCGCCCGGAAATCAACGCAAGGAAATGCGTGCAATGGAGCCGATGCTGCAGGGTTGGGCTATTGCGATGGACATGATGAAGTATGAACCGCAGCAGGGCCAGTTCACCGGCGACTTCGATTGGGAGACCAAGTTCACTTCGGAGCAGATGTTCGACATCGAGTTCGTGCAGTCACCGGTGGACATGGCCATGGCGTGTGCCGTGCCGGTCTGGGACTGGTTCCAGGACTCATTCTCCTCGATCCAGGCGCAGGCCGACTTCAAGGCGCGCTACCCGGAGCGTGTGCTGCTCTCGGGCGGCGTCGACCCCATCCACCACGGTCTGCACGGGGCGAAGACAGAGATGACCCGGCAGGTCAAGGAACTTGGCGCACGCTCGATCAAGTTCTATAACACCCACATCGACCTCTCGTGGAGCTGTGACGACCGCGACCTCGCGTACCCGATGTACGAGCACGCCGGGGAGTTGGGGATCAAGAACCTCCAATTCCACAAGGGTCTGCCTTTTGGGATGTGGGACGTCGAGAAGCTGCGCCCCGTCGACCTCCAGCGACCCGCGCGAGACTTCCCCGACCTCAACTTCGTCATCCACCACCTCGCCCTGCCATACTTCGACGAGGCGGTTTCGATCGCCTCGCGGTTCCCGAACGTCTACCTCGCGCTCTCCGGCGTTCTGGCCTTCTACAAGATCGCTCCCCGCCAGGTGCAGGAGCAGCTCGGGCGGCTCCTCATGGAGGTCGGCGCACACAAGCTGCTGTGGGGTTCCGAGGCCGCGATGACCGGCGCCCCTGCTCCCTTCCTCAAGGACTTCATCGAACTCGAGATCCCGCTGGACCTGCGCAAGGGCTATGGCTACCCGCAGATCACCCGGCAGGACAAGGAACTCATCCTGGGTCTCAACATGGCGCGGCTGTACGACGTCGACGTCGAGGCGAAAAAGACTGAGCTCGCGGCGAAGCCGGTGTTTCAAGGCGCCGGGTCATGAGTGAGATCTCCCCCGAAGACCTCGACCGCCGTGTGGTCTCACTCAATCGGGTGATGAGCGTTCACAAGGGCGGCGTCGAGGTGATCGCGGCCGAGGACGGGAACGTGGTGGTCGGATTCCGGGGCATGTGCACCGGATGCACGTATCGCCCGGTTTGCGCGGAGACGCTCGTGCGCCCAGCCCTCGGCACGGTAGGTAACGTGACCGACATCCAGATCCTCGGCACGCGCATCAACGAGGAGAATCGGCTGGCCCTCGTAGAGAGCCTCCGAGCCTAGGGCCGGTGATGTCGTGGACGGCGCATCTGCTCCACGGCCTCGCCGCGGACCGTCTTCACGACGTGACAATTTCCTCAGCCAAGGAGACCTGCTCGGCCACGGCCCGCAGGCGCCGTACGAGCGGTCGGTCCCCGTCGGCCTCACGCCAGGCGAGGGCGATCGTCGGAGGCTCGATGCCGACGACTGGCACGAAACAGACCGGATGGCCGCGGTAGGTATCCGCCACCCAGGCGGGAGCGATCCCGATCGCCTCGTTCGATGCCACCAGCTGCACGAACTTGTCAAGGCTGCGCACAGTGTGATGCGCGACCGCCGGCTTGCTCCGGTAGGCAGAGGCCGACCAGTATTCGCGGCACGCCGTATCAAGCGTGTCCGTGGCGACCCACGGTTCGTCGAGCAGTTCCCCGATCCTCACGGTCCCACGCGAGCTCAGCGCGTGACCAACGGGCAGCACAGCGATGATCCCCGGCCGCCCGAGGGGCAGGAGACCCAGGCCGTCGGAGAGGATCGGCAGGATGACGAACGATACGTCTGTCTTGTGCAGCATCAACCCCGCCGAAGGCTGGTCGAAGGCGTACTCCATGAGTTCGACGTGGCTATCGGGGAAGTCGTTCCGGAAGGTGCGGAGCACGCGCGCGATGAGTTCGGTCTGCGTGCCCATGATGATGCCGACGCGCACCGGCGACTGGTCCTCGCGATCCAGGGTGCGAGCAGCAGCAACCGCTGCGTCCAGCTCAGTCAGCGATGCGCGTGCGTGCGGCAGGAAGCCCTCGCCCGCGGTACTGAGCGCCATCCCTTTCGCGTGCCGTTCGAACAGAGCCACGCCCACGATGGCCTCGAGTGCACGGATCTGCGCCGACAGCGCTGGCTGGGAGATGTAGAGGTGCTGGGAGGCACGAGTGACGGTGCCGTGGTCGACGACGGCGATGAAGCAGTGGAGCTGGTGCACGCTGAGCGCCACGGAACACCTCCTCAGATCGTGGTCAGCGGTCGCTTCGGCGCAGACCATCAGCGCAGTTGGGTGTATCGCTCTTGTGGCGACCGTCAGAGTAGCGTGACTCTACCATCCGCACCTGCGCGCAAGCGGTTAGAGCGCGGAGATATGGGCGACCCCCTGGATCTCGATCAATGCCTCTGGCTGCCAGAGCTTGGTGATGCCGATGCCGGCCATGGCCGGATATTCGGTGCCCGCGAGGTCGCGCCATTTGGCGCCGATCGCCTTGCCGTTGCGCTGGTAATCGTCGACATCCGTGAGATAGATAGTGACGTCAACCAGGTCTTCCGGCTGTCCGCCGGCCGCGCGCAATGTGATCAGCACGTTGGTGAACGCCCGCTCGAACTGCTCGACAATTCCACCGGGCACGATCCGACCCGAGGCGTCCATCGCCGTCTGACCGCCGAGGTAGACCGTCGAGCCGGCGACGACGCCGTGTGCGAAGCCGACGGGCTCGACGAGTTCAGGTGGGTTGATGATTCGGCGTGACATAAGTGTCCCTTCTCCGTACGGCGATGCCGCAGATCCGTTGTCCGCCACCGTATTGATATCGCGTGCTTGTGACGTTCGTCAAAAGTATGCCATACTCAGGTCCACTACACACCTGACAACGGAGTACGGAGGTCGAGCCCGATGCAGCTAGCAGCGATGAGGACCAACGTCGGCGGTACCGCCGCCGCCGTCTTCGATGGCACAGGTTGGGCGACGATCGCCACCGCGGCGGACGTCACCGCCTTGCTCGCGCGCCCCGACTGGCGGCGACTGGCCGATGCCGCCCTCACCTCCGGGGACAGGATCACAGCCGAGGATGCGCAGCTCACCAATCCTCTTCACGCCCCCGCCAAGATTGTGTGCTGCGGCCTGAACTATGCCGATCACATCGAAGAAACCGGCAGGGAGACCCCCGAATTCCCGACGCTGTTCGCGAAGTTCGCCGACACACTCACCGGACCGGACGACGACATTCTGGTCACCGGATCGTCGGCCATCGACTGGGAGGCGGAGCTGGCCGTGGTAATCGGCGCTCCGATCCGCAGCGGCGACCGGACGGAGGCGCAAGGCGCGATTTTCGGCTACACCATCGCGAACGACGTGTCGATGCGCGATTGGCAGAGCCGCACCTTGCAGTGGTTCCAGGGCAAGGCCTTTGACCGCACCACTCCGGTGGGTCCGGTCGTCGTCACGGCCGACGAGTTCGATCCGGCCGCCGGTGCTGAGATTAGCTGTCTCGTCGGCGACGAGCTAATGCAGCACAGTGACACTGGCCGAATGGTCTTCGACGCAGCGACCCTCGTGTCATACATCTCGGGCTTCACCGCCCTCGGCCCCGGCGACCTCGTGCTGACCGGCACGCCCGGAGGCGTGGGCGTCGGCCGGGAACCGCGGCGGTACCTCGCCGACGGCGACGTACTCATCACGCGGATCGCCGGAATCGGCGAACTCCGTAACCGGATTCTCACGAAAGAGAGGCACAACTCATGACCGCAGACCACTCGATCTCCACCGAAGAACTCCGATGGGACAAGGTGCCACAGGTCACCCGCTCGGGCGAGGAAGACACGCGCACTCTCTCCTCGGGCGACTGCATCCGCGTCACGGGCGTCGGTCCGCAGCACACGGAGGCGAATAGAATCTGGTTCGGTCAAGTCTCCAATAAGCCGGGCTATCGCTCGCTCCCCCACCACCACGGTGAGGCCGAGACCGGCGGCTACGTCCTGCGCGGCCGTGCCCGGATCTACTTCGGCGAGGACTACGCACAATGGATTGATATGGCCGAGGGTGACTGGGTCTTCGTGCCGCCGTTCATGCCGCACGTCGAGGCCAACAGGTCGGTCACGGACGACCTGATCTGGCTGACCACGCGCACCCCGGACAACATCGTGGTCGACCTGCCGGAGGTCGAAGACAACGTGCTCGAGGGGTTCCGCCGCGCATGACCGAGTCCGCGGAGGTGTTCCGCCGGGCGATCGCGCTCACCGAGGTGCCGGCGCAGGTCTTCGACCGCGCCTTCACCGCCGAGGCGCAATATGTTCCGTGGCCGAAGGCGTACGGCGGCGACATGGTCGCCCAGGCTGTCGTCGCGGCGACAGCGACCATCGAGCAGGACCGGACGCTGCATTCACTGCACAACACCTTCCTCCGCCCGGTCGACGTGGGCCTCGAGGTGCGCTACGAAGTCGAACTGTTGAGAGACGGCCGCGGCTACTCCACCCGGCAGGTCCGCGCATTCCAGAACGACAAAGCGGTCTTCCTCAGCACCGCCTCGTTCCAGGTACCCGAGAACGGCCCAACCCATGCCCCGCCCAGCCCGGAAACACCGGCGCCGGAATCGCTCCCCAGCTCGGCCGAGTACCTCCGCGACGCGCACGACGACGCGGCCGCCTACTGGGCGTACGGCCGGAGCTTCGACCACCGGCACGTTCCGGGCCCGCTCTACCTGCGGCTCGAAGGCGAGGCCACGCCCTACCAGGCGGTGTGGGTGCGCGCCTTCGAACGGTTGCCCGACGACCCCGCGCTGCACCGCGCAGCGATCGCTTACGTCTGCGACTACACCATCCTGGAGCCCTCGCTTCGGGTGCTCGGGTTGCACTGGTCGTCACCGGGCCTCCGCACCGCGAGCCTCGACCACGCGATGTGGTTCCACCGCGACGCCCGCGCCGACGACTGGCTGCTCTACGTGCAGGAAGTCGGCGGCGTGCAGAGCGGTCGCGGGCTGAACTTCGGCCGCTTCTTCGACCGCGATGGGGTCCTGGTCGCCTCCGTCGCCCAGGAGGGCATGATCCGGGCGCCCGGATCGGCCTGACCCCACATCCGTTTGCCCGCACCTTCCGATGACGAAAGGACGACGTCGATGACGCTGACGCCCTCTGCTCACGTGGACACCTTCGCGCGAGACAACCTGCCTCCAGCCGAGGCGTGGCCCGTGCTCGAGCACACCCTGCCCGAGCTGCAGTACCCCGAGCGACTCAACGCCGCTGAAGCCCTGCTCGACCAGACGGTCTCCCGGTTCGGGCCGCATCGGATCGCGCTCCGCGCGGAGAACGGAGACGTCTGGACGTACGGACGCTTGCAGGAGCAAGCGAACCGCATAGCCCAGGTACTCACCGAGAACTACGGCATCGTGCCGGGCAACCGCGTCCTCCTGCGCATCCCCAACAACCCCTGGGCGGTCGCCGCATGGTTCGCCGTCGTGAAGGCGGGCGCGATCGTGATCACGACGATGGTGGCGTGGCGCTCGTCCGAGCTCACGAAGGTTGCCGCCAAGACCCGACCCAACCTCGTGATCGTAGATCACCGGTTCACGGAGGATCTCGCGGCTGCCCTCGGGGAGACCGTGCCGACCCTGGTGCTCGGCGGCAACGACGACGTGCTCATCCGCGCCGCGGATCAGAAGTCCGGCGATTTCGCCGCCGTACAGACGGCCGCCGACGACGTGGCGCTGCTCGGACCGACATCCGGTACCACCGGGGTGCCGAAGGTCACCATGCACTTCCATCGCGACATCCTCGCGATCGCCGACACCTTCGCCCATCACATCCTGCACATCCAGCCCGACGATGTCTGCGCCGGATCTCCGCCCCTCGCCTTCACCTTCGGCCTCGGCGGGCTGGTCATCTTCCCGTTCCGCTTCGGCGCGTCCTCCGTGCTGCTCGAGCGCTCCGGCCCGACCGCGCTGGCCGACGCCATCGACTCCTACGGTGTGACGGTGCTCTACACCGCGCCGACCGGGTACCGGGCGATGCTTAAAGAGGGCCGGGCGGACGCCCTGCGGAAGCTCCGGATCGGGGTCTCGGCCGGCGAGCACCTCCCCCGGGAGACCTTCGAGGCAGTCGAGCAACAGAGCGGACTCCGGCTGATCGACGGCATCGGCGCCACCGAGATGCTGCACGTGTTCATCTCCGCCGCCGGCGACGACATCCGTCCGGGTGCGACCGGCAGGCCGGTGCCGGGCTACCGCGCGACCGTCCTCGACGACGACGGCCACGAGGTTCCGGCAGGCACGCTCGGCCGCCTCGCCATCATCGGCCCGACCGGATGCCGCTACCTCGACGACGACCGTCAAGCCGACTATGTGAAGAACGGCTGGAACCTCACCGGCGACACCTACCGGCAGGACGAAGACGGGTACTTCGTCTACGGCGCCCGTTCCGACAGCATGATCGTGGCGGCCGGATACAACATCGGAGCGCCCGAGGTTGAAGCGGTCATCGACACGCATCCGGATGTCGCCGAGTCGGCCGTCGTCGGGCGCCCCGACCCGGAAAAGGGCGCCATCGTCAATGCCTTCATCGTGCTGCGTCCCGGTGTCGCCGCCGACGACGCCGCGCGCGAATCGATCCAGGCCCACGTGCATTCGCGCGTCGCCACCTACAAGGTGCCACGACGCATCGACTTCCTGGAAACACTCCCACGCAACCCCAGTGGAAAACTCCAGCATTTCATCCTCAGGGAGTGGATCGCGGCGGAGCTCGCCGCCACCGCCCCGAACGCCCCGAAGGAGGCATGACGACATGAAGATCGCCATCATCGGAGCAGGCCCGGGCGGCCTGTACTTCGCCGCGCTCATGAAACAACTCGACCCCGCTCACGAGGTGACCGTGTGGGAGCGCAACGCTCCCGACGACACTTTCGGATTCGGCGTCGTGTTCAGTGACGAGACGCTCGGCGGCATCGAGAACGCCGACACGGTGGTCGCTGCCGCCATGCGCGAGAGCTTCGCGCGCTGGACCGATATCGACATCACCCTTGATGGCAGCACCCACACGGTCGGCGGGCAGGGCTTCGCGGCGATGAGCCGCAAGGGGCTCCTCCTCGTGCTCCAGCAACGAGCGCGAGATCTCGGAGTCATCGTGAACTACCGAACCGAGGCGCCCGACACTGAGCTGCTCGCCGCCGATTACGATCTGGTGATCGCTTCCGACGGCATCAACTCTCGCGTCCGGGGTCGCTACGCCGACAGCTTCGGCCCGAGCATCGACGTGCGTCAGTCGAAATACATGTGGCTGGGCCTGGACCGCGCCTTCGAGGCTTTCACCTTCATCGTCAAGCACACGCCGTACGGCGTCATGCAGATCCACGGCTACCCCTACTCCGCCACTGAGAGCACCTTCATCATCGAGATGCATGACGACGTCTGGCGCCGCGCCGGCTTCGACGGGAGCGAGACCGAGACCTTCGCCCCTGGGGTCAGCGACAATCGGTCGATCGCCCGCATCGCCGAGCTTTTCGCCAACGAGCTCGGTAGATCTCAGGTGCTCACCAACAACTCCAAGTGGCTGAACTTCGCGACCGTACGGAACGAGCACTGGCGTCACCAGAACATCGTGTTGCTCGGCGACGCCGCCCACACCGCGCACTTCTCGATCGGATCAGGCACGAAACTCGCCATGGAGGACGCGCTGGCCCTCGCCGCGTGCCTGCACGAGCATCCGGATCTCGACTCTGCCCTCACCGCGTACGAGGCCGAGCGCAAGCCCGTGGTGCTCTCCACCCAGCGGGCCGCGCAGGCCTCACTGGAATGGTTCGAGAACATCGATCAATACGGCGACCAGGAGTCGCTGCAATTCGCCTTCAACCTGCTCACTCGCAGCCGCCGGATCACCTTTGACAACCTCGCGCTGCGCGACCCCGAATTCGCCGGCACGGTACTGGAGGACTTCGCAGGCCCCGCCGCGGAAGCCGCGACCGCTCCCGCGATGTTCCAGCCCCACCGCATCGGTGGACTCACCCTCAAGAACCGCGTGGTCGTCTCGGCGATGGACATGTACTCCTCCGTCGACGGCGTGGCAGGCGACTTCCACCTCGTGCACCTCGGCAGCAAGGCGGCGGGTGGCGCTGGGCTCGTCATGACCGAGATGATCGGCATCTCCGCGGAAGGCCGGATCACACTCGGCTGCACCGGCCTCTACACCGACGTGCACACCGACTCCTGGAAGCGGATTGTGGACTTTGTGCACGGCTCGACCACCGCGAAGATCGGCGCCCAGATCGGGCACTCGGGCCGCAAGGGCTCCACGAAACTGATGTGGGAGGGCATCGACGACCCGCTGCCCGAGGGCGGCTGGGAGACCGTCGGCCCCTCGGCCATCCCCTACGGCCCGGCGAGTCCCGAACCGCGTGCCCTGACCCGAGTCGACATGGACGAGCTGCGCGAGCAGTTCGTAGCCTCGGCCCGGCGCGCCGCCCAAGCCGGTTTCGACCTGCTCGAGGTGCACGCCGCCCACGGCTACCTGCTCTCCTCCTTCCTCTCCCCAATCGCCAACCAGCGCGATGACGAGTACGGCGGAAGGGTGGAGAATCGCCTTCGCTACCCGCTCGAAGTCTTCGACGCCGTGCGCGAGGTCTGGCCGGCCGAGCGCCCGCTGCTGGTGCGGATCTCGGCGCACGACTGGGTGCCGGGCGGCAACACCGACGACGACGCCGTCGAAATCGCGTCCGCGTTCATCGCCCACGGCGCCGCGGGCATCGACGTGTCGTCGGGCCAGGTGGCCAAAGCCGAGCGCCCGGCGTTCGGCCGGAGCTACCAGACCCCGTTCGCCGACAAGATCCGCAACCGGATCGGCCGCGCCGCCGAGGTCACGGTGATCGCGGTCGGCGCGGTCTCCTCCTACGACGACGTCAACTCCATCCTCCTGGCCGGCCGCGCCGACCTCGTGGCGCTCGGCCGCACCCACCTCTGGGACCCGCAGTGGACCCTGCACGCCGCCGCCGATCAGGGCTATCGCGGCCCCGGCGCCGAGTGGATCGCTCCCTTCCGGGCCGGCTCCCGCAAGCCGCCGTCGGCGCGCACCGATGCGATCCGACCGCGGCTGGAACTGCTCGCCACAGCGGTGGATCCGGTCGACGACGGAGTGCACCGTCGCTGGATCGACGGAGCCGCAGTTGCCGCCGATCCGGGGAACACGCGCACGGCGCCCGTGCCGGCGGGCGCGCACTGAGTATGCTCTCTGCATGACGACCGTTGCGACTCCATCGGCGGCCCAGCGGCAGCAGCACTACATCCTGACGATCTTCGGCCTCTATTCGCGGCTCGACGGCAAGGCGCTGCAGATCTCGCATCTGATCGCGCTGCTGCACGCTCTCGGGGTCGAGGACGCCAGCATCCGCTCGTCCGTCTCGCGACTGAAGCGTCGCGGAGTTCTGGTCAGCACCCGGGCGGGCGGATCTGCGGCGTATCGGCTCTCCCCCGAACTCGAGGCCGTGTTCCGGGAGGGCGACGCACGCATCTTCGCCCCCCGACGCGCGACCGTCGCCGATCCGTGGCTGCTCGTCTCGTTCTCCATCCCGGAGAACGAGCGGCATCTCCGGCATCAGCTGCGCACGATCCTCACCAGGCTAGGCTGCGGCCAGGTGTCGCCTGGTCTCTGGATCGCGACCGAGCAGATCTTCGCGGAGCTCGACAGCGCCCTCGAGCGCGACGGGTTGCGCGAGTATGTCGATCTTTTCCTCGCCGGCCACGTCGCGCGCGGCTCGACCGCCGCCGCCATTCGCCGGTGGTGGGATCTCGACGCCCTCGACCGGCTGTATCGCGACTTCGTGGAGCGCTGGTCGGCCGTGGCGCGCGGAATGCGCGATTCCCCCCCCGACGACGAGCAATTCGCGGCCCAGATTGGTCTCTTGACTGAGTGGCGGCGCCTGCCCTACCTCGACCCCGGCATCCCGCTCGAGCATCTCTCGGCCGATTGGAGCGGGGTCACCGCCGAGCAGCTCTTCCTCGAACTGTTCGCGACACTGCAGCCGGCGGCCGAGCTATTCGTCGAATCGGTCACCGGCCACCGGGCCGTGTCGCCGGCTATCGGGCCGTCGGAACAGCCGATGCCAGCCACTCCGTGACCAGCGCTGCGATCTCGTTGCGGCAATCATCAAGGTAGTAACGCTCAAAGAAGTGCCCCGAACCCTCCATGATTTCCAGGCGTGTGGCGGTGTTGCCGGCCGCGATCAGTGCGGCGTTCATCAGCTGCGAATGGTGCAGCGGCGAATGCAGATCCGTGGTGCCAGCGATCAAAAGCACGGGAGCGGTGATCCGGTCGGCGTAGTTCAACGCGGCGTACCGCTCGTACGGCGCGGGATCCGCGAACGGATCGGCGTCGCCGAACCGGGAGACGAGTGCCGCGTAGCGCACGGGCGCGTAGTCACGGGATGCCCGCACATAGCCGAGAAAGTCGGTGACGGGGTGGATGGCCGCGACAGCCGCCACCCGCGCATCCGTCGCCGCCATGCGGAGACTCACCATCGAACCGCGGGAATGGCCCACCAACGCGATCCGCGAAGCGTCGACGCGCTCGTGAGAGGCCAGCTGATCGATGGCGGCCTGCACGTCCTCGTCGTCGTCGAGGAGGTCCATGCCGCGGTAGCGGATCGCGAGGACTGCACGGCCGTCCGCCACCAGGGCATCGCGCAAGAACGCCAAGCCCGCGATGTCGCGCGTGAGGCCGGGGCACAGCACGACCGCGGCGAGCGCGTCGCCCCCGTCGGGCAGGGTCAATTCGGCGTCCATCGGGGTGCCGCCCACCGGGATCGTCAGGTTCATCTGCAGTTCACTCTCTCTCGTACACGGTTCGGCCGCCGACGATTGTCTCTTCGACTCTGAGCGAGAGGAAGTCCTCGTCGGGGGTGGTCAGCGGGTCGCCGGTGAGCACGGCCAGATCGGCGAGCTTACCCGCTTCGATGCTGCCCTTCAGGTGCTCCTCGCCGGTGGCGATCGCGTTGTTGATCGTCCAGATCCGCAAGGCGGTCTGGCGGTCGACGGTCTCCTCCGGCATCAGCACTCCGGCGAGGGTCTCCTGCGAGAACGTGGCCCAGAGCCCGAGGAAAGGGTGCTCGCGGTCGTAGGCGACGGCGGGCGAGTCGCTACCGCCCGTGACGAGCAGCCCGGCAGCCAACCAGGATCGGATCGGCTGACCCCACTTTCGGATCGTCACGTCGATTGCGTGTCCCGGGTCGTCGGGCTCGCCCATGCGGATGCTCTGCAGCGCGCCCTGCATCGCGATCGACCGACCCGCCCCGACGTACGACAGGTGCGGATTCGCCGCGATGGTGATCCCCATCCGACGCAGGCGCTCTTGATACTCGGGCTGGATCAGCCCGAAGGCGTGCTCGTACGACCAGCGCCTCCCCGACAGCGGGATCTCGCGATCGGCCTCCTCGAGTGCATCCAGGATCACCTCGATGTCGTTGCCGAGATCACCCGGGGTGCCGTGGATGGCGAACGACCAGCCCAGCCGATTGCCTTCGACGACCAGGGCGCGGATCTTCTCGGGCTGCATGCTCCAGTAGCCATAGTTCTGGGCGACGATCTTCAACCCGCCGACGCGCAGCCACTCGTCGCCGAAGCCCTGCTTGGGACCCATGTAGGAATGCAAGGACTCGAGGATCTGCTCGGTGTTCAGGTACTGCACGGGTAGCCCGAGGATGAGATCGGTGCGCACCGTCGCTTCACCGCGAGCCACCAGATCCTGGTAGACGTCGATCTCACGCGGGGCCACGCCCATGTCGCGGGTGCCGGTGATGCCTGCCGCGTTCAGCACCCGCATCTGCGCTCGAAGCGCCCGCAGAGTTGTCTCGTGGTCGAAGTCGAGGAAGTCCCACATCTTGATCGGCTGGCCGAGGCGTTTCCACCAGGCGCGGCGCGCGAGATCGCCGGCGCCCACAATTAGATGGCCCGTGGGCACCCCCGACTCATCGCGCACGATGTGCCCCTGCGCCACCTCGGGGTCCGACCCCGGATCGGGCGTCTCGGCGTTGATGCCGGCCAGCTCCAGGGCGCGAGTGTTCACGATGATGTTGCGCCCACCGTCGGCGATGTACACCGGGTTGTCGGGGGCGACCTGGTCGAGGTCGTGCCGGTTCGGGAAGCGGCCGTCTCGGAGGGCGCCGCGGAACAGGCACGAGGTGGTGATCCACTCACCGGCCGGGAGCCGCCGAGCCGCATCAGCGATCCGGGCCTTGATCTCGTCGATCGTCGTGCACAGCTGCACATTGACCTTCGCGCCCGCCTCGGCCGTGTCGAGACCGGCCATCAGCTGGTGGGTGTGGTTGTCGATCAGCCCCGGAATGACGCTGCGCCCGCGCAGGTCGACCTCGCGGGTCGAACCGCCGGCCAACCGTCGGATGTCGGCGTCGCGGCCGACGGCGAGGATGCGGTCTCCGCTCATCGCGACGGCCTCGGCGATGCTGTCGGCAGCATCGATGGTGTTGATCCGCCCGTTGTACAGGATGGTGTCCGCCACCACACGTCCGTCTTCGACCTTCATCGCATCTCCTTCAGTCTGCTCTGGAAGGCGTCCAGTTCCGCATCGACCTGAGTGCGTCGCGACTGCGGCCCGATCAGCACGACACGCGCCTGCCCCTTCGTGAGGTCCCGCTGGGCGCTTGGAGGTGCGGGAAGCGCGGTGACCCGGGAGCCGACGCGGTGCACTGCGAGGCAGCGATCCGAGAGCCAGGCTAGGCCCTTGAACCGCGTGACGGCGGTCGACAGGGATTCCACCCAGTCGACGAACTCGCGTTCGACGAGGGGCATCGCCCCGCTCCACGACACGCTGGCGAAGCCGCTCTCGGCGTGCGGTGCCCGCGACTCCGAGAAGACTGTGGGATGCGGATGCGATACCACGAGCGCGTCGTTCACGCCGCGACCCTCGTCGGTGGTCACAGCCGCGGCCTCCGGGTTGATGCGCGACAGACGCTCCCGGAGGGCGCGAACCGTGTCGGGCGAGACGAGGTCGGCTTTGCCGATCACGAAGAGGTCTGCGCTGGTCAACTGCGCGAAGGCCGCCTCGGCGTGATCGAGGTTGAGGTCGAAGTTCTCGGCGTCGACCACCGTCACCACGGCGGCGAGCACCAGATCGATCGGGAACACATGGTTGGTGAGCAGGTCGGCGACGCCGAGCGGGTCGGCCACCCCGCTGGTCTCCACGATGATCGTGTCGAGAGAGGATGCGCCGGCGGCCAGGCCGACCAGCGCAAGGGCCAGATCTCCGCGGCTCTCACAGCACAAGCATCCGTTGGCCAATTCGATCACCGGGCCGACCGCCTCGCCGAGCAGCGAACCGTCGATGCCGAGAGAGCCGAACTCGTTCACCACCACAGCGATCCGGTGTGAGTCCGCGTCGTCTAAATAGCGCTGGATGAGCGTCGTCTTACCGCTCCCCAGAAACCCTGTCACGATAGTGACAGGGATGACACCGGCGTTGGGCATGTTCTCGAGCGTATCGCTTCGTCGCGACTATCGTCAAGAAGACGCAATAATTGTGCACCAATCGGCATCTGTTCGATTCCCCGAAGATTGGACGCCCCGCGCGGGCAGGATAGGCGTTCAGACGAGGGGCGAGAGCAACCCCGCAGATGACATCCCGGCGAGGACATGGCCCTCCCACGCGCTGATCACGTCACGAGCATTCCCGTGGACAAGCGCCTCGGCGAGCAGGCGGTAAAGCTCTTCGTGCGAACTCAGGAAGTGTTCGGCGCCTAGGCCAACTGGTGGCAGCGTCACGCTTAGCGCCAGGCGGATCTGATCGCGAAGCGCGCCGTACCGACTGGTCAGCCGGGGCAGTCCGGCGAGGGCGACGGTGTCGGCATGGAAATCGGTGTCCGCCATCGCGAACTCTACGGCATCGCCAGCCGACCGCATTTCGTCGATGTGACTGTGGAGCGAATCGATCGGAGTCCTGTTCTGAACAATCATCCGCACCGCCAGCACCTCGTCTGCGATCCGGAGCGCCGCAAGCTCCGGAAGGTCGGAGTGATCAATCGAGAGGACGCGATAGGAACGGTGCGTGGCCTTCTCGACAAGACCCCCCTGCTCAAGCAATCGCAGGGCTTCGCGAACCGGGGATCGGCTGACGCCCATCTGCTCCGCCATCACCGAATCCGGGAGCGAGTCGCCGGGTTGGAAGGTTCCGCTCAGGATCTGCTCCCGGATCTGACGCTGGGCCTCGTCGGTGAGAGAGACGGTACTAATTTTCTGGAAGCTGTCGCGTGATGCCATGCACTTAGGATACCGCCGACTTGCGATTGTCGACAGTACGCAATAACCTGACGACATTGTCCCGAGCAAAGGAGCTCCTGTGTTGAACGAAGAGATCGCCCCACCCTCCACACCGGAGGCCCCAACGTTGTCGAAGGCCCGATCCTTCCGAGCGATCGGCGCCGCGACCGCGGGCACCTTCATCGAATGGTACGAATACGGCCTTTACACCTTCGTCGCCGGCCTCGTGATCGCCCCGTTGTTCTTCCCATCCGGCGCGGGCCCCGTGGCCATACTCGCCACCTTCGGTACCTTCGCGGTCGGGTTCGCTGCGCGCCCGATCGGCGGAATCGTGCTCGGTGCAGCGGGAGACCGGTGGGGGCGGCGGCCGGTGCTGATCTTCTCGATCATCCTGATGGGAGTCGCGACGACCGGCATGGGGCTGCTGCCGCCGTTCGCCGTGATCGGGATCTGGGCACCGATACTGCTCGTCCTCCTGCGACTGATGCAGGGATTCGGGGCCGGTGCTGAACTAGCGTCGGCGATGATCTACGTCAACGAGTCCACCCGGCGAAAGGCGAAGGGGTACCACTCCTCCTTCCTCCTAGTCGGATCGATGCTGGGCGCGATCCTCTCCCTTCTAATGTTCACCGGACTGAGCGCCGCCCTCACTCCCGACGACTTCACCGCGTGGGGTTGGCGTGTCCCGTTCCTGTTCGGAGCAGTGCTTACCGTCATCGGCCTCCTCCTCCGCCGGAAAGTCGGCGAGTCGCCGGAGTTCGAGAAAGTGCAACGCGAGCGGCAGGCCGGGCTGGTGCCCGAAGCCCGAAAGAACCCTCTGGTCGCGATGGGGCACGCCTTCCGCGCCAGCCCGCGCAACTTCATCGCCGGCTTCCTGATGCCGTCGGGACTGAACGTGACGGGCTTCGTCGCCCAGGCCTTCGGCATCAGCTACCTCTCGGGCCAGATCGGGCTGAGCGCAGACCAAACGCTGCTGACGATCCTCGTAATGATGGGGATCGGCGTCCTTGTGCTCCCGCTCTGGGGCCGTCTCTCGGATCGGTTCGGCGCGAAGATCGTGCTGTACGTCGGCGCGATCGGCGGAATCATCCTCGCCTTCCCCTACTTCATGGCCCTGCAGACCGGCAATCTGCCGCTCATCATCATCGCGAGCGTGCTGATCTGGGCCGTCGGCTGGGCCGCGGGGAACGCCGCGCAGCTGATCATCCTCCCGGCCATGTTCCGCACCGAGTACCGCTCGTCGGGCCTGACCTCCTCGCGTGAGCTGCAGGGCGCCCTCGTCGCCGGACCGACCCCCCTGATCGCCACCGCTCTCGTGCTGGCGCTCGGCGGCCAACCCTGGCTGGTGGCCGGGATGATCGTGCTCGCCCAGGTCATGACGATCGTCGCGATGCTGATCGCGCGCCCCACCCTCACCGCCGACGAGGTCGACTCCGTTCCCGCGCACCGCGGGCTCGGCATCCGTTGATCGCTGCTGTCCCTGCCCACCCCACCCCACCCCACCCAACCGAAAGCTCACCAATGCCCAGCTACAGTCTCCGCTCCCGCATCCACGACGCCCCGCTGATCGGCACCACGATCGTTTCCAGCTCGCCGACCGTGGTCGAAGCCCTCGCCTCGACCCCCTTCGAGGCGCTCTGCATCGACCTCGAGCACTCTGCGACCACGATCGCCCAGCTCGAGCAGCTCGTGCGCGCTGCCGACGTGCACCGGACCCCCGCGATCGTGCGCGTTCCCGAGGTCGGACATTACATCTCACGGGTTCTCGACGCGGGCGCCGCCGGCATCATCGTCCCGCGCATCGAGACCGCCGCTCAAGCAGCCGAGGTCGTGGAGCGAGCCCGCTATGCCCCTGAGGGCAAGCGCGGAAGCGGACCCGGCCGTGGGGCCGCCTACGGAGCGAGCCTCGCCTCGCCGGACTACTCGGCCGCCACCAATGCGAGCGTCCTCGTCACCATCCAGATCGAGTCGACGGCCGGTGTCGAAGCCGCGGACGAGATTCTCACTACCCCCGGCCTCGACGCAGTGATCATCGGGCCGGGCGACCTCGCACTGTCGCTCGGTGTGCCGATGGGCTCCGAGGAGCACTGGGCGGCGGTCGACCGCGTACTGACCAGCGCAGCGGCCCATGGCGTGAGCAGTGGAGCGTTCTGCTTCACCCTGCCAGACGTCGAGCGATACCTCGCCTCCGGGTCGAGACTGATCCTCGCCGGTGGCGACTTGAACTGGACCATCGGTGGCGCAATGACCGAATGGCACGACATCCAGGCCCTCCGCTCGGCCGACGAGCCGGTAGGCACCCGCTGATGGCGCGCCAGAAGGTCGTTCTGAGCAATAGCGCAGTGCCGCTGCAGGAAGAGGCTGCGCAGGTCTTCACCGGACTCGACGTCGACTTCGTGACCGTTGACGCCCCCACGGAGGACGATCTCCTCCGTGTGGCCGGCGACGCGGATGCCATCATTGCCCTCGCCGAACCGCTCAGCCGACGCGTGATCGAGGGTCTTCCCCGCTGCCGCTCGATCACGAGGTTCGGGATCGGACTCGATGGCGTCGATATCGACGCCGCGACCGAGCAGGGAATCTGGGTCACAAACGTGCCGGACTCCAACTACCGCGAGGTCGCCGTCCACGCGATCACCCTCGCACTGTCCGCCTCGCGGCGCATTCTCCTGCTCAACCAAGCCATGCACCAGACCGGGTCCGCCTCGCTCGCGCTGGCCGTCGGAACCAGGCGGCCGGACGATCAGACCTTCGGCCTGCTCGGAATTGGCCGGATCGGGCGGCGCGTCGCAACCATGGCCGCTGCGATCGGGTACTGCGTTCAAGCCTTCGATCCGGCGGTCTCGGCAGCCGACGCGCGCGCTCTGGGCGTGGCACCGGTGAGCTTCGATGAGCTCGTGGGCACCTCGGACATCCTTTCGCTACACGTGCCCCTGATCGACAGCACACGCCACATCATCAGCCGCGAAGTCATCGCCCGGATGCCCGCCGGCGCCGTGCTCGTAAACGTCTCGCGCGGCGGCCTCGTCGACGAGGAGGCTCTCGCGGCGGCGATCGCCTCGGACCACCTCGCCGGAGCTGGCATCGACGCTCGGCTCGGCGAGCCCGCTCCGATGCCAGACTGCCACCCGCTGCGAGGGCTGGACCGAGTCATCCTCACGCCGCACTCCGCGCACTACAGCGTCGAGTCGCTCGCCGAGACCAAGGCGAAGGCGCTTGAGGATGTCGCACGGGTGCTGCGCGGCGAACGGCCCGTCTACGCCGTGAACGAGCCCGCGGGGCTCGGAGAGGCTGCATGAGCCAACGCGCCACCGGCGGCGAACGCCACCGAGCGCCGTCTCCGGTCAGCCCACACAATCGACGACCTTCGCGCGATCGCCCGCGGCGCGCGCGTCAGCCAGGCGACGTCCTGAGCAGGGCGCTGCGAGGGACGCAGCCAGCAGTCGCCGGCCCCGCCCCGCTCCCTTGACCGTCAGTCGGTGATGACGACCACTCCGGACACAGCGTCGAGGACTTCGACTGTGCGCGCCATCGCGATCGATCTGCGCCCGCGGCTCGGGGGATCTGAGTCTCATTGAACATACCGCGGCCGTAGAACTGCTCCTGACCGGGGATCCCGAGGTTCTCGATGAGTGCGGGCTGCACTGAATCGGCGACGACGCGCCTGGTTTCGCGCGAATAGTGATCCCGCACGACATTGATCTTTGCAAGCGGCATTTCTGCCGCTACTTTCGCGGCTTCGATTCGTCATCAAGTCTCCGGCGACGCAGCGCATCTGCTCGCCGCGCCGGTCGATGCGCCCTGGGTATTCATACGCAGAGTCAGACTCGAACTCGTTCGTATTCGTTCTCTAGGGACGGCCACTGTGCATAAAGATCGCAACGTGTTCACTGACTTCCGACGGGGCTCCGACAACTCTTGTTAGGGCTGCGGGTGGGGCATCTCGGTGCTCCTGGAGATCGACTCTGCGGGCACCGCACCCTGTACACCTCACATAGACCAGGTGGCCGGCAGAGGTTCGGTGCCGGGACTCAGTCGCCCACGAGTGTTCGTGCTGGGCATCGGACGCGTGGAGGTTCGGAGTGATGGACGCGGGAGTTGTGGTCATGTATCTACGATGATGTAATGGTCTTATGCAACTCAACCCTTACGGAGAGTATGCGGTCCTCCTCGCCGCGTCGCTCGCCAATGATTGGCCCCATGACCGCGCGGGAATCGTGGCGCGCACGCGGGACTTCGGCATGACAAAAGAGATCCCGGCCACGTCGGTGGATTACGAGCGTGCGCGCCGTGTCATCGATGACTGGCTGCGTGTCGTCGACGCGCCATATCCGGACGCGCGCGCCGAGCTGTTGAACGCTCAGATGGCTGAGGCGACCGCCTATCCGCGACTCACGGACCACGATGGGGAGGGGTGGCACCTGCACTATCGAGACGAGGACCAAGCGCTGCCGGCGGCACTGCGGGCAGTGATCTGCGTCGGTACGTCACTACATCTCGTTACACGCGGCATGCACAGACTCCGTCGCTGTGCTGCGGAGCCCTGTGAGGTCGTCGTCGTCGACACGACCCGCAACGGTCGCCAGCGCTACTGCTCCGTGCGCTGCGCGAACCGGGCCGCTGTGCGACGGCACCGCGCCCGCCCTGTTCTGTACTAATTCGTTCCGCACTCATCGGTTGTCCTGTTGCGAAGGGTTTCGATTGACACGCTTTCCGACGAAGCGCACCGTCTCGATGTCATTGGCGCTGAGTTCGCGCAGCGGCACCAATTCTTCTTTAGCAACCAAGGGAGAACTCTCGTTTGCTAGGCCGTCGCGCGCGGCTGGTTCGACTTGCACCCTTCGACCGATCGCTAGGTGTACTGCCCAGGCAGGTTGGCTAACCGGCTGATGGGTGGCTTGGCTCCGATGGCGGTGTGGGGCCTGTGGTGATTGTATTCGTGCAGCCATGCCGGGAGGGCGTTGCGACGAGCTGACTCGGTTGCATAGAACCTGCTGAAGGCCCAACCGTTGGCAAGGGTGCGGTGGAAGCGCTCGATCTTCCCGTTTGTCTGGGGACGATAGGGGCGCGTCTTCTTCACCTTGATATTGAGGCCGGCGCAGGTCTGGTGCCACAGCTTGGATTTATAGGCGGGGCCGTTGTCTGAGAGGACCCGCTGGACGGTGACGCCTCGGTCTGCGAACCAGGAAACTGCCCGCAGGAGCACGCCGACGGCCGTCGCGGCAGTCTCGTTGTCGTGGATCTCGGCATAGGCGACGCGGGAGTGGTCGTCGATGACCGTGTGGATATAGGCGGTCCCAAGGAGTCGGTGGCCGGTTGAGCTGCGTTTGTCCGTCGTGGTCGCGACCCGGTTGCGTTGCCCGGCGAAACGGCCGACGAACCGGTGCCCGCCTCGACCTGGCGCTGGTGCTCGCGACGAAACCGCATGTGCTCCTGCTCGACGAGCCCACCAACCACCTGTCGATCGCGCTCGTCGATGAACTCACCGACGCACTCGCCGCGACGCAAGCGGCCGTGCTGCTCTCCACCCACGATCGGCAGCTCCTCCGCGACGTCGACGATTGGCCCTCGCTGAGGCTCGGCGCTATGACGGAAAGTGAGGCGCTGGTATGAGTAGTCGGGAGTGCCTACGCGACGTGCAGGTAGCTGCGTAGTGCGTCGGGTGCCGGGGCGGTAGATGCTCAGCATCGCAGAAGCGCTTCGTATTCTGAGACGACCCGGACGGGCTCGCCGAGCGCTACCGCCCGTCCCTCGCTGAACAGCATTGCCACGTCGCAGCGTTGGGCGAGGGCGAGATTGTGGGTTACCATGACCAGGCGGTGCACTGTGTCCTCGAACAAGTGATCGGCGACGCGCCTGGCGTTCCGTGCATCCAGGGACGCGGTCGGCTCGTCCGCGATGACCAGTTCAGGCCTGCGCACGAACGCCCCACACAAGGCGAGGAGTTGTTTTTGTCCCCCCGAAAGGTCGTGCGAAGCTCGCCCGGCCAGGTCGGAGAGCCCGAAGCGGGTGAAAGCCGCTTTGACCCGCTCGTCGCGTGCGCTGGGTCTGAGCCGTCCGGCTCGAAGCGAGAAGGCGACGTCTTCGGCGACGGTGGGCATGATAATTTGTGCGTCGGGGTTGCTGAATACCACTGCAGCGCGGCGGCGCAGTTCCGCTGCCTGTTTCTCCGGATCGACGCCGAGAACGCTCACGGCCCCAGAGGCGCGTTTCACTAGCCCGCCAAGTAGGCGCGCGAAAGTGGACTTCCCCGACCCGTTCTCACCGATGACGGCCACTGTGCGGACATCGAGCTCCAATGAGACGTCCTGCAGCACGTTCACATCGCCCAAGCGTACGCTCACCAAATCCATCCGGATGGTCACTTGACCACCTCCACGACGGCGGCGATGCCCATGCCGCCGCCGACTGATGCGGCAGCGACACCGAGCGTGCCCGCGGGCGCGCCGGCTCGCACGAGCCGACTGAACAGGCGCACGAGCGCTACTGCGCCGCTCGCCCCCCATGGGTGCCCGAGGGCCAAAGCGCCGCCGTCGGCAGAGACCCGTGGATCGTCATCGTCAATCCCGAGTCGATCGAGCACTGCAAGGCTTTGCGCCGCGAACGCTTCGACGATCTCGAACGCCGTCACGTCCGCGGTCGTAGCGCCGGCCGCGCATAGAGCCGCATGGATTGCGGGAGCGGCGCCAATGCCTGGTAGGGCAGGGTCGCACCCAATGATGGTGGCGGCGCGGACCGCCAGCCCGGGTCCGATCCCGGCGGGTGCGACGATCAGAGCGGCGGCTCCGTCTCCGATACGGGTTGAGGTGCCCGCGGTGAGGGTGCCCCCGGGAAACAGGGGCGGGAAGCGGTGAAGCAGTGATTCTGCGCCGCCGATCGCGTCATCGGCGTGGAGTCCTGCCAGAGGCACAAGTTCGGCGTCGAATCGTCCAGCGGCGAGAGCATTGCGGGCCCGGGCGTGGCTCCGTGCGGCGTGCTCGTCTTGCCTGTCTCGGGTGATGCCGTCGTAGGCGGCAAGATCCTCTGCGGCCTGGGTCATATCGGGGTCGGGATATCCTTCAGGAGCGAATGGGGCACGATGATAGGGGACGCCGAGGACGCTTCGAACCGGTGCAGTGGAGGCGCTTTCAACTCCGCCGGCCACGCGCGCCCGTTCGTCGCCGCCGCATATCGCTGCGACCGCCTCGAGCATGGCGGCAAGGCCGCTGCCGCACTGTCGGTCGATGGTGCCACCGGGCACGTGCGAACCGAGTCCTGCTGCCAAAGCCGCTACTCTGGCCGGGTTGCCCCCCGGGCCCATGCAATTACCCAACACGACATCGGCCACCTCTATTGGCATGCCGGTCACGGCTGCGGCGTCCGTCAGCGCCGCCTGGATGACCGCCGCGCTCAGCTCTGCAACGTGCAGCCCCGCCAGGGCACGTCCGCGGGTGCCGATAGGTGTGCGTCGAGCGGCGACGATCACAGGATCTCGATCAGATGACAAGGCGGCGGACCTCCCCTGCGAGCACTTGGCGCACCACTTCGGCCCGTGCGGGCTTCCCGGATGCGGTGCGCGGAATCGCCCCGGTAAACCACTGTCGAGGGCGATGGGCGGGCGCGAGCTGCGAGTCGACGCTCATACGCAAGCCTGCCGGGGTGTCGGAGTGAAGCTCGAGGAGCGCTGCCACGAGCGCGCCGATCCGTGCTCGAGGCAACCCGAACACGATCGCATCGCGGACGCCGGGTATTGCCCGAAGAGCTACCTCGACTTCCTCAGGGACGATCGTCGCGGACGCGCTCAGGATCGCGTCGTCCGCGCGACCCAACAAACGCAGCCTTCCGCCGACGATTTCCGCCTGATCACCGACCGTTGCCCACCCGCCTTCTTTACGCAGCGGGCCGAGGGCACCGAGATACCCGGACGCGACGAATGGGGACCGCACCCAGAGCGTATGGTCGCGGACATCCAACTCCACCCCAGGGAATGCTCTCAGCCCGTCGCCCTGATCCACTGCGACGAACGACAGCTCGGCCGCGCCGTAATAAGCGGTGACGCGGATGCCTGCCGCCTCCGCCCGTTCGCGGAGCACCGGATCAAGGTGGGACCCGCCGATGAGGGCGGTTCGCAGGGAGGGTGGCACACTCGAGTCCAGCACGGCGCGTAACGCCTGGGGGGTGCCGTGCATGCTCACCGCCGCCGAACCTTTGGGGGGCCCGATCATCGGGGACGGTCCCCCGGCTAGCGCGTGGGCGAGTGAGAAAAGTGTCAACGACGCTGAGGGCGGTGCAGGTAACGCCACCAGATTGCTGGGACCCGTATCGAGAATCTGAGCGACCGTGTCAAAAGAGTCTTCCCAAGATGCCGCACTGCGCAGCACAATGCGCGGTCGACCACTGCTACCGGAGGTCAAAGACGCCCAGGCGGCGTCGCCGAGCTCGTCCAACTTCTCGACCGTGGCGGCTACGGTCGCCCAATGGGCGGAGGGCCAGCGGGAGTCGCCCACAAGTGGAACGTCACCGGCGTCTCGGATCTCGCGAAGCCGGTCCAGCAGTTCCGCGGAGTTGTCGCGGACGAGAACGATCACGGCAGCAGCGCGGGGTCGTTCTCGGCCATAGCGACGTGTCTTCGCATCCACATCCGTCGGAAGGCACGTAGGTAGGCCTTCAGGGGAGTTTTAACGACGATGGTAGCGATCACTGCCTTCAACACGTCGCCCGGCACGAATACCAGACTGGTCAGAGCGGTCTCGACCAACGGCAGCCGGGTCACTAAACTCTGCACGGGGATGCGGACGGCATCGACAGCGAAGATTCCGCCGGCAGTCATGCCGAGGAAAGTGCGCCAGATCACGGGAATGTGTCCGTCGGCCTGCACGATCAAACCGATCACGATCGCACCCACGATCCAGCCGAGGGCAAACCCGGCGGAGGGAGCTAGGAATACGCCGATTCCTCCGCGACCGCCCGCCAGGAAAGGCAACCCGATGGCCGTGAGCAACAGAACGACTGTGACAGACAGCGCTCCGAGCCAGGGGCCGAGAACGGCTCCGGCGAGCATTACGCCAAGGGTTTGCGCGGTAATCGGGACGGAGCCGAGCACCGTGAAGCCTCCCGGCAGGTCAAGGACGACGATGAGGGCCGCGAACACGGCGACCCGGGCTAGGTCCGTCGCATCGGGCGTCCGGGTGAGCCGTGTCGTTGCGGCATATAGGAGTTTGACCATGGTGCCTCCGACTGGATGATTTCCGAATACTGACGGTTCGCCTGAACGGTGTTCACCTGAACGGTGTTCACTATAGTGGTTTCATGCCGACAGAAGCACGCAGCCGTGGCCACTCGCGAGAGGACGTCGTCCGCGCTGCATTGCACATCTTGGACGAGTACGGGCTCCCCGACCTCACGATGCGACGCCTCTCTCCCGCGTTATGCATTCAGCCCAGCGCGCTTTACTGGCACTTCTCGAATAAACAGAGCATGCTGGCCGAGCTGTCTGATCGGATCGTGTCGCGAGGCTTGCCAGCACAGGCAGAGTCTGAGTGGACCACGCAGGTGAGGACGGCAGCCGCTGCTCTACGCGATGCGTTGTTGACGTACCGCGATGGCGCGGAGGTAGTCCTCAGCACCCTCGCGCTCAGACTCGGCTCGACCGTGGCGCACGACCGTCTCGCTTCAGCGATCGCAGCAGGCGGTTTCGACGACATCATCATCGACCAGGCTGCGACCACCCTTTTGCATTTCGTGCTCGGCCATGTCTCCCACGAACAGCAGCGGATGCAGTACGACAGCCTGGGCGCACTCACCGAGACGCCGGCCGGCGCCCCGCGCGGTGCACCGACACCCGCCACCGAGTTCGCATTTGGCGTGGACTTACTCGTGGGCGGCCTGCAATTCAGCTACCGCCCGTCGGGCACCGAAACCGCACCCACCCAGCCACACCTTCATCGCTAATCTCGTCACTGTCCGACGACCGCATAGCACCGCACTCTGGTCGTTGCAATGTCGCGAAGCACCACGCGGTCGTGCGCGCATCAGACCCTCGATTCACCCGCCGGCTCCAGGAGCTCGAACGGGGTCAGTGGCGAGGCGACACCGTTGACCTGTATGCCCACGGCTTGTGTTCCGGGGTAATAGTGGCGCGATGGCGATAGTTTTGCGGTCCTCCTCACGACCGAGTCGAGCTCCGCGTAGTTGCCCGGGACGTCCGAGAGAAGCGCGTCGCGGAGGAGATCGGATCTCTGTCGGAGAGCTAGTCCATCGAGCTCCGCAGCAGCGGCGCGAAGGTGAGTGAGCTTTGCCTCAGGGAGAGCGGCCGCGATACCTCGGGCGAGTGCCTCGGCGACGTGGGGCCCATAAGTTCGTCTGCGAAGTGCATATTGTTCGATTATTCCGTTAGGTCTTCCGTCGACGCGGTGTTGAAGAACGTGGCGGGGTCGAGCGAAGGTGGTCGGCCGCTTGCTCGAGGATGCGTGCGAGTTCGTTGACGTCGGTGACGGAGAGATTTGCGAACAGCAGATCTTGAAGCGCCTGAATGTGGCCGGGCAATACTGTCGCGAGCACGTCGCGGCCCGCCTCGGTCACCGCGACGACGATGCTGCGTTCATCACCTGGTGCCGGCGAGCGGGTGACGAACCCGCGTTCTTCGAGAAGTTGGGCCTGATATGTCAGTCCGCTACGGCTATAGACAACGCCGTCGGCGAGGTCGGTCATCCGACGCTGCCCATCTTGGGCGTCATTCAGACGTGTGAGTAGCTGAAACTGGACGTAACTGAGGCAACCGGCGTCGCGGAGTTGTTTCTCGACTGCATGCCGCAGTAGAGCGCTCACCTCTGTGAGGGTGAAATACGCTCCAAGTTGCGTGGCAGTAAGGGATGAGGGCATCTACAACATGTATCCGATAGGACTGCGGACAAGCCACGATCTATCGCAAGCACGTGGTTGCCGCCGAGGGCGATCCGGCCCATCCCGAAAGCGCGGAGCGTCTAGCAAACCTGCCGACAGCAGCCTTCTGTCAAGTCGTTGATCGGCTGACGACCGAATCGAAACGTTCGAGCTGTGCTTTCCGCCTGGCTTCCTTCACCGGGAGAATCGTCGCCGCGGCCAACAACATCACCGCCGTGCTGACGACAAAGAGGGCCGGGTAGCCACTGACCGCGATCACCCACGCTCCGACGAGTGGTGCAATCGCCTGTCCGACGTTCGTCGCGAAGTTGAAAGTACCGAGCCCGCGACCGGCATGTTCTCGGGGGCTCGGTAGCACCTGGCTTGCCAGCGCGGTACCGCAGGCGATCGCCAGACCCAATGCCACGCCCAGGCAGGCCGCCAAGGCGAGGATGCCCTCGGCCGTCGGCCACAGCACCGGAAAAAAATTCGCCACTGCGACCAAAGCGCATGCCACCAGAATGAACAGCTTGCGACGGGCCAACCGATCGCTCAGCCATCCGCCCGCCACAACGGCGACGACGACACCAACTCCGCCGACGACGGTCGCTTGCCCCACCAACCCGGCGGCCCGAGCGGGCTCAACACCGACATAGTCAGTCAAAAGATAAAGGAGATAGCCGTTCACGCTGCCATAGGCGATTGAGAAGCACAGACGCCACACGAAGACCCACACGAAGTCAGGATGACGCCTCGGGTCAATGACGAACCCTCTGACAAAAGCCCCTACCCGGAACGGCACCCGCTCGCGGGATTCACTCGGTTCTCGGAAGGTTACCGAGAACAGCACGGCAGCTGCGATAACGACCCCTGCCAGGAGCCAGTATCCAGCGGCCGGCTCATCGGCGAAGCTGCCGATCGCAACGACGCCGGTCGCACCGCCGACAACCGCCGACATTCCGAAGACGCCGGCGACGATCCCTCGACGGCGCGTCGGGAACGAGTCAACCAGGTACGCGGTCGAGGCGATGTCCAGTCCGTTCAGAAAGAACTGACCGACTGCCCACAACACGGCCAACGCGGCCACGCTTTCTGCGCCTCCCATGGCACCCATGGCACCCACTGCAGCGCCGCCGACCACGGCGCCCACCAGCATCCACGGTACGCGACGCCCCCATCGTGTCCTTGTCCGGTCGCTGAGCGCGCCGAACAAGGGCTGCGCCAGGGCCGTGACCGCGAACGAGATCGAGGTCACCACGGCAAGAGCGGCAACTTTTCCATCCGGATTGATTTCCGCGAGCTGCGCGGGAAGCAACACGGACAGTACGCCAGCGTAGGTCGCGAAAAGGGCGACACTTACAACCGCAAGGCCCACGAGGAGGCCCCACCCTCGCACCTCAATCACTCGCACAGAGCACATTCTTCCATCTGCACGGCTCCTCCCATCCGACATGGCCACCCTGTGCCCCGCCGAAGGTGGCGGGGCACAGGGGCCGAACATGGAAGCCCGGGGTGGCGTCCAGTCGGTCTCAGTTGCCGGTCACGGTCTCACGGCGCTTCCGGCTCACCAGAAGCGCGCCGCCGCCGATCAGGAGCAACACCATCGCGCCATACGCGACACTCCAGGCGATGGTCCCACCAGTGGAGGCCAGGCCCGGCGGCGGAGACGAGAGCTCATGCGAGGTGCACAGCTTCGATCCCTCGACGCAGATCGGGTCTTCACCGGTCGTGGCGATCACGTTGCCCAGATGGTGGTTCGCCTGCTGGTCGTAGGCCTTGACCGTGACCGTGTAGCTCACCGTGACGGTGTCGCCGGATGCCACGGCACCGGTTACCCGGATCGTGTCACCGTCCACCACGGCCGACACAGCCGCATCAGAGGTCACCGGCCCGCTGGTGAGCGTCGCATCGTCGAGCACATCGACCAGGTAGTCGGTGTAGTCGATCGGTGCAGCGGCCGCATCAGGGTTCGTCGACACGTTCTCGAACGTGAGTGTGTAGGTGACCTTCTGATCCTGTGACACCTTGCTCCCGGACGCGGGGTCCGAGGACTTCGACGGGATCACATTCGAGACGTGGTTGACCGTGCAGTCCGGACGATCCGGATCCACGGGCACGCACTCCTCCAGCGGTTCCTCGCCGGTATCGACGAGGAAGTTACCGAGACGGTCGTCTCCACGAGCACCATCAGGGTTCACCGTGACCGTGTAAGTCACCGTGACAACCTGTCCGGGCGTGAGCGTCCCGGTGATCGTGAATCGGTCACCGTTCAGGCCAGACACTGTGAGCGCAGGATCTGAGCTCACCGGCATCGTCGTGACCGTCGCGTCGTCCAGAACCTTCGTTAGTACGTCGTCCTGGTCGACCAGCACGTCCGCTTTTCCGATGTTCTCGAAGTGCAGCGTGTAGGTGACTTCCTGGCCGGGCTGGACGGTGCCGCCCGAGGCCGGGTCGACCGTCTTCCAGTCGTCGAGTTCCCCGATCGGATGCGTTGTGGTCGGCGGGAGGAACGGATCACAGTCAGTGTCCCCGTCCTCACACAGGTACGGCGGAACATCCGGCGTCAACACGTTGTCTGCGATGTTGTTGCCGCGTTCCCCATCCGGCTTGATCGTCACCACGTACGTCACGGTGACGGTTTCGTTCACCTGGATCGGCCCTGTAGTGCGAATCTGGTCACCGGTGCGCACGACAGTGATCGCCGGGTTCATTGAACTCGGCTCCACCGTCACGTCGCCGTCGTCGAGCACGTCCGACAGGTCATCGGTGTCGCTGATCACACCTGCAGCCTGACCATCGTTCAGCCAGGTCAGCGTGTAGGTGACCTGATCGCCCGCGTTGACATCCTCACCCGAAGTAGGGTTCGAGCTCTTCGCGGGTATGACGTGCGGAAGCAGCGTGGTCACCGTCACCGGCGGCTCACAGATCTCCGGATCAGCACAGACCGGACCAGCGACATTCTCCATCACGTGATCGCCGAGGTTCGTGACGGTCACCGTGTAGGTAAAGGTCTCCGAATCGCCAGCCGCGAGCGCACCCGTCCAGGTCAGGATCGGCGACGCGTATGTCACCTGTCCGGTCGCCGAGGCGGCGTCACCGTTGTAGGTGGCGTCGTCCAGCACTCCGGTCAGGTCGTCCTGCGCAACCGCCGGCTCCTGGTCGGTGTAGTCCCCCTTACCGTCGTTCTTCACCGTGACGGTGTACTCGACCTTGTCGCCGACGTTGACGTCTGCAGCGGCATCCGAGGTCTTCGTGACTGTGATGTGCCGGATCGGGTTCTCGGTGCGGCAGGTGTCGTCATCCTCAGCGCACTCGCCGAGGACGTTACCGAGCGCATTGTCACCCTGCTGGGCAAACGCGTTCACCGTGACCGTGTACGTCACTGTGAACGTGCCGTTCAGCGGAATCGTGCCGATGATGTCGATCTGCGTGCCGTTGAGCGTCGCGGTGAGCGCGGAGTCGGACGTCGTCGGACCGGCGGTCAGTGTCGCGTCATCCAACACGTTCGACACATCGTCGAAGGTGTCGACATCAGCCGGCGCCTCACCGATGTTCTTGAACGTCAGCGTATAGGTCACGTCCTGACCGGCGACAACCGAGGTGCCCGACACCGGGTTCGACGTCTTCGACTTCTCGATCTCGCCGATCGGGTGCTCCGTCGTCGGCGGCGGGAACTCCTCGCAGTCCGCGTCCCCGTCCTCGCAGAGGTAGGGCGGAACATCCGGGGTAAGGACGTTCTTCGCGATGTTGTTGCCGCGCTTCCCGTCTGGCTTGATCGTCACCTCGTAGGTCACCGAGACGGTCTCGTTGATCTGGATCGGACCGGTCACCCGGATCTCGTCCCCGGTGCGCACCACCGTGATCGCCGGGTTCGTCGAACTCGGCTCCACGGTCACATCCCCGTCATCCAGCACGTCGGACAGATCATCCGTGTCGCTGATCACGCCTGCAGCCTGACCGTCGTTCGTCCAGGTCAGGGTGTATGTCACCACGTCACCCGCGTTGACACCCTCACCCGAGGTGGGGACCGACGACTTCGCAGGAACCACATGAGGCAGAGGCGTTGTCACCGTCACGGGAGGATCACAGATCTCCGGGTCGGTACAGACCGGACCAGCGACATTCTCCATCACATGATCACCGAGGTTCGTGACGGTCACCGTGTAGATAAAGGTCTCACTGTCACCCGAAGCGAGCGCACCCGTCCAGGTCAGGATCGGTGACGAATACGAGATCGACCCAGTGGGTGCCGCGGCATCACCGTTGTAGGTGGCGTCGTCCAGCACTCCGGTCAGGTCGTCCTGCGCGACGGCCGGCTCCTGATCGGTGTAATCACCCTTACCGTCGCTGGTGACCGTGACCGTGTACTCGACCGTGTCGCCAACGTTCACGTCTACGGCAGCATCCGAAGTCTTGGTCACCGTGATGTGACGGATCGGGTTCTCGGTGCGGCACGTCGGGTCATCGGCCGGGCATCCCTCATCCCCGCCAAGCACATTGCCCAGGAGGTGATCGCCCTGCTGGGCGAACGTGTTCACCGTCACCGTGTACGTCACCGTGTACGTCTGACCCGGTGGAACCGTGCCCGCGATGTCGATCTGCGAACCGTTCAGGGTCGCCGTGAGCGCCGCATTCGATGTCGTCGGACTGCCTGTGAGCGTCGCGTCATCGAGCACGTCGGACACGTCATCGAACGTGCCCACCGTGGCATCTGCCTGACCGGTGTTCTCGAAGTACAGCGTGTAGGTCACAGCCTGACCGGCGACGACGGTGGAACCCGAGGCCGGGTTCACGCTCTTCCGATCCTGCAACTCCGACCCCGGAATCTGCACCGACCGGCACGGATCCGCCGGATCCTGCGCCAACTCGACCGGAACACACGCCACGTTCAACAGGCTGTTGTCACCGGTCGAAGAGTCATACGTCACCGTGTATGTGATCGTCGCGACCTCGTTGACGCCGAGCGCGCCAGACCATTCGATCGACTCTCCCGCCGCATCGAACGTTGCCGTGCCGACATCCACCGACGGACCAGCCGTCACCGTGCCGTCATCCAGCACACCGGACAGATCATCCGTTAGCGTGCCCGGCTTCGCGGCCGTGAACACACCCGGCCCGGTGTTTGTCACCGTGATCGTGTACTCCACCTCGCCACCATCGACCGGCAGCTCAGTCGTGTTGGCGACCTTCGTGTGCAACAGCCTCGGCAGCAACAGCTCCGACTCCGCGCACGGGATTCCCGTGGCCGGATCGGTGCCCTCAGCCGTCGGCGGATCACACTCAGGCGTCACCGTGATGCAATCCGGATTGGCCGGGTCGCACCCTGGAGCGAATGCCACGTTCCGCACCACGCCGTCACCACCGGCAACAAGGAGCACCTCGTACTCGATGGTCACTGACTCTCCAGCCGGCAACTCACCCACCCAGCTGATGATCGGGCTCGCGTACAACGGCGTCATTCCGCGGTCCGCCGTTGCGGTCCCGCTGAATGTGGCGTCGTCGAGGACACCTGAAATGTCATCCAGTACAACAGCAGGATTCGCGGCCGTATAGTCACCGGCACCATTGTTCGTCGCGGTCACCGTGTATTTCACCGTGTCACCCGGACGAGAGTCCTCGGTCGCATCGGAGGTCTTCTCGATCTCGAGTTCCGGCTCCAACACCGTGACCAGATAATCCTCGACCTCACCTGCGGTCGCAGGCCCGGTCGGCGAGAACGATGTCACATCGCCCGGGAACAACCGGAACCGCGCGTAGGTGTCCGCCGTCACGGAACCGACGGGGAACATGAGGTCGTAATTCGCCGTGCCGGATCCCGCCGGCGCCACCACAGTGACCAGCTCGCCCGCATCGAACGCGCCGCTGCCGTCGAGGTCGATCCATCCGGCGAGCGTCGCATCCGCTGTCGTCGAATTCGTTGCCGAGACCGACACCGTCGTCTGGTTGCCCACTGTCAGCACAATCGCGTCGGCGATGCCGTCCTCGTCAGCGAGACGGTTCGAGTTGTCACCATCGGCATCTGGAGTCGGCTGGCCGTCCGGGTCGAAGTCGATCTCGCTACCGATCAGAAGACCGGGAACGATGGTGTGGTTCGCACCGTTCGCTCCGATAGTCGTGCCATAGCTGTCCGGTGCGTCACCGAAGTCCTGGCACGCGGGCGGTTGGATGCCAGTGTCACCGTCGCCGTCGAACCCGAAGCCGGATCCGGCGAATCCGGCCCATTGTGCCTCGAACGTGCTGGTCCCCTCGAAGACCACCTGGAACCGCTGCGTAGGCTCTAGGTTGCCGTCGCTGGTGCCATCGAAGACGATGTTCGCGCCGGACTCGAGAACCGTGACCGTGCTTCCCTGCGTCACCGCGTAGCCGGCCAGATCCGCTGCGCTGAACGTCGCACTCTCAGGGCTGTCCAGGTCACCGACCGTGAACACAGCATTCACATCAATGGGCGTGGTTGTGCCCGCCTCGAAGAACGAGTACCGCAACGTCGCGGCCGGGTCGATCTGCCACGCAGCATCGTCGGGGGCGAAATTCCAGAACCCGTTCGGCGGTGCCCCGCCGTTCCCGGCTTCCCGCATATCCCCAGCAACGACTTCGACGAACATGTCCACCGCAACACCGTTGACGACGGTCACATCGCGGTATCGCGCTGTCGAACCGACATTGCCGGTTCCGGTCAGATCGGCCGCAGCCGGCTGCGAGAACGTGAACGCGTAGTAGTCCACATTGCTGACCGTGCAGGTGTCGGGCTGGATCAACCGTTCAACGAGCACCCGGTAGTCCTCAACCTCACCACTAGGCGCGGCACCCGTTGGCGTCGCGATCGATGCCGCGTCCGTGGAGTAACGCACCCGGACATACGTGTGGATTCCCGCTGGGTTCGTGCCCTGGCTGAAGATCACATCGTTGCTTCCGGCGGTTACCGCCTGAGCATTTGCAACCTGCTCACCGGCACCCAGGAAGTCACCATTCTGGTCCCAGTCCACCCACACCGACACAAAACCGTCAGCGGATGCGTCAACCTCAAACGTGTTGGAAATCGGCTGCTGCGACGTTGGATCAACACCCGTGCGAAGCGTCGGGGTCGCGTATCCCAGTGCGGGGTTGAAGGTCACACCGTCTTCGTCGGCACCGTCGCCATCGGCCGCCGCGTTCGGCTGGCCATCGCTCTCGTCATCGATATCCGCGCCCAGCCGCACGCCGTCGACAACAACATGGTACGGACCGTTGTCGGCCAGGATTGTGCCGTACGTATTGGGCGCGTCACCGAAGTCCAGGACGACGGCCGCGATGTTGACCTCCGCGAACTCGTCGATGGCGTGGTACGTCCAGTCGTCAATGTCGCGCACGTCACCCCAGGAGCCGTGGATGCCGTCATTGGAGTTGGCGATGGGGTCCACGCAGGCCCAGCCATGCACCCCGCCGCTGCTGGGTACGCCGGCGCGGCCGTCGGTCTGCGGCGTCAGGCAAGTCGGAATCCGGTCCAGCACTCTCAGGTCGGTGTCGTTCCAGTACAGGTCAGCCACTCCGACCTGGGGTCCGTTGAGGGCCGTCACCTGCAGGCCGGTCCGGGTCTCAACGTCGGAGTTGACGAAGTGGATCTCGCCGACCTGGGTGATCGCGACCTTGGCGCCGATGGGCTGGCTTGCCGGAATCGCGTTGCCCTGGCCGTCAAGACCGTTGAAGGCGACGGTCACGGTACCGTCCTTGGTCACGGCTGCGGGCACTTTCGTGTCAACCGCGTCGGTGTAGTCACCGTCGTTGTTGGCGTCTATCAGGATCTCGAGCTGGCCGGTGAAGTCGGTGACGCCGAAGGTGAACTGCCCGGCTGTGGTCGCGGCGTTGTCCCGAGTGAAGTCCAGGTTCGACAGGGTCGGCAGGGCGACAGGCGGCTTGAGCCACTCGGTGGTGCCGTCCCACAGCTTCGCCGTGGCCGGGAGCGAGGCGGAGGGCGCCTCGAAGAAGATCTTGTACGGGTCACCGCATTGTCCAGCTGGCGGCAGCCAGAGGGTGGCGCCGTCGGCGTACGGGAAGGTGGGCAGCGCCCCCTCGTCCATGCTCCTGTAGGCGGAGACACAGGTGTTGAGGCCCGCGACGCCGGTTGCGTCGGAGGCGAAGGTCGAATCCGCGCCGTTGTAGGCGTAGTAGTCGGCGCGGTACTGGAAACCGTGCTCACTCTGGTACCACAGCGACATGTCCCCGGTCATCGTGGGACCGAACTGAGACATGGTGTACCTCTCCGTGTACACCCGACCCGGAATCGTCGTTGTGCCGTTCTGCACGTTGATCGTCCAGTCGTAGGCCCGCGACGTGGCGCCGATCGCGTCGAAGTCGATCTCCCAGATGCCTGGAGTGGCCGAGGTCAGATTGGTCCAGACGCACGCGGTCGGATCGATGGCGGTCTTGGCACAGGTCCGAGCCGCGGACCCCGGAGCCCGCACCGTGATCGTCGCGGCACCGGACTGGCTGATCTGGGTGAAGTTGATGTCGATGTTTTCCCCGGCGCCGACATAGGCGTAGAACGTGGTGTCCGCACGGGTGTACGACGTGCCCGGGGTGGTCGACAGCGGGCTGATGACGGCGTTCGACTCCGCCTCCCGGGCGCTCTGCGAGTCGCCTTCTTCAACGGTGCCCGAAGTGTCTTCGGGCACGACATCGTCGGTTGGAGTCGTCTCCGGCGCAGGCGTCACCTCAGGTACGGGCGTCACCTCAGGTACGGGCGTGGCGTCAGGCGCCGGCGTGGCGTCAGGCGCCGAGGTGGCCTCGGGTGCGGTGGGCTCGTCCGAGCCCTCAGGCTGATCGCTGGTGGGCGCATCCGTGGGGGTCGACTCAGCGGCTACGGCCGATGTTCCCTCATCGAGAACTGTGGCGCCGACCGTGAACCCTCCAGCGAGGAGAGCGAGAATCGACAGCATCGCGGGAAGCTTCCCGGCTCGTATGGTCGAGCCCTTCCGCCGCCGGGTGGTCGATCCTGCGCCGACCATCACGTGTTGTTTGAACCAAGCCATACGACTCACGGTGTTCCCCTTTTACCTTGCGTGTTCGCGATACCCCGCACGATGTACTTCGCACCGAGAAAATCGATACCGCTTAGTTTTCTAACAGCGCATTGTCAGGCACTGGGGTTTTTTCACATCGGGTTTCACCCTGGCTCACCCTTCGAGGCGTGAATGGTTCCAAGGGTTGAACCTGTCGGTCACGCGGTATGTGAGCGCCGGTGGTCCCCGCAGGTGCAGTCGATAAAAGCTCGATCGAGATCGAATTGTCCGGCTCAACCGGCCCGGAAGGCTCAGTCAGTGGACGTCAGGAGGTGTCTGGCGACAGCGACGGCGATCGCGGCGTCCCTGTTGTCCACACCGAGCTTGCGGTAGATGCTCTTCATCTGACTCTTGACCGTGTTCGGCGAGACGAAAAGCTCCGCGGCGATTTCATTGGCCGATCCTGTGTGCATCAGCGCTCTCAGCACAATTTGCTCGCGGTCGGTGAGCGAGGGGATGCGCAAGCCGTCACCGAGAACAGAGCGCACGTCGATCCCGGCGAAGAGGTTGTCATGGCCAGAGTTCTCCGCTAGTTCACGGATTCGTACGAGATCGCCCGCGGGGACTAATGCCAGTGCCAGCCGCTGCCCGCGGTCGAGGAGCAGTGCCGCCATCAGGTCGAGTGCCCGCCTCGACCGATCCGTCGGCACGGTACGAAGCAGAGCCGCTAGCTCGAGGACGGATGCCTCGGCTCGAGTGCGCACCGGGGCCCCGCGCATTGTTGTGCTCTCGCGGATCATCCGGAGCGTGTCACCGGGTCGGTCCTGGACTAGCGCGACACGAGCGCGGTCGACGGTCGTCTGCGAGCTCTCCGCCGCGTCGCGGCGAAGGACGTTCTTGGCTGCCTCGGTGTTGCCCAGCGCCAGATGAAGCAAGGCACGGGTGGAGCTGAACTCTTTGCGTGCCCTGCTGGGGCCACTCAAGCGTCCGCGAACCGCCTCGACGGAGTCGAGCTTTGTGAGAGCGGCCGCGGGCTGACCTGAGAGGAGGCCAACCATGGCATCCGCACGTTCGATAGCAATCCAGTGTTCGATGGTCTCTCGGTGAGGAGCAAGCAGGTCCAGGTGTGCCTGTGCACGGGCCGGATCGAATTCCTCGAGTGCGAGCATCGCCTCGGCCAGCCGGTAGAACGCGCCGCCGTAACCGGTGGTGAGTTCAGTGGACCACGGGCCCGTGCGCACGATGTCCACAAAGCGGCGGCTCTCCGGCATGTCTCCGTTGATCGCGTGGACACCGGCGGACAGGGAGACACAGGTGAGGCCAGTGGAGAGACCGCGAGTATCCGCTTCGGCCACACCCAGAGTCCACGCTTCCATCGCCTTGGATTCCTTGCCACCGTAGTAGAGGGATATGCCGAGCTGCCCGTACACGAGCGGTAGCTGCGCGGCATACGCATCCTTTTCTTCAGGCGCAATCTCCTCAAGGATCTCAAGCGCTTGTGCGGCCGGGGACGCTGCCCGCTCGAGTTGTCCCGTCACCCTGAGCGCCGCGCTCTCACTGGCCCGAATGAGCACACGATCGATCGGTGTCACTCGCGAATTGTGCGACCGCGCCGCCGAGATCGCCATGCCGAAGAGCTGGAACCCTCGTGCACGACGCAGACCACGGGCGTTGAAGCAGATCGCGAGCATCATCGCGAGTAGCGGGTAAGGCCTGAGACGCGACACCGAAATCGAACCGAGAGCCTCTCTCACCTCTGCGGCGTGACCCCGGAATAGGTCGTACCACGAGTTCTTGACCAACTCTGAGGCCATTGCGAGATCGCCCATCCCCACCGCGAGGGCCAGAGCGCGGTCGGGGCGACCGTTCCGCTGGCTCCACCTCGCCACGATACCGGTGAGGTGCTCGATCTCGGAGGGGAAGCGTCGCTCAAGCTCGCGCTGCAAGAGCCTGCGCGCCAGACGATTGAAGGTGAATACACGTAAAGGGCCAGAGCCCGCCCACTCACCGAGGCCATCGCGCGAGGCTTCCTCGAGCGCGTCAAGGATGGCATCGCTGCCCGCCAGGTCGATCGCGAGATCGAGCGTCAGATCATCACCCACGCTGGCGCGCATCAGGGCGGCCATCGCCTCGGAACCACGGTAGCCGGCATCCAGGTTCAAGGCGAAATGCGCTTCGACCGCTCCAACCGCCGCGTCGAGAAGGTCCTCGCGGGTCCCCCCTGCGCGATCGATGTGCGCGAGAGAATGCACCGCGACTGCGAGGCCGCCGGTAGCCTCGACGAGGTCCGCCGCACGCGGTTGATCGATGCCGAGCAGTTCTCCTATTTCATCCATGTCGAACATAAGGTCCACTCCGGTGATGATGACGCGGTCGAGGACCAGATCAAGCCCGTCCTGATCAAGCACCGTCGACCGGTCCTCGGAGGCGACAATCTGCAGAATGGGGAGCGCCCGGACGGACCCGATCAGGCCACGCAGGGTCTCGGTGTCTGCGCGGTCCGCGTTGCTCACGATCACGGTAATGGGATGCCCGATCTGCTCGATCTCTTCCCTGAGCGCCGACCACGGGCTCCGCCCATGAACAATTGCCTCGATCGAAGCCGACTCCCGGTCGGGGGTGATGAGGCCGGCTGTGGAGAGACGCCGGAGGAAGGTGCCGACGAACGGAGCGGGCGCCGATATCTCGGGATCGATCGAGAGCCACACACCACGACCTGGGGCGGCCCGAGCCCATTGTGCCAGCAGCACCGTCTTGCCCGAACCGGTTGGCCCTTTGAGAACGACGAGTCCGGCGTCGGTGTTCAGCCGCTCGAGAAGCCGAGGCCGTTCGACGAGCCCGGACGGGAGTCGGGGGATTCCGCTGATAGTTGCCGCGACCAGTTGATCTTCGTCCACCGTCTGACTCACCCGATTCTTCTGCTTTTCTATGAAGCATGCATCGGGATTTTAGTCCCTTCTCCACGGCTAGATGGTGATCCGCGTTGACTCATAAGAAACCTCCGGGTAGCACCATTCGTTGCCTCATTTGAAAACCTCCGCATCGGCGTGGTTCGGGAGTGGGGCGATGGTTGTGGGTTACGCCCGTTTCTATGGAGCTGACGATGACGCAGCGGCAGGCTGTGACGAAGAAGAAGGCGCTCGCGTATCGGAGCGCCGACCGTGCCGGTAAGGGCCGGATCCTGGATGAGTTGGTCGAGCTGACGGGATGGCATCGTGACTATGCGCGAGCGGCATTGCGAGGGGGCATTGACTCTCAAGGTCGTGAAGCCGCGAGCAGGGCGGGAGCCGATCTATGGGCCGGTGGTGACCAAGGCGCTGGTGAAGTGTTGGGCGGTGCTGCGGGCGCCAGCCGGGAAGCGGCTCGCGCCGATGCTGGGCACCCTTGTACCGTTGCTGCGCCGCGATCAGGAGCTCGACCTCACCGATGCCGAGGCAGCCCTGTTGGTGAGGATGAGCGCGGCGACGATTGATCGCCGGCTGGCCCCGGAGCGGGCGAAGCTGATCTCCCGCGGCCGGTCGCATACCAAGCCCGGGACGCTGCTGAAGTCGCAGATCCCGATCCGCACCTGGGCGGATCGGGATGACGCGGTCCCCGGGTTCGTCGAGATCGACTTAGTCGGTCACGAGGGCGGGAACGCGTCGGGCGAGTTCTGTTTCACCTTGACGGTCACTGACATCGCGACCGGGTGGACGGTGAACCGGTCGGTGCGGAACAAAGCCGAGAAATGGGTATTCGAAGCGCCCATGCACGTCGGCCGGGTGTTCCCGTTCCCGATCATCGGCATCGACTCCGATAACGGGTCCGAGTTCATCAATCACCACCTGTTCGACTACTGCGTGGCCAACAAGATCACCTTCACGAGGTCCCGCGCCAGTCACAGCAACGACGGCGCCCACGTCGAGCAGAAGAACTGGACCCACGTGCGTGAACTCGTCGGATACCACCGCTACGACACCCCGGCCGAGCTCGCCCTGCTCAACGAGATCTGGGAACTCGACCGGATGTTCACGAGCTACCTGCTGCCTCAGCAGAAGCTCGTATTCAAGCAACGCAACGGCGCGAAAGTCACCAAACGATACGACACCGCGATCACCCCGCACCAGCGCGCCATTGGACGCGACGACAGGCGCAAACGACCGATCATCCGAATGAACGCCGAGTTCAAAAGAGTCCGTCCCGCGGCCCAGCCAGGCAGATCCTCGCGCTCACCGGCCGGCTTGAGACCCTCTCCCTAGCGAAGAAACCCGCCCCAGTGAAACCGGCCGTCAACAGAGCTTGGAACGCGTGACCCTCGCGGAGGTTTTCATCTGAGGCAATGAATCAACCTTCCCGGAGGTATTGACATGAGGCAACAGGGAACCGTTCCGACCGCCCCACCAACCACGGCACCGAGACCGAACACGGCGGAGACGACTCCTCGTCTGCCCGGCGGGAAACGGTCAACGAGGAACGATGACGAGGCGATGTCGACTCCGTTGAGTGCGAACTGCACCACCACCCAGAACACGCAGAGTCCGATGATCGAATTCAGTCCGCCCATGCGAAGAGGAACGCCGCCGCCGCAAGGCTGCCCGCCAGCATCCAGGGTGCGCGTCGGCCGAGACGGCTGCGCGTGCGGTCGCTCAGCGCACCGATCAGCGGCTGCGCGATAATGGTGAATGCGGCCGACACCGAAACGATCACGGCAAGATTGGTGATCTTGTTCTCCGGGTCGATCTCCTCGACCTGGCTCGGCAGGAGTGCGGAGAGGATGCCGGCATAGTTTGCATAGACGGCGAGCGTGACCCCGGCCAGCGACGCCATCAGAACCGAGGTGCGCCCTCGCACCTTGTCCGCCAGCAACATTGCCCATCTCCCCGAATCGCTCGCGGTGTGGAGCACGACACCATTCTAGACAAATAGTCAGACGTGGCCCGTTTCCCGCACCTCGGCCTCACACAAGAGAGAGGGAAAAAGGAGAGAGCTTCTGTACCCCGATGCCATGAGCCCGCGAGGTGACCAATTCGAGCGCGGCGTCCAGACCAGATTCCAGGGACGGGTCCTCACGACCTCCCATGCGGCAGGGTCGGTGAGTCGAATGCGATAGGCAACCACACACGCATCTCGGATGGGCCACGGTTTGCCCAGAGGCCATAGGGCACGAGCGCGAGAGTGAGGTTACGTGAGGTCGGCGGGGTCACCTCGCCGACCTCCGCCCAACCGATCGCGCTCCATCCCGAACCGGAGCGCTCCTGGGCGTCGACGTGCACAATGACACTGCCGCCGAGCACGTCTGGTGCGTATTCGGCGGAGAGCACGCCTTCGGTGCGAATCTCAACGGCTGTGAGATCGACCGACTCTCCGGCCAGTCTCGCTCTCTCATCGAGCGGCTTCTCCAGGCAATAGACCACGGGTCCCCGCTCGATCGCGGCGCTCCCCCGCACCGCGTCGACGGCAGGATTCGGCACTGTCACCCGCACGGGCAACGGCAGGTCGAGAACCACTAGGTCTCCGACGGCCCAGGTTCGGCGAACGACGGTGTACCCCTTCGTATCCGGGTTCGCGTCGATCCGCTCGCCGCCGACCGTCAGCGTGGCCCCACGGCTCCAGCGAGGGATGCGTAACGCGAGGCTCCATGGCGCAGGTGGAGTCTTTGAGATGGTGACAGCGACAATGCCGGAGCGCGGGTAATCGGTCGCGACGGTGAGCGAGACCGCGCCGGCCGCCGTCTCCGCAGCGATTGTGCCGGGCAGGAACTGGTGCAATTGCACTCCGTCGTCGGTAGTGGTCGACACGTAGGCGGTCAGCGACCCGATGGTGCGCATGATGTTCGGCGGGCAGCATGCCACGTCGTACCATTCCGCGCGAGTGCCCGGCGCATCCGTTCGCAGCGGTTTGCCTCCCGCCGGCGCCGCGGGGCGCGCCCGACGGCGGTGCACCGGGTTCACATAGAAAAAGCCGTCCCGCTCGAGCGAGGTCGACGCCGAGAAGACGTTGTAGAGGATGCGCTCAATCAGGTCGGCGTATTTCGACTCGCCTGTCGCGATCAGCAGCCGCCACGACAGCATCAGGCTCGCGATGGCGGCGCACGTCTCACCGTAGATCAGGTCGGGCGGCAGCTCATATGGCTCGCCGAAGGCCTCGCCTTCGAAGCGGGAGCCGACGGCGCCGGTGAGATAGGTCTTCTGCCCGACCATCGATGCCCACTGCCGTTCGGCGGTCTTGAGCAGCGCATCCTCACCGGTTTCGAGGTAGACATCCACTACCCCGGCGAGCAGGTAGAGCGCCCGAACCGAGTGGCCGACGGTGCTCTGCTGCTCGCGCACCGGCACGTCGTCCTGGAAGTAGGTGGAGCCGAACAATCCGGTGCCGAGCACTCCGTAGCCCCGCACGTCGATCAGTTGCCGGGCGAGTGTGAGATACGAGGCCTCGCCGGTGTAGCGGTAGAGCTCCACGAGGGCGGTCTCGATTTCTGGATGCCCGTCGGTGTCGTTGCGGCCGCCACCCACGAACTGGGTGACAAGGTAGTCGGCGAAGGGGCGGGCGACGTCCATCAGCCGCTCGTCGCCGGTGACCCGGGCGTATGCGACCGCCGCCTGGATCAGGTGGCCTGCGCAGTACAGCTCGTGGCCGCGCGGCAGGTTGCCGAAGCGCTCTTCCAGGCCGGCCTGCACGAAGGTGTTGAGGTAGCCGTCGTCATCCTGGGTACGGGCGAGTAGCGCGGTGGCCTCGGCCACTCTGTCGTTCCATTCCTTGTTCGGCGAGAGCGAGAGGTCCCAGGCGATGCCTTCGAGCACTTTGTAGAGGTCGGAGTCGCAGAACACCCATCCCCGTCGTTCTGGGGCATCCGACTCGCCGATCAGTCGGCGGAAGTTATCGATCACGCCGTCCTTCTCGAGCCAGTGCAGGCCGTGCGGGATAGTGGTGGTGCGGTTGGCCGCCTGCCACCGGGCCCACGGGCCGTCGGTGATGCGCACCGCGGTGACGTCGAGCGGCTGCAGCGCGAGCCGCTCGGTGGCGAGCGGTAGGCAGGGCGCGACGCTGGCGCTCCGGCGGGTACCGTCCGGAAGGGCAGTTGAGGCGGGAGTCATAGATGTCATGGGGTACGGATGTCCTCGGTCGTGTCGATCGGGCGGGGATAAGTCAGGAGGGTGGCGGGGTGCGGGGCGGCGGTCATCCGCGCAAGGCTCCATTGAGCAGGCCGCTCACGTAGTAGCGCTGCAGCACCAGGTAGAGCACGAGGCACGGGATCATTGCCACCACGACGCCGGCCTGCAGGGCGCAGAAGTCGATTTCGCCGAATGTGCCGGAGCGCACGTTCACGAGCATCATCGGCAGCGTGAACTTGTCGCCGGAGTTCAGGAAGATCAGTGGCGCCAAAAACTCGTTCCAGGACGCGAGAAAGGCGAACAGGGCTATGGTCACGATGCCCGGGGTCACGATCCGGAGCGACACGTGACGCAGCGCCCCGATCGGCCCGCAGCCGTCGATGTTCGCGGCCTCCTCGAGTTCGCGGGGGACCGACTCAAAGGCGTTGCGCATGATCAGGATGCCGAAGGGCAGCTGGAACATGACCAGCACGAGCGCCAGTCCGATCAGTGAATCCTGCATGCCGATGTTCCCGAGCAGGATGTAGAGCGGCAGCAGCAGCGTGGCGTATGGCACCATCAGTATCGCGAGGATCACGATGAACAGCGGCCGCTTTCCCCGAAACTCGTAGCGCGAGAAGCCGTAGCCCGCCAGCACGCAGATCACGACAGTGCCGACGACGGTGAGCACGGCGGAGAACAGGCTGTTCCACGCGTAACTCAGCACGCCACTTCCGTAGTCGACGAGGGTCTGGTAGTTGGCGAGCGAGAAGCTGGTGGGGAACCACGAGGTGTCGGTGGGGCTCTTGAACGAGGAGAGGACCGCCCAGACCAGTGGGAAGAGGAAGAGGATGGCGGCGATGCCGCTGAACAGATGGAACAGGGTGGTCTTGGTCGCCGAAGCGGCGGTGATGGGGGAATTGGCCATGGCGGACTCCGGTCAGACGTCTTTGCGGCGCAGCAGCGGAAGCTGCACTGCGCTGATGAGTAGGAGGGCGACGAGGAGCACGACGGAGAGGGCCGCGGCCTTGCCCATGTCGAACTTCACGAACGCGGTGTTGTACACGGCGTAGACGAGGCTCACGGTGCTGTTGTCGGGCCCGCCCTTCGTGAGGATCAGGAACTGGTCGAAGGCGAGCAGCGAACCCGTCACCGAGAGGATGAAAAGGAGCGCGAGGATCGGACGGAGGAACGGGATCGTGATGTAGCGCAGCTGCTGCAGCACGGTAGCACCGTCGACCCGGGCGGCCTCGTAAAGCTCACGCGGTATCGACTGCAGCCCCATCAACAGGATGATCACCTGGAAGCCGATGAACTTCCAGGTCACAAGCGCGATCGTCGTCCAGAACGCGAGCTCCGGCGTGGAGAGGAACGCGATCGGCTCTTTGATGATGCCGAGCGCGAGCGGGATCTGGTTGAACACGCCGACGAGGGTGTCGGAGTCGACGAACCAGAGCAGCGTCGCCGCCGCGGTGCCCACCACATAGGGCAGGAAGTAGGACGTGCGGTAGAACTTCGATCCGCGCCGCGAACTGTTCGCGATGGCAACCAGGATGAACGAGACGCCGAACATCACCACGGTCGTCGCACCCGTATAGGCGAGGGTGAAACCGATCGCGTTCAGGAACGTGTCGTTGCCCGGGATCGAGGTGTAGTTGTCAACCCCGTTGAAGGTCGGGCTGCCGAGCAGCGGATAGTCCTGGAACGACATCCAGACCAGCATGCCGAGCGGGATGACGAAGAGCACGAGAACGATCAGCGCGGCCGGGGCAACGAACAGCTGCCCGGTGACGGCTGCACGGGTCTTGCGCGACATGCCTTTTTTCACAATTCACCTTTGCGGAGTCGATGAGGGGCGTGGTGCCGCCGGAGCCGTCCTGTCGGAGGCCCCGGCGGCATCACGGGATGATCAGCCGGCGGCTTCGTCGAGGCCGGCCTGGATCTTCGCCTGGCCGTCCTTGATCGCTGCGTCGGGGTTGTCACCGAACACCGCGCCACGGACCATCGCGATCCACGGGCCGTTCGGGTCGTTGAACAGCTCACCGAAGGGAACAGCGAACGGGGTCTGGCCGTCGGCCACGCCGTCCACAATGAACTTCGTGCGAGGATCGGCCCCGGTGTACTGGTTGTCGGAGAGGTCGGTGCGGTCGGGTAGGTCGCCGTTCTTGGCGACGATGTCGATCTGCGCGTGATCCTCGAGGCTCCACTGCAGGAAGTCCCACGCGGCATCCGGGTGCTTCGACGTCGCGGTGATGGCCGCGCTGTCGCCGCCCACGAAGGTGGAGGTGCCGGAGCCGTCTGGCGACATCAGCCGTGCGACGCCCCAGTCGAAGGTGGCCTTCGCCTGCAGCTTGCCGACCATTGCCGAGCCCTGCGCCATCATGCCGACATTACCGGCCACGAAGGCGTCGGCCCAGGTGGAGCCGTCCTGCGTGTTGGCGTTGGAAGGGGTGAGCCCTTCGTCCCAGAGCGACTTGTAGAGGCCGAAGACCTCGCGCGTGGTTTTGTTGTCGAAGTCGGCCTTGGTGCCCTGGTCGGTGAGCATTTTCTCCCCGTTTGCCCACATATAGGGCAATTGGGTGAAGACGCTGCAGCCGCCGCAGTTGCCGCCGAAGTCGAATCCGGCGATGTTGGGGCTGATGGCGTGAATGGCGCGGGCGTCGGCGAGAATCTCGTCGAAGTTCGCCGGAGGCTTCTCCGGGTCAAGGCCGGCCTGCTTGAAAAGGTCCTTGTTGTAGAAGAAAACGGAGGAGGCCAGCTTGTGCGGAACACCGTACTCTTTGCCGTCCCACGTGCCGGCCGCGATGTGCGAGGGCGCGAGAGCGTCGGCGAACGGGAGGTCCTTGATCCGGTCGGTGATGTCGAGCAGCACGCCCTGGCTGGTGTAGTTGGGCATATAGACGACATCCGAGACCAGGATGTCGGGCAGCGACTTCGCGCCGGCTGCCGAACCGACCTTCTGCAGGAACCCGTCGTCGGGAATCGCTGTCAGTTCGACCTGGTTGTCATGTGTTGCGTTGTAGTCGTCGACGAGCGCCTTACTGAAGGCCTCGGTCGGCGACGCCACCCAGAGGGTGACGGTGGTCGGGCCGTCGTCGGCCGTCTGGCCGCCCGAGCAGGCGGACACGGCGAGCAGGAGGGCAGTGGTTGCGAGCGCCGGTAGAACGGCGCGACGGAGGAGGTTTCGGGGCATTGTAAGACTCCCTTGTCGTGGTGCGGGTAGTGAATGATTGAGTTCTGCTGCGGTGTCGGTCTGATCGACACCTGGTGTTCTGATGTCTATTCAGACTGTGAGGGTCCACACCTCCCCCACGATCTGCGGCCAGGCAAGCCTGGGCGTCATCACCGGCCACCCTGTAGGCGCCGGGTGCGCTGTTCGCGACCCACGGTGCCGTAGGGGTAGTCGCCGACGCGTGGCGCGCTGACCTCGGTCAGGCGTTGCGCCTCCGCATCACTCAGCTCGAAATCGACGGCGCCGAGGTTGTCGCGCAGGTGGCTGATCGTGCGCGCGCCGAGGATGACGGAGGTCACCCCGGGCCGTCCACCCACCCAGGCGAGTGCGACCTGGGCCATCGAGACTCCGCGTTCGATCGCGATCGCGCGCACCGCATCCACCACGTCCCAGGTCTGCTCCGCGGTTCCGCGACGACCGTAGGCTTCTGGCCCGCGTTCCGGATGCTCGCCAACGCGGGTGTCGACGGCCGGCTTCTCGTCACGAGAGTACTTACCGGTGAGCCAGCCACCTCCGAGGGGCGACCAAGGCAGCACGCCCAAGCCGTTCGCGATCGCTGCGGGAACGATCTCCCATTCGATCTCGCGCGCCAACAGGTTGTACTGCGGCTGGATACTCACGGGAGCCGCGATCCGCAGGATCTCGGCCAGGTCGACGGCTCGCTGCAACTGCCAGCCGGTGAAGTTCGAGAGCCCCGCGTAATGGATCTTGCCCTGCCGCACCGCATCGTCGAGGAAGGTGAGGGTCTCGGCGAGCGGTGTTTCGGGATCGTAAGCGTGCACCTGGTAGAGGTCGATGCGATCGACGCCCAGCCGGCGCAGGGACTCGTCGAGCGCGCGGGCCAGGTGCTTCCGCGAGAGGCCGAGTTCGTTCGGGCCAGGTCCCATCGGGAAGCGCGCTTTCGTGCCGACGACCATCGAGTCGCGCACGGACGGCTCTTTCGAGGCCAACCACCGACCCACGATCTCCTCGCTCGCGCCGGCGGAGTAGACATCCGCGGTGTCGAGCAGGTTTCCGCCGTGCTCCACGAAGGTGTCGAGCTGCTGGGCGGCGTCGCTCTCGGACGCTTCGCGGCCGAAGGTCATGGTGCCGAGCGCGAGCCGCGACACGGAAGTGCCGGTGCTGCCAAGGGTTGTGTAATACATCTGTCTGTCGGTCCTTCGGTGTCGAGAGGGGTTTCAGGCGGGCGAAAGCACGGTGACGACGCGGGAGTCGTCCTCCGCGCCGAGCCCCTGGCGTTCGGCGATGAGGTAGAGCTGCTGGGCGGCGGCTGCGAGCGGGGTGGGGACGTGGACGGCGGCCGCAGCATCCGCCACGATGGCCATGTCTTTCACGAAGATGTCGAGGCGCGACTTCACCTCGGAGTGGCCACGGTAAGCCTCCACCATCCGCGGTCCACGGTCACTGAACATGAACGATCCCGCCGCGCCGTCGGCCAGGGCTGAGACCACGACCTCGGGGTCCACGCCCAGACCGCGGGCGAGGGCGATCGCCTCTGCCGCAGCCGCGATGTGCACTCCGGCGAGCAGCTGGTTGATGGTCTTGAGAATCTGTCCGTCGCCGACCCGCGAACCCACGATCGTGAGGGTCGAGGCGAGCCGGTCGAGCACGGGCCTGGCGAGGGTGAGGGCGTCGTTGGTGGCGCCCACCACGATCAGAAGGTCGCCCGCGCCTGCGCGCACCGGTCCGCCGCTGATCGGGGCGTCAACCACGAGAAGTCCCCGTTCACCGAGGCGGCCGGCCATCGCACGCAACGGCTCGGCGCCGATGGTGCTTGTGATGATCACAACGCCACCGGCCGGCAAGGATGCGGCCACGCCGTCGGCGCCGCTCTCGCGATCCGTGCCGAACAGAGCCTGCTCGAGCTGCGCCTGGTCGCGCACCGCGAGCAGCACGACGTCGGCCTCCGCCGCCGCCGCCGCGGGGGTGGCGGCCGGGCGGATGCCGCGGCCGGTTGCGGCGTCGAGACGCTCGGCCGCGGGGTCGAAGGCGGTCACCGGGAACGCGCCGGCGAGGTGCAGGGCCATCGGCAGACCCATGGCGCCGAGACCGATCACGGCGACGCGGGTCGCATCCGGTGCGGGGACGGGTGTGGTGGCGGACATCAAGAGGCCTTTCCGGGGAGGAGGGACGAGGATTGCAGGGCACCGATGACCTGGGCGAGGGAGTCGTCGTCGCCCACGTTTCCGGCGAAGACCACGTAGGGAATTCCGTCGGCTGAGCCGCCGACGGGCTGCCAGAGCGATACGATGCCGGGCAACATGGTGCCCCGCGCCCAGGAGCGCACGATTCCCAGCCCGCCGGTGGCGACATCGGAGGAGGTGATACCGCCCTTGGCTACCACGAAGGCGGGGCGGATGCGTGACCGCACGTCGCGCACCAGGTCGATTAAGGCCGCACTCACCCGTCGCGAGAGCGCGAGACTGGCCTCGCCGTCGGCTCCGGTGACGAGGATGCGGCTGGTACTGACGATCACGAGTCCGTGCCCGAGTTCATCGAACACCTGATCGGCCAGCGCGGTCACCGCCTCCTTCACCCGTTGCGGATCGGCCGCCTGGGTGACGTCGAGTTCGAGCGCCAGCGCAGGCGTAGTGACGCGAAGCCGCTCCAACTGGCGGGTGGTGAGCGCGGTGTGGGAGCCGACCACCACGAGGCCTCCCACCGCGCGGCTTCCATCATCATTCGTGCGGCCGTTCGCCCCGACACCAGCCTCGAGGATCGCGCGCAGCCGCTCCCCCTGGATCGCCGGCGTCGCCGCCTGACCGAGCCGCGCCCGAACGAAGGACGGCCCGATCCGGTAGAGGAAACGGCGCCCCTGCCGCTCCGCCTCGAGCACGGCGAGCGAGACGATGCGGAGGTCGTCGTCGGTTGCCGAGTCGACCGCCACCACGCGGCCCCCGTGGACCTGCTCGAGGAGTTCGCGCACGGCATCCGCACCGCCGGAGCGGATCACGTCGAGGGTGAGCAGCTTGACGTCGGCGGCCGGGATACGGCCACTCGACTTCTCGGCCACCCACTCCGGCAGGCTCGACGAACGGTAGCCGAAGGTGGCGTCGCGCGCGAACTCGGTATCCGCCGCGTGGCGCATCCCCTCATTCGTGCGCACCCAGTGCTCGCCGCCGATCGTGACGCGGCCGGCGTCGACGTAGGCGGGCACGAGGATGATGCCGTCCACTGGCTGACCGTGCCGGGCAAGCACCTCGCTGATCACGTCGGTCTCGAGCGGGAAGTGACCTCGCAGTGTGGAGTCGCTGCGGCTGGCGAAGACGATCTCCGCGCCTTCCTGAGCGGCCGCGGCGATACAGGCCTCGGCGACCTGGGCGGTCAGCGCCCGGGCTGATTCCTCGGAGAGCGAGCGGGAATTGGTGAGCACGAAGAAGCCCGGTGCGTCCTGCTGCAGCGCCCAGCGGAGGTTCTCCGGCGTCCAGGCGGTGAGCACGGGCACATCGGCGACGGTCTGCGTACCGGTGGGGTCATCGTCGAGCACGATCACGCGGCGACCCGCGCGCGCGGCCAGAGCGACTTCGGTCACGGCAGTTTCGCGCACGGGCGGGACTCCGGCGAGCAGCTCGTCGAGAGAGAGAGCCTCGGACGCGGCGGGCGCGGTGGATGCTGTGGGCGCGGTCGCCCACGATGGACGCAGCTCAGACATGGCTCGCCTCCCCCATCACGTGGTGGCGCAGGTCGCGCTGGGTCTGGTCCATGTGCGCCTCCATGGTCACGCTGGCTCGCTGCTCGTCCCCCGAGCGCATCGCGTCAGCGATCGCCACGTGGTGCTCAATGGCGTTCCACTGAATGGCGGGCACGGCGGATGTCTGGCGACGGGTTTCGATCAAGAGACGTCCGAAGGTACTGAAGAGCACCGGCACGAAGAGATTGCCAGAGGCCCGCATGATCACGTCGTGGAAGGCGATGTCATGGAAGACGAAGTCATCGACCCGCTGCTCTTTCGCCGCGATGCGCATCCCGTCGACGTTCTCCTCGAGTGCCACCAGATCATCGGCCGAGCGTCGTACCGCGGCCAGCTGGGCTGCGCCCACCTCGATCATCCGACGCGCCTCAAGCAGTCGCTCAGAGACATGGCCACCGCGGCCCATGCGCCCGGCAGAGGCGCGCACGATGGCGTCGAGGGAGGTCCACTTTTCTGGCGGGTTCACGGCGGTGCCGCGGCCTCGCTGGATGTGAACGATGCCCTGGGTGCGGAGGATGCGCACGGCCTCGCGGACCGTCAGCCGGCTCACCCCGAACGAGGCGGCGAGCTCGGCCTCGGCCGGCAGGGACTCCGTGGCTGGGATCACGCCGTCGAGGATCGAGTCGAGCAACTGCTCAGCCACCTCCTCAGCGAGTGCCACTGGCTTCCTTTCGTTCAACTGCGTCAGGAGACCTGACGTCTGACGTCTGTTGTCATAGCAAGAGTACCGCGTGCCTGACGGATTGTCCAGACGGATAGCCGGCAGTCCCCTACGGCAGGTCAGGCTTTCGCGGTGGCCGGGTTTTCGCCCTCTTCAGGCAGGAGATGGCGCTCCATCGCGGTGCGTGCTTCCGATTGATCGGCCGCGGTGAGCGCGGCCAGGATTGCCTCGTGGTGGTGCAGCGCGCGCTCGCGCACCGCGGGAATGGACGAGGTCTTGCGTCGGATCTGCACGAGCAGCGGGCCGAAGCTGTCAAACAGCAGGGGCACGAAAAGATTGCCGCTGGCGTGCAGGATCACATCGTGGAAGCGGATGTCCGCCTCCACCACCGCGTCGATGTCGTCCCGCTCCGCCGCATCCTGCATCGCGGCGATGCACTCCGCGAGCCGTTCGAGATCGGCCTCCGTGCGGCGTTCGGCTGCGAGCTGTACAGCACCGACCTCGATCATCCGGCGTGCCTCCAGCAGACGATCGGCCACGAAGGCGGTCGAGCCGCTGTTGCCCGCCGAGACGCGCATGATCGCGTCGAGCGAGGTCCAGACCTCGACCCGGTTGACTTCCGTGCCGCGGCCACGGTTGATATGCACCACGTTCTGCGTGCGGAGGATGCGGATGGCCTCGCGGATCGTCATCCGGCTAGCGCCGAACTTCTCCGCCAGATCGGCCTCGGGCGGTAGCGAATCACCGGGCACCATGGTGCCTTCGATGATCGCTCGGAGGATGTCCTCGGCGATGTCTTCCGCCATCGTCACGGTTGGCCTCCATTCCTAAGGGCCGCGCTACGCGGCATCCTCATGAATCTAGCCTGATGGGCTCGTCGATGAGAACACCGCCTCCCGCGCACGCACGTGAAGGACAGCAGTCGGCCATCGGATTGCGCCAAGCGGACGTCATGAAGCTGTCGGAGGCGCGCGTGCTGCGCGGGCGACCCCGTCAGGGCTCCCCGGCTTGTCGTAGATGACCATGCCGAACTCGTTGACCGGCTCGAGGCGTCCCGTTCCCAGGCACCCGGATGCGGCACCGGGCAGTTGAGGACGGTATTTGAACCGACCCGGTTTTCATGCCGCCGTTTTGTTGGCGGCGTCACCAGTTGATGGGCCGTTGATTTCAGCGTAGTAGGTCTGCTCGTATTCCTCGGGTGGGATGTTCCCTAGGCTGCTGTGTAGGCGCGTAGGTTCTATCTTCGGGCTGAAAACGGCTTCCCTAGCGCTGCGAGAGAACCGCTATTGATCGCTGCGATTCACATGCACGTTCACCGCGCCCGATGTAATGGCCGATGACGGCCATTATCTGCAAAACTGTCTCGGTGACCGGATTGAAGATTGGGGACGCGCGCGTATCGACAAGTGGCCAGGACGGCTACTCGAAGTCGGCGGGTCAGGCGGTCGCTGCCCCTGGATTATGACGAGCCCCAGTCAGCGCTGTACCTCCACGCCTGGAGGCCGTCCTCGTCGCCCATGCCGTCGAGGGTGAAACCCGGAAGCAGGTTTCAGTCGTCCAGGTGGAAGAGCTGGGCGGCGTTCGACCACGCGATGAGCCTGCGCGCATCCTCATCCGGAACGTTGGCGAGCTGGTCGTCGAATGGGCCTCCCGCCATATCGAAGGGCATATCCGACCCGTACATGACGCGGTCGGCACCCACGCGTTCGGTGAGCCACTTCGTCGACTTGGCGTCGTGCGTCAGGCTGTCGTAGTGGAAGCGGCGCAGGTACTCGCTCGGAGCTAGCTTCGGAAGCTTGGCCTCGGGCCGCACGCGGTGCCCATGGTCGAGTCGCCCGATCTGGTAGGGCAGGTGTCCGCCGCCGTGCACGAGCACGAAGTTGAGCTCGGGCAGCTCGTCGAGCACGCCCGAGAAAATCAGGCGCGACGCGCAGACCGCAATCTGCCACGGGTTGCCCTGCAGATTGGTGAGGTAGAAATCGTCGAGGTCGGGCGCCGAGCCGACATAGTAAGGGTGCACCACGAGCGGCACGCCGAGCTCGGCGGCGGTCTCCAGCACCGGACGCAGCTCGGGGCTGTCGAGCGGAGTCCCCTCGATGTGTGGGCCGATCTGCGCGCCCTTCATTCCGAGCTCCTGCACGCACCGGCGCAGCTCCTCGGCGGCAGCCTCGGGATCCTGCATCGGAAGTGTTGCGAGCCCCGCGAACCGATCCGGCGCCTCCTTGACCATTGCAACGATCGCATCGTTGATCACGACGCTCGCGGCGCGCGCGTTCTCGCGCTCGATCCAGTAAAGGAACAGCGGCGGCGCCGCCGAGATCAGCGCGACATCCACGCCGGCCTCGTCCATCGCGGTAAGACGTGCGGCGACGTCGTGGAACGCGCCGAGCAGAGGATACTGATACCCCTGCCGGTGGATCACCCACGGCCCGGATTCCCGATCCTCGATCGTGATGCCGTCGGGAGCGGTGCCCTCGCGCATCGCCTGCAGGAGCACCGGCGGGATGACGTGCGAGTGTACGTCGACAACCCGTGCAGTACTCATCGGATAGCCGCCACCGTCTCGTCGAGCGTCGCGGTGTAGCCGAAGGCCTGGCGGATCAACTTGAGGCCGGCCTCGTGCAGTGCGGGATCCATAGTGTCGACGCACTCCTCGACCACGACGACCGAGTAGTCGAGCGTGTTGCCAGTGACCGTCGTCGCGAGCACGCAGCTGTTCGTGTTCACGCCGGTCAACAGGATCGTGTCAATGCCGCGCGAACGGAGCACGTGATCGAGCTCGGTCGAGTAGAAGGAGTCGTAGCGCTTCTTGCCGTGGAGCGTGATGTCGCCCTCGCCGACGAGCTCCGGCATGACCGCGAGACCGGGCAGACCGGCCAGCTGGTGGTTGAGCACGTTGGCGCGTGACGCGTCGGTGCCGGCGACCCGCGACCACCACGGGTTCGACGCGATCTCCTCGACGCCGTGGTAGCTCGTGACTACGTGTACCACGGGGATGCCCTTCTCCCGAGCCGCGTCGACCAGCACCTTGTTGGCCGCGGTGACGCGCGCCGACGCCTCGGGTGCGAGCGGCATCGTGGCGACCTCGGGGTCGAGGTGACCGCGATGCATATCGATCGTGACGACGGCGAGCTTGCCCTCGCGGATGACTTTATCTGCACTCATGGTGCGCTCCTTAGGGGTGCATGCGGGGGGCAATCGTGCGGGACCCCCGTGCGGTTGTGGGCGAGGGAATCGGCGATGCCGCCGACCCCTCACCGGTGTTGGTTTGAGTTTTAGCGGTGTTCCGAAGCCCTGACGCGGCCGGTGCTGACCTGCTTCATGTCGACGAAGAGCAGCGCCACGATACCGATGATCGGCACGAGAGTAAGCTGCACCAGCCCGGCACCACCCCAGCCGAGCAGGTCGTGCAGCTCGGCGAAGAGGAAGCCTGCGACGGCGGAGGGGAGGTACCACGATGTCACGAAGATACCGGAGACCTGACCCACCTTGTCCGGGCGGACGGCGCGCTGCATCACCGAATAGGTGTTGGTGAACAGTAGGCCGCTGCCGGTGGTGCCCATGAGGAAGGAGAGCCAGTTCTGCGAAACCGCATCCGTCGGGCCGTTGAAGAGCAGGTAGCCAATGATGGCTGCCGCCGCGAGCGAGATCACGAGGATCCAGCGCTGGTTGAGTCGGTCGCCGAGGATACCCGCCGGGATGCCCATGAGTGCACCGAGGCCGAACATGCCGACCGCGGTGCCGGCATCGCCGATCGAGAAGCCGAGCTCGCCCTGTAGGAAGGTCGGGTAAAGGCCGAGGTAGCCGTAGACGGCGACACCGGTGATCGCGGCCGAGATCATGAACATGATCACGTTCTTGTTGTAGAGCTTCTCGGGGATGAAGTCGGAAGCGGTCGTGGCCTCGGCGGACGTCACGTCCTCGACCTGCTCGGTGAAGCGCTTGCTGACGAAGACCGCGATGAGCACGACAAATGCAAAGCCGAACGCCGCGAAGATGTAGAACGGTGCGTGCCAGCTGATCGAGTCTGCGAAGTGGGCGCCGAGGCGCGGCCCGAGCCACGCGCCAATGCCGTAGGCGAAGTTCATGCTCCCGATCGCGAGTGCGCGGTTCTTGTAGAAATACGCACCTACGGCGGCGAACAGTGCCGCGTTCTGGATCGCCTCGCCGACACCCGAGAGGGCGCGGTAGACGAACATGTCGGCGAAGCCGAACGACAGGGCCGTCAGCGCGGTGAACAACGAATAGATGACAATGCCGATAATGATGACGTTCTTGCGCGAGAACCGGTTCAGCAGGTACGCGCCCGGGATGCCGGCGAGGCCGATGCCCAGGGTGAAGATCGTGGACAGCCAACCGCCCTGGCTCAGCTGGAAGCCGTAATCCTCACTGATCGACGGCAGCAGGACGGAGAACACCTGCCTGTCCATCGCGTTGGTGACATACGATCCGCCCACGATGATGAGGCAGACGATCGCTAGTCCCAGGGGCAGGCGAGTAAGCTCCGCTTTCGACTTGCTCTTGGCGCTTGATTGCGAAACACCATCGGTTCTACTCATGTGATCCTCCATTGGATTCTGGCATCGGGTTCTGGCGTTAGACATGATTATATAAAGTGCATAGTGCATTCCGTCAAGTGCATCCTATGATGGATGATGACCGCGACAGATTCGCGGCGCGAGCGTTTCGCGGCACCGATCGTTCTTCCCCGCATCACGTGCATTTCGGCGATCAGTGTCCCATCCACCCGCTAGCCCGCAGAAAGTTCGAAGGGAGCATACTGATGACCACGAATAACGCGCCGAGAATCCTCGAGAACAAAGGGTTCGACCTCATCGGCTACCACGATCTGGATCAGAAGCCGGTGTTCAAGCTGGCACTGATCGAGCGCGAGGGCCGCTGGTACCTCTACACCGGCTACCTCTGGGAGCGCGGTTGGGCCGTGATCGATGTCACCGATCCGACCGACCCGCAGCCGATCCGGAGCATCCCCGGCCCCGAGGGCACGTGGACGATCCAGGTGCAGGCCGCAGACAACCTCCTGGTCACCGGCCTCGAGAAGCCGATGCCCGGGTGGGGCATCGAGGAAAGAGCCGACTTCGATGAGGGGGCGCTGTTCTGGGACCTCACCGATCCCAGCGACCCGAAGCAGGTCGGAGCTTGGCGCACAGGTGCGACCGGAACGCACCGGAACTTCTACAACGGCGGCCAGTACGCGTACATGACGGCGACCAGCCCCGACTGGATCGGCCACGGTCTCACCATCGTCGACGTCTCCGACCCTGCCGAGCCGAAGACCGTCTCGACGTGGATCGCGCCGGAACAGGTCGACGACGGCAACGGCATCCACCAGTCGTACCTGCACGGCCCCGCGCACGTCGAGGGCGACCGTGCCTACCTCCCCCACGGTCGCGCCGGCCTCGTGATCCTCAACATCTCCGACGTCACATCCCCCCAAGTGGTGTCGCAACTCAGCTTCGGCTCGCTCGGCAGCGTGCTCGGGTGCCACTCGGCGGTGCCGATCCCTGGCAAGGACCTGCTCGTCGTGAACGGTGAGGCGATCATGGAAGGTGATGGCGACGCGCTCAACTACACCTTCGTCGTCGATATCTCCGATGAGACGAACCCGAAGATCGCGAGCGCGTTCCCGATGCCGACGCCGACGCCGGGCCTCGACTACGCGAACTACTACGAGAAGGGCGGCCGATTCGGGCCGCACAACCAGCATCACTTCCAGAACAACCCGGCTCACTTCGAGTTGAAGCGCCACGTGCTGCTGACCTACTTCAACGCGGGTATGCGCGTCTACGACCTGGCCGACCCGTTACAGCCGGTCGAGGTCGGCTACTTCGTCCCGGAGGATCCGCAGAAGCGCCTCGGCGCCCTCCCCCGCGACCTCGTGACCCAGTTCGAGGACGTGATTGTGGACAGTCGGGGCAACATCTTCGTCAGCGACAAGAACCACGGACTGTTCGTGCTGCGCTACGCGCCGGGACTCGAGTGACTCGAGTGACTCGACGAGTCTCACGAGAACGCACTGAATTCAAGGATCGAACATGTTGGATCTTATCTCCATCCCCACCCCGACCACCCCGATCGACGGGCTGCTCTACACCCCGCCGCCGGGCAGGTGGCCCGCCCCGGGAATCTCCGGCCAGGCGGCCATGCTCATGCACGGCAACGGCATGAACTTCTACAGCGGATCCCTCCGCTTCCTGCCGCCCGCGCTGCGCGACATCGGCATCACCTCGCTCGCGTACAACCGGCACGGCCACGACACGATCAGCTGCAAGACCCGCGAACCCGAGGGCAACGCGTTCCAAACAGCGGCCGAGGGGATTTCAGACAACGACGCCGCGGCGACGTTCCTGAAGAAGCGCGGCTTCGACGCGCCCGTCATCATCGGCCACAGCAACGGCGGCATGCTCGCAGCGCACTACGCGGCTACGCACCCCGAGACACCCGCGCTCGTGCTGCTCTCCGCCCACTGCGGCGGCAGCGAGATGCCGCGACGCGCCTCCTCGATCGGCCTCCTCGCAGGGGACCGGCTCGAGGAGACGATCTCACGCGCGCACGAACTCGTGGCCGCCGGCCGCGGTTCGGAGCTCCTGCTGCTGCCCGGCTGGTACTACGTCAGCACCGCCGAATCGTTCGTCGACATGATGGATAACAGCCCCGTGCTTCTCGAGGACGCCCGCTCGGTCGAGTGCCCGGTCCTCTTCATCCGCGGGTCGGAGGAGGACCCGGACACCTACCCTGCCGAAGCTTTCCAGCGCATCGCCAACGTGCCCGTAGAAATTCGGATCGTCGAGGGCAGCAACCACTTCTACGAGAACTGCGAGAACGAGGTGGCGGAGATCGTCATCGATTGGCTTGCGGAGATCTCCGGCACCTGAACACACGAACACAATGACATCCGCGGGGCGCATCCCGCGGTGGGAGACAACACATGAACACAGCGCACATAGCCGTCGTATCCCTCGGGGGCACCATCACCATGACCTCTGCCGCAGCCGACGGCGCGGGTGTCAAGCCCTCGCTGACGGCCGCCGATCTCCTGGCCTCGGTGCCCGGGCTCGAGCACGCCGCGCAGGTGACCGCGCACACCCCGTTCACGATGCCCGGCGCCTCGCTGACCTTCGCAGAGCTGAACGAGGCCCTGGAACTGGCGCGGAAGTCCGTCGACGACGGACACTCGGGCGTGGTCGTCGTGCAGGGCACCGACACCATCGAAGAGACGGCGTACCTCTTCGACCTCTACTGGGATCGGGAGGAGCCGCTCATCGTCACCGGCGCGATGCGGGCCGCTCAGGTCGCCGGCGCAGACGGACCCGCGAACCTGCTCGCCTCGGTGCACACCGCGGCCTCCCCCGCCTCGCGCGGCCGCGGTGTGCTCGTCGTGATGAACGACGAGATCCACGCGGCATCCCGCGTGCGGAAGGTCCGCTCGAGCGGAACGAACGCCCTCGCGACGCCGTCCTTCGGGCCGCTGGGCTACATCGAGGAATCGATTCCGGTGTTCGGCGGCGAGATCGACCGCGCCGGCGCGCTTGCCGCGCCGGTCCCCGAGAGCCCGGCTCGCGTCGCGCTCCTCGAGACCTACCTCGGCGACTCCGGCGAACTGCTGGATCTCGTCGTCGAGGGCGGTTACGACGGCGCCGTGGTCTCGGCATTCGGGGTCGGCCACGTCTCGGCGGCGCTCGCGGAAACGATCTCCCGCGCACTCGAGCGGATCCCTGTCGTCTTCGCGACGCGAACCGGATCGGGCACGACGTACACGCAGGCGTACGGGTTCGTCGGGTCGGAATCCGATCTGCTCGCCCGGGGCGCCATCGGAGCCGGGTGGCTCGATCCGCGCAAGGCGCGCATCCTGCTTTCCTGCGTACTGTCAGAATCGAACGACCGAGCGCGTCTCTCAGCGGAATTCGAGCGCCGAGGGCGCGTCACAGCTTGAAACCCTTGTTACATTCTATAATTTGTAAAACTTGATCCGATGTCGACGGTAAGGGAGCCGCATGAGCTTAAGCCAGATTTTTCACAGCCAGGATCGCAACCTCACCACCCACGGGTACGTCTTGAAGATGGTTCGCGACGCCATTCTCGATGGCACCCTCGCCGGTGGCGTGCGCCTGATCCAGGCAGACATTGCGGCTCAGCTCGACGTCAGCATCACTCCTGTGCGGGAGGCGCTTCGCGATCTGGCGGGCGAGGGCCTCGTCGTGTTCGACCCGCACCGCGGCTCCCGCGTGCGGAGCTTCGATCTCGAGGAGGTGCGCGAGATCTACGAGTTGCGCATGGCGCTTGAGCCAATCTTCGTGGCCCGCACCATCGACAAGGTCACCGAAGACGACCTCGCTCAGGCGGAGGACCTCCTCGCGCAGATGAAGGAGGCCGACAACACGTCGGCCTGGTCCGAACTCAACCGCCAGTTCCATGCGACGTTTGCGCTGCACGAGACGACCAGCCGCCTCGCGCAGATCCTCGCGGGCCTGCGCGACAACGCCGCAGCCTACGTCAACTTCTCGCTCGGGGCGAGCGCCGAGCGCCGCGCCGAATCCGACGACGAGCACGCGCAGCTCATCGAGCTGTACCGCAAAAAGGATCTGGACGGCACGATCGCCCTCACGGTGCAGCACCTCCGCACGACGCTGCTCACGATAGAGCAGGCGCACGAGAACGGGCTCCTATGATTTCGCCAGGGATCGATGACGGAACCCCCTTCCGCTTTGTGGGCCACAGGGGTTTCACCGTCTAAGGAGCGAGCGCTCTACTCGGGCTCGCGCTTCGGGATGATCGGCAGGGTGATCCGCGGCTCGTGGCCCGGCTTCGACACGATGGTCGTGTGACCAGAGAACTCCGGCTTGTCGCGGTCTCCCGGATGCTCGTGCCAGTATGGCCCGCTGCCGGTCTGCGGGCGGCCGTAGTGCTTCTTCGGGTTCGGGAGACCGTGATCGTAGTCCTGTCCCTGCACCGTGAGCCCGAGCGTGTAGCCCGGAGGGATGACGATCGAAGTCGGCCAGATCTCGACGTCGAGGTCGAAGACCTCGCCCGGCATTAACTTCTCGACGGTGTCATGGCTGTGCCACGGGCGCCACGGGAGGCTGCGCTCTGGGTCGGTCTTGCGCTGCGATGCTCGCAGCCAGCCCTGCGTCAGGGGCGCCTTCGGCTCCATGGCCGACGTGTAGAGCACCTCGTTGCCTTCAGGGTCGTAGAGGCTGAGCGTCGCGAAGATGTCGGCGTCCTCCGTCGAGGAGCTGATGGGAAGCTTCAGGACCAGGGGTCCTGTGATCTCGGTCTCCTCCTCGAACGGCGCGGTGCGGAACGACAGCCCCTTGGAGCGCGCCTCGAAGGTCGCGGAGCCGCTGGACACGGCGGGCTCTGTGGAGAGCGAGATGTCTTCGGTGTTGAGGTAGTAGTCGGTCCACTGGGTGCGCGCGATCGGCCACTCGTATTCGTGGCGCACCACGAAGTCGTCGACGTGCCTCACCTTGAGCTGGATGGGCGGTACCTGATCCCAGCCGTTGTCCTCGCCCTTCAGGAAGTGGTCGAAGAAGCGCTTCTGCAGCTCGCGCCCCTCGGCGACGTAGTACTCGGTCCAGTGCTCGAGACCGTGGATCTCCAGCCACTTGTTCTCGGTGGCGGCCCGGGTGAAGCCCTCGATGTTGCCGCGCAGGTGCAGCGCAACGCCGCCCCAGTTGCCCGAGGAAAGCAACGGCACATTCACCTTCTCCAGCTCGGCCGACCGCTCGCGGTAGAACTCGTCGTCGAGCGGGTGCTCGTTGAACTTGTTGGCGAGGCCGATGACGCGGCTCTTGCGCACGTCCTCAGGTACGTCCTCGTCGCCGGTGACACGACGGCCCGTGATCGGGTTGACCGTCGCGTCAGGGTTGCCAAACTGGTAGGGCGCGACTTGCACCGGCATCCACGTCGGCAGGAACTCCGAGACGATGCCGCCAGAGCGCGCGTATTCGCGGTAGTAGTCGTTCGCGCCCTCCCACGGGCAGATCGCGGCGAGGTGCGGGGGCGCCATGGCGGCCACCTGCCACTGATTGGTCGCCATATAGGAGATGCCGCTGAGGCCCACCTTGCCGCTGCTCCAAGGCTGGGTGCCTGCCCATTCGACGGCCGCATAGAGGTCCTTCGTCTCCCCGTGATCGTAAAAGCTGACGTTGCCGGGCGTGTTACCCGTACCTCGCGTGTCGACGCGCACTAGCACGTAGCCGTGCGGCACCCACTGCTCCGGGTCCGCGAACTCCCACACCTGATACTTGTTCGACGACCCGGTCATTCCGTCGGCGTGGTTCGTGATCAGGTTCTCCCACTGATTTAAGTACCCCTGCTGGAACGGAAGGCCCTTCGCGTAGGGACCCGCGGCCAGCAGAACGGGATACTGCCCGTCGTCGTCTGGCCGGAACACATCAGCGGCGAGGAGGGTGCCGTCATAGGACGGGATGCTCACGTCCCAGTCAATGCGAATGCCGTCGCGTGCTTCGGATTTCATCTCTCTCATGCGGAAAACTCCTTTGTCGGTCCGATTGAGTGGTACGCAGTCACCTATTTCGCATTATATATATTGTGAGTTACAGCGTCCAGTGATCACTCGGATTCACCCAGAAGATCAGGAAGCCGGCAGAGCCCTGCGGACGAATACATGTCTGGGCAGGGACCCCTGGCTTTCAGCCGGTCTGCGCCACTGTGTTTGACACTCACCGATCGGGCACAGATAATGCATATTGCAGCATATAAAATCCAGACTGAGGTCGCTTCTTCCCCGAAGATGAGGAACCTCGCGCGGTTGAACCACCGCGAGAGTCACCTCAATTCGACTCCGCGTGGTGGTCCTCGGACGACAAACCCAACGTAAAGGCAGCACAGTATGAGCAACAGTTCGCAGCCAGCAATAGCGAAGAAGAATGGCCCGCGCCGCTGGCACGAGCAGCGATGGATCATCGATTCGGTGCTGCGTACCGACGGTCTCGAGTGGGATCAGCCCCGCATCGCGTACACCCTCCGCCCGATGGGCCTCGACGGCAACGCGGACTTCGCCCTCGCCCTCAGTCGCATCAACAAGTTCGACGATCTGGTCCCGGTCTTCCGGGACTTAGCCGACCGCCGCCGCCGCCTCGGCGAGGAGGCCCTGGCCGCCGACCGCAAGGTCACGGCGCGCGAGCACTTCTTCCACGCCGCGGTGCTCTACTCGACCGCCGAGTGGTCGATCTGGAAGACCACGCCCGAGCTGGTAGCGCTCGATGACGCGAAGAACGCAGCCTACAAGGAGTACGCCAAGCTGGCCGACCACCACGTCGAGCGCGTCGAGATACCCTTCGGCGACGGCTACCTTCCCGCCTGGTACCACCGCCCCGTGGGCACCGGCGATGAGTCCCTCCCCCTGCTGCTCTCCTGCGGCGGCATGGACCAGGCGAAGGAGCTCAACGTCAGCATGTACGGCGACAAGTTCCTCGAGCGCGGATTCGCCATCCTCGCCTTCGACGGCCCCGGCCAGGGCGAGGCACCCATCCGCGGCACCGACTTCACACCGACCGCCTGGATCGACGCGGGCGAGGCCCTGTTCGACTGGGCGCGGGGTCGCGACGACGTCGACGAGGATCAGATCGTCGGCTACGGCCTCTCGTTCGGCTCCTACTGGATGACCCAGATCGCGGCCTCGCAGCCCACGATGCGCGGCGCCGCAGTCGGCCTCGTCTGCCATGAGCCCGGCGGCCACGGCATTTTCGAGGCGGCCTCGCCGTCATTCAAGGCCCGCTTCATGTGGATGAGCGGCCTCGAGGAAGACGAGACGGCCTTCGACGAGATGGTGCAGCAGCTTGACCTGCGCGAGCAGGCGGCCGGCATGACCGTGCCGTGGCTCGTCGTGGCGGGCGATGCCGATGAGCTCTCGCCCATCGAACACAGCTACGACCTCGCCGAGATCGCCGGTGGTCCCTCGCCGCTGCTCGTCTATGCGCAGGGCCGCCACGCCCTCTCGCAGCCGACGCCCTCCGTGGTGGCCGGCCCGAACTGGTTCTCGTACGCGGCCGACTGGCTGCTCGACCGCCTGGCAGGCGTGCCGGCGGAGAACACGTTCGACTACGTGACCGCCACCGGTGTCGTCGAGAGCCGGCCGCACCCGAAGAACGCGAAGCATTGAGCGGTGACGCGCGTCCGCCAACTGCCGGCGCGCGTTACCTCCGCACCGACACCTCCCACGAAAGCGAGTCAACCATGCGCGAAGCGCTCCTCCACATCGACGGCCAACAGGTCCCCGCGGAAGACGGCGCTACCATGGACGTCGTCAGCCCCATGACCGGCAAGACCATCGCCCTTATCGCCCACGCCACACCCGGCGACGTGGATCGGGCTGTGGCGGCTGCGCGACGCGCGTTCGACGACAAGCGCTGGCGCGGCATCGCCCAGCGTGAGCGGGCGCGCGTGCTGAACCGCGCCGCCCAGCTGCTTGCGCAGCGCGTCGACGATTTCGCTGCGCTAGAGACCGAGCAGATCGGCCGCCCGATCCGCGAGATGCGCGCCCAGCTCTCCCGCTTGCCCGAGTGGCTCGAGTTCTTCGGCGCCGTCGCGCAGACTGACCGCGGCTCAGTGCCAGACGTCGGGGAAGGACACGTGAACCTCATCCGGCGCGTGCCGCTCGGCGTGATCGGCATGATTACCCCGTGGAACCATCCGCTCCTCATCACGATGAAGAAGGTGTCGGTCGCGATCGCCGCGGGCAACAGCATGGTCATTAAGCCGAGCGAGCTCGGACCACTCGTGCCGCTCGAACTTGCGAAGCTGCTCGAGGAGGCTGGCGTGCCCGCCGGCGTCGTGAACGTCGTCACCGGCGCGGGAGGCACGACCGGCCGCGCGCTCTCGGAGCATGCCGGCACCGACAAGCTCGACGTGACCGGCGGCACGGAGACGGGCCGCATTATCGCGGCCGAGGCCGGTCGCCGGTTGATCCCTGTGACCGCCGAGCTCGGCGGCAAGGCGCCGGTCATCGTCTTTGACGACTCACCGCTCGAAGAGGCCGTGGCGGGTGCCCTGTTCGCCTCGTTCGTCGCGACCGGCCAGACCTGCGTGCAGGGATCGCGCATTCTCGTGCAGGACACCGTCTATGACGCCTTCCTTGCGCGGCTCCTTGAGCGCGTCGGCCAGCTGCGCCTCGGCGACCCTGCAGACAACGAGACCCAGATCGGCCCGCTCGTCTCCGCGCTGCAGCGCAAGCGCGTGGCCGACGCCGTCGATCGCTCGCGGGCGCAGGGCGTCACAGTCGCCGCGGGCGGCGCGGTGCCGAACGGGGACGCGTTCACCGCGGGCCAGTTCTACCTGCCGACCATCCTCACCGACGTCACCACCGACCACGACGTCTGGCGCCAGGAGATCTTCGGGCCGGTTGCGGTCGTCGTGCCGTTCAGCGACGAGGCCGAAGCGATCCGCCTCGCGAACGACGCCGACTTCGGCCTTGCCGGATCGATCTGGACGCGGGACACGGCGCGCGGCCTGCGCATGGTCGACCAGCTCGACATCGGCATCGTCTGGATCAACGACCACCACCGCGTCGACCCAGCCTCGCCCTGGGGCGGCATGAAGGACAGCGGCATCGGTTCGGAGAACGCGATCGAGTCCTTCCACGCCTATACCCAGTTGAAGAGCACAATGATCAATACTGCCCCCTCTGGGACCGACTGGTTCGGCACGACCGAGCCGATGCGGTACTCCTGATTCGACAGGATCCGCCAGCGCCTGACGAGCAGGCACCCCGGGCCCTACAGGTGCAAAAGACAGGAACGCAACATGACGCAATTCGAAATCACCATCCGCAACGGAACTATAGTCACGCCGCAGGGGCGTCGACGCGCCGACGTCGGCGTCGTCGACGGCCGCATCGCCGCGATCGGCAAGAACATTGACGGCGCCGCACGCGAGGTGGACGCCGGCGGCCTGCTGGTGATGCCCGGCGGCGTCGACACGCACGTGCACCTCATGGATCCGGGCGACCCCACCCGTGAGGACTTCCCCACCGGCTCGGCCGCCGCAGGAGCATCGGGCGTGACGACGATCATCGAGCACTCTCACGGTCGCCCCGTGCGCTCCGTCGAACAGCTCAAGGAGAAAGCCGCGTACCTCGCGGACCGCTCGCACGTGGACTTCGGCCTCGCCGCGCACGCGTGGCCGGGCGAGGCCGACCACGTCGCGCCCCTGTGGGAAGCGGGCGTCTCCTTCTTCAAGGTGTTCACCTGCACCACGCACGGGATCCCTGGTCATGATGCCGGCGCCCTGCGCACGCACCTGACCGCCACCGCAGAAGCCGGTGCCGTCAGCCTGCTGCACTGCGAGGACGAGTCGCTCACGGCCGTTGCCGAAGAGGTGCTCCGCAGCGAGGGCCGCGACGACGGCGGGATCCTCTCCGATTGGCGCAACCGCGACGCCGAGCTTGTGGCCGCGGCCGTCGCATCGCTGCTCGTGCGCCGCACCGGTGCCCGCGCCACTATCGCGCACGTGAGCAACCCCGAGGTCGCCTCCTATCTGCAAGCCGAGCGCGAACGCGGCGGACGCCTGAATGCCGAGGGCTGCCCGCAGTACTTCCTGCTGCGCGAGGACGAGGCGCTCGAGCAGGGTGCGCTCCGCAAGTTCACCCCGCCGGCACGCGCCCGGAGCGCCGCCGACGAGGAGGAGATGTGGACGCTGCTGCGCCGGGGCATTTTGACGCACATGTCGACGGACCACGCGCCCTCCACGCTTCAGCAGAAGAACGCGGGCTCGATCTGGGACGTGCACTTCGGTCTACCCGGGCTCGACAGCACTTTCTCGATCCTGCTCGATGCCGCCGCGCGCGGCTCGCTCTCGTATGAGGATGTGGTGCGCGTCTACAGCGAGAACCCCGCGAAGATCTACGGGCTCGACGACCGGAAGGGCCGCATCGCGGTCGGCCGCGACGCCGATATCGTGCTCGTCGACCCCACCGCTCAGCGCACGCTAAGCAACGAGACCGTGCTGTCGAAAGCCGGGTGGACGCCGTTTGACGGCCGCACAGTGACCGGTCGTGTCATGCAGACCTACCTGCGCGGCGAGCTCATCGCCGAGAACGGCGCCGTGGTCGGCGAGCGCTCAGGCAGCTTCCTTCCCGGAGCCGGAGCGCGCTAGTGGGGCAGTGCCTCCACCGTGGCACTCGAGAAGTAGCGTCAACGGTCTCGGGGCCGGTGGCTGCTGACGTCACGGACCGTGCGCGCTTACAGCCCGATGCACCTCAAAAAGTAGAAGGACTATGACCAGAAACACTATCGCCCCCGAGATCGCACGTTCCTGGCTGCTCGTCTCGGGCATCCGGACCAACGATTTTGACACGGCGGCCAACTCTCGCGCCGACCAGATCATTCTCGACATCGAAGATGCCGTCGATCCGAAACTTAAGACGGGCGCGCGAGCTTCGGTGATCGACTGGCTTACTGCCGGCGGGTCGGGGTGGGTGCGCATTAACGACCGCTCGAGCGGTTTCTGGTCGGATGATGTCGACGGGCTCAAGGGCGTTCCTGGACTGGCAGGCGTGATGCTCGCAAAGACCGAATCGGCGAGCCACGTCACGGAGACCTTCGTCCGCCTCGGCGGAACCGTGCCGATCCTCGCCCTAGTCGAATCCGCACTCGGCATCGAAGAATCGCCGTCGATCGCGCGTGCCCGGGGCGCGTTCAGGCTAGGGTTCGGCAGCGGCGACTATCGCCGCGACACGGGCACCAGCGCCGATGACCTCGCCATGGCATACCCCCGTTCACGGCTCGTCATCGCCAGCAGGATCGGCAACCTACCAGGCCCTATCGACGGCCCCACGGTCGGAAGCAGCCATCCGGTTCTGCGGCAGAAAGCAGAACATGCTGTCGCCTTAGGGCTGACCGGAAAGCTCTGCCTCGAGCTGGATCAGCTCACGGTGATTAACGAGACCATCAGCCCCACCCAATCGGATGCGATGTGGGCGCGGGACTTCCTCGACGACTTCGAATCCCGCGGCCGCGTCATCCGGGACGGCAGCGACCTGCCGAGGCTCGGCCGTGCCGAAAAAATCTGCCGCCTCGCCAAGGCATTCGGCGTCATGCCCATAAGGACTCAGAGGGAGTAGACACGCTTCTTCTATATTGTCCAATTATTTTTCAGGTCTAGCTTGACATCGCGCCACTGCGCTAAACCTGAATCCACCGGTCGGCCTTGGGTTTTGACGGTACGTTATACCGAGAATGCCTGACACCGGGATGATGAAGGCTGCGCATCACCCGGTCGGGGAGACCCGCAGGCCGTTGGCCGACCCTCTGTCGGTAGAGCCGCGTTTTCGACGAGTCAAGTCCCCCCCCCCCCGTTTCTTTTTTCGTAGCCGTTCAGGAGTCATTCTTGAAGGGTGTTAGCCTGCCGGGCCCGGCATGATTGCTGCCCCCAGTCGTTGATGATCCGGGGGGTGTTGTCACCGGGCTCGGTTCGGCAGTGGGTGATCGCTGATAGGGGCTGGACCCGGCACTTCGCCGAGGCCGTTCGTAACGTGGATGCCGAGACTCACCGCCCTGGTTCAGGCCACGTCTCACGGACGGAGAAGCAGGTGACAATCGAACGATACGAACAAGTCGACGTCTTCATCGGTGTCGATGTCGGCAAGGGCGAACACCTCGCCGTTGCCCTGGACCGGACCGGAGCGGTGCTCTATGACAAGGCGCTCCCGAACGACGAGGCGCGACTACGTGCGGTCATCGGCAGCCTGAAACGACACGGTCAGGTGCTCTTCGTCGTGGATCAGCCCGCAACGATCGGCGACCTCCCGATTGCGGTCGCCCAGGCGGAGGACGTGTTGGTGGGGTATCTCCCCGGGCTCGCGATGCGCCGCATCGCGGACCTGCACGCGGGCGAAGCGAAGACCGATGCTCGGGATGCGGCGATCATCGCGCAAGCAGCCCGGACGCTCCCTCACGCGCTGCGGTCGATCCAGCTCGCCGACGAACAGGTTGCCGAACTGTCGATGCTCTGCGGTTTCGATGACGACCTTGTGGGGCAGGCCACCGCTACGAGCAACCGGATCCGCGGGCTCCTCACCCAGATCCACCCTGCCCTGGAGCGGGTTCTCGGCCCGCACCTGGATCATCCGGCCGTGCTGGACCTGTTGCAGCACTACCCGTCCCCAGCCGCGATGAAAGCTGCGGGGACGACCCGACTCGGCAACCGATTAGTGAAACTCGCACCCAGGATGGGCCGCCGCATGGCTGAGGAAATCAGCCGAGCACTCGCCGAGCAGACCGTGGTCGTTGTGGGCACAAACGTCGGCTCGCTCGTGCTGCCGCGCCTCGCGGAACAGCTCACCAGACTGCGCCGGCAACGGGCCGAGATCGCGGTCGAGGTCGAACGCCTCGTGGGGGCGCACCCTCTTCAGCCCGTCCTGACGAGCATGCCCGGAGTCGGCGTCAGGACCGCAGCACGACTCCTCACCGAAATCTCCGGCAAAGACTTCGCCACCGCTGGCCATCTCGCCGCCTACGCCGGTCTCGCACCCGTCACACGAAGATCTGGTTCATCGATCCGCGGCGAGCACCCCTCCAGGCGCGGGAACAAGATCCTCAAACGAGCCCTGTTCCTCTCTGCCTTCGCCGCGCTCCGCGATGGCACCCTCTACGAATCACGAGTTGCCACTCCGGCCCTCGCCGCTTGACAAAGGACATAGGGGCACCCCGGCCCACGGCGTCCGCGGGCGTATGATCACGTCAAGCAAAAGGAGATAGCCATGGATCTGCTGCTCTGGCTCGCCGGCTTCGGCGTCGTTGTTTTGAGCGCTGTGGGTCTTCCTAATCGTGCGCGAGCGGAAGACACGCGGATTCTCTGTTGAAGATGCTGCAATTCGTGGAGTGCAGTCGCCGAGCTGGACGATGGAAGCAGCGCACACGAAAAGGGGTTGACTCTGTTCGGTACGCGCAGAACGAAGGCGTCGCGCACTGAGGCCATCTGACCTCACCCGGTGTCCCCATACCGCCGGAGGTTACGTCGCGCGGGAGGCTCGTGTCCGCGGGATCGGTGAGCGGGCCGCGGAAGTCTTGCCGCAGGCTGCAACCAACGAGCCCGAGGCGTGGAGCGACGCACGCTATCCCTCGACCGTGTATACCTCGTACTTGCCGAGGATGGCACCCGCGATGTCTTCACCATTGACGTGGAGCGCGGACTGGATGGCGTCATTTGGCAGGTCTGCGCGGCGCACAAGCTCACCGGCGTCGTACTCGTGCCCGACGGTGAGGTACACCTGCTCGTCGCCGCGCCATTTCGCGACGAACCGGGTGTCCTCATACACGATGTCCACATGCCGCGGATCTGTGCGGTCGAACGTCTCGGTGTCGACGACCGTGTAGTCGATGGGGAGCGACTCGGCGATAACGGAGTGACGCGGGCCACCGATGAGGCGGAAATGATTGTTCATGTGCTCGAAGGTAGCCGCGAATCAGAGCGAGCAGGCGGCTCTGAGTTCAGTTTCCAATGCCATGAGCACGGATCAAGCGAAATGCCCCCCTCGTGCATCGAGTCCGAGCAGGCGTCCATTTCGGAGCTCGGAGTCTGAAGTCAGCTCAGCCGCGCGTACGAGCGCACTGGCACGCGAAGAGAGACCGCCGCGCATCGCCGCCCGATCTGCGGCATCCTGGCGGAGAGCCATCGCAACCCAGAGCCGAAGTACTGGCCAAGCACCGTACTCCACCGCCGAGACGGCGGGGCCAGCGGTCCTGGGTCGCTCAGCGGCGAACGACGGGTCGACGCGCCGGCTGATTCCGAACGCCACCGGCACGCGCGCGGCTTCGACGACGAGGCGCAGTGCGTTCACCCGGGCGATGTCGAGATCGATCGGTTTTCTCACACCGAGCGGTCACCCTGGCAGGCACCGGCGAGGAAGAGTCGTGGACCCAGCTCAGCTGGGCGTCGTCGCTCGCCGCGATGCTTCACCCGACTCGTCGTCAGCCCCGGATCACTCCGGCCATGAGTTGGAACGGATGACCTCCACGAAGTCGCCACGAGCGTACCCAGGTAGATAGTGCGCGAGCACGTCGGCGTTCACGTTGCCGAAGGTGCTGTCCGGGCGCCGTCTGTTGCCCTCGGCGAAGGCTGCGAGGATCCGATTCTTGAAGTCCGGCCGGGGGTGGATCGCTGTCACGGCGTCGATCTCTGCGGCGGTGAGCTCGTGATGCCAGATGCCCAGGACGTCGGTCTCCACGCCGGCCGTGACAAGCGCGACTTCCGGAGCCATGAACTCGGGGATGCCGGGTGTGGTGTGCAACGCGATTCCGGTCCACACGGCGGTGGCCCGCTCGGCGTCGACACCGCGCGAGGCGAGGAAGTCACGAGCGGCTTTGGCACCGTCGACCTCGAAGCGGAGGTGGGAGTCGTGGAACGCGCTCGTCAACCCGAGGTCATGGAACATCGCGCCGGCGTAGAGCAACTCGAGGTCGACGTCGATACTCCGGCGCTGCCCCATGAGCGCCCCGAACACGTAGACGCGGCGGGAATGATGGAAGAGCAGGTCGTCTTCCTGCTCGCGGATGTACGCGGTGATATCGCGCACGAGGTCGGTGTCGGGAATGGTGATCCCCGCGATCGTCTCGGTCATGTCGTCCTCCAACTCAGTCCCGCTCGAGGCGGGGTAAGACAAGCCTCATGGCAGACCACCGAAACCGTGTGTGTCAGAATTGACAACTTTCGCTGATTTTTGGACATACTGGCAGTATGGCTGGTCACATCGTCGTCTTTCTCGTCTTCCCTGACGCTAAACAGCTCGACCTCGCCGGGCCGGCAGAGGTCTTCGCCGAGGCGACGCGATTTGGCGCCGACTACGAGCTGGAGTACTGCTCGCCCGCTGGCGGATCGATCCGCACGTCCATCGGGATATCGATCGACACCGTCGCTGCGAACACGGTGACGCGGGCCGACACGGTCGTGATCGTCGGCGGCGACGCGCTGCCCGTCGAGCCCATCCCTCCAGAACTCCGGGCGGCCACCGCGCATCTCGTCGAGGTCGCCGAGCGGGTCACCTCCGTCTGCACGGGGGCGCTGCTGCTGGCGCATGTCGGCGCCCTGGACGGAAAGCGCGCGACCACGCACTGGGCCCATGCGGCACTCCTCGCCCGCATCTACCCGCAGATCGACGTCATCCCGGATGCCCTCTTCGTGCACGACGGGAGATTCCACACGTCGGCCGGCGTATCGGCCGGCATCGACCTCGCACTCTCCCTGGTCGAAGCAGATCACGGTCCTGAACTCGCCAGAGCCGTCGCCCAGCAGCTCGTCGTCTACATGCAGCGACCCGGAGGTCAGTCACAGTTCTCCTCGCTGCTGGAAATTTCCCGCGGGGCGCAGGCGAGCGTGAGTCGGGTCGCGGAGGCAGTCATGACCTCACCGGCCGAACCGCACGAGATGACGGACCTCGCCGCGATCGCGCGCGTCAGCCCGCGACACCTCACCAGGATCTTCCTCGCCGAGATCGGCATGACGCCGGTCAAATTCGTTCAGCACGTGCGCGTGGAGACGGCGAAGTCTCTGCTGCTCCGCGGGGAGCCTGTCGCCGCCACGGCTCGACGCGCCGGGTTTCCGAACACGGAGACCATGCGTCGCGTGTTCACGAGCAGGCTCGGAATACCGCCCAACCTGTATAAGCAGCAGTTCCGCAGCACTGCTGACTGACGAGGTGTGGGACCGCCCTGTCTGCCGGTCGGATCAGAGTGACGCGAGCGCCTGCGCCAGGCCGTCCTCCGACAGCGATCCGGTGACCTCGGAGGCAACCGTGATGAGGGGTTGCGGGGCGTGACCCATCGCCACGCCCCGTCCCTCCTCCGCGGCCCAGGCGATCATTTCGACGTCGTTGTAGCCGTCGCCCACCGCCATCACCCGATCGCGACGGAAGCCCAGCGCCGCGCGTATCTCTTCGACAGCCGATGCCTTCGTCACCCCTTCTGCGGCGATGTCGAGCCAGGCCGTCCATCCGAGCGAGAACGTCACGCCGAGCAGATCCATCTGAGCCACCTGATGCCGGAACTCGTCGACATCGGCTTCCGGCACGATCGCCACCACCCGAACGGCCTTCCCGACGATCAGCGCGTCATGCGCCACGATCGTCTGCACATGCGCCGGCTCCGTCGTCATGGGCGGGAACGGATGACTGTAGCGATACGAACCCTGCTCGTCTTCGACAGCGAGGTGTGCGGTGGGAAGGTGCTGACGAATCGTCTCGAGCACCGCAGCGGCGTCGAACCCTCGAGTACGCAGCCGCCGGTATCCGCGCGCCGCCGTTTCGTCCCGCACCAGCACCATCGCACCATTGGAGCACACGACGTATTCCGGCCAGATCTCGATGTGATCAAACACCCCCAGTGTGGTCGCCGCCGACCGCCCGGTCGCGACGAGCAGATGATGCCCGGCGCTTGCGACACGATGGAGCTCCGCTCTCACGGCCGGGCTAGCGTGACCCACCTCGTCGATCGTTGTCCCGTCCAGATCGATCGCGACCAGCCATTCGTAGGCGTTCCTGGGAGCTCTCGGTCCTTCGACGTCGTGCGACGCAGGAGCGAGAGGGAGGTCGAGTTCCGCCATGAGTGATCCGATCGAGTCTGGGTGGAGAGAGGGGTGGTCAGTCGATTATGACGACGACCCCGGACGGTGCGTCCAGCAGCTCGACCGTTCGCGCTGCCGCACGGTCGATCTGCACGCGCGGCTCTGCCGGAACGGCATCCGGGTTGTAGGTTCCGGCACCGTAGAACTGTCCGTAGCTGAGCACGACACCGCCCTCAGCGAGCACAGATGTCTCCAGCTGCCGCACGGCGACGGCATCCGGTCCGTCCGGGAGCTCCCAGGCGACGGTCTGAGCGAGGATCTTCGGGTTGCCCGCTGCGCGAGAGGCATCGATGATGTTCTGGTTGCCCTCCGTCCGGATGCGGGCGTTCAGGTCGCCGAACTCGGCGATCTTGTTCACATCGTCTGGCAGGTCGGTGAGCTCGTTGAGGATGATGTCAGGACCGAAGGCCACGACGGCGGCGATCAGTGCGTCACGATCGAACACATCGACCACGACGGCTTCAGCTCCGAGAGCGCTGATGCGCTCCGCTTTGCCGGCCGAGCGGGTCATGCCCGCGACGGTGTGCCCCGCCTTCAGGAGCAGGGGGATGAGACGTTGGCCGATGACTCCGGATGCGCCTGCGAGGAAGACCTTGGACATAATGGTGCCTTTCGTTTCTTGTTTCGTTGAACCGGGCGGATGCCGGGGCTCACGCACGACGCGCGATGCGCGCCTGAGCAATGAGGCTGAGGAGAGCGAGCAGGATGGTCACGCCCGTGTAGCAGACCACCGCAGGAATCTCGCCGAGCGGGGCGACCAACTGGCCCTCGATGACGATCGGGAGCCCGAAGGCGGCGTAGGAGACGACGTAGACGGCAGCGATCACGCCGGCTCGCTGCTGCGGCAGCACCAGCGGGATCAGCAGCTGGAGCGCGGCGGTGAACGACGCTCCAAAGGCGATGCCCGCGATGGCCTGCCCGATGATCATGATCGTCAGACTCCCGGCGAACACTCCGCCGATGATCGCCGCTGCACCGATGATCGCCGCGTAGATGCCGATGACCATGGCATGCCGCGAGGCCACTTTCGCGAAGACCACTCCGATCACGGTGGACACGGCGGGAGCGACGAAACCGGCGAGCCCGCCGAGGAAAGGACTGTCGATCCCGAATACGCTGCGCACCATATTGGGTGCGAGACCACCCGACAGACCGGCGAGCATCCAGACGGCGGCGACGACGGGGGCGGCGGCGATGAACTCCCGGCGAGCTGCCCGAGGGACCGAGACACGCGGGATCATCGAGCGCCCGGCACCCCGCGTCCGCTTCCCCGTCTCCGGGGCGAAGATCGCCACGAGCACGCCGAGGACGGTCAGTGCGATCAGGATGACGAAGATGATGGTGTTCGCTGCCGGGGTGAGCTCGATGGCGAGCCCCGCGAGGATCGAGCCCAGGGCGAGCCCACCGGTCAGACTGATGCTGCCGAGGATCGCCCCGACTCGTTTGTTGCGCTCGGGCGCCAGCTCCACCATCGCAGCCGTGAACGCGGCGGTCGCGGCGCCGCTCGCGAGGCCCTGGACTATGCGGCCGAAGATGACCCAGCTCACATCCATGGCCGTGAGGAACAGGATGTTCGATGCGAGCTGCACAATCAGTCCCCCAATGATCACCGGCCGCCGGCCGATGTGATCCGAGAGAGAGCCGAAGACGAGTACCGCGACCAGGAACCCGGCGGCATAGACAGCAAAGGCGACGTTGAGCATCTCCGGGGCGAAGCCGAACCGGTCCTTGTAATCGACAAGGAGTGGCGTCAGAGCACCCGCCCCCAGATACAGGCTCATGAAGGCGACAGCGGTACCTGCCAGGGCGAGCCCTGACGGAAACGCGCGCCGACGTGACCGTCGGGAGATCGTGCGGGGTGCGGACATTTCGGCTCCTTGTAGGAATCACGTGGGTTGCACGACCTGGTCAATCGCCGTACAACACAACGCTAGAACCGAAGCGGACCCTCCACGAGTACCAATCCGCATCAAGAAATCCGGACCACTTTCACTCCTGTCACGGGAGGACGCGAACGAGTTCCTCCAAGGCTCCCGGCCACGCACTGTCGGAGACAGCGGAGAAGTTCACGACCAGGCCGTCCGACCACCTGCCGTCTCTTTCCGCACCAGGATGCCGGAAAGCGGAGAGGCCGCTCACCAGGAGGCCCCGGCGTGCCGCCGCCTGCAGGACCCACGCCTCTGTACCCGCCGGCAGGATGAGCACCGCCTGCAATCCGGCCTGCATGCCGATCACGCGGATGCCAGAGGCTCGACTCTGCACAGCGTCGACGAGTTGGGTACGACGTCGTCGATAGCTCTGCCGACGAGAGCGGATGTGGCTGTCGAAGGCGCCGGAGGTGACGAACTCCGTGAAGATGAGCTGGTCCAATACGCTCACGGTGTCGACGCGCCCCTTCGCATCCGCCACCGCCCCCAGAAGGCGATCCGGGACGACGATCCATCCCAGCCGGAGCGCTGGCGCGATCGACTTACTGGCTGTTCCGAAGTACACGACCCGGTCGGGATCGAGCCCTTGCAGTGCTCCGATCGGCTTGCGGTCGTAACGGAACTCGCCGTCGTAGTCGTCCTCGAGAATGAGCCCTCCTGCACTCCGCGCCCAATCGAGGACCATGGCGCGACGCTCAGGAGACAACGCGTGACCGGTCGGGAACTGATGCGCCGGGGTGAGCAGGACAGCTCTGTTGCCGTCGAGTCGATGGAGCCGTTGCACCTGAGCGCCCTCCTCATCGACCTCGAGAGGCGGGATGCGGAGTTCCGCATCGCCGAGCACCCCCCGATAGATGTCCAGCCCGTAGGACTCCACCGCGACGGATTCATGACCCTGGTTCTTCAGTGCGCGGGCCACCACGCCGAGACCGTGCTGATAACCGGAGGACAGGACGATCCGACCCGGGTCGGCGTACACGCCCCGCACGCGAGCGAGATAGTCGGCGATCGCGACCCGCGTCTCCATGCGTCCCAGCGGATCGCCGTATCCGAAGGCGCTGTGCGGAGCGGCCGCGAACGCTCGGCGCGCGGCGGCCAGCCAGGTCGAACGAGGGAAGTCCGCATAGTCCGCCGCTCCCGGGCCGAGCCCGTGCGAGGGCTCTCGGCGAGGCGCCGGCACCTCCTTGACCCGATGCTGTTGCACACGCTCCGCCACGAACGTCCCCGAGCCGTGACGCGCCGTGAGCCAGCCCTCCTCCAGGAGCAGCGAATAGCACTCGGTCACCGTACTGCGCGCAATTCCCAGATCGTTGGCCAAGGCGCGGGATGCGGGCAGGCGACTTCCTGCCGGCAGATGCCCCGATCGCACGGCATCGCGCAGGGCCTCCGTCAGACCTGCTCTCGTTCCGGATCCGCGAAGTTGCAGGAGAAGGTCGACACCGGTGCGCGTTGACCGGCGCGTCTGCGAAGTGGTCTGAGACTCTGCCATGTCATTGGACCTTACTCGCCTGCCGCTTGATTCGTAGTGTCGAATCATGACCGACATTGCAACGACCCCCGACCAACTGACCCCCGAGCACCCCCAGCGCTTCGACTGGATGGCGCAGGTGCCGGATGTGTTCAAGGCTCTCCTTCGACTCGACGCCGCCGCCGCCAAGAAGGATCTGCCGGAATCCCTCGTGAACCTCATCAAGGTGCGCGCGTCGCAGCTCAACCACTGCGCGTTTTGCCTCGACATGCACAGCAAGGACGCACTTGCCGCAGGCGAGAGCATCGAGCGCCTCGTGCAGCTCAGCGCCTGGGCCGAGTCGAAGCACTTCTACACGGCGCGCGAGCTGGCCGCGATCGAACTCACCGAGGCGGTCACCGTGCTCACTGACGGCTTCGTCAGCGACGAGGTCTATGCACGCGCGGCGAGTGAGTTCAAGGACGACGAGCTCGCCCAGGTGATCGCTGTGGTGGTCGCCATCAACGCCTTCAACCGCTTCGGCGTCGCATCCCGGATGACACCGGGTCACTACTCCGGCCCCGCTCACTAGATTCTCGCTACCGCGCTTCCTCCGGTTCGTCTCACACGGCTGCGACGGAGGAAGCGCGGTCCCGCCTAGAGGGAGAATCGCTCCCAGGTCTCCTGGGTGAAGACGATGCCATGCCCTGGACGATCGGGCACGACGACCTCGCCGCGGCGCGTCTCGAGCGGTTGCTCGATGTAGGGGTGCAGGTGGGGGAAGTACTCGACGTAGGTCGACGCGAGCGCTGCTGCCGCGACGTGCACGTGACGCTCATTCCAGAAGTGCGGTGCGAGCATGAGGCCGTGCGCCGCCGCGACCTCCCTCTCCTGACCATCTCGGTGACACCGCGGACCCTCGTGGCGTTGGGCTGGATGACATCCAGTGCCTCCGCATCGATGAAGCGCATGAACTCGCCGACGCTGGTGAGATGCTCACCACCCGCGATCGCCATGGGGAGCGATGCTCGCAATCGGCGATGCCCTTCCACATCATCGCTTGAGATCGGCTCCTCGAACCAGAAGATGTCGAGCTCGGCCAGCCGATGGCCGAGGTGAATAGCGGTCGGCAGATCCATGCGTTCGTTGCCGTTGCCGTTGCCGTCGCAGACGATCCGCGTATCGGGCCCCACAGCTTCGCGCACGGCCCTCTCCCGGCCGCGGCGCGCCCCAGTCACGCCGCGGCCGGAGCCCCTCAGAGCTGTACTTCGCCCCCATCAGCGGACAGCTCTGTGCCCGTGATGAAGCTCGCCTGGGCAGAGGCGAGGAACAGCACGACATTTGCGATCTCATCCGGGTGTGCGAGACGACCCAGCGGGACGTTGCCCGCCAGCATGGCGAGCAGTCCTTCGGCCTGGTTCGGGTCCGGTGCGAGACCGGCGAGTCCGCCCCGGTGCCATCATCGGCCTGCCCTCTCTCTCGACGTCGGCGAGGCGTCCGCTGATCCGCTAGCCCCTGTTAGGAGCGCCTCGCTCAGATCACGGAGGGCGACCATCTGCGCGACGTCGAGCGAGCGGGCCATGGCGTGATCGACACGCCTCGCCACGTTCCTGCCGACGCACTGCTGCACGTCACGTCCGATATCGGTGAGATGGATCCTCCAGATACGACCATCCGCTGAATCCTCCCCCCGTCGAAGGAGACCGCGGCTCTCCATGCGCGCCACGAGCCGAGACACGGACGGCTGCGACAAGAGGAGGTTCCTGCCGAGCTCGGTGATGCTCACGCCGCGAGGGTTCGTCGAGAGCACGGGGAGCACCGTGTACTCCGATGTGTCAACACCGTTCCAGATGTCGGCGTCGGCGAACTCTCGCGTGAGAGTCGCGTGCGCACGGTAGTACGCCTCCCAGGCCTTATTCGCCAGCCTCAGATGGGAACGCAAGTCAGACCGCCGTCGGGAACCGCGCCTGCAGCTCCGGGTCGCTGTCTTGATACGGCGAGGTCCCCGACAGGTTGTCGCCCCGGTTGGGGTTCGGACGCGGCTGACGAGGCTCACCATCGCCGTACTTATCGACGATAAGGCTCGCGTGAGTGGGCGCCCCCGGCACGTCATCGGCACGACGGGCCGCCATCTCCTTGCGAAGCACGGGCACCACCTCGGTCCCGAGAAGCTCGACCTGCTCAAGCGCCATCTCGACCGGGAGCCCCATGCTGTCGAGTGAGAAGAGCTGACGCTGGTAGTCGCCGAACCCCTCCTGGAAGGTGAGGGTCTTGTCGATGACCTCCTGGGGGCTGCCGACGCTCAGCGGCGTGCGGCTCATGTAGTCATCGAGCGAGCTGCCGCGGAACACCGGGTAGTTCTCGAAGTAGGGCCGGAAGGTCTCGACGGCATCCTGCGAGCGTTTCGCGATGAATGCCTGTCCGCCCAACCCGACGATCGCCTGCGCCTGGGAGCCGTGTCCGTAGTGCTCGAACCGCTGACGGTAGAAGTCCACGAGCGGTTTGAAGTGGAGATTCGGCGCGAGGATGTGATTCGCGAAGTATCCGTTGCCGTAGAAGGCGGCCTGCTCGGCGATCTCCGGGGTGCGGATGGACCCGTGCCAGACGAACGGCGGCACGTCATCGAGCGGTCGCGGGGTGGATGTGAAGCCCTGCAGCGGTGTTCGGAACTGCCCCTCCCAGTCGATGACGTCCTTGCGCCACAGGTCATGCAGCAGGTTGTAGTTCTCCAAGGCCAGGGCCACGCCCTCGCGGATGTCCTTCCCGAACCATGGGTAGACGGGGACAGTGTTTCCGCGCCCGACCATCAGGTCGAGTCGCCCGTTCGCGACGTGCTGGAGCATCGCGTAGTCCTCTGCGATCTTCACCGGATCGTTCGTGGTCATCAGGGTGACGGACGTGCTCAGCATGATCTGCTTCGTCAGCGCCGCGATGTGCGCGAGCAGCGTCGTGGGCGACGACGGGATGAACGGCGGATTGTGATGCTCACCGAGGGCGAACACGTCGAGTCCCACCTCATCGGCGCGCTGCGCCACACGGACCAGGTTGGCGATGCGCTCCGCCTCGCTCTGGGTGTATCCCGTCAACGGACTGGGTGCGATGTCACCGACCGTGAAAATGCCGAACTGCATGATGTGCCCCTTCGTGTGTGTATACGGAAGTAAACAACATGACTGCGCATGTATTCCCCGGCTGCGTCTGCAACCGCTGTACGTTGGTGACTCAGTGGAGTCGGGCGAGAGCCGCCCGACGAAGATGAAGGGGAGGCTAGTATCGCGATGAGTACGGACTTCAAGCTGGCCAACTCGGCGTGGGAAGCACTGTTTCGGGCGCAGGCCACGCTCGTCCGGGAGTTCCAGCTGCTCGTCAGCTGGAGTGACGTCCTGCCACGCGAGTACGGCGTACTGCATGCGCTCTCAGTCGCCCCGAATGGGCTTCGAGTCATGGAGCTGGGCGACGACGCGTTGCTTACTCAGGCCGGCATCTCACGATTGGTGTCCCGGCTCCATGAACGTGGGCTCGTCGATCGTCAAAACGATCCCGCCGACGCCCGGGTATCGCGCATCGTCCTCACGGCGGCGGGGCGGGCCGTTCAACGTCGAGTCGGCGCGGAACTCTTCCGGCACGTGGGTGAGGCGATGTCCCGAGCGCTGGACGACGACCAGCTAGAGACGCTCCGCGACCTGACTCAGGCCCTTCTGAACGCGGCCGAACGTGCACGGCAATCCGAGGGTGGAACATCGGATATCGGGGCCGAGAACGCGCCATGAAGGTCGAGGTCGCACTCGCCGACGGGTCCTGGGATGAATGCACGAACGGCTCCACCCTGGCCGCCGAACAGCGCGACAGGGCGGAGCCGAACGGAATCAGTCGAACATCCGTGCCATGCGGCCGGGAGTCTCGGCGTCGTATGGCGGATAAAGGGATTCGACTGCTTCGTCAGCCGGAGAGAACAGAACCGACTTCCTGTGGCTGAGGGAGTCGAATCCTGTCTTGCCGAGGTACTGGCCCATCCCCGACGCGCCGATACCGCCGAAGGGGAGATTGGAGAAGAACAGCTGCAGCATGGTGAGGTTCACCGAACCGTTGCCGAAGGGCAGTGTCGCAAGCAGCTTTGCCACGCGGTCCTCATCTCGACTGAAGATATAGGTGGACAGCGCTGACAGGCGCCTCTTGATGGCGGCGACGGCCTCGTCGAGGTCGTGGTAGGGCAGAACGGGGAGAATCGGCCCGAAGATCTCCTCCTCCATGACCTGGTCGTCGTCAGCGACGGGATACATGATCGTCGGAGCGACATAGCGCGATGCGACATCGCTCTCACCCCCGATGACGACCTTGGTCGGGTCGATCAACCTGGCGAGTCGCACGACATCCTTCTCGGTCGCGATTCGGGACAGGTCGGGGTTCGCGTCCGGATCGGTTCCGTAGAACTCGATGACGGCCTTCTTCGTCTCCTCCACGAACTCTGCAGCCACGCTCTCGTGCACGTACACGTACCCCGGGGAGACACACCACTGCCCCCCGAAGGCCATAGCTCCCCAGACGAGCTTCCGCGCCGCATCGGGCAGGTTCGCCGTCTCATCGACGATCGACGGATTCTGACCGCCCAGCTCGAGGAGAACCGGTGTGAGGTTCTCAGCGGCCGCTCGCATGACGATCTTTCCGACCGGAACGCTGCCGGTGAAGAAGATGAAGTCGAACGGGAGCTTCAGCAACGCGGAAACGACTTCGCGGTCGCCGCGGATCATCGCGACGTCTCGCTCATCGAAGTAGTGCGGGAACAGATCACCCAGCGTCGTGGCCACATGGCTCGTGACTTCAGACGGCTTCACGATCGCGGGATTGCCCGCAGCGAGCACCGCCACAAGCGGTGCGACCAGCAAGGCCAGCGGCGCGTTGAACGGAGCGATCAGGAGCGTGACTCCGTATGGATCGTGGAACACTCGCGCCTCGTAGCCCTTCGAGGCGAAGGACCCGGGCAGGTCCATCGGCGTCGGCTTCATCCATTCCTTCAGACTCGCCTTCGCCTCGGCGATCGCGCCGATAGATACCCCGAACTCCGCAGAGCTGTCCCAGATGGACGTCTTGAAGTCGGCTGCCAGGGCAGCTATGAGCTTCTCCTGATTCTCGCCGATCAGCCGTTCGAGGCGCGTGAGCTGATCGATCCGCCATTCGTAGGATTTCGTCGCATCCGAAGCGAATCGAGCCTTCTGCCCGTGGAACACCTCGGCGTAACCGGATGAATTCGGCGCTGTTGTCATCGCCATTGTCTTGCCTTTCTGTTAACCGTCGGGCTACGCCGGCGCATTGTGAAGGTGGCGGGGCGCCTGTGCGACTGCCACGGGCACCCCGCCGTCGTTTCAGGCTGCTGCCTGAACCTGTTCGCGGGCCCGCACCTCACCGAGTGCCTCGGACCAGCTTTCGACCTGATCGAAGAGTGCGGTGACGGACGCTTCGTGGTACTCCGCAGGGCGGAACGTGCTCATGTTCTCGAAATCGGTCATGAGGTTGAACGTCGCTGCGGCGCTCACCGTCGCGACCTGGAGCTGCGAGAACACGAGTCGCAGGTGCTCGATGGCGCGCACGCCGCCGTAGACGCCGTATCCGACGAAGCCGGCAACCTTGTTGTACCACTCGTTGCCGAGGAAGTCGATCGCGTTCTTCAGGGCACCCGACGTCGAGTGGTTGTACTCGGGAGTCACCAGGATGTAGCCGTCGAAGCGCGCGATGGTGTCCGCCCACTTCTTGGTGTGCTCCTGGCTGTACTGTCCCATGGCCGGCGGCAGCGCCTCGTCAAGGTGGGGAAGCCCGAAGTCCGCGAGGTCGATGAGCTCGTACTCCGCGCCCGTGCGTCGCTGCGCCTTGTCGAAGATCCAACGTGCCACTCCCTCGCCGTTACGACCAGGACGCGTGCTGCCGATGATGATGCCGATTCTTACCATGGTTATTGGTAGTGCCTTTCACGAGAAGTGTTTCGGGAACGTGTGTGTCCCACTCGGGCGAAACATACTTGCGGGCGCAAGTATTCCCGATCTCAATGGATTCATCGGAGTAACCGGCCGCATCAGTCTCGCTCCCGCTTAGCCAGGCGCAACTGGGCGATGAGGCTGATGAGCGCGAGCAGGATCGTGACCGCGCCGTACCAGGCCACCGCCGCGGGGAGCCCCAGGACGCCGGCGAGCTGGCCGCTGACGACGACAGGCAGACTGAACGCGATGTAGGCGACGACATAAATGGCAGCGACGAGGCCGGCTCGTTCGTGCGCCGCCGCGAGCGGGAATATGAGCTGCAGCGAAGCGGAGAACGCGGCACCGAACCCCAGTCCGGCGACGACCTGACCCCCGATCATCGTGGCCAGACTCCCCGTCAGCACAGCGACCACGATCAAGGCGGTTGCGATCACGGAGGCATAGATCCCGAGACGAATCGCGCGTCGAGGGCGCACCCGCGCGAAGATCAAGGCGATGATCGCCGACACGGCCGGGGAAATGAATCCGCAGAATCCGTTGAGGAGGCCGCTGTCCAGCTGGAACACGTTGCGCACGATGGTCGGCGCCAGGCCGAGTGACAGACCGGCGAGCATCCAGATCGACACGATCACCGGTGCGGCGGCCGCGAACTCCCGGCGTGCGGGGGCGGGCACAGCGATCTGTGGGATGAGCGAGCGCAGCGCTCCTCGTTTCTTGGTGACAGTCTCCGGGGACAGGGCGACGATCACGATTCCGAGGACCGTCAGCACTCCGATCGTGACGAACACGATCGTGTTCGCGTCATCCGCGTACTCGATCGCCACGCCGGTGAGAAGTGCGCCTACGGCGAGTCCGCCGGTCACGCCTACGGTCCCCAGGATTGTGGCCAGACGCTTGCGGCGAGTCGGCGCCAGTTCCACGAGAGTTGCCGTGAATGCGCTGGTCGCGGCACCGGTCGCTATGCCTTGCACCACTCTGGCGGCAGTGACCCAGCCGATGTCCGGCGCGAAGAGGAACATGACGACGGAGAGCAGCTGCACGACGAGTGCGCCGAGGATCACGGGACGACGCCCCAGGTGATCCGAGAGCGAACCCACCGTCAGAAGCGCAATGAGGAAGCCGGCGGAATACGCAGCGAAGGCGAGGGTCAGGATCACCGCCGGAAAGGCCCACTGGTCCTGGTAGAGCACCAGCAGGGGCGTGGGCGCCCCCGCTGCGAGATAGAGGCTGGTGAAACTCACCGCAGCCCCGATGAAGGCGACCGTCGCCGGAACGATCGCAGAAGACTTCGTGCGCGCTGGTGCGTCTTGCGACGCCCTGGAGGTGGGCATGGACGGATTCCTCGATGAGTCTGCGTCGGAGAACGAGGCGTGCGAGTAAGGGTTGGGTCGCCTGCCGGGGCCGACTTTGGGTTTGCGGCAATCAGAAGGCTATATGCTGACTATATTATAGTCAAGTCAGCCCCGTGCGGTCTGACCTCGTTCTCGATAGACAGGAATCTGATGTCGTCTGAATACACGTACGCCACGGCCACTGAACTGACGGCCGCCATGAACGCGGGCATGGTGTCGTCCGTCGAACTCACCGAAAGCGCGATCGCGCGGATCGAAGACCACGACGACAAGATCAACGCCGTCGTGGTGCACGACTTCGACAGAGCGGTGGATGCCGCTCGCCTCGCAGATGCGACGAGAGCACGCGGCGGGCGCGGCCGCCTGCTGGGCGTGCCGATGACGGTCAAGGAATCGTTCAACGTCGCAGGCATGCCGACGACATGGGGAATCCCGCCCCTGAAGGACTTCGTTCCTACGGAGGATGCCCTCGCGGTGGCCCGGATGAAGTCCGAAGGCGGCGTGATCCTCGGCAAGACCAACGTTCCCGTTGCCCTCGGCGACCTCCAGAGCTACAACCCGATCTACGGCACGACACGCAACCCCTGGGACCTCAACCGCACACCGGGTGGATCCTCTGGAGGATCCGCTGCAGCGCTTGCGGCCGGGTTCGGCGCGATATCGCTCGGGTCGGACATCGCGGGATCGCTCCGGGTTCCCGCACACTTCACGGGAACCTACGCCCACAAGTCGTCCTTCGGTCTGCTGCCCTCGCGGGGACATACGCCCCCCTTCTCGGCCCCACTGGAGTACAGCCGCGACCTCACGGTGATCGGACCGATGGCGCGCAGCGCGGTCGATCTGGCTCTGATGCTCGATCTGCTGGCAGAGCCCGATGAGACGGGGCTGGGAATCGCGCACACGCTCAGCCTGAGACCACCTCGTCACGAGCACCTTTCGGAGTATCGAGTCCTCATCGTCGACACGCATCCGCTCATCCCCACTTCCTCCGATATTCGGATGGCACTCGAAAGCCTCGCCTCCGATCTGGGTTCAGCCGGAGTGCGAGTGCAGCGACACAGCGATCTACTGCCCGACCCGACCGAAGCAGCGCGGATCTACATGCGACTTCTGCTCGCATCGGTCGCATCCACCTATCCGTCGCATGTGTACGAGCAGGCCGCGGCACGGGCTGTAACCCTCGACCCGGATGACACGTCGCTTGCAGCAGAGCGGTCGCGGGGAGCCTCTTCGAGCTACCGGGATTGGCTGGCCGACGATGCGCTGCGCAGCCAGCACCGTGCCGCATGGAGTCGACTCTTCACGGAGTTCGATATCGTGATCTGTCCTGCATCCCCCACCACCGCGTTCGCGCACGACCACAGCGCAGATCAGTGGACGCGGTCGATCACGATCGACGGAGCCGAACACGACTACGGCGATCAACTCGTCTGGGCAGGCATCGCCACGGTCCCAGGATTACCGGCGACCGTGGCTCCGATTGCCCAGTCGAGTGAAAGGCTTCCGATCGGAGCGCAGTTGATCGGTCCGCTCTTCGAGGACCGTACGCCGATCCATTTCGCGCAGCTCATCGAGCGCGAGTTCGGGGGATTCACGCCCGCACGGCCGCTCTGAGGTCAGACGGTCTCGGTACGCAGCTTTGCGGCGGCGGCCCCGACATTGGGCGCGCTGTAGATCGCGCTGCCAGCCACCGCCACCTGTGCACCCGATTCCTGGACGGACGCGTTACATCGCGAAGGGCAAAGACGAGAGCGCCTCGTGAGTGGAGGGCGACCGCACGATGTCGAACGCGGCTGGTTTGTCGAACCGACAGCGTTCGCAGATGTCGACAACCGTTCGACCATCGCGCGCGAGGAGATCTTCGGCCCCGCGCTCTCAGTCATCCCTTACGGCGATGAAGACGAGGCCATCCGCCTTGCCAACGCCTCATCGTTCGGTCTCGTGGGACGGTGTGGACGAAGGACCATGGCCGCGGTGTCGCGATCGCGAGAAGGATCCAGACCGGCTCCGTAGGCATCAACGCCTACCTGCCCGCGTGCACCCAGCATGCCTGGCTCTCGGCTGGTATAGTCAGAAGTGAAGAAGGGGGGCGGTATGGCGCTCGCATTCCAAGGCGTCCTCGCCGACCGGCGCACCTGGAGTCTCGACACCTGCTCGATCGGGCTCTCGATGGAAGCCGTCGGCACTCGCTCCTCCATGCTCATCCTGCGCGAGGCGTTCTACGGAACCACGCGGTTCGACGATTTCGCCCGGCGCACCAAGCTCACTGACGCGATCGTGGCGGCTCGACTCAAGGAACTGACGAAGCTGGGGTTGTTCACCAAGGAGCTCTATCAGGAGCTGGGCAAGCGCCGACGGTCGGAGTACCTGCTCACCGAGAAGGGCCGAGACCTCGTACCGGTCGTCTTCGCCCTCATGCAGTGGGGAGACAAACACCTGCAGGGCGAGGGCGGCGGCCCGCTCCGCCTGGTCGAGCGCAGCACCGGCGAGCCGGTAAAGGTGTCCTTGCGAACCGCATCCGGCGAGGCCCTCGATCTCGAGGACGTCGCTATCGTGACGAACGGTCCTCGACCTTTGTCGCCGTCCGACTCCTAGACCGCCGCGCATACCTGTCGGCCCCGTGAACGCCGTGCTGCCCTGAAACACACGAAGGACCGACCATGACGGAGACCGAATCACGACGCCTGCACTTCGTGGCACGTTGCCACAGTTCGAGAATGCGCGCGCCGCCATCGACTTCGAGTCCACCGAGCTCGACGGAGCACTGCGGCGCTGGTACAGCGGTGAGACCGGGGCGCGCCTGGAGTGGTTCGTGCCAGTGGTGAAGGGATTGAAGCGGTCGCCGAAGATCCGCGTCGTGCGCGACGGCGACTGGACGGGCGAGCATGATGGTCTTTCCGCAGAGACACTGGCCTCCTGGCGTGCACGAGGTGAGAGACCGGTTGTCCGGGGACGCCCGCTTGGATGGCTCATGGTTTGGGCGCGAAGAGTCCCCGTCGTGCCGGCCTCGATAGCGCTACTTACGGTTGGCGAGATCGTCGGGCCCCATAGGACGGAACGCATACTTGGCGCGATCGTCATACCGCACTGTGAGCGCGGCCTTCTCCGCGGCGCATCTGCCCGAAGCAATGGCGGACGACGACGAGCGTCGACCACGCCGACGCTTACCCGCGACAAACGGCAATGGCGATGTGGCGTTCACATTCACTCCATCGGATCTGCAACCGAGGTACGTCGCTGGTCGCGACGACCAGTTTCGGCATCTCGTCCAGCGTCGGGTTCGGCGTGCACTGACCTGACGAGGTCGTCGAGAGAACAGCACTCCACGGTGGAGTCGAGATAGCACGCTCAGCTCCACCGCGGCCCTGCTCTGGGGGGATCACCGCTCCGGACTGGCCCGAGCCTCATTCCAGGGTAACCAATTGGTTTAGTCTGGGTGCATGGCCTATGACTCCGCAGCCACGAAGGCGAGTCTCCTCGACGCCGCGTATCGCGAGTTCGTCGAGCACGGACTCGCGGGCGCCCGAGTGGATCGCATCGCCACGGGTGCGAAAGCCAATAAGCAGGCGATCTACCATTACTTCGGCTCGAAAGACGCTCTCTTCGATGCGGTCCTCGGCACCCGTCTGCGGATCCTCGCCGACGTGGTCCCGTTCACGCCCCACGACCTCCCTGGCTACGCGGGCGCCATTTTCGACTATCTGGAGAACGATCCTGGACTCCTGCGGCTGACGCAGTGGAAGGCGCTGGAGCGTTCTGACGCCTCTCCCGAGGAGCAGGCCGCGCACCAGTCCAAGGCGCAGCAGCTGGCCCTCACGCACGGAGTCGACGTGGAGACGGGTGCGGATGCCATGATGCTCGCCCTCGCCGCCGCGCAAGCGTGGGGCAACACGCCCGGCACGATTCGCGACTCCGGTGCCGCGAACGAGTCCGAGCGTCGAGCCAGACACCGTCGCGCGATCGTCGCGACCGTCGCTGCGATGACGGATTCGCTGCTCCACGCACCAACGGCGCCCGTCGCCCCCTGACAGGAGCAACGGACGCCGCGATCTTGACGAGTTCAGGCCAGGAGCTGTGCCGTCACGTCCCAGAGGTGTTCCGCAGTCTCGGCGTCGACCGCATAGGGCGCCACTCCGGCCTTGCCTCCTGCAGGCTCGGGCTGTACGGCCGCCTCATTCACGTCTTCGAAGTAGCGTCCACTGACGCCCTCGACCAGCGGCGACCCCGCGAGCAGCACCGTGGTGGCTGCGCCCTGCTGCGGCGTCTTCCACCCCGGCGGCACATCGAGCGTGTTCCCCTTGTCGTCTTTCGCCCCGACGAAGGCGAGCGCCGCGTCATCGAGGTGCCTCTGGAGGTTGGTCATAATACCGCCGGGGTGGAGAGCGTTCACGGTGATGCCGTCCGCCCCCCAGCGCCGAGCGAGGGCGACGGTGAAAAGCAGAGTTGCAGTCTTCGACTGCGCATATGCCGCCCAGGCCTCGTAGGGGCGCGACTCAAAATGGATGTCGTCGAAGTCCACCGGCGCCATCAGATGCGCACTCGAGCAGACCATGACCACCCGCGCATTCCCAGCGGCGGCGAGGGCGTCATGCAGACCGAGCGTGAGCGCGGCCGATCCGAGGTGATTCGTCGCGAACTGGGCCTCCCACCCCTCGAGCGTCCGGTGGAGCTCGGGCAGTGCCATGACTCCTGCGTTGTTGATGAGGATGTCCAGCGGTCCGGACCACGCGGAGACGAACTCGCGGATGCTCGACCTGTCGATCAAATCGATGCGGGAGACGTGGACGTCATCGCGGCCGGTGACGTCGTTTATCTTGCGGGCGGCGTCCGCACCCGCCTCGGGGTTGCGGACGGCCAATGTCACTTCAGCGCCGACGGCCGCGAGCGCGACTGCCGATTCGAACCCGATACCCGAGTACGCGCCAGTGACGATCGCGCGCTTGCCGGTCAGGTCGATGCCCTCGAGGACCTCGGTGGCGGTGGATGTTGCCCCGAAGGGCATGATATTGACAGTCATGTCGTCTGCTTTCTGGTACTACGCGCTGACCTGAGAGGCACGGAACAACCCGGTGACAACTCATCGGAGTCGGGGTCCAAGCGAAGTCTGCGCAGAGCGAGTACTCCAGGATTAAACCAACCGTTTGATTCTACCCTATACCGAGAGCTCGACATTATCAACCAGACGGTTGGATTACTGTTTAGCGCGAGGCGTTCGAGAGAATCGAGCGTGCAGGCGGGATCAAACCGCCGTGCCCCAGAAGGCTCCGATTAGGCCCACCTCGCGGAAATAGTCAGCAGCCACCTCGGGCTGACGCGGTCGGTACCCATAGCCGAGACGCCCCTCGTACCACCGAGACGCGAGGCGCCAGAGGGTCGGCAGGCTGAGGATCGTGCCTTTGGTATTGCCTGTGCGAGCAAGCCACGCCGCTACGCATCGCTCGTCGCAGAATATGCGTTGGTTATCGCAGGCATGCGTCACGTCGTCCCACACATGGGCCATAGGCACGAGAAAATGCGCGACTTGCGGGCCAGGTGGCGGGCTCGAGGCCGAAACGTTCCACGCGTGAGGAGTGTCACAACCGGGGCAGGTCGTCGCGACCAGAGCCGGCGATGCACCCGGAACGAGGTGCGGTATGGCGAACGAGTCCCAGGCACATCCACCCCACCAAAGCGTGTCGCCACCCTTGACCGAGAAGCCGAAGTCGCGACCGTCAAAGGGGTGGGCCAATTCGATGTCTCCGCGCTCATCGAGCACGAGCGATCGTTCACGATGGAGCGCACCCAACGCGTGGACGATCTCCGCCTCGTCCACGTTCGATTGCATTGCGAGCTCACCGACACCGGGCGCACGCCCATCGCTGGCAAAGCGCTCGTAGATGCGAACTCGGATCTGCTCGAGCAAATCCTCGGGTTCTGGCGTTGCGGCCGTCATGTCTAATTCCGCCTTCCCTGGATCTGCACGACACGTCTATCCATCAGACGCCACTGGCCCGGGGTTCAGCTCTTGCACAGTGACTCGAGGATTCCCTTCCGCTGCTCCGCCAACCGCTTCGGCCAAGGCGAAGAGTTGTTGACGAGCGGGCGCGTTCTCTCCGGCTGATCCGTTCGAGGGGGAGCGGGTGACAGGGTTGCGTAGGACACGATCCATTGCATCGAAGTCCTCTGGCGAACCCGTCCGACAAGCTGGAATGATTACACCGCTGTAATTCTCCACAGTGTTAGCAAGGGTGTTAATAACTGTTCACAGTGTTAATAAGGGTGTTAACAACTTTTATCATGGACTCCTGTGCTTGCGATGCGCACAATGCGAGCTGCCAGCTGTTGCGCGGCTCCGTCCTCGCGCGGCGTGTCGAACTGTCGAAGGACGTCTTGTGGGAGCAGCGCGAGCGCCAACCGACACTCAGCAGGAAACCGACCAAGGGCGCACCGGCAGAAATGGTGAATCAAAACTCGCGTGATTCCGCGGCACACAAGGCGCACCCGACCAAACACGGATCACTACCATAAACTACCAAATTGCTACCAATGACCGTCTCTTGACCTGAAGCTTGTTGAGACAAATCAAAAGGCCACCTCCCGTGGGAAATGGCCTTTGATCTGGGAAACTGTGGAGCTGTGTGCGTAATCCCGCAAATATTCTTGCGGGTGTTGAACTGTGGAGCCTAGGAGAATCGAACTCCTGACCTCCTGCTTGCAAAGCAGGCGCTCTACCAATTGAGCTAAGGCCCCGTCTGACTACCAATAATAGTCACACGTGGGGATACCAGGACTTGAACCTGGGACCTCTTCGTTATCAGCGAAGCGCTCTAACCGCCTGAGCTATATCCCCGCTTGGGCAGATTAGAGACTACCGGAATCCACCGTGATCTTCTAATCGGCGCCGCCTCCCGGCACGCCGGGAGGTACACCATTAGTTGTTCGTGAAACCCACCAGCAGTCCACCGGTGATCTTGACACTGAGGTTGTACAGCACGGCGAAGATCGCACCGAGCGCGGTGACCACCACGGTGTTGAGCACCGCGACCACCACCGCGAAGCCCATCACGTTGCCGACAGACAGGAAGCTCTTCAGATCAGATGCAGAACCAGCGATATCCGTGTAAAGGTCATTGGCCTTGTCGAGGATCTCGGTCTGGTTCAGAACCGTATAAATAAGGAAGGTCGCCACGATCGTCACGACCGCCAGGCAGATCGCCACCAGGAACGACAACTTCACGGCAGACCAGAAGTCGATGTACACCAACTTGAGGCGCACCTGCTTCGACGAGGTCTTTCGAGTGGACTTCTTGGCAAGCTTTTCTGCGACGCTACTCATCTACTGACTCTTCCTCCTCCGAATCGCTCTCCGGTTCTCCCTCTTCGACTTCGGGAACCAGGTTACGTTCGGTGTTCTTCGCAATGGCGATGATCCTGTCCTCATCCGCAAACTTAGCGAAGACCACGCCCATTGTGTCCCTGCCCTTGGCGGGAACTTCGGCAACGTCAGAGCGTACCACCTTGCCGCTGGCAAGAACCACAAGGACTTCGTCCTCACTGTCAACGATCAGGGAACCCACCAGGTCACCCCGATCGTCGTTCAGTTTGGCCACCTTGATTCCGAGGCCGCCACGGCCCTGCAGCCGGTACTGGTCGACCGCGGTGCGCTTGGCGTAGCCGCCTTCGGTCACGACGAACACATAGCCGTCATCGGAAACAACCGATGCATCTAGCAACTTGTCTTCCCCACGGAAATGCATGCCGATGACACCTGACGTACTGCGCCCCATCGGCCGGAGCGCCTCATCCGTCGCCGTGAAACGGATGGACATCCCCTTTCGCGACACCAGCAGAAGATCGGAATCGTCCTCGACCAGCAACGCGGAGACGAGTTCGTCGCCTTCACGAAGCTTGATCGCGATGATTCCGCCTGAGCGGTTGGTGTCGTACTCGCTGAGCGCCGTCTTCTTGATCAGCCCGTCGCGGGTCGCCAGGGTGAGGTATTTCGCCACGCTGTAGTCGCGAATGTCGAGAATCTGGGCGATCTCTTCATCTGGATGCATGGCGAGCAGGTTGGCGACGTGCTGCCCCTTGGCGTCACGTCCGGCCTCCTGCACCTCATAGGCCTTTGCACGATAGACGCGTCCGGTATTGGTGAAGAAGAGCAGCCAGTGATGGGTAGTGGTGACGAAGAAGTGCTCGACCACATCATCAGCGCGCAGCTGGGCACCCTTCACGCCTTTGCCGCCGCGATGCTGGCTGCGGTAGTTGTCGCTGCGGGTGCGCTTGATGTAACCGCCGCGGGTGACGGTGACCACCATCTCCTCTTCTGGGATGAGGTCTTCGATCGACATATCGCCGTCGAACCCGAACATGATCTCGGTGCGACGGTCGTCGCCGAAGCGTTCGGTGATCTCGGCCAGCTCTTCGCTGACAATCGTGCGTTGGCGCTCTGGACTGGCCAGGATCGCCTTGAATTCTGCGATCTCCAACTCGAGTCTGGCGGCATCGTCGACGATTTTCTGGCGCTCGAGCGCTGCCAGTCGGCGCAACTGCATGGTCAGGATCGCGTCAGCCTGGAGCTTGTCGACGTCGAGCAGGTCCATCAGGCCATCGCGCGCGTCGTCCGCAGTCGGTGAACGACGGATGAGGGCGATCACCTCGTCGAGGGCGTCAAGCGCCTTGAGATACCCACGGAGGATGTGGGCCTTGGCCTCTGCCTCGTTGAGGCGGTACTGGGTGCGCCGAACGATGACCTCGATCTGGTGCGTCACCCAGGCGCTGATGAACCCGTCGAGTGGGAGCGTGCGCGGAATACCGTCGACAATCGCCAGCATGTTCGCGCCGAAGTTCTCCTGCAGCTGCGTGTGCTTGTAGAGGTTGTTCAGCACGACCTTGGCGACGGCGTCACGCTTGAGAACGACAACGAGGCGCTGTCCGGTGCGGCCAGACGTTTCGTCACGGATGTCGGCGATTCCGCCGATCTTGCCGTCTTTCACCAGCTCGGCGATCTTAATTGCCAGGTTGTCCGGGTTGACCTGGTACGGCAGCTCGGTGATCACCAGGCAGTTGCGGCCCTGGAGCTCCTCGATATTGACCACCGCACGCATCGTGATCGAACCACGACCGGTGCGGTACGCATCCTGGATTCCCTTGATGCCCAGGATCTGGGCACCGGTCGGGAAGTCTGGACCCTTGATGCGCTGCACGAGCGCGTCGAGCAGTTCCTCGCGGTCTGCCTCGGGGTTCTCGAGGTACCACTGCGCTCCTGCTGCGACCTCGCGCAGGTTGTGTGGCGGGATGTTGGTGGCCATGCCGACGGCGATACCGACGGAACCGTTGACCAGCAGGTTCGGGAAGCGAGCCGGAAGCACTGTCGGTTCGAGGGTGCGACCGTCGTAATTGTCCTGGAAGTCGACGGTGTCTTCGGTGATGTCACGCACCATCTCAAGCGCGAGGGGTGCCATCTTCGTCTCGGTGTACCGGGGAGCGGCCGCGCCGTCGTTGCCAGGGGAACCGAAGTTACCCTGCCCGAGGGCAAGCGGGTACCGGAGGCTCCACGGCTGCACCAGGCGCACCAGTGCGTCGTAGATAGAGGTGTCGCCGTGCGGGTGGAACTGCCCCATCACGTCGCCGACAACTCTGGCGCACTTGGAGAACGACTTGTCTGGGCGGTAGCCGCCGTCGTACATCGCGTAGATCACCCGGCGGTGAACGGGTTTCAGCCCATCGCGCACGTCGGGAAGAGCGCGGCCGACGATCACACTCATCGCGTAATCGAGGTAGGAGCGCTGCATCTCCAGCTGGAGGTCGACCTGATCGACCTTTCCGTGCTGGATCAGGTGGGCGGCAGCCGCGGCGTCAGCAGCCGCAATGGACTCGGCGTCCATGCCGATGGGTGCGACGCCGTCAGCGTTGATGTTGCCGTCGCCGGGCGTACCGCCAGATGTCGTGCCGTTAGATGGCGTGTCATTAGATGTCAAGGAAGCGCACGTCCTTCGCGTTCTTTTGGATGAAGTTTCGGCGGGATTCGACGTCTTCGCCCATCAGGGTGGAGAAAATCTCGTCTGCCGCTGCCGCATCGTCGAGGGTCACCTGCAGCAGGGTGCGGGTCTCAGGAGCCATCGTGGTCTCCCACAGCTCCTTGTAGTCCATCTCGCCGAGGCCCTTGTAGCGCTGGATCCCGTTGTCCTTCGGGATGCGCTTGCCTGCCGCAGCCCCATCGGCCAGGAGTGCGTCGCGCTCCAGGTCTGAATAGACGTATTCGTGGGGCGAATTGCTCCACTTCAATCGGTAGAGGGGAGGCTGGGCAAGGTACACGTATCCGAGGTCGATCAACGGGCGCATGTAACGGAACAACAGGGTCAGCAGCAGCGTCGTGATGTGCTGACCGTCGACATCCGCGTCGGCCATCAAGACGATCTTGTGATACCTAACCTTGTCCGGGTTGAAGTCCTCTCCGATGCCGGCACCGAATGCCGTGATCATCGCCTGCACCTCGTTGTTGCCGAGGGCACGGTCGAGACGGGCCTTCTCCACGTTCAGGATCTTTCCGCGCAGCGGAAGGATGGCTTGGGTCTCAGGGTTCCGGCCCTGGACGGCTGAGCCGCCGGCCGAGTCGCCCTCGACGATGAAGATCTCCGAGATCGACGGGTCTTTGCTCTGGCAGTCCTTGAGCTTGCCCGGCATGCCGCCGCCCTCGAGCAGTCCCTTGCGACGGGCCGTCTCGCGCGCCTTTCGAGCGGCCATCCTGGCCGTTGCCGCCTGCAGCGCCTTGCGGATGATCTCCTTCGCCTGGATGGGGTTGCGGGCGAACCAATCTGCGAGCTGGTCGCTGGCCACCTTCTGAACGAACGACTTGGCCTCCGTGTTGCCCAGCTTGGTCTTGGTTTGGCCCTCGAACTGGGGCTCGGCCAGCTTGATCGAGATGACGGCGGTCAGGCCCTCGCGCACATCGTCGCCCGAGAGGTTGTCATCCTTCTCCTTGAGAATGCCCTTTTCTCTGGCGTATTTGTTGATGAGCGTGGTGAGGGCGGCACGGAAGCCCTCTTCGTGGGTTCCGCCCTCGTGCGTATTGATGGTGTTCGCGTAGGTGTGCACACTTTCGGTGTACGACGTCGTCCACTGCATGGCGACTTCGAGCGCGATCTTGCGATCGGTGTCCTCCGACTCGAACGAGATGATCTCGTCGTTGACGAGTTCTGCCTTGCGTACGCGGTTCAGATACTCGACATAGTCGACCAGGCCCTGTTCGTACATGAATGAGTTGACGACGGGGCCGCCCTCTTCATCTGCCTGGTCTGGGCGCTCATCGGTGAGGGTGAGGCGGAGTCCCTTGTTCAGGAACGCCATCTGCTGGAACCTCACACGAAGCGTCTCGTAGTCGAACTCGATCGTCTCGAACGTCTCAGCGCTCGGCCAGAACGTGATAATCGTTCCAGTCTCGGCTGATTCCTCGCCCTTCTTCAGCGGCGCATCCGGGATTCCGTCGGCGAAACTCTGCCGCCAGACGTGTCCTTGCCGGCGTACCTCTACTTCGAGGCGGCTCGACAGTGCGTTGACCACGGAGCTTCCGACGCCATGCAATCCACCTGAGACGGCATAACCGCCGCCGCCGAACTTGCCGCCGGCGTGCAACACGGTGAGAACAACTTCAACAGTGGAGCGGCCCTGCGCCTTGTTGATGTCAACGGGGATGCCACGACCATTGTCTTCTACGCGGATCGCGCCGTCGGCGAGAATACGGATGTCGATGGTGTCGCAATATCCGGCCAGCGCCTCGTCGACGGAGTTGTCGACGATCTCGGAGACCAGATGGTGCAAACCGCGCGGACCGGTGGAACCGATGTACATTCCGGGTCGTTTGCGTACGGCTTCAAGGCCTTCGAGAACCTGAATTTCGTCGGCACCGTATTCGTGCCTGGACTCGGGATTCTTCGGTTCAACTGTCATCTGAAATTGGGGCTCCCTCTGTCGCACTGGCGACCATTCAGTCTACCAAAGAGGGCACACGCTCCCGGCCATAATCGCCGTTCTGACGCGTTTTCTTTGAGAGGGTGACCGAATTTGTCTTGTCACCCGTAGGTATCGCGCGGACCCCGCCCTGGAATTGATCTGGGACCCTTTTTCCAGGAAGGGGCACCGGGGCCTTGGAATCGTATTGAGGTTATGCCCGCGTCTGGATAGCGCGCGGCGATGTGATTCATGATGTCGACCCGCATCAGGCGCAGTTGAGTTGCCCACGCCGTCGACTCACAGTGCACGGTCAGGACACCCTCTTCGATTCCCGCTGGAGTCGAGTGCTTTGACGTCTCCTCGCCAGCGACTTCTGCCCACGACGCGAGGAGTTCGGACTGCGCCAGGGGAGAGTTCCACCCGAGTTGCACCGTGAGGGAGTCGATGGCGTCACCGAGTCCTCGTGGGTCACGGCCCGCGCCGAACGGCACGCTCGACCCACTCTGCGCTTTCGCTCCACTGCGCTTCCGGGAACGCCTGGCGTTCGGATCACCGAAGACGTCCTTGAAATGCAGGAAGACGTTCGCAGCTTCGCTATTTTCAGCCATCGTGTTCAGCTATATCGTGTTCAGGCGCATCGGCACCACCCGCATCGGCTCCACCCGCATCGACAACGGCACCGGCCTCGATGTGGATCGTGTGATCGGAGAGGGCCTGTGGAACGTCTTCCAATACCGCTGCCGTGATGAGCACCTGCTCGAAACCCGTTACAGCATCGGCCAGCCTGGCCCGACGCGACTGGTCGAGTTCTGCAAAAACATCATCCAGGATCAGCACCGGGTCTCCGCTGGACGAATCTCGGCGAAGTAGTTCTGCAGAGGCGAGTTTGAGTGCGAGGGCAAAAGACCAGGATTCACCGTGACTCGCGTAGCCTTTGGCCGGCAAGGCATTCAGCATGAAAACAAGGTCGTCGCGGTGCGGGCCGGCCAGCGTCATCCCGCGCTCAAGTTCTTTCGCACGAAGTCCAGAGAGCGCAGCGCGGAAGGCATCAGCTGTTCCACTGGCACTCTCTGCTTCTACCGACGGAATCGTCGCCGCCATTACCTCGTCTTCGTCCGCGCCAAGAATGCTGAGTGAAGGAACCAGTCGTGGGCCATGGTCGGCGCCGGCCACGGCACGATAGGCGTCCTGCAGAGGCCCGGCGAGAAGTTCCGTGAGCGCAGCACGCTCGTCGATGATCTCCGAACCGAGTGCGACCAGGCGCTCGTCCCAGATATCGAGAGTGCCCAGTTGGTCTCCTCGAACGCCACGCGCACGTGCAGACTTCAGAAGTGTGTTGCGTTGTTTCAGCACTCGCTCATAGTCAGCGATCACACCACTCAGCCTTGGCGTGTGCAACATGAGTAGTTGATCAAGGAATCGACGACGCCCCGACGGGTCCCCACGAATCAGGGTCAGATCTTCCGGAGCGAACAACACACTGGAGAAATACCGCGGCAACTCCCGCGTTTTGATCACCGACCTGTTGACCTGAGCTCGATTCGCCCCGAGACGATTCAGTTGGACCTCGGCCAGAATCTGCCGCTCATTGTGTTCCAGACGAGCACGGATGATCGCTGCATCTTCGCCTGCTCTGATCATGGCGGCATCGCTTGACACCCGATGAGAACCGAGAGTGCTGAGAAAGCCGAGGGATTCAACCAGGTTGGTCTTGCCTTGACCGTTGCGTCCGACAATCAAGTTCGGGCCTGCAGCAAACGATACTTCCGCCCGCGAATAGTTGCGGAAGTCAGTGAGTGAGAGGTGAGTGACGCGCACCCGCCGTCAGTCCACCTTTTTTACGGCGTGCCCGCCGAACTGGTTACGCAGCGCTGCAACGGCCTTCATCGCAGGTGAATCCTCCTGGCGGGAGACAAAGCGCGCAAAGATCGAAGCGCTGATCGTGGGAACTGGTACCGCGTTCGCAATCGCTTCTTCGATCGTCCAGCGTCCTTCGCCGGAATCCTCGACAAAGCCTTCGATGTCACCGAGGTCAGGGTCATGCTCGAGAGCGCGCACCAGTAGCTCAAGAAGCCAGGAGCGGACGACCGTGCCCCGTTGCCACGCCTTGAATATGCCCGGAACGTTATGAATCAGGTCATCACGCTTCTCGAGTAATTCATACCCTTCGGCATACGCCTGCATCAGTGCGTACTCAATACCGTTGTGCACCATCTTTGCGTAGTGTCCGGCACCGATCTCGCCTGCGTGTACGAAGCCCTCATCGCGCGGGCCTTCGGGACGCAAAGCATCGAACACCGGCATGGCACGATCGACCTGGTCTTGCTTACCGCCGACCATGAGGCCGTACCCGTTCTTCAAGCCCCACACGCCGCCAGAAACGCCGGCGTCAATGAAATTGATGCCCTTGGTGGCGAGTTCCTCACCATGTTTGAAGTCTTCGGTGAACCGCGAGTTACCCCCGTCGATGACCAGGTCTCCATCGGAGAGCAAGCCAGAGAGCTCGGTCACCACGGAATCGGTGATCTCACCGGCCGGCACCATGATCCAGACCAGTCGCGGCTCGGGAAGCGCGGCAACAAGGTCTGCGGTGGTTGCGACATCCGTCACGTCTGGATTGCGGTCGTAACCGGTCACCTCGATTCCAGCATCCCTCAGCCGTGTGCGCATGTTTGCGCCCATTTTTCCCAGGCCAACGATCCCGATATGCATGTCGTGCTCCTTCTGTTCGACGGTGACGCGCAGGTGGCTGACTAACGGAGGAGGAGGTTGGGCTGAAGGAGATAACGGTAGCTGTCAGACCCCGCGGATTCGCGTGACGTCTGACTGGTGATGAGTACCGGTCCCGGCTTGTTCGGGTTCTCCGTTTTGGTGAACGAGATCCTCACGAACTCGGAATGCACCGCGCTGAGGCCGTCGAGCAGGAACTGCGGCTTGAGCGACACCACCGTGTCTCCGCCAGTGAGAATCGCATCGACGGTTTCCCTCGCCTGCGCCTGTTCTGACCCGATTGCCTCGAGGGTGAGACCCTCACTGGTGAAGGTAAATCGGAGCGCGGCCTCGCGTTCGAGGACCAGCTGCACTCGACGGGTTGCCTCGATGAGCTCTGCGGTGTTCATGACCGCGTAGTTGTCGACGGTCTCGGGGAATAAGCGGCGAACAGGTGGGAAATTGCCCTTGATCAGCAGCGACGTGACCGTCTTTTTGTCTGCTGTGAAAGCAATGAGTTCGCGATCATCCTTATTGGTGATCGCCACAGAGATCGTGCCGCTGTGGCCGAAAGTCTTGCCGACTTCCTGCAGCGTGCGTGCCGGTACCAGCGCGGTCAGCGTCTCTGATGACGTGTTGCTGCCCGAATCCCAGTTGATCTCCCGCACCGCAACGCGGTAACGGTCGGTGGCAACGAGACCCAGGCTGTTTTCGGAGACCTCAAGCTGCACACCGGTGATGACCGGGGTGACATCATCGCGGGAGGCTGCAACAGCGACCTGGGCGATCGCAGCGGCGAAGTCCTCTGCAGGAACCAGTCCTGACTCGGCCGAGATCTCGGGGATGCTGGGATATTCCTCTACCGGCATAGACAGCAGTGTGAAGTTCGCGGAGCCGCAACTCACGGTGATCCGGGAATCCTCAGACTCGAAACGAACCGGAGCATTCGGCATCCGGCTGGCGATTTCGGCCAGAAGCCGGCCTGAGACCAGGACTCTGCCGGTTTCTTCGACGTCTGCGGCGATCTCCGTTTGGGCTGAAACCTCATAGTCGAACGACGACAGGATCAACCCCGTCTCCGTCGCTTCGATGAGCACGCCACTCAGGATGGGAAGGGTTGTGCGTTGCGGGAGAAGCTTGACCGCGAATGACACCGCTTCGCTGAACACGTCCCGGTTTGCCTGAAATCTCACGAAGTCACTCCTGTCGACGGGAGGCAATTGATGTGGCCTCAATGCTAGTCGTGTTTGTGAACCCGCCGTTGACGGCCGGTGAAGGCCGGTTCGGTCGGTGTCAAGGTTGTCGGATGGAGAGAAAGATAGTTAATTCTTAATGGTCTTAACCGCTGTGGAAACTGTGGATAACTCTGTGAAGAGTGCTGGATCATTGGAAACTACAACTGTGTAAGTTGTTGGTGCGTTGTGAGGGCGATGAGTTGAAGCGACGGCTCGGATGCCGCTGAAATCATGAGTTTTCACAAGGTGGCGGTAACTTTCAACAGATTTGGCCGAGTTGTGCGACCTGGTTTCCACAGGGTTATCCACAGTGTGAATACTGGGGTAGAGCGGCACTCTGTGGTCACTATTTGTACCGATGGTTTTGCTTGATGCGGTTGGTGAGCTCTGTCACCTGGTTGTAGATCGAACGGCGCTCCTTCATGAGTTCGCTGATCTTCTTGTTGGCGTACATCACCGTGGTGTGATCTCGATTGCCGAATAGCTGACCGATCTTGGGCAGGGAGAGGTTCGTCAATTCGCGGCACAGATACATTGCGATCTGCCTCGCAGTGGCGACCGCCTGCGAACGCGAGGAACCATAAAGGTCTTCGACAGTGAGTTTGAAGTAGTCGGCGGTATTGGTGATGATGTCGACGGGCGCGATGACGTTGTCTTCGTCGAGGGTGATGAGGTCCTTCAACACGGTCTGCACAAGGTTCATGTCGACCGGCGTGCGATTCAGGCTGGAGAAGGCCGTCACCCTGATCAGGGTGCCTTCCAATTCGCGAATATTGGACGACACCTTCGTCGCCATGAATTCCAGGATGTCGTCTGGTACCTGGAGCTTCTCGCTCTGGGCTTTCTTTCGAAGGATGGCGATGCGGGTCTCGAGGTCGGGCGCCTGGACATCCGTTATCAGACCCCATTCGAAGCGTGAGCGCATGCGGTCTTCGAATCCCGTGAGGTGTTTGGGCGGAAGGTCGCTTGTGATGACGACCTGTTTGTTGTGGTCGTGCAGCGTGTTGAACGTATGGAAGAAGGCTTCCTGCGTTTCGGCTTTCCCCTGTAGGAACTGGATGTCGTCGATGAGGAGGATGTCAATGTTGCGGTATCGAGACTGGAACAGCGAGCCGCGGTTGTTTGCGATTGAGTTGATGAAGTCGTTGGTGAACTCTTCGGAACTGACGTAACGCACCCGGATGCCGGGATAGAGACTCATCGCATAGTGGCCGATTGCGTGCAGGAGGTGTGTCTTACCGAGGCCAGACTCGCCGTAGACGAACAGTGGGTTGTACGCCTTCGCCGGAGCTTCAGCGACCGCGACCGCCGCAGCGTGGGCGAAACGGTTTGACTGGCCGATCACGAAGTTGTCGAAGCTGTACTTCGGGTTCAGCCTGGTGTCGTGCGGGCGTTCTGGAGGGGTGCTCTCAAAAACGGATTGTGGTGTGGCTGGCGTCTCGACATCGATTTGCATGACCGGCTCGTGCAGCGGCCGAAGCGATTCCTGTTCCAGCTCTGGGTTCACCACAACATAGAAGCTTGAGACTTCAGTGGCCTCATCCAACTTACTCATCGCTGCGAGCAGCGGAACGCGCATGCGCTGATTGAGCATGCTTGCCGTGAACTCGTTGGGGACTTCAAGATAGAAAGTGCCGGCAGCGATTCCCTTGGGCTCGACGAGGTTCAAGAACCCATAAAGCATTGGGGTGATGCTCTCATCCGACTCCAGCGACGTCAGTATCGACTGCCAGGTCTCCTTGATGGGTGTTTCGCCGTCCGCCATTTTTCCCCACTATCTCTTCTGTTCGGCCTGGCCGCAGCCACGGCGGATGGAGAGCGGTTCGCTCAACACTGAGCTGATCGGTCAGGCAAAGTATTCACAAAGTTATCCACCCCCTGTGTGCAAAAACAGTCCTATTCTCAGGGTTCTCCCGCAAAACTGTGGATAACTTGTCATCACGGTAGTCAATGAGTCACGGCCATCCAAATCATCGTGACGCAAGCGCGTGTCGTAAACGGAATCTACGCGCAAATTGTGGAGAATCGAAAGTTTGGGGTGCGTGAGTTTGACCAGAACTACGCAAGGCCGTAGTTTTAATCAGTTGACCCCAGCCCACCGGCTACCCCCCTCTTTCCCGGCCGCTTCATTCGGTCCGCGGAGATCAGACACGTGGAGATCGAAAAATGAGCAAGAGAACTTTCCAGCCGAACAACCGCCGTCGCGCCAAGGTGCATGGTTTCCGCCTGCGGATGCGTACCCGCGCAGGTCGCGCGATCCTCGGTGCTCGTCGTCGCAAGGGACGCACCGAACTCTCCGCTTAAGCCCCTCGGTGCTTGCCAAAGCCAATCGCTTGGCGAGCGGTAGCGACTACAAAGCGACCGTTCGCCGGGGTAAGCGGGTCATCGGTAAGAACACCGTGACCTACATCCGCACGGACGTGGTCGACACTCCGGCGCGATTCGGGTTCATCGTCGCCAAGAATGTCGGTGGGGCAGTAGTTCGCAACCGCATCCGTCGACGTTTGAAGGCGGCGAGTTTCACCCAGGTATCCGGCATCGGGCCAGGTGCTTCCATCGTCATTCGAGCACTGCCGTCTTCGACCGGGGCAACCTTCTCCGTGTTGGCCGGCGAGGTAGCGGATGCGGTCGGCACAGTCAGGACGCGCAGATGAATCGCTTCGTGGTGAGCCTGTTCCTCCTGCCGCGAAATCTGCTGGTGCTGCTTCTACGTGGGTACCGGGCGGTGGTTTCGCCGCTTTATGGCGATGTCTGCCGGTATTACCCGTCTTGTTCTGCTTATGCGCTCGGCGCGGTGCAAGAGCACGGTGTTGTGGTCGGTGCCGCCCTGGCGGCACGTCGATTGGCTCGCTGTCATCCATGGGCGGAAGGCGGGGTCGACGACGTCCCCATCAAACGCAAGCGTCGCTACACCGTGACTCGATTCGGATTTGTTGTCGTACCAAGCCACGGAAAGGGCTGACTGAAGAAGTATGGACCTCATAGGGACGATCCTTTGGCCACTGAAATGGGTGGTCGAGCTGCTATTGGTGGGATTCCACTGGCTATTCGATAATGCGTTTTCGATGGACCCGGCTGCGGGGCTCACCTGGGTGCTGTCCATCGTCGGCCTGGTCCTTGTCGTGCGGGCGGCGCTCATCCCGATCTTCGTCAGGCAGATCCGCAGTCAGCGCAAGATGCTTGAGGTTGCGCCTCAGCTGAAGAAGATCCAGGACAAGTACAAGGGCAAGAAGGATCAGTTCTCTCGCGAGGCGATGTCGCGCGAGACGATGGAGCTCTACAAGCGCACGGGGACAAACCCCCTGAGTTCATGCCTACCGCTCCTGCTACAGATGCCGATCTTCTTCGCTCTGTTCTCTGTACTCAACGACGCACAGCATGGCAAGGCCGGTGTCGGCCCTCTCAACGAGGAGTTGGGCAAGCAGTTCGGCAGCGCTGAGTTGTTCGGCGCACCACTGCACAACTCGTTCGCCTCCCAGTGGGGATTGATGACAGAGGGTCAGCCATACAGTGTGACGGTGATGATCATTGCCGCGACAATGGTCGTGCTGATGACGGCATCGCAGTTCATTACCCAATTGCAGATCGTTTCCAAGAACATGTCGCCGGAGACCAAGGCGAGCCCGATGTTCCGGCAGCAGCGCATCATGTTGTACCTGCTCCCCCTCGTGTTCGCCTTCTCGGGTGTGGCCTTCCCACTCGGGGTCATGTTCTACTGGCTGACCTCGAACATCTGGACCATGGCCCAGCAGTTCCTGGTCATCCGGAACATGCCGACGCCGGGCAGTGAGGCCGCCAAGGCTCGAGAGGAGCGCCTCGCCCGGAAGGGTAAGTTGATCGCGACGGACGGAGACGTCATCGTGGTTGAGGAACCCAAGAAGACCAGCAATCAGCGCCAGCAGCCGGTGGGTAAGAACCGCGCGAAGAAGCAGTCCGGCCCGAAGAAGTAGAAGAGAAATCATGACGGAAAACCTTGAAGTGATCGAAACGGATGCCGCGGAAAGCGCGATTGCCGCAACCCAGCCGGTTGGCGTGAATCACACTGACGCCTCCGACCACTCCCCCACGATTGACCAGCTTGAGCACGAGGGTGACATCGCCGCGGATTACATCGAGGAGTTCCTCGATATCTGCGACCTCGACGGTGACATCGACATCGATGCGCGCAATGGTCGCGCTTATCTTTCCGTGAATGCGTCGGACGGGGAGAATCTGCGGAGGCTGTCAAAGCCGGACACGGTGAATGCACTGCAGGAACTGACCCGACTCGCGGTTCAGAACAAGACGGGTTCGTTTTCCCGCCTTATTCTCGACATCGGCGGCTCACGTGACGCGCGCCAGGCTGAACTGTCTGTGCTCGTTACCCACGCCATCGACCGGATTGAAGACGGTGCATCCGAGGCAGCCCTTCCAGCGATGTCGTCGTATGAGCGGAAGCTGGTGCACGACCTGGTGGCCGAACGCGGATTCGTATCCGAGTCTCGTGGCGAAGGTCCTGGCCGGCACACCGTCATCACCAAGCATTAGTTTCACGTGAAACATTGACCGAGATACTGGAAGACGAGCCGGCGGTCGCCGCGGCTCTTTTCGGCACCCGCATCGATGTGGCGCGCGACTTTACCCGCAATCTGGCAGACCAGGGTGAAGAGCTCGGACTGATCGGCCCATTGGAACTCCCTCGCCTGTGGAGCCGGCACATCCTGAACTGTGCCATCGTCGGCCCACTGCTGAGGCCCGGTCGGGTCGGAGATGTCGGGTCTGGTGCTGGTCTTCCAGGACTTGTACTGGCGATCGCTCGTCCGGATGTGTCTTTCGTGTTGATTGAACCGATGGAACGTCGGGTCGCATGGCTGAATGACCAGGTGAACGCACTTGCACTCGACAATGTTTCGGTGGAGCGTGCCAGGGCCGAAGATCTCCGGCTCGATGAACCCCTCGACCAGGTGACTGCCCGTGCTGTCAGTGCCTTTCGCACTCTCATTCCCCTCACCGCTCCGCTTGTTCGGGCCGGTGGTGAACTGGTGCTAATGAAGGGCGCGGCAGCCTCGGCCGAGGTAGAAGCGGCAGCCAAGGCGATTCGGAAGTACGGCTTGAGCAATGTCGCTGTGATACCGCTGGGTGAAGGCGTGCTGGACGATGTGACGCGGGTCATAACGGCTACAGTGGGTGAGTCCCCGATCGGTGGTTGAACACACCGGATTCGTGTGCTTCCGGGCCAGATTCTGTTGTTCATCGATCCCCAAAAGACGCAAAGGTTTCACGTGAAACATCCAGGTGTTGACCAACACTCCGGCACTGCCCTCGATGGAGGTACTCCGCTCGCGCGGGAGATTGCCGAACTCACTCGGCGCCGGCAGGCCATCGCGGCTGATCAACTCCCGAAACCCGACAAGACGCGCGTGTTGACGATCTCCAACCAGAAGGGTGGAGTGGGAAAGACCACGACTGCCGTGAACCTGGCGGCGGCGCTGGCCAGGCAGGGCGCGAAGGTTCTGGTCATCGATCTCGACCCACAGGGGAACGCGTCGACGGCACTTGGTGTGGAGCATCGCGCAGAGACCGCGAGTGTGTACGACGTCATCGTCAGTGATGTACCGCTGGCCGATGTTGTACAGAAGAGCCCCGAATTCGGTTCGCTCTTTTGCGTGCCGGCCACTATCCATCTGGCCGGCGCAGAGATCGAGCTGGTGTCGCTCGTAGCCAGAGAACAACGGCTGCGCCGAGCACTTGACCTGTATCTGGCGGAGATGGACGAGCCGTACCACTACGTGTTCATTGATTGCCCACCGTCGCTCGGGCTGCTGACGATCAACGCATTCGTGGCTGCCAGGGAAGTACTGATCCCTATCCAATGCGAGTACTACGCACTCGAGGGATTGAGTCAGCTCTTGAAGAGCATCGAGCTCATCGAGAAGCACTTGAATCCTGATCTGACCGTATCGACAATTCTGCTCACTATGTACGATTCTCGGACCAATCTGGCGAACCAGGTGGCGCAGGATGTGCGTGATCACTTCCCCGATCAGGTGCTTGAGACGCTGATTCCGCGTTCTGTGCGCGTTTCTGAGGCGCCGAGCTACGGGCAGAGTGTCATCAGCTACGATCTGAACTCAGCAGGATCGCTCTCATACCTCGAAGCGGCGGCTGAAATAGCGCGTCGGGGCGCACCTCAGACAGGAGACACGCAGTAATGGCGAAGAGAACTGGCCTCGGCCGCGGTATTGGCGCACTGATTCCGCTCCAGGACGAGGCGAGATCGCGTCCGGTCGATGTCTTTTTCCCGCAGAGTGAGAGGTCGATCGACAGTACTGGAGCGGTTCCGACCGCCGATCTGGTCGCGGTGCCTGGTGCGCGACTTGCCCACCTGGATCCCAGCGATATTATTCCCAACGCCCAGCAGCCCCGAACAGTGTTCGACGAGGATGATCTTGCTGAACTGGTGCATAGCATTCGGGAGATCGGCGTGCTTCAGCCGATCGTGGTCAGGCCCCTTAAGGAGAAGCCAGGTAAGTACGAGCTCGTGATGGGTGAGCGTCGTTTGCGTGCGACGAAGGAGGTCGGTCTCTCCACCATTCCCGCTGTTGTGCGTGACACTGCGGATGTCGATATGCTCCGCGATGCGCTCCTGGAGAATCTGCACAGAGCTGAGTTGAATCCCCTTGAAGAGGCATCGGCGTATCAGCAGCTGTTGAATGATTTCGGGATCACCCAGGAAGTGCTGGCATCACGGATTGGTCGGTCGCGTCCGCAGATCACCAATACCTTGCGGTTGCTGAGGCTCCCGGAGCCGGTGCAGTTGCGGGTCGCTGCCGGGGTCTTGAGTGCCGGGCACGCCAGGGCGATCCTGTCAGTGGGAGACCAGCAGGGAATGCTCCGGCTGGCGAACAAGATTGTCAACGAGGACCTGTCGGTGCGCGCCGCCGAGGCTGCCGCTACATCGACCCCGCGGTTTCCGTCGGCAAAGCCGTCGGCGGGGAAGCGCCAGGGACATCTCGATGAAGTCGCTGGTCGACTCGGCGATCGCCTCAATACACGGGTGCGGATTGGTCTTAGTGCGAAGAAAGGCCAGATCACGGTGGATTTCGCCACGATCGGTGACTTGAACCGCATTCTCGGCGAGCTCGGTGAGCCTGGCTTCGGAACCAACTGACCACTCCCCCATGTTTCACGTGAAACATCGCACCAACATCGTTGGCTGAGGAGCGAGCGCCAGCGAGCTTCTCTAAACCGCCGCGTGGAACTTCGTGTCCCAAGGCGCTCGTGTGTGGGTTTCGAGGTGCGCCATCGTGTCTCATCCGCTCCTCAACCACCGAGGAAGTTGTTTCACGTGAAACATTGCCGAGGCTTCGCTGAGACGTGAGCTTGTGAGACTGTTCGAGGCGGCGAAGAGTACGAAGAGATGGCCGCAGCGTATGCGCGAAATAGATACAAGGCTGGTCGCGCCGCAAGCGCGAATCGGAGACGCTCGTTCGCTCCTCAACCACCGAGGCAGGGAAGTATTTCACGTGAAACATTGCCCGAGCTTCGTGGGTGGAGGAGAGAGCTTGCGAGCGCAATTTGGAGACGCGCGCTCCGCGCTTTCCTCAATCCGGCGCCCGTAACACGGCCGATCGACATCATGTTCGTCGTCCAGCGCTGCGCAGACGAGGCGGTCGGTCAGTTGGCGGCGACCGCGGTTCGAATGAGCGCATCGTACGTGGCGCCGAGTGACGTGCCCGATGCCTCAATTGCCTGTGGTACCAGCGATGTCTCGGTGAGCCCAGGCAACACGTTCGCCTCCAGGAACCACAGCTTCCCGTCCTCCGACAGGATCAGGTCAATCCTCGACAGATGCCGCAAACCGAGCAACTCATGCACCGCAACCGCGGTTTCCGCGACGATCGCCGCAGCATCGGAGCTTATCCGAGCGGGAGTGTAAAACCGTGTCTCACCGGCGTTATAGCGCGCCTCGAAACTGTACACGCCACTTTCGGGAACGATCTCCACAGCCGGAAGCGCCGCAGGACCATCACCCGTGTCGAGCACGGCAACGGCCAGTTCGATTCCGCTGACCCGTTCCTCAATCAGAGCGACATCCGCATACGTGTACGCGTCGACCATGGCGCGTGGCAATTCCGTCGCCCCGTCGACAATCGTCACCCCCTGCGCTGAACCACCCACCGCGGGCTTCACCACCAGCGAGTTCCCGACTGATTCCAGAACCCGCGCCAGAACGCTTGCCGCACCGAGATCACGGAAGGTCTCCCTTGACAGGGCAATGGCTGCCGGCGTGTCCAGTCCGGTTCGGGCAATCAGTTCTTTCGCAATCGGCTTCGACCAGGCCAGGGCGGCGTCCGCACCCCGCGAACCGACGAACGGGATTCCGGTCGTCTCCAGCAGCGACAGCAGTGCGCCGTCTTCTCCCGACGCTCCATGCAGCACCGGCCAGATGACGTCCGGGGGATCCGCGACCAGCCCTGCGAGAAGCCCGGCGTCAGGATCAAGCACACGCACGCGATGCCCCTGGCCGGTCAGAGCGTCGGCCACCCGGCGTCCTGACCGCAGGGATACATCGCGTTCGTGGGATATTCCACCAGAGAGAACCACAACATCGAGGGGAGCAAATTCGTTCATGATCAGGGGTCTTCCTCGTTGGTCTCGAAAGGTCGTCGGTTTCGGATGCTCGTCAGGACAGGTTGGGAGGTGGCGCACCGAACTGACGGCCACTCGGCGCTGCTCGAAGTGAACCGGTGCCGGCGAAGGTATCGAGCAGGTCGAGTTCGGCCCGAATGACGGTGGCGAGCCGCCTGATGCCGACACGGATGTTCTCTGGCGTCGGATAGCAGAATGACAGCCGCATATTCTGGTGCCCGTCGCCGTCGGCGAAGAACGCGGTGCCCGGAGTGTATGCGACCAGTTCCGTGACGGCGCGGGGGAGCATTGCCTTGGAGTCCAGTCGCTCCGGCAGCGTCAGCCAGACGTAGAAGCCGCCGTTCGGGTTGGTCCAGCCGAGCTCAGGCAGGTACTCATCCAGGGCACCGAGCAGCGCATTCTTCCGCTCGTGGTACACGCCGCGGAAGGTGTTGATCTGACCCTTCCAGTCGGCGGAGGAGAGGTATTCCGAGATCACCAGCTGGCTGAACGAACTCGGCGATAGCACCGCCGCCTCGTTGGCCAGCACAAGCTTTTCCCTAATGGCATGCGGCGCAAGCGCCCAGCCGACGCGAAAACCAGGGGCGAGCGTCTTCGAAAACGTGCCGAGATAGACGACGCCGTCCTGCTCGACCGAACGCATCGCATCCGGAGCCGGCTGGTCAAAATAGAGCAGCCCATACGGGTTGTCCTCGAGCACCAGGATGTCGTTCTCCCGCGCGATCTGGAGGATCTCGAGCCGCCGCTCCCAGCTCAGCGTCACGCCGGCCGGATTGTGGAAACTGGGGATCGTGTACAGGAACTTGATGCGTTTGCCCGCCGCCTTCAGGCTCGCGATGTGCTCCCGCAACGCCTCGGGAATCAGCCCGTTCTCATCCATCGGCACATGGTCGATCTCCGCCTGGTACGACTTGAAGATCACCATGGCGGTGACGTAGCTCGGCCCCTCGGAGATCACGACATCACCCGGGTCGAGAAAAAGCTTGCTGACCAGCTCTAACGCATGCTGGGAGCCAGTGGTGACAACCACGTCGTCAGCATGGGCGCGGATGCCTTCCAACGCCATGACCTCGAGGATCTGCTCTCGGAGTGCAGGGACACCCTGGCCGGAGCCGTACTGGAGGGCGACTGCCCCCTGCTCCACCATCACGCGCTCCATGGCGTTGATGACAAGTTCCTGCGGAAGCGCGGACACGAACGGCATGCCGCCAGCGAGGGACACCACCTCAGGGCGGGAGGCGACGGCGAACAGGGCACGCACCTCAGAGGCGCGGAGGCCACCGGCTCGCTCGGCGTAGTGGTGATACCACGGGTCGAGGTTGGTGCCGGCCTGGGGGGATCCCTGTTCGTTCACTTCACTTCCGTTCTGGTGAGAATTCAATCGTATGGGGTGTTGATCGGCGCAGACTTCCGTTCGGCGCTGACTTCCGTTAAAGGGAAAGACCCCGTCCGGCGAGTGCCGGGCGGGGTCTGGAAGAAACCGGTCGGCTACGCGAGGTAGGCGGCCAGGTCGGCTTCGAGTGCGGGCTTCGGCTTGGCGCCGATGACGGTCTTGACGACCTCGCCCTTCTGGAACACCTTCATCGCGGGAATTGAGGTGATCTGGTACTTCGCGGCCAATGCCGGGTTCTCGTCGACGTTCAGCTTGACGATGTCAAGCTTCTCCGAGTTCTCGTGCGCAATTTGGTCGAGGATCGGGCTGACCGCGCGACACGGGCCACACCACTCTGCCCAGAAGTCGACCAGAACGGTCTTGTCGTTGTTGATGACTTCCTGATCGAAAGTCGCGTCGGTGACAGCACGTGCAGTCATGTATCTCTCCTTGGTTGGTTACAGATTCGGGTGCGCAGCGTCAGTTGGCGGCTGCGAGTTCGGATTCACTGGCCTTGGCCAGCAGGTCTTTGGGAAGCGTCGTCAGGTAGTGCTCGGCGTCGAGGGCCGCGACGGTACCGGATGCCGCGGCCGTGACCGCCTGGCGATAGGTCGGGTCGACGACGTCGCCGGCTGCGAATACTCCGGCCTGGCTGGTCTTCGAGGAGCGCCCGGCTACCGCGATGGTGCCTTCAGGGGTCAGGTCGAGCTGACCGTGCACCAGGTGGGTGCGCGGGTCGTTGCCGATGGCCACGAAAAGGCCGCCGATGTCGAGCGTGCTCTCATCGCCGGTTACGGTGTCGCGCAGACGAAGGCCGTCAACGGCATCCGCCCCGGTGATGCCGGCGACTTCCGCATTCCAGACGAACTCGATCTTGTCGTTCGCGAAGGCCCGATCCTGCATGATCTTCGACGCCCGGAGGGTGTCTTTGCGGTGGATGACGTGCACCTTCTCGGCGAACCGGGTGAGGAACGTTGCCTCTTCCATCGCGGAGTCGCCCCCGCCGACGACGGCAATCGTCTTGTTCTTGAAGAAGAAACCGTCGCAGGTGGCACACCAGGAGACGCCGTGACCAGACAGGCGCTCTTCGTCGCTGAGACCCAGCTTGCGGTACGCGGAACCGGTCGAGAAAATCACCGCGAGGGCCTCGTGGGTCGAGCCGTCGCCGAGCGTGACCTTCTTGGTCGGTCCGGTCAGCTCAAGGCTGGTGACGTCGTCGTAGACGACCTCCGTGCCGAAGCGCTCGGCCTGTTCCTGCATCTTTGTCATCAGTTCTGGTCCCTGGATGCCCTCGGGGAACCCGGGGAAGTTCTCCACGTCTGTGGTGTTCATCAGCTCACCGCCAGCCTCGACGGAGCTCGCGATGAGTAGCGGCTTCAGATTGGCACGAGCAGCGTAGATGGCAGCTGTATACCCGGCCGGCCCAGAGCCGATGATGATGATTTGGCGCACGCGCACTCCTTACACTGTGTGGGCGGAGACTCTCGTCTGCGCCCGCTGACCGGTACAACACATACTATTCGGATGCTATTCCGCATCGTCTGTGTGTTCCGGCCTGTGCACTCAGAGTTCGGTCAGCGACGGATGCGGGCGAGCAAGGGTTCGGTGAATCCCTTGAGCTCGCTCGTGCGCATGAGCATCAGCATTCCGAAGTAGGTCACGGCCATGACCAGGCCGATGATCGCCATGGAGACGATGGCCTGGGCCACGCTGGAGACGGCGAAGCCGCCTTCGCGCGTACCACCGAGCTGCACCAGCAGCAGAATGCCGAGACCGACCGGAATCACGGCGGCCACGAGGTACTTCAGCAGGCTCTGGATGATGCGCTTGCCGTCAATGCCGCCAAGCCTGCCACGCAGGAGCAGTGCCGCAAATATGGTCTGGGCGATGCCGGAAACAGTGACCACAAGCGCAATTCCAACGGCGATCCACTCTTCGGGGAGCATCGAGCAAGCGAGTACGCCGACAACCACCAGTACGACCTGGAACAGGGTGAAGAAGAAGGGGGTGCGAGTGTCACCGAGGGCATAGAACGTGCGCTGCAGCACGAACAGGAGGCAGAATGCCACGAGGCCGAGCAAGTACGCGATGATGACGTTTCCGGTCGCCTGGACCTGGCTGAAGCTGTCTGAGACGAAGACGGCCGCGAACGGGTAGGCGCACACCACGATGATCGCCGATGCGATGACGATGATCAGGGACGTACCCCGCATCGCAGATGAGGCATCCGTCTTCACCAGGCCAAGATTTCCGATGGCGGCGTGTTCGCTCATCCTCGTGAAGTACGCCGTGGCCACGGACACAGTGATCACGGAATGCGGCAGCATGAAGATGAGCCATGCGGTATTCAGAACCTGTACGGATGCGTCGTCGTTGTTTGACGCGATGGTCGCGACTCGAGTCTCCACGATGCCGGCGATCGTTGTCAGGATGATCATGCCGAAAGTCCAGCTCGCCATCTTGCCCGCGGCGCCGAGGCCAACGCCACGCCACCGGAAGTCTGGGCGGTAGCGAAGGCCGATTCTGCGCCAAAAATAGAACAGCACGACGGCTTGCACCAGTACTCCGAGGGTTGCGCTGCCCGCGAGGACGGCGATCATCATCGGGGTGAAATCGGAGGCCAGGCGATCACCGCCGGGATCGGCGCCGTACAGAGCCGCGAAGATGACCAGCCCGGCGATGGCGACAATATTGTTGAGCACGGGCACCCACGTGTACGGCCCGAAGGATTTGCGAGCGTTCAACACTTCCCCCATCACCGTGTACAGCCCATAGAAGAAGATCTGGGGCAGACACCAATAGGCGAAAGCGATGGCGAGGGAGAGTTGTTCCGGGGGAAGGTTTGAGCCCCAGATCAGGGTCAGGACGGGAGCGAGGGCGGTGGCCACGATCGTCGCGGCACCCAGGATGACAAAGGCAAGGGTGACGAGTTTGTTGATGTAGGCGGTGCCGCCGTCATTATGGAGGGCGGCACGTACGATCTGGGGCACCAGAACTGCTGTGAGAACGCCACCCGCCACGATTACGTAGACAGTGTTTGGCAGTTGATTGGCAACCGCGAAGGCGTTGGTGCTTGCGCCGAACAAGCCGATGACCTGCGCCAGTACCCACAACTTCACGAAGCCGAGGATGCGCGACACGATCGTGCCTGAGGCGAGGAAGATGCTCGCCCGGCCGATGCCGGCGCTAGCCACGCGGTTCTTCCGGGGGATGAGTTGCGCTCGGTGCGGCATCCGTCGTCTCTGGAGTCTCTGTTTTCTCTGGTGTCTCTGCAGACTCAGGTGCGGTTTCCGACTGCTCCGCCTGCTCGGCGCGGTCCTTGCGTCGCCTCGCGATGTTGCGCCACACCCCGAAGCCGAAGAACAGGACGACCAGGATGGCGAGGCTGATCGCCACGATCCCCTCCCAGTCGGCGTGCACGTCAACGGTGACGAACGCCGTCTGCCCGATCTGCACTCCGTCTGGCGTGAACAGGTTCACCCGAAGGGTCACGTCTCCGTTTCCGACTGCTGCGGTCACCGGAACCGTGACGGTGCGAGCGGATGCCGCGTCGATCGTGGCCTCGATGTCGCCGTCAACGACCAGCCGCCCGTTCGACGGAACCACCTGCATCTTCACCGTGACCGCCTGGTTGTATGCGTTGTTCAGCGCGATCGGCAGCTCGACGCGGTTCGCGGCGACATTGAGGGGTCCGCGGCTGGTCACCGTCACCGAGTTCAGGATGGCACCGGACTCCGTGAGGTTGGTGCGCACCGCCTCCTGCCAGGCGTCGTCATCCGCCCGCCACGACGTGGCGAACAGGCCCAGAACGTCCAGGCGACTGGTCGCCGTGAGTATCACAGGATCGGCTGCGACAGAAGAGAACGCCGCGATCTCGGCCTCCCGCGACAGCAGTCGGGTAGCCGCCTCGACGCGGCCTTCCGGCTCGGCCTGGGGCGTCACGGTGACGCCTTGCGCGGGTTCGGCGGCGAGTGCCTGGTCGAGGGTGGCCCCGGCCTGCCACGGAACGGACGAGAGCGCGGCAAGCGTTTCACCCAGACGGGGCGAGGACTGCGCTTCGCCTCTGTCGAAGGTGGCGAGCAGGGTGCGCGGCGTGGCCGGATTCTCGGCGGAGACAACGGCGAGCTGGGCGAGTACCTCTGACATCGCCGTGTTCCACTCCACCTCGGTCGCGGCCGTCACTGCACGCTGGATGGCCGCCCCGATGGCCAAATCGCCCACCGCAGCCCGGCCACTGGCAACGCTGAACACGCTGTTCGGCGTGACTTGCGCGTCGGGCTGGGTGACGTTCGTGCCGGAGAGGATGGTGGTGGTGAGACCGCTGGCAGCGAATACGTCCAGGTCTGCGGGGGCGACGGAGCCGGCGCTCGGCCAGCCGATGTCGGTTCTGGTGTAGTCCCAGTCGAGCAATTCTTCCGTCGTGGGCATCACCGGTTCGCCGGCAGTAGGCGTGGGGGTCGGCGTCTTGGTCGACTCATTGGTCGGCTCGCTGGTCGACTCCTCGGGATCCGGCGTTTCCGGAACCGTGAACAGGTCGGGGTTCAGCGCTGGCGCAAACGAGGTCGGAACCAGCAGGGGATTCACGCCGGCATGCGCCTGGAGCGCTATGTCGGCATCCGCATAGCTGAGAGGGAATATATCGTTCGTGGCGAAGTCGAGCCGTTCGAGCCAGTCGAGCGCCGTTGGTGGAACTGAGCTTCCTAGCACCCTGATCGAGGCAAGGATCATGGGGTCGATCGCAATTGCCACCGGCTGATTCACGACGTCGTCGAGCTGGCGGGTGAGCAATCCGCCAGGGCCGGTGTACTTCTCCAGGTCGTCTGCGGCGATCAGGCCGGTCGCACCGGGTGGCGTGGTAATCGGAACAACGATTGCGAGGTTGACCGGCGTCACAGGCTCCCCGGTCGACCAGACGAAGACCCCCCTGCCCTGCACGGGATCAGCCTCGGTCTCGCCAGCAGACAGCGTTGCGGCAATTCCGCGCGCGCCCCAGGCATTCGACGGGCCGAGCCCAATGGATGCCGCGGGCACGGTCAGGGTGAGAGTCAGCGAGCTGTCCGGCTGGATCGCAGTACCGGTCGGGGCACTGAAGATGCGGTCTCCAGGGCTCGAGTTCTCGGCGGGCCTCAGCCACTCGCCGAGCGCAGTGCGAGTTGTCAGGGCGCGCTCGGCGAGGTACAGGTCGATCGTGCCTGCCGGCAGAGCCGCCGACGTGCCGTTGGTGATCTCCGCGGTGACCGTGAGGTCCTGGCCGCCAGACACGATGGAATTGCCAACAGGGGCGAGGTTGATCGTGACCGCGGAGTCATCGTCGGCGGCAGCGTGCGCCTGTGCCGGTGTGGTCTGTGACTGCGCGGCAGGCAGCGCCGCCGCTCCCAGAGAAAGGAGCGCAGCGAGCGGCACGGCGAGCAGGGCGAAGAAAGAGAGCGCGGGCCGACGCGCAGGATTTGAATCGGCCACCATGCAGGAGATTCTACGGCGTGCATACCGGGAGAACGCTTTGCGCCTGGTGTCAGCTCTGCAGCCGGCAACTAACATGGGGACATGCAGAGCGTCGCAGCAGCCCTCGCGCGGCTGGGCGAACTGGCAGCGTCTCCCACCGTCTCCCCCCTGGCCACCGCCTTCGCCACGGCTGGGCACGAGCTTGCCCTGGTTGGCGGCCCGGTGCGCGACGCCTTCCTCGGCCGGGTCACCAACGACCTTGATTTCACAACGGATGCCTCGCCAGACGAGATTCTGAAGCTGGTCATTCCCCTCTCGGATGCGCAGTGGGACATCGGCCGGGCGTTCGGCACCATCGGCGCCCGCATCAACGGCGAGACCGTTGAAATCACCACCTACCGTGCCGACAGCTACGACGGTGCAACCCGTAAGCCAGACGTGGTGTTCGGCACCAGCCTGGAAGACGACCTGGTTCGTCGCGACTTCACGGTGAATGCACTGGCACTGCGACTTCCGCAGGTCACCCTCGTCGATCCGTCCGGCGGCATTGATGACCTGCTTGCCATGAGGCTTCGCACCCCCGCGACCCCGGAGATCTCCTTCGGCGACGACCCGCTGCGGATGCTGCGCGCGGCCAGGTTCACCGCCCAGCTGGGTTTCACGCTCGACACCGACACCGCTGTGGCGATGGAAGCGATGGCCGGCAGCATCCGGAACATCTCAGCGGAACGCATCGGCGAGGAACTGTCGAAGTTGCTTCGTTCCGACACCCCCCGCGCGGGGCTTGAACTGCTTGTGGAGTCGGGTCTGGCCCAGATCGTGCTCCCCGAGCTGCCTGCGCTGCGGCTGGAGACCGATGAGCACCACCATCACAAGGATGTCTACCAGCACACGCTCACGGTGATCGAGCAGGCGATCGGCTACGAGACGTCACGGGGGACCCTGGAGAGCCCGGACCTGATCGTGCGCCTGGCTGCGCTGATGCACGACATCGGGAAGCCGGCCACTCGCAAGCTGGAACCGGGTGGAGTCGTCAGTTTCTATCACCACGATGTTCTCGGGTCGAAGTTGGCGAAGAAGCGGCTTCGCGCACTGCGGTTCGACAACGACACCATCAACGCCGTCTCCCGGCTGATTGAACTGCATCTGCGGTTCTTCGGATACACGGAAGGTACCTGGACCGACTCGGCCGTTCGGCGATACGTGCGCGACGCCGGCGACCAGCTTGAGCGGCTGCACATTCTCACGCGGGCCGATGTGACCACCAGGAACCGGCGCAAGGCCGACCGGCTGGGCTTTGCCTACGATGATCTCGAACAGCGGATTACGGAGCTTGCCCAGCAGGAGGAGATGGCGGCGGTTCGCCCCGATCTCGACGGCGAACAGATCATGGCGATCCTCGGCATCCGGCCAGGGCGTGATGTCGGGGAGGCGTACCGCTACCTGCTCGAGCAGCGCCTCGACGACGGTCCGCTCGGTGCGGATGAGGCGACCAGGCGCCTGCTGGAGTGGTGGGCGGCGCGCGACGAGTAGCTCGCCGTGCCCGTCTCCCAATTTCGGCGAGAGTCGCTGTTTGTACCCGTTGACGCCGCCAGAGCGGCGACGGTCGGCGAATTCGGCGATTGCGGGCACGGCGCAGGGAGTTATACACAGGGCGCGTTCACTGCAGGTTATTCACAGATGCCCGCATTGAGGCGGTTCGACGCCTCGGACTGACCGACCATTGTCGGCATGACAACACAATCCACGGCCGGGTGGCGGCCCCTGCAGCGCAGCAGCGAGTTGGCCCTCGTGGGCGAGAACCCACGCAGCTTGCACCGGGCGGTGGCACGCCAGCAGTTGGTCAGACTGCGGCGCGGTGTCTTCGTAGACGCCGCGGAATGGCCAGAGGTGAGTGAACGCGACAAATACCTCCTGCGGATGCGGGCCGTTGCGGCGACGCGAAAAGTGGCGCCGGTGTTCTCGCACCAGTCGGCGGCGATCCTGTGGGGGCTGCCCATGATCGGGAGCCTGCCCCGCGAGGTGCACCTGATGGCGGCCGGGCGCCGCGGAGTGCACTCCAAGAACGGCGTCGCCATGGAATGGCGCGCTGGATCTGGGACGTTGCGTTGCGGGCGCAGAACCTTCGCACCCTGCTGCTCGAAGCCGGATTGCGGCCGGAACGGTGAGAGGCGTGCGTGAATGTCTCGGGAATCGCCGTTGGCGCCGGGCATCGCCGCTGCTACGGGGAGTGTCAGCGCAAACGGCGATTGTGGGCGGAAGGACGGGTACACGTGAGTGGAGTGGCGCCGGGGAGCGGAGTCCGGTAGTCTTGCTCAGTTGTCTGCGCGCCGGAGTCCCGGCCTCCGCTTACAGCACATGCACAACCCTCCTGTTGCAGAAAGTCTGCAGCCGTTTTAGTCCGAAGGAGGTGGGTTAGTCATGCATCAGTACGAGTTGATGGTAATCCTCGATCCCGAGATCGATGAGCGCACCGTAGCTCCCAGCCTTGACAAGTTCCTCAACGTTGTTCGCAACGATGGCGGAACGATCGACAAGGTTGACGTTTGGGGTCGTCGCCGTCTCGCATACGAGATCAACAAGAAGTCGGAAGGCATCTACGCCGTCGTCGACTTCACCGCTAACGCCGAGTCGACGGCCGAGCTTGACCGCCAGCTGAAGCTGTCGGAAGCCGTCATGCGCACGAAGGTTCTGCGCGCAGAGGAAGCGATCGCTCAGGTCGCCGAGGCCAAGAAGCTTGCCGACGAGAAGGCCGCCCGCAAGGCTGCCAACCCGAAGGCATCTGCACCGGCCAAGTCCGATGCCAAGCCAGACACCAAGGCCGCCGCCCCGGCTGCCAAGGTTGCTGCCGCCGCGTCGAAGCCTGCTGCCAAGGCAGAGTCTGCTGAGGCCGAGGCTAAGGCCGAGCCCAAAGCAGAGCCCGCTGAGGCGAAGACTCCCGCCAAGGCCAAAGCCGAAGCTCCCGTCGAAGCCGAAGTCGAAGCTCCTGTCGAAGCAGAGGCCCCCGCTGAAGCGTCCGCCGACAAGGCAAGCGACAAGTAGCCATGGCCGGCGAGACCGTAATCACCGTGGTGGGCAACCTCACCGCAGACCCGGAACTGCGCTACACGCAGAACGGGCTGGCGGTTGCCAACTTCACCATCGCATCCACTCCGCGCACGTTCGACCGCGCGGCCAATGAGTGGAAAGACGGCGAAGCGCTGTTCCTGCGTGCGAGCGTCTGGCGTGAATTCGCCGAGCACGTGGCCGGTTCATTGACCAAGGGTTCCCGCGTCATCGCATCCGGACGACTCAAGCAGCGTTCGTACGAGACGAAGGAAGGCGAGAAGCGCACCAGCTTCGAGCTTGAGGTCGATGAAATCGGCCCCAGCCTCCGTTACGCAACCGCCAGCATCACTCGCGCACAGTCCTCCTCTGGCCGCGGCGGTTCGCCCGCCGGTGGCGGAGAAGAGCCGTGGGCTCCCAGCGCCCCTGCTGCTGCACCCGCAGCAGCAGGCGACGTCTGGAACAGCCCCGGCAACTTCAGCGACGAGACTCCGTTCTAAGCCCCGCCTCACGGCGTCAGGCCAACACACACTCTTAAGAAAGCAAGGAAATCATGGCTGGAAAGTCGAGCGGCGATCGCCGCAAGCCACTCCGCGGAGCCAAGGGCGGCAAGAACGCCGCTCCCGCGAAGTCAATCCGGGTTGGCGTCATCGATTACAAGGATGTCGCAACCCTGCGTAAGTTCATCTCCGAGCGTGGAAAGATCCGCGCCCGCCGTATCACCGGCGTGTCCGTCCAGGAACAGCGCCTCATCGCCCGTGCCGTCAAGAACGCCCGCGAAATGGCCCTGTTGCCCTACGCCGGCTCAGGCCGGTAAGGAGCCCTCACATGTCAAAACTCATTCTGACGCACGAGGTCTCCGGACTCGGCGCACCCGGTGACGTCGTCGACGTCAAGAACGGCTACGGCCGTAACTACCTCATCCCCCAGGGCTTCGCGGTGGCATGGACCAGGGGAGGCGAGAAGCAGATCGAGCAGATCAAGGCCGCTCGTGCTGCTCGGGAACACGCCACCCTCGAAGACGCGCAGGCCCTCAAGGCTGCGCTCGAGAGCACCAAGGTCAAGCTGGTCGTCAAGGCCGGCCAGGGCGGTCGCCTCTTCGGTTCAGTGAAGACGACGGATGTCGCCGACGCGGTCGCCGAAGCGGGCCTCGGCACGATCGACAAGCGCAAGATCGAACTGAACCCGATCAAGTTGACCGGCGAGCACGAGGCGACGATTCGCCTGCGTGACGAGCTGAGCGCGACGATTACCCTCCAAGTGGTCGCGGCCAAGTAACACCTCTTCACGCTCAGGCGGTCGGTCCCGATTGGGGCCGGCCGCCCGATGTCGTTAACCGGCGTCGAAATCATTCCTGACGGCGTTTCTGTACACAGGCGCGTCCACAATCGCGCAAGGTTCAAGAGGCACTTGAGGCTAGTTTTTACCCACAGGCCTGCAATAAACAAAACCCTGATCAGCGCTGTTTATTCTGAAATACTCACTAGTTCTCCACAGGTCAGTGCACAGCTTGTGCACACGAGCTACGGCGTTTCGCGCAGTTTTCCCACAGCGTTATCCACAGGGTGACTTGTCGAAGCAGGAACGCTCTCCCTAGGGTGAGCAAGCATCGAAGAACACCGTGCACGTGCGCGCCGGTGGCCTCATTGTCATGCTCAGTGTCAGTGGGTGCCGATAGACCAGAAGAACGACAAAGGAGGCGCGGAGTGTCGATTGCTCATTTGGGTCTGACCGACCAGCGGAACGAATCACCCAACGGTGCAAACGGGCGAACGAGTGAACGCACTCCCCCACACGATCTCCTCGCTGAGCAGAGCGCGCTCGGCGGAATGATGCTCAGCAAAGACGCCGTCGCAGACGTCGTCGAGACCGTGCGCGGCTCCGACTTCTACATCCCCAAGCACGAGATCATCTTCGACGCGATCCTGTCGCTGTATTCGCACGGTGAACCCACCGACGTGATCGCCGTCACCGACGAGCTCACCAAGATCGGCGAACTCTCCCGCGCGGGCGGCGCCGACTACCTGCACACACTCACCAGTCTCGTTCCCACGGCCGCGAACGCGGGGTTCTATTCATCGATCGTCGCTGAACGCGCGCTGCTGCGGCGGCTCGTTGAGGCTGGCACCCGCATCGTGCAGATGGGCTACGCCGGTGAGGGTGAAGTACTCGACCTGGTGAACAACGCCCAGGCCGAGATCTATTCGGTCACCGGCAGCACCGAGACCGAAGATTACGTGCCGCTGACCGAGGCAGTCACCGTGGCCATCGACGAGATCGAGGCCGCAAAGCACAAAGACGGGCAGATGACCGGGGTTCCCACCGGCTTCGCCGACATGGACGAACTCACCAACGGCTTCCACCCCGGTCAGCTGATCATCGTTGCAGCCCGCCCCGCACTCGGAAAGTCGACTCTCGCGCTGGACTTCGCGCGGGCCGCATCGATCAAGCACGACATGCCCAGCATCTTCTTCTCCCTTGAAATGGGGCGAAGCGAGATCGCCATGCGACTGCTCTCGGCCGAGGCATCCGTTCCCCTCCAGAACATGCGCAAGGGCACCGTCGACAGCCGCGACTGGACCACCATTGCCTCCACCCGCGGGCGCATCAACGACGCACCCCTCTACATCGACGACAGCCCGAACATGACGCTGGTCGAGATCCGCGCGAAGTGCCGGCGGCTCAAGCAGCGGGTCGGGCTGAAGATGGTCATCATTGACTACCTGCAGCTGATGACGTCAGGCAAGCGGGTCGAGTCCCGCCAGCAGGAGGTCAGCGAGTTCTCCCGTGCGCTCAAGCTGCTCGCCAAGGAGCTGCAGGTGCCGGTGATCGCCCTGTCGCAGCTGAACCGTGGCCCGGAGCAGCGGGCCGACAAGATGCCTGCGATCTCCGACCTCCGTGAGTCCGGTTCGCTCGAGCAGGATGCCGACATGGTCATCCTGCTGCACCGTGAGAGCGCCTACGAGAAAGACAACCCGCGTGCCGGTGAGGCCGACTTGATCGTCGCGAAGCATCGCAACGGCCCGACCCGCACCGTCACCGTCGCCTTCCACGGCCACTTCTCTCGCTTCGCCGACATGGTCGCCGGCGCGTAGCGACGGCGCTCGTGTAGGGAACGGTTGAAGATGTCCGTTTCGCGGTGGAGTTGTCCGCGTCATGTCCATCGGAACATTTCGCCAGATCGTTAGGCTTGGTCGGCATGCAGCGACCGACGTGGTTCGCGGACGAGACGAACTCCCTAGGCAGGGAGAACACCGATCCTCGAGGGAGAGCAACGAGATGAGACCACTTCGATACTCGATCAATGTCACGCTCGACGGTTGCTGCCATCACGAGGCAGGGCTCCCGCCGGACGAGGAGTCGATGCGCTACTGGACCGCCGAGATGGCACGAGCCGATGCCCTGCTGTTCGGCCGGGTGACCTACGAGATGATGGAGTCGGCGTGGCGGAAGCCGACCACGGGCGCATGGCCTGACTGGATGGATGAGTGGCAGGTTCCGTTCGCCGAGACCATCGACCGGGCGAAGAAGCACGTCGTGTCGAGCACGCTGAGCGGGGCCGATTGGAATGCCGAGCTGGTGCGAGGCGACTTGGGGCAAGCGGTTCGGCGGCTCAAACAGGAGCCAGGCGAGGGCCTGTGGGTGGGCGGAGTGACGCTCCCCCTGGCGCTGGCAGATCTGGGACTGATCGACGAGTACGAGTTCCTTGTGCAGCCGGTCCTTGCCGGACACGGGCCGACGTTGCTCGCCGGTCTGCGCGAGCGTATCCAGCTCGAGCTCGTGGATCGCCATGAGTTCCGGTCAGGTGCGGTCGCCCTGCGGTACCGGCCCACGCGAGTAACGGCTTGACGTGACTTGCCCTGGCACGTTGGCCGCTGCCTCGCGACGGAACGACGATTCTCGTGTCTCAGTTGGACAAGTCCGTCCGGTGGAAAAGACCTTCATCGCGGACAACTCACTCGTGGCAACCGCACTCTGAGGGGTGCCGGTCGGACATCTCTGAGTGATCCCTACAGCTCGGTCGATCGCTGCTCAGCCGTCGATCCCGGGGTTCAACCGTTCTCCGCTGCCCACGTCGAACAGGTGAATCCGTCCGGGCTTGGGTGTCGCCGAGACCGTGTCGCCCACCTTCGGGTGCGTCCGGCCGTCGACGCGCGCGGTGACGTTCACCCGCTCGTCGTCGATGATCGCGTGGCCGTAGAGGTAGCCGTCGGCGCCGAGTTCCTCGACGAGATCCACCGTCATCCTGAGCCCGGGCTCTGTCGCGCCCGCAAGCGTGATGTCCTCCGGCCGGACACCGAGCGTGACGCGGGTGCCGGCCGCCCGTGTCTCGCGGTCCACCGCAACCGCCTGTGTGCCGAAGCGCACTCCGCGCTCGGTCACGTCTGTGGTGAACAGGTTCATCGCCGGCGAGCCGATGAACCCGGCGACGAAGACGTTCCTTGGGTTCTCATACAGATCGCGAGGCGTGCCCAACTGCTGCAGGGCGCCGTCGGCGAGCACCGCGATCCGATCCCCCATGGTCAGCGCTTCCACCTGATCGTGAGTCACGTAGACGGTCGTGACGCCCAACCGGCGCTGGAGCGAGGAGATCTGGGTGCGGGTCTGCACTCGCAGCTTCGCATCGAGATTCGACAGCGGCTCATCCATGAGGAATACCTGCGGACTGCGGACGATCGCTCGGCCCATCGCGACGCGCTGGCGCTGGCCGCCCGAGAGGGCCTTCGGCTTGCGCCCCAGGTACGGGACCAGATCCAGCAGCTTCGCGGCATTGAGCACTCGTTGCGCGCGCTCCTCTTTGCCGACCCCCGCGATCTTCAGGGCGAAGCCCATGTTCTCCGCGACGGTCATATGCGGGTAGAGCGCATAGTTCTGGAACACCATCGCGATATCGCGATCCTTCGGGGGAACGTCGGTTACGTCGCGGTCGCCGATGAGGATGCGGCCGCCATTGACCTCTTCAAGGCCTGCGAGCATCCGTAGCGACGTGGACTTGCCGGAGCCGGAGGGGCCGACGAGCACGAGAAACTCGCCGTCGGCGACCTCCAGATCCAGCTTGTCGACGGCGGGGCGTTGTACCCCGGGGTACGTTCGTGTCGCCTGGTTGAACGTCACGGTTGCCATTTCTTCTTTCCTTTCACCGGCAGGTACGTGCCGGACGATCCGTAGTGATGAGGGGGTGGCCTGGGCCGCTCAGGCGGTGCTCTCGATGGGCTCGGCGGCAGCGAGGTCGAGGAGCTCGCGCAGGTCATCGATCGGGAGATTGGCTCCGAACGTGGGGTTGCCCGGCTGCAGGAGAACACCAGCGGCGAGCGGGCTTGCGATGACGGAGTCGAACCCCAGTGCGTCGACGAACTCTGCTATGCGCGTGAGGTCACCTTTCCGGTCACCTGCGATCGCGATCGCCTTGCGGTCCGACGCCCCGGCTGGCCGCGATTCCTCCTCGAGGTCGTGGTACCCCATGTGGTTCAGCGCCTTCACGATGCGTGAGCCGGGAAGGAACTCTTGCACGACCTCACTTGTCGAGGTGCGTGGGTCGTTAAGGTCGTCTCGGATTCCATCCGTCTCCCACCAGTAGTTCATCGAGTCGACCACGAGTTTGCCTTCGAGCTCCGCCACCGGAACGCGGCGGTACTTGCCGAGAGGAAGCGCGAGCACGACGATGTCGGCCTCGCTGGCAGCCTCTTCTGAGCGGACGGCAGTCGCGCCGGGCGAGAGCACATCGATCGTGAGCGCGATCCGCTCTGGGTCTCCGGAGCCGGCGATGAGCACCCGGTAGCCCGCGGCGACCCCAAGGCGGGCGAACACCGTGCCGACTTTGCCGGCCCCGAGGATGCCGACGGTCATGCCGTCGCCGATGCTGCTGTCCATGTCGCTCCCCTCGTTCATGACCGGACCGCCGCTCCGGTCATGGTCGACCGCGCGGGCGCCTCTGCCAGCAGTTCGCGCACCATCGGGATCACCTTCGTGCCGTACAGCTCGACGGTACGAAGACGCGCGCTCGCAGACATGGCGCCGCCGGCTGAGTAGATGAGGTCGAACCGACCGACATCCAGCGTGCGGATGGCGTCGGCCATCTTCCGGGCGACGGTCTCCGGCGAGCCGACGTACAGCGATCCATGCCCGACGTCGGCTTCGAACTCGGAGCGACTCAGGGGCGACCAGCCGCGCGACGCACCGATCCGGTCTCGGATCACCTTGTACCCGGGGTAGAAGGCCTCCTTCGCCTCCTCATCTGTCTCGGCGATGAAACCGGGAGAGTGCATACCCACCGGGTGGGCGGTGGTGCCCAGCTGCTCAGTCGCCCGCCGATACAAGTCCACATACGGTGCGAAGCGGGCAGGAGCGCCCCCGATGATGGCGAGCATGAGCCGGAACCCGTAGTGCGCAGTACGGATCACGGACTGCGGTGAGCCACCAACGCCGACCCACGTGCGCAGTCGCCCCGAATCGGTCTTCGGGAAGACGTCCGCCTCGTGCAGCGCGGCGCGCGTCGTCCCTTCCCACGTGACCGGCTTTTCGTCGAGCAGGGCGTGGAAGAGGTCGATCTTCTCGTCGAAGAGCAGCTCGTAGTCGGAGAGATCATAACCGAACAGCGGGAATGACTCGGTGAAGGATCCGCGCCCGAGGATGATCTCGGCGCGCCCGTTCGAGAGGGCGTCAACCGTCGCGAAGCGCTGGAAAACCCGCACAGGGTCGTCGGAGGACAGCACGGTGACACCGGAGCCGAGACGGATGCGTTCGGTCGCCGTGGCGATCCCGGCCAGGACGGTATCCGGTGAGGAGATCGCGAATTCGGGGCGATGGTGCTCTCCGATGGCGACCGCGTCGATGCCCAGGTCATCGGCGAGCACCGCTTCCGCCAGGGTGGCGCGGATCGCCGCGCCGTACGAGACGACAGAGCCTTGGTCATCGCGGGGCAGGTCTCCGAACGTATCGACGCCGAACTCGAGCTTGGTGAAGTCGCTCATGATCTCTTTCTTTTCGTTGGTATCAGGCATGGGTCGCTTTGCCGCCCTTGACTATCTCGACGGCAGCGCGACCGGTGAGGCGCCAGTCGCTGGGTTCCTGCTCGAGGAGCTCGCGCACTCGCGGGACGACACGTTCGCCGAACAGGCGGATGCTGTGCTCACGCGCGTCGCGCGGCAGATGCAGCAGGTCGTACTTCAGATCGAAGCGGGACAGATGATTCGTGCGGACGATGCTCGCGATCTTGTGCGACACCGTCTCCGGTGACCCGACGTACAGGGCACCCGTGCCAACTTCCACCTCGTACCGCTCGGCGGTGGGTGGGTAGAAGCCGCGCTCCTTGCTCATCGCGGTCACGACGGGCTGCCAGTACTTCCAGTGCGTGTTCTTCGCCTCCTCATCGGTGTCGGCGATGAAGCCGAGGGAGTGCTGACCGATTGGAAGTTCCGGTCGTCCGAACTGGGAAAGCGCGCGCAGGTACAGCTCGGCGTGCCCGGCGAAGCGTTCGGGACGTCCACCGATGATGGCCATCATCAGCGGCAGGCCGTTCTGGGCTGCCCTTACGACCGAATCGGGGCTTCCGCCGATCCCGATCCACGTGGGGATCCCTCCCTGCGGCATCCGCGGCTGCAGGCGCGCATTCTCAAGCGGCGCGCGGTACTGCCCGGTCCAGGTCACACGATCCTCACGCATCAGACGCAGAAACAGGTCGAGCTTCTCGTCGAAGATCTGCTCGTACTCGGCGATGTCGTATCCGAACAGTGCAAACGACTCGATCGCCGAAGCGCGTCCGAGCACCAGTTGCGCCCGCCCGCCTGAAAGCCCGTCGACGGTGGCGAACTGCTGATACAACCGCACCGGATCCTGCGTCGACAGGACCGTCACCGACGTTCCGAGGCGGATGCTCGATGTGGCCTGTGCCGCGGCGGCGAGGATCACAGGAGGGGCCGAGTCGACCATGCCCTCCCGGTAGTGTTCGCCGACGCTGAACACATCGAGCCCGACGGACTCCGCCTGCTGCGCCTCATCGACGAGCAGCCGCAGCGCTTCACCATCTGACATCACACGCCCGGCGTCGGTGGCGATGTCGCCGAATGAGTTCAGTCCGAACTCGATGTCACCGATCTGGATCACCATGACCAGCGCCCTTCCCGTCACCGGACCTTCCGAATTGACATGTCAATGCTGCAACATGGATATTGACATGTCTATTCCAGGGAGACGAGATGGCCGAGAATCACCGGACGATGCCCACGCGAGATCAGCTGCGCATCTGGCGGGACTATATCGAGACGGCGCAGGCACTGAGCACGAGTCTGGGGAGTCGCCTGCAGAGCGAGTCGTCGCTGTCGACGGGGGATTACCAGGTGCTGCTCGCCCTGACGGAGGCGCCGCAGCATACTCTGCGGTCCTCGGAGCTGGCGACGCTGATCGGATGGGAGCGCAGTCGACTCTCGCATCATCTGGGACGGATGGAGAAGCGTCACCTGATTCGGCGGGTCCCCTGTGCGGATGATGTGCATGGGGTGGATGTCACCGCGACGGAATCTGGTCGAGCCGCCTTCCGAGCCGGGTCAGTTCCGCACCTGCGCGCGGTGCGCGAGCTCTTCGTCGAGGCTCTCACCCCGGAACAGCTCGCCCACCTCGACAACACCTCCGCCGCGCTTCGCCGACATCTGGGCGTGGATGCCCCTGTCGCGAAGGAGCGGGCTACTTGACCGTGTGCCGAGGACATGGTGTGAGGTAGTCGTATGACAACGAGCGACGTTCAACATTGGTTCACACGCTGTGGAAAGACTGCGCAGGATTGGCTTCTGAGCAATCCCGGCTCAGCCCTCACCACGGCGGCGCTTGACGCAGTGATCGGAGCAGGAGGGGCGCCTGTCCGCAGAGGCGCAACCGAGGATGACAGGTCCGAGGCCTATTACCTGCGTCCCGCTGACAGCGCGTATCTCTCAGAGCTGCGCGCGGCAGGCTTTGCGAGCGACGCTCGATAACCCGTCGTCGATTCCGGTTAAAGCCGCCATTCCGCCCCCACAGTTCCCCGAGGCCGTTGAGACCCAATCACACGGCACGGGCAGTACGAGCTGTCTGCTTTCCGGTGATAACGGTCGTGAGCAGGGCGATGCCCGAGGCCGCAATGACGACTGCGATGAGTGGAAGTCCCTGCACAGCATCGGCAACCGTTCCCGTCTTGAGGATCGCGAATGGGATGACTGCCGCGATCGAGCCGACAAGGCCGACAACTACGGCGACGATTGTCGCCATGGCGGTCTCGCAGACGAGCATGCGTGTCGACTGGCCGGTGGTGGCGCCGATCGACGACATGACCGCCAGTTCGCCGCGTCGCTGCTTGATCGACGCGATCAGATTGTTGATGAGGGCTATCGACATGAAGGCGGCGATGAGCAGCACAACGAGGTAGTTGATGGCGGCCATTAGCTGTCCTATGCCGTCGCCGGAGCCGGCTGCCTGGTTTTCGATCGACTGCATGCTCAACGTGCCTGCGGCGACTCCAACGAACAGCGTGAGAAAGGTGACTGCCGGGCGGATGCGCTCTGGCGCGATCCGTATGTTGGTGGCGGCGAGGCGGGCCCCTACACCGCCCAGGCGATGCAGCGCGACGAGCAGGGTGCGTTCCGCCAGCGTCAGCATCTCGGTAGCCAGGAGCGCAGCTCCGACTGCCACGAGCACGCATCCTGGCCCGGTCGCCGCGGTGGCGTAGACCGAGTCCGGCTCCATGACGAGTGCTGTCGCGGAGGATGCCAGGCCGATGAGGATCAGCGCCCCGGCCAGAATGCGACGCGGCCGTGCGGCCTGTGAGCGCCTCTTGGCGGTCGGCTCTCCGATCGGGCTTCGGTTGGCCGCTTCACGGCTGCCAACGAACGCGCCGATGGTGGCGGCGGCGATGACGATCAAACCGGCCAGGACCGGGGCCAGCACCCCGGGGACGAACCCGCCGGCTCCCGAGATCACTCCGGTCGTCGCGGTCGTCGTCACGATGACTGCGCCGAGCGCGTACCCGAGTAGAACTCCCGGGACGGCGGCGGTCGTCGCGATCACCAGGGTCTCGATGGCAACCATCCGCCGCACCTGACCGGGGGTCGCGCCGATAAGTCTGAGCCCCCGGATTTCATCCGTGCGACCGCCGAGCGCGACACCGACAGTCGAGATCACGGCGAACGCAACGATGCCGAGGATCCAGCTTCCGAGGATCGCCGGGAACTGCACAAGGAACGCTCGATCGTCGCCGGGAGTGCTCGCAGCCAACCCTGTCGCCATCACGCCGGCCATGCCGGAGAGAAGCACTACACCGACGAGGGTTACGAGGGCGGTGGCCGCGGCGCCGGCTCGATGGCGCGCGATCGACAGCAGCGCGAGCCGGATCACAGTGCCACTCCGGTAGCGTTCGCCCGTTCCGCCTGGTCGAGCAGGGCTGACATGCGCACGGCGACGTCGCGGCTGGTGGGGTCGGGCAACCGATCGACGATGCGACCGTCTGCCAGAAAGAGCACCTCGTCGGAGTAGGCCGCGGCGGCCGGGTCATGGGTGACCATGATGATCGTTTGTCCGGCGTCCGCGAGCTCGCGCAACAGGGTGAGCACCTCGCGAGCACTGCGCAGGTCGAGTGCGCCGGTGGGTTCGTCGGCGAAGACGACTGCGGGTTCTGCGATCAGAGCCCTGGCGATCGCTACGCGCTGTTGCTGCCCGCCGGAGAGCTGTGGCGGGCGATGAGACGTGCGCTCACCGAGTCCAACGCGTGCCAGCAGCCGCTCGGTGGCGGCCCGATCTGGGCGAATGCCCTCGAGCCGTACGGGCAGCTCGACGTTCTCGATGACTGTCAGCGCGGGAAGCAGATTGAACGACTGGAAGACGAAGCCGATCGCGACTCTGCGCAGGCGCGCCAGACTCTTTTCGTCAAGCGCTGTCACCTCGGAATCGCCGAGGTGCACTGATCCTGAAGTCGGCTTCTGAAGGCCCGCTGCGCAGTGCATCAGCGTGGTCTTTCCCGACCCTGACGGGCCCATGATGGCAGTGAAGCTGCCGCGCCTGATGGTCAGATCGACGCTGCGCAGCGCATGGATCGGCGTGCCGCCGGTGTCGTAGGTGCAGCTCAGCGCTGTGGTGCTGAGCGCAACGGTTTTGTCTATCGTGATGGTCATGCGAGTCTCCGATTAAAATGATCGTTTGAAACGAACGTTTGCATTACTTCGAGATAGACTACGTCGTATGAGCCATCGAGACAACCTCCTTGTTGCGGCCCGCAGCTGTCTGCTCAGCAGGGGCTACGCTGCGACGACCGTGCGGGACCTGGTCGAGGAGAGCGGGGCCAATCAGGCATCGATCAACTATCACTTCGGGTCGAAGGACAGGCTCTTGAACCAGGCCCTGTTCGATCTCAACCGGGAGTGGGGAATGCTCCTGTTCGAGGCTCTGGGCGTGGACCCGACACAGCAGGTGGCATCGTGCGGCCCGCCGGATGGCTCCGGGGTCATCGAGCTCTGGGTGAGGGTGATCGAGTCGATCCGCTCGAATGAGCAGCTGTGGTTCGTCAACTTCGAGTCGATCTCCTTCGTTCAACACGATCCCGAGATCCGACAGATGAACGCTGATGGCCAGGCGGCATCACGAGACGCGCTCGCCCTCGCATTCGCCGGGTTGGGCAACGACAGCGACCCTGCTGCCAGACGCGCCGTGGGGTCTCACTACTACTCACTGCTCGTCGGGCTCGCCCTGCAGCTCCTTACGGATCCAGACAGCGCTCCGACCGCGGCCGAGGTCTTCGAGACAGACTCAGGGATACGCACGGGCCGCACATGGTGGCGCTGATCAGCCAACCGGGTGACAAGGGAAAAATGGCAAAAAAACCCAGCACGATCGCGCCTCGGATCGATCCGATTCGCCTCATCGACCTGACCGATGGTGACGCTGGCGCGATCGACGCGCACGGCAGCCGTGACGGTGAACGGTTCAGCGGAGCGGATGTCAGCGGCCGCGATCTCGCGGGCGTCACCTTCACCGAATGCGAACTCCTCGATCTCGTCGCACACGAAACCGACTTTCGTTCTGCCAGCTTTGTCGACACCCGTTTCGAACGTTTGAACGCGCCGATCTTCACGGCGTCCCGCTCTCGTTTCCGTGACGTCGAACTGGACGGCTCCCGGCTCGGCTCAGCCGAGTTCTACGACTCGACCTGGGAGTCGGTGCACATCAGCAACTGCAAGCTCGGCTTCGTGAACCTGCGCGGCGCCGTGCTGCGAGACGTGCTCTTCAGCAACTGCACCATTGACGAACTCGACCTCGGCGGTGCCACCGTACAGCGCGTCGCCTTCACCGACACCGCTGTGCGCAGCCTGGACGTCACCCGAGCCACGCTCGAAAATGTCGACCTGCGCGGCCTCGACCTGTGCAGCATCACCGGACTGGAAGGATTGCGGGGCGCGACCGTGAACTCGTTCCAGGTGAGTGAACTTGCGTCGCTCTTCGCCACTCAACTCGGCATCAAAGTCGAAGACTGATCGCGCTTCGGCGCCGAGCCCCGGTACGCTACGAAGACCAGTGCGCGATGTCGCGTACGCATCGGAAACAACGGATGCGTGAGCAACGGCGCCAGGAACCGAAGGGCGCACGTGAAGGTCGGCATAGCTCGGGAACAGCAGGACGGCGAGCGGCGCGTCGCAGCCACACCGGAGTCAGTGGCCCAGTTGACAGCACTGGGCGCCGAGGTCGAAATCGAATCGGGTGCTGGAACGGATGCCGGGCACCCAGACACGGCATACACGGATGCCGGCGCCACGGTCGTCGACCGGCTCGACCTCGCCGCGCTGAGCGTACTCTGCCATGTGCGACCACTGACCGTAGACATCGCAACCCGTCTCGCGCCCGGCACCATCACCATCGGACTCGCCTCCCCCTCGACGGAATTGCCGACGGTCGCCGCTCTCGCTCGGGCTCACATCACGTCGTTCGCTCTCGAACTGGTGCCGCGCATCTCACGCGCCCAGTCCATGGACGCGCTGACCTCCCAGGCCCTCGTCGCCGGATATCGCATCGTTCTGGAAGCCGCCATGCGCCTGCCGCGGTTCTTCCCGCTGTACATGACGGCGGCAGGCACCGTTCCGCCTGCCCGCGTTCTGGTGCTTGGCGCCGGTGTCGCCGGGCTCCAGGCGATCGGCACAGCCAAGCGTCTCGGAGCCCGGGTCTTCGCTTATGACGTGCGTCCGGCATCCGCTGACGAAGTCGCCTCGATGGGCGCAACGTTCGTCACCCTCGACCTCGACGCGATCGAGGGCGCAGGCGGGTACGCCAGGGAGCTCAGCGAAGACCGCGCCGTGCGTCAACGCGAGTTGCTCGCGCCCCACGTCGCCGACGCCGACGTGCTGATCACGACAGCCGCCATTCCCGGCCGGCCGGCGCCCCTCCTCGTCACTCAAGACATGGTCGCCGCCATGAAGCCAGGGTCGGTCGTCGTCGATCTCGCCGCCGAGTCCGGCGGAAATGTCGAGGGCGTCGTCGCAGGCAGTGACGCGTCTGTGCCGACGCACAACGGCGACGGTTCGGTCACCCTGGTCGGGATGAAGGACGCCGCATCCGCTCTGCCAACGGATGCCTCGCGCCTGTACGCGAAGAACGTCGCCAACCTGCTTGCCCTGATGATCGAGGGCGGCGCGCTTCACGTGGATTTCGACGACGAAGTCATTGCGGGCGCCTGCCTGACCCACGATGGCGAGGTGCGGCACGGCCCGACGGCTACAGCTCTGGGGGCCGCCGCCGTAACTGACGGCGCCGACCAGGAAGGAGAGCGCTGATGGACCCCGTCACCCTGCTCACGATTGTTGTGCTCGCCGTCTTCGTGGGCTTCGAGGTGGTGTCGAAGGTCACCAGCACCCTGCACACGCCCCTGATGTCTGGAGCGAACGCGATCCACGGCATCATCCTGATCGGGGCGATCATCGTCGCAGGGCAGGCGTCTGATGTGTGGATCCTGGCCGTGGCACTGCTCGCCGTCGTGTTGGCGACCGCGAACCTCGTCGGCGGCTTCGTGGTGACCGATCGGATGCTGCACATGTTCCGGGCGAGGAAGCCACCGGCCGACACGAACACCGACGCCGGCACCGGCACCGGCACCGGCACCGGCACAAAGGGAGGCGCGCAGTGAGCCTCCTTCCCGCCGAATGGACTGCACTTCTCTACCTGGCGGTCGCGGTTTGCTTCATCCTCGCGCTCAAGGGACTCAGCTCACCGAAGACGGCCAGGCGCGGCAACCTGGTCGGCTCCGCCGGTGCGCTGGTTGCCGTGATCACTGTCTTCCTGTCGGTGAAACTCGATAACATCCCGGCAATCCTGATCGCGATCATCGTGGGTGCAGGCATCGCCGCACCGATTGCCAGGCGCGTGCAGATGACCCAGATGCCCCAACTGGTGGCCCTGTTCAACGGGGTCGGCGGAGGTGCCGCAGCCCTCGTCGCCGTGTTGGAACTCGGGCACACGGATGATCCGTGGGTGCGTGTCGCCGTGGTTTTCACCATGCTCGTTGGTGCGGTGTCGTTCTCTGGTTCTGCCGTCACGGTCGCCAAGCTACAGGAGCTGATCACCACCCGGCCGCTGCTGTTCCCCGGCATGCGCTGGGTCATGTCTGCGACCCTGGTCGCCGCGATCGTCGCGTGCGGGTTCATCGTCGCGACCGGTTCTGCCGGCTGGGCGATCGCCCTTCTCGTGCTCGGCCTGGCCGCCGGGCTCCTGCTGGTGCTGCCGGTTGGCGGCGCTGACGTGCCGATCGTCATCTCACTTCTGAACGCGTTCACCGGGCTTGCGGTCGCGGCATCCGGAATCGTGCTCGGCAATGTACTGCTCGTCGTTGCAGGAACGCTGGTCGGCGCGAGCGGCACCATCCTCACCAGGGCGATGGCGTCGGCGATGGGACGTGGGGTGAGCGGCATCCTGTTCGGTGCGTTCCGCGGCGGGTCGACCGCGGGGTCGACGACGCAGAGCGATCGTCCGGTGCGATCGACGGGGCCGGAGGACGTCGCGGTGCTGCTCGGATACGCGCAACGAGTCGTGATCGTGCCCGGATACGGCCTCGCCGTCGCACAGGGTCAGCACACGGTGGCGGAGCTCGCCACCGCCCTCGAGGAGCGGGGGATCCAGGTCGACTTCGCCATCCATCCGGTCGCCGGGCGGATGCCTGGGCACATGAACGTGCTGCTCGCCGAGGCGAATGTGCCGTACGAGTCGCTCAAGGAGATGGCGGAGGTGAACCCAGAATTCAAGAACACGGATGTCGCACTCGTCGTCGGCGCGAACGACGTCGTCAACCCCGCGGCGAAGACGTCCCCAGGCTCCCCCATCTACGGCATGCCGATACTCGAGGTCGGCGACGCCGGCCAGGTGGTGTTCCTCAAGCGCTCGATGCGTCCGGGGTTCGCCGGCATCGAGAACGAGTTGCTCTTTGACCCCAAGACGACGCTGCTCTTCGGCGACGCCAAGGACTCACTGACCAAGGTGCTCGGGGCCGTCAAGGCGCTCTGATCTAGGCTCTGACTCGCGCTCTGCCGCATCGGAGTCGCCACGTTGAAGCTGCGCGCCAGCACCGCACGTAGACTAGTCAGGCAGCCTGCAGCGGTCGGACGCTCAGGCGAGAAAGAGGTCAACGCAGTGGCGAATGCCCAGCCAGCACCCGACTCCGTCGCCCGAAACGGTGTGGCCGGAACCGAACGCGCCTCCGAGAGCCCGCGGTACTGGATCGTCCCCATCGCCCGTGCCGTCATCGCGCTGATCCCCGCGGCGGTGATCACCTTCAGCCCGAACCATTCCGCCCAGTTCGGGCTCATCGTTTTCGGGGCCTTCGCCGTTCTGAGTGGCCTGCTCACCGGCATCCTGAGCTGGCGAATGCTGGGCGACCCGGTCACCCGCAACCTGATTGTGATTCAGGGTGTCGTCGGTGTTGTCGCCGGTGCGCTTGCGCTGGCCGTGAATGGCGGCGGTCTCGGTTTCTTCCTGTATCTGGTGAGCGTGTGGGCAGCCACCACCGGTTTCGTCGAGCTTTACAGCGGCGTACGGGTTCGTTCCCGCCGCGGCACACCGAAAGGCAGCGCTGCCAGAGGTGGCGCCGCCAGGGACTGGATGTTCGCCGGAATCCTCACCGCCGTTCTTGCCCTGGTCTTCCTGCTGCTGCCGCCGAACGACGTGGTGTCGGTGGGGCTGCTTGGCGCGTACTTCGTGGTGCTCGGTGTCTTTCTGCTGATCGGCGGATTCTCGCTGAAATTCACGGCGACGGATGCCGCGCGCTCGCTCGCCACCGCAACCAACGAATCGGAACGCTCGTGACCCAGAACCAACCAGCCGCGCCCAACCAGCCCGGGGCTGGAGGGCCCCCACGTCGCTCTTCGAGCGCGCTCAGCACAGCCGAGTTGTTCGGCCTCTCCGGCGGAACGGCACTGTTTGTGGGGCTGGTGACCCTTCTCACCACCCGCGAGGTGTGGCTGTCGCTGGTCAGCCTCGTGATTGCGTTTGTCGTTGTGCTCGTCGTCACCGCACTGTTCGCTCGGCGCCTGAAGCCCAACGCGGACGTCGACCTCAACAACAACCCGCGCTAGAGACCCGTCTCGCCTCTTCGGGTTCAGATCAACTGCGTCACCCCTAGTGCGTAATCGGCGTTCGACGATCCCAGGGTCTGAGGGCGACGAAGCTCACCGCTGGACCGATTGCCAGGATGAGGAAGGCGAATTGCCACCCGACCAATCCGGCGGCGAGCGGAAGCGCGTAAACGACGCCGATGCTTACGCTGTACCCGATTCCCATCTGGGTGGCGATCGCCGTACCGACTGCAGCCTGGCCAGACTCGCGTCCGGTCATCGCCGAATACAAAGCTGAATCGCCGATCGTTGCAGCGCCCCACACAACAAGAACTCCGAGTGAGAGCCAAAACGGAACCACAGCCAGCAGGGGGGTGAGCAGCACGCAGACCGCCGAAACGGCGACCACGGCGCGAGCGACCAGCCGTCTACTGGAGAAGTGGGGCAGGAAGCCGCCGACGAAACAACCGATGGTGCCGGCCACGCCGATGATGACAAATGTCCAACCGCCGACAGCTGCCGCACTCTCTGATCCGCGGAGTGTGGTGATCTCGGGTAGTGAGAGCATCAGAGACGGTACCCATACCCACAACCCGTAGACCTCCCACATGTGACCCACGTAGGCGATCGTGATCCGTCGCTGAACGGGGTTGCTCACCACCGCAAGTGCATCCGACAGCGTGACCTCACGGATTGGGGAGACATGGGGCCCCGTGCGCGACGTCAACCCGATCAGTGCGGCGACCAGGGCGAGAGCGGCCGTCAGAATCATCAACGCGCGCCACTGCCCGCTGCCGACCGATCCCGTCAGCAGATGCGGCGCGGCAGTACCGACGGTCAGCGACGCCACGAGGGCCGCGACGGCAAGGCTGCGATACCGCGGTGGCGCCCAGGAGAGCACGACACGCATTCCTGTGGTGTACACGGCGGCAAGCGCCAGGCCGACGGAGGCCTTCGACACAACGAACCAAATGAAATTGATCTCCAGTAGCGCGGGCAGCAGAGTGAAGACCGCCGCGGCCAGGGAACCCACCGAGATCAGGATGGCCGGTCGAACCCGGTCGGTTGTGCGACGGATCGCCAGGGCGAGGGCCCCGGCGGCGAATCCGCCCTGGACGGCGGCTGTCAGCGCGCTGGCAGCCCCGTCGCCGAGGCCGTATTCGGCCGAGATGGCTGGCAGCGTCGCTGCAGTGTTCAACCAGCAGGAGATGGCGAGGATCTGTGTGCAAATCGCCCAGGTGAGCTGGGCCCTCGCATTCACCGGGAGCGCTGGCTGGCCAGCGCCGGTCCCAGCGTACTCACGGCGCCAGGTTGGTCCAGATGGACTTCGTCTCGAGGTAGGACTCCAGGTTTGCGTGCCCCATGTCGCGTCCGTAGCCGGACTGCTTGTACCCACCGAACGGGGCGGCAGCGTCGGTTGCCCCGTACATATTGATGTAGACGGTGCCGGCCTGCAGCATCCGAGCAAGTCGGTTCGCGCGCCCGATGTCCCTGGTCCAGATTCCTGCGGCGAGGCCGTAGGGCGAATCGTTCGCTCGTTGTGCGATGTCCTCGAGGTCGTCGAATGGCTGCGCGACGACCACCGGACCGAAAATCTCTTCGCGCACAGCGGTCATCGACTCGTTGACGTCGGTGAGTACGGTGGGGCGCACGTAGTACCCGTCTTGGTCCACTCCGGTGGGCAGGTCAGAGCCACCACTGGCGACGGTCGCTCCTTCTGCCAGGGCCCCATCAATATAGTTGCGCACGGTGTCGAACTGACGCGAGCTGATGACCGGTCCGATCGTGGAGGCCGGGTTCAGGCCATGTCCGATTTCGAGGTTCGAGGCGATGCTGCTCAACTCACCGATGACGTCGTCGAAGATGCGTGACTCGATATACAGACGAGACCCGGCGGCGCACGCCTGCCCGGCATTGAAGAAGATGGCATTGGCGGCGCCGGCGGCAGCCACATCGACCGGACTGTCGGCGAAGACGATGTTCGGACTCTTGCCGCCGAGCTCCAGCGTCACGCGCTTGACCTGCGAAGCGGCCCGGGCGGCAATCCGCTTGCCGACCCTCGTTGAACCGGTGAATGCGATCTTGTCAACGCCAGGGTGATCGACGAGCGCTTCGCCCGCTTCGGCGCCGTAGCCGGTGAGAATATTGAGCACACCGGCTGGCAAACCGGCCTCCAGTGCGAGCTGGCCAAGGCGGATCGCGGTCAGCGGCGTGTTCTCTGCGGGCTTCAGGATGATGGTGCACCCAGCCGCGAGGGCTGGCGCGACTTTCCATAGCGCCATCAGGAGGGGGTAATTCCACGGCACGATCTGCGCCACCACTCCGACCGGTTCGCGTTCGGTGCGCACCATGGTGTCTGGCACTGATACCGGGATCGTGTTTCCCTCGATCTTCGAGGTCCAGCCCGCGAAGTAGTCGAGATGGTTCACGCCGAGTGGAATATCGACGGTTGCGGCAGCGTGCCTCAGCTTTCCACCATCCAGCACTTCCAGCTCGACGAGTTCATCGGCATGGCTTTCCAGCAGGCGGGCGAAGCGGTGGATGATGCGCCCGCGGTCCAGGGCATTCATGGTGCGCCACGGCGCTCGCAGGTCGAACGCGCGACGTGCTGCGGCGACGGCCAGATCAACATCGGCTTGTCCGGCGACGGCCGCGACGGCGATCTTCTTGCCGGTGCCCGGGTCGATCACGTCCATGGTGGCGCCAGAGCGTGGATCCACCATCACGCCATCGATCAGCAACTGCGGGGGTGCGTTCAGGAATGCGCGGGTCGCCTTACTGATGTCGTCATGGGTGTGGTTCAGCAGCGGCGCGGTCGGACTCGAGGTCATATCAACGGTGGCTTTCTGTGTAGCGACGGAGATGTGGAGCAGGGGAAACGGGCGACCGCGCCGGCTAGGCGTGGTGAAGCTGCGCGAAGTCCGCCGGGGGGAACGTCGTGGTGAAGTCTCCGATGGCGATGGCACGGTAAGTGGCCGCGGCCGCCTCTTCGAGATTGAGGGCGCGTCGGAAGGCCATCTCGACAGAGTCCCCGAGAGCGGAGCAACCGTGGTGACTCATCAGGACGCAGTCGTGCTCGACTGCTTGTTCGCCTGCTGAGTCGGCAAGATCGTCGGAGCCGTTCGGGAAGTAGGGCGTGACGCCCACAGACTTGACGTAGTAGGCGTGATCCAGCGTCATCAAACGGATGGGGTGCCCAAGAGCGTCAAGCAGAACGGCGTATTGAGGGTGAACGTGCACCACGGCATTGATGTCGGGCCTGGCCGCATAGGATCGCTGGTGCAATTTCCACTCGCTGGAGGGCGTGGCGTGCCCCTCGAGCACCTCACCAGACATCGATACGATGCTGAAGTCAGCGGGCATCAGCCGATCCAGCCAGGTGCCTGAGGCGGTAACGACGAACGCATTATCGTCGGGGAGCCGCGCCGAAAGGTTCCCCCCGCTAGCGAGCACAAGTCCGCTGGACACGGCCGCCCGGCCGACGGCGGCAAGTTCGGCGGTGATTTCGAGTACGGTTGCGCTCATCGTCATGGCATTCTCCTTTGAAGTCAACGCAGGCTGGTTGTTGATGACGTACTAGCGAGTACGCACCAGAAGGAACTCGAAGTTGCCTTCGGTGAAGTAGGTTTTCGACCAGCTGATCACCCGACCGTCGAGCATGTACGACTGCTGCGTCAGGCAGAGGTAGAGCGAGGACGAACGGCCGGCGTTCTCCGGCCAGGCAATCGTGTCGTCGTTGACCGCGTGCACGGTGGCGATGGCCTGATCTGGCAGGAGTCCGAGCGGCTCAAGTAGCGCAAAGATCGATCCGGAGATGTCCGCCGGATCGACATTGGGTACCAGATCGGCATTAATGAGTGACCACTCCACCGCGATCACCTCCTCGTCGGAAACGAAGCTGCGCTCGACGGCGATCACGCGGAAGGGGAGCTCCGCATCGAAGTAGGCGGCCTCCTCGGCCGTAGCTGGGCGAAGTTCCCGCAACCGGTATTTCACCTGTGAGTTCGCGCGTTGCTCGGAAATGATCTCACTCATGGAACGCAACTCTTGGAGTCCCGCGACGACGCCAGGACCGCGGGAGGTCACAAAGGTACCCGAGCCCTGGCGCACCCGGATCAATCCGCTTGCGGCAAGCTGACGGAGTGCAGCGCGTACCGTCGGCCTGCTGACTTCGGCCTCATCGGCCAGCGCCTGTTCGGACGGCAGCTGCTCTCCGGGTGACCATTCTCCCGATGTGATTCGAGCGCGGAGGACGGCAGCGAGCTGCACGGGCAATGAGCGGTTGTCTCTCAGTGGTTTGCGCGTCATGGGGTTCCAAACGTTATTTGACGGTTGCCTGCATGGGCCCTACTCTATACGTAATTGAGAAGACGTAAAACGTCAATCGTCTTACAACTTACCGGAGGCAAAGATGCACCCCACAATCAAACGGATGACCGCGGTGGCGGCCATCGCCGTACTGGGTCTGGGACTGACGGGGTGCAATGCATCCGCGAACACTGGCAACGATACAAACAGCGGAAACGGCGAGAGTGATGGCCCGACCCTCATCCTGGTGACCCCTGAGCCGGCGGGAGCGAATGAGTTCCTCCAACTCGCCATCCAGGGCATCGAAGAGGCCGCGGAAGCCGTCGACGGCTCGTCACGTGTTTTCGAGAGCGCCAATATCAGCAAGGTGAGCGAGCAGCTCGACGCCGCGATCGCGGCCAAGCCCGATGTCATCGTCGCTGTCGGCTTCGAGTTCGTCGACTCGATCACTGCTCTCGCTCCGAACAACCCCGAGCAGCAATTCCTGTTCGTCGACGCGTGCATCGCGGATGCGCTTCCGAACGTCAGCTGTGCCGTCTTCCGCGAGCATGAGGCGGTCTACCTCGCCGGCGTCGAAGCCGGACTGATCACGGAATCCAATAAGGTTGGAGCCGTCGTCGCCCTGGACACGCCCCAGATCCGTCGCTTCTCCGACCCGTTCGGTGTGGGAGCGCAGTCGGTCAACGACGCAGTGCAGTTCACCCCGCTGTACGTGGGAGGGCAGAATCCGTTCAACGACCCGGGTCGCGCAAAGGAACAGGCACTCTCGCTTGCCAATGCAGGTGTGGACATTGTGATGGCCTCCTCGGCCGGTGGCAACTCCGGTGTCTTTGACGCCGCGAAGAGCTCGGGCAGTCTCGCGATCGGCGTGGATACGAACCAGTGCCCGCAGGCTCCCGGCGCAGTGCTCGACAATGTGCTGAAGGAGGTCAACGTCGTCATTTCGGCATCCGTCGAGGCGATCGTCGGCGGCCTGACCGGAGACGTGAAGTCGTATGGTCTGGCAGAAGGCGCTGTGACCCTCACGAGCCTCACCGACGGCGTCGGCGAATCGGGCTGTGTCATCGCCGATTACCCGGAAATCATCGAGCAGGTGAAGGCGGTCAGCGACCAGATCGTCTCCGGCGATGTCACGGTCGATGACCCGGCCGCTTAACGGTGGCGTGACGGCCGGGCGTCCGCAGAGCGCGGCGCCCGGCGCCACCACCGTTGAAATGCGTGGGATCAGTAAGTGGTACAGCAACGGAGTCATGGCCAACGACCACGTCGACCTGGTTCTGAATCCCGGGGAGATACATGCGCTGGTCGGTGAGAACGGCGCCGGAAAATCGACGCTGATGTCAATTCTTTGCGGGCTGGAGGAGCCGACCGACGGCGAGATCCGGCTCGATGGCCAGACCGTTTCGTTCTCCTCCCCGGTGTCCGCGTCAGAAGCCGGCATCGGCATGGTGCATCAGGAGTTCAAGCTTTTCCCGTCGTTGACGGTGGCCGAGAACGTGGCCTTCCGAGCTGAGCCCACTCGTCTGGGGATGTTCCTGAGCCGGCGAGAGGCGCGCGAACGGGTGCGCGAGTTGGCAGATCGTTATCGCCTGGGCGTCGACCCGAATGCGAAAGTCGGCCAGCTCTCGGTAGGGATGCTCCAGAGGGTGGAGATCCTGAAGGCACTGCACCGCGATGCGCAAGTTCTCATCCTGGACGAACCGACCGCCGTGCTGACACCCCAGGAAGTCGACGATCTTTTTGCCGTGCTCCGGGAACTGCGGGACGCGGGCCGCACCATTGTTGTCGTGACGCACAAGCTCCGAGAGGTGATGGCATTCAGCGACCGGATCACCGTCCTGCGAGACGGCCGCTCGATCGCCACGCTCACCACCTCAGAAACAAATCCGGCCGAGGTGGCACATCACATGACCGGGCGGGACGTTGACCTCGACGGTCGTTACAACGCCGGATCACCTGCAGGTGTCGCCCTTCGCGTCGACGGCCTGTTTGTTCAGAATGAACTGGGAGTGATGGTCGTGAGCGACGCGAACTTCAGCGTGCGCCACGGTGAGATCGTCGGAATCGCCGGCGTCGCCGGCAGCGGGCAGACCGAACTGATCGAATCGATCGCCGGGCTCGGTGGGCACAGTTCGGGCGTGGTGGAGCTGGACGGCACCGACATTCATCAGCTTTCCGCCGCGGAACGTCGTCGGAAGGGAATCGCCTATATCCCCGAAGACCGCCGTGGCGTCGGATCGGCCGTCACGGCATCCGTTTCGGACAATTTGGCGATGGGATTCCACCGGCGGGCCCCGCTGCGAAAAGGCTGGCGACTCGACCGGGCTGCAATGAAGAGGCACAGCGCCGACATCATCGAGGCCTTCGGTATCAGGGTTTCGCATGCCAAAGTGGAGGCGGGAACCCTTTCGGGCGGCAACCTGCAGAAGGTCATCGTCGGCAGAGAGATGTCACACGATTCCGCAGTGCTTCTGGTCGACCAGCCCACGCGAGGCGTGGACATCGGTGCAATCGAGAACATCCATGGCCGGCTTCGCGCTTACCGCGATCGCGGGCATGCGATCGTGCTGACCTCTGCCGAATTGAGTGAGCTCTTCGCCCTCGCCGATCGCATCCTCGTTATGTACGGCGGTCGCGTCGTGGCCGAATACCCACGAGCAGACGCCACGGAGGCGAAGATCGGCCTGGCCATGGCCGGCATCACCCAACAGACCCTGACCGGATCGGAGGAGACCACATGAGGGCATGGTGGCCATCTCTGCGGCCGATGTTGATCGCACTCGGTATTGCCCTCGCAATCGGGGCCGCCCTGATGCTGATCAGCGGAAGCAACCCGCTCCAGGCCTATGGCCAGATCATTGTCGGCTCCCTTGGGCCGAATGGCTGGGCGGCCACGCTCAGCCTCGCGATTCCCGTCATCGGCTGCGCCCTGGCGGTGTCTCTGCCGCTGCGCGCCGGCCTCATCAACCTCGGTGGCGAGGGCCAATTGGTGGGCGGCGGAATCACCGCTGTGGTCGTTGGCACCTACTTCGCTGATCTCCCGTTCCCGCTTTCACTCATCCTCGCCATCGGAGCTGCGGCCCTCGTCGGCGCTGTCATCGGTTTCGTGCCGGCGATCATGGAGAACAAGCTTGGTGTGCCGCTGCTCATCAGCTCGCTCCTGCTGAGCTATCCGATCGTCGCCGTCACCTCATTCCTGGTGCGGTTCGTGCTGCTCGACAAGGGCACAGGGCTGCCTCAGACCGAGACTCTTCCGGCGGCCTTTCAGATGCCGCAATTCGGCAAGGTAACAGGCGCGTTGTTCGTACTGATCGTCATCATCGCGGTGGTGATCGTGATCGACAGGATGCTGCCGGCCGGCTTCGAAATTCGGATGACCGGGCTCAACCGCAAGTTCAGCGGATACTCCGGAGTGGCAGTTTCTCGCATGACTCTCTGGGTCATGGCAGCCGGCGGCATGATCGCCGGGGTTACAGGAGCCCTCGTCGTCACCGCGTTCCCGTTCCGTTTCGTGGACGGCGCACTGATCACTCCTGCCTATGTTTGGACCGGGCTGCTCGCCGCCATGCTCGCCAGGGCGAACCCGGTCGGAGCCGTTGTCGCCGCCGTCTTCTTCTCTGCCCTGCAGGTGGGCGGCGCGGCCATGGAACGCGAGACGTTCGTGCCACGTGAACTCAGCTCGATTCTGCAGGCGGTCATCATCATCGTGCTCGCGGGTGCTATTGCGCTGAACGCACGGAAGAAGCAGAAGGTTGCCTGACCATGACTGAGATATTCGACCTTGCCTTGCTCGAGTCAGTGATGCGTGCCCTGACACCGGTTCTCCTCGCTGCCCTGGGCGGCCTGCTCTGCGAGAAGGCAGGGGTGTTCAACATCGGCCTCGAGGGTTTCATGCTGGTTGGCTGCTTTGCGGCGGTCGCTGGGAGCTGGTTCGGTGGTGACGCCTGGATCGGCGTCATCACCGCGGTTATCGCCGGGATGCTGATGGCCGCGATTCTGTCGTTCGCATCGGTGACCCTGGGCGCAGACGCGATCATCGTCGGAATCGCGCTCAATCTCCTCGCCGTCGGCCTGACCTCATTCCTTGTGCGCACGGTACTCGGGGCGCAGGGCACGTTCCAGGATCCCGCGCTCGACGGCTTGCCGATCTTTCTCAGCCAGTCGCCCCTTACCTACCTGTCGTGGGCCCTGGTTCCCATTTTTGTCGTGTTCCTCCGCAGAACCGTGTGGGGCTTCCGGCTGCAAGGCGTCGGGGAATCCCCCAGCGCTGCACGCAGCCTCGGTGTGAATACCAAGCGATACCAGCACGCCGCGGTACTCGCATCCGGTGCATTGTGCGGATTGGCCGGCGCCCAGTTGGCGCTGGGGAACGTGGTGCTCTTCTCCGAGAACATGACCGCCGGGCGTGGCTGGGTTGCAGTGGTCGTCGTCATGCTCGGCCAGGCAGCTCCGATCGGAACGCTGGTGGCGGCGTTGCTCTTCGCAGTGACGGAGGCGGTCGGCTTCCGTCTGCAGGGCCTCGGACTCCCGTCTCAGTTCACCACCGCCGCACCGTACGTGATCACGCTGGCAGCACTCGTTCTGGTCAGCGTGCGCCGGCGCACGCTGACCGTCCGTCGTGCGCGGGGCACTAACAGCCCTGCGCCATCCGGTGGTGGCGCCACGCCACCCGTCCCCACCGACCCTGCAACCAGGGCAACCGTCTCCCAAGGAGAAAACCATGTCTCATGACATACTCGCATCACAGCCGACGCTTGTCGCCCAGAGCGTTCTGCTCGACGGCGACGTGGTGCGCATACTCGACCGACGTGTCTTCCCCTTTGAGAAGGTGTGGGTGGAGTGCCGCACCACGGAAGACGTCGCCCGTGCCATCGAGGAGATGGTCACCCAGAGCAGCGGGCCGTGGTTTGCGGCAGCGGGCGGAATGATGCTTGCCGCCCAAGCGGCCGATAAAGACGCCAGTACGGTTGACGGCCGCCGCACGGCGATCCACGCCGCCGGCCAGAGGCTGATCGCGACTCGAAAGACGAACAATCACATTCGCGAGGTCGTCACGGCTCTCCTCGGCGTCGCAGACGCAACGCTGTCACGCGGGGAGGATCTGGCTCCGACGATCACCGCTGCCGCTGTCGCGGCGAGCGACAGCTACCACCAGCGCAGCTACCGCCTCGGCCAGTTTGCCGCCGAACTCATCCCAGACGGCGCCACCATCCTCACCCACTGCTGGGCGGAGTCATACCTCACCCAGACCGTCGCCGCAGTGCTGGAATCGGGCAAGAAGATCCAGGCGATCTGCACCGAGACCCGCCCCTACCTTCAGGGTGCCCGCCTGACCGCGGAGAGCCTGGCCGAAATGGACGTGCCGACCCGCCTCATCACGGACGCCATGCCCGCGCACCTGATGGCGCGCGGCGAAGTGGACCTGTTCATTACCGCCGCGGACCGGGTGACCATGGACGGGTATGTGGTCAACAAGGTGGGCACGCTGCAGATCGCCCTCGCTGCGCACGCTCTCGGCGTGCCGTATATCGCCCTCGTGCACGCTCCAGACGCCGAGGCCAGGGTGATCGCCGATGTGGAAATGGAAGACCGCAACGGCGACGAGGTGCTCCACACGCTCGGTGCCCGCACGGCATCCCATCGTGTGTCAGGGATCTACCCGGCATTCGACGCGACGCCCCCACGATTCGTGAGCACGATCGCCACCGACCGTGGCCGCTTCGCACCGCTCGACATGGACTCGTACTACGCAGACTCGCACAACGCAGACTCGCACTACCCGAAGGAGAACGCATGAGCCAGATTGAGACCTTCCCGGTCACCGGAATCCCCAAGACGGGCATGCCCACTCGGGCCCTCGTGGTCGGCGACCCGTTCCGCGCTGAGAGGATCTCCCGGCAGCTTGAGAATGTGCAGGAGGTAGCGCACCAGCGCGAATATCGCACATTCCGCGGCACCTGGAAAGGCACGGAGGTCATCGTCTCCTCACACGGCGTCGGCGGCGCAGGAGCGATCTGCCAGTTCCAGGAGCTGATGGATGCGGGAGTGAACACGCTCATCCGGCTGGGAACCGCCGGGTCGCTGCAGCGAGGCATCAACGACGGCAACCTCATCATCGCCGAGTCCTGCGTGCGCGACGACGGGGTGACGCACCAGCTGGTGCCAGAGAGCTACCCGGCCGCGTCGGCCGCTGAGCTCGTTATTGCTCTCGCCCAGGCAGCGGGTGAAGAAGAAGCACCTCACCACCGCGGAGTGGTGTGGACCAGGGCGGCCTTCTACCCCGGCGTCATCGACCTTGGCCTCACCGGCTACGTGGAGCTCGGTGTACTCGCGATCGAGATGGAACTCTCTGCCCTTCTGGTGCTCGCGTCGACCCGCGGAGTGCGGGCGGCAGGCGCTGTGGTCATCGACGGGTCCGCGGCAGACGAACTGGTCGAAACCACCGGTTACGACCCCCACCGCTCCGTCGTTGCCGACGGCGTCAGCCGGGGAATCACCGTCAGCCTGAATGCCCTGGTGGCGCTCCCCGAACGGCCCTCGGTCATCGCATGACCACACAGGTCGACCTGATCCTGACCGGTGGAACGGTGCTCGCGATGGATGCGGCGAGCACGGTGATCGAGAACGGCGCTGTCGTGATCCGGGGCGGTGTGATTCAGGATGTCGGTACGAAGGAGGAGATTCTCGGCCGCTACCGGGCTGCCGAGATCATCAACAGCCCGGGATGCACCGTCATGCCGGGATGGGTGAACACGCACACCCACCTGGCTATGAATGTCTTCCGGGGGCTGGCCGACGACGTCACGCTTGAAGAGTTCCTCGACCGCCTGGTCCGTGCCGAGCTCCGGTCGCTCAACGAAAACATGGTGACGGTCGGAGCCCGCGCGGCGATGGCTGAGTGCATCGCCGGCGGCACGACGACCGCCCTCGACATGTACTGGTTTCCGCAGGCAGCGCGCCGTGCTGCTCGTGAGATCGGGTTCCGGCTGTTGAACGGCCCCACCTTCATGGGAGACGCCGACCCGGAGGGTCGCGATTTCGAAGGAATGCTCGAGCGCGCAGAAGCGATCCTGTCGGAGAACCAGCATGATCGCCCCGACGAAGACTTGTGGGTCATGCCGCACTCGACATATACCCTCAACACGAATCAGCTGGAACGGATCGGCGCCCTGGCCGCCCGGTTCGACGCACGCATCAACACCCATGCATCCGAGAGCAGCGGCGAGCTTGCCCTGGTCAACCAATTGCACAATGACCGTCCAGTGGCTGTGCTGGCCGACGCCGGCCTGGTCGGCCCGCAAACCGTCCTGGCCCACGCGGTTCATCTGACCGACGCTGAGATCATCGCCATCGCGCATGCGGGTTCCACCGTCGCGCACTGCCCCGTGTCAAATCTGAAGCTTGGTTGCGGAGTAGCCCGGGTGCCGCAGCTGCTGCAGGCCGGCGCTGCGGTCGCCCTCGGAACCGACGGTGCGGCATCCGCTGGCATGCTCGACATGTTCCAGGCCGCCCGGATGGCAGCTTTGTTGCACAAGGGGGTCGCTGAGGATCCCACCCTGATCAGCGCGGAACGTGCGATTCGCCTCGGCACTGTCGACGGCGCGCGTGGTCTCGGACTACAGAAGGTGGGAACGCTCGAGGCCGGCATGGTCGCCGATCTGCAGGTAGTGCGCACCAACACGCTCGGTGCGGCGCCCGGCGTTGACCCGTGGTCTGCCGTCGTCTACGGGTCGGGTGCGTCAGATGTGCAGCACACCATTGTGAACGGACGCATCGTGATGAGGGACCGGGTTCTCCAGACCATTGACGAAGCCCGTGCGCTCGACGACCTCGTCGCCGTTGCTGCCGTTGCCCAGGCCGCCGTCAGCGAGTCATGACGCCCGAACCGGTCATGCCGGCGCAGGCATGAGCGAATGTGACCTTTCCGGTCGAGAGTGACCCGCGGAACGGGCGCACTCGACCGGAAAGGTCACTGTGGTCGGCCGAAACGGCGTGTGGGGAGCGGTGGGGAGCGGCGAGCGGGTGCGGGCAGCTAGCCCAGGTGGTCGACCAGCGGGTCGGCGAGGCCGACGTAGAGGCCAGGAGTGAGCTCCAGCAGCCGCGCCTTGGCGGCATCACCGATCTCGAGGGCCGATACGAACCTGGCCAACTCTTCCTGGCCGATGCGCTTGCCGCGGGTCTGTTCCTTGAGCAGCGCATACGGGTCCTCGATGCTCGAACGCCCCGCGGTCACCTCCGCCCTGATGACGGTCTGGATCGCCTCGCCGAGAATCTCCCAGTTGGCATCGAGATCCGCCGCGAGCAGCTCGCGATCGAGGTCGATCTCCCCGAATCCGCGCAGGATGTTGTCCAACGCCAACAGCGAGTGCCCGAAGCCCACGCCGATGTTGCGCTGGGTCGTCGAGTCGGTCAGGTCACGCTGCAGGCGTGAGGTCACCAGCGTCGCTGCCAGCGAATCGAGAATCGCGCTCGACAACTCAAGGTTCGCCTCGGCGTTCTCGAACCGGATCGGGTTGATCTTGTGCGGCATCGTGGAGGAACCGGTGGCCCCGGCCTGGGGAATCTGACGGAAGTATCCCATCGAGATGTAGGTCCAGACATCCGTCGCCAGGTTATGCAGCACCCGGTTTGCGTGCGACACGCGCGAATACAGTTCTGCCTGCCAGTCGTGCGACTCGATCTGGGTGGTCAGCGGGTTCCAACCGAGCCCGAGGCTCTCAACAAACTCCCGCGAGATGGTCGGCCAGTCGGCGGAAGGATCTGCGGCGACGTGGGCGGCGAAGGTTCCGGTGGCGCCGCTGAATTTTCCGAGGTACTCGCTGGCCTCGACCTGCGAACGGATGCGCTGCAACCGGTGCGCGAAGACGGCCATTTCCTTGCCCACGGTGGTCGGCGTCGCGGGCTGGCCGTGAGTGCGAGCCAGCATCGCGTCTGCCCGGTAGTCCTCTGCTGCGTTGCGCAGCGTGTCGATGACGGCGCCGAACTTCGGCAGCCACACTTCGTGCACGGCCTGCTTGACAGTGAGGGCGTATGAGAGGTTGTTGATGTCTTCGCTGGTCGCCGCGAAGTGTGTCAGCTCGGCAATGTGATCGAGTCCGAGGCTCGACAGGCGTCGCCGCACCAGGTACTCGACGGCTTTGACATCGTGGCGGGTCGTGGCCTCCAGCGTGGCCAGTTCATCGATCTCTGCCTGCCCGAAGTCGGTGACCAGCGCCCGCAGGGCGGCTTTCTGCTCGGCCTCAAGCGCGGCTGAACCGAACAGCCCACGGTCGGTGAGGGCGATCAGCCACTCGACCTCGACCTGCACGCGGGCACGGTTGAGGCCTGCCTCCGACAGGTACTCGCCGAGTTCGGTGACGGCGGCCAGGTAGCGGCCGTCGAGCGGACTGAGGACCTGCGGGGGTAGAGGACTCATCGGACTCCCTGTCTGATTGCGGGTGCGAGCTGCTTGAAGAGCGCATGGTTTGCTCTCTCAATCATGCCTAATACCGAGTCGAAGAGCGCATCGTCGGAATAGTAGGGGTCTGGAACGTCGCGCAGGGCCGCCTGTTCGGCGTCGAAGCTGAGCAGCAGCCGCACTTTGGCGCGGTCGAATTCGGTGCCGGCCCAATTGCGCAGGATTCGTTCCTGGGAACGATCGAGCACCACGACGAGGTCGAGGTCGGCGAACCAGGCCGGGTCGAACTGCCGCGCGCGGTGGTGGCTGCCGTCGTAACCGCGTTTCGCGAGCGCGGTGATGGTGCGGGCGTCCGCCTGTTCGCCGACGTGCCAGTCGCCGGTGCCGGCGGAGCTCGTGGTGATGAGCCGGCCAAGTCCGGAGCGTGTGACCAGGTCACGAAGCATCACTTCTGCCATCGGCGACCGGCAGATATTGCCGGTGCAGACAAATACGATCCGGAATGGTGTCGACTCATCGGGGCTGAGCGCCGCAAAAGTCATTCCTCTATTGTGGAGCAGTTTGAGCTCCTCCACACCCACGGAATTCGCCAGAAGTGCACAGATTCGAGAATTCGGCCCCACTCGGGCAGCCGCGCCGCCAGTCTCGAGAGGTGCCGGGTGAGGTGACGAGTGGACGGAGCAGGTACGCGCGGGTTCGACGCCGGGTTCGACAGCGCGTTCGATGGCGCGGCCCAGCGCGCGGCCGAGCGGTTGGCGGCATTACGTGAACAGCGGATGCGGCTGGCCGCGGTCAGAGACGAGGTCGACGCATCCCTGATGAGGCATCGATCCGCGGCGATTGATCCGGCGTGGCGTTCCGACGCGCAGCGCGCATACAGCTCCAAGCGCGACGATCTCACGCGCCGTCTGAGCCGGGCCCAGCGTCTGCTCGACGACGCGCTCGACGCTGTGCACCGCGAGATCGCCGGGCTGGCGGCCGGCTCGTGAGCGGCAGCGTGACCGGCACCGGCAGCGGCGACGGTCCGGCCGATGCCGCAGGCGGTCTGGTCGTCTCCGGCGGCGGCTCGAGCATGGTGGCGACAGATGAGTTGCTCGCGCACGCCGCGATGATGCGCGTGCTGCACACGGATTCGGTCGTGTGGCAGACGCAACTCGAACGCATCCGTCGCCTTGATTCGTCTCCGGCGCCCGGATGGAGCAGTGATGATGTCGGCTGGCGGGTGTTCGAGGCCGCCGCGGCAATCGGCGACCTCGAGCAACTCAGTGGTGAGCTGGCAGATTCGCTGGTCGGCGCGGCCGAAGGGTACGGCGAGGCAGAACGGATGGCGGAATTGTTCGCCAGGGTGTCTGGCGCGGCCGCCGGCCAGGCACTGGCGAGGTTGTTGCCACTGCTGGTGGTGATGGCCATTCCTCTGCTGACGGCCGGTGGGTTGGCTTGGCTCCTCGGCAGACTCGGGGCCGGAACAGGGATCGGAGACGGGGCTGGGGCAGGAGCCGGAGCCAAAGTGACGCGGGGCGGAGGCGGCCCGGCGGGTGCCTCCACGTCGTCGCCCGCTCGCGGTGGCGAGCGAACGCCCGCGCAGGCCGGTTTCGCCGGTTGGCTGGCCAAGAACCCGCGCGCGCTCACCAACCCGCTGCTGGTGCAGATCGTGCGGGTGCTCGTCTCGTCGATCGACGACGTCGGAACCGGGGTGGTCGGCCTTCCGCTTCCGCTGGCGCTTGCCCTCGGCGATGACGGGCTGAGGGTGCTCGGCGTGTCCACCTCGGCGGCCGGCATTCTCTGGCTCGCCAGACCGTTCGGCCCGTTCAGGGAGACCGGGGTCGCCGTGCGGAGGGAGGGCGCGGCGAGCCGGGCGACGCCGCCCGCCGGCCTCGGGGACCTGGCCGATCGCATCCCCTCGGTCTCCGAAACGGGCCCGCAGGTGCGCATCGAACGCTATGGCGACCCGGCCGCGCCGAGCTGGGTGGTCTACGTCGGCGGCACTGCGGAGTGGAATCCGGTGGCTGGGGACCAGCCATGGGACCTCACGTCGAATGTCGCAGCGGTCGCCGAGCAGGGCTCCGGCTCTTATCACGCCGTAGAACTGGCGATGCGCGAGGCGGGCGTGCAGCCGAGCGACCCGGTCGTTCAGGTCGGCCACTCACAGGGCGGGCTGATCGCGGCGCAACTGGCCGCATCCGGAGATTTCAACACGGTCATGGTCGCCACGTTCGGCGCACCGGCCGGCCAAGTCGAGGTTCCCCCGGAGATTCCGATGGTGCAGGTCGCGCACTCCGACGACCTGGTTCCGGCGCTCGGCGGCGCGGCCCGCGAAGTGACGGATGCCGGCAATGCCCACCTGCTGGTGCGCCGCGAGGTCTATGCGATCGATGAGCCCCCGGCCCATTCTCCGCTCCCTGCGCACACCCTGGTCAACTACCGAGAGACCGGGCGCCAGATCGACGACTCTCCAGAGCCGCGGCTGGCCGAGTGGCGAAGCACATTGTCGTCTGTTGTCGGGGGCGCTCCCGGCGAGTCGACGCTGTGGCACGGATCACGTCTCTCCGCCGAGTAGCTGCTGCGGCCCGGAGGCAATAGCGTGTGAAGACGGTGTTCGCCAGGCCTCGCACCTGTCGGCGGGCCCACCGGTTCCTGCTGGTCCGGTGCACGAAGCGACGGTTCACGAAGTGAGTAGGGAGCGCGATGTTCGACCTGACACGGTGGGCGGCGGAGCGCATATGAGCGTTGCCGCGTTCATCCTGATCGGGGTGACGGTGCTGGTCTGCGCGTTCATCCAGGGGTCGACAGGTATGGGGTTTGCCATGGTCGCCGCCCCGGTGGTGACTTTGCTCGACCCGTCGCTGATCCCGGTCATGCTTCTCGTGCTCATGATTCCCCTCAATGCGTATATCGGGTGGAGGGAACGCGAGGCGCTGGACTGGAGGGGAGTCAAGTGGATCAGCGTTGGCAGATTCGCGGGGACGTTCATCGGGCTGTGGATCCTGTTGATCGTCAACCTGCAGCAGTTGGGACTCCTCATCGGCTGGTCGACCGTGGTCGCGGCCGCCGTCGCACTCATGGTCCCGGCATTCGACCCGAACCGCACGGGGATGATGATCGTCGGGTTCATCACCGGCATCACAGAGACTTCCACCGGCGTCGGCGGGCCGCCGCTTGCCCTGGCGTACCAGCACAAGCCCGGACCGGTGCTGCGCTCCACCGTCGCCGTCTGCTTCCTGGTCGGTGAGGTGATCTCCCTCGTCGTGCTCGCCTTCAGCGGCAGGATCTCCGGCGAAACGCTTCTGCTGTGTGCGGCCTTGTTGCCATTCATCGCCGCAGGGTCATTCGCCAGCCGGTTCGTGCATCACCGGCTGGACGGCCGGCTGCTTCGCTATATCGTGCTGGGGTTCGCGATCATCTCCGGCATCGTCGTGATCCTGCAGGCGTGAACGGATAGGCGCGTGTTCGGGGAGCGGTGCCGCCGTCACCGTCGTCCGCCGTCTAGGCGCAGGGTCTCGCCGGTGAAGAACGGGGCCGACATGATCCACAGCACCGCGTCGACGACGTCTTGGACAGTTCCTGTGGCGTCGACGAGCGTTCGGGAGGTGGCTGCGGTGAGGAACGCCGCCTTCTGTGCGCCGCGGGCGTCCCACAGACCTGAGTCAATGATCCCCGGAGAGATCGCGTTAACGCGTACCGGAGCAAGTTCGGCGGCCAGGTGTTGGGCTGCGAACGCGATGGCGCCGTGTTCCTGAGGTTCTCGCCGCCCGCGCCACTCTCAGACCGAACGACGCCGAATAGTTCCCGCCCCCAACAACCTCATGGTCAGCAACAGCTAGTTGCGACCGGCGTTTCGCGTGACCGGGCGCACGATCAGGCCGAGCAGCCAGCTGATGATGGCCAGCACGAGCGCGCCGAGCACGCCCCACCAGAAGCCGTCGACGACGAGACCGTAACCGAAGAGTCCGGAGATCCATGCCACCAGGAGCAGCAGCAGTCCGTTGACGATCAGCGCGAGCAGGCCGAGCGTGAGAATGTACAGCGGGAAGGCCACGATGCGCACGAAGCCGCCCACGATGGCGTTGACGAGGCCGAAGATCAGGGCCACCAACAGGTAGGTGAGTACGATCGCACCGGTGTCAGGCGCATACGGCTCGACGTGCACCCCGGTGACGATCAGTGTGGTGAGCCACAGGGCGACGGCGTTGACGACAACTTTGATCAGGAATCTGGCCATGTGTCCACTATGGCAGCGGATGCGCCACACCGCACGGATTACCTCGTCGATTTCGTGCGCAGCATGCTTCGCTTCCCCAGCATGCTCTGACACGAATATGCCACCGCGTAGAATCGGCAGGTGAGTCCATCTGACCAGCCATCAGTCCGCCTGCGCCCCGAAATCCTGGCCCTTCCGGCCTACAAACAGGGCAAGCCAGCCGACCAGAACGCCTTCAAGCTTTCGAGCAACGAGAACCCGTTCGAGCCCCTCCCCGGCGTGGTCGCCGCTGTCGCCGCTGCAAACGAGTTCAATCGGTACCCGGATGCCTCGGCCCTCGCCCTCCGCGAGGCGCTCGCAGCGCGCTATGGAGTGAGTACCGACGAGGTTCACATCGGTTCCGGCTCCGTGGCGCTGCTTGCCCAGCTGCTGCTCGCCGCGGCTGGCCCTGGCGATGAGGTCGTCTACTCCTGGCGCTCATTCGAGGCCTACCCCGGCCTGGTCACCGTCGCCGGCGCCACGAGCGTTCAGGTGCCGAACCGGCCAGACCACGGTCACGACCTCCCCGCGATGGCCAGAGCGGTCACCGACAACACGCGAGTGGCGATCGTCTGCACGCCAAACAATCCGACCGGGTCCATCGTCACGGTCGCCGAGTTCGAGGCCTTCATGGCAGCCGTTCCCAGCGACCTGCTCGTCGTGCTCGACGAGGCCTACGCCGAGTTCGCGACGGCGACGGATGTCGTGGCCGGCGCCCCGTTGCTCAGCCGTTACCCCAATCTGGTCGTGCTGCGTACCTTCTCCAAGGCCTACGGCCTGGCCGCACTTCGGGTCGGGTACGCCATCGGGCCCTCCGCCATCCTGAACGCCGCCCGCTCGACGGCGATCCCGCTCTCGGTCACGGCGCAGGCCATCGCCGGGGCTCTCGCCTCCCTCGAGGCCGAGGTCGAACTTCTCGCCCGCGTGCGGGTGATCGCCGACCGCCGCGCTGCCCTCTGGCAGGCACTCACCGACCAGGGCTGGGTGATCCCTGAGCCGCAGGGTAACTTCATCTGGCTGCCGACCGGCGAAGAGACGACGGATGTCGCGGCCCGCCTGAATGAGGCCGGCCTGGTCGTGCGTCCGTTCCAGCCTGACGGCATCCGGATCTCGGTAGGGGAGGAAGAAGCGGTGGAAAAGCTCCTGCGAATCACGAAGGAGATTGTCGAAAACCTCCCAATCGGCCATGCGGCCCGGCGGGTAGGTTAGGACGGTGCCAGTGACCCCGAACAGCGCAGTGACCCCGGATACCGCAGTGACCGCGAACACGGTTCAGTTCCTCGCAGCCGACGGCAGCTTTGCGCCGAATGACGCCGCGGCCCAGTTTGCGCCGTACCTCGAAAGGCTCGGCGAAGACGACTACCGCCGGTTCTACCGCGACATGGTGGTGGTGCGACGCTTCGACACCGAGGCGGCGAACCTGCAGCGTCAGGGCCAGCTCGCGCTCTGGGTGCCGAGTCACGGCCAGGAGGCGGCGCAGGTCGGATCTGCATATGCGACCCGCCCGCAGGATCACATCTTCCCCTCCTACCGTGAGCACGTGGTGGGCATGATCCGCGGGGTCGACATGGTCGACATCCTGCGTGTGCTGCGCGGGGTGACCCAGGGCGGCTGGACTCCGGCCGAGCACGGCAACTTCCACCTCTACAGCTTTGTGCTCGCCTCCCAGACGCTACACTCCACCGGCTACGCGATGGGCATGCAGTTCGACGGCACAACGGCGACCGGCAACCCGGAGACCGACGAGGCCGTCATCGTCTACTACGGCGACGGCGCCTCCTCGCAGGGCGACGCCAACGAGGCCTTGGTCTTCGCCGCCAGCTACCAGACGCCGCAGGTCTTCTTCCTGCAGAACAACCACTGGGCCATCTCGGTGCCGGTTTCGCGCCAGTCGCGCTCGCCGCTCTACCTCCGTGCCGGCGGCTACGGGATGCCGGGCACCCAGATCGACGGCAACGACGTGCTCGCCAGCTACGCGGTGACCGCCAAGTCGATGGACGACGCGCGCGCCGGCCGCGGCCCGTCGCTGATCGAAGCTCTCACGTACCGCGTCGGTGCGCACACCACAGCCGACGACCCGACCAAGTACCGGGATGCCGACGACCTCGCCTACTGGGTCGCGCGCGACCCGATCGTGCGGTTGCGAACAAATCTGGAGGGCCGCGGCGCATCGCAGGAGTTCTTCGACGGCATCGACGAGGAAGCGGCCGACTTCGCCGCTGACGTGCGCAGGCGTGCCCTCGACATCCGTTCACCCGACCGTTCGGTCATCTTCGACAACGTCTACGCGGAACCGCACCCGCTGATCGATGAGCAGCGTGCCTGGCTGGATCGCTACGAAGCGTCATTCGAGGGAGGCGAGGCGTGATGAGCGCCAACATCGAGACACACAGCGTCGACACAGACAGCGTCGACACACACAGCGCACCCCAGTCGGCCCCTGTCCCTGCCCCGTCGCCACCGACATCCGCCAGCCTGCCGATGACCAAGGCGTTGAACGCCGGACTCCGCCAGGCGATGACAGACGACCCGTCTGTGTTGCTGATGGGCGAGGACATCGGGCCGCTCGGCGGCGTCTTCCGGGTGACAGAGGGCCTGCACGCCGAGTTCGGCGACAAGCGCGTTCTCGACACGCCACTGGCTGAATCGGCGATCGTCGGCACCGCGATTGGCCTCGCCATGCGGGGGTACCGGCCGGTCTGTGAGATCCAGTTCGACGGGTTCGTGTTCCCCGGTTTCGACCAGATCACGACCCAGCTGGCACGCATGCGCACCCGCCACGAGGGCGGCATTGCGATGCCCGTTGTCATCCGAATTCCATACGGCGGGCACATCGGCTCGATCGAGCACCACCAGGAGAGCCCAGAAGCCTACTTCGCGCACACCCCTGGCCTGCGGGTGGTGAGCCCGTCGAACTCGCACGACGCTTATTGGATGCTGCGCGAGGCGATCGCCTCAGACGACCCGGTCATCTTCTTCGAGCCGAAGAGCCGCTACTGGCCGAAGGGCGAAGTGCTGTTCGGCGAGAGCGGCACTGGCCTGCACGCCAGCAAAGTGGTGCGCATCGGAACGGATGTCACCGTCGTCGGCCACGGTGCCATGGTGAGCGTGCTCTTGCAGGCAGCGGAGATCGCGGCGGAAGAGGGCATCAGCATGGAGGTCGTCGACCTGCGCTCACTCTCGCCGGTCGACTACGGGCCGATTCTGGCATCCGCCGGCAAGACCGGACGCGTGATCGTCGCCCAGGAGGCCTCCGGTTTTGTGAGCCTCGGCTCCGAGATCGCGGCGACGGTCGCCGAGAGGGCGTACTACTCGCTCGAAGCGCCCGTGTTACGGGTGTCTGGTTTTGACACACCGTTCCCACCCGCGGCCGTTGAGACGCACTTCCTGCCCAGCCCCGATCGCATCCTCGAGGCCGTCGACCGCGCGCTCGCCTATTGATCAGGTTGCCGACCATGTCCCGTACCCGCACCCTCCATAGCCCCCGCACCCTCCACAGCATTCGAATTCGCCGAGTGTCGCTGTTTACGCCAGGAATCGCCGGTAAAGCGGCGAGTGTGGGCGCAAATGGCGATTCTCGCGCGGCTCTCCAACGCTGGGCTCACCAAACGGAAGGCACCCCATGACCGTGTCGAAGTTCACCCTCCCTGACGTCGGCGAGGGTCTCACAGAGGCCGAGATCGTGCAGTGGAGAGTGGCGCCGGGCGACACCGTCGTCATCAATCAGGTGCTCGTTGAGATCGAGACGGCCAAGTCGCTGGTCGAGCTGCCGTCGCCGTACATCGGCGTTGTCGGCGAGATTCTTGTGGAGGAGGGTGCGACGGTTGACGTCGGCACTCCGATCATCACGATCGACTCGGATGCTGCGGTGAGTGTTCCGGCCGATGGGCCCGTCTCAGGGGCAACGGGTGCGGATGCCGCGCCGGCGCCGTCTGCCGGAGAGCCGATCCAGGCGACCGCGCCGGCTGGCGCCGTCGGCAACCAGGATGCACTCGACCTGGCCGAGGCCGCGGCAGACGCCGGCGATACGGTCTCGCACGAACCAGGCGAAGGTGGTGCGGGTGTTGGTAACGCAGCGGACGACAAGCCCGGTGCTGTGCTCGTCGGACACGGAAGTTCCGCCAGTATGCCCACCAGGCGGAAGCGCCACGGGGGCCGTGCCGTCGCCCACGAGTCACTGTCGCTGCCCGCCGCACCGGGCTCCCATGCGGCCGCCGCCCCCTTGCAGATTCTGCCGCGTGCGGCATCCGTTGGCCCGGTGTTTGCCAAGCCGCCGATCCGCAAGCTCGCCAAAGATCTCGGTGTCGATCTCGCCGTCGTGACGCCGACGGGGCCCGTCGGCGACGTCACCCGTGAAGACGTGCTGCGTGAGGCCGGCCAGGTCAGCGTCTTCCGCAATATCGAGACACCGGAATGGCCCCAGGACCGCGAGGAGCACATCCCCGTCAAGGGGGTGCGAAAGGCGATTGCGCAGGCGATGGTGACGAGTGCGTTCACCGCACCGCATGTGAGCCTGTTCGTGGACGTCGACGCGACGCGCACGATGGAGTTCGTCAAGCGGCTGAAGGCATCGACCGATTTTGCGGGTGTGAAGATCTCGCCGCTGCTGATCATGGCGAAGGCGATGATCTGGGCGGTGCGGCGGAACCCAACGGTGAACGCGAAGTTCACCGACCAGGAGATCACCGTGCGTCATTACGTGAACCTCGGTATAGCGGCCGCGACTCCGCGCGGGCTGATCGTTCCGAACGTCAAGGAAGCACAGGCGATGAGCTTGTTTGAGCTGGCGACGGCGCTCGAGCAACTGACCATCACGGCCCGTGACGGTAAGACGTCACCGGCGCAGATGGCCGGCGGCACGATCACAATCACGAACATCGGGGTGTTCGGCATGGACACCGGCACGCCGATCCTGAACGCCGGCGAGGCGGGCATCGTGGCACTTGGCACCATCAAGCAGAAGCCCTGGGTGGTCGACGGAGAGGTGCGGGCGCGTTACGTCACGACGATCGGCGCCAGTTTTGACCACCGGGTCGTCGACGGGGACGTCGCCAGCCGCTTCCTCGCGGATGTGGCCTCGATCATCGAGGAGCCGGCCCTGTTGCTCGACTGAGTTCGCGGCCGTGGCAGCCGGCGTTCGAAAGTAGGAAATCGTGGCGCAGGATGGCAATTTGGTCCTTCCTTCGCGCTCGGATGATCGATTCTTCCTCCTTTCACGCCGGTCTGTTGCCGGTGGCGTGTGTCGCGCTGTGCAAGCGAGTGGGAAAGCGCTTGCTGTCTACCCTTGACCAGGGGGCAGGGGCGCGCTAGCCTCGGTCGGGAATGCGTTTTCCGCTGAAAGGATTCAATGATGATTCGCAGCACAAGATCCCTGACTAGGGCGTCGATCGCCCTGGCCACCGGAGTCGTTCTCGCCCTGGGCGCCGTGAGCGGCCCCGCCATCGCGGGTGCGCACGCCGATGGACATGACGGCAAGCATCCGCCGGCATCCGACACCGCCGGCGTGCAACTCGAGCAGCTCGACCGCGGCCTGGTGGCTGCAGCCACCGCAGACGGCGTCTTCCTGAGCTGGCGACTTCTCGGCACCGAGACGGCGGCTGCCTCGGCAACCGGAGCCGGCGCAACAGACACCGGCGTGGCCGGCCCAGATTTCAACGTTTACCGCAACGGCGAGCTCATCGCCACCGTCACCGACAGCACCAACTACCTTGACGCCGGCGCGCCCGCAGACGGCTCCTATTCCGTCGCCGCGGTCGTCGACGGCGCCGAAGTCGAAGTCGACCACAGCGACGAGGTCGCGCCGTGGGCTGGCGCCTACACCGAACTCGCACTGAACAAGCCCGCAGACGGCGTCACTCCCGTCGGAGAGGCCTACACATACTCGGCCAGCGACATGAGCGTCGGCGACGTCGATGGAGACGGGCAGTACGAGTACTTTGTCAAGTGGGACCCGTCGAACTCGAAAGACGTCTCCCAGATCGGCTACACCGGCAACGTCTACATCGACGCCTATGAGGCCGACGGCACCCTGCTCTACCGCATCGACCTCGGCGTCAATATCCGCGCCGGCGCCCACTACACCGAGTACCTGGTGTACGACTTCGACGGCGACGGCCGCTCAGAGCTGATGTTCAAGACCGCACCCGGCACCAAGACCATCTCGTTCGACGAGGCCGGCAACATCACCGGTGAGGAGTACATCACCCTGCCGACGGCAGACGTCACCGCCGGGTTCGCCAACTCAGACGACTACCGGATGAGCTCGGCCGACTACTACGACCACATCGTGCAGCTTTTCGAGACCTGGCGGGATCACCCAGAAGTCGCCGCAGGCAACTGGCCGGCCACTCTCGAGGAGGCATTCGGCATCGAGCAGCGTTACGAATACCCGCTGTCCCACACGGATGCCGCGGCGATGGCCGACTACTTCATGGACGTTTACGCCCCCGCGCGCAGCGCCCGCAACAACCTCCGCGCGTTCGAGGGGTTCATCCTCACGGGCCCGGAGTACCTGTCGGTCTTCGAGGGAGCAACCGGTGCAGAGCAGGAGACGATTCTCTACGAGCCCGGACGCCACGATGACGGCCTAATGTGGGGCGACTACGCGATGAGCCGCATCGAACCTGGCAACCGGGTCGACCGTTTCCTGGCCGGCGTCGCCTATCTCGACGGCACGCATCCGTCTGCCGTCTTCGCACGCGGTTACTACACCCGCTCCAACGTCGTGAGCTACGACTGGGACGGCGAACACCTGAGCACGCACTGGGCGGTCGACAGCGGCTGGACGCCGATGACAAACCCGTTCAACGACTCCCCACACGGCCGTGACGGCACCGATCCCGAATTCGGCACGTTGGCCACGCAGGGCTTCCATTCGCTCAGCGCAGCGGATGTCGACGGTGACGGCAAGCAGGAAATCGTTTACGGATCGGCCACCATCGATGACGACGGTTCCCTGTTGTACAGCTCGTACGACGTGCTCCCGCCCGAAAGCGGTGCACCGGGCGAGCTGGCGCGCATCGGCCATGGCGACTCCATGCACGTGACCGATATCGACCCGAATCGACCCGGCCTGGAGATCTTCACCGTTCACGAGGGCGCAACCGGCGCCCCGTACGGCTATGCGCTCCGTGACGCCGCCACCGGCGAGGTGCTCTACGGGGCGTACTCAGGCAAAGACACCGGCCGCGGCATGATTGGCGACGTCGACCCGAGTGTTCCCGGGCTGGAGACCTGGGCCATCGGCCTCTGGTCTGCCGACGGCCAGAAGCTTTCCGACTCGGGTCTAGGCACCAACGCGAACATCAAGTGGGCCGCCGACATGACGACCCAGATCGTGAACGGATCGGGCAATCAGACTCCGACGATCGACGACTACACGCGGGGAACCCTGCTCACAGCCGACGGCACACGCACCAACAACGGCACGAAGGGGAACCCGAACCTGGTGGCGGATGTCTTCGGTGACTGGCGCGAGGAACTGCTGGTGCGCACAGAAGACAGCAGTGCGATCAGGATCTACCTCAGCACCGAGGTGACCGCGCGAAAACTATACACGCTGATGCACGACGCGCAGTACCGTGCAGAGGTCGCCAGGCAGCAGACCACGTACAACCAGCCGTCGTACACGAGCTTCTACCTGGCCTCCGACATGTCGTTCGCGAATGTGCCGGTGCCAGGGCTGTGGACGCCAGGCGCTCTCGATAGCCTGGCCGGTCTCCTCGACGGCTTCGTAGCATCCGGTGACGTCAGCGGCCCACTCGCCCACCAGCTCGGCAATGAACTCGACAAGGCGAAGAAGGCGCTTGACCGGGATGACACACGCAAGGCGGCGAAGTCGGTCGACAAGTTTCTCGACAGGCTCGCCAAGCCCAAGAAGCCAGATCACCTGAGTGATCAGGCGCGCGCGGAGCTCGGCTACGCCGCCGAGTCGCTGTTGGCGATGCTGACTCGGTAATCCACACTGCGGTATTCAACACAGGTGAGAGTGACCTTTCGGCCCGGAGGTGCCGGCGGAAAGGTCACTCTCGACTGGAAAGGTACCTGGCAGACCGAAGGAGTGACTGTCGCAATTCCCGGCGCTCCAGCGCTATTGCTTTTGACAATCATTATCAATAGAGAATAGTGTCACAGGGTGCCCACGAAGAGACTCGTCCCCATCGCCCTGTTTGCCGCCTCCGCGCTCGCCCTGTCCGGCTGCGCCGCCACGGCGGGCGGCGCAACGGACGCGGCAGATGGAGACCTGCGCGTCGTTGCCACGACAACGCAGGTCGCTGACTTCACTCGCAACGTCATCGGCGACACCGACCGAGTCACCCTCACCCAGCTCATTCAGCCCAACCAGAGCGCGCACAGCTACGACCCTTCCGCAGCCGACCTCGCCGGCCTCGGCGCAGCCGACGTGCTCATCGTCAACGGAGCCGGTCTCGAAGAATGGCTGGACGACGCGATCTCCGCTTCCGGCTTCGATGGGATCACCATCGACTCCGACGAGGGCATCACAATCTCCGACGATGCCGCGGCTGAAGACGGTCATGAACACGCTGAAGATGACGACCACGAGCACGGAGACGGGCACGAGCACGCTGAAGATGAGCACAGTCATGCCGGCGGCAACCCGCACATCTGGACATCCGTTCCCAATGCCGAGGAGATGGTGCACACGATCGCCCACGGCCTCGCAGACGCCAGCGCGGACAACGCGGCTGCCTTCGAAGCGAACGCGGAAGCCTACGAGGGAAAACTGGCAGCACTAGACGATTGGATTCACACCAACATCGACGCGGTTCCGGCGAACGAGCGACTGCTGGTGAGCAACCACGACGCCTTCGGCTACTTCACCACTGAGTACGGAATCACCTATGTCGGCTCCATCATTCCGAGCTTCGACGACAACGCCGAGCCCAGTGCCGCGGCCATCGACGACCTCGTCGCCGCCATCAAGGCCACCGGCGTGAAAGCGGTGTTCTCCGAGGCCTCGATCAGCGCGAAGGCCGCAGACGCGATCGCCTCCGAAGCCGGCGTGACTGTCTACTCGGGTGACGACGCACTCTACGGCGACTCACTCGGCCCTGCCGGCAGTGACGGTGAGTCCTATATCTCGTCCCAGCTGCACAACGTCAGCCTCATCCTCGAGTCGTGGGGCGTCACGCCGAGCGCGGTACCGGCAGACCTGCAATAGTTGATCCCGTGCACGAGAACCTTTCTCAACAGCAGCCTGACCAGCGGCCCGGCCAGCCGAACCAGCTCCAGGCGCGCTCCAACGCACCCGCTGTTCTGACTGTCGACGCGGCATCCTTCGCCTACGAGCAGAAGCCGGCCCTCGAGAACGTGAGCTTCGACATCCGGCCGGGCGAGGCCATTGCGTTGATCGGCCCGAACGGTTCGGGCAAATCGACCCTGCTCAAGGGGATTCTCGGCCTCATCAGCACTGTTGCCGGTTCGGTACGGGTACTCGGCGAGGAGACGCCACCGGCCGGCTCCATCGGCTACGTGCCGCAGGGCGGCGAACTCGACCCCGAGTTTCCGGCCAGCCTAGAGCAAGTCGTGATGATGGGGCGTTACCGCGGGCTCGGCTGGCTGCGCCTCCCCGGTCGCACAGACCGGCGCGCCGTCGGCGATGCACTGGATGCCGTCGGCCTCGCCCACCGTGCGAAGAATCGTTTCGGCGAACTCTCCGGTGGCCAGCAGCAGCGCGGCCTGCTTGCGCGCGCCATCGCATCCGGCCCACGCCTGCTGCTGCTCGACGAACCGTTCAACGGGCTCGACCAGAAGAACCGCGACGCCTTGATCGGCACCATCGAGCGACTCAAGGCCGACGGTGTGGCCATCCTGGTCTCCACCCATGACCTCGAACTCGCCCGAGCTGTGTGCGACTGCGTGCTGCTCCTGAACGGTGGCCAGGTCGCGTTCGGTCCGCTGGACACCGCTCTCACGCTCGACAACGTGCAGGAAGCATTCCGCGAGGTCGGGGTCGAAATGGACGAGCACACCCTCGTCGTTCCCGGCCACGAGGGCCACTGAGGTGGACCTGCTTGGCCCGTTGTTCGAGGCATTCAGCCTGCCATTCATGGCCAGGGCGCTCGCCGTACTCGTGGTTCTCAGCCTCGTCGCCGGTGTCGTCGGCGTGCTGGTCAACCTGCGCGGACTCGAGTTCATCAGCGATGGGCTCACCCACGCAGTCTTCCCCGGCATCGCGATCGGGTTCGTCTGGGGTGGCCGCGACGGGCTCTTCGCCGGCGCGATGATCGCCGCAGTGCTCTCGGCCGTGGTGCTCACCCTGCTGGTGAGGCGAGCTGTGACATCGGATGCCGCCATCGCGATCGTGCTCACCGCCATGTTCAGCATCGGAATCATCGTCGTGTCCCGCGACTCCGACTACGCGGGCCAGCTCGAGCAACTGCTCTTCGGCCGCCTACTCACGGTCACCGGGGCCGAGGTCGTGAAGACGATCGTCATCTGCGTGATCGCCCTCCTCCTGGTCGTGCTGACTCTCAAGGAGCAGCTCTTCCGCGCCTTCGACCGCACCGGGTCGGCCGCCGCCGGCTACCGTCCGCTGCTGCTCGACCTCGTGCTCAACGTCGCCATCGCGCTGGTGGTCGTTGCCGCGTCGAGTGCAGTGGGAAACCTGCTCGTACTCGCCGTGCTCATCGTGCCCGGTGCGGTCGCCCGGTTGGTCACCGTGCGGTTGTGGGTGCTCTTTCCCGTGGCGGCGGCCTTCGCCGCCCTCGCAGCGTGGGTCGGCCTCGCAATCGGCTTCGAAGCATCCGTGGGCGGCGGAGTGGACCTGCCGAGCGGGGCGACGGTGGTGCTGGTGCTGGTGGCCGGGTACGCCGTCGCGCTGCTCGCGCGCCTGACGATCGACCGCGTGCGCCGCGGCGGGTCGCTCGGCCGTGGCGCGCCAGTTACGCGCGAACGCGCCACGCGCGCCTGGAGCATGAGCGCGCAAGTGGCGCATGAGACGGATGCCGCGGGTAAGGATGCGGCGGGCGACGGCCACGCAGACCACGGCCACGCAGACCACGGGGCAGGCCGCTGATGGGCTATTTCGAGAAAGCACTGCTCGCCGCAGCGGTGATCGGCGCACTCAGTGGCCTGGTCGGCACGCTCGTTGTGCTGCGGAAGCGCACTTTCTTCGCCCAGGCGCTCACCCACGCCACCTTTCCCGGTGCCGTCGGTGCTGCCATCCTCGGTGTCAGCATCCCTCTCGGAGCCGCTATCGCAAGTGTCGCGATCGTCGCTGTCATGACCCTCATCGGGCGCGTGAACCGGCAGGGCAGTCAGGTGGCGTCTGGCATTGTGCTCACCGCCGGCTTTGCACTCGGGGTGTTGCTGCAGGCACTGAACCCGTCACTTCCCGTGCACGTCGACTCGTTCCTGGTCGGGTCGATCTTGACCGCAACGACTGGAGACATCGTGCTCGCGGCCGGTGTGCTGGTGGTCGCCGTCGCCGTCATCGTGTTCCTCGGCAAGGAGATCCTGTTTTCGACGTTCGATGTGAAGGGTTTCCGGGCCGCAGGCTACAAGGAGTGGCCCATCGAGCTCCTGGTGCTCGCACTCATCACGGCGACGGTGGTCACGGCCATGCCGGCCGTCGGCGCGATCCTCGCCATCGCGCTCATCGCGGCTCCGGCCGCCGCCGCGCGCCTGCTCGCGAAGCGCTACTCGCAGATCTTCGTCATCGCTCCATTGGTCGGGGCGGCATCCGGAATCATCGGCGTCATGCTCTCTCGGGTGGCCGATGTGGCAGCGGGCCCGGCCGTTTCCCTCACCGCGGCCGCGATCTTCCTGATCGCGCTAGGGATTCGTCAGGTTCGCCGGATACGGTGGAGACCATGAAGCGGAACACGTGGCAGCGCGAGGCGGTGCGGGAAGCCCTCGGCCAGACCGAGGGTTTTGTCAGCGCGCAGGGCCTGCACTCCGCGCTGCACACCAGCGGTTCGCCGATCGGACTCGCGACGGTGTATCGCGCCCTCGGCGACCTCGCCGGCGCGGGCGACGCAGACTCCCTGCAGTCGCCGGAGGGTGAGAGCCTGTACCGTGCCTGCAGCACCGACGCGCACCACCACCACCTGATCTGCCGCAATTGCGGGCTCACCGTTGAGATCGAAGCGGATGCCGTGGAGACCTGGGCGAAGACCGTGGCAGCCAAGAACGGATTCACCCAGGCTGCCCATGTGGTGGACGTCTTCGGCCTGTGCGCCTCCTGCACCCAGGCCGCAACAGTGCACGTTGTCGGGCCGCAGCAGTAGCCGTAACAGCGCGATAGAGACAGTTCCAGAACTAGCGACTCAGGTCCTTCCTCGATTACCCCTGCGGCCAATACAGTGGGGGGCGATGCGAAAATACAGCGCCCTCATACTCGCGATTCCTGCCATCCTTCTGTTTGCCGCGTGTGCGGGCAGCCCGGCTCCGACGGCATCTCCCACGCCGAGTCCGTCGGCTTCCCCGACGGCGACTGCCACCCCGACGGCGACTGCCACCCCGACCCCGACCGCCACCGGCCAAGTCGACCCGAATGCGCCAGACGGGCAGTGCTCTGACGACATTTTGAGCGTCTCGCTCGGAGCGTCGGATGGTGGCGCGGGGTCAGAGGCGACGAACATCATCTTCACGAACACCGGATCGGACGATTGTGTGCTCAAGGGTGCGCCAGGCGTCTCCGTGGTGGGGGACGGGAATGGTACCGAACTCGGTGCACCGGCAGATCAGATTGATGACTCGGATCCCGCTGCGGTCACCCTTGCTCCCGGCGGTACCGCTGTCGCCGCGCTCCAGTCGGTGAACATCGGCACAGACGGCGGCCCGATGGCGGGCAACTGCGACGTCGCGCAGGGTGACGGATACCGCATCTTCCCTCCGCACTCCTTCTATGCGGTGTTCGTTCCGAGCGCCGGAGTACCCGCCTGCACCAACGGCAGCGTGTGGATGCACGTGCAGCCCGTCGCCGCCGGCTAATGCCCGGCGCACTCGTGTTGCGCAGGCATCCGTTTGCCCGTATTGTTTAACGCTGCTGCGTATATCTGTGCGCGCATCGTAGGTACTCCATCCTCCTTATTGTGAAAGTGGGCGGATCTGTGCCTGCCGACAAGGGATCTTGGGAAGGGCATTCGCCCTTCGGTAATGGAGGATAACTATGGCAGCGACCTGCCAGGTGACTGGAGCAATTCCCGGCTTCGGACACAACATTTCGCACTCTCACCGGCGCACCAAGCGCCGTTTCGACCCGAACATCCAGAAGAAGACCTACTACGTGCCGTCGCTTCGTCGCAACGTCACGCTGCAGTTGTCGGCTAAGGGAATCAAGGTCATCGACGCTCGTGGCATCGAGTCGGTCGTCAAGGACCTGCTCGCTCGTGGGGAGAAAATCTAATGGCCAAGGCACACGACGTTCGTCCGATCATCAAACTGCGTTCGACGGCAGGCACCGGTTACACCTACGTGACCAAGAAGAACCGTCGCAACAACCCCGACCGTCTCGTACTCAAGAAGTACGATCCCGTAGTGCGCAAGCACGTTGACTTCCGCGAGGAGCGCTAAACATGGCGAAGAAGAGCAAGATTGCCCGTAACGAACAGCGCAAGGTCATCGTCGAGCGGTACGCCGTGAAGCGCCTTGAACTGAAGAAGGCCCTCGTCGACCCGAACGGCACCGACGAGTCCCGCGAGGCCGCACGCACCGGCCTGCAGAAGCTTCCCCGCAATGCGTCGCCGGTTCGCCTGCGCGGCCGCGATGCCATCGATGGCCGCCCCCGCGGCTACCTGAGCAAGTTCGGCATTTCGCGCGTGCGTTTCCGTGAGATGGCGCACGACGGCGAGCTGCCGGGTATCACCAAGTCCAGCTGGTAACCCAGCAAAAATTTCCGCAAAGGGATGCCGACATTCGTGTCGGCATCCCTTTTTCGTTTCGCGTGAAGCGAAATCCGCACGACGCGCCGAGGCAAATGGCCAAAAAGGGTGCGGAAATACGCGGATTTACGGGGAACTCTGTTAGATTCAACGCGGTCGAACCGACCAGCGGCAGGGCTCCCCGGAGCCTCGTCGCAACACGAAATAGCTGTTTATACAGACCAAGGTCCGAGGAGGACACTCAATGGCTGACAAGTCGCTGAACAAGACCGAGCTCGTTGCCGCAGTTGCTGCGGCGTCCGGCCAGAGCCAGGCTTCCGTTGATGGCGTTCTGAACGCTTTCTTCGCCACGCTGGCCGAGACCGTCGCCAAGGGCGGAAAGGTGACCATCCCGGGATGGCTCGGAGTCGAGCGCACGGCGACCGCCGCCCGCACCGGCCGCAACCCGCAGACCGGCGCCGAGATCAAGATCCCGGCCGGCCACCGCGTCAAGCTGACCGCTGGCAGCAAGCTGAAGGCTTCCGCCAAGTAGGTTCGCACCACTTCGATAGGGCGCCGGCACTGTCGGCGCCCTATCGCGCGCTTCAGGCACGGTGAACCGTGAGAAATCGACCTTCAGGGGCTCTGGAAGGTCGATTTGCCACGTCTCGGTGACGCTCGGTTGGCGGCGAGGTGACGGATGCCGGGCGGTTAGGCTTGATCAGTGCCTAGAATCGTGCGCGTCGCCGGGCCGGCGGCCCTTCTCCTCGTGGCCGTGCTCTCGACGATCGCGGCTCTCGCCTATGGCGGTGGTGCTGACGCGCAGCTTCTGGCCGACCCGGGCCCCGTCGTGCGTTGGGGCCTTCCGATCGCCAAACTCCTGGTAAACATCGGCGCAGCCGGTGCGATCGGCGCCCTCGTGCTGACCTGTTTCGCCCTGAGTCCACGCGATGACGAGTTCAACGCCGCACTCGACTTCGCCGCAGCATCCGCCGCCGTCTTCACCGTCGCATCCGCTGTCACCGGTTTCTTCACGTTCCTGTTGGTGACCAACGTTCCGCTCTCGGCCGACGACCGGTTCAGCGCCACGGTCGGCCAGTTCTTCAGCCAGATCGAGATCGGGCAGGCGTGGCTCGGCACCACACTCCTCGCCGCGGCGGTGACGGTGCTCTGTTTCGCCGTGCGCAATCAAACGGCCATCGTCTTCGTCACGGCCCTCGCTGTTGTCGCGCTGCTGCCGATGGCGCAGCAGGGTCACTCCGCCGGAGCAGAGGGCCACGACGCGGCCGTCACATCGCTGTTCCTGCACCTGGGTTTCGCCGCCGTCTGGCTGGGCGGACTGCTCACCATCATCGTGCTGCGCAGGCAACTCGGAAACGGACGCATCATCGACGTGATCGGCCGTTATTCCTCGCTTGCGCTGATCTGCTTCATCGTCGTTGCGACGTCCGGGTACGTCAACGCGTCGCTGCGCATCGGCACACTGGATAACCTTCTGACACCGTTCGGCATCCTCGTGGTGGTCAAGGCGGCCGCCCTCATCGCGCTTGGCTGTTTCGGCGTCGTGCAGCGTCGCTATTTCATTGAACGGATGCAGCGGAGCGCGAAGGCGTCCAGAAACTGGTTCTGGTGGCTGGTCGTCGTCGAACTCGGCTTCATGGGCATCGCATCCGGGGCGGCAGCGGCCCTGGCGAGAACGGCAACGCCGGTGGCAGAGGTGGTGGCGACCGACGTGCCGACCTCGACGCCCGCCCAGGTTCTCACCGGAGAGGCGCTGCCGCCGGAGCTCACCTTCTCCCGGTATTTCACCGAGTGGAACTTCGACCTGGCCTGGGCGCTGTTCTGCGCATTCGGCATCATCTTCTACCTGGCCGGCGTCTGGCGTCTGCATCGGCGAGGCGACAAATGGCCCGTCTATCGCACCGTTCTCTGGGTGCTCGGCCTGCTCACGCTGTTCTACATCACGAGCGGCGGCGTCGCCGTCTACGAGACATACCTGTTCTCCACGCACATGCTGATGCACATGGTGCTCACGATGCTGGTGCCGGTGCTCCTTGTGCCCGGTGCGCCGGTGACCCTGGCCGCACGCGCCATCCGCAAGCGCAAAGACGGCAGCCGCGGGCCGCGCGAGTGGATCTTGCTCGCCGTGCACTCGAAGCCGGCAGGGTTCCTCTCGAACCCGTTCGTGGCCGCGGTGTTGTTCGCCGGATCTCTCTGGGTCTTCTACTACTCACCGTTGTTCAGCTGGGCGACGACCGATCACACCGGCCACCAGTGGATGATCGTGCACTTCCTGATCACCGGTTACCTGTTTGTGCAGTCGTTGATCGGCATCGACCCTGTTCCGTACCGCCTGCCGTACCCGTTCCGACTGCTCCTGCTCCTCGGAACGATGGCATTCCACGCCTTCTTCGGTGTGGCGATCATGACCGGCACCGGGTTGTTCCTCGCCGACTGGTACGGCGCCATGGGCCGCCCGTGGGGGCCAAGCGCCATCGTCGACCAGCAGAACGGTGGCGGCATCGCCTGGAGTATCGGCGAGATTCCCACCATCGCGCTGGCGATTGCGGTCGCCATCCAGTGGAGTCGCAGTGACGAGAGGGAGACCAGGCGCAGGGATCGGAACGCCGACCGCACGAACGAGGCCGAGCTCGAGGAGTATAACGCCCGGCTCGCGCGCCTCGCGGCACACGACCGGTAGCCGGCGCCCCGCCGTGGCCATCCCTCTCGCCGGGTGTAAACCGAGCAGCAGACCGCGCGGTCAGTGCAGCTGGATTGCCAGTGAGCCGCCCGGGTTGATCGAGACGCTCAGGCCGACGGCGAATGGCACGTTTTCGTCGCGGGTCTCGATGTCTCCGTCGAACAGCGACTGCACCTCGACCAGGATGTGTGCCTGGCCTCCGGTATCCGGCATTTCGAAGGCGGTTTCGCCGGTCGTGAGGGTCACCGCGGGGTACTCGGCGATCGACCACACCGGCAGATCCTTGATCCGGTCGTCGATGACGATGCCGAACGGACAGTTCGAGGGTTGCAGCACCTGTTGAGCAGTGCATTCGTCGAGGAAATTGCCGAGCTCCGTCTGCACCTGTTCGACAAACGTCGCATTGGGTTGCGCGTCGATCGTGACCTCCGTCACGCCCTGGGCGGTGACGGGAACCTTCTGTTCCTCGGCGTCGAGCAGTTCTGACGCGTGACCGAGCGTGTAGACGACGGGCGCAAATGCGAGGTAGGAGGCCTGATTGGAGAAGGCGGACGGCGCATCTTCTGCCGCGTGGGCCAGCGTGTCGAGCGTGAGCCCGTTCACGGTGAACGTCGACTCGTGCAGAACAGACACCCGCAAGACCGCCAGTGGACTCGTGCTGAAGCGCCAGCTGTCGAACACCAGTGCCAGGTTGCCGTCGCGCTCGACGGCGAAGGTCGCCTTCGATGGGGCGCCGTTCAGCGAGAACCCGAATTCCACCGAGTGCAGACCCGGCTTGGTCTCGATATCGCTCAGCAGGTGAATGTCTGTGATCGAACCGAGAACACTGGGGCGAAGCAGGGTCTTCGGGATGTCCTGTGGGAGCCCGGCGGCCTCCAGCTGGGCCTTGCTTGGAACCACTCCGGGCAAAGACTTGGCGCCGTCTGCGTCGTGCCGGGCGAGGGCGTCCAGGTATTGCCGCACGAAGCCGCCGGCGCTGTATACGTCGCGGTTGAGCGATGCGATCGCGGCGAACAGGGCGCCGGCAAGCAGCACACCGACAAGAACAATGGCGAGAATCGCACGCAGCCTGGTGCGCCGCAGGTTCCCATCCTCGTTCGTCACCCCCACATCCTACGGGCGACCCCCGGAACCAGACGAAGCGGGCGTCCCACCGTTACGGCACTGGAACAGTCGCATACGCACAACAGGGCCTGGGGATAACCGCAGAACGCGGGTCGGCGCCGGTTACAGTGGGATGTCCCACCCGAATTCACCAGAGAGACGAACGTGCCCGAGATTCCGCTGTCGCTTGAGCAGGCCGAGGTGTTTGCCGCCATCGAGGGCACTCGCCAGAACGTGTTCGTGACCGGGAGGGCGGGAACGGGTAAGTCCACCCTGCTGAACCACCTGTCGTGGAACACCAGCAAGCAGATCGTGATTGCCGCACCGACCGGCGTTGCTGCCCTGAACGTCGGCGGTCAGACCATCCACTCACTGTTCCGGTTGCCCATCGGCGTGATCGCCGACCAGCCGATCGACCAGAACGACGGCGTGAAGAAGCTCCTCAATACCATCGACACCCTGGTGATCGATGAGGTGTCGATGGTCAACGCCGACCTCATGGACGCGATGGACCGCAGCCTCCGCCAGGCCCGCCAGCGGAAAGACGAGGCGTTCGGCGGAGTGCAGATCGTGCTCTTCGGCGACCCATACCAACTGGCTCCGGTGCCGGGAGACGGCGATGAGCGTGCCTACTTCGCCGACACCTACCGGTCGATGTGGTTCTTCGACGCCAAGGTCTGGCAGCAGGCCGAGCTGCGCATCTTCGAGCTCACCGAAATCCACCGCCAGCACGACGCCGACTTCAAGCACATGTTGAACGCCGTGCGCCACGGGCAAGTGACGGCCGAGATCGCCGAGGCGTTGAACTCGATGGGTGCCAGGCCGGCACCCGACGAGGGTGCCATCACGCTTGCGACCCGCAACGACTCCGTGAACCGCATCAACGCATCCGCTCTCAAACGCCTGTCTGGTCGTGCCCTGACCGCGAAGGCCGAGATCACCGGCGATTTCGGCGGCCGCACCTACCCGGCAGACGAGACCCTCGAGCTGAAGGTGGGCGCACAGGTGATGTTCCTGCGCAACGACACCGGGCAGGGCCCAGACGGGCCGCGCTGGGTCAACGGCAGCATCGGCACGGTCACCCGCATCGACTCGACGGTCTACGTTGATATCGACGGCGATGTGCACGAGGTCGAGCCGGCGATCTGGGAGAAGTACAAGTACACCTACAACGCCGCGACAAAAAAGCTGCGAAAGGATGTCGTGGCCGAGTTCACGCAATTCCCGCTGCGGCTGGCGTGGGCGGTCACCATCCACAAATCGCAGGGCGCAACCTACGAGCGGGCGATCGTCGACCTGGGTTCACGGGTGTTCAGTCCAGGGCAGACATACGTCGCCCTCAGCCGGCTGACCAGCCTCGAGGGGCTGTATCTCAGCCGGCCGCTCCGGCCGGCGGACATCATCGTCGACCCCAACGTGCAGCGCTTCATGCAGGACCCCGCCCGTCGGGGTCAGGCGCAGTGAGGCGAACGCGGATCGCGATACCACGTCGCCGCACATCCTCACCCGTCAGGTCCCGTCTGATGATCGCTTCGACCGGTGGCCGGAAGGCTTCATACCAGTACTGGTAACGGCGATCGTTGAGGTGTGGTGGCAGTAAGGAGAAGATGTCCAGGCGATGCCCCGGTCCGTTGAAGACGGTGGCGAAATCAGCTCGGGCGACATTGTACCGGTCGGCGACGTCGGCAAGAACGGATTGATACGGGGCACGACCCGGTTCCAAGGGAAGATCGGAGACGACGGTGCGCTCTGCCGGCGCCCGCGCGAGGATCGCTTCCAGGTCGGTGCACGGGATGTTCGTCAATCACGTCGGATTCACGCTCATATCGCTGTTCGACGGCTTCGTCATCGTCGCCGCGATCGACCTGCACGCACCGCCCTGGCTGGTCGCCTCCCTCGCGATCGGCGGGGTCATCGCGGGAATCATCGGTGTGCGGCGCCTGGAAGCGCGCGCGACCGACGCGCCTCGAGCCGTGATTTAAGCACGTTCCCAGCGCCGGGGAAGGTGTTCAACTCACGGCTCGGCGCAGGTTTCGGCAGCCTCAACCAGCGGGATTGGCTCAACCAGCGGAATCGAGCGCGAAGGTCGCGTCGAGGGCGGCGGAGAGGTCGGCGATGAGGTCGTCGGCGTCTTCGAGTCCGATCGAGAACCGCAGGTGACCCCATTTCTTGAATTCCTCCGGGTAGTGCACCACCCGTGGCCCGCTGGTGCCGACGTGCACGATCAGCGACTCGTCGTGGCCGAGTGACACCGCAGACGTGATCACCCGCAGGTTCGACACGAACCGGTTCTGCGTCTCAGAGTCGCCGTCCACCGCAAACGCCATCATGGCTCCGAAACCGCCGCTGAACTGCCTCGCCGCCACGTCGTGCTGCGGATGCGACGCCAGGCCGGGGTAGGCGACATACGCCACCCTCGGGTCGGCATCGAGGAACTCCGCCACCCGCGCAGCGGATGCGACGTGATGCCGCCACCGCAGCGGCAGAGTTACCGACCCTCGCATGATCAGCCAGGCGTTGAACGGGCTGATCACGCCGCCGACATCCACCATCGCGTCGTTCTTGATCCGCTGCACCAGGTCGCGCCGTCCGATCACTGCCCCGCCCATGGCGTCGCCGTGACCGTTGATGTATTTCGTGAGCGAGTGTACGACCAGGTCCGCTCCGTTCTCGAGCGGCCGGATGAGGGGCGGCGGTGTAAAGGTCGAATCGACGGACAGTAAAACGCCGGCCTCGTGCGCGATGGCGGCGATCGCCGCGACATCCGTCACCTTGGTCGTCGGGTTCGCGATCGCCTCGATGTGCACGAGCTTCGTCTCCGGGCGGATGGCGGCGCGCACCGCGCCGGGATCCGTGGCATCGACGAAGGAGGCATGGATGCCGTACTTCTCCGGAAGCAGCTCGGTGAAGAGCCGGAACGTGGCTTCGTAGGTGGTGTCGGCGATGACGGCGTGATCGCCGGAGTTCAGCAGCGTGAAGAACACCGCGTGCAGTGCGGCCACTCCGCTGCCGAGGGCGACCGCATCTTCACCGTGCTCCAGAGCTGCAAGCTTCTGCTGCAGCCCGAGCTGGTTGGTACCGGAGTTTCGCGTGTAGAGCGGCACGTCGGTGCCAGACCAGCTGACCTCTGACGGGTCGTCCGGCAGGGCGTACGAGTTCGCCATCACGATCGGCGTTCGAATCGCGCCGCTGCCCCGGTCGATCTCGTTTCCGGCGTGCACCGCCTGGGTGAACTCGGCGAGGGTGCTCGGGGCGTGCTTGTCTGGACGATCGGTCATGACTCCAGCGTATGACTGGAAGCGCCGGTAAGCGCATGCTTTACCCGAGATGACGGCTCAACCGGGCAAAGCAGACCGCGCCGAGGGCGGCGAAAGCGACCCAGATTCGAGTGAGGGGGCTCAACAGCATCTCCTTTGTTACGCGAATGCAACAATCGACGGAAACAACGGATGCCGGTGGCCGGCGATGACCGGTCGGTCCGTCTGTGAGACCGACCTGTCATGCACTCCGGCCCGGGCTATGCGTTCAGCGGGTTGACCTCGAAGATGCCGAGGAGCAGTCCACCCTCTGTGGCGATGAAGCCGATCCCGCCGGTGACGGCGAAGCCAAGCAAGCCGACGAGCACGTAGACCGCGCCGAAAATGGTTCACAGCAATCGGTTGGGGGATGTATGCATTTGGTTGCCTCCTGGTTCGTTCCACGGTTGACCCGTGCTTGAAAGGAGTTCGGAAGGAGCGGGAAAACGGATTGGTCGACGCCGCGAAGGAAATTGGCGACCAGGGTCCACCCCGAGGATGACGCGCCGCGACTGGCTTCGCGGATAGAATCCCTTCTAGGTACACGAAGAGTGTGCGAGCGGGAATGCGCCCCAGCGTGCCCAGTAACACACACGGTGGCCCAGGCATGCAAGACGGGTCGGAAACGAAGACGGCGCAGGCACGAAACGGGGTGACATGGCACGCGAAGCAGGCAGGGCACGACGCAGGTTCGCCGTCGCCCTCATCGCCGTGGCCGCCCTTGTCCTCTCCGCCTGCACGTCGGCGGCTGATGCGAACGACGCTCACACGCAGGTGGAAGCCCCGTTCGACTCCGGGCTGACCGAGCGCCTCGATGCCGCGCTCGCCGAGGCCATGACGCTGGCCGGGGCATCCGGTGCCATTGCCGGAGTCTGGGCGCCGTGGGCCGGTCAATGGGTTGTCGCTCCCGGCACGACAACGATCGACGGCGGCACCTCGATGAGCACCGACATGCGGTTCCGCATCGCCGCCAACACACGCTCGATGACCTGCACGGTGCTCCTGCGACTTGTCGACGAAGGGCGCGTGAAGCTCAGCGACACGATCGACATGTATCTCAAGCGCGCGTCGGGCGTCGAGAAGATCACGCTCGGGCAGCTGTGCCAGAACACCTCCGGCCTCGCGGACTACAATTCTGAACTCGCCCCCCATTTTGTGAACAATCCGACGCGTATCTGGCCGCCGCTCGAGGTCGTCTCCAGCGGAATCGCCGCCAACCGGGTCTCGGAGCCTGGAGGAGCGTTCGCGAGCTCAGATACCGGCTACGTGCTGCTCGGGTTGACGCTGCAGGCGGCCACCAACCAGGACTGGGACAGTCTCTACAAGCAGTACATCTTCGATCCGCTCGACCTCGACGCCACGTCGTTCCCGGCGGCAAGTGAACTGGAGATTGCCGGTTCGCACCCGCACGGGTACGCCGCTGCTCTCGCCCCGGACGGTTCGAAGGTGTGCGAGGTCGTGCGAGACGAGACCGAACTGTCGAACTCGATGCGCTGGGTGTCGGGCGGCGTGGTGTCGGATCTCGAAGACATGAAAGTCTGGTCGCAGGCGCTCGCCGACGGCCGGCTGTTGTCGGAGAAATCGTCTGACGCGCAGTGGGCAACGATCCCGCTCGGCGGTGACACGCCGTCGTGGCAGGCTTACGGACTCGGCGTGCAGCAGCTCGGGCCGATGCGCGGCCACGCCGGTGCGATCCCTGGGTTCCTCTCGGCGATGCTGGTCGATCCAGCGAGCGGACTGACGATTGTTGTCATGCTGAACAACTCGAACGCCGGCGCCGGTTTTGCGCAGACCCTCGCCGAACGGCTGGCCTCGATCGCGTCGAAGGCGCCGTCTGCGGGCGAAGAGAGCGCGCCGCTGCTCGAACTGCCCTGGTCTGAAGAACAGACTGTTGCGACGATGCAGGCTGCAGCGGTCTGCCAGCCGCCCCCTCCCCCGGCTGAAGAACCTCCGGCTGAGGAACCGCCGGCTGAGGGCTGATCAACCCATGACGATCCCACCAGATACCAAAGACTGGACCTGGGTGCTCGAACGCCCCTGCGCAGAGTGCGGTTTTGACGCTTCAGTCGTCGACCTCGCCGACATCCCCGGCCTGGTGCGGGCCAACGCGGGCGCATGGCCGTCGGTGCTCGCGCGACCGGATGTGCGGGTACGGCCGAACGATCACACCTGGTCCGCGCTCGAGTACGCCGCCCACGTGCGCGACGTCTTCCGCCTCTTCGAAGTGCGGCTGGCGCTGATGCTGGCCGAGAACGGTCCGCAGTTCGCCAACTGGAACCAGGACGAGACGGCAGGAGCCGAGCGCTACAACGAGCAGGACCCGATGCGGGTGGCCGACGAGCTGACGGATGCCGCGGCATCCGTCGCCGACGCGTTCACCGTCGTGCCGGGCGACGCACTCGAGAGAACCGGGCGCCGTGGAGATGGCGCCGTGTTCACCGTCACGACGCTTGGGAGGTACTTCGTGCACGACCCGGTGCACCACCTGCACGACGTCGGGGGCGCAACCGGTTGAGCGCAGCGGGAAATCCGCCGCCGCATCAGCCGGCGAGCTGTCGATCGAGGAAGCTCGCGGTTCGGGCGAAGGCCAGCGCGGCTGCGGTCGCATTGAACTTCGCCGGAATGCTCGCGTTCGCGAACGAGTGCCCGGTGCCAGGGTAGTCGTAGCGCACGGTGGTCGTTCCGTCGTCTTCGAGTCGCGCGACGAACGAGTCGGGGTCGCCGTTCACCTCCCAGGCGTCGTCTTCGGCGAAGTGCAGCTGCACAGGGCACGGCACGATGCGGTGTTCCTGCTCGCCGAGTGTCGCGTAGTAGGCAACGACCGCGTCGACAGTACCCCCGGTCGCGTGCGAGAGCGCCAGCCAGCCGCCCATCGAGAAGCCGACGACCGCAACGCGCCTGGTTCCTTCGGAACGCGCCCGCTGCACGAGCGCTTCGATCGCATCGATAGAGGGCAGCAGTTCCAGCTTGTCGAGCAGGGCTTCGGCTTCCTGCTCGTCGTCTGTCGCCCATCCGTTGTAGAAATCGGGCACGAGAACATGGAAGCCCTGCTCGGCGAGTGCGGCCCCGTAGTCGGCGAGCCCAGGCAGGCGGCCGTACCAGTCGTGCACAACGACGACCAGCGGATGCCCTGGGACGCCGTATTCGAGCGGGCGATCGCCAGATGGGATTCTCACGGGGGGCATGCAGCCAGACTAATCCAGCGCGTGGGCTGCGAACAGACGGGAAAGGGGCCCGCGCGTGAGCGCAGACCCCCGGTTTTCCCTCACGCCACATGCGTTCCCCCGAGCAAGGGCAGTGAAGGCCTCTACCTGATCGTCGTTCGGGTCCGGATCAGGCGTCGGGCAGACGAAATGCGGTCATGCACGCGGGTCTCGCTGCACGCGCTCATGGCTTCGACCTCCGATAACGGGGGCGTTGAAGCCACAGCGATGCCGCCGCCAGGGCGACAGATGTCATCCCGAGGGCGATGATCAAGACCGTCAGCGTGCTGTTCATGATTCGTACTCCTTCACCCCAAGAGACGCCACACCATTCGATTCATGACGCGGGTTCCCCAAGAATTTTCCGCCGGGTTGTGCAAAACCGAGTTGTGCAGAAGCGACGTGGTACAGGAAAATGACCAACACCGGCGTCATGATTCCGACGGATCGGAGTCTCTTAGTGTGAGACCGTCCGTTCGAGATCGTCGGTTCGGGTTCCGAATGCGCGTAAACACGCTGCAGGATGCCCGTCGTCAGTATCGAACCGTCGCTATCGAGCTGTCAGTATCGAGCCGTCAGGAGGGAGCGCAGTATGTCCAGTGCGCTTGCCGACCCCGCCGACCCCGCCGGCCCCGTTCACCCGGTAGACCCGACCGGCAGCTTTGCGTTCGATTCGATCTCAGACACCGACCTCATCGAACGGGCACGGGGCGGTGACGCGAATGCGTTCGCCGGCCTCTGGCGCCGTCACGCAGCCGCCGGCCGAACGGTCGCCAGGTCGTTCACGTCGAGTCTCGACCCGGATGACCTGGTTTCTGAGGCGTTCACCCGCATCTACCAGCAGCTCCAAAAAGGCAAGGGACCGACGGGCGCCTTCCGTCCGTACCTGTTCACGACCATCCGCAACACCGCATCGTCGTGGGGGCGCGCGCGGCGGGAGACCTCGATCGACACCCTCGAGTCGTTCGAAGATCCGGAGACGAGCGAACAGGCATCCATCGACGCTCTTGACCGCAGCCTGACCGCGACCGCGTTCCGGTCTCTGCCCACCCGATGGCAGGAGGCCCTCTGGTACAGCGAGGTCGAGGCGATGACCCCGCAGCAGATCGGGCCGTTGCTCGGCATGAGTGCCAACGGCGCGGCGGCACTCTGCTATCGGGCGAGGGAGGGCTTGCGTCGCGGCTGGATCCAGGCGCACCTGAACTCGGCCGACACCTCACCGGAGTGCCGTTTCACCATCGAGCGCCTCGGCAGTTATGCCCGCGGCGGCCTTGGACAAAGAGAGACACTGCAGGTCGAGGGGCACCTCGATGGCTGCGCGAAGTGCACCATCGTCGCCGCGGAGGCGAAGGAGGTCGGGTCGCGTCTTGCGCTCGTGCTGCTGCCGCTCGCGGCGGGCATCGGCGGGGCCGCCGCGTACACGACCTGGCTACAGACCGGGGCGACGGATGTTGTGATGGCGGTCGGCATGCCGGCTGCGGTCACGGGTGGCGCGACGGTCGTGGGCGCGAGCGCAGCCGGTTCGACCGCTGCTGGTACGGGCTCGGCTGGTGCGGGCTCGGCCGGTGCCGGTGCGGCAACGACGGCGGCATCCAGCGTGGGCACGGGCATTGCGCTGACGTCTGCCGGTGTGGTCACGGCTGTTGCCGCCACGCTCGCGCTCGCTGCCACCGTCGTGGTCGCCGTCACGCTGGGGCCGACTCTGTTTCCCGGCCCGCCCACTGGCCCAGACGCGGTCATCGCCGCTCCGGGCGTCACCACGGACACGGACGACGTCGTTGCGGCGCCGGTTACCCCGCCGGTCATTCCCGCGCCGCCCGCGCCGGATTTCCCGGCTCCCGACCGCGGAGACGCCACTGAACCGAGAGTGCCGCCCGCCGCAGATCCGTCACCGGAGACGACGGTTCCGGATGGGGTGGACACCGAACCCGTGGGGCCGGTCGATCCGGTTGAGCCTGTGGATCCCACAGACCCCACAGACCCGACAGACCCGACAGACCCGGGAGATCCGGAGCTTGCGACGCCCGAGATCGGACCGATCGACAATGGCGGCGGCCTCTACTACCCGACGATAGAAGGGATGGCTACTCCGGGGTCGGTCATGGAGTTGTTCATCCTGCCAGCGGAATCCCCGGATCAGCCGTTCGCGGCAGCTGGTATTGCTGAACCTGGCGAGCCCAGCCTCACAATCGAGGTCAACGAGATCGGTGCGTGGAATGCATCACTCGACATGCTGGGCGCCGGCTCCTACACGATTGCAGGCCGGGAACGGCACGGTGATGCGGTCTCTGCCCTGAGCGAGCCCCAACCATTCGAGATTCTCCAGCCCCCACAGATCGAGAGGACATCCCTGTTGGTCCTCCGCATCTGGGGCGTTGCCAAGGCCGAGGTCGAGTGGCGGTCATTGAGCAGGGAATCGCTGTGGGATTCGAGAATTCTCGACGATTCGGGTCAGACGCGCTGGCTGTCGCTCGAGGGCTTGTTCGTAGGTGACGTGATCGCTGTTCGCTACTCAGACGGCAACCGGTTCGGGCCCGAGTTCACTTACACGGTTCCTCCATTGCTGTCCGAGTAGGAACCGCGTGACCGCAATCAGCCGAGGCCGGTGACGCGCATGGTGATGTTGATGCGCCCGGCGCCCAGGCCGCATCCGTCTGGAGCGCTGCCGGGGTGCACCCGAGTGATGCCGTGGTAGGCGAGGCGAGACGGCCCGCCGAAAACGAAGAGATCACCGGATGCCAGTTCGACGTCTTCGTACGGACGGTTGCGGTTCTCGGTATTCCCGAACCGGAATACGCAGCTGTCGCCGATCGAGAGTGACACCACCGGCGCGCGCGACCGCTCGTCGCGGTCCTGGTGCATACCCATCCGCGCGGTCTCGTCGTAGTAGTTCACCAGCGCTGTGTCGGGTGTGTAGTCGTCGCCCGCGCTGGAGTCGTCGGAGGATTCGACCAGTGCCTTGCGCCCCAGTCGCACCATCCAGTCTGGGAAATCGAGCACCCGGTTGCCGTTGACGTCGGTGGCTTCGCGCGTGTACGTGTACGGCTGCCAGTGCCAGCCGAGGCAGACCGTGCGTACCGACATCTCGTGACCCCGCACCTTCGCCGCCCGGATCGGAACCGGCCCGGCAACCCAGTTGTGAAACTGCCCGACGATCCAGCGCTGCTGCTCGAGGGTCAGCCAGTCTGGAAGGTGCACTGCGCCGGGTGCGAGCTCTCGGCGCAATCGCCCTGGCGCGCCATCGGAGGACAGGAAGTCGTCGGAGAACAGTCGGCTCACAGCTATCACGCTACCGACTCGAGCGTGAGCAGCGCGGTCTTCGCTTCGAGGCCGCCGACGTAGCCGCCGAGAGTCCCGTCGGTGCGGAGCACGCGATGGCAGGGAACCACGATCGGCAGTGGGTTGGTGGCGCAGGCCGTGCCGACGGCCCGCACGGCGTGTGGGTTCCCGACGAGTTCGGCGACCTCCTTGTAGCTCTGCGTGCTGCCGTAGGCGATCTCGGGCAGATGCCGTTGCACAATTCCACGGAAGCCCCTTGAGAGCGAGTAGTCGAGCGGCAGGTCGAAGGCGGTGCGCCGCCTGGCGAAGTAGTCGTCGATCTCCCTGGCGGCGATGTCGAGGCGCCTCGGCGCACGAAGGATTCGCGGGCTCACTTTGCTCTGGAGCTTCTCGAGTACGGTGTCGTGATCCTCGACCTCGAAGGCTACGCGAAGGAGACCCTTCTCCGTGGCGGCGAGGAGGAGAGGCCCGACCGGGCTGTCGATCGTCGTGTAGGCGATGTCCAGGATGCCGGCGGCATCGGCCGAGTTCTCGAGCCGCTGGTGCAGGAGGCGGAGGTGTTCTGGCGCGGGCTCGGTGGCAGCGAGAAGTTGCGTCGAAAAGTCGGCGACTGCCCTGCTGTTGTCGGGTGCACTGGGGTGGGTTGTGTCGTTCATTCTTTGGCTTCTTTCACGGGGTGCCTCAGTGTGGTGCGCAGGTTCTTGATGCCGTCAGCGGCGGCGCGCCGCGCGGCATCCGTTGTTCCACCAAGGATTTCTGCGATCTCCTGGTACGGCAGTCCGCCGAGGTAGTGGTACGCGACCGCCTGGCGTTGTTTGGTCGGAAGCGCCTTGACGGTGTTCCAGAGATCGTGGTCGGCGCTGCCGGGGTTGCCGATGGTGGATGGCCGTTCTGGCACAGTGTCGGTGGGGATGGCGTGACGTTGCCTCGCACGGGTGACGTCGATGGCTTTGCGATGGGCGATGGTGACGAGCCAGGCTTCGACGTTGGCGCTCGCCGGAAGCTCAGGGTAGGCGCGTAGTGCGGCGAGGAAGGTCTCAGACCAGGCGTCGTCGGCGTCGGTGTGTGGGCCGAGCACGGCTCGGCACACGCGCAGCACCATGGCGGCGTGCTCGGTGACGATCGTCTCGAACGGTGGTTTCATCTCCATCACACGGTAGACGCCCCGGCGCCTCGAAACGTGAGTTCAACCGAGCGGTTGTGCACTCCCATTGGCTTCTCCGGAGCTCAGTGCCAGCGGTGATCGACGAAGGCCATGCGAGGCGCGCGCCGCGGCGCGCCTGGAACTCCTGCCGCCTCGAGCAGCCGCACCACGCGATAGCGGTGCCCGCGCCACGGCTCAAGCGCTTCGACCATGTCGTCGTCGGTGAACGACTTTCCGAACAGTGCATGACCGATGTATCCAGCCAGGTGATAGTCGCCGACCGACAGTGCATCGGCATCGCCGAATGCCCGTTGGGCTGTTTCCGCCGCTGTCCAGGGTCCGACTCCCGGTACGGCGCGGAGTCTGATTTGGGCGGCATCCGTTGTCAACGTCGTCGCCCGTTCCAGGCTGTCGGCAACCCGCGCGGCGGTCACCACCGTGCGCGAGCGGGTCGGGTCGACCCCTGCGCGATGCCAGTCCCACGACGGAATCAGTGACCACTCGCGCGCAGAGGGGACGACCTTCATCGGAACCGGAGTCGGCCCTGGCGCCGTCGTTCCGTACGCTTTGACGAGCCACCGCCACGAGGCCATCGCCTGGATGGAGATGACCCGCTGCTCGAGAATCGCCGGAACCAGTGCCTCGAACACGCTGAGGGTCTTGGGAATCCGCAGGCCGGGAAAGTGCCGGTGGGCGTCGGCGAGCACCTGGTGCCCTGGCTCGAAATCAGCGTCGTCATCGTCAGCGCCGAGCAGCGTCGGTGCGGCGGCCACCGCGCGGGCAGCCCCCGGTCCGTATGCTTCGCAGCGGATCTCATGGAGCCCCCGTTGCGTCAGACGCGTGGTGGTCGGTTCGCCGTCGGTGAGGGTTGTTCGCCAGAGGGACCCGTCTGCTGCGACCTGGTGGGTCGGATCTGCGGGCCCGCGACGGAGCCTCGACAGGGTCAGCCGAACATCCGTAGCCAGTCGCGGCGTCCAGGTCAGTTCTGCGTCAGCCGTCACGGTATCCATTCTGCAGTGCTTCCGTGCGGCGGCAGAATAGAGGGATGACGGAGAAGAGACCTATCGATATGTCGACGTGGGCAAGGCGGGAGACGTTCGAACACTATCGGGGACGTGTCCCATGCACCTACAGTGCAACCGTCGAACTCGATGTCACGGAGTTTCTGGCAGCAGTGAAGGCGACTGGACGCAAGGTCTATCCGGCGCAGGTGTGGGCGATCGCCACGGTGGTGAATCGACATGAGGAGTTTCGGGTGTCGGTCGACGAGGAGGGCAACCCGTCGGTGTGGGACGTGGTGCACCCGTCGTTCACGGTCTTCAATCCTGAGCGCGAGACCTTTGCCACCGTCTGGGCCGCATACGATCCGAGCTTCCCGCTATTCCACGACCAGGCCGTGGAGCTGCTCGCGACGCACCGGACATCCGTCAACATGTTTCCCCAGAGCGATACGCCGGAGAACGTCTTCGACATTTCGAGCATCCCGTGGATGCGATTCACCGGGTTCGACCTCCACATCAAGCCGGGGTACGACCACTACCTGCCGATCTTCACCCTCGGCCAGTTCACTGAGCGCGACGGGCGAACGACGATGCCGTTCGCCGTGCAGATTCATCACGCTGCTGCCGACGGCTTCCACACGGCTCGTCTCGTGAACGAACTACAGGAGGTGTTCGCCAGCGCCTCGGAATGGGTGAGCTGAACCTCGCAAGCGGTCAGACGGTGATCAGCAGATTCGCGAGGGAGTCGAGAGCACCGGGCACGAGCCGGTAGTAGGCCCAGGTCCCCCGCTTGTCGCGGGAGAGGATGCCGGCGTCGACGAGGATCTTCAGGTGATGGGAAACTGTCGGCTGGCTGAGCCCGAGGGGCTCTGTGAGATCGCACACGCACGCTTCGGAGTCTTCGTGCGCGGCGACCATGGAGACGAGTCGGAGTCGAGCCGGATCTGCGATCGCCTTGAGCGAGCGAGCCAGAGCTTCTGCGTTGACTGCGTCGATCGCTTCTCTGGTCAGCGGTGCACAGCACGCGGTGACGTCCATCACGGGAAGTTGGGCTATCGACATGTGACCAGTCTCCCATAGAGATTGACATGCGTCGATGTATTGGGTGATACTCCATATTGACACTTATCGATCTATCGCGAACCGGAGTCAACTCATGACCATGACCAGCCTTCCGCTCCCGACGCTGGCTCCGCCGAGCAAGCTCACCGGCCTTCCGGTCGCGATCATCGGTGCAGGCCCCGTGGGCCTGGCGGCGGCAGCCCAGCTTCTCGAACGCGGTATCGAGCCGATCGTGTACGAGGCGGGCCCGCAGGCAGGAAGCGCCATCTCACTCTGGGGTCACACCCGATTGTTCTCGCCGTGGGAGTACCTGATCGACGGGGCTGCGGCCCGCCTCCTCGGTGACACTGCGTGGGAGAGGCCGAGTGCACAGGGCTTGCCGCTCGGAAGCGAACTCGTCGACGATTATCTCGTTCCGCTGGCTGCTACCCCAGCGCTTTCCCGTCGCATCCAATACAACTCGAGCGTCACCGCAGTCAGCCGCCTGGGAATGGACCGGACGCGGTCAAACGGGCGGTCAGAGACGCCGTTTGCACTCCGCATTCAAACGGATGATGGGCCCGTTGACCGACAAGCCCGTGCCGTGATCGACACCTCAGGCACCTACAGCACCCCGAACAGCATCGTCGCCTCTGGCCTACCGCTGTTGCATCGCGGTTCCGTGCAGGACGACATCGTTCATGCGCTCCCGGATGTCGCCGGCGCTGATCGATCCCGTTTTGCCGGGAAGCACACGCTGGTCGTCGGCGCCGGCCATTCCGCGGCGAACACCCTGATCGCACTGGCGAGGCTGGCGACTGAAGTGCCAGGGACATCCGTCACCTGGGCAATCAGGAATACGAACCCCGTGCGGGTCTACGGCTCGGCGGACGATGAACTTGCGGCCCGCGCGTCGCTCGGGTCCCGCGTGTACACGCTCGTCGATGAAGGTGCGATCGCACTCATCGATGGCTTCGAGATCGACGACGTTGTGGCTGCGTCGGACGGCTGGGTCAGCGTGATCGGCCGCCGCGCAGGGGAGACACTGACGATTGAGACGGATGTTGTGGTCGGGGCGACCGGATTCCGACCTGACCTCGAGATGCTCCGCGAGATTCGTCTGTCGCTGGACGAGATCGTGGAAGCACCTCGCGCGCTCGCGCCCCTCATCGACCCGAATCTGCACAGTTGTGGCACGGTTCCCGCCCACGGCGTTGACGTCCTCGCGCATCCGGAGCCCAACTTCTACATCGCCGGGATGAAGAGCTACGGCCGCGCGCCGACGTTCCTGCTGGCCACGGGATACGAGCAGGTGCGTTCCATCGCCGACGAGATCGCCGGCAACCGAGAGGCGGCCCGCACCGTTCAGCTTGTGCTTCCTGAAACGGGAGTGTGTTCGACCGGTGACACTTCGGGATCGTGCTGCTGATGCTTCAACATGAACAGCAGGGAAACGATGACCCCATAGATTGACACCCATCTATTTACAAACGGATGATGGAAGAGTAGATCAGGCCTGCAAGAACGAGGAAGCGAAGAATGACTGACAAGCCCACCGTGTTATTCGTCTGTGTGCACAATGCCGGCCGATCCCAGATGGCCGCAGGCTTCATGACCGCCCTCTCCGGTGGGAAGGTCGAAGTTCTCTCGGCCGGCTCGGAGCCGAAGGACCAGATCAATCCGGTCGCCGTCCAGGCCATGGCCGAAGAGGGCATCGACATAGCCAATAGCACTCCGAAGATTCTCACCACGGAGGCCGTCAAGGATTCCGATGTGGTCATCACCATGGGATGCGGCGACACCTGCCCGATCTTCCCTGGCAAGCGTTACGAAGACTGGGAGCTCGACGACCCGGCCGGCCAGGGCATCGATGCCGTTCGGCCCATCCGCGATGACATCAAGTCCCGCATTCAGGCGTTGCTTGCCGAGATCCTCCCCGCTCCTGGTCGGCCTTGACGTAGCTCCCTGATTCGAGAAATTTTGCCGGTGCGTGTCGATTTGGCCGCGTCTCGTTCGACGTAACTGTGTACCGTCAATCGCGGTACCGTCAAGCGAGGAGAATCAATGCGATACATGATGTTTGTGGCCACTGACCCACAGGCCGAACCGTATTCCGCCGAAGGCGACAATATCGAGGAGTGGGCGGCCGACGTTCAGTCACGGGGTGTGTGGATCGAAGGCAATCGTCTTCGCCCGGTCGAAGACGCGAAGACCGTACGAATGCGGGAGGGTGAGCTCCTGGTGACGGATGGCCCGTTCACAGAGTCGAAGGAATGGATCGCCGGTTTCGACATTCTCGAATGCGCCGACCTGGATGAAGCGATTGCGGTCGCCGCCGCGCATCCGATGGCACGATTTGGCCGCATCGAACTGCGACCGGTCTGGCCGTTCGAGTAGCCGAAGCGCCAGGCTCGCGGTTGAATCGGGAGGGCCGCACGTCGATCGGGTGACCATCCCACCGCAGGGCAGTCCACTCGTTACGTTCCGGTTCGACCCGCTCACCACGAAGACTGCATAGCAGACGAATCAATCCGAGCGTTAGAGGATTAAGTGCGGACTTGTGTGCCTTCGCTGAGCTACGGGATGCTTCAACTCAGACCGCAGGCCCACGAACTTGGAGTCACGTTGCCACAACCCCATGCAGTAGCTCGATCAGGCGTCAGCCGACGAACATTGCTCGCCGGTGCCGCCGCGGCAACGGTCGCAGCGACGGTTGATCCGTTCTCGCCTTCCGCCGCGTCTGCCCAATCAGCAGACGGGCAGTCGACCAACGAGCAGCTGTCCGCAGCAGCGGCCACATATGTACTTATTCATGGTTCCTGGCACGACGGCTCGATGTGGAAGCCTGTCGCCGCTGAACTGCGGAAAGCCGGACACACAGTTCTCACTCCGACGGTCGCCGGCCACGGCAATGATGGGGACAAGACGGCTTCCCACACGGACGCAGTCAACTCGGTCGTCGATCAAATTGTGGACGCCAGATTATCGGACATTGTGCTTCTTGGACACAGCTACGGCGGCACGGTCATCGCTCGGGTCTATGAGGAGATCCCTGACCGAATCCGCCGACTGATCTTCTGGAACGCATTCGTGCCGGCAGCGGGCAACTCCCTCATGGACGAGGCGCCGCCTCACTATCGAGAGTTGTTCACCCAACTCGCCGCGGCGTCACCTGACAACACGGTCAGTCTGCCCTTCTCGATCTGGCGCGAGAACTTCATCCAGGACGCGAAGCTCGAGTTCGCCCAGTCAATGTTTGAGCTGCTTTCCTCTGAGCCCTTCGCGCCCATGAACGAAAAGCTGCCGCTCGATCGCTTCTACGCCACACTGCCGCAGGTGGGGCGCAGTTTCATCAACGGCACGGAAGACACGGCTCTCCCGCCCGGCGAGTGGGGGTGGCACCCTCGCATGTCCGGTCGACTCATGGGCCCGCGCCTCGTCCAGCTCCCTGGAAGCCACGAGGTGATGCTCACCAACCCGGTCTTGCTGGCGCACAAGATCGTCGAAGCCGGGCGGGACTGAAGCCGGCGTTCGGCGAGGACCTGCTGACGATGGACAAGTACGACATCAAGAAGGCGTACAAGTCGCTCTACTCCCCGAGTGCGAAGGACTTCTCGCTGGTCGAGGTGCCGGAGTTGGCCTACATCGCTATCGACGGCCACGGTGATCCCAATACGTCCACTGAGTACGCGGAGGCGCTCGAAGCGCTCTACCCGGTCGCGTACACGGTGAAGTTCGAGAGCAAGAAGTCCTTGGGGCGCGACTTCGTCGTCGGTCCGCTTGAGGGTTTGTGGTGGGCGGACGACATGTCGACGTTCGTCACTCGTGACAAGAGCGCCTGGGACTGGACGATGATGATCGTGCAGCCCGATTGGATCACGGACGACATGGTCGCCGCTGCCGTCGACAAGACCGCGACAAAGAACGCGGCAGACAAGAAAAAGCTCGCTGCACTCGAGAGCGTGCGGGGGCTGACGCTGGCCGAGGGCATCTGCATCCAGATCCTGCACGTCGGCTCATATGATGACGAAGCGCCGACGCTCGACCGCCTGCACAACGCGTACCTGCCGGAACACAGCCTCGACTTCAATGGCCGACACCATGAGATCTACCAGGTCCCATGGAGCGGATGACGGGAATCGAACCCGCGCTATCAGCTTGGGAAGCTGAAGTTCTACCATTGAACTACATCCGCACGCGACGGTTCCGCGAGAACCGCGGCATCCGTGACCGTATCATCGTAGCAAGCCCGCGCAGGTAGGCTGGCACCGTGCTTCTCTCGGATCGCGACATCAAGGCAGAACTCAGCAACGGCCGCATCGGCCTCGACCCGTACCAGCAGGAGATGATCCAGCCGTCGAGCATCGACGTGCGCCTCGATCGGTATTTTCGGCTGTTCGACAACCACAAATACCCGTACATCGACCCGGCCGAAGACCAGCCGGAACTCACGCACCTCATCGAAACCAAGCCCGATGAGCCCTTCATCCTGCACCCGGGCGAATTTGTGCTCGGCTCGACCTATGAGCGCGTCACCCTCGCCGATGACCTTGCCGCCCGCCTCGAAGGCAAGAGCTCCCTCGGCCGCCTCGGCCTGCTCACCCACTCCACCGCCGGCTTCATCGACCCCGGCTTCTCCGGCCATGTCACCCTTGAACTCAGCAACGTCGCCACGCTGCCGATCAAGCTTTGGCCCGGCATGAAGATCGGCCAGATGTGCTTCTTCCGGCTCACCTCACCGGCTGACAACCCATACGGCTCCGGCGCGAACAGCTCCCGCTACCAGGGCCAGCGCGGACCGACCGCGTCACGCTCACACCTGAATTTCCACCGAACGGATGTCACGGCTCGCGCCGGCGAGGCCGTCACCGAGTAGCGAAACAACGCGCCGACCGTAGCGCTAGTCGCCCAGAACGCGAGCGAGCGAGTCCAGCGCCAGCAGGCGGTCTTCGCCGATCGGAATGAGCACATTGCTGCCTACGCCGGCGCGACCGAGCTCCGCCATCCGTTCCCGTACCCGTTCCGGAGTACCGACCAGGGCGAGCGCATCCACCCATTCGTCGGGCAGGTCGGCGGCGAACTCGGCCTGAGTCGACACCGCGGCGCGGCGGGCCGCGAACTCCTCGGCGAACGGAAGCGGCGCGATGTGCGCGAGCAATTCCGGCTCACCAAACCAGCCGAGCGCGCTGCGCACGGCCCGCCGCGCGGCATCCGGATCATCGTCGATGACGGCAAAGTTGTACGCGACCATGTGATGCTCGCCCGCTGCGGCGATACTCGCCACGGCGGCCATGAGGTACTCCGGCGTCACCGGCTCTGCCAGGATGGTGCCGTCGGCCGCGCGGCCGGCCAGGGCGAGGGACTTCGGACCTCGCACGCCCGCGTACACCGGCGGAACCGTGGCAAGTGGCTTCTCGAGGGCGACGCGATCAAGGTTGATGTAGCGACCCTCCGACGTCACTTCATTGCCCCGCAGAATCCCACGGAGTGCAGTGAGGTGCTCCTCCAGGAGCGTCAGCGGGCTGGCGGGATGCGCGCCGACCTGGCGGATCCAGCCGCCGACCCCGTGCCCGATCCCCGCGATGATCCGGCCCGGATACAGCTCGGCCAGCGTCGCAATTTCGAGTGCCTCGAATGCCGGATTCCGCGCGGCCGCCGGCATGATCCCGATGCCGACCGTGATGCTGCTCGTCGACGCCAGTGCGACAGCGGCCTGCGCGATGCCGCCGCGGAAGAAGCAGTCCTCGATGACCCAGAGTTCGTCGAATCCCAGCTCTTCGGCTCGGCGGGCGAACGGCACGAATTGCTCGATGGGAAGGTCACGCGGAAGCGTTACGCCGATGCGCGGGGACATAGTTCTCCTTGCGTAGGTGCGGTTGGGGTCGCGGCACGACTGGGCTAGAGGGCGTACTTGAAGCCGAGAGCCTCCGGGTATTCGCCGAGTGCGGTGAGCGTCGTGGCCGCGCGCTGCAGGGCGGCGAGCGTGAGCCCGAGCGAGCCTGGACCGAAACTGACCCGGGAGATACCAAGCTCGGCAAGGCGGGCGAGCGGCACAGCACCAGGGTGGGCGATCACGGAGATGCGCCCGTTGACCTCGTCAAGGGCACGCTTCACCTTGTCTTCGTCTGAAAGGCCGAGGAAGAAGATAACGTCGGCGCCGGCGTCCAAATACGCGTTGGCACGCTCGACCGCTTCTCCCCATTCGCCACCACCGGCCAGCGTGTCTACCCTGGCGTTGATGACGAGAGGGATGCCGGTGGCGACGGCCGCAGCACGCGCCGCGGCCACGCGGGAGGCAGCAGTCGCGATGTCGAACTGGGGCGCCTTCGAAGTGCCGACGGAGTCCTCGAGGTTGATACCGACAGCGCCGGACTCCTCGATCAGGCGACGCACGTTCTGAGTGAGCCCCGCAGCATCCGGAGCGTAGCCCTTCTCGAAGTCAATCGATACGGGAAGGTCGGTGGCTGCGGCGATCAGGCGTGCTGCCGCGATCGCCTCATCGACGGTGATGCCCTCTCCGTCAGGCAGGCCGCGCACGTTAGACACCGAGTGCGATGCGCTCGCCAGGGCTTTCACGCCCGGCGCTTCCGACACGACCTTTGCGGTGATCGCATCCCACACGTTGGTCACGATGAGCGGCGTGCCGGGCACGTGCAGCGAGTTGAACAGTTCGGCCTTCTGGAGTTGAGAGGTAGTCATAAGGCCAGTCTGGCGGTGACGGATGCGACGCACCAGCCGAGTTCGGACATATAGCGAATAGTTTCCTCTCAGCCCTGTCAGCGGGAGGCGGCGTCGGAGCGCGGCACAGGCACAGGCACAGGCACAGACCGGGCCGCCTCGACGAAGGCGAGCACTCGGTCCAGAACCGCATCATCGTTCAGGATGCGATTGTGGCCGAGCTCATCGACCTCGACCAGTTCTGCAAGGCCGGGGTGGGCATCCAGCAGCCGACGCGATTGGGCGATGTCGACAGAGCGGTCGTCACGGCTGTGCAATAGCAGAAGCGGCACGGTAACCGGATGCATCGCCGCATCGAAACGCTTCAGGTCGCGACCAACGGGCACGGTCGCGTTGCCGTCCGCGTCGGCCGAGATGCGCCGGATGAAGAGGTCGGCCAGCTGAACGCGCGCGGCATCCGACAACCCGATTGCCTCACCGAAGGACTGCACCAGATGGTCGCCGCTGCTGACACCCGCTATACCGATCACGCTGCGGGCCGCGACCCCATCGGCGACCGCAACCAATGCCGCGAGCACCCCGAAGGAGTGGCCGACGATGGCGTCGAACAGGCCGAACTTCGCCTGCAGCTTCTCGATGATCTCGATGTACTCGAGCAGATCGGTGTGCCGCCCGGCCGACTCTCCATTGGCAGGCGCGTCGAAGGCGACGACGGTCTTTCCCTCCGCACGCAGGTCGCGCACCAGGGTCGCGAATCGAGACGCACGACTCTGCCAGCCGTGCACGAGCAGCACGGTCGACCCGCCACTCCCCCACACGTACACCTGCACTCGCTTGCCCTGCACGGTGAGCGTCTCGCGCGCTGCGCTCTCGTGGGTCGCTCGTTCACTCTCCCGCAGACGCGCCCGCCGGCCCATCGCTCTGAACAGCGGAAGGGCAAGAGCGGCCGCCACTCGCGGAGAGAGCCTGCTCGCCACGCCGAAACTCTGCTGGACGACAGGATGTATCCGATTCATGGTGTGCCTTTCGTGCTGGTACGGCAGAGTGGTTTCAGAAGAGTGCAGATCAATGACATATAACAACACGAACGAGCGTACTATTAAATCGTGACGAGTCAAGAGTCAGATGGAAGACGGCTGCGCGGGGAGCGTTCCCGCCAGGCCGTGCTTGAGCGCGCCATGAACATCGCCTCCATCGAAGGTCTCGACGGGCTCTCGATCGGGCGGCTCGCCACGGAGGTGGACTCGAGCAAGAGCGGTGTCGCCGCCCTGTTCGGCTCGAAGGAGAAGCTGCAGCTCGCGACCGTCGAGGCGGCCGCCGAGGTCTTCGTCGCCGAGGTGGTCGCACCGGCGCGCGAACACCCACGCGGGTTGGCGCGGGTCTGGGCCTACTCCATCGCCTGGCTCCGGTACTCAGAGCGTCGCGTGTTCGCTGGCGCCTGCTTCTTCCGGGCGGTCGCCGCGGACTTCGACTCCAAGCCCGGTGCGGTGCGCGAACTGATCGTCGGGTCCATCCGCACGTCTGACAGTTACTTCCAGCACGCGCTGCAGACCGCAATCGACAATGGCGAACTTGGCGCTGAAACGGATGCCGCCCAGTTGCGCTTCGAGATCTCCGGACTGTACTTCGCGGCGAACGACGAATCCGTGCTCTTCGACGACGCGACGGTGTATGACCGCGCGCTCCGCGGCATCCGTTCACGCCTGATTGCCGCCGGAGCCGATGCGTCCGCCCTCCCCGTCCCAGATTCCCCCGCCGAACCGTGAGCTGAGCACCTTCCCATCGCGATTTAAGGTGCATAACTCACGGCTCGGCGAAGGTGGGGAGGGTTGCGAAGGCGGGGAGGGTTGCGCAACGAGGGCTGCGTAACGAGGGTTGCGGACGGGCGGTGGGCGCGCGACTACTCTGGCCGCAGGCGCAGGTTCTGCATGCCGCCGTCGACGGCGAGCGAGACTCCGGTCGTCGAGCCGGAGCGCGGGCTGGCCAGGTAGGCGACGGCATCCGCCACCTCGTCTGGCGCGACCATGCGGCCGTGCGGCTGGCGCGCGTTCAATGCGGCGCGCTCGGCGGCCGGGTCGTCGGCTTTCTCCAGCAACCGGCCGATCCACGGGGTGTCGGCGGTGCCAGGGCTCACACAGTTGACCCGGATGCCCTCGCGCAGGTGATCGGCAGCCATCGCGCGGGTCAGCGAGAGCACGGCCCCCTTCGATGCGCTGTACAGGGCTCGCTCAGGCAATCCAGCGGTCGCGGCGATTGATGACGTGTTCACCACGGCTGCCGAGGGTGACTTCCGCAGCCAGGGCAGTGCGGCACGCGTCACGCGGGCGATTCCGACCACGTTGATGCCCAGCACCCGCTCCCACTCGGCGTCGTCGTTGTCTGCAATCGTGCCCTGGGCCCCGATGCCGGCGTTGTTGATCACAATGTCGAGCCGCCCGAATTTCCCCGTCACCGCATCGATGGCCGCGCGCACGGAGGCGTCGTCGGCGATATTGGTCTGCACGGCGAAATGGGCGGCGTCCGCGCCGTCTGGCTGCAAGTCGAGCACGGCGACGGATGCGCCGGCTTCGTGCAGACGGTGGGCGATCGCAGCGCCGATGCCCGACGCTCCCCCGGTCACGACGGCGACCAACCCGGCGAATTCCCCAGCCGGCGACGCCGCCCTCATACCCGCGCCCCCTCGAACGCGCGGAACACCTGTCGTTGGCGACCGAGTCCCTCGATCTCGATCTCACACACGTCGCCGTCGGCAAGGTACGGGAAGCGCCCGGAGAGCCCGACGCCCTCCGGTGTGCCGGTCAGCACCAGGTCGCCAGGCTCGAGCGTGAGGTACTGGCTCAGGTGCCAGATCACAAAGTCCACGTCGAAGATCTGGTCTGCGGTGCGTGAGTCCTGCCTTGCCTCGCCGTTCACCCAACTCTGCAGTCGCAGGTTCTGGTGGTCGACCTCATCCGGCGTCACCAGCAAGGGTCCGGTCGGGTTGAACCCCGGCGCACACTTGCCCTTCGACCACTGGCCGCCAGACGCGTTCAGCTGAAAGTCGCGCTCAGACACATCGTTAGCGGTCACGAGGCCGGCAATATGACGGATGCTGTCGGCCGGCGAATCGAGGTAGGAGGCCCGCCGGCCGATCACCACTCCGAGCTCGACCTCCCAGTCGGTCTTGGTGCTGCCCCGGGGAATCTGCACGTCGTCGTTCGGCCCCACGACGGTGTTCGGGGTCTTCAGGAAGATGATTGGGATCTCGGGCGGCGCCGAGCCGGACTCGGCGGCATGCGCGGCGTAGTTCATGCCGATACAGACGATCGCGCTCGGCCTGGCGATCGGCGACCCGACTCGCAGCGAGCCCGCATTGTCGATGGCCGGAAGCGAACCGGCCAGGGCTGCCGCACGAACGGCATCCGCTCCCCCGGTCTCGGAGAGCGTCTCAAGGAATGCCCCGTCGATTTCCTTCGTGAGCTGCGACACGTCGTAATAGGTGTCGTCGACCAGAACGGCCGGTATCTCGTGTCCTATCGGTCCGAGGCGGGCGAATCTCATTCGTGAACTCCTTTGTTTGTGTGCGAGCTGTTTGTGTGCAATCGCGGGCAGAACATCTGAACTATGTGTCCGCGATGCTCATGCAAGCCGCGGGACTCTGAATCGGACGCCGTCAAAACAACTCTATACGTCGGATGTCTACCACGCATCCGAGCCAAGCGGCAGTTCTGTCTTGCGCCAGGACGCCGCCGCTTATGCGGTCGAACCGGTTCGATTCGAACCGGTTCGATTCGATGGTGACGGAGATCGCAATGGTGACAATTGGAGACGTGGCCCGCGTCGCGGGAGTCTCGCGGAGCACGGCGTCGTACGCGCTGTCCGGCAAGCGGTCTATCTCCGTCGAGGTGCGCGAGAGGGTCGAGCAGTCGGTGCGGAACCTCGGTTATACGCCGAATGCGGGAGCGAAGGCCCTCGCGACCTCGCAGACGAAAGTGCTCGGTCTGCTGGCACGGTTCCTCGAAGACGAATTCGCCCCCGCGATGCTGCAGTACATCCTCGGAGTCACCAATCGTGCCCGTGAACGCGGTTACGACACGCTCCTCCTGACAGACGAGGACGGCGTCTCCGCGCTCAAGCGGATCTCGGATTCTCGAATGGTTGACGGCTTCATCCTGCTGAACGTGGCGGAGAGCGACGATCGCCTGGACATCCTTCGCAAAGCCGCTCAGCCTGGTTCCCTGGTGGGGCTGCCCGGCGACCGACGGGCATCGACGTGTTCGATCTCGACTTCGTCGCTGCCGGACGGCTCATGGTCGAGACCCTGCACGAACTCGGCCACCGGAACCTGATTCTGGTCTCGCAGCCCGAACACGTACTGGAGCGCGGTGGAGCCTATGTGTGGCGGCTCGCCAACGCAGCACAGCACCGTGCCGCCGAACTCGGCGTCAAACTCCACCACCACTTCGGTTCGTCGAGCCAGCCCCAGATCGGGAGCGAACTCGCCGCGCTGCTCGACGCGCATCCCACTGCGACGGGCCTTCTGCTCAACAATGAGGCTGCCGCCGCCGCACTGCCGAGCGTTCTTCAGTCCCGCGGTCTGTCTGCCCCGACCGACATCTCGGTCATCGGCCGCTATTCCGACGACTTCGCCCGCACGTTCTCACTTCCCTATTCAGCGATCGACAGCGCCGCCGACGAACTCGGCCGTCGCGCAGTCGAGCGCCTCGTCTCCCGCATTGAAGGCACGGCAGATGCGGAATCAACCGTCGTCGATCTGATCGCGCCCCGAATCGATGACCGTGGCAGTACCGCAGCACCACCAACCCAACACTGACACCAAGGAGCCCGGGAGTCCGGGCACGTTCAAGGAGGAACACATGTTCAACAACAAGCTACGAGCGCCGCTCATCGTCGCTGTCACGGCACTCGCCGTTGGCGCCCTCTCCGGCTGCTCCGGTACTGGCGACCCGACATCGACCGACGCTGCTGGGGCCACCTACACCTGGTGGGACCCGTACCCGCAGCACGAAGAGGGCTCCGACTGGGTGAACCGCGTGCAAGCCTGTAGAACCGATGCCGGTGTCACGATTGAACGCACCGCCTACGACACGACCTCGCTGACCAACCAGGCGCTGCTCGCTGCTCAGGAGGGCACATCGCCCGACCTGATTTTGCTCGACAATCCGGCTGTCTCCACCCTGGCAGAGACCGGAATGCTGACGACCACCGAAGAGCTCGGGCTCGACACCTCCGGAATGGACGCCAACTTGCTCGCCGCGGGCGAACTCGACGGCGACGACTACGGTGTTCCCATCGGAGCGAATACCCTTGCGCTGTACTACAACGCCGACATCCTCTCGGCTGCCGGCGTCGACCCCGCGTCGATCACCAGCTGGGCTTCGCTGACCGACGCCCTCGCAACGGTGACGGCGGCAGGAAACAAGGGCATCACCTTCGCAGGTATCAACACCGAGGAAGGTTCGTTCCAGTTCCTCCCGTGGTTCTGGGGTGCCGGCGCCGACCTGACCGAACTCGACTCGCCCGAGGCCGTCGAGGCTCTGACCTTGTGGACCGACTGGGTGAACGACGGTTACGCTCCGCAATCGGTGATCGGCAACTCGCAGAACTCCAGCTGGGAAGAGTTCATCACCGGCGAGTTCGCCTTCGCCGAGAACGGCACGTGGCAGGTCAACAGCGCCGCCGATCAGTCCTTCACCACCGGTGTCATCGAGCTTCCGGCAGTCGACTCCGGCGTAGCTCCGGCCCCGACCGGAGGCGAGTTCATCACCGCACCGGTGCAAGAAGACACCGCTCGCTACGAGACGACCAAGAAGATTGTCGACTGCATGACGACACCGGAAGGCTTCGTCGAGACGGCCAACACCTTCGCGTACTACATTCCGCCGACGAGCGAAGGTCAGGACCAACTGCTCGAAGAGCACCCGGAACTCGACACCTGGGTCCCGGCCGTGAATGCCGCGAAGGAGCGTACCAGCGACAACATGGGTACCAACTACCCGCTGATCTCGGAGCATCTGTGGACGGCCGTGCAGAGTGCGCTGTCCGGCGCGTCGTCGCCGCAGGATGCGCTCAACGCGGCCCAGCAGGCCGCGGCTACCGCAACCGACGGTAACTGACACCAGGTTCCGGGGCGGCACCTCGCCCGCCCCGGAACCGATCACGAAGGACATGTGATGACGATCTCCACGGCGCCGGCCGCAACGCCGACATCCAACATCGCGTCGGCCGTCCACCCCCCGCACCGGCGGAGGCGGGCCGGGCTCAATGGCTCCCGATGGGTGGCAGCAGCGTTCGCCGCTCCTCTGGTGGTCTACCTGATCGCGTTCTACGCGTATCCATCCTTGCTCAAGATTGCACGCTGTTCGCTGGCGGCTTTCATACTGCGGTCCAAGCGCGATTTGAGCTCCATCAACGACTCGGCCGCGGCCGGTGTGAGCCTTGCGGCCGCGGCTTTGTGTATGTCAACTTGATTTGGCCCCACTGTGACGTCACCCCGGGGCCACTTCAGACTGTCACAGACAGACGTCATAAGCTTGATCGATGGACCTTGAACTGGATGGTCGACGTGCTCTGGTGACGGCAAGTACCGGTGGGATCGGCGCGGCGATTGCTCGCCGCCTGGCCGCTGAGGGATGCTCCGTCATGGTCCACGGCCGGAATCAGGAACGGGCATACTCCGTGGCCGAAGAGCTGCAGACGATCGGCGGCACTGTCGAGGTGGCCTTGGGCGACCTAACCGATCCCGACGAGGCGGGAAGCGTTGCACAGAAGGCACAAGCGTGGCGGGTTCAGATTCTGGTGAACAATGCCGGTCCCTTTTCCGAACACGACTGGATAACCACTGACCCACAGGCATGGGCCACCTCTTACGACGGCAATGTGGTCACCGTCGTGCGGATGGTCCAAGCTCTGTTGCCCACGATGCTCGCGACCGGGTGGGGCCGCATCATCACACTGGGGAGCCGAGCGGCTACCACACCACAGGCAAACTTGGTTGACTACTCTGCGGCCAAAGCCGCCGTCCTGAACCTGACGAGCAGCCTGGCCCAACATTTGGCCGGCACCGGTATCACCGCCAACACCATCAGCCCCGGCGTCATCCTCACGGAAGGGCTGCTGCAGATGTTCGACGAACGGGCCCGTTTACTGGGTTGGGACCGTGACCAGACCTCCCAAGCGATGGCCGACTACGCGCCGAATCCTGTTGGACGCCTGGGCACTGGCGACGATATAGCTGCGGCAGTCGCCTACCTGGCTAGTCCGCTCGCCAGCTACGTTACCGGCACCGAGCTGCGCGTCGACGGTGGGATCACTCCGGTCCCGTAACAACTTCTCTCCGGATTTGCGACTACGCGCAATCAGCGTCCGACCCGAGGCCGCGCAAAACACTGCACTCCGACAGCTAGCCCTCCAACTACCGACCCCGGTTCTCGCTCGACTGCTGGGCATCTCGACCAGTGCTGCCGGAAGGTGGATCGTCGCGGCCTCCAAAGACGGACGAGAACCCGCTGGCCCGTTGCGACTGATCACCACCATCCTCAACCCTCGTGAAGCCTCAGCGCTTCAGCTGGCCGGCGCTTACGCACAACGGTGGGAGATCGAGTCCGCCTTCGACGAGCTGAAGACCCACCAACGCGGGCCCCGCACCGTGCTGCGCTCAAAATCCCCCAAGCTCGTGCTGCAGGAGATCTGGGGACACCTGTGCTGTCACTACGCCATCCGCACGCTCATGCTCGACGCCGCCTTTCACGCCGGACGAGATCCCGATCGAGTCTCCTTCACCGCCGCGTTGCGCATCACCCGCAGCTCCATCGCCCAACAGGGCGCTTTTTCCCCTCACACACGTGATGCCATCGGACGGCTCTGGGCTCACGCGATCGGCGAGCTCACCCAGCGCCTGTTGCCCCACCGAAAACCCCGAGCCAACCCTCGCGTGGTCAAACGCAAATACACCAAATTGCACGTCAAACGATCACGCCACAGCCACAGCCACTGTCCCCAACCCGACCGGTCACCCGAACAAGCCATAATCATCTAATTGAACGGTATTGGGGTTAGGGCGGCTTCGGGCTGTCGACGTTATGCAGTGAGCACGTCGGATGCTCCAGAGCGCGCGGTTAGCGCAGCCTGTGCGGCCGCACGCCCGGATCGGCGGCCGAAAACCGCGCCGGCGGTCAGTCCGCTCCCGCCGGGGTAGTTGAAGTAGAAGATGCCTCCGACCAACTCGCCGCATGCGAACAATCCGGGAATAGCCTGGGTGTCTTCATCGAGCACCGATGCGTCGGGGCCGATGTGTAGGCCGCCGAAAGTGAAGGTGATGCCGCAGGTGACCCGATACGCATGGAAGGGTGGTTCATGTAGGCCGACAGCCCAGTTGGTTTTGTCGACCTCCAACGTCGTCGTGCGCCGCCCGTCCTTGACATTCGGGTTGAATGGCTGTTCGGTGTCGATAGCCGCGTTGAAATCATTTATCGTCCGCAGCGCCTGCTCCGAGTCCACCCCCTCGAGCTTTGTGACCAGTTGTTCAATCGTGTTTGCGGTTATCTTGGTCACCTCCCGGATTCGGTACTCGTCCCGCAGCAAGTGCAGGAGTGAGCCGTCAAAAATCTGCCAGGCGAACTGGCCCGGTTGCTCAAGAATTCTTTTGCCGTACTTGGCGTAGGTGTAATTGCGAAAATCGGCGCCCTCGTCGAGGAAACGCTTGCCGTCCGCGTTGAGCATGATCGAGAACGGATAGCTGTGCTTTTGGAAGCTGTCGCCGATCCGCAGGTCGCCGAAAGGCGGAGCGCTGTACTCCCAGCCGACGGCATGACATCCTGACCAGTGGCCCCAGGGGGCGGCACCGACATCCATTGCCATCCGAATACCATCGCCGGTGTTGAACCTGGTTCCTCGCACTTTCGCCAAGTCCCAGCCCGGGCCCAGATACTGGGCTCGCATGGCGGAGTTGGCCTGGAAGCCCCCGGCGGCCATCACCGCAGCTCCACAAGAAATCTCGCTCACCTTGCCTTCGCTGCGATAGTTGACGCCACACACTCGATCGCCGTCTCTGACCAACGACGTCGCCCGGCAGCCGTAGCGGATCGTGATGCCGAGCCGTTCGCATTCTGCGGTTAGCCCATCGACCAGACCCTGACCGCCGCCTATCGTCTCAATAGTCAATCCGCCCCAGAAAGTGAACCGACCATCGACCTTGAATGCCTGGCGGCCGTAGATCGGGGCGAAACGAATGCCGTGCTTCTTCATCCACAGCAATGTTGCATAGCTGTCATTGACGATGATCTCAGCAAGGTCAGGGTCTGTGCGGTATTCCGTTACTCGGCCGAGGTCGTCAAGGAACTGCTCCTGCGTGTACGTCCCGAAGTCGGTCTCCCGGATCTGCTCAGGGCTCAACTCCTCGACGATGTCGAGAACATCCTGAACATCGTCGTACGCCACCCGCATGGCGCCGGCGGTGAAGGCAGAGTTGCCGCCACGCTCGGCACGGGGAGCACGCTCCAGTACGACGACGGAAGCGCCGGACTCGGCGGCAGAGATCGCTGCACACAATGCTGCGTTGCCGCCACCGACCACCACTACGTCGAAATGCTCGTCGGTTGGGTGTGCTGACGGCCGCGAGGAGCTATCGGGGATGAGGTTGCTGGATGTCAAGGTAGGTCGCCTCCGAACGATACAAGTATGGATACAGCTGTATACAGCCGAGTACAAACAATGTTGCACGGAAGTCGATGGGTGTCAAGATGCCGAGAACTCGGCTCTACTCCGGACGACGCCGGGCGTTCCTTTAGGGCAGCGCACAAAGCGTGGGTCCGTCCCCGGGTGCCGCCTACGGCGCAGGTCGAGTGTCGGAGGAGTAGCGCGAGTGGTCAGACCGCGGAAGAGTCTATCTCGGAAGCCAGAATCTCCAAGCGGATATCACGGGCTTTTGTGAAATGTTCTCGCGCAAGGTCCTCGGCCAACTGGAGTTGCCGCTCCTCGACCGCCGCAACGATCTCACCGTGTTCGACGAGAGCTTGTTCCCAGCGACCCGGTCGGGACAGAGTGGTCCGCGGATACCGTGCTATGTGGAAGTCAAGGCGATCCAGTAGGTCGGTCAATGATTCGTTGTGACTAGCCGCCCACAGCCGACGATGGAAGGCTCGGTTGGCGGCCGCCATCGCTTCCTCATCGGCAGTATCCACGGCGGCCATTTCGCTTGCAGCATGGCGCAAGTGGATCAGGTCGATAGGCGTTCGGCGTGCGGCCGCGGTACGGGCAACGGTCCCTTCGAGCACGATACGGGTCTCGTAGATGTCGAGTACCTCTTCGGGGCTACGTTCGCGTACCACCAGTCCGCGGTCGGTGCGGGTGACCAGGCCGTCCTGTTCAAGCCGCGTCAACGCTTCTCGGATTGGCGTTCGACTCACCTCGCACCATTCGGCCAAGGCGGTCTCCACCAGCGGAGCACCGGGAGCAAGGCGACCGTCAGCGATCGCCTGCTTGATTCGTGCGTAGGTCGAAGGCCTGCGTTCGACTGCTGATGGCGGCTCGTTGCCGCGCGTCTTACTTGTCATGGGCCACTCCCTCCCGTGAAGCGAGGCTACCGTATCCACACGGGTCCGCTGGTATACAGGTGACGAATCTGATTCCGGATCGCGTTGGTCTGCATCTTGCTCGCAACTCCCTATTGCATCCCAGCGCATACCAATATAGCATTCCTGTATACAACGACGTAAGGGTCGAAACTCTTCCATGACGGTCGACCCGAGCGCCCAGCGAAAGGGCAACACTCTGATGACTTATGTAGACGCCACCGTCGGGGACGTGACGATCCGGATCCAACTGAATGTCGATGGCGCTCCAACGACTGCTGCTGCTTTTGCTGACGCGCTACCGTTCAGCGGGCGCGCGGTTCATGCGCAGACGTCGGGACAAATGTTCCGGATGCTTGAGGATGTACCGATCGACAACGTCTCCGAAGTTGAGGATGTCGTCCACTACCAGTGGCCGGGTGTCGTGATCTATCACCCGGGTGTCCGCGAGATCGCGTTTGCGTACGGCAACGCAAGGTTCTCGGGTCCCACCGCGGCGAGTTCGCTGACGAAGCTCGGCACTTTGGATGGGGATCTGACCGAGCTGATTGCTGTTGTCACCGAGATTCGCCATACCGGTGCCGTCCCGCTCAGCTTCTCCCTGTCGGACGATCAGACGACGCCGCTGCGCCCCATCGAGCACCAGGGCCGCAAGGTCGTCATCGACTACGACGGACTGTCCTTGAGTGGAACCCTGCTGGAGCAGGGATCTCCGGTGACGACGGCAGCCCTGATCGGCAAACTGCCTGTAATCCTAAAGTCCATCACCAGTACCTGGCGCGGTCAACACAGCACACTGGAGCTGTCAACCGGATGTGTCGGTCTGGACATGACGGAGCGGGAAGCCTCCAGCACTCACCTGGTGACCCCGGGCACCATCTACTACTCCTTCGCACACGACGAGCTCAGCTTTGTCTACGGACGGAGCAGTAACACGCTCAGAGACGGCATCCGCGAAGTGCTGACGCCAGTTATCGCGTTGGATGGTGACTGGTCTGCAGTGCAGGAACGTGCCTTGGCCCAGCTCACAGAGGGCGCCAAGCCGATTTCCATCGAGCTGGCGTGAGGTCGCCACTCGACAGACAGCTCAACGAAAGGCACAAGCAATGAACCGACGGATTCGCATCAGGATTGGTGATGTCGTCGCCACCGCCACCTTGTTCGAAGACCTGGCACCCAAGACCACCGAAGGTTTGTGGAGCGCGCTTCCTCTCGAGGAGCGTACGATCCAGACCCGTTGGTCCGGGGACGCCTGGCGCACCGAACAGGAGCACAAACTCACAGTGGCCGAGGACGGTATCGAAAATGTGGCCGACAAGCTGACCCCCGGCGACATCATTTACTTCCCGAACTACATCAACGAGCGGTACAAGATCGGGATCGCCTATGGCGACGCACGGTGGCTCAACCCGTTCTGCATGCCGCTGGATGTCGCGCACATTGGCAAGATCGACGAGGGCCTGGGCGAGTTCGTGGAGGCTTCGCAGCGCATCATCTTCGACGGTCCGTTGAACGTGACAATCGAGCGAGCCGAATAGGCTGGGGTAGCAAATCGTGCAGCTAGGATTCGGGATTTCCACTTGCCGTGAGGGAATTGCCTACGCCCCGGGATTCGCCTCGCCAGCGGACATTGTACGGCTCAGCCGCGTGGCCGCCGACGCCGGATACACGTCGCTGTGGGGAAACCAGCATCTGATCACCCAGAACGCTGTCGCCGCAACGGCATCGGGGGTTCCGAACTTCTATGACCCGCTAATGATCATGGCGAACGTGGCTGGTCAGGTGCCGGGTATGCAGCTGGTGTTTGGAACGCTGGTCGCGCCGCTGCATCACCCGTTGCTCCTGGCGAAGCAACTGGCTACTCTCGACCAGATCAACGGCGGCAACGTCATCGCGGGCCTCGGTATCGGGACGTATGTCGAGGAGACGACCATGTTGGCTCGCCCGGGTTCGCCCCGCCGACACAGGGGCAGGACCCTGAGCGAGCTCATCCAGGCGCTGCACGCTTTGTTCGAGCAGGAATCTGCGTCATTCCATGGCACGGAGTTCGAGTTTGATGACGTCGGGAGCTTCCCCAAGCCTGTGGGAACGCTGCCGATCTACACAAGCGGCGACTCGGATCTCGGGCTCGATCGGGCGGCAGAGTTGGCCGACGGCTGGATCCTCGCGAGCCGATCGCCGGCGCAGGTCGTGGTGAAGCGAGAGCAGATGGCGAGGGCGCTGACCAAACACGGTCGTGCTGAGACCGAGCTTCCGCTGGCTGTCCAGACGTGGGTATGCCTGGAGGGCGGCGGACGATCTGCTCGGAGCCGGCTGGTCGAGAGCCAGCATTTTCGCAGGCAGGTCACGTTCACCGGCAAATCGGAGGATGAGCTGATCGCCGAGTTCGAGGAGCGTAACATTCTGGGCTCAGCGGCAGCCGCGGTGGAGCACGTCGAAGCGCTGGCCGCGGCGGGCACTGATCAGGTTGCCTTGATCTTCTTGGGCGACGCCGTCGACGACGTGGTCGATGACTGCGAAGCAGTGGCGGCCGCGCTCCGATGACCATGAATTCTACGATCCAATCTGAATTGCGGAGGCACACGTGACTAACACCGTCGCGATCGACATCAATGGCGAGGTCTTTCCGGTCCGTGCGATTGCGGGCGGGCTGGATCCTGCACAGTTCCTGCTACCTCAGGGCAAATTTCGCCTGGGACAGGATCAATGGAGCGGCGCGCTGCTCACCTCACTCGGTCCAGTAGCAAGCTCCGGATCTCCGGAGGCCGGGATCGAGCTCCGCTACCCCTATCAGTATCTCGGCCTGGTGGGTTACGAACCGGTGAGCCGGCGCATCACCCTGGGCTATGGCGACGCCAAGAGTCAGGCGGCGGAGGTGATCCGACCCATTGTCCCGATCGGCGTGATTGAGACGAACACGACCCGGCTGCAGGAACTGGCTCGTGCCGCGCAGTTCGATGGCGCGGCCGCGACGATCGTGCGGGAGGTCGATGTCGCGGACACGCAGGCCGATGCGGCAGATATGCATGTGACCTTGGGCGATGTGACCGCTCCGCTGGTCTTTCGCGCTGACGCCGATCCGGCGCTGATCGAGGCGGTGCGTGACTTGCTGCCGATGAGGGGAACGGCCACCAACACCTATGCCGGTGGACCGATCACCCGGTTCTGGAACGAACTAGGAGGACGCGAAGGTGAAACGCCGCTGCCGTTGACATCCTCCGCCACAACTCAGGTTCTCGCTCCCGGAGGGTTGTACTACCTGCCGTCCGAACCGTGGCGAGGATTTCGATTCGTCTTGAGAGAGCCCACTATTATGCGCAGCGCGGTTGCCGGTGGTGCGCTGAAATTGGCGCCCGTCGCCATGGTGAATGGCTCGCTGGAGGGTCTCGCCGCCATCGCCGCCACATTGCGTGCGGACGGGCGCCAAAGAATGACGTTCACACGCGCGCCCGAACCCGATGCCCTGTAATACGAAACCTGCTGTTGGTACATCAGCTCACTGAAGAGGAGATCTGCCGTTATGAAGTACGAAACTCAATCATTTTCTCTGCCGATAACCCGCAGGGGACTGCTCCTTCTGGGAGGGGGGGTGGCCGCCGGTGGCCTGTTGGCCGGTTGTGGAGTGTCGCCTAGTCGGACTGGTACGACGGGTTCGACCAATGGCGGTAAGAAGAGAGTCGGGGGGGATCTGAAGTATGCGGGCAACTTCGATCTGCGAACCTTGGATCCGGCTTTCTCCGCAGCGTATTCGGAGCGTTTCGTGTATTACGCGATGTACAACGGTCTGGTCACCTATGACAAGGACCTGAAGGTAGTCCCGGATCTGGCGTCCGAGTGGAAATACAGCAACGACGATACGACTCTGACTTTCAAGCTGCGACCAAATGTCGTTTTCCATGACGACACGCCGTGTGATGCTCAGGCGGTGAAGTTCAACCTCGACCGGGTGCGAGACCCTGCGACGAAGTCGGGGCAGGCGGGCCATCTCGTGGCTATCAAGTCGGTCGAAGCCCCGGATGCGCTGACGGTCGTGATCCAGCTGGATCGCCCTTGGCGTCCGCTGCTGGCATCCCTCGGCGAGCGACCGGGATTCATCTCGTCTCCTACGGCGATCAAGAAGTACGGTGAGGATTACGGCGCCCACGGAGTGGGGACCGGTCCGTACAAGGTCGCAGAGTTCCAGCAGGGCAGCTACATCGTGTTGGAGCGGTTCGACAAGAACTGGAACGCGCGCTCCGCCTATCTGAACAGCATCCGGTTCGACGGCGTCCCGGAGGCGTCATCTCAGATAACCAGATTGCGCACCGGAGAGGCGACCATCATCGATCAGCTGGATCCCAGCTTGATTCCGACGATCGCTGGAGCGCAAGGTGTGACGTCAATGACGAATCCGACCGGTGTGTGGTATTTCTCCACGGTCAGTTATCTCTCCGCGCCGTTCGATGACGTGAACATCCGTAAGGCCATCGCGTACGGAATCAACAAGGATGCGGTGATCAAGACCGTCTACCAGGGCAAGGCGAGGCCGGCGAATACGCCCATCGGAGTCGGCTGGGCCGTCGACAAGAACTTCGCTGGCCCGGACTACGACTTCGATGTCAAGAAGGCGAAGGACTTCCTGGAGAAAGCCGCGGACCCGGGCGTCGAGATCCCGCTGGGAACATCGTCGCAATCGCGCAACAGTGCTGTGGCGCAGGCGATGCTCGACGGATTGAAGAAGACCGGAATGAACGTCACACTACAGACCACCCCCGCGGCCGACTACAACTCGCAGATCAAAGCCGGACGCATCCCCTGGTGGATCTCCAGCTGGTCACCGCGGGCTGATCCCGACGGTCTGCTTCGCATCGTATTCCACAGTGAGGGCGCCCAGAACTCGAACCACTACAACAACCCAAAGGTAGACGAACTGCTCGACCAGGCGGCCGCGATCAACGACCACAAAGAGGCCGCGCCGCTGTACGGCGAGGTCTATTCGCTTCTCGCCGAAGACGCCGTGTCTCTGTCGGTTGCATGGCCTGACAACACGATCGCCTTCCGCACGGACCTGCACGGTGTCGAACAGTACGGCGATGGCATCATCCGCTTCAAGGACATGTGGATGGACTGACCGGCAACGCCGCGCAGGAAGCCCCTGAAGCCCGATCGAACCGAGACACGTGTCTTGGTTGTCAACTATGAAGTATCCGCATGACGAATGGAGGTGCAGGCGGAGATGATTACGTTTACATTGCGTCGTCTGCTCTCGACTGTCGTGGTGGTCTTCCTGGTCAGTGTGATCACGTTCTACGTGACGCGAGTGGTCCTGCCAGATCCTGTCAGTACAATTCTCGGTGGGCAGGAAAGCGGCGCGAGCGCGGAACAGATCGCCCAGATCAGACAGAGTCTGTTCCTCGATCGCCCGTTTCCAGTGCAGTATTGGCTCTGGATCACGGGGGTTCTGACAGGTAATCTCGGCCGATCCTACCTGCGCCCGCAGGACGTCTCCGAGATGATCGGTGCCGCGCTGCCCGTTACTTTCGAGCTGACACTGCTGGCCCTGCTCATCGCCGTTTTCTTCGGCGTGGCGCTCGGGATGGTGGGAGCGGCGCGGCATAACCGGCCGGCTGACACGATCACGTCGGGAGCCTCTGTTCTGATGTTGTCGGTCCCGAACTTTTTCCTGGGCGTACTGCTGGTTTACCTGTTCGCGATGATCGTTCCGCTATTCCCCTCGGGCGGTTACGTCCCGTTCTTCCAGAATCCAGTGCAGAACCTGTACTACATGGTGCTTCCTGCGGTCACGCTGGCCATGGGGTACATCGGCAACCTGGCCCGGTTCACCCGCTCGATCCTGCTGCGAGTGTACTCCGAGGAGTACATCACGCGTGCTACAGCCAGTGGTCTGTCGCGCAGAACCGTGCTGTTCGGTTACGGACTGCACAGCGCAGCAGGATCGATCCTGGTGGCGGTGGGTTTGAATCTCGCCAGCCTGGTCGGTGGTGCTGTCGTGACGGAGGCGATCTTCTCCGTACCGGGCGTCGGCACCCTTCTGGCGAACTCCATCTTGGGTAGCGATCTTCCGGTGATCTCGGCGCTGGTGCTGTTGGTGACGGTGGGTGTGACCCTGATCACCTGGGTGGTGGATGTGCTCGGTGGCATCATCGATCCTCGACTACGGGCGGTGAAGGCATGACTATTCCCAGGACCTCCGCGTTCCTGGCCATCAAGGTGCCAGTATCGAAGCGAGGGGTGCTCGACTTCGTCTGGGCGTACCCCCGACTCACTTGCGGCACGGCGCTGCTGGCACTGCTGGTGCTGATGTCAGTTTTGGCTCCTGTGCTGGCGCCATATGATCCGCTACAGAATAATCCGAACGCTACGCTGTTGCCTCCTTCCGGCGAGCACTGGCTGGGAACGGACCTGCTGGGACGCGACGTGTGGTCGCGCGTGCTCTATGGGGGTAAGGACACCCTGTACATCGCAGTTCTCTCCGGGGTGTCGGCGACAGTCATCGGCGTGATTCTGGGGCTGATAGCCGGACAGCGCCCGGGCGCTGTCGACACCGTGATCATGCGTGCTATGGAGTCGGTCTTGGCATTTCCTAGCCTGATTCTGGCGCTGGCGATCTCGTTCGCGCTGGGGTCGAGCTTCACCTCGATTCTGATCGCGGTGACCGTCTCCAGCATTCCCCGTACCGCCATGCTCGTTCGAGGTGAAGTCCGTGCCCTCGCGAATCGTAAATTCGTCGACTCGGCCCGTGTTTCGGGGGCTTCGTCGACGCGCATCATGATGCGGCATGAGCTTCCCAATATGACCGAGATCATCACTGTCCAAGTAGCCCTGGACACTGGGCAGGCGATTTTCATATCCGCTAGCTTGGCTTTCCTCGGACTCGGACTCCCGCCGCCTGCCCCGAACTGGGGAGGGCTGCTGAAGGACGGCTATGTGTTCTTGGCCAATGCGCCGCTGCAGTGCCTGGCTCCCGGTGCACTCATCTTCCTGGCGTTGTTGGCATTCAACCTGATCGGCGATGGGCTACGTGATTACTTCGATCCACGCACACTCTCACGTCAAAGGATCCGACGATGAGCGTCGAGGCTGCTGAGCGAGAAGAGACCGGCGTGGCGTTGAGCGTCCGGGACCTGCGCGTCAGCTTCGCTACTCCTAATGGTCGACTGCGAGCGGTCGACGGCGTTTCCTTCGACGTCAGGGTCGGCGAAGTGCTGGCGTTGGTCGGCGAGTCCGGGAGCGGTAAGACTGCAACCGGGACGTCGGTGCTGCGGCTGACTGAGTTGAATCACGGCAGCGAAGTCAGCGGTGAGATCCTGGTGGGGGCAACCGATGTGATGACGCTCAACTCGAGCCGGCTGCGCCGCATCCGCGGACGTCATGTAGGACTGGTCCTGCAGAATCCTATGACGGCGCTCAGTCCGGTGAAGTTGATCGGCAGCCAGCTGATTCAGATGATCCGGGAGCACACCGACCTTGGTCGGCGAGACGCCCGCGCGCGAGCAATCGAGCTACTGCAGGCTGTCGGGGTTCCGGACGCCGAGCAGCGGCTCGACTCCTACCCGCAGCAGCTGTCCGGGGGTACCCTGCAACGCATCGTCATCGCAATGGCTATCGCTTGCGGACCGGAAGTGCTGATCGCCGACGAACCGACGACCGCCCTGGACGTCACCATGCAACAGCAGATCCTCGATCTGCTCAGCGATCTCATCGACGAAATCGGCATGGGGGTCCTGTTCGTGACGCACAACCTGGGTGTGGTGGCAGGGTTGGCGGACCGGGTTGCGATCATGTACGCCGGACGCATCGTTGAGGTCGGGCCCGTCTCCGAGGTCTTCGCAAACTCTCGGCATCCCTACACAGCGGCGTTGTTGCACGCGGTGCCGCAGCTTGATCACGACCGGGATGTCGAGTTGGCCGTGATCCCCGGTGCGCCGTATCAGCGGATCGGTGCTGACCAGGGATGCGCCTTTCGCGCCCGCTGTCCGGTCGCGGTAGACCGTTGCGAAACCGACGATCCACAGCTGATGGACATCAGTGCCGACCATCTCTCCGCCTGCTGGGTTCAACCCAGGGCGCACGAGGTGCTCGCCGCGACGACTATGAGAGAGGAGCTTGACGGATGAGCGAGCTGCTGACTGCCGAGAACCTGAGCGTGAGCTTCAAGGTCAGGGGCAAGGGCCTGCGCGGTGCCAGTTACACCGTCACGGCCGTTGATGGCGTTGATCTGTCCGTCAGTGCCGGAGAAGTGGTCGGCCTGGTCGGGGAATCCGGATGCGGGAAGACTACGACCGGCCGTGCCATGCTTCGGCTGCAGGCTCTCGCTGGCGGCACGGTGAAGTTCAGAGGAACCAGTACGGCGGAGCTCACTCGAGCGCAAGCGATGCAGATGCACCAGGAGGTTCAAGCGGTTTTCCAGGACCCTTACGACAGCCTGAACCCGCGAATGACCATCCGGGGGATCATCGAGGAACCATTGGCGATTCACAACCTGAATCGCGGGAAGCGGCGCCAGCGAGTGGAGGAGGTTCTCGAGCTGGTCGGCCTGAGCACGGCGCTGGCTGAGCGGCACCCGAATGAGCTCTCCGGCGGGCAGCGTCAACGCGTCGGAATCGCACGGGCGCTGGCGCCCGAGCCGACAGTTCTGGTCTGCGATGAGGCGGTATCGGCGCTCGACGTCAGCGTTCAAGCGCAGGTGATCGAGCTGTTCAGGCGGCTCCGAAGCGAACTCTCCATCGCGTGCCTGTTCATCGCCCACGACCTGAGCGTTGTTCGCTACCTGTCCGATCGGATCGTCGTGATGTACGCGGGAAGAATCGTGGAATCAGGCGAAACTGCCCTCATCACTGAGGCGCCGCTGCACCCGTACACTCGGATGCTGCTGGCGGCAGTCCCTCGACTGGATTCGAGCGGTCGGCGGGCCAAGGACAGCCGGGTGCGTGGCGAGCCTCCCAGCTTGATCTCGCCGCCGTCGGGATGCCGGTTTCACCCCCGTTGTCCTCTTGCGCAGGACATCTGCTCCAGAGTGGATCCCGCTCTGGAGACGACACCGGACGGCCGGCAGGTGGCCTGCCATTTCTGGCGCATCACCGACGCCGGCACACCTCGGGACCTGTTGCCCTCGTCGGCCTCATCGCGCCCATCTCAAACATCCGCAACCAGCGGAGATTCAGGAAACAATATGACGGGAACCATGACGCATCAAGTATCGAAAAGCGGCAGCACGAAGTCAGACACAGCAGCAACGGAGGAATCATGACTCACACACTTTCACTTCCGGCCATCGATCGCTCGCGAGGCGACGTTGCCGAATGGCCGATGCTCATCGGCGGTGAGTGGGTAAGCGCCCATTCGTCGCAGACCTTCGACGTGTTCGATCCGGGCACCGAGGAGGTCATCGCCAAGGTGGCTCGTGGCGAAATCGCTGATGTCGACGACGCGGTCGCGTCGGCGCGTCAGGCGTTCGACAGCAGGGCTTGGCTCAGGCTTGCCCCCGCTGAACGCTCTCGCATCATCTGGCGCATCGCGGACCTCATCGAGCAGAACGCTGATGCGTTTGCCGAGCTGGAGTCGCGCAATCAGGGCATGCCGATTGCATCCGCAAAGGGCGGCGTGGCGACGGTTGCCCGAGTGTTCCGGTACTACGCCGGGTGGGCCGACAAGATCGGTGGTCGGAGTATGGAGCTGATGTCCGGAGGACGGGATTACCACGCCTACACGTTGCGAGAGCCGATCGGCGTCGCTGCGCTGATCGTTCCCTGGAACTTCCCGCTGCTGATGGCGGCGTGGAAGATCGCCCCGGCGCTGGCTGCCGGATGCACCTGCATCCTGAAGCCAGCGGAGGAGACACCGTTGACGGCGCTGTGGCTTGGTAAACTGTGCATGGACGCCGGAGTCCCTGCCGGTGTGGTCAACGTCCTGACCGGATTGGGCCACGAGGCGGGCGCTGGCCTGACCGGGCACGACGATGTCGACAAGGTGGCATTCACTGGGTCCACTGAAGTCGGCAAGCAGATCATCCATGCCGCTGCCGGGAATCTGAAAAAGCTCACCTTGGAGCTCGGCGGAAAGTCGCCGGTCGTCATCCTCGATGACGCCGACATCGAGGCTGCAATCCCGGCCGCCGCCAACGCCATCTTCTCCAACGCGGGACAGGTCTGCACGGCCGGATCTCGACTGCTGGTGCACCGGAGGCACTTCGACCAGGTGGTGGAGGGAGTGTCTGGCATCGCTGCCAATCTCAAAATCGGCTACGGTCTGGAGCCGGGCACGCAGATGGGGCCTCTTGTCTCGGCTAAGCAGCGGGAACGGGTGATGGGCTATATCGACAGCGGTGTGCGCGAAGGCGCGGCAGTCCGGGTCGGTGGAACCACCCCGGATACCGGATATTACATCGCGCCCACGGTGATGACCGACCTGCGACCGGACATGCTCGCCGTGCAGGAAGAGATCTTCGGGCCGGTCGTGGCCGCGATGCCTTATGAGGACATTGACGAGATCGCAGCCCGCGCCAACGACACCCCGTATGGCTTGGCTGCCAGCGTTTGGACCAAGGACGTCCAGAAGGCGCACCGGGTGGCCCGTGCAATCAAGGCCGGCCGGGTCGGCATCAATGTGCATGGTCTGTCCGACGTGGCGATGCCGACGGGTGGCTATAAGCAATCCGGCTGGGGACGCGAGTTGGGACCGGAGGGTCTGGAGGCTTTCCTGGAGACCAAGTCCGTGTTCGCTGCGCTATGACGAGGGTGGCAGCGGGAGCAACGGAAATGATCCCGTCGTTTCTCGAAGGTCAGTGGCGCGAATCGGGCGACTCCGAGGAAGATGTCCTCGACAAGTACACCGGTCAACTGAATGGTCGAGTGGTGGTAACGGGTCAGCAGGATCTGTCCCGTGCAGCCCGCGCTCTCGCTGCCGCCCAGGAGCAACAGAGGCTGACGCCGTTTCGACGATATGAGATTCTTTCGCTGGCGGCGGAAATGCTGGCGGTGCGAGCGGATCAATTTGTCGCGAGCATCATGCTCGATACTGGATTCCCGCGCGGCGATGCCGTCGCGGAGACGGAGAGAGCAGTCGACACTCTCCAACTGAGCGCGTCTGAGGCGCGGCGCCTGACTGGGGACATGGTCCCTCTGGACGCCGCACCCCAGGCGCCGAGGGCGTGGGGTTTCACCCTGCGGGTGCCGATCGGAGTGGTCTGCGCCATCACGCCGTTCAACTCGCCGCTGAATGTGCTCTTGCACAAGGTCGCGCCAGCGATAGCCGCGGGGAACGCAGTGATGATCAAGCCGTCGCTCCACACGCCGCGGACGGCGAACCTGATCGTCGGGCTGCTGATCGAGGCGGGCCTACCGCCTGAGCTGATTGCAGTCGCGCATGGTCCCGGCTCGACGGTGGGAACCTGGCTGCTGGAGGACAAGGTCTTCGGGTTCTACGCCTTCACCGGCAGCACCGAGGTCGGCCGGATCATCCGCCGAACGATCGGCGTGCGTCGCGCGCAGCTTGAGCTGGGCAGCATCTCCAGCACGATCGTCTGCGAGGACGCGGACATTGAGCACGCTGCGGCGGGTTGCGTCGGGTCCGCCTTCCGTAAGGCGGGCCAGGTGTGCACGTCGCTGCAGCGGCTGTATGTCCATGCAGGAGTCGAGGCGGACCTGATCGACCTGATCACTGGCTTGCTCGACAAGCGAGTGGTCGGGGATCCGGCTGCCACTGCGACCGATATTGGTCCGTTGATCAACGAGGCCAGTGCATCACGGGTGGACGCTTGGATCGACGAGGCCGTCTCGGAAGGTGCGCACAAGGTCTATGGAGGAGGCCGAGAGGGGCGGGTGGTGATGCCGTCAGTCCTGACGCAGGTGGCCCCACAGATGAAGGTGATGTCGCAGGAGCTGTTCGGCCCCGCGGTGATGATCAGACCGTTCACCGCTCTGGCCGATGCCATCGATGAAGTCAACGACACGCCGTTCGGATTGTCGGCGGGCATCTTCACCAGCAACATCGGCACTGCGATGGATGCTGCCGAGAAGATCCGGATGGGCTCGGTTCACATCAACGCGTCGTCCAGCAACCGGTCCGACCTGATGCCGTTCGGCGGGGTGAAGGACAGCGGCGAGGGCCACGAGGGTCCCGCATACGCCGTGCGAGAGATGACCGAGCAACGACTCATCACCATCGGTCGACCCTGACCAGAGAAGACCTGCGGACGATATTCGACATTCCGTGGGTGAACTCGATCCGCCGGGGGCGGCGAGCATCGTCCGGGCGGCAGATCGAGACATGTTTCGGCTGGGAGCGGACGAGGCCTGGCGCGCTGGATATGAGGAAGGACGCCGGGTGGACCAGACGGCCACCCGCAACGGAGAGGAAAGCTGATGTTGACACTGGGGTACAAGGCTTCCGCGGAGCAGTTCGCGCCGCGAGAACTGGTGGAGATTGCCGTGGCCGCGGAGAGGCACGGCTTCGAGTCTGTTGCGGTGAGCGATCACTTCCAACCGTGGCGCTACACCGGCGGGCACGCCCCGTTCTCGATTGCCTGGGCGGCTGCCGTCGGGGAGCGCACCGAGCGGATCCGGATCGGGACGAGCGTGATGACGCCGACGTTCCGGTACAACCCTGCTGTGATCGCCCAGGCATTCGCGACCCTCGGGTGCCTGACCCCGGACAGGATCTTCCTGGGTATCGGGACCGGTGAGGCGCTCAACGAGATCGCCACGGGATTCCAGGGCGCGGGGGAGCAGGTGTGGCCGGAGTTCCGGGAACGTTTCGCTCGACTGAGGGAGTCTGTCCGGCTAATGCGGGCGCTTTGGTCCGGGGAGCGCACAACGTTCGATGGAGAGTACTACTCGACGCATGAGGCGACCATCTACGACGTTCCCAAGGACGGTATCCCGGTGTACATCGCGGCGGGAGGGCCCCTGGTGGCGAAGTATGCCGGGCGGGTCGGTGACGGCTTTATCTGCACGTCCGGGAAGGGACGCGAGCTCTATCTTGACGCGCTGATCCCCGCCCTGAAGGAGGGTACCGCGGCGTCCGGTCGCTCCTTTACGGACGTGGACCGGATGATCGAGATCAAGCTCTCTTATGAGGAGACCGAGCAAGCGGCGCGGGAGAACACCCGGTTTTGGGCGCCGCTGTCGTTGTCGAAGGAGCAGAAGCACGATATCACCGACCCGATCGAGATGGAGAGGGCGGCAGACGCCCTGCCGATCGAACAGGTCGCGAAGCGATGGATTGTCGGCACGGATCCGGAGGCGGTAGTCGCGCAGGTGAAGGAATACGTGGACTGGGGTTTCAATCACCTTGTCTTCCATGCCCCCGGGCAGGACCAGGAGCGCTTTATGACGCTGTTCGAGCGAGATCTCGCGCCGCGGCTGCGGGCTGTCGGTTGATGCCCGCGCGGGCCCAGACATCCGAGCGAGGCAGCAGTGTCCGAGCGCGAGGTCCTTCCCGAGTAATGCCGACCAACCAGCGCCTGAGCTGCCTGACTCGCGCGAGGAGGATGCATCGAGTTGTCTGGGCGGAGCTTCCCTCCGTCCACCTCACCGGGGGATCGTCCGGGGGCGAAGCTACACGGCAGAGATTTCAGCCTCGGCCGGATCGGAGAATGCGATCAGCGGTGTGCCGTCGACGGGATGCGTCTCGATCCGCGCCAGGGGAGCGCCCGATCCGTGAGCGGATCGGGACTGATGTGCCGCGAGCGGTCCTCTCCGTCGTCTTCAGGATTTTCCCGGCTCCGGAGCGCCTCACGGGATCCTCCTGTATACTGTTGTACAGATGGTGTATACAGTGAAGCGTTCAGATGACTAGACTCGTTGCAGTGTGAGGAATTGTCGATGAAGATCTATGTCCTGGTGAAGGAAGTGCCCGACACCTACGGTGACCGCAAGCTCGACCCGGAGACCGGCCTGACGGATCGTGCCACCGGCGATGTGGTGCTCGACGAAATCACCGAGCGAGCGCTCGAAGTCGCGCTGTGCTACGCCGATGAGAACCCTGACACCGACGTGGTCGCGCTGTCGATGTCTCCCGGATCGGCGACGGCCTCAGTGCGCCGCGCACTCGCAATTGGCGCAGCATCAGCCGTGCACATCGTCGACGAAGACCTGCGGGGCGCCGACCTGGGGCTCACAGCCGAGACCCTGGCCGCTGCCATCCGCCGCGGGGAGCCCGACCTCGTGATCGCCGGCAATCTGTCCACGGACGGCTCCGGCGGAATGATCCCGGCCATGCTCGCCGAGCACCTCGGCTACGTGCAGGCCACCGCGCTGAGCGCGGTCGAGATCGGCGCCAATAGCGTCACCGGAACCCGCAGCGCCGACGCGGGTACACAGGAGGTCGCGGCGCCGCTCCCCGCGGTCATCTCCATCACCGAGGCGCTGCCGGATGCACGCTTCCCCAATCTCAAGAACACTATGGCGGCGAAGAAAAAGCCCCTGGAGGTGCTCTCGCTCGCCGATCTCGGGGTGTCGGCCGACCCGGCCGCCGCGCCGCGCACGATCCTGACCGCCGTGTCGGAGAAGCCGCCGCGCGCCGCGGGCATCAAGATCACCAATGATGGAGACGCTGCCGGGCAGCTCGTTGAGTTCCTTATGCAGAACAAGCTGGTGTGAGCATGGGCTACCCCGAGAACCCGATCCTCGTCGTCATCGACGTCGACCCTGCAGGCGGCGTGGCGAGCAGCACAGGCGCGCTGATCGGCGCCGCATCGACCATCGGCGCACCCGTTGCGCTTATCGTCGGGGGGAACCTGGGCGCGACAGATGCTGCTGCTATCGCTGGTGCGCAGGTGGTGCTCACGGCCCCCGGCGATCCCGCCGCGCTAACAGTACCGATCACCGACGCCCTGCAGGCCGCATATCGCCAGGTGAAGCCGGACGCCGTGCTGATCTCGAACTCGATCGCCGGCCGCGACGTGGCCGGGCGCCTCGCTGTGCGCGAGAAGCTCGCGGTTTCGGTCGACGCGATTGGCGTGACTCGCGATCAGGAGGGCATCGTGGCGCATCACTCTGTATACGGCGGCTCGTTCCTCACCAACTCCGCGCCCACGCATGGCACCCCGGTCATCACTGTGCGCCAGGGGGCGGTGGGTGCTCGCGCTGACGCGGCGACTGCCACCGTCGAGGAGCTGCAGGTCCCCGCTAGCGGTGCGGTGGCGGCGGTGGCCGGCGAGATCACCGCCGTCGAGCAGGCTTCCTCGCGTCCCGAGCTGCGCGGTGCCTCGAAGGTCGTGTCGGGCGGACGCGGACTGGGCTCGAAGGAGCAGTTCGTGCTCGTCGAGCAGCTCGCCGACGCGCTCGGAGCCGCGATCGGCGGCTCGCGCGCCGCAGTGGACGCCGGATACATCCCGTACGCCCATCAGGTGGGGCAGACCGGGGTCTCGGTGTCGCCGCAGCTCTACGTGGCCGTGGGCATCTCCGGTGCGATCCAGCATCGCGCCGGCATGCAGACTGCGAAGACGATCGTCGCGATCAATAAGGACGGCGAAGCGCCGATCTTCGACATCGCCGACTTCGGCATCGAGGGCGACCTGTTCGCGGTCGTGCCACAGATCATCGAGGCGCTCGAAGCGCGGAAGAAGTAGCGATGGCCGAGCGGATGCTGCGCCACGGCCTGCCGCGGATGAAGGGCGGGCAGCCGTGGCCTCCGGCTACCGTCGTCGCGATCGCTGCTGCTGAAAAGCCGTGGGTCTCCGCGGATGAACCCGCCCGGTCGGGAGCGGCGTCGACTGATGCCGCGGGGCAGCGGGACCTGGCCGCCGGCATCCGCCTTCGTCGCGGCCTCCCGCTCGTTGCGGGCGGCGAGGCTTGGCCCCCCGACCAACCGACTTGGTCGCCGGTTGGAGCGACGACCTCGCAGACGCTGCCTCGGCTGACGGAGCAGATGTCGAAAGCAGTGAGCGAAGCTGCGCTGCAGCCGTCGTGCTTTGCCTCCGAAGCCGCAGTCGCCGCAACGGCTGCAAGGCCCTCGACGAGCGTTCTCGTGCCGGGTGTTGAACTAACCAGGCGCCACGGCCTTCCACGGGTGAAGGGCGGGCAGCCGTGGCCCCCGGCAGGCACCGTGGCTTCAGCGGTGCCCGGCATCGAACCGGGCGCAGTTGTCGCCAACGCGCCATCGGTCGCAGCCCCTCCGGAGCCCCCCGGAGCTGGTGCGCAGGCGGTCCCGCTCACGGCATCCACTCGCCCCGATCTCTCCACGCCGCTGCCCTTCACGAGCACGGCACGGCCGGGAGGGGCGGGGCTTCCCGGGACTTCCGCGCCCAGAAGGTCCCGCTTCTCCCGCAGCTGGACGCGAGCACTCGCGGTGCTGGTGGGGGCTGCGGCCCTCGGGGTGCTCGCGGGTGCCGCGATCGCCTTCGTGCGGACGCTCCTGAGCTTCCCGTTCATGCAGGACTTCCTCGCCACGTTCCCTGGCGAGTACGAGCCGGGGATAGCGGTCGCACCGGGATTCGCACCGTGGATCGGCTGGCAGCACTTCTTCACCGGATTCCTGATGGTGCTGATCATCCGCTCCGGTCTGCGAGTTCGCACGGAGAAGCGGCCGACCGTTTTCTGGACTCCACGTGGCAACCAGAAGGATAAGATCAGCCTCACGCTGTGGTTCCACCAGTCGCTCGACATCCTCTGGCTCGTCAACGGCGTGATCTTCGTCGCGCTACTCTTCGTCACCGGGAACTGGGTGCGGATCGTGCCGACCAGCTGGGAGGTCTTCCCGAACGCCCTCTCGGCCGCGCTGCAGTACGTGTCGTTCGACTGGCCGCATGAGAACGGATGGAACAACTACAACAGCCTCCAGCAGCTCGCGTACTTCACGACCGTATTCCTTGCTGCTCCGCTCGCCGCGATCACCGGGTTCCGGATGTCGGGGCTGTGGCCCAAAAGAGCCGAGCGGCTGTCGAAGGCATACCCCGTCGAGTGGGCGCGCACTCTGCACTTCCCGATCATGCTGTACTTCGTGGCGTTCATCGTCGCCCACGTGGCGCTCGTGATGCTGACCGGGTTCCTGAGGAACCTGAACCACATGTACGCCTCGCAGGATGCGGTCACCTGGACCGGGTTCTGGGTGTTCGTGGTGTCGCTCGTGGTGATCGCCGGGGCCTGGGTGGCCGCGAGGCCGCTCGTGCTCGCGCCGATCGCGAAGGCCTTCGGCACGGTGTCCGGACGCTGACCCCCGTTTCGGTGGAAGAGAACCGGGTCAGTGAGTGAAGCGAACCTACGGTATGAGATACCCGGTGCCGCTGATTCTGTGGTTGATCCCCCCTCGTTCTACCTCCCACCACCGACAGTGCACATTCAATTGAGGCGGTGTAACATTGAGACAGAACAATAGTTCTCGTCCCCGTTAGTCCTCGTTTACGGAGAGAGTCGTCGATGAGGAATCTGGACCTTCGGATATATGCTGCGGCGATCCGGAGATTGTTCGCTTTAACGGGACCATTCCGATACTGACTTATCGGGGACCGCGGGGCGGTGCGCTGTGCGCGTGAGTTCGGCGTCAATATCGTCTCGTTTGATTTGCGCCAGTGCACCGTGCCGCTGAAACGTGTGCGGGTCGATGTGCCGTCCGCTAGGAGCGCTCACGATCTGTGCTGCCGAGGCGAGGTGGGACCAATACTGGTCATCGTCGCGCGTGAGTTGGTAGCGAAGCGCCCAGGATGCGACATCAGGTGCCCAGAGCAGGGGTTCCGCGGAGGGCGAGGTGGCAAAGAACTGCGTACCAGGAGGGACGAGGTTCTTCTCTTTCATCAGCTTGACGGTGGACGCATCACGCTGTGTGTGTTCGCCATCCTCGCGGCCCTCGTAAACGATGACCCGCACCGCGGTATCTGCAGATCCGCGAGTAAGGACGTTAGACAGTCGCACGAAACAGGCTTGCCGCGCCAGACGCACCTCCGCGTTCTCCTGCCTGGCGAGGGTCAACGCACGTTGAACGATGAGCTTGCGGATGTCCGCATAGCTGTCGGCAGAGACACGTTCACTCCCGGACGGCCCATGCAGTTCGGCGTGAGACCCATCGACCGAGGCGATCATTTCTAGTTGTGCTTGGTCGGATATGTTCATTCCTCCAGGTGGGATTCGTGCTCGGGTGATGATGGCCACAAACGATCGAGTTCGAGGTCGGTGAAGAAGTCGTCGATGACGAGATCGTCTTCTGGGTGCGCCGGGGACGCCGCCATACCGATGGCGACGGCCTCGTCCGTGTCGAAGAGCTCACGTTCCAGATCGGTTGATGTAACGAAGGCGTCGACGACGTATGAGCCTTTTCCAATCTGCGCCAGGAATACCCCGGGTTGTAGTGAACGGGTAAGTCGAGCGTGACTTTCGGGGATGTGCAGCTCGGTAATGAGGCGGCTGAACTCGCCATCGTTTTGGCGGAAGATGAAGCGGTTCTCAATGTCACCGGCAATTGATGTCGCTAACGCACGCGCCGTCGAGCCGGCCGGCCCGACGACGTCGAAATCGGCAAGGGTGTGCAGAATGATGATGTTGGCGACACCGTAATGGCGGGACAGTTTCAACCAGTGCCGGTACATCTTCAGCGACGATTCTGATGCCATGTCCCGCCACCCTTCTTCGCGGATGAGGTAGCGGGTGCGCCGCGCTTGTCGGTCGGAGATGACAGCCTGGATCCAGGAGTTCGTGCAGATCGCTGCCAGCGATGCTGCGAGTTCCCCTCGCGACCACAGCTGTGACGTGTCGACGACGACCATCGGGGCGTTTTCATCGAACACGACCGTGGACTGTCCATCGAAAAGTTGCCCGAGGTCGCCATTGACGAATCTGTCGAGAGTGGCGATGAGCATGGCCTTGTCCTCGCTGAACTCGGGTCGGTAACCGGGCGAGTTCACGTCCGGATTGACCAGCGCGTTCAGGACATCGCGGATGATAGGGCGGTCATCGCTTGTCGCGATCGCGGAGCTCAGAGCCCACAGCAGGGCTGCCGTGTCGGTGGCGCGGAGACGTTCGCCGTCCTCGAGGCTTGCTCGCACGATGCTTTTCAGGGTCTCCTGACGGCGTTCACGTACCATCAGCTCGTCTGCTTCATCGGTGGACCCGCTTGCGCGGGGCCCCCGGTCAAGCGGAGTCAGACGGTGAGCAGAGTTGCTGCCGCCGAGGGCGATGATTTGCCCACCCACAGCTTCGGCGACAACCACCCATTCCCCTTTGGAATCTGAGGGGACGATGCTCTGGTGCCCATAGGCGAGTGAGCGGAAGGCGAGCTGCTTCATGGTGCCGGATTTGCCACCACGGTAGGAGCCCATGACCAGAATGTTGGTTGAAAATGTGCCTTTCTCGCCCGCATCCATGTAGGTGTCCCAGGGCGAGAAGTGGAACAGGACATCAGCATTGAGATCTAGCCCCAGGACGGGGCCGCGAATACCGAGTGAGTTATCGGCCACAAAGGGGTAGATACCCGCCAGATTTCGTGAGGTGTCTCGGTGCGCTGGTTACGTAATACCGAGGGGGTTCCAGTATTCGCGGGTGCGGACGCCAGGGCCGAGCCGACCAGTCGCGGTGGTGGCCTTCGCCAGGCCAGTGTCGGCAATCGTCGCGGCGGCGTGCGACGGGAACCTTTACAAGAAAAGGACCCCGAGAGCAGGTTGACAAAAACATAGGGACATCCCGGATTATGAACGACTAGAGGGCAGCAACGCCGGCACGGTAGGCCAACACCCTCCAAGAATGACTCGAACGGTGCAAAGAAAGTAACAGGGCACCAGACCCAGGCGCTCGCGGCGATGACGAGGGCGCCTTGCTGAGAGCGGAGCCGTCGTTACACCGATACGCTGGCCACGTGAACGTTAACGGAGGAGACGCGGTGCAATTAGGGCTACGAGCGGGGCTTGCCGAGGTAGCGCGCGCGGCCGGGGTTTCCAAGATGACCGTCTCTCGGGTGCTCAACGATCGGCCGGATGTGTCCACGGAGACACGTCAACGTGTGCTTGCGATCATGGAGGATCTCGATTTCCACCCGAATCGGTACGCGCGTGCCCTGAAGGGCGGCCGGTCAGGGGTGATCGGGCTGATCTGCCCGGCGACCAACTTCTACGGTCCCACCCAGGTGCTTTTCGGCGTCGAGGAGGCGGCTCGCAACGCGAACCTTGCGGTCATCGTGGCGACCTCGTCCTCCCTCGACTCCCACTCCCTACAGTCTGCAATTGCGCGGCTCGAGGAATCGTCGGTCGAGGCGATCATCATCATCTCGCCACTCGTTTCCAGCGGCGACGCGCTTCGAGGTCTCGTGAGTGCGGTACCAACGCTCGCGATCTGGGCGCCGTCAGATGCCGGGGTAGTCGTAACGGGCATGGACCACCGCACTGCGGCAGCAACCGCGACGCAACATCTTCTCGACCTTGGACACCCCTCAGTGCACCACATCTCTGGTCCGCTCGACTGGACAGGCGCCGAACAGCGGATGCTCGGTTGGCAAACCACCCTCGAGGCCGCAGGTATTGTCCCGCCGCCGGTGCTCGAGGGTGATTGGAGTGCAGCCGCCGGGCACGAGGCCGGGCTCCAGCTGCTGCGAGATCCGTCCGTCTCTGCAGTATTCACGGCCAACGACCAGATGGCGCTCGGGCTGTATCGGGCCGCCTTCGAGCTCGGCCGGCGAATCCCTGACGACCTGAGTGTTGTTGGCTACGATGACGGTCCTGATTCGCCGCACTACACACCCCCGCTCAGCACAGTTCACCAGGACTTCCAGATGCTCGGCGCTCGCGCATTCCATCGCCTGAATCGCATGATGAACGGCGAGACGAAACCTGAAATCGATCCAGACGACACTCCGCGCCTCATCATCCGCGCGAGCACCGCCGCCTACCTCCGCTGAGCCTTCGGTTTGACACCCCATTGGTAAGTCGTTACCGTTACCGTTATCGTTAACGACGCTGTTAGACAGGAATCAAATGCGTATCACCGCCATCACCACCACTCCGGTCGAGATCCGTTACCGGCCCGAGTACGAGGCTGACAAGCGCTTTTATCCGAAGCCCCCCGCCCAGACAAACGTAATTGTCGAGATACACACCGACGAAGGCATCGTCGGGATCGGCGAGGCAGCACACGCCCCCGGCATCTACGGCGAAAATGCCGGCGGCACTATTGCTGCGATCGATTACATCTCGCCAGCCCTGATCGGTCTCGACCCTCTGGGCATCACTGCCGCGAACATGGCGATCGATCGTCTCTCGCCGGTGGGAAACATCGCTGCCAAGGCTGGCCTCGACATCGCACTTCACGACCTCGCGGGCAAGATCATGGGCGTACCCGTGTACCAGTTGCTCGGTGGGCGGGTGCATGACGGGGTGAAGTCCCATATCACTCCGGCCACATATGAGGGCACCCTGACCGACCTCGAAAGCTTGATTGGGCAGGGTTACCGCGCATTCAAGCAGAAGATGAGCGGAGATCTCGACTATGACGTCCCGCTTATCGAGGGATTGCTCGACGCGGTGCCAGAGGATGTGGTCCTCAGTCTCGATGTGAATCAGGGCTGGTCCGTAAACGAGACCATGAAGGTCATCAGCGTGCTGGAGCGTCGTCCGCGCTTTCCGAGCAACGTGATCCTCGAGCAGCCGATTGATGGCGCGGATATCGCTGGTGCCGCACGCATCCGCAACGCCACCCGCGTGCCCTTGATGCTCGATGACGGCATCCGCACGGTCGCAGACCTGGGCCGTATTCTCGCGGCCCAGGCTGCTGACATCGTGAGCCTCAAGATCAGCAGAGTCGGCGGTATCCAGCGCTGCCTGCAAATGATCAAGATGGCCGAAGCCGCGAACGTCGATTACATTGTCGACGAGATCAATGAGATGCGGGTTGCGAACACCGCGGTGGCGCATCTCGCTCTCGCTTCGCGGCGCCCGCTCTACACCGGCGTAGCCTGCCATCTGCTGCTCGTCTCAGACATTTCGACGGGCGGCGGCGTGCGCATCGTCAACGGCGAGGCCGTTGTTGATGATGCCCCGGGCCTCGGCATCGAAGGGCTCGACCTGTCGGGCCTGATCCCAGAGGTCGTCCATGCTTGATCAGCCCATCCGGGTCGGTGTTGTGGAGAAGAACCGCAGCCCGTACTGGGACATGGTTAACGCAGGCTGGCTCGACGCAGCCTCGGCGCTGGGGCTAGACCTCGTGATCCGCGCCCCCGAACACGAGGATATCGACGTCCAGCGGACCATGCTCGAGCAGCTTCTCGATGACGGCGTCGACGCACTCGCATTCGTCGGCACGGTCGAAGCGGCCTTTGACGCCGTGCTCGAATCGGCTCGGAACCGTGGAGTGTCCGTCGTGTCATTCGACCTCGACGCATCTCGTGATCACCGCAGCATATTCGTCGGCATGACCCACCCGAAGGAGATCGGTCGCCGCGTGGGCGAACGCATTGCGGCCGACGTCGGGCCCGGTGCGCTGGTGCTCCTGCTTGCCGGATCGGCCGATGCGCGTGGCGCTGTGGGCAAGCTGCGCGGGCTCACTGCCGCTCTCGAAGCTGGCGGAGTCAGCGTCGCGGTATCGTCGCCCGATGGTGAGGATCTGGCAGTCGCCACCCGCAACGCCCGGGACCTTCTCGCAGCACATCCCACCGCGGCCGCCGCCATTGGTGTGTACGGTTACCACCCGGCAGTGCTGGCTGGCGCCGCCGCCGACATCGGCTCCAGCGTTCGCATTCACGGGTTCGATATGCTTCCCGAAACCGTAGAGCTGCTCCGCAGCGGCGCAGTGGAATCGTCGGTCTGGATACGAGAGTACTACTTCGGTTACCTCGCGGCTGTGGCTGTGCATGACCTGCATCGCCTCGGTTCAGATGAGGTGTTGGCGCTGTTCGGCGGTATCGCCGACGGTGCTGGAAAGTCCCTCGAACTCGAGCCGCGGACCTATACCCGGAACAACGTCGAGGAATTCGTGCGCTGGCGAGACGAACACGATCTCGACGCGCGCACTGCACGAACCCTAATTCCCAAAACCTGGTAGGGCCTTAACACAGTCAAAGGAGACACATTATGCGAATCACCACCCGTTGGATGACATTCGGCGGCATGCTCGCCGCCGGATCACTTCTCGTGACCGGATGCGCTGGCGCCAGCGACGGACAGAGCCAGGAGGAGACGGCCACCGAGATTACCGCGCTCATCCTCTCGAGCGCTGCGTACGACCCGTGTGCTGAGGAGTACGCCGCCGCATTCGAGGATGAGACCGGCATCCACGTCGACGTCATCTCCGAAGGTTTCCCGACCTATCACGACAAGCTGCTGACGACGCTCTCGAGCGGCACGGACGCCTATGACGTCGCGATGCTCGCGTACCAGTGGACTGGCGAGTTCGCGGCACCCGGATTCATCGTGCCGCTCGACGATGCAGTAGCGGCGAAGAGTGAGGGGCTGAATGGCATCATCCAGAGCGCGAGTGAGCTCTACACGTTTGAAGGCGAGCAATGGGGGATCCCGTTCAGCGCTCAGGCTGAGACGCTCTTCTACCGGACCGACCTATTCGAGGCTGCCGGATTCGAGCCGCCGAAGACCTGGGATGATTTCGCGGAGATAGTTGACTTCTTCACGAATAACCCCGATTACCCCGGCGTCTTCGGCACCTCCACGAAAGCGGCCACGCAGCACTCTGCCACCGACTTCGCGAACCGGTACTACGGACTTGGCGGTGGCCAGATCGGCGCTGCTGACCTGGATGGCGATCTCGTGGTTGAAGCTCTCGAGCTGCTCAAAGCGTCAGTGGACGCCTCCCCTTCGGGCGCGCTGAGCGCTACGTTCGTGGAGACGGGCGCCCAGATGCAGGCTGGTACCGTCGCGATGATCGAGGCCATGCCATCCACCGTTCTCAACCTGCTGAAGGACGAGCTTCCTGAGAACCAGGTCTATGGCAACATCGGCCTCGCAGCCTTGCCTGGTGGCGGCGGCGAAGCCGGCGGCTGGGGCTGGGTCGTTCCGACCACCTCGAAGAAGCAGCAGGCGGCGATCGATTTCGCCAGCTTCATGTCGAGCGAGGAAGCCGACCTCGGCTGCTACGTCGAGTTCGGTAAGTCGGCCGTGCAGGAGGCAACCTATGATGTCCCCGAGGTCGCCGAGGCCTTCTATACCGCGGGAATTGCAGCTGCGGTGGCATCAGCAAAGGGTAAGCCCAACAGTGAGTCCGCATCGAAGATCAACAACATGCTGGATGAGTCCGTCGCCCGCTTCCTCGCGGGCCAGGCCGGTTCGTCCCAGGACGCCGCAGACGACATCGTCCAGCAGTACGACGCGCTGGTCGAGGGCTGATACCAGTCTCGATCTGGTAGTGATCACTATGACTTCAACTGACACGAAGCCGGGCTCGACCCGGGAGCGTTCAATCGCTCCCGGGTCGGCACCCCGCCGCCTCCGCAAGGCTCCAACGGTCTACTTCTGGCTGCTGGTCCCCGCTCTCGTTGTTCTCATCGGATTGAGCGCCTTCCCGCTCATCCGCACGGTGCAACTCAGCTTCACCTCATTGGGTGGAGGCGGCGCCGAGGAGTTCATCGGGTTCGAGAACTATGCGCGGATGGTCTCCGACCCGCGGTTCGCGGACTCCGTGCGAGTGACGATTTTGTTCATCGTGGTCGGCATCACCGTGCAACTCGTGCTGGCGTGGTCTCTCGCTCTACTGCTTGCACAGCGGATATCACGGTGGAACAACGTGCTCCGCACCTTGTTCACGATCCCGATGATGTTGAGTCCTGTGGTCATCGGCATCACGTGGCGAGCCCTGTTGAATCCGCAATTTGGTTGGGTGAATGCCTTGCTCGGCATGGGCGATACCGACTGGACCGGCGATCCAGCGAAAGCGATCTGGGTGCTCATCTTCGTCGACGTCTGGCACTGGACACCATTCCTGTTCCTGCTTATCTCGGCTGGGCTCATGTCTGTCCCTGAAGACGTCAAGGAAGCCGCTCGCATCGACGGCGCGGGGAGTTGGGGCATGTTCCGCCACATCATCTTCCCGCTCACGCTGCCCGTGACCCTCGTCGCGATCCTGCTCCGTGCGATAGACGCGACCAAGACGTTCGAGTTGCCGTTCACCCTTACTTCGGGGGGGCCGGGCAATGCGACGACCCTTCTGGCCATCTATCTGTACAAACGAGCGTTCTCCGAGTTCGACTTCGGGTACGCGTCGTCCCTGGCCGTGATCCTCCTGATCGCGCTCGTACTATTCGCACTTGCGTACATGTGGATGTCGCGCAGGCTTGAGCGGAGGTACGGCGCATGACTCGCACCGTTAGGAGCGCCATCTTCGCGGTCATCCGCGCGATCGCGATAGTCGGGCTACTAGCCGCGACACTGTTTCCACTGATCTGGATCGTCAGCACCGCGTTCAAACGCAACGGCGAAGCACTTTCCAGCACGCCGTCGCTGTTTCCTCACACCCCAACGCTGGAGAACTTCGCAGCGATGGTCGGCCCCGGCGGCGCGGGCACGTTCTTCACGAACAGCCTCGTTGCGACCGCGGTGTCGACGGTGCTCACTCTCGTGCTCGCGATCCCCGCAGCCTACGCACTCGGTATCCATCGATTCCCCAGGGATGCTGGCCGTCCGCTCAGTCTCGGCTTCCTACTGCTGCGGTTCCTGCCGCCGTTCGCGGTGGTCATCCCGCTCTTTCTGATTCTTCGCAACGCCGGCCTGATCGACACGGTGGCGGCCCTCGTGATCGTCTATACGGCCTTCCATTTGCCGCTCGCAGTGTGGATCATCCAGCCGGCGGTGCAGGGGATCCCAAAAGAGGTCATCGAAGCTGCCCAGATGGATGGCGCGGGACCGATTCGCGCGATGATCTCCGTCGCGGTGCCGTTATTGCGCCCCTCCATCGCAACGGCAGGAGTGATGTGCTCGATTTTCTCGTGGAACGAGTTCTTCTTCGCCCTCATCTTCACCAATAACAAAGCCCGTACGTATCCGGTGTTCATCAGCAGCCTCATTACGGATGACGGACCACAGTGGGGCACCATTGCGGCTACATCGCTCCTGGCCATGTTGCCGATCATTTTGTGCTGCCTGTTCATGCAGCGCTATCTCGTGCATGGCCTAAGCGCAGGAGCGGTTCGATGACTGACTACGACACCTTCTTCATTGACGGTTCGCATAAGCGCGCGACATCCTCGGAGCGCGTGGCGATCACGTCGTCAATCGATGGGCACCTGCTGGGCGCCTTTCCGCGGGCGATGCCAGCCGATGTTGATGCGGCGGTCGCCTCGGCGCGTCGGGCGATCGCGCCCGGAGCGCAGTGGACATTACTTGATGTCGAGCAACGAGCGACGGCAATCGAGTCGTTGGCGACCGCCCTGAAGAGCCAAGTTTCAGCGCTGGGCGTGCTCATCGCCGAGGAGGTCGGTAGCCCCATCGGCTTCGCGACCAACGCCAATGCGGTCAGCGCGATCTCGCAGCTTCGCCTGTATGCCCGCATCGCTCGGGAGGTGGACTTCGAGTCGATCCGCCCGGCGAGGTTGGGAAGTTCACTCGTTCGCCGGATCCCAGTGGGCGTCGTGGCGGCTGTCGTTCCGTGGAACTTCCCGATCAGCATGGCAATAAACAAGCTCGGGCCCGCTCTCGCTGCTGGATGCACGATCGTGTTGAAGCCATCGGCAGAGACAGGGCTCAGCTCCTATCTGCTCGCGGAAGCTGTCGCAGCGTCCGAGATTCCGGCTGGCGTCATCAACATCGTCCCCGCTGACCGCGAGATCAGCGAATACCTCGTCGGTCACCCGGGCGTCGATAAAATCTCGTTCACGGGTTCGACGGCGGCCGGTCGAAAGGTCGCCTCCCTCGCTGGCTTGAACCTCAAACCGGTCACGCTCGAGCTCGGGGGTAAGTCGGCAGCCGTTCTGCTGCCCGATGCCGATCTTGACGTCTTCATCGGTCAACTGCCCGCGCTCTCTTTTATGAACAATGGCCAGACCTGTACGATCGACTCCCGCATTCTGGTACCGCAGTCGCGGGCGAACGAATTTACGGACGCCATCGTCGCGCGCGTGGATGCGCTGAAGGTCGGGTCATCTCTCGATACGGAGAGTGAAATCGGCCCCTTGGTGAGCGCCGCTCAGCGTGAGCGGGTCGAGGGGTACATCGAGATCGGGCGCAGTGAGGGCGCACGTATTCTCACGGTAGGCCGACGTCCGGATGGCCTCGACGACGGATTCTTCGTGCAGCCGACGGTGTTCGGCTCGGTCGAACCCGGCATGCGGATTGCCCGCGAGGAGATCTTCGGGCCCGTTGTGACGATTCAGCAGTATGCAGACACGGATGACGCGGCGGTGCAGCTCGCCAACGACTCCGAATTCGGCCTGGCTGGCACCGTGTGGTCGATCGACCAGGAGCACGCCGAGTCTGTGGCCCGGCGTATCGAGTCCGGTGTTGTCGGCGCGAACGTCTGGAACCTCGACCTCGGCGCACCCTTCGGGGGTCGCAAGGCGAGTGGCATCGGCCACGAGCTCGGGCCCGAGGCCGTCGACCCGTATCTGGTCTACCAATCGATCTACGTTCCGCAAGCACCGCAGGAGAGACAATGACGACCCATACACAGAGCGACGAGGCCACCGTGCTCTACGAGAGCCGCGACGGTATCGCGACGATCACTATGAATCGACCGCGCCAGCTCAACGCCTTCGATACCAGCATGTTCCGGGGTCTGGCCGAGGCTTTCATACGCTTTCGAGAGGATGACGGCGACCGCGTCGCCATTCTTACAGGTGCCGGCGACCGGTCATTCTGCGCCGGCGTAGACCTGAAGGAGCGTGCTGGCAGCGGAGAGTCGGGGCTCGACTTCCCCGACATTGCCCCACTGGTGAACCCGTTCTGGCCGACGCGGACCAATGTAGTCGAGAAGCCCGTGATCGCCGCAGTCAACGGCTACGCCATGGGTGGCGGCTTCTACATGGTGCTGCAGGCCGACCTGGCAATCGCTTCGAGCACCGCACAGTTCGAGATCAGCGAGATCCCGCGGGGAACTGTGGCGGGCTGGGAGACTGGCGCGCGGCACAACCTGCCCACCAAGGCGTGGGCGGAGATCGCTTTCGGCTGCCGGCTGAGTGCCGCGCGGGCCTACGACATGGGCCTCGTGAACGATGTCGTGGAGCCCGATGCGCTGATGGATGCCGCTCGCGCGCAGGCCGAGGCCATACTACGAGTGCCGCCGCGCGTCATCCGCCGCAACCTCGAGCTGCTGCGCCGCGTCAAGCCGAGTATTGCCGACGATATCTGGACCGCGGAGGCGGGGTACCTCGACGAGAGCCGCAACGACCCGGATACTGCCGAGGCAATTGCCGCCTTCGTGGAGCGTCGCGAGCCGGTCTGGCTCGAGGCCCGCCGATGAGCGCCCCCGACCTGTCGGTCCTCGACCTCGCGGCCGGCGAGCGGCCTGACCCCGACGAGTTCGTGCGTGCCGCGATGCACTGGCACTTCTCGCCCCAAACCGGCAGTCCGTTCTGGTTGCAGCGCGCGGCCTCGCTTGACTTCGATCCACGAGCAGACGTGCGCACCTTCGACGATCTGTCGCTGTTCCCCAACGTCACTGATGAACTGCGAGACGTGAAGACGCAGGACCTAATCCCTCTCGGATTTGGCCCACGCCCTGATGTGGTCTCCGTCATCGAAAGCGGCGGTACGACAGGTCCGCCCAAGCGGCTGCCCATGCTGCGTGAGTTCGCCGACCGGCTCGCAGACTCCGAGGTCGCATACATGAAGGCTGCCGGGGTGCCGCAGCGAGGCAACTGGCTGTCGCTCTTCCCGAGCGGGCCGCATGGCGCCTTTGATGGTGCGCGCCGCGCCGCCCAGAGGTTTGGGGACGGCGTGTTGCTCTACGGCATCGACATCGATCCTCGCTGGGTCAAGAAGCAGGTGGCTGCGGGCAACTCTCAGGTGGTCGATGACTACACCGAACACATCGTTGATCAGGCAGCTTTCGTACTCGAATCACAAGACGTGGTTTCGCTTCGGGTGACGGCACCGGTGCTGGCTCGGATCGCTCGACGCGAACACCTTGTCGAGATCATCCGCGAGAAGGTTCGATACGTCGGCTGGGGTGGCGCGAGCATGGATGCCGACAGCCGCTACCTGTATCGCACCGACATCTTTCCTGGTGTCGAGTTGCGAGGCGCCTATGGCACCACCATGGCACTCGGCGCCGGCGGTCGGGAGCGAGCCGGACTCGGGCACGACGACCCCTGCATCTTCGATGCGAACCTGTCGCTCTGGGTCACTATCCGCGTTGTGGACCCGTCGACTAAGCGGACGGTGGCGGTGGGCGAGCGTGGGCAGGTTGTGGTCTCCCACTTGAGCCGGTCGTTCTTGCTGCCCAACAATGATGAGCGCGACACTGCGCTCCGCGTTGAGGCACCCGTAGGGCAGGTCGGCGATTCGTTCGCCGACGTCGCGCCGCTACAGCAATTCGGCGGCGCGCAAGTCGTCGAGGGGGTCTACTAATGGCGACCGCTACTGAGACCGGCCTCGACCAGCTCGACGCTCGCGGGCCGACCGGCCCCTTCCGTGCGCGCAACCGCCAGACCATCACGGATGTCACGGGTGGGCCGGTCGCAGAGTTGAGCATCGTGCCCGCGCTCTTCATCGATCGCACTGTGGCTGCGCTGCGAGCTGCGGCGCCACTGCCGCGCGAGGAGCGCGTCAACGCCCTGCGTCGAGCCGGTGAACTGTTCGCCTCAGCGGAACTTTGCGGCCTGGACGTCGGCGACTATCAGCGGCGTGTCAGCCGCGTGTCGGGTCTCGCGTTGTCAGTAGTCGAGCAGGCCACTGAGCGCATCGTGTCGGCATGCGGGGCAGCGCTCGACCAAGCGCTCGCCGCCCTCCCGGCCGGGGCCGTCCTCGACTGGAGCGACGCGCGCACCCAGACGGGCGCTGCGCTGTGGGTGCGCCGGGGCGAGGTGTTTGCGGTGCTCGCCGCAGGCAACCATCCCGCCGTCAACACCCACTGGCTCGAGGCGGTCGCCTTGGGTTACCGCGTGGTCGTACGCCCATCGCGCCGCGAGCCATTCACCGCCGCACGCCTGATTGCCGCCATCCACGAAGCAGGGCTTGGGCAGCAAGTCGCCTTTCTGCCAACCGATCATGCCGGCGCCGACGCGATCATCGCAGCTGCTGACCGGTCGATGGTCTACGGCGGTGACGACGTTATGCGCAAGTATCGCGGTCACCCATCCGTGCTGCCCCAGGGTCCCGGGCGCTCAAAGATCCTCATCACCGCTGACACGGACTGGCGGCCGCAGGTCGAGCTGATCGCGGAATCAGTGAGCCGTCACGGCGGGGTCAGCTGCACGAGCACGACCGCCGTGTTCGTCGAAGGTGACGCAGCAGCATTTGCGGAAGCCCTCGCCGCTCAGCTGCAGGAACTGCCAGCACGCACGCCGCTCGATGCGACGGCAGCACTGCCGGTATTCACGGCGGAGGATGCGCGACGGATGGGTGACCACCTTGCGCGCCTCGCGGAGGGTACAGTGCCGCTGCGCGGTGCGGCCAGTGTGGTCGCCGACCTCGGCGACGGCAGTGCTGCGCTTCGAGCCGCTGTTCACCTGCTGCCCAGCAGCAGCAGCGCGCAAGCTGGGGCCGAACTGCCGTTCCCGTGTGTGTGGGTAGCGCCCTGGACTAGAGACGACGGGGTGAAACCGCTCGCCGACTCATTGGTGCTGACGGTCATGACTGACGACGACGAACTTGTGGACGAACTGATCGCCCAGCCCGGAATTCGCAATCTCTACGTCGGTTCCCAACCCACTTATTGGACCGCACCCGGCGTCCCGCATGACGGATACCTCGCCGACTTTCTTATGGAATCAAAAGGAGTAATCAAGCTATGACTGAGCGACCGCGACTGCCGCTGCCCGCAGGATTCGGATGGGGCACCGCCACGGCTTCCTATCAAATCGAAGGTGCCGTTAGTGAGGGTGGCCGCGGACCGTCGATCTGGGATACCTTCTCCCACACCCCCGACCGCACCCGCAATGGTGACACCGGTGACGTCGCATGTGACCACTACCACCGGCTCGATGAGGACCTCGATCTGCTTGCGGAAATAGGTGCGCCCTACTACCGCTTCGCGCCATCGTGGCCCCGGCTGCAACCGACCGGCAGCGGGGTGTTGAATCCCGAAGGTGTTCAGTTCTATTCCCGTATGATTGACGGGCTGCATGCGCGAGACATTGAGCCGTGGATCACGCTCTACCACTGGGACCTCCCTCAGCAACTTGAGGACGCTGGCGGGTGGCCCGCTCGCGCGACGGCTGAGGCGTTCGCCAAATACGCGGGCCTCGTCTATGACGCATTCGGTGACCGGGTGCGCCACTGGACCACCCTCAACGAGCCGTGGTGCTCCGCGTTCCTCGGGTACGGGCAAGGGGTCCACGCGCCCGGAAGGCAGGATCATCAGGATGCCGTCGCCGCAGGGCACCACTTGCTTCTCGGTCACGGTCTTGCATTACGAGAGCTGCGTTCGCGGGCATCCGATGCCGAGCTCGGCATCACGCTGAACCTCTTCCCCGCCGAACCCGAGAGCGATTCACCCGAAGACGTCGACTGCGCACGCCGCATCGACGGGCTCATGAACCGGTTCTTCCTCGACCCCGTGTTCCGTGGCACTTACCCCGACGATGTTGTCGCGGATCTCGAACGGGCCGGAATCAGCATTCCCGTACAGGACGGCGACCTCGAGCTGATCTCGGCGCCGCTTGACCTGCTCGGCGTCAACTACTACACGCGCTTTGTCGTGCGCGCGCGCAGCCCGGAGGAGGTTGAGCGCCGTGGCGGGCGGCCGTCCCCGTGGCCAGGTGGTCGCGATATCCAATTCGTGGCAGGAGGTTTGCCGACGACGGAAATGCGTTGGGAGGTCTATCCCGAGGGACTCTCGAACACCCTGCACCGAATCGCGGACGATTACACGAGCATCCCAATCTGGATCACCGAGAGCGGATCGGCATTTGGTGACGTGCTGCTCGCAGACGGAACCGTCGACGACCAAGCCCGTATTGACTATCTGGATTCGCACATCCGTGCCGCACTCGAAGCACGTGAGGCGGGAGTCGATCTGCGTGGGTACTTCGTGTGGTCTCTCCTGGACAACTTTGAGTGGGCATTCGGCTACGAGAAGCGCTTCGGCATCTACTACGTGGACTACGAGACGCAGGAGCGCACCCCGAAGGCGAGCGCGATCTGGCTGCGAGAGACACTCGCCGACGACGCCCTACCCGAGCGGACGTCGGCGTGAACCATCGTGATGCTCGCACCAGGCGCCTCCATCGAGTGCTCGCACCTCGCAGCATCGCGCTCATCGGTGCGAAGGACTCCGGCCGCCTGTTCATGGGAACCGGCGCCGTAATCCAGGCGCTCAAGCGTCTCGGGTTCGATGGCGAGATCCATCTTGTGAATCGCGGTGGCGTGCCAGTCAACGGTGTGCCCGCGACCCGAACACTGGCGGAGACTGGCGCGAAGGTCGACATGGCCGCGGTGCTGGTTCCAGCCGCCGCCATTCCAGACGTGCTACCGGATATCCGCGCTGCGGGCGCTGCGGGCGCGACGCTACTCGCGAGCGGGCTCGCCGAAAGCGGCCCGGCGGGCGCCGAGTTACAAAATCACATCGCCGCAGTGGCACGCGATGCCGACATGGAACTGATTGGCCCCAATTGCCTCGGCTTCCTGAACCTGGTCGAGCGCACGGGAGTGTGGTTCAGCGGCTATCCCGAGCACCTGCGAACAGGAGCCGTCGCGGTGCTGTCGCAGAGCGGCGGGGTCGGCGACGCGATCATGGAGGCGGCCGCGGATCTCGGTATCGGCCTCAGCCACGTCATCACAACCGGCAACGAGCCCACCCTCGCAGTCCCGGACGTGCTCGAGTACCTGCTCGAGCAGAAAGAGACACGCTCGGTCGCCATCTTCGCGGAGGCCATCCGCAAGCCCGACGTGCTGGTGCGTGCCGCGTCTCGAGCGCGCGAGTTGGGCAAGGCAATCGTGATGCTCAAGGCCGGGTCGAGCGACCTTGGTGCGCGGAACGCGGTGACTCACACCGGCAGCCTAGCCGGCAACGATGCAGTGATGGATGCCGCGCTGGCTCAGCTCGGCCTCATCCGGGTCGAGTCTCTCGAGGAACTTCTCGTGACCGCCCACCTTGCTGCGACGGTCGGACCGCTCGGTGCCGGGGGCATCGGCGTGGTCTCGCTCAGCGGCGGCGGATGTAGCCTCATCGCCGACGCTGCCGAGCGGGAGGGTCTCGACCTTCCCGACTATTCGCCCGAAACGACTGGGGCCCTGCGATCACTGGTCGGCGATTTCGCTACCGCGCAGAATCCCTTCGATGTGACTGCCGCGGCCGGCGACTCAACATTCGAGGATGTGCTCGGCGTAGTCAGCAAGCAGCAGGACATCGCGGCGATCGCCGTTCTGTGTAATGTTCCGACGCACCTCTCGGGCGCAACCCCAGACGTGGCGAGACTGCTGCGGAGCGTTGCGGCGGGCATCCTGAGCAGTGAGGTTCCCGCCGTGCTGGTCTGTCAGACCACAGTGCATGCTGGAGCACTCGGTCGCGAGATCGCGGAGCGGAGCGGCGTTGGCGTGCTTCTGCCTGGCATCGAACTCGCGACTGCGGCGCTCGCACGAGTTTCGTGGTGGTCGAACTGGCTGATCGCTCCCGCGACGCGACTGCTTTCGGACGGCTTGCTGCCATCGGGCTCTCACGATGGTGATGCGTTGTCGGAGTGGGACTCGCGACTTCGACTGGAGGCTTCCGGTGTGCCACTGGTTACCGGCATTCTCGCCGAAACGCCGGACGAAGCTCTCGACGCGTGGCGTCGTATCGGTGGGCCCGTCGCGCTCAAGGGTGTGTCTGCTGCGGTCTCGCACAAGTCGGAGATCGGCGCCGTAGTGCTCGGTGCTGCCGACGAGGCCGCCATTCTCGCCGGCTATGAACAGGTCGAACGTGCGATCCGCCAGGTCGCCCGCGCCGTTGACGGAGTACTGGTCAGCCCCATGGTGTCGGGGGGCGTCGAACTCGTTGCTGGCGTGACCCGCGATCCGGTGTGGGGACCGACACTCGTGGTTGGTCTCGGTGGGGTCCTCGTCGAGGTGTTGCATGATGCTGCGACTCGTGTGCTCCCTGTCGGTGCGGCGGAAGTGCGCGCGATGCTCGAGAGTCTGCGCGGCTTCCCGCTGCTCTCCGGCGTGCGAGGGCGTGCGGGCGTCGACCTGGACGAGTTGGTGCGAGCGGTGAGCAGCATCGCCGAGGCGGGATCTGCCGCCGACGTGGTCTCGCTCGAGGTGAACCCGCTGCTCGCCCGTTCCGATAGCGTGATCGGTCTCGACGCACTTGTCGTCGCAGCGGTCTCGACCCGTGAGGAGGCTAACGCATGATCCGCACTGATCGACGCGGTGCTGTCGCGATCGTGATCATTGATCGGCCGGAGCGGCGCAATGCGCTCGATGCTGACCACGACGCTGCGCTGGCCGCAGCCATTCTTGCGGCTGCCGCTGACCCAGCGGTACGAGCAATCGTGCTGGCGGCGGAAGGGTCGACGTTCTGCTCGGGCGCAGACCTTCGCGACCGGCTACCCGCTTATCAGGAACGCGTCACGTCCGGGGAGTCGCCTGAGTGGTCGTTCGGCGGGATCACCGGGTCCGAGCGAATCTCGGTGCCGATAATCGCTGCTATCAACGGACCCGCGATCGCGGGCGGCTTGGAGCTAGCGCTGGCCTGCGACATCCGGATTTGTGCTCCCGAGGCGACCTTCGTGATGGCCGAGGTGCGGTGGGGGATCACCCCCGGCGCCGGTGGGACGCAGCGCCTGCCGCGCATCATAGGATCGGGTGCCGCCCTCGACCTGTTACTGACTGCACGCCCCATGTCGGCAGATGAGGCGTACCACGTCGGACTTGTCAGTCGGGTCGTTCCAGCCGAAAACCTCCTGGACGAGGCGATCTCGATCGCTGTCGCCATCGCCGACAACGCGCCGCTGGCGGTCAGCGCCGTGCGTGTCGCCGTGACCGACGGTGCGGCTCTTTCGATCCCCGAGGCGCTCGGTCTCGAGCGCGATCTCTTCTTGGACACCATGCGCACAGCCGACGCCCGCGAGGGCAGCAAAGCATTCGCCGAAAAGCGAACCCCGATATACGAAGGAGTTTGACGTGACAATCCGAAACCTGGTGTTGTGGAGCGCCACCGACGACGTGGACTTTGTGCGCCGCTATCGCGAAGAACACCTGCCCTTGGTGAGCGAGCTGCCAGGTCTGCAGCATGCGACGGTGAGCACACTGCGCTCGCGCGAGTACTCGCTTCTTGCTGAGCTCCACTTCGCGGATGTGCGCACAATGAAGTCCGCTTTCGCGTCAGATGCGGGGATCGTTCTCATCGCGCACACAGCTGAACTCGAGGCGGCCTTCGACGTGAAGGCCAAGAGCATCCTGGCGCTCAGCGCGTTGGACTGAACTATCGAGCTCTCGTATTCCTCTGGAGGCAGCAGCCTGCACTGTCTCACTTGCCGTGCAGGCTGGCAATGGGGGTTTGCCTGCCATCGCCTAGAGGTGAGAGTTGACCACTACAGCCCACGTCGGCGCAGTTTGAGGTGCCGCAACCCCCTACGTGCCTATCGGCTTATGTGAGGACAGCTATGACCCCAACATTTGAACTCAACAATGGCGTCACCATCCCCGCAGTGGGATTTGGCGTCTTCCAGACCCCGCCAGACGTAACCGCGACTGCAGTGGTGGACGCTTTAGGGGTGGGCTACCGTCATATCGACACCGCGTCTGCCTACGGGAATGAGCGTGGTGTTGGCGAGGGTATCCGGAACTCAGGCGTCGACCGAAACGACATTTTCATCGAGTCTAAAGTCTGGATCAGCGATTACGGATACGGCTCTACTCTTCACGCTTTCGAAAAGGCAACGGGCAAACTTGGCTTCGACACGATCGACCTCTACATCCTTCATCAACCGCTCTCGAGCAGCTTCGACAAGACCCTCGAGGCGTACAGAGCTCTCGAGACTCTGCTCGGTGACGGAAGGGTGCGTGCTATTGGTGTGAGCAACTTCATGCCCGACCACATGTATCGACTCCTTTCCGCCACAGAGATCGTGCCAGCTGTAAATCAGATTGAGCTACACCCATACTTCCTTCAGAGGGATGTGCAAGCGGTCAACGCGCAGCACGGCATTCTGACCCAAGCCTGGTCTCCAATAGGTGGCATCACTTCGTATCGCAGCTCAGGTGGCACGAGCACTTTCGAAAACCCCACAATCGTGGGGATCGGCGAGAAGTACGGCAAGTCGCCGGCTCAGGTGATGCTGCGGTGGCATCTGCAGGAGGGACGCCAGTCGATTCCGAAGTCCGTTCGACCTGAGCGCATCGCTGAGAACTTCGACATCTTCGACTTCGAGCTGGATGAAGCCGACCTCCTGGCCGTGGACCGTCTTGATGCCGGTGTTCGCGCCGGACCGGATCCCGACTTGATCACTCTCGAAAACACCGCGTTGTTGATACCGGAAGCATGACTGCGGCGCCCAATCTGCGTGCGGTACACCGCCGGGGGCGCGGCCGTGAATAACTCGGTAAGCTCCGCCTGGGTGTACGCGCCGGCCTGGCGCAACTGCATCAGGTGCCGCTGCTGTGCGGCCGAGAGTTCCAACTGTTGCCTTTGAGCCGGTCTTTCGCTCTTGCGTCCTACATCCCCTCGAGCGTCGCATTCGAATCAGATCGGGTTCGAAATCGGCTGTGAATCGCATGCCGGCAGACGCGCGAGCCCAGAAAGTGATCCAAGCGTTTCACAACACATGGGTTACGAGGCGGTACTCGCAATCAGTTGCAAGACCCCCAAGGAGCAGAATGAGCACTTCGCACGGAGCTTCAGGAGCGCGCCGAAACACCGATGATTCTCGCAAAAGCACACAGAACATCCGAACAATGTCGGAGGACCGGGGGTGGGAACGTCAATAGCGGCGAAGATACCTGCAATTGACATTCTATACATCGGATGTCTAGGCTCGGGATGCCCAACCAAGGAGAACATCTGTGAGCACCGTGATCGCGCTGGAGACCAGCGACGTACGCTTTCCCACCTCGAGATCGCTCGACGGTTCTGACGCCATGAATCTCGACCCAGACTATTCGGCGGCCTACGTTCGCGTCGTCACCGACGCTGACGACCACGCCAACGCCGGCCTCGAGGGCCACGGCTTCGTGTTCACCATCGGCCGCGGCAACGATGTGCAGGTGGCGGCCATCCAGGCACTTGAGCATCACCTCGTCGGCCGCAACACCGAAGAGCTGCTCGCCAACATGGGAGCCACCTGGCGTGAGTTCGTCTGGGACTCGCAGCTGCGCTGGCTCGGCCCGGAGAAGGGCGTCATGCACATGGCCATCGGCGCCGTCGTCAATGCGCTCTGGGACCTCAAGGCGAAGCGCGCCGGGCTGCCGCTCTGGCAGCTACTCTCCCGCATGTCGCCGGAGGAGATCGTCGAACTGGTCGACTTCCGCTACCTCACTGACGCACTCACCCCAGACGACGCGCTTCAGATCCTGCGCGCGGCAGTGCCAGGCCGCGCCCAGCGCGAGGCCGCACTTCTCGCCTCCGGCTACCCTGCCTACACCACCACCCCCGGCTGGCTCGGCTACACCGATGAGAAGCTGGTGCGCCTCGCCCGCGAAGCCGTCGACGACGGCTTCCGCATGATCAAGCTCAAGGTGGGCGGCGACGTCGACGACGACATCCGTCGCCTTCGCCTCGCCCGCGAAGCCGTCGGCCCCGACATCGCGATCGGCACTGACGCCAACCAGCGTTGGGGCGTGGATGAGGCGATCCAATGGATGTCGCGGCTCGCCGAGTTCGACATCGCCTGGATCGAGGAGCCGACGAGCCCAGACGACATCCTCGCGCACGCCGCCATCGCCCGCGGCGTCGCCCCGATTCCGGTGGCGACGGGGGAGCACGTCGCCAACCGGATCATGTTCAAGCAATTCCTCCAGGCCGACGCTCTCCAGATCCTGCAGATCGACGCCACCAGGGTCGGCGGCGTCAACGAGAACATCGCCATTCTCCTGCTGGCGGCAAAGTTCGACGTTCCGGTCTGCCCTCACGCCGGCGGTGTCGGCCTCTGCGAGGCGGTGCAGCACCTCTCGATGTTCGACTTCATCGCCGTCTCCGGCAGCACAGAGGGCCGCATGATCGAGTATGTCGACCACCTGCACGAGCACTTCGTCACCCCCGTCGATGTGCGCGGTGGTGCATACCGCGCCCCCACCGCGCCGGGAGCAGGAGCCCAGATGCACGAGACCAGCCGAGCCGAGTACGCTTTCCAATGATGGCTGAAATCGATTTCGGACGAATCGGCTACGGGGCCGCGAACGTCGGCAACCTGTACCGCGCGCTGACGGATGACGCCGCCTGGGAGATCCTGCAGGCCGCGTGGGATGTCGGCGTGCGCTACTTCGACACTGCTCCCCACTACGGGCTCGGCCTGTCAGAACGACGGCTCGGCGCCTTCCTGGCCACCAAGCCGCGCGACCAGTACATCGTCTCGACCAAGGTCGGCCGTCTGTTGCGCCCCAACCCAGACGGCGTCGGCGAACTCGACCTCGCCAACGACTTCGCCGTTCCAGCAGACCTCGCCAGGGTCTGGGACTTCTCGGCCGCCGGCATCCGTCAGAGCGTTGAAGAATCCCTCGAACGAACCGGCCTTGACCGGTTCGACGTGCTCTACCTGCACGACCCGGAGCGACACAGTCTCACCGAGGCACTCGCTTCAGCGATCCCCGCTCTGGCCGGCCTCCGCGATGAGGGCCTGGTCACAGCCATCGGTGTTGGCTCGATGTCAACGGATGCCCTGCTCGCGTCTGTGAATACCGGCGCGCTCGACCTGCTCATGGTTGCAGGGCGCTACACGCTGGCAGAGCAACCGGCGCTCGCCGAGGTTGTCCCGGCCTGCCGGGCGAACGGCGTCGGCATCGTGAATGCCTCCGTGTTCAACTCCGGACTGCTCGCGACGAACGAGCCGGGCAGCAGCGCCCGGTATGACTACGGCGACGTGCCGGCCGGCCTCTTGGAGCACGTTCAGGCGATCGCCGCCGTATGCCGCGAATTCGCCGTTTCGCTCCCTGCCGCCGCACTGCAGTACACCCTGCGCGATGACCCGGCCGGAAACCCGGTGCGAACAGTCGTGGTCGGCGGCAGCCGTCCTGACCATTTGCGACAGAATGCCGAGCGCATGAACGAGCTGATTCCCGTCGAATTCTGGCACGCGCTCACCGAACGGGATTTGATCCAAAGATCTGATGTCTAACCGTTATGAGCGCGGCCGGAATTCAGTTGACACACGAGACAATGCATATCTAATATGACGACGTGCCACCATCTCAAGGAAGAGAGAAACCCGTGAACCCGAGTAAACATCCGATGTCGATGGATGAGCGCGAACCTCTCCTCACGATAGTCGGCGCCAGCAAGAGTTTCCCGGGAGTGAAGGCCCTCCAGGATGTCGGACTTGACGTGCGCCACGGTGAAGTGCTCGCCCTGGTCGGCGAGAACGGCGCAGGCAAGTCAACGCTGATGAAGCTGTTGTCCGGCATCTACACGCCAGACGCGGGGGAGTTCTTCCTGGGCGGCGAACGCCTCGAGATCACCAGTCCGCGCCAGGCGCAAGAGCTGGGCATCAGCATCATCCACCAGGAGTTCAACCTGGCCGGCGACCTCACCGTCGCCCAGAACATTTTCATCGGCCGCGAGCCGCGTCGGGCCGGAATCTTTCTTAGCGATCGTGAGCTGAACGCCAGGGCGCAGCAACTATTCGATCGCCTCGGCCTTGCCCTCGACCCTCGCCAGCGGGTCGGCGAACTCACGGTCGCCAGGCAGCAGATGGTGGAGATCGCCAAGGCGCTCTCGTTCAACGCGAAGGTGCTCATCATGGACGAGCCGACCGCGGCCCTGAACGACTTAGAGGTCGCGACGCTCTTCGACCTGATTCGGCGGTTCACCACGCCAGATACCGGCGTCATCTACATCTCCCACCGCATGGACGAACTGAAGGTCATTTCCGATCGCATCACGGTGCTCAGGGACGGCCGGTACATCGACACGCTCGATACCGACAGCACCGACATGCGCGAGGTGATCTCGCTGATGGTCGGGCGAGAGATCACGGGTGAGGCACGCCCCCAGGTGACGGATGCCGGCACCGACGTCGTTCTGTCGGTGTCTGGACTCTCGACCAAGGGTGTGCTCTCCGACGTCAGTTTCGAGCTTTGCAGGGGGGAGATCCTCGGTTTCGCCGGGCTGATGGGCGCCGGTCGCACTGAGGTGGCCAGGGCGATCGTCGGTGCAGACCCGAAGTCCGCAGGAACGATTGAGCTGGCCGGCAAGCCAGTGCGCATCGACAGTCCCGCGGTCGCGGCGAAGCTCGGGATCGGCTACCTCTCCGAAGACCGCAAGGCCTACGGGGTGCTGCTGGAGCGCGACGTCAAGGAGAACATCGTTCTCAGTTCCCTGCCGGAGTTCACGGCTGCACTCGGATTCATGAAACCGGCAGCCATCGAGGCGAAGGCATCCGAGCTGGTCACCGCCCTGTCGATCAAGACCCCGTCGACGTCGCAGCTGGTCAAGAACCTCTCAGGCGGAAACCAGCAGAAGGTCGTGATCGCCAAGTGGCTCGTCAAAGACTGCGACGTGCTCATCTTCGACGAACCGACCCGCGGTATCGACGTCGGCGCGAAAGACGAGATCTACGCACTTCTGAACGCGCTGGCCGCTCAGGGTAAGGCGATCATCATGATCTCCTCCGAGTTGCCCGAAGTGCTGCGCATGTCACACCGCATCGCGGTGATGTGCGAAGGCAGACTGACCGCGATTCTCGACAACGCCGACGCCACCCAGGAAAACATCATGGACTACGCGACCCGATTCAGCGCCGAAGGAACGGTAATGGCATGACAACGACACCCACAGCATCCGACACCGCCAGCACCGAAACCGGCCGGCCAGGCGGCCTGGTCGGCCGGCTCCGCGGCCAGTTGCAGCAACTCCTCGCCTTCGCCAGCCTGATCATCATCGTGGCGTTCTTCGCCTTCGCGAGCCCGCACTTCTTCACCACATCGAACATCACCAGCATCCTCGTCGCCGCAACGGTGACCGGCATCCTGGCGCTCGGCACCACGTTCGTGATCATCACCGGCGGCATCGACCTCTCCATCGGCACCGGCATGATCCTCTGCGGCGTGATGGCCGGCGTCTTCCTCACCTTCTGGGGCTGGCCGCTATGGGCCGGCGTTCTCGGCGCCATCCTTTTCGGAGGCCTGATCGGGTTCGTCAACGGCTTCAACGTCGCCATCCTGAAGATCCCGCCGTTCATCGCCACCCTGGCGACCATGCTCATTGCCGCCGGACTCGCGCTGGTGATCAGCGGAACCAAGCCGATCTACTTCAAGGAAACCCCCGACTTCCAGGCGATCATGAACCTGTCGATCATCCCCGGCATGCGATTTCCGCTCGGCGTTGCGATCTTCATCCTGATGATGATCATCGCCGCCGTCCTGCTCTCCCGCACCATTTTCGGGCGCTACACCTATTCGATCGGCAGCAACGAGGCGGCAACGGCGCTCTCCGGCGTCAACGTCAACAAGTGGAAGATCATCATCTACACGGTGTCCGGGCTCTTCGTCGGCGTCGCCGGTGTACTGGCGGCCTCCCGGCTCAGCTCGGCCCAGCCGACCGGTGGCCTGGGGCTCGAGCTCGAGGCGATCGCGGCCGTTGTGATCGGCGGCACCTCGCTCTCCGGCGGCAAGGGGTCGATCGTCGGCACAGTCATCGGCGCCCTGATCATGGCCGTACTGACCAATGGCCTCCGCATCATGTCGATCCCGCAGGAATGGCAGTCGGTCGCTGTCGGCACGGTCATCCTCATCGCCGTCTATCTCGACATGCTCCGGCGCCGTGGCAGGTAAGCGCAGCCCCGTGGCAGGTGAACGCAGTAGTCCCTCACCGCACCCCCACCCGCATCACCGAAACTAAGGAGTTCGTCCATGAAGAACAGAAAACTGATCACAGCGCTGGCGGGGCTCGGCGTCGTCGCACTCGCCATGACCGGCTGTGCCGCAGGCGGTGGCGATGCAGGCGGTGGCGATGCCGGCGGAGGCGAGGCGTCCGGTGACAAGCCGTATATCGCGATCGTCTCGAAGGGCTTCCAGCACCAGTTCTGGCAGGCCGTGAAGCAGGGCGCGGAAGAGGCTGCGGAGGAGTTCGACGTGGAGATCACGTTCGAGGGCCCTGACACGGAAGCCGACGTCGACCAGCAGATCCAGATGTTGCAGACCGCACTCGACAAGGGTCCGGATGCCATCGGTTTCGCGGCGCTGGACAGCCAGGCTGCCGGCCCGCTGCTGCAGCAGGCGAAGGACTCGAACATCCCTGTGATTGCGTTCGACTCCGGTGTTGACAGCGACATTCCGGTCACGACGGCATCCACAGACAACAAGGCTGCCGCGGCCGAGGCGGCGAAGCAGATGGCTGAGCTCATCGGCCACGCCGGGAAGGTCGCACTCGTCGTACACGACCAGACATCCGTCACCGGTGTCGACCGTCGCGACGGCTTTGTGGAGTACATGGAGGAGAACGAACCAGACATTGAGATCGTCGACACCCAGTACGGTGGCGGTGACCAGGCGAAGTCTGCCGACCTCGCGAAGGCGATCATTGCTGCCAACCCCGACCTGAAGGGTCTCTATGGCAGCAACGAGGGGTCAGCGATCGGTGTGGTGCAGGCCGTCAAAGAACTTGACCTCGCCGGCAAACTGACCGTCGTCGGGTTCGACTCAGGCAAGGCGCAGATCGACGCGATCAACGAGGGCCTGATGGCCGGGGCGATCACGCAGAACCCGGTCGGCATCGGCTACGAGACGGTGAAGGCCGCTGTCGCCGCGATCAACGGTGACAAGGTGGAGAAGACGATTGACACCGGGTTCTTCTGGTACGACAAGAGCAACATCGACAGCGAAGAGATCAAGGCCGTCATCTACGAGTAGATCGACGTGCACAGGGCCGGGGCGAGCGATTCGTCCCGGCCCATGAGCGTTCGGAGCCTGGATGTCAGGACGCTGCGGCCGCGTCACGCAGCCACTGCTCGATCCCGGCGATGTGCACCACCGTCAGCGATTGTGCGAGACCCGCGTCGCCGCGCTCCAGCGCATCCACGATCGCGCGGTGCTCAGAGAGGGTGCGATCGACAGAGTGTTCCTGGGTGAGACCGCGCCAGATGCGCGCGCGAACGGTGTGGCTGGAAAGCGACTCGATCAGGCTGGCGAGGTACCGATTGCCCGCCAGTTCCACGATCGCACCGTGGAACTCGAGGTCATGGGCGACCAGGTCTTCGACACTGGTCGACACGTCGACGGAAGCTATCTGTGTGCGGAGTGCATCCACGTCATCCGTCGTCGCCCGGGTCGCGGCAAGAGCGACGGCCGCCGGTTCCAGAATGCGACGAACGGCGAAGAGCTCGAGCACAGAGGAATCGTCGTGCAGGTCGACGACAAACGACATCGCCTCGAGGAGCAGGCGCGGTTCGAGGCTGGTGACATAGGTTCCGTCGCCGCGCCGTACGTCGAGTACCCGGATGACCTCCAACGCCTTCACCGCTTCACGCATCGAGCTGCGAGAGAGGCCGAGACGTTCGCTCAGTTCTTTCTCCGGCGGTAGGCGATCTCCCGGTCCGAGGGCACCGGAGATGATCATCTCCTTGATCTTCAGGATTGCCTCATCGGTGACCGCCATGCAGACATCCTACCTTTCAGGGGACCAAGGGTTCAGGGGCCCAGGGACTCCGTCATACGGATGCAACACCGGGCGGGTAAAATTGAGATATGACCCCCGCCGCGCCTGATCCCCGATTTGCCGAGGCGCTCATCGCGTCCGGACCCACACCTGAGTACCCGGGGCGCATGCGCAGGTTCGGAAAGCTCGTCGGGTCGTGGGCCGCGAAGGGGTCGAGGCTCGACGAGGCGACCGGGGAATGGACCGAGCGCGAGTTCACCTGGATCGTCGGGTTCATCCTCGATGGTCGTGCGGTGCAAGACGTCGAGGTCGAGGCCAGCCCGTCGCATCCGTCTGGCTTCGAGACCGTTGCGACGGCCGTTCGTGTCTATGACGCCCACGCCGGTGCGTGGCGAGTGAGCTACTTCGCGCCGAAGTCAGGGGAGTACTGCCACCTCATCGCGACGCCGTATCGCAACGGGATCCGCCAGGATGGAACCGGCACCGACGGCCGGGCCGTGCGCTGGAACTTCACCGCGATCACGGCAGATGCATACACCTGGGAGGGCTGGGTCTCGGCAGACGACGGCGCGACCTGGACCCTCGTCGAGCGCAACGAGGCCGTGCGCATCGCCGCCGGGCGCATCGCCTGACCCTCAGCTGATCTGTTCCTGCTTCGCCTTCACCGGCAGCAGTAGGAGCAGTCCGACGAGCAGCACCAGCATGATGCCGAGGATGCCCCAGTAGGTCTCTCCGAAGATGGTGACGAACACCGCGAAGGCTGTGGGGGCAAGGAAGCTGACGGCCCGGCCGGTTGTTGCATAGAGGCCGAAGACCTCGCCCTCCCGGCCTGCTGGGATCAGCCGGGCGAGAAAGCTGCGGCTGGCCGATTGCGCAGGGCCGACAAAGAGGCAGAGTGCGAGTCCGGCGGTCCAGAACACGATCTGGCCACCATCGTGCAGGAAGAACACGATGGTCGCGCACACCACGAGACCGATGAGGGCGGTGACGATGACCGGCTTCGCGCCGAGCCGGTCGTCGAGGGCGCCGACGGCCATCGTCGCAACGCCGGCGACCACATTGGCCGCGATGGCGAAGATGATCACTTCTCCGGCAGAGAAGCCGAAGACGGATGCCGCGAGCACGCCGCCGAAGGTGAACACCCCGGCCAGGCCGTCACGGAAGACGGCGCTTGCCAGCAGGAAGTACACCGTGTGGCGGCTGGTCCTCCAGAGCCGGGCGACGTCGTGAGCGAGTACCGCGTACGACCGCAAGAACCCGACGCGCTCTCGGCGGACGGCATCCGGTGCGCGGTATTCCGGCACGGAGAACAGCACAGGGAGGGCGAAGAGACCGAACCAGACGGCAGCGATCAGCATCGACACGCGAACGGCCAGTCCGTTCTCGCTCGTGACACCGAACAGCCCGACGTCTGGCTGGATGAAACCGAAATAGACGATGAGCAGCAAGACGATTCCGCCGATGTAGCCCATGCCCCAGCCGAATCCACTGACCTTGCCGACGGTCGCCGGCGTGGAGACCTGCGCGAGCATCGCGTTGTAGTTGACGCCCGCGAACTCGAAGAAGACGTTACCGGCGGCGACCAGGAACAGGCCAAGCAGCAGGAAATCGGGGGAGGCCTGAACGAAGAACATCGACGCGGTGATTGCGACGACGATGAAGGTGTTGACGCCCAGCCAGAACTTGCGGCGCCCAGAAGTGTCGGAGCGTTGGCCGGTAACGGGGGCCAGAACGGCAATCAGCAACCCGGCGATGGCGAGGGCCCAGCCGAGTTGAGCCGAGATCACGTCTTTGTCGCCGAATGCCGACCCGGTGATGTACACGGTGAAGACAAAAGTGGTGACAACCGCGTTGAAAGCGGCGGAGCCCCAGTCCCACAGGCTCCACGCGAATATGCGCCCTCTGGTCGCCGGAGTCGGGTCTTCGGCGAGTGCGGTGGTGACGACGTCCGGAACCGAGGCATTCTGATCAACCATGAGGTCAGGCTAGTGGGGGTGTGGAAACTTCCGGTGCCCGAGTTGTGCGGAGTGTCGGCGACCCACGGACACCCTCCATGGGTACCGGCATGGGGAGTCGGGTGTTCACCGCGTCATCTTGCCGATCGCACGGCTGGAAAGCCTGAACTTCCGCGCATTCGGTGAGGGTGAAATCGGCGGGAGAACGGCGAAATAAGTTGCTCCCCGTTCGAGGGTCACGATAGGTTACGACAGGTCTGCCCCTCCTAGTGGGGCAGACACGCTCGCATGCGAGCCGACTTATCCATTCAATGGGGGGAATACACCTATGTCAGTTTCCGGAACATTCGGAAAGCGAGCGCTCGCCGTCTGCGCGGCCGCCGCTCTTGGACTCGGAGGGCTCCTCGTAGCTTCACCCGCGTCCGCCAATTCCGCCGCTGCGACGCCAGATGCCGAGAGCTATGCGGCTTTCGCTGCCGAGGTCCTGAGTAACAGTGACCAGAACGGCGTTCAGGTCATCGCCAAAGATGCGTCCGGCGGATATGTCGGTCTCGCGTTGGAGTCGCAGGCCAACGAGCGTCGGGCCGCAGCGCCGATCACTACGCCTGACGGCAGCACACTACCCATCAAGTACACGCTGGGACAGGAGCTCACGGCTTACGCGGAGAACGACGTTGTCGCGGGAGCTGGCTACTTCACGGCTCCGTCCTTCGAGTCTTCGTCGGGTGCTAGCTGCTCCATCGGCTTCACTGCGTGGGACAAAGACGGGAATGACGCGCTGATTTCCGCCGGGCACTGCACCGCCGACGGCGCGAACACTGTGACTGCACTGACTCTTCCGAGCAGTGACACGGCCGGTGGCGGATCCGGTGCAGTGACTGTCACTACTGCAATCGGCAAGTTCGGTTTTTCACAGTTCGGCGGAATCGGCAACGCCACTGGTGGCGAAGATACGAACAGCATCGACGTGGCCGTCATCGACGTGCTGAATGGCGACCTGAACCTCCTGCCTGAGATCACGGACTGGACCACGGCCGCATCAGAGGACCTCTCCGCATCGACCACCAAGGTCACAGCGGTCGGAAATGCCGCACTCGGCCAGTCGGTGAGCAAGTCCGGTCGCACTACCGGCCTGACAAATAATGCCACCATCGACTACGTCGAGGGTTGGGCGAGGATCGGCGATCGGATGGTCTACGGTTTCGGATCCGACAGCCTCGTTGCAGCCCAGGGTGACTCCGGTGGAGCTGTCTTCTCCGGCACGACCGCACTGGGTATCCTGAGTGGCGGCGCGCTGCCTGGTCAGCCCCCGTTCGTCTGGGCTTCCGACCTGCAGAACAGTCTCGCGCACACCGACGGCTACACCGTCAAGCTGTTCATCGACGCTCCGGTTGTCACCAGCGCTGCCGGCAGCGATGTCGAGCGTGGCGGCGCCATCGTCGGCACGGCTCCCGCGGGCACCACGCTCGTTGTGAAGCCGGCCACCGGTTCCCCGTTCGAGGTCGCCGTTGACGGTTCGGGTAACTGGACCTTCCCGGCGCCGAGCACGCTCGGTGACTACAAGTTCACCGTCACCGCAAAGAGCGGCTTCAACGTGTCGGCCAGTGCCGAAGGCTCCGTGAACGTGGTGCTCGCACCGCTGGTGGCTCCTGTCGTCACCACGCCGGCCAACGGCGGCCAGGTCGCCGATGAGGTCACCGAGCTCACCGGCACCGGCCTTCCGGGCGCTACGGTCACCGCGACCGGCGACGCCACGGGAACCGCGACTGTTGCCGCGGATGGTGCCTGGAAGATCGAGTTCGCCGAGCCGCTCGGCTACGGAGACTACGCCGTTTCGGTGACGCAGTCCTCAGAGGGCCAGAAATCGCCTGCCGCTACTGTGGCGTTCAAGGTTGTGCTCGCCGCTCCGGTGTTCACGTCGCCGGCAAACGGTTCCTCCTTCGACCTGTCGGCTGCGCCGAAGAAGATCGAGGGAACCGGCATCAACGGTGCAACCGTTCAGGTCGCGCTCAGCGGCGAGGCACTCGCACCGGTCACCGTTGTTGACGGCAAGTGGAGCGCACCGATCGACTTCGCGCTGATCGCCGGCGACTACGCCGTTGTTGCCACGCAGACCGTTGACGAGGTCGTTTCGGCAGACGCCGTCTCGGGCTTCGCTCTGACGGTCGCACCGGCTCCGGTTGACCCGGGCACTCCGAGCGATCCGGCCGGCGATGGCGACCTCGCCAACACCGGTTTTGACGGACTGCCCTTCCTCGGCGGAGCAGCTGCACTGCTGCTCGTGGGTGGTGGCGCACTGTTCCTGATGCGTCGTCGCGCGGTCACCGAGTAGTCAGTAATCGTCAGTAGCAAATGAACAGAAGGGTCCCGGCTTCGGCCGGGGCCCTTCTGTATTCCGTCGACAGACCTCACGCGAACAATTCGGCGACCAGCGCCGCGAACATCTCTTCTGAATCGCAGTTGTGACCGCGCCGGGTGAACCAGTCACACACGTTGACGCAGTCGCGGTGCAGCAACGCCATTCCGTTCGGATTGCTGGCGATGTCGACCACCTGGGGAAGATCGATCACAACGATGCGGTCGTGGTGCACGAGCAGGTTGTAGGCGGAGAGGTCACCGTGCGCGAGTCCGGCCTGCGCCATGGTCAGCATGATGTCTGTCACCTGCTCAAGGTACGAAGACAGCTGCGATACCGACCCCTTTGCCTGCGCCAGTCGGGGCGCCGCGCCTGAGTCATCGCCGATGAATTCCATCAGGATCTCTGTGCCGTTGACCTGGACCGGATACGGCACAGGCACGCCCATACTGTGCATTCGGCAGAGCGCTTCGAACTCCGCGTACGCCCAGCGTCCGGCCGACACGCTGTGGCCGTATGAGCTACCCCTGGCTACCGCGCGCGTGTCGCGGGTGTTCCGCATCCGCCTGCCCTCGTGATATTGCGCAGAACGATGGAAATCGCTGGTCTCGGTGCCGCGGTACCGTTTGGCGGCGAGAATGCTGGGTTGGGACGGGTCGCCCGGCACGGCCCGCTCGATCAGGAAGACGTCGGCTTCCTTTCCTGTCTTGACGATTCCGAGTTCGGTGTCGAAGGCCGCTGCCGATGTGACGAGCCAGTCCGGATGCGGCTCTGGTCCACGTTCGCTGGGGGTGATGGCCGGCCAGGTCGACCAGCGTTGGCCGTCTTCAGGCTCTGCGGCCCCGAACTCGCCGACGTTGTAAAGGGAGAAGGTGTTGGAGAATGCGTCTACTGACAAGAGTGTGCTCCGATGTCGGAGGCCACACGTGGTTGGTTAGACGGCGGCCTCGGTGAAGGCGGGGGTAGCGGAATGCTGGACTGTGGCGTCCCAAACAATGGCATCCATGTTCATCCCCTCCTTTCTCGGCCGGTGCACGCGACGATCTCGCCTGCGATCCCGACCAGCATAGCCACAACGCCGGTTCCAGGGAAGACGCGTGTCGTGGTGCGCGCCCTCGGATTTCCCAGTTCGGGGGCTATGCCAGCCCGCGGAAGTGGACGAACAGGTCCTCATAGCTCACGTAGTAGAGGACTCCGTCCGAAAAATAGAGCGAAGGCGTGTAATCCCCGTTGAGGTCTGCGGCACGGATCGTGCCGGGGAACGGGTCGTCGGTCTGTGTGTAACCGGCCGCCAGCAGTTCCGCGCGAAGGGCCTCCCATTGGTCGGGCGATTGATCAACTCGCGCGAACCAGATTTGAATGTCACTGCCTGGCCTGACCCAGTAACATCCGAGCCCGCCGTCATCCACGATCGACTGCATCACGTCGTCGAAGGCTTGGAACTCGCGGAGTTCGAGTGCATCCTCGGTCAGCGTCGCGCGACCTTCGTCGGTCATTGCTGTGTCGCACGTCTCTGCACTGACCGGAGCCGCGGTGTCACTTGGCGTCGGCCGCGGCGTTTCCTGAGTGGTGGTCGCGGACGGCGTCGATGTCGCTGTCGTGTCGCTCGGGGCGGCGCTGCACCCGGCGAGTGCGATGGTGAGTGCCACGGTGCAGCCGAGGGTGAGAATTCCGGCGCGATGTGGCTTCATCCTGCAAGCGTACTGAACTGTCACTCCACACCGTCTACATACTGACCTCTCCACCGTGCGCCAGCGCACCGAGCACGTGACCACTCGAGCCTTCGAAGCGATGGCGGGGTCACGAGGATGTGTGCTTCAGCACCTATCGTGTCGTTGAAGGCGGTGTTGTTTAGAAGGGGGCCGCCTCGGTGGTGACCGTGAGGCCGGTCGGTGTGGTGATGGAGACTCGACCATTCGGGAGGCGTTCGTAGTCGAATCGGCTGAGGTTCTTGCGACGGTTGCTCTTTTCGCAGAGCGGGAACAGGTTGTCTTCGTTGGTTCTGCCGTTGTCACGTACCCATTCTTCGAGATGGTCGACATCGGTGTCGTCGACGGCCCGGTTGCAGGTGGGATCGATGCAGTTCTCGAAGCGAAACGCGATCCAGTCCTTTTGCGCCTGGGTGGGGCGGTAACGTTCGCGGTCGTAGGTGAGCTTCTCACCGGTGAACGGGTTCGTGGCCACGCGCCTGAACGAGGGTGCCTCGGCGAACAGCCGGGCAGCGGAGTCGCGGTCGATGGTGCCATATCCGCGTAGTTCGATCGGCTCGTCTCCTCCGCCGATCATGGATAGCAGCGGCACAAGCAGCACGGGCCGCACTTTCGCGGCCGTTGGCGTGCCGTCACCCGCGAGCCACGCCGCGGCCAGATCGGCACGAATCTGGTCACGTGAACGCCAGTTGGAATCTCCGACCTTGGTCTTCTTCTGTTCTGCGCGGGAGGTGGCGTTGAGGCGGGACACGATACGAACGGCATCTGGTGCTGACAGGAGCGCGTGCACCCATGCCATGCCGTTTTCTGCCGGTTCCATCCACACGCCCCTGCCTGCGAACGCGCGAGCGTGTCGGGCTTCGGCGGGTTCCTCGTGCAGCTTCTCCTTCGCCCGTCTGGCACGTGCCCGGAACGCGGCCGGTGTGAGGGTTCCAGCCGGTTCGGCGAGCTGCTCATCGAAGAGTCGCACTGCGGTGTCGTCGTCCCAGCCGCTCAGCAGGTCGAGTGCCGCGCCGACATGCGCCGTCGTTGTCTCGCCTGCCGCGAATACGGCGCGCAGCCGGGGCAGCCGGTCTTCGAGTAGCTGCGCGCGGTGGGCCAACGTACGCACCTGACCTGCGGAGAGGTGAAGACGCAGGCCAGCGTCGAACGCCGCCGCTTCCTCGGCCAGCTCAAGCGCATCCCGCCCAGTAAGCCCTCCGGAACGCAGATAGACGTGCGGGTTCGCCCGCGCGAGCCGCATCAGCTCAGCGAGCGACGCCCACAACCGCGCCTGTGCCCGATTCGTCTCGGACTGCGAGGCCGTGGCTTCATCGAGGCGATCGAGGATCAAATCGAATCCGGTCGCTACGGTCTTGCCCGGTATTAACACGGCGGGACGTTTTCGTACAGGCACTTCTCATACAGACACTTCTCGTGCAGGGACGGCAAACGCATCCTGACTCCAGATCTCATCTCGGCACGAGTGACTCTGA
>NZ_ATWH01000006.1 GCF_000421145.1 Glaciibacter superstes DSM 21135 | reverse complement strand
CCTCATACGTTGCCTGGACTGGACCCGGCAGCGATCGGATCCACCCGAGAACTTCGGTCAGGTCGAACCCGAATCGTCGATGCACGACCTTACCACTGTGAACATCGATGCCACAACCAGCGATAGTTCGGGCGTGCACATCCAAGCCAACGAAAGTACGATAGATAGTCAACTGGGGCCTCCAAAGTTTACCTGTCGGATAGGTCAACTCTTCACCTGTTGGCAACCCACGTCTATGTGAAACGAGGCCCCAGCCTTAAGAACTGGCCACCTTCATATCGACTAGCCCTTGTGACCTTTCCGGTCGAGAGTGACCGTTCCGCCGGTCACTCTCGACCGGAAAGGTCACTCTGACGGAACGGGTCAGAGCGGTCGGCGACTACGCGGCGGCGAAGCGCTTCGCGGAACGTTCCTTCGCCTTCTCCGCCTCGACTTCGCGGTTTTTTGGCGGGGCGTTGCTCACGAGATCTTCGAGCAGGTGCCGTGAGATGTGGGCGATCTCTTCGACGGCGCGGTCGAACGCCTCGGCGTTGGCCTTTGAGGGCTTTGTCGACCCGCTGATCTTCCGCACGAACTGCAACGCGGCGGCGTGCACCTCGTCTTCGGTGGCAGCCGGTTCGAAGTTGTGGAGAGTATGGATGTTCCTGCACATGCTTCGAGGCTAACCCCGGATATCAGATCGATCTACCCCAAGCGGCGACAATGTATTCAGGCAATGCATGCAACGCGGGAGGAGCACGGATGGACGGCGCAGATGAAGACGGCTGGTCAGCAGTCGCCGGCGTCTGGGCTGAACTCTGGGGTGATTTCGCCGATCCGGCGCGTCAGCGAGTCATCTCAGAAACCGGCATCGGACCAGGCTCCCGCGTTCTCGACGTCGGCTGCGGCAGCGGTGAGTTCCTCGGCATGCTCGATCGGCTTGGCGCGACACCGGCTGGAATCGACCCGGCACCGGCGATGATCGCCCTCGCCCGGGCTCGCCTGCCAACCGCCGACATCCGCCTGGGCTCGGCCGAAGGCATGCCGTGGCCTGCCGCCACATTCGACGTGGTGACGGCATTCAACGCCCTGCAGTTTGCAGAAGACACTCTCGACGCCCTTCACGAGTTCGTTCGCGTCACGGCACCGAATGGTCTTGTCGCCGTCTCAAACTGGGCAGAAGGCGCGCGAAACGACCTCAACGTGATCGAGACATCCGTTGCCTTGGCGGCCGGGGAAGAACTGAGACCAGATGGCGAACTTCGTCAGGCCGGCGGTCTCGAAGAGCTGTTCGGCGACGCTGGACTCGACGTGATCTCCGCTGGTCTGGTCGAAGTCTGCTGGGAGGCACCGAACGACGAGGTTCTCGTTCGCGGAGTGCTCATGGGCGAAGACCCAGACACCATCGCGGCGACTGCAGCAACAGTGATCGACGCCGCGCGGCCATTCCGGATCGAGGGCGGCGGATATCGCCTTGTGAACGCGTTCCGGTATGCCATCGGCCGCACGGGACCTCAAGCGACCACACCCGCGCGGAATTCCTCGCCGAGTTCCTGACGATCTCAATAGACTGCAAGGATGCGCATCCACATCGCCACTGACCACGCCGGTCTCGATTTCAGTAAGCACCTGATCAAGCATCTGACCAACGCCGGCCACGAAGTGGTCGACCACGGACCGACGTCGTACGACCCGCTCGACGACTACCCGGCCTTCTGCATCAACGCCGCGCAGGGGGTCGTGAACGACCAGACGAACGGAATCGAAGCCCTCGGAATCGTCTTCGGCGGTTCGGGCAATGGCGAGCAGATCGCGGCCAACAAGGTCACAGGGGCGCGCGCCGCGCTGGTCTGGAACATCAGCACCGCGCAACTGGCGCGCCAGCACAATGATGCGAACGTCATCTCCATCGGTGCCAGGCAGCACTCGGTCGAGGATGCGACGACATTCATAGACACCTTCATAGCCGAGCCGTTCTCCGGTGAAGAGCGCCACGTGCGCCGGATCGCCCAACTCACCGAATATGAAGCAACGGGCGATATTGCAGGGAAGGGAATCGAGCGCTAACAATGCCAGAAGGTCACTCCGTTCATCGCATCACCCGCCAGTTCGCGCGCAACTTCGTCGGGAAGCGCGTCAGCGTTTCGTCTCCACAGGGGCGATTCGCCGAGGGCGCGTCCCAGCTCGACGGGCACGTGATGACGGACGCGAAGGCGGTCGGCAAACAGATGTTCCTAGAGTTCGACAACGGGCTCTGGCTGCGTGTGCACCTGGGCATGTATGGTGCGTGGGATTTCGCGGGAGACATCCTGATGGACGCCACCATCGCATCCGCCAACGGCCGGATGGGACAGACCAACCAGCGCGGCACCATCCTGGCCGAGGCGATCCTCGATGCTGCGATCCTTGACGAGGCGGGGGAGAATTCGATGCACTCGATCGGAGCGCCGCGTCGGACTCGCGTGCGGATGGCGGAGCAGGAAAAGGAGACGGGCGCACCAGACTCCTTCCCTCCTGAGCCGGTCGGCCAGGTGCGGGTGCGCCTGTTGACGGATGTCGTGTCTGCCGACCTCCGCGGACCGACCGCCTGTGAGGTGCTCGGTCCGGACCGCGTGGAGGCGACGATCGCGAAGCTGGGGCCGGACCCACAGTTGGACGCGGGCCAGGATGCTGAGGATCGCTTTACAAAGGCCGTGCTCAAGAAGGGCACCCCGATCGGCCTGCTCCTGATGGACCAGAGTGTGGTCAGCGGAATCGGCAACGTCTATCGCGCCGAAATGCTGTACCGGGCCAGGCTCAACCCGCACACGCCAGGCAAATCGCTTGCGGAAGACACTGTGCGTGCGCTCTGGAAGGACTGGGCCCACCTGCTGTCGATCGGCGTTGCGACGGGCCAGATGATGACCATGGACGACCTGAATCACGACGCATACTCGTTGGCCATGGCCAACCGGGCCGATCGTCACTGGGTGTACAAGCGCGAGGGACTGCCATGTCGGACGTGTGGCACCCACATCGTGCTCGAAGTCATGGGAGCCAGGAAGCTCTATTGGTGCCCGAAATGTCAGAAATAGCCTTTCGCGTCAATCCCGTATTGGGTCAACAACAGGGAGCACGATGAGACAGAACCCCAGCTTCGTTCTGGGCGAGGTCGCAGAGATCAAGCGCCTCGTGCGGGAGAATCCGTGGGTGACGATGGTCAGCCATACGTCAGACGGACAGCTGGTCGCCTCGCACTATCCGTTCATCTTGGATGAATCGGGCGATGATTCGAGCGACGAATTGGTGTTGCTTAGTCACGTCGGGCGGCCAGACGAGCAGTTGCACGAACTCGGTCAGCATGAGCTGCTCCTGGTTGTGCAGGGTCCGCATGGCTACATCTCTCCCGGCTGGTATGACGCGAATCCAGCCGTCCCGACCTGGAATTTCATCGTGGCCCATCTCTACGGCACCCCGGAGATCCTGACCGATGAACAGAATCTGCTGGTGCTCGACAAACTTGTCGATCATTTCGAGGACCGTATGGAGAACCCTCGACGCATGAACGGCACGACGGAGAACGCGGAATACGCGGCTCGGATCGTTTCGGGAACCGTCGGATTCCGAATGAAGGTGACGCGTTTCGTCGCCAAGAACAAGATGAGCCAGAACAAACCTGCCGAGACGGTGGAGCGGATCATCGGCGAGCTCGAGGGAGACGGGCCATACGCGAGCGAGGCACTTGCCGCCCAGATGCGGCGCGTGCACGCGCGGCTTGCGCAATGAACCTGATCTTGCGGAACGGCCGCATCCCCGGGCACGACGAGATTGTTGACGTCGAAATCGGTTTCGAGGAACCAGGCCAACATGCAGGGAAAACCACGGATGCCGCCGGCGCAGGATTCATTCGTCATATCGGCTATATCGACCCGGCTACGGCCGCCACCCGCACGGTTGACCTCGGTGAACGCTGGCTCATCCCAGGGCTCTGGGATAACCACGTGCATTTCAGCCAGTGGTCGCAGGTTGCGCGCCGGTTCGACGTTTCTCTCGCAAGTTCGGCCGCAGAGGCCGCGGACGCGGTTGCGGGTCGGATCATGGCTGCACCTCCGACCGGCACGCTGATCGGTTACGGATTCCGGGACGGGTTGTGGGAAGACGCTCCGAGTTTCAGGATGTTGGACGCCGTATCCCGGGATGTGCCGGTGGTTCTGGTCAGTGCTGACCTGCACTGCGTCTGGCTCAACTCGGCGGCGCTGTCTCTCTGCGGTTTCGGCGGCCACCCCACCGGGGTACTTCGGGAGGAAGACGCGTTCCAGGTTGAGCGCCTCATCGACACCGTGTCAGACGAGGTCCTTGACGACTGGGTAGACGCGGCGGCGCGCACGGCTGCGGCGCGCGGTGTCGTCGGTGTCGTCGACCTTGAGATGACCTGGAGCCTCGACGCCTGGACACGTCGCATCGCGGCAGGTTCCCACTCCCTTCGCGTCGACTTCGGCATCTACACGCAACACCTGGAGCGCGCCATTGAACTTGGTCTGCGCACCGGTGCGGTAATCGCCGGTACAAACGGGTTGTTGACGGTTGGTCCGTACAAGGTGATCACCGATGGGTCGCTGAACACGCGCACGGCGTACTGCTTCGACGAGTATCCGGGGCGTGAGGACCAGCAGGGCTCGCGCGGACTGCTTACGGTCCCGACGAACGAACTTCTCGGCTCTGTTCGCCGGGCAGCCGCGGCCGGAATCCGCCCGGCCGTACATGCGATCGGCGATCACGCGAATTCGCTGGCCCTTGACGTCTTCGAACAGGTCGGTTGCACCGGCAGCATCGAACACGCGCAATTGCTGTCGGAAGGTGATTTCGCCCGGTTCGCGTCACTGGGCGTGGTGGCAAGTGTGCAGCCGGAGCACGCCATGGACGACCGCGACGTTGCCGACCGCTACTGGGAGGGTCGCACCGGGCGGGCTTTTGTGCTGGCCGGCCTGTTGAACGCCGGCGCAGAGCTTGCGCTCGGCTCCGATGCGCCCGTCGCGCCGCTCGACCCCTGGGTTACGATGGCCGCGGCCGTCGGACGCACGAGAGACGGTCGCGAGCCGTGGCACCCTGAGCAGGCGATCTCTCGACAGGCGGCACTCGCTGCCTCTGCGCGCGGGAGGCATCAGATCGAGGTCGGTGACGTGGCAGATCTGGCGGTCACAGAGATCGACCCGTTCACGGCATCCGTCGACGACCTGAGACGGATGCCGGTGGCCGCGACACTGCTTGAAGGCCGGTTCACGCACAGCACCCTCTGATCTGAAAACGGCCTACTGGCCTATGCGGCCGTCGATACGTTCGCGCAGAAGGTCGGCATGACCCATGTGGCGGGCGTATTCCTCGATCGTTCCGAGCAACATCTCGCGCAGCGAGGTCGCCCCTCCACCGCTGCCATGCTTGTTCTGGGAATCGTCGGCGGTGACGTCCAGATTGGGTGCCTCGGCCACGAAGCTCGTGGCGAAGGCGACTTCCGCCCGCCAGGTTTCCCACGCCTCCGCAACGACCTGGGGGTCGGCGACTGCGCCATCGAAGTCACCGTCGCGATCGGTATCCGAGGTGTACAGCGGGGTACATCCTGGCCCGCCATCAGCACCCGGAATGTCGCGCGCTCCGTCTCGGCCAGGTGCCGCACGAGGCCGAGGAGCGACATGGTTGACGGCTCGACCGAACGGCGGGCCAACTGCTCTGCGTCGAGGCCCACGCATTTCATCTCGAGAGTGAGGCGTTGAGAGCGAAGGGATTCGACCAGCGTGACGCGCTCGTCGCCAAGGCTGGGTCCATTTTCGCGCGGGTCGTCGTCCGACGGCCTGCCGTCTGCTGTGAACATGTCAGCTCGCCGAGTGGTTACCATAGCCACCATCATTTCAGAGTATTGGGATTCCCCTCGTATCGTGGAGATATCGCTAAGGAGGAAACGGCGATGGATACACGACGGAAGTTCGATGCGGAGTTCAGGGAAGGCGCGGTGCGGATCGTCCACGAAACGGGCCGGCCGATCGCTGCTGTTGCTCGGGAGTTGGGCGTGAATGAGGGTACCCTGGGCAACTGGGTGGGCCGGGACCGGCGGACCCGTGACGGCGGGGACGGTGCGCTGAGCGAGAGCGAGCGTGCCGAGCTGGTCCGGCTGCGGCGGGACAATGCGGAGCTGGCGATGGAGCGTGATGTGCTCAAACGTTCCACCGCCCTCTGGGTGAAGGAAGCGATGGGGCGGTAGACCTTGCCGCCTCGGTCGTGTCCCAGAGGGCGGAGCACGGGATCCCGTATGCGGTCTCCTGTCGGGCGTTGGGGGTGTCGCAGTCCTGGTTCTACAAGTGGCGTCACGGCGACGGGTCGGTACGCCGGGCGCGGCGTGCGGGGTTGTCGGCGATGATCGGGTCGCTGTTCGCGAAGCATCACGGCACGTACGGGTCGCCACGGATCCTTGCCGACTTGCGTGCGCTGGGTTGGCAGGTCAGTGTGAACACGGTGGCCGCGCTGATGGCGGAGCAGGGCTTGGTGGCCAGGAAGAAACACCGCTGCAGGTCCACGACCAGACCGGACAAGTCGGCGCGCAAGGCGCCCGACGCGGTGCGGCGGGACTTCAGCCCGCGTCCGCTGCCGGATGTCACCTGGGTTGGCGACGTCACCGAGATTCCCACCGATGAAGGTAAGTTCTACCTGGCCGACGTGCTGGATCTGCATTCGCGGCGTTGCGTGGGGTTCGCCATGGATTCCCACCACGATGCAGCGCTGGCGCGGGCGGCGTTGTGCATGGCGATCGCGATCCGTGGCGGGACGGTGACCGGAGTGATATGCCACACCGACCAGGGCGGCGAGTACACCGGGGAACTGTTCGCCGACGCCTGCCGGAACGCACACGCCACTCAGTCGATGGGGCGCACCGGTTCGGCGCTGGACAACGCGGTCGCTGAATCGTTCAATTCGTCCTTGGAGTTCGAGCTGCTCCGCCAGAAGCGCTTCATTACCCGGGAGCAAGCGCGCCGTGCGGTCGCGGCATGGATCGAGGAATACAACACGGTCCGGCGCCATTCGACGAACGGGATGCTGTCCCCGGTGGACTACGAACACGCGCAAGCCCGCGTCCGGGCTGAGGCAGATTCCGGATCGGAAGCGGCATGAACGATTGATGGAGGCGGCTGACGCCGCCGCTGTCTTCCCGCCCGGCCCTTTCGGATCGCCGGGCGGGGCCGTGCAGGTTACGGGGCCACCTCTCCCGCCTCAAGGGTCGCTACGCGATCGCTGCGCGACGGCCTCCGGCCGCCCTTGACCCGCGAGCCTCCGCGGCCCCTGACCGGCGGCAGCACCGGCAGGCCACAGCCTGCCGCACCCGATGCACGACCCCGTCCGGCGATCCGAAAACACAAAACCCACTTAGCAAAGTCTCCACGGTTTCAGGGGATTGACATATGGGTGGCTGGTGCCCCCTTTTTTGTCAGCGGAGTCTGTGGGTTTAAGTCTGAAGGTTTAGAAGGGTGGGATGTCGGGGGGGCCGTTCTTCACGGGTTCGATGTCGGGTGTCGTGATCGCGGTCGCTCCCAGCGGGGATGACCATTTGAGGACGCCGCCGGGTTTCTGGGTCAGTTTCCACGCTGTGAGGTGCTTCAGCAGATGATGCGGACGACAAAGATGAGCAAGATTCGACTCATTGGTTGGGCCCCCGTACTGGGCATCCTGGGTATGATCGATGTCGGTCTCCGACGCTGGCCTCCCGCAGCCGGGATACCGGCAGGTCCCGTCTCGCAGGGTGAGCCAGTCGCGGAGGTCTTTCGGAGGCCGGTACCTGTCTTTACCGTAGGAAAGCACGATCCCCGTCTCGGGATGGGTCAGGATCCGGGTGAACCACGGCGCCTTCGCCGCGAGATCCCTGGCAGTGTCAGCATCGATCGGACCATACCCCTCCAACTGCCCGGGCTCCTCGCTCCGGCCCATCAGCGTGCCCACCGGCACGGTCACGAACACGTGCGGGCGGATGCCCCAGTTCGGAACACCACCCTGACGCTTCCCACTGCTCTTGTGCTTGCCGCCGCCGTTCTTGCCGCCGTTGTTCTTTCCGCCGCTGTTCTTGCCGTGCTTGTTCTTCGCCCCGGCGTGCCGGTAGGCGCCGTCCATCAGGGCATCCTCGGGGATACCCTCCATCAACAGGGCCGCGGCAACATCGGAACGCAACTGCGCCAACGTGCGGGCCTCACCGGGGTGCTGCATGCTCCTGGCGACCCCGGTGACCCGGCGGAAGATCGCCTGCGCCTGCGTGACGGGCAGGTACTGGTGCAACCACGCCATCCCGTCCAGGTCAGGCTCGAGCACGAACCGGCGCTCGGCAGCCGCGGTCTTCGCCCGGTCCTTGATGGAGTCCGGGTGGAGACGTTCACGCATCTTGACCGCCGCGTGCCGGAACCGACCAGCAGGCACCCGATACGCAACATCCAACACGGCGTCCTCGAACCCGGCACGCGCCTCTGCGGGGAGGGTGCCGGCCTGGTCGATGATGACCTGTGCGTGCGCGTACGAGATCAACCCCAACGAGAGCGCCTCCAACGTGCCGTGAAGCTCATGCACCAGCATCCGGCTCTCCGCAATACGCTTCCCCGCACCGGTCTCTGACAGGGTCAACTGCACCGCCAATTCCGTCGTAAACACCCGCGCCATCCACGCGGTGCGCTCCGCCGTGCTCAGCGGCGCGTTCGGATCGACGAACTCGTCAGAGGTCTCCGACCAGACACGCGCCCTGTCGATCTTTCTCGCTAGGCCGGCAGCCCGAATCGCGGCCTCAGACCAGTCTTCCACGACGTCGTCGACGAACACGCGGAGCCGGTCAGCGTACCCATCAGGCAATTGCGTCGTCGGGTACGCCAACGACACCAAATCATCAAGATCACCCACATCCGGAGGCGCATCACCCCACTCGGGATGACACCCCCACGGACCCTGCACTTCCAGATCGTCTTCGTCCATGCCAACAGTAAACAGCACACCACCGACACTCCCACCAGAGCCGTCCACAACCCGTATTCGCCGGCCTAACTGACATCTCCCAATGATCGCGTACGAAAGAACCCCGCAGTATGGGACGGTGGAGTTGTGAAGAATGAGCGGTGCAGTGTCGGTCTGCAGCTGCGCTGGCCGCAAGCTGCACGCCAGGTACCCACCCGCGCGCGAAGGTCACACACAAGCAGAGGTCACTCACACACAGTTACCAATGAACGGGGACCTCATGCAGGTTGCTTACTGGATCATCGCCGCGCTACTCACCCTGACCTACCTTTACTCTGGCGGTATGAAACTGACACAGGGCCGCGAACGGCTTGTGCAGATGATGAGGTGGGTGGATCGCGCACCGATGGCGGGGGTCAAGGCCATCGGTGTATTGGAAGTACTCGGTGCAATCGGCTTGATTCTGCCCCCGTTGACGGGAATCGCCCCGTGGCTCGCCGTTGCTGCGGCCGTCGGGCTCGTTCTCCTGCAGATCGGCGCCATCACGCTCCACCTCGCCCGCGGTGAAGCCCGACAGATTGGTCTCAACGTCGCTCTACTCGTCCTCGCCGTCATCGAGGTGTGGCTCGCGACAATGTGGGTGTGAATCAGGCGATTATCGTCCAGGGGTTCTCGATCAGCCGGGTGAGGGTCTGCAGGAACTGTGCTGCCAGGGCACCGTCCACGACCCGATGGTCGGCCGACAGCGTGTAACGGATGCGATTGCGCGGCACGATCTCATCGCCCACCATGACGGGTTCACGCGTCATGCCTCCGACCGCCAGGATCGCGCTCTCCGGCGGGTTGATGATTGCCGTGAACTGCTCGACGCCGAACATGCCGAGGTTGCTGATGGTGAACGTGCCGCCAGACATCTGCTCCGGCTTCAGCTTCCTGGCGTTCGCGAGCGAGACCAGCTCCTTGGCCTCGACGCCCAGCTGGGTGACCGTCTTCTGGTCCGCATCATCGATGACCGGAACGACGAGCCCGTTCTCGGAGGCGACGGCGATTCCTACGTTGATTCGATGGTGCACCAACATGGTGGTACTCGCCTCGTCGATGTATGAGACATTGACCAGCGGATGCTCGCGCAACGCGATCGCACTGGCGCGAATCAGAAGGTCGTTGATGCTGACCTTCGGACGGCCTGAGGCGATCAACTGCTCGTTCAGCTCAGTTCGCAGCTGCACCATGGCCTCCGCGTCGGCCACAGCCGTCACGTAGAAGTGCGGGATGCTCCTGGCGCTCTCACCGAGGCGCCGTGCGATCACCCGTCTGGTGTTGCTCAGAGCGACGGACTCGGAGCCTCTGCGCTCGGTTGCCGGCTGCACAGGCGACTGGGTCGGCCGCTCCTGCGTTGGGGCAGGGCGCGATGCAGACGCCTCAGGAGCGATTGTCGCCGCAGTTGAAGCAGAGCCGTCCTCCGGAAGAAGCGCATCGATATCGGCACGGATGATGCGACCGCCAGGGCCGGTGCCGCGCACAGCGTTCAGATCGAGGTGATTCTCCCTCGCCAGCTTGCGCACCAGAGGCGACGCGAACAGGCGCTCACCGTCATCCGGATCCTGCGCCTCAGCAACCGGTTCCGACGTCGCTGGAGTGGTGGAGGCCGCCGTGGTAGAAGCCGCCGTGGCCAGCTCTGCCTCGTCGACCGCGGCATCCGTATCGGCGTTCGCTGCCTTCTCGCTGGCCTTCGCTGAGTCTGGCGCGGCATCCGTCGCCGTGGTGCCTGCGTCATCAGGCGCGGCGTCGTTACCGGATCCATCATCGAGCAGGGCGATCGGCGTGCCGATCGAAACGAGTTCGCCCTCAGGCACCAAGACCTTCGAGAAGGTCCCGGCCTCGTAAGCCTCGTACTCCATCGTCGCCTTGTCGGTCTCGATCTCGACAAGGATGTCGCCGACCTCGACCCGGTCGCCCGGCTTCTTGTGCCAAGTGGCGATCGCCCCCTCTTCCATCGTGTCCGAGAGTCGCGGCATGGTGATTTCGATCATGATTTCCTGCCCGTCGTGCTTGTGCGGTGTCCGACCGCTTCGAGGGTCTGGCGGATTGCGCCGATCACATCGTCCGTCGATGGCAACGCGGCTGTCTCCAGTGGCTTGGAGTACGGCAATGGCACCTCGGCCATCGCGACCCGCCGTACCGGTGCGTCGAGGTAGTCGAAGGCGCCGTCTGATATCGTCGCGGCGATCTCAGCGCCGATGCCATATGTCAGCCAGTCGTCTTCGAGGATGACCGCTGAATGCGTCTTCTTCACGGAAGCGATGATCGTCTCCCGATCGAGGGGACGCAGGCTGCGTAGGTCGATGACCTCGATGTCGAGTCCGTCTGACTCTGCCAGCTGTTCGGCGACCTTCGATGCGACATACGCCATCCGCGAGTAGCCGATGAGGGTGATGTCGCTGCCTTCGCGCGTGACCGCGGCCTTGCCGATCACGGCCGGAGTGTCGTCATCCGGAACCTCACCCTTGGTGTTGTACAGGGCAAGGTTCTCCAGGAACAACACCGGGTCGTCGTCGCGAATGGCCGCAAGCATGAGTGCCTTGGCGTCGGCCGGCGTGCTCGGTGCGACGACCTTCATACCTGGCACGAATGCATAGTAGAGCTCGATGTTCTGGGAGTGCGTTGCGCCCAGCTGCTGCCCGCCACCACCCGGTGTGCGGATGACCATCGGCACCCTGGCCTGCCCTCCGAACATCCCGTAGATCTTGGCCGCGTGGTTGACGATCTGATCGAGAGCCAACAGCGAGAAGTTGATCGTCATGATCTCGACGACGGGACGCAGCCCCAGCATCGCGGCGCCGATGGCAGCGCCGGTGAAGCCCTCCTCAGCGATCGGTGTGTCGCGAACTCGCTTCTCACCGAACTCTTCGAGCATGCCGGCCGTGATCTTGTACGACCCTTCGAACACCCCGATCTCCTCGCCGATCAGGAACACGTCGTCGTCGCGCAGCATCTCGGCACGGAGAGTGTCGTGCAGGGCTTGCCGATACGTCATGATGCTCATGCTGAGACCTCCTGGCCTGGCAGGGGTTCTGGTGCGAACAACGGTTCGCCGGGGAGCCTTCGCGAGTCGTTCGGAACCGGAGTCGCGTAGGTGTAGTCGAACAGCGTCGAGATCTCGGGGAAGGGGCTGGCAGCAGCGAAATCGGCCGCAGCGACCACCAGCGCGGTGGCCTCCTCGTCGATCTTTGCAAGCGCTTCGTCGTTGAGGATTCCTTCCGCGACCAGCCGCGCAGCGAGGGTGTGCACCGGGTCATTCTCCTTCAGGTCTGCCACTTCTTCAGCTGAGCGGTATGTGGCCGGGTCGACGACAGAGTGGCCACGCAACCGTTCGGTCATGACTTCGAGCAGGAATGGCTTTCCACCCCGTGCAGAATCGATCGCGCGCCCGGCCGCAGCGTAGACAGCCAGCGGGTCGAGCCCGTCGACGCGCTCAGAGGCCATCCGGTAAGCGGATGCCCGCTTGTACAGTTCGGGCTCAGCCGACGCCTTTTCGACTGTCGTGCCCATGCCGAGCCGGTTGTTGATGATGACGTAGACGACGGGAAGGTTCCAGAGTGCCGCGATGTTCAGCGATTCGTGGAAGGCACCGATGTTCGTGGTGCCGTCTCCCATGGTGCAGAGCACGACCTCATCACCTTCGCGGTAGTCGATCGCAAGCGCCGCGCCGGTCGCGAGGGGAAGCTGACCGCCGACGATCCCATAGCCGCCCAGCAGGCGCTGAGTGATGTCGAACATGTGCATCGAACCGCCCCAGCCCTTCGAGACACCGTCGATGCGACCGTACAACTCGGCCATCACCCGGTTCGGGTCGATGCCACGGCTGATTGCGTAGCCATGCTCGCGATAGTTGGTGAAGAGATAATCGCTGGGCCGCATCGCCGACATCAGGCCGACGACGGCTGCTTCCTCGCCGAGGTTCAAGTGACAGTATCCGCCGACCAATGCCTGCGTATACGCGCGCGCTGCGCGTTCCTCGAAGCGCCGGATGAGCATCATCTGCCGGTAGAAGTCGATCAACTGTGCGCTGTCGTCTGCGCTCTTGGGATTTCGCGCTCCCGCTGGCGTCTTTCGTACAGTGGCCTTCTCCTTCGCGGGGGCCTTCGGAGTTGCGGTGACCTTCTGCGCCGCGGTGGTCTTCCGCTTTGCTGTGGACTGTGCCTTCTGCGGAGAGGTCGGCGTAGTGCCCGTCGTTACACCTGTCGTCGCCCGGGTCGTGGGCGTTCGTGAAGCCATCGGTACTCCCTTTCGCCGACCGTTGTGTGGTCCGGCGCCGTTGTGCCTGCCATTAATGACACTTGCACGTATCATTGTATCCGTAATCTGTGCGTAGCGGTATCTGGTGGGAGGCGGGAGGAGACCATGGTCATACAGAAGGAAGCCGGACACCCGAAGTCCCGCCCGGCGCGCAAACGCGGCCGCCCAACCGAGGACGAACGGATCGAGCGTCGTTCCCAGATTCTCGCTGCAGCACTGCCGGTCTTTCTCCAGAATGGCTTCGGGGCGACGACGATCGAGCAGCTCGCCGTCGCGGCGCGCGTGACGAAACGCACCATCTACAGCTACTTCGGTGACAAGGCCGGCGTGTTCGCTGCGATGGTGCGGATCCTTGCCACAACAGTGAGCACGGATGCTCCAGACGAAGACACGCTCGAGTCCCTCGCCGCTCGGATTGTGTACCGTCTGCACTCTGCAGAACTCACCGGGCTACACCGTCTGGTCATCGCAGAGTCGACGCGTTTCCCCGAACTTGCCGTGACCCTGCACGACAACGGTGACGCGCGGCACATCGCCCGCCTGGCGGAGCATCTCAGAGCGGAGCGCGGCGAGAACACCGTGCGGCTGGCGCAGCCGCTGTTCACGTTGCTCCTGGGCGAGGAACACCGTAAGCGTCTACTCGGCCTGCTGGGTGCACCCACCGCAGACGAAGCGGTCGCACATGCCAGGGCCGCGCTCGAAACGCTCCAGCTGCGCTGACGGGAGTCGGCTGGCGGACCTCCCGTGCCGCCGCGGTGTCAGGTGCGGCGGATCGGCGAGAATCCATTCGTCTTCGCAGGGTCATGGAAGTCGCGGATGAGGCGGGCGAACAGATCAGTCTTCTCGATGACGAAGCCGTGCGACGCACGTGGGATGACGGCGAGTTCACCCTCGGGGAGGGCGCGATACATCTCCAGCAGATGTTCCAGGCTCGGCTCGTCGTCGTCGCCGACGGCGATGAGCACGGGCATCGTCAAAGTCGCAATGTCGTCAGTGGTCAGCGTGGGAGCGAGCGTATGCAACCGGGCCATCTTCTCGACCACTACCGGCCAATGGGCGCGGCCGTCGGGAGAAACCTCCGCGTAACTGTCGGCCATGAATTCTGGCGGCTCGGCGTCCAGCGTTCCCGCAAGCCAACCGTCCTTGTGGAAGACACCGGCGGCAAATACCAGACTGCGCACGAGATCTGGCTGCGCGAGTGCAATGTGCAGGGCGACGATCGCTCCATCGCTGTAGCCGAGCAGGTGTACCGGCCCGAGCTGTTCTCGCTCGATCAGCTCGATCGTCTCGGCGGCCATGTCTACGAACGAGAGCGGGCCTTCGACGTCGGGGCTGCGGCCGTGCCCGCGCTGGTCCGGTGTAATGAGCCGGTAGTCTTCGACAAGTTCTGCGACGAGCGGATCGAGCGCACGCGAATCTGTGCGGCCCGGATGAAGCAAGACGAAGGGGTCACCGCTGCCTCGATCGCCAAACCACATAGGGCGAGCCTACCCACTGCTCCAGTCCGTTGCAGCGACGAACGACACCAGCCGGCCTGAGTCGTCGACGTCGATTCCGCCGTTGCCCGACGCCTGGCGAGCCGTCGGTCCGGCCTGACGGGGGTTTTCCCCCGCAGGGTTCCGGATGCCCGCCGGATGCCGTATTCTTCCGGCGCCCACGAGTCTGGAAGCATGAGATCGAAACGCGCGCCAAGCATCCGTCGGCCGAAGGCGGCCCTGGTCAGTCTTGGCACCGTTGTGGTTGGCGCAATCGCCGTCGTTGTCGGCCTGTCTGCCTGCGGAACACTCGGGCCAGGCGCGATCGACACGAGCGGGGAAGTCGCTTTCGACACTCCGCTGGCCATTCCGCCCCTTGCGCCGTCTTCGATCGACGCGAGTGGTGAGCGCGTCTTCGACCTCACGGCCACTGTTGGTGCGACCGAGTTCACACCGGGTACGAAAACCGAGACCTGGGGCATCAACCAGTCCTACCTCGGCCCCACGATCGTGGCGGCAAAGGGAGAACAGGTCAGAGTGAATGTCGCCAACCAGCTTGACGTGCCGACGACAGTGCACTGGCACGGGATGCACCTTCCCGCCCGCATGGACGGCGGTCCGCACCAGATGGTGGCACCCGGCGCCACCTGGCATCCAAAGTGGACGATCGACCAGCCGGCCGCGACGCTCTGGTACCACCCACACCCGCACGGCGAGACCGAGCACCAGGTCGAGATGGGGTTGGCCGGAATGGTGATCCTTCAGGACGACGCAGAGGATGCGCTGAACCTGCCCCGCGAGTATGGTGTCGACGATATCCCGCTCATCGTGCAGGACAAGCGCTTCGACGAAGCAGGCCAATTCACCACGGACGAACGCGGGTTCGCCGGGCCGATCGGCGACCAGGTTCTCGTCAACGGAACTCTCGGCCCCTATCTTGAGGTGACGACGGATGTCGTGCGTCTCCGCTTGCTGAACGGGTCAAGTGCCCGCGTATACAACTTCGCATTCGAAGACGGCCGCTCTTTCGATCTGATCGGCACCGACGGCGGCCTGTTGACCGCCCCGCTGCCGACGGACGGCATCCGTCTGTCACCCGGCGAGCGCGCCGAAGTGCTGGTGCGGCTGGTGCCAGGGGAGACCGCGACGCTGCGTTCCACTCCGCCCGAACTCGGACTGCCGGGCCCGATCGCTGCCTCGAACACCGGCGGTGACACGCTCGATGTGCTGCAACTGCGCGCGGCGAGCAACCTGCGGTCGCTGGGAGACATGCCGACCGCTCTCGCGGCGATCGACCGGATGAACGAGGACGAGGCGACGGTTGATCGCTCATTCCAGCTGGACGGCACGCAGATCAATCAGCGGGGAATGGACATGGGCCGCATCGACGAGACGGTCGAGGTCGGCAGCACGGAGATCTGGACAGTGCGCAACGGAATGTCAATGCCGCACAGCTTCCACGTGCACGACGTGCAATTTCAGGTGTTGACCATAGACGGACGCGAGCCACCGGCGGCCCTCGCCGGCTGGAAGGACACCGTCTACCTCGAGCCGAACATCGACTATCGGCTGATCATGACGTTCAACGATTACACCGACCCAGAATTCCCGTACATGTACCACTGCCACCTGCTCGCACACGAAGACAGCGGCATGATGGGCCAATTTGTGGTCGTGGAACCCGGGCAGAAGGCCGGGCAACCGCCCACAGACCACGATTCCGCTTCGCCTTCCGGCGCGAGCGGCAGCGGACCACGAGCCAAGGAGATACACCATGAGCACTGAACTACCAGTCCCGACCGGTACCGGCCAGATTGTGAACGCGGGCGGTACATCGTCTGCCACGCTTGAGCCTGTGAAGAAGAAGACCGGATACCTGGCACTGTGGCGCGGTGTGCCGCGCGAGCTCGGTTTCCTGCTGCTCACGCTCCCACTCATCGTTGCCGCGCTCTCCGTGCTCAGCGCGGTCTTCTTCACCGGGGTCGGCATGGTGGCCATCTTCATCGGCCTGTTCATCATCGTCGCCGCCCTCTACATCGCCCGCGGATTCGGAACCCTCGAGCGGGTGCGATTGCGCTGGGCGGGCCGGCCGGAAATCCCGGAGCCGAGGTGGACCCCGGCGGGCGAGCCGACGACGGCCCTGCGCGCAGTACTCGGGCCACTCATCAACGGTCACTACTGGCTCTACCTGCTTCATGGCATGGTGGTGAACTTCATCGTCGGCCTGGCGAGCTGGATCATCTCGGTGGTGTGGGTGTCCATCAGCCTCGGCGGCATCACCTATTGGCTGTGGGGACGATTCCTCCCAGTGAGTGATCGCAATGTCTGGATCTACGACGTCGTCGCCGACTGGCTGGTACCCGGCAACACGCTTGCGGTCGATCCATTCGTCGGCGAGAGCATCTTCGAGTTCGGTCTCGGGCTGATCTTCCTACTGACCCTGCCGTTCATCACACGCGGCCTGGTCCTGGTGCACCAGGGCGTCGGCATCGGAATGCTGGGCGCCTGGCGTTCTGACGCACTGCAGCGCGAGGTCGCAGACCTGAGTGCGTCACGCGGTGCGGCAGTGGCCGCGGAAGACCAGTCGCTGCGTCGTCTGGAGCGTGACATCCACGACGGTCCGCAGCAGCGTCTGGTGCGGATGCAGATGGATCTCGCGAGTGCCGGCCGCAAGCTTGACAGCGATCCGGATGCCGCGCGCGCACTCCTTGAGGAGGCTCGCGGCCAGGCGCGCGACACCCTGGAGGAGCTCCGTGCGCTTTCTCGCGGGCTGGTGCCGCCGATTCTGCAGGACAGGGGCCTGATCACGGGCCTGCAGTCCCTCGCCGCCCGCAGTACCGTTCCTGTTCAGTCTGAGCTGTATCTCGACCCGGCGCTCAGACTGCCGTCGGAGATCGAACGCAGCGCCTACTTCGTGGCGGCCGAGCTGCTGACGAACGCCGCCAAGCACTCCCAGGCCACCAGCATCCGTCTGCACGCGGCATTACGACGGGTACCGGACGGAGACACCACCTGGCTCGATCTCTGGGTGATCGACAACGGTATCGGCGGCGCTGTGCTGGCCGACGGTCATGGTTTGAAGGGGCTGGATGAGCGGCTTCGCGGCCTCCGCGGCATCTTGAGCGTCGACAGTCCGGTCGGTGGTCCGACGTCGATCGGCGCGCACATTCCGCTGACTGGTTCGGTGGAGAGTTCGGTCGCCCTATCCTGAATGGGTGACTGACGCTTCGAATGGAGTTCTCCGGCTGGTACTGGCGGAGGACTCCGTTCTACTTCGCGAGGGACTGATCCGGCTCTTCGATGAAGCGGGGTACGAGACGGTCGCGGCATATGGCGATGCCGACTCGCTCCTCGCCGAGGTTGATCAGGTGAGGCCAGACCTCGCCGTGCTGGATGTGCGGATGCCGCCCACGTTCCGCGACGAGGGCGTGCGTGCGGCAATTGAGCTGCGTCGTCGGCAGCCGGGTATCGGCATCCTGCTGCTCAGCCAGTACGTTGAGGGCACGTACGCGCACGAGCTTCTCTCGGCCGGTGAAGGAGGCATGGGGTATCTGCTCAAGGACCGCGTCGTCTCACTCGACGAGTTGAAGGATGCCATTGCTCGCATCAGCGCCGGTGGCACTGTGCTTGACCCGCAGGTGGTGCGGGAGCTGCTGGCCAGGCGGTCCGACCCGCTCGAAGCGCTCACGCCGCGGGAGCGTGAGGTGCTCGGTCTGATGGCGGAAGGGCGCACGAACGTCGGTATCTCCGCCGAGTTGTTCATCGGCACCGGCGCTGTCGAGAAGAACGTCACCGCGATCTTCCAGAAGCTGCACCTCGAAGACTCCGGTTCCGACCATCGCCGGGTGCTTGCCGTACTGACCTACCTGCAGCGCTGAGGCACATTCCGGCTCACGAGTGCGGTCAAATCGTCGGTCTGCCGCACTCAAACCGACGATTCAGCCGCACGCGTGGTCGTCAGTCCCCTGGAGGGGGAGTCGGGCTCAACGCCGTGTGCGACTGCCAGATTCGAGTGTAGCTGCGTCCGCCGATTGCAATAAAAGTGCCGAAGTAAGCGACTCCGCACACGACCCCGATGCCGACAACCACAGGACTTGGCATCGAGAGGAAGCCGGCGATGGCCGCGACGAGCAAGCCGATCATCGACGCGTTGACGGCAACGATGAACACCATGCTGCTGCCGGCGACCTGGCTCAATCCGCCCCGCTTGCCAAGGAAGAAATACGTGCGAACCGATCCTTCCCGGTCGTCGTGCCGGCTGGCCATCAGATAGGGAGCAATTTCGGGGTCGAGATCGACGTACGCTGCGCGAAGCCGGTTCATCGCGAGAACGTACATCAGATCCTCGAAGGCGACATTGACGACGCGCACTTGGGTCAGGATGCCCACCAGGTTGACGATGCCGAGCACGGCGATCGCGAAGACGACGAAGGTATCGGAGAATTCGGTCGCCTGGCCAACCAGCGCGAGACTCACCAGGCCGGCTGACACGAGGGTCAGGAACATGCTGATTCGGGTGAGTACTTCGTTCTGGGAGGTCGTTCGGGAGGCGAGCAGGCTCCAGTGTTCGGTCGCGAGCAATTGGGCCCGCACGGATGCCGGCACTTCTGGAACGCTGTCGGGCGGCACAGCCGCCGGATCGGCCATGTCGCCATTATGCTCCGACAACCGGCCCAAAGCCACGGGCAAATATTGCCTAGTCGGCCGGTGAGTGGGCGGAGTGCCAGGCGCGTGCGCTCGCACCAACGCCTGGCACCTGAGTCTGCAGAAGCCGTCGGATGACGCCGGGGCGTGGCCGCCACGAGCCTTGGACCTCGACACCCGTTGGGGAGATGACCGTCAGGTCGAAGCTGCTCACCGATCCATCATCGAGGGTCCGTGCGTCGCGAGCCGTGACCGTGCAGGCGAATTGCTGAACGTCGCCCAGTTCCTCACACCAGCGTGACAGCGCGACTTCGCGCTCGTTTCCGTCGCGGACGGCGGCGACATTCACTGCCACGAATGCGAGGGCGAGCCCGATGAGCATGACTTGAAGATCGCTTCATGTGCCCAGGCGTTGGAGCGGTGCATGCACGCATTTGGAGGGGCTGACGGGAATCGAACCCGCATCATTAGTTTGGAAGACTAAGGCTTTACCACTAAGCTACAGCCCCGAATCCGACGGGTTTCCGCCGGGATTTGATATTCAGTTGTTGGCCGATCCCATCAATTATATGGGATCGTGGGGAACGCACCATCAGTTTGGAAGACTGAGGCTCTACCATTGAGCTACATCCCCGTGGCCTCGGTTACCCGAGGCACTGGAACATCGTAGTACAGGTTTCGGCGGCGTCGCTGCCAGTCGTGCGGATCACGCTCAGCGGGGCGTGCAGTAGACTGACCGAGGTCAATCCGCCTGTCGCTTACGATTTTGTGTGCGCCAAGAGGATGGCCCCAACGGATTGTTTGAGATCCGGGGCGTAGCTCAGCTTGGTAGAGCGCTCGGTTTGGGACCGAGAGGTCGCAGGTTCGAATCCTGTCGCCCCGACCACAATCCCCACAGAACGTCGTTCAACAACAGGAGATTCCTACGTGAAGTCCACGATCGAAAAGCTGAGCCCCACGCGCGCCAAGCTCACCATCACAGTGAGCCCTGACGAGTTGAAGCCCAGCATCACCCACGCGTACGGCCACATCGCCGAGCAGATCAACATCCCCGGCTTCCGCAAGGGCAAGGTTCCGCCGCCCCTCGTCGACCAGCGCGTCGGCAAGTCGGCCGTGCTCGAGCACGCCGTGAACGAGGGCCTCGACGGCTTCTACCGTGCCGCAGTCGAGGAGCACAAGCTGCGCCCGCTCGGCCGCCCGGCAGCCGACATCGTCGAATGGCCAAGCGACAAGGACTACAGCGGCGACCTGCTGCTGGCCATCGAAGTCGATGTGCGCCCAGAGATCGAACTGCCGAAGTACGACGGCGTGAAGCTCACTGTCGACGCGGTCGACATCTCCGACGACGAGGTCGCTGAGGAACTCGCCACCCTGCGCAGCCGCTTCGGCACGCTGGTCACCGTCGACCGTCCGGCCAAATCTGGCGACTTCGCCCAGATCGACCTCATCGCCACCATCAACGGCGCCGAGGTCGACAACGCGAGCGGCATCTCCTACGAGGTGGGCTCCGGCGACCTCATCGAGGGCATCGACGAAGCGATCGACTCCCTGACCGCCGGCGAGATCACCACGTTCAACTCGAACCTGCTCGGTGGCGATCACGAGGGCGAGACCGCCGAGATCACCGTCACCATCATCGCCGTCAAGGAGCGCGAGCTTCCCCCGGCCGACGACGACTTCGCCCAGATCGCCAGCGAGTTCGACACCATCGATGAGCTGAAAGACAGTCTCAAGGTGCAGGTGGAGCGCTCCAAGGTCTTCGGACAGGGAACGCAGGCCCGCGAGAAGCTCCTCGAAGAGCTCCTCGGCTTGGTCGAGGTTCCGGTTCCGGCCGCCATCATCGAAGACGAAGTGCACCGCCACCTCGAAGGCGAGAACCGCCTCGAAGACGACGAGCACCGCGCCGAGGTTGCCGAGGCCAGCGAGAAGACCTTCCGCCAGCAGATTCTTCTCGACACCATCGCGGAGGCAGAGAAGGTGCAGGTGAGCCAGGACGAGCTCACCCAGTACCTGATCCAGGGCGCCAGCCAGTACGGCATGGACCCAAGCGAGTTCGTTCAGGCCCTCTCCGGCAACGGCCAGATCCCGTCGATGGTGGCCGAGGTCGCCCGCAACAAGGCTCTCGCCATTGTGCTGGGCAAGGCCAAGGTCGTTGACAGCAACGGCAAGAAAGTCGACCTCGCCGAGTTCACCGCGGTGAACACCGACCCGGCAGACGAGACTGCAGCAGACACCACCGAGTCGACGGATGCCGCGGCAGACGTTCCTGAGTCCGCTGACGCTGAGGCTGCAGAGGCCAAGCCTAAGAAGAAGGCAGCGCCGAAGAAGGCCGCAGCCAAGAAGTAACGCAGCAGCGCACACGCAGTGCCATGAACGGGCCGGATGTCAACAGACATCCGGCCCGTTCTCGCTGTAGGAGGCTGCGGCAATCTGCCGAGGGCGAACAGAGGCGTTCCGCCCCGCCGGCTCCTATAGATTCAATTCGAAGCGATAACTGAAACGGAGCGCGACATGGCCGACCCGACACCCACACCCGGTGTTTTTGACCGACTGCTGAAGGACCGCATCATCTGGCTCGGCTCAGAGGTCCGTGACGACAACGCCAACGAGATCTGTGCCAAGATTTTGCTGCTTGCCGCAGAAGACTCGAACCGAGACATCTACCTGTACATCAACTCGCCCGGTGGTTCGATCACCGCCGGCATGGCGATCTACGACACGATGCAGTTCGTGCCGAACGACATCGTTACCGTCGGAATCGGCATGGCGGCCTCGATGGGCCAGCTCCTGCTGACCTCTGGCACCAAGGGCAAGCGCTACATCACCCCGAACGCCCGGGTGCTCCTGCACCAGCCGCACGGTGGCTTCGGTGGAACTGCCAGCGACATCCAGACCCAGGCGCAGCTCATCCTCGACATGAAGAAGCGCCTCGCCGAGATCACGGCAGACCAGACCGGCAAGACCGTCGAGCAGATCAACGAGGACGGTGACCGTGACCGCTGGTTCACCGCCCAGGAGGCGCTCGAATACGGCTTCGTCGACCACGTGCGCGCATCCGTGACGGATGTCACCGGCGGCGGCGGAACCGACACCGACGCAACCAACGCGGCGTCCAAGTAACCCACCGGATCGAACAGGAACCAGAAATCATGACACTCCCCACATTCGGTGGAACCGCAACCAGCTCGATGGGTGCTACTGCCGCAGACCTGCCAGGATCGCGCTACATCCTGCCGACGTTCGAAGAGCGCACGGCCTACGGGTACAAGCGCCAGGACCCGTACGCCAAGCTCTTCGAGGACCGCATCATCTTCCTCGGCGTGCAGGTTGACGACGCATCCGCAGATGACGTGATGGCCCAACTCCTCGTTCTCGAGAGCCAGGACCCCGACCGCGACATCACCATGTATATCAACTCGCCCGGTGGCTCGTTCACGGCCATGACGGCGATCTACGACACCATGCAGTACATCAGGCCACACGTGATGACGGTGTGCCTCGGCCAGGCGGCATCCGCCGCAGCTGTGCTGCTTGCAGGTGGAACACCGGGCAAGCGCCTGGCTCTCCCGAACGCACGAATCCTCATCCACCAGCCCTCGGTCGGCGGCCAGGGTGGCGGACAGGCCTCGGACATCGAGATCCAGGCAGCGGAGATCCTGCGCATGCGCACCTGGCTGGAAGAGACTCTTGCAGGGCACTCCAACCGCACACAGGAGCAGGTCAACAAGGACATCGACCGCGACAAGATCCTGAGCGCGGCTGAAGCCCTCGAATACGGTCTCATCGACCAGGTTCTCAGCTCGCGCAAGAACCTCACGGCTCTCGCCAAGTAGCACGTGAAATGAACCGGAACCGGCGTGGCGCGCATGCGCGGCACGCCGGTTTCGATTTGTGCCCGGGCTGCGCGCATCTGTCACAGGCACAGGCTAGGCTCGAATACGTGACACCGATGGAGGAGGCTGACGGATGGCTCGAATAGGCGAAAGCGCCGACCTGCTGAAGTGCTCCTTCTGCGGAAAGAGCCAGAAGCAGGTTCAGCAGCTCATTGCCGGTCCGGGTGTGTACATCTGCGACGAATGCGTCGAGTTGTGCAACGAGATCATCGAAGAGCGACTCGCGGAGGCCGGCGAGGAAGTGGGCTCAGGCGAGTTCGATCTCCCCAAGCCCAAGGAAATCTTCGGTTTCCTTGAGGAGTACGTGATCGGTCAGGAGCCTGCGAAGCGCGCACTCGCCGTTGCGGTGTACAACCACTACAAGCGGGTCAGGGCGAAGGGAACGCTGGCGGCCGCGGAAGCCGTGCACGATGATGTCGAGATCGCCAAGTCGAACATCCTCCTGATCGGCCCGACCGGCTGCGGAAAGACCTACCTCGCTCAGACACTCGCGAAGCGACTCAACGTGCCGTTCGCGGTCGCAGACGCCACGGCACTGACCGAGGCCGGCTACGTGGGCGAAGACGTCGAGAACATCCTCCTCAAACTGATCCAGGCCGCCGACTACGACGTCAAGCGTGCAGAGACCGGCATCATCTACATCGACGAGATCGACAAGATCGCGCGGAAGGCCGAAAACCCCTCCATCACCCGCGACGTGTCTGGTGAGGGTGTGCAACAGGCGCTCCTGAAGATCCTGGAAGGCACCGTCGCTTCCGTTCCGCCCCAGGGTGGCCGCAAGCATCCGCATCAGGAGTTCATCCAGGTCGACACCACCAACGTGTTGTTCATCGTGGCTGGCGCCTTTGCAGGCCTCGAGGAGATCATCTCCCAGCGTGCTGGCAAGAAGGGAATCGGCTTCGGAGCCCCGCTGCACAGCAAGGGCGACGACGTCAATCTGTTCAGTGAGGTTCTCCCGGAAGACCTTCACAAGTTCGGTTTGATTCCCGAGTTCATCGGCCGACTGCCGGTCGTCACCACGGTCACCCAGCTCGACCAGGTGGCGTTGATGCAGATTCTGACCGTACCGAAGAACGCCCTGGTACGCCAGTACCAGCGCATGTTCGAGATCGATGGCGTCGAGCTCGAATTCGACAGTGCGGCGCTGGAAGCGATCGCCGACCTTGCGGTGCTCCGGAAGACCGGAGCGCGCGGTCTTCGCGCCATCATGGAAGAGGTTCTCGGCCCGATCATGTTCGAGGTTCCCTCGAGCACAGAGGTTGCTCGCGTGGTCGTCACCCGTGAGGCCGTGCTCGACAACGCTGCGCCGACGATCGTGCACCACAAGCCGCGTCGCGAGGAGAAGTCCGCGTAATCTTCCGATGCTGCGCTGCTGACTTCTGTATTGGTGAATGCCGACTTGATGAATTCCGTGGAGATCGTTCGCCCGCCTCGTCTGAAGGCTGGTGATCGCGTGGCGGTCGTTGCCACATCCTGGCCGGGGTCGACCGTCTTCCCGTCCGTGTACCAGGCGGGACTGGCAGCCCTGCGGGATGTCTTCGGGCTGGAGATCGTCGAGTTTCCCTCAACGCGGTTCACGCCAGAGTACGCCGGCGCTCATCCAGCCGAGCGGGCTGCTGACCTCAACCGGGCGTTTGCCGACCCCGACATCCAGGCGATCGTCGCCGTGATCGGCGGAGACGACTCCGTTCGAATTCTCGCGGACGTTGACGCAGAACTTGCCGCCGCGCATCCCAAGGTCCTCCTCGGCTATTCAGACACGGCCACCCAGTTGTTCTGGCTGGCTCAGTCGGGGCTCGTGACCTTCAACGGGCCCGCGGTGATGGCCGGACTGGCACAGATCGGTTCTCAGCCCGGGCTGGAGCAGCACATTCGCAGCCTGCTGTTCGACCCGGTGCCCGCATTCGAATACCAGCCATACGACTATTGGTTGGGGGACCGACCGGACTGGGCGATCCAGGACGGGACCGAGGAGGGCGACCAGTATCCGAATCCCGGGTGGACCTGGCTGCAGGGGTCAGCACCGCGCGCCGGTCGCCTGACCGGAGGCTGCATCGAAGTGCTCGAGATGATGAAGGGCACCGAGTGGTGGCCGTCTCCGCAGTTCTTCACCGACCGCATCCTCTTTCTCGAGACCTCGGAAGACAAGCCGAGCCCCGGCCAGGTGGGTTACTGGCTGCGAAACTACGGTGCCCAGGGCATCCTGAACCGCATCAACGGGTTGGTGATCGGTCGACCGCGGGGATACTCGCCCCAGGAGAAAGCCGAACTGGATCGCGTCATCGTTCAACACCTGACGGAGTGGGGCGCGACGGACATCCCTGTGCTCTCTGGCGCCGACTTCGGCCACACCGACCCACAATGGGTGCTTCCGCACAATGTGCTCGCCGAACTCGATCCAGCTGGCAATAGATTCCGCCTGCTCGAACCGGCGGTTTCCTGAGTCGAGTCGATCAGATCCGCTGAAAATGTACGCGGGTCGGGCGTCGGCTGGCTCTAGGCTGAGTCTCTGTCCGGTACCCCTGCGTCTGCGCGCGGCACGAGAAAGTCCTGATACCCATCATCCAGCCCATCTCAGCCGGTGTCGTCGCGGCCATCACCGGTTTTGCCAGCTCCTTTGTGCTCGTGATCGCCGGTCTCCAGGCCGTCGGCGCAAACGACGCAGAGGCGGCCTCCGGACTCCTTGCCCTCTGCGCCCTCGTCGGCATCATCTGCATTGTGTTGCCCTGGTACTACAAGATCCCGATCTCCTTCGCCTGGTCGACTCCGGGAGCCGCGCTCCTGGTCGCCGCCGGAGAGACGACAGGCAACTTCGCGGCGGCTGTGGGCGCGTTCCTCGTCTGCGGTGTGCTGATCGTCCTGACGGGGCTCTGGCCGGCGCTCGGCAAGGCGATCACCAGCATCCCGAAACCCATCGCCAGCGCGATGCTCGCCGGAATCCTGTTCCCCATCTGCCTGGCACCGGTGACCGCGTCGATCGAACAGCCGCTGCTGGCAATACCGGTGGTGGTCGTGTGGTTGGTGCTGTACCGTCTTGCACCGCGCTGGGCTGTTCCTGCGGCCATGGTGGTTGCAGGAATCGGCATCGTCCTGACCGCAGGGACTGACTGGATGACAGCGTCGACTTCCCAGCCTGCTCTCGTTTTCGTCGCACCGGAGTTCGACCCCGTCGTCATCGTCAGCCTTGGTCTGCCGCTCTTCATTGTCACCATGGCCGGGCAGAATGTACCCGGCTTCGTCGTGATGTCGACATTCGGCTACCGCCCGTCGCCACGTGCAGTCCTGGTCGGCTCCGGCGCAGCCACTGCAGTCGGGTCTGTGTTCGGCGCTCACAGCATCAACCTCGCGGCGATCACAGCTGCGCTGATGGCCAGCCCGGAGGGTCACCCAGACAAGAGCAAGCGTTGGATGGCGACGGTGTCGTCGGGAGTTGCCTACCTCATCCTGGGCTTGGGTGCCGGGCTCGCAACGGCACTGGTCGCCGCTTCGCCGCCGATCCTGATCATCGCGGTTGCGGGGCTGGCGCTTCTCGGCGCCCTCGTCACGAGCGTGTCGGGCGCCCTGGAAGAGCCGCGCCACCGCGTCACGGCCATTGCGACGTTCCTGGTCACGGCATCCGGCATCTCGATCCTCGGGATCGGATCGGCGTTCTGGGGTCTGCTCGTCGGCGGAGTGTTCATGGCTTGGCTCGGGTGGACCCGCCGGCCGCGAGTCAGTTCAGGCCGCGGCGGTCGAGCAACGGCTGGATGACAGCGTCGCGACCGCGGAAGTCGCGGTAGGCATCGAGAGGGTCTTTGCTGCCGCCAACTCCGAGCAGGCGCTTCCGGAAGCGATCCCCGTTCTCCCTGGTCAACCCGCCGTTCTGGGTGAACCATTCGACGGCGTCGGCATCGAGTACCTCACTCCAGATATACGAGTAATACCCTGCGTCGTATCCGCCGGAGAACGTGTGGGCGAAATAGGTGCTCGCATACCGTGTTGGAACGACCGGGTTGTCGAGACCCGCTGCGGCGAGGGCGGATGCCTCGAACGCCGCGACATCCGTCACCTCGTCGTCGGTGCCGATTCGGTGCCACGCCTGGTCGAGCAGGGCGGCAGCCAGATACTCACTCGTGGAGAAACCCTCATTGAAGGCCGCTGACTCGTGGATGCGGTCCACGAGTTCCTGAGGCATCGGTTCATCGGTCTCATGGTGCCTCGCATAGTTGCCAAGAACCTCCGGCCAGAGCATCCACATCTCATTGACCTGGCTCGGGAACTCCACGAAGTCCCTGTACACATTGGTGCCGGCGAACTTCGGGTAGGTGACCAGGGCGAAGAGGCCGTGCAAAGCATGCCCGAACTCGTGGAAGAGCGTGTTGACCTCGTCGAAACTGAGGAGCGTCGGTTGGCCGGCGGCCGGCTTCGGGAAGTTGAGGTTGTTGCAGACCACTGTCGGCGTTCCGAGCAGGTCGGACTGCGACACCAGCGCGTTCATCCAAGCACCGCCGCGCTTGGAATCGCGGGTGTAGAAGTCGCCGATGTAGAGGCCCACCGGGGCGCCGTCTTCATCGCTCACCTCGAAGACACGGGCTTCCGGATGCCAGGCGACCAGGTCGCTCCGCTCGGTGAAGGTGATGCCGTAGAGGGCAGTGGCCGCGTGGAAGACGCCGTCGTGGAGTACCCGTTCCAGCTCGAAGTATGGTCGCATGGCAGCGGTGTCCACGTCGTATTTCGCCTTGCGCACGTGCTCTGAGTAGAACGCCCAGTCCCACGCTTGGAGCTCGAATCCTTCGCCGTCAGTGCTGGCTTCAGTGCCGGAGTTCTCCTCATCGATGCGTGCCTGCAGTTCTGCCTGCTCCGCCCTGGCATTGCGGGCCGCGGCCGGCGCGAGCCTTCCCAACATCGCTGCGACGGCATCCGGAGTCTTGGCGGTCTGGTCTGCGGTCACGGCGGCCGCGTGGCTGGCGAAACCCAGGAGCTTCGCGCGCTTGGCGCGGAGGCGCGTGATCTGCAAGACCAGCTCGCGGTTGTCGTGTTCGCCGCCACGGATGCCGCGTGCGCGCGATGCGGCAAGGAGGCGTTCCCTCATGGTGCGGTCGGTGAGGCTCGCGAGATACGGATGCGACGTGGGAAGCACCAGGGGGAGGAGGTGCTTCCCTTCCTGGCCGCGTTCCGTTGCCGCCTCTGCGGCCGCGGACACCTCGCCGTCGCTCAGCCCATCGAGGAGCCGGACGTCGTCGACCAAGACCGCGAGGTCATTGGTGTCTGCGAGCAGGTTCTTCTCAAACCTGGTGGTCAGCGTCGACAACTGCTTGTTGTACTCCCGGAGTGTCGACTTGTCGTTGTCGGAGAGGCCGGCACCGGCAAGCGTGAACTCGGTGAAATAACGTTCGACGAGGTACACCGACTCGTCGCCTTGCCCGAGGGAATCACGGTTCTCATGCAGGTCGCGGATGCGGGCATACAACGCCGGGTCGAGCCGGATGGCGTCTTCGTGCGCTGCGAGTTGTGGGGCGAGCTCGGCCTCGAGGGCGTTGGTGAAATCACTCGAATCCGATGAGCTTTGGTTGAAGAAGACCTCGGCAACGCGAGCGAGTGTCTGCCCGCTCCGCTCAAGTGGGAGCATGGTGTTCTCAAAGGTGGCCGCACCCTGTTCGGCTGTGATCGCATCGATTTCCGCACGCTGCTCATCCATGCCTCGTTCGAACGCCGGACGGTAGTGCTCCTCGCGGATGTCGGCGAACGGCGGAAGCTGGTACGGGAGCGTGCTCCGAACGAAGAACGGGTTGACGGAATCGAACGGGTTGACGGAATCGAACGGGTTGACGGAATCGACCATTCCACCACCCTAACCGTGACATCGGTCCGGATCGGGGCGTCGTATGTTCAGCCGTCGCGGTTTCAGCCGTCGCGGTTTCAGCCGTCGTGGTTTCAGGAGCCGTAGGCTCAGAGCATGACGGAATCGCCGGAATCCTACGAGAACGACGCACACGAAACCGCTCCGCGTGACGTGTACACACACGGGCACCACGAGAGTGTGCTGCGCTCGCACACCTGGCGCACGGTGACGAACTCGGCCGCATACCTCGTGCCTCATCTCGAGGCCGGGCTCAGCATTCTGGACATCGGCTGCGGGCCGGGGACGATCACCGTCGATCTCGCCCGCCGGGTGGCACCGGGGCGTGTCGTCGGCGTCGACGCGTCTGCCGAGATCGTCGCAAAGGCCGCCGCCCTCGCGAAAGATGAGGGCGTGCACAATGCCGAATTCCTGCTGGGTGACGCCTATGCGCTCGACTTCCCTGACGCATCCTTCGATATCGTGCACGCCCACCAGGTTCTGCAACACGTTGCGAACCCGGTGTCTGCGATGCGTGAGGCTCATCGGGTCTTGAAACCTGGTGGCATCTTCGCGGCCCGCGATGTGGACTACGGGGGAGTGCGCTGGTATCCGCTGACGACCGGACTGACCGAGTGGCTCGCGGTGTACCGTGACGTGCACTACTGGAACGGTGGGAACCCGGATGCCGGACCGGCGCTCAAGGCGTGGGCGCGGTTGGCGGGGTTCACTGACATTACCTGCAGCGCGTCGATCTGGTGCTTTGCGTCTGATGCGGAGCGCGAGTGGTGGGGCGAGTCGTGGGCTGTGCGGGCCACAGAGTCGGCGTTCGCCGCATCGGCCATCGAATCCGGTGTCGCAGACCTGGTCGACCTGCAGGACATTGCCCAAGCCTGGCGTGACTGGGTTCGGGACCCAGACGGCTGGCTAGGGATGCCTCATGGAGAGATCATCGCTCGAAAGGAGCACTGAGCGGGCTGCGTCCAGTTCCAGGCGCTGGCGGTTGCAGACGTCGTTAGATCCACTCGTCGTCGTGGGGATCGGGCGCCACCGGCTGCGTGATCGTGGCGCTGTCTTCCGCTGAGTCGTAACGGATGACGGTGCCATCGTCGAGCTCGATGACGGGTTTGCCCTCCAGCCAGGTGAGCGTCCAGCGCCATTGTGCGGTGTCGCTGCCAGTGTCTCGATGATCGTCTTCGACAGACTTCACCGCGATCTCGACTACCTCAGGCAGCCCTGAGGGCAGTGTGCCTCCGACGGGCCAGCGTGTTCCCAGCTGCATGCTCTGCTAGACCTCGATCTCGTAAGTGACCCAGTCTGTACGGGTTCCCGCCTGGTCGTACAGTACCTGCGCCGTCTCGTTGTCTGCGGCGGTGATCAACTGGATTCCACCAAGGCCGTGTTTCTTGGCGTGTTCCCTGGCGTAGTCGAGCAGGGCCCGCCCCGCGCCGGTTCCCCGTGCGTCCGGCGTGACGAACAGATCGTCGACGAAGAGCCCATGGTCGCCGCTCAACGTGCGCGGGACTTCGCGAAACAGCGTGAACCCTATGAGGTCGCCGTCGTCGTTGACCGCAACCGCGCCGTCGAGCCCGTGATTCTTGTCGATGATCCAGCTCCACACGCGCAGGGCCTTCTCATCGGTCAGTTCACTCTGGTAAAACTCGCTGTAGCCCTCGAAGAGGCCCAGCCACGAAAAAAAGTCTTTGTCTCCAAGCGGTCGTACCTGTACAGACATTCGATGCTCCTAACTCTCCGACACCGTGGCAAGCACGATATCAGTCACAGCCAACTCGTCCCCCTCGACGAACGTCAATTCGGCGATTCGACCAACTGCGCGAAGGTCAGAGGCGGCCAGCGTGAGCAGGCCGATCTCTTCCTTCGTTCCGCTTATTACAGCAGATGCGACGGGGTTTTTCTGCGAAGCCTTCGCATCGGTTTTGGCGCGGCGGATGCCGGTGAGGGCGCGGCTGGCAAGATCGAGCACACTCGGGTCACCTGTGCCACGCGCAGAATCGCCCTCGCCGGGCACTGCGCCGACCGGCCATTCTGCGCTGTGGATCGAACCCTCGTGCGACCATGACCACGCCTCGTCGGTGGCAAACGGCACAAACGGGGCGAAGAGGCGCAGCAGGGTGGAGAGTGCCGTGCGCAGCGCGGCGACCGCTGAAGCCTGGGCTGCGGGGTGGTCGGCGTCATACGCCCGTTCCTTCACCAGTTCGAGATAGTCGTCGCAGAACGTCCAGAAGAAGCTCTCAGTGAGTTCGAGCGCGCGGGCGTGATCGAAGTTCTCGAAGGCGGTCGTCGCCTGCTCGATCACCGTGTCCAGGCCGGCGAGCATGCTCGCATCCACCGGCTCGGTAACCGGTGCATCGTCGCTTCCATCGAAAGAGAGGATGAACTTCGACGCGTTCAGGATCTTGATGGCCAGGCGTCGTCCGATCTTGATCTGGGTCGGATTCTGCGGGTCGAATGCCGCGTCGGTGCCAAGGCGGGATGACGCGGCCCAGTAGCGCACGGCATCCGAACCGTGCTGCTCGAGCATGTCAGCAGGGGTGACAACGTTACCCTTCGACTTCGACATCTTCTTTCGGTCGGGGTCAACGATGAAGCCAGACAGCGCCGCGTGCTTCCACGGCGACGTGCCACGCTCAAGCTCGGAGCGCAGGAGCGTGGAGAACAACCAGGTACGGATGATGTCCTGGCCCTGTGGGCGCAGGGAATACGGGTAGACGAGGCCGAACAGTTCGGCGTCGCGCTCCCAGCCGCCCGCGAGTTCTGGTGTCAGGGAGGAGGTCGCCCAGGTGTCCATCACGTCGACCTCGCCGATGAATCCGTTCGCCTGCCCGCGCTGGTCCTCGGTGAAACCGGGTGCCGTGTCCGACGACGGGTCGACGGGAAGCAGCTCGCGGGTCGCGACGATCGGCTGGTCGAAGAGCGGGTTCGCCTCGGCGTCGAGCGGATACCAGATCGGAAGCGGAACACCGAAGAAACGCTGTCGCGAGATGAGCCAGTCGCCGGTGAGGCCGTTCACCCAGTTCTCGAACCGCACGCGCATGAACTCTGGATGCCAGTTCAGGTCGGCCCCGTGTGCCAGCAACCGGGCGCGCAGCGCCTCGTCCCTGGCGCCGTTTCGGATGTACCACTGCCGGGTCGACACGATCTCGAGGGGGCGCTCGCCCTTCTCGTAGAACTTCACCGGGTGCACGATGGACCTCGGTTCGCCGATCAGGTCGCCGCTGGCGCGGAGCTGTTCGACAACGGACTGCTTGGCGCTGAACACGGTCTTGCCCGCGAGCTGTTCATAGGCTGCGAGACCCTCTGCTGCGGTGATGACGTCCGGGGCCTCTGCGATGATCCGCCCGTCGAATCCGATGATCGCCCGGTTGGGCAGGTCGAGTTCGCGCCACCACACGACGTCGGTGACGTCACCGAATGTGCAGATCATGGCGATGCCGGAGCCCTTGTCTTTCTGGGCGAGGTGGTGGGCGAGAATCGGCACTTCGACGTCGAACAGCGGAGTGCGAACGGTAGTGCCGAAGAGCGGTTTGTAGCGTTCGTCATCCGGATGCGCCACCAGCGCCACGCAGGCAGGCAGGAGTTCCGGTCGGGTGGTCTCAATCTCGATGGTGCTGCCGTCTGGCTTGTGGAACGAGACGCGGTGGTACGCGGCGGGCTGGTCTTTGTCTTCAAGCTCGGCCTGGGCCACCGCGGTGCGGAAGGTGACGTCCCAGAGCGTCGGGGCCATGGCCTGGTAGGCCTCACCTCGCTCGATATTGCCGAGGAAAGCGAGCTGCGAGGTGAACAGGGCTTCCTGGCCGATGGTGCGGTACGTCTGGGTCCAGTCGACGCTCAGGCCGAGGGTGCGCCAGAGCGCCTCGAACTGCTTCTCGTCTTCCTTGGTGAGCCGTTCGCAGAGTTCGATGAAGTTGCGGCGGCTGACCGGCTTCTGGTCGGCTGCCTTGGTGCTCTTGCCGTCTCCGCCTTCGAATGGCGGCACGAAGTCCGCGTCATACGGGAGGGAAGGGTCGCACCGCACGCCGTAATAGTTCTGCACCCGGCGTTCGGTCGGGAGGCCGTTGTCATCCCAGCCCATCGGGTAGAAGACGTTCTGGCCGCGCATCCGCTGAAACCGGGCGATGACATCCGTGTGCGTGTAAGAGAACACGTGCCCGATGTGCAGCGTGCCTGACGCCGTCGGAGGTGGCGTGTCGATCGAGAAGACCGGGTGGGCGCCGGCTTCGAGGGCGGCCGCGCGGTCGAACCGGTAGGTGCCCGCGTCTTCCCAGGCTGCCTCCCATTTGGCTTCGAGTCCCTCGAGGACGGGCTTGGCGGGGACTCGGTCGGCGCTGGTCATGACACTCCGGTTCAGTATGTGCGGCACCGTGTCGGTGGTGAGGTGCCTGAGTATTGGCTGCGACCAATCTACCGGATGTGTGCTGCAAGGCCGTCAGCGCGAGCGCTGGGGAAATCGGGGGACTGCCTCGAGAAGCTGCTGGGTGTACGGATGCCGCGGGTCGGCGAAGACGTCGGCGGTCGCCCCGGTCTCCACGATGCGGCCGTCCTTCATCACGGCAACCCGGTCGCTCATGTGGCCGATCACACCGAGATCGTGTGAGATGAAGAGCAGGCTGAGCGAGAGTTCCTGTTGGAGTTCGTCGAGCAGGTCGAGCACCTGCGCCTGCACGGTGACGTCAAGTGCGGAGACGGGCTCGTCGCAGATCAGGATCCGGGGCCGCGATGCGAGCGCCCTGGCGATCCCGACGCGCTGGCGCTGGCCTCCGGAGAGATCGACGGGCCGGCGTGAGAGCACACCGGAGGGCAGGCCGACCTGGTCGAGCAGCTGCGAGCTCTCTGTCGATAGGTGCCCTGACCCACCCCGTTCTGTCGTCCCCCCGGCGGGAGCGCGGAGCGCGTGGCGAAGGATGTCGCCGACGGTGAGCCGCGGGTCGAAGGAGCCGAGTGCGTCCTGGTAGATCGCCCCGACCGACCCGCGCAGCCGGCGCCGTGCCTTCTCCTGGACCGCACTCCAGGGTTCGCCGAAAATCCGCACCTCGCCGGCATCCGGGGTCTCCAGCGCCAGCGCCAGGCGCGCCGTTGTGGTCTTCCCTGAACCGGATTCCCCCACCAGGCCGAGGGTCTCGGCACGGTGCAGCCGAAAAGAGACATCGTCGACCGCAACGAGGCGCGAACCATCTGGGCGACGGAAGCTGCGACGGAGCTCGGAAGCTTCCAGCACGACCGGACGAACCGGGTAGTCGTCGACCGAGAGGCCATCCGGCACCGTCGAACGGGGGGCAATGGTGGCCACCGGCACTGCTGACAGTTGCGTTCGGCGAGGTTTGTCGACGGGAACGGCCGCGAGCATCGCTCGGGTCAGCGGATGCTGCGGGTTCTGCAGCACCTCTGCCGTCGGCCCGGTCTCAATGATGCGTCCGGCGCTCATGACGGCAACGCGGTCTGCTATCCGGCTGACGACGGCGAGATCGTGGCTGATCAGCACGATCGCATTGCCCCGTCGTTTGATCTCAGCAAGGAGTTCGAGTACCTGCGCCTGCACGGTCACGTCGAGCGCCGTCGTCGGCTCGTCGGCGATCAGGAGAGGCGGATCGAGAGCGATGGCGGATGCGATCAGCGCGCGTTGCCGCTGGCCGCCGGAGAGCTGGCCAGACCTTTGCCTGATCCGGGAAGCGCCGTCGGGAAGGCCGACAGAGTCGAGCAGTTCGAGCACGCGGCGCGTGCGGTCGGCCGCACTGAGCTTCGTATGCAACCTCAGGGAATCCCCGATCTCCCGACCGATCGGCCGGAGCGGGTCAAGAGAGACGAGAGCATCTTGCAGTATCAGTCCAACGTCGCGCCCGCGCCTGCGCCGCCAGGCTGATTCCGGCAGGCCGAGCACGCTCTGGCCGGTGATGCTGACGGCGTCTGCCTGCACCCACGAGTGCGCACCGGCCAGGCCGAGCAAGCTGCGCGCAGTCACGCTCTTGCCTGAGCCGGACTCTCCGACGATGGCAAGACACTCTCCTGCAGCTACCTCAAACGAGACATCCTGCACCACCGGATCCTGCCCAGGGCGACCGCCGAAACCGACAGTCAGGTTTTTCACTTCCAACGCGGCGGTCATGCGTGCCTCATCCGTCGCTCGATGCTGCGGCCGATCGTCGTCGCGCAGACAGCGGTCAGCACGATGAACAGGCCGGGGAAGAAGCTCATCCACCAGGCCGAGGTGATGTAGGTGCGACCGGCCGACAGCATGGCACCCCACTCTGGGGCAGGAGGAGCGGCGCCGAGGCCCAGATAGCTGAGTGCGGACGCCCAGACGATCGCCTGCCCGATGCCGAGGGTGCCGAGCACCAGCAACGGCGCGAGCGTGTTCGGCAGGATGTGCCTCACCAGGATGCGCCAGCGCGGAAGCCCCTGCACGGTTGCCGCCTCGACAAACGAAGACGATCGCACCGAGATGAGCTGGCCGCGGATGATGCGGGCATAACCCGGGGCGGTCGACAGACCAACTGCGACGGTGGCCGTCGCAACACCCGGGCCGTAGATAAGGATGAACAACAGGGCAAGCAGCAGACCGGGGAAGGCGAACAGCACCTCGAGGAAACGGTTGACCGTGAAGTCGACGACCCGGCCGAGCATGCCGGCTGCGGTGCCGAGCAGGATGCCGAGGCCGAGCCCGATCGCCGTGGCGACGATCCCGATGACGAGCGAGCTCCCCGTTCCGTGCACCACCCTGGTGTAGATGTCCCGGCCGGATTCGTCTGTACCGAACCAGTGCCCGGCGGAGGGTGGCGTGAACGCTGCAAGGGGATCGATGCCCAATGGATCGCCGGGAGCGAGCAATGTCGGCACCAACGCTGAGACCACCAGGAACAGGCCGAACAGCGCGGAGATGATCTCGACAACGCCCGGCCTGCCTGCTGCGCGCTGTGGCCGCTGCTCTGGATGCGATGACTGGCCTCCCGAGGCCCGCCCGAGCCCGGCCTGGATCTCGATATCACTCATGCCGCGCGCAATCGCGGGTCGGCAAGTCGGCTGGCGACGTCGGTGAGGAGCGTCATCAGGATGTAGACGACGGCGACGATCATCACCACACCGACGACGACCGGAACGTCGCGTTCTGTCACGGCGTTCAGGAGCGTGCGGCCGAGTCCGGGGCGGGCGAAGATCGTCTCGACGACGACTGCGCCGCTTATGAGTGAGCCGAACGCCCAGCCGGAGAGGCTGATCGCCGGGAGCGCTGCGTGCCGAATGGCGTGCACCAGCCGCACGCCGCGTTCGCTTTCGCCGCGGGCGCGGGCCGAGAGCACAAATGGGGATTCGAGCGCGGTCAGCAGCGACTCCCGCATGACCTGGCCGAGGAATCCGGCGAGCGGTATGGCGAGAGTGAGCACGGGCAGCACGAGACCCGCGATGCCAGGAGTGCTGATCGGCGGCAGAACGCCGAGCCAGATGCTGAAGAGCAGGATGAGCACGGTCGCCAGCCAGAAGTGCGGCAGTGCTGCGGCGACGATCTCCAGTCCTGAGCCGATCGATCGGGCTATTTTGCCGCCGCGGGTCGACCACGTGGCCAGGCCGAGAGCCAGCAGCCAGGCAAGCGCCAGGGAGAGGAAAGCCAGTTGCATTGTGCCTCCCAACTGCACGCCGACGAGGGGAGCCACGTCCATGTTGAGCGAATACGAGCGCCCGAGATCGCCCATCATCAATCGCCAGAGCTGCGTCAGATACTGCACGAACAGCGGCTGGTCGAGCCCGTATTCCCTCCGCACCGCCTCCAGCGCCTCCGGTGAAGCCTGCGAACCCGGCCCGCCGAGGATGGCCAGGGCTGGGTCGCCGGGGATCAACCGGAGAGCGAAGAAGGTCAGCGTCGCAACGGCCCATAGCACAAACAGCGCGCCGCCGAGCCTGGTGAGAACGAAGGCGACGACAACCCGCCCTCGAACGCGAGGGCGGTCATCCGTTATCGATTCAGCCACGTGTCGTAGAAGGTCGGTGCGGAGACCGTCGGCAGCGCCCTGGTGCCTTCCACCTCGGAATCGAGCAGGAAGTGATTCTGCTGGTCGTACAGCGGCAGCAGGTAGTAACCGCCGAGGAGCAAGTCTTGGGCGTCGGTAAAGAGCGCGGCCCGGGCGTCGGCGTCGGACTCCTGGCTGGCGTCGGTCAGCAGGGTGTCGAGCTGCGGGTCAGACACCTGCGAGAGATTGGCGAAGTAGCCGCTTGGCGCCGGGACGATGCTGCTGGAGTGGTACAGGATCCGCAGCACGTCTGGCCCGACCTTGGTGTACGGCGCGCTCACCGCGTTGTACTCGTTCGCGGCGAGGGCCGCGTACCAGCTGGAGAGGTCCATCGGTTCGAGCACAAGGTCAAAACCCGTCTCCTTGGCCGTGGCCTGGATCTGCTCGAACAGCGACTGCTCGGCGGGGATCGACTGGTTGGTGCTCACGGGGAACCGCACGGTCAGGCGTTCGCCGTCTTTGACGCGGTATCCGTCTGAATCACGCTCGGTCCAGCCGGCCTCATCGAGAAGCCCGTCGGCTTCGTCCGGCTCATAGCCGAAGAGGTCCGGCGCGGAGACGCCGAGGGGCTCGACGCTGGAGAGGGCGGAGTATGAGCGCTCCGCCGTTCCCTGGAACAGGCTGGTCACGGCGTCGTCGACGTTGGCAGAGCGGATGAACGCCTCACGCACGAGCGGGTCGTTGAACGGGACAGTGCTCGAATTGAGCTCGATCCGGTTGGATGCTCCGGGGCGCGGAGCGTCAAGGTGACGGATGCTGTCGCTCGCCTCCGCCTGCACGATGGTGTCTGGCTGAACGTTGTCGATCACGTCGACTTCACCGGCCTGGAGTGCCGCATACCGGGTCGCCGACTCAGGGATGAACCGCCAGACGATCTTCTCGAGGTAGGCGACGCCCTCGTGAGTGGCGTCCGCCGGGGGAGAGGAGTAGTCCTCGTTGCGTTCGAGCGTGATCGAGTCCTGCTTGACCCAGTCGGTGACGACGAACGGGCCGGTCCCGACGGGGGCCGCGCAGTTCTCGTCCTGGGTGCGCTTCAGCGCGGTCGGTGACTCGATGGAGAGCCAGGGCTGGGAGAGGGATTCGAGGAGGGCGCTGTCGGGGGCGCTGAGGGTGAAGCGCACCACCTCGGGTGAGACGGCTTCGGTGGCGACGACCTTCTTCAATGCGAGGTATCCGGTGGAGGATGCCGTCTCCGGGTCCTGGAGGTGTGCAACATTGGCTTGCACGGCTGCCGCGTCCAGCGGCGTCCCGTCGGTGAACACGACGTCGGGTACCAGCGTGAACTCCCACGTCAGCCCGTCGTCACTCTCGGTCCAGCTGTCCGCAAGCCAGGGGATGACGGTCCCGTCGGCATCAAGTGAGACGAGCGACTCCAGGTACTGCGTGCTCACCAGCGCCTGCGGGTAGTTGCCGCCGACGTGGGGGTCAAGGCAGGTCGGTTCGGCGTCACCGGACGCATAGGTCAGCGTTCCGCCTGAGACCGGTTGTGAGCTGCTGGTACCAGACGGGGAAGGGCTGCAACCGGCGAGTAGGAGCGCGGACAGGGCTGCGAGGGTAGCGAGGGGGAGAACCCCGCGGGAGACGGTGCTGAGCTGCATGGTGTCTGACTTTCTTCCCGGCGTGTGGCCGGGCGCATTCGGGGTATGCCGTATTATTGGATTCGGTACAGTAATAAAAATAGGCCGAGTCCAATAATAGGACATTTTCTGCGTGATGGGAGCGACCGTGGTGAAAGAGACACCGAAGGCGGGTCGCCCGCGCCGCTCGTCACGGCAGATGCTCGAGGAGGCAGCGGCGGAACTCTTTCTCGAGCAGACCTACGCCGGCACCACCATCGAGCAGATAGCGCAGCGAGCCGGAGTCAGCCGTAACACGTTCTTCAACTACTTCTCCGCCAAGAGCGACCTGCTCTGGGTCGACATCGACGACGGCCTCGCCGGGCTGGCGCGTTCGCTCGACGAGTGTGCCGGTGCCGGCCACGCGACGGATGCCGTCAGGCGCGCCCTGATGATCGTGGCAGACGGCTTCGGTCCCGCGAATGTTCCCTGGGCACTGACCCAGTATGAGCTGATGGGAACCAGCGCCGAGCTCGAGGCATCCGCTCTCTCTCGGTTCATGGCGCAGGCCGACCTTGTCACCCAGTTCACGTCGATTCAGGTCGGCACCGGGGCCGCAGTCCTGCCCTGCCGGGCGTTCTCCCTGGCGGTGCTCGCCGCGACTGCGGCAGCCGCCGGCGTCTGGGCCAAGGCAGGAGTGGCCCGCGGACGGCTGGCGCCATATGTCGACGAGGCCGTCTCGCCGGTGTGCGAGGGATACCGCCTCGTGCTCGCTCAGGCTAGAATTGACGAATAACGACTGTGATCCGGCAATCACCGGTGAGTCTTCGGAAGAACGACGCCCTGGTAATCGAGTGAACATCACGAAGTCACCTGGCGCCTGGTAGAACCGAACGGGTCGGGCCCGTCACAGCCTCTGAACGAGCGGTCGCCCCAACAGGCGGCAAGCGAGGTGGTACCGCGGAGGTTGCGAAAGCGACCGGCGTCCTCGTGGAACAGGCCAGAATTTCGCCCAGCAGCCCGTCCAGGAGAACCATGACTTACCCCAAGGGACCCACCCCGCCCGATTCGCCTGAGCTTTCGCGCGGTGTCGTTCCCTCGCCTGACCTGCCGGCGATCGAGACCGAGGTTCTCGCGTTCTGGAAGGACGACGACACCTTCCAGGCGTCGATCGACAATCGCGAGGGCGCACCAGAGTGGGTCTTCTACGATGGGCCGCCGTTCGCGAACGGGCTTCCGCACTACGGGCACCTTTTGACCGGCTATGCCAAAGACCTCTTTCCGCGATTTCAGACCATGCGCGGCAAGCAGGTTCACCGTCGGTTTGGTTGGGACACCCATGGTCTGCCGGCCGAGCTTGAGGCGGAGCGCCAGCTCGGAATCACCGACAAGAGCCAGATCGAGAAGATGGGCCTGGCCGCCTTCAACACGGTAGCCCGCGAGTCCGTGTTGAGGTACACCCTCCAGTGGCAGGAGTACGTCACCAGGCAGGCCAGATGGGTGGATTTCGAGAACGACTACAAGACCCTCGACATCACCTTTATGGAATCGGTGATCTGGGCATTCAAACGCCTGCACGACAAGGGACTCGCCTACGAGGGCTTCCGAGTGCTGCCGTACTGCTGGCGCGACCAGACACCGTTGTCGAACCACGAGTTGCGCATGGACGACGACGTGTACAAGATGCGCCAGGACCAGACCGTGACCGTCACCTTCCCGCTGGTCGGCCAGAAGGCAGAATCGCTCGGCCTGACCGCCGTGCGTGCGCTGGCCTGGACGACGACACCCTGGACACTCCCCACCAACCTGGCGCTCGCGGTCGGCCCCGACATCGAATATGCCGTGGTACCGGCAGGCCCGAACGGCACACCGGATGCGACGGTGCAGCGAGAAAGCACGGTGCAGCGAGACGAGGACCACCCTTCGTCGACGTCGCCCATCAAAGTTCTCGGTGCCGAGTACCTTCTCGCGATCAACCTGGTCGGCAGCTACGCAAAAGACCTGGGTTACGAGTCGGCCGACGAGGCGCGCGCCGCCGTCTCCCGCACGGTCACCGGCCGGGAGCTCGAGGGGGTCTCGTACGACCGCCTCTTCGACTACTACGCGGACACAGAGGCCTGGGGCACCCAGAATGCCTGGACGATCCTCGTTGCCGACTACGTCACCACGGAAGACGGCACCGGAATCGTGCACCAGGCGCCTGCGTATGGTGAAGAGGACCAGAAGGCGTGCGAGGCCGCAGGCATCCCCGTCATCATCTCTCTCGACGACGGTGGCAAGTTCCTGCCGAGCGTTCCAGAGGTGGCCGGCCTGCTCTGGTCTGACGCCAACAAGCCGCTGACCCAGTTGCTGAAGGCGGAAGGTCGGCTGATCCGGCAAGCCAGCTATGAGCATTCGTACCCGCACTGCTGGCGGTGCCGCAATCCGCTGATCTACAAGGCCGTCTCGAGCTGGTTCGTGCGGGTCACGGATTTCCGCGACCGCATGGTCGACCTCAATCAGGAGATCACCTGGGTGCCGGAGAACGTCAAAGACGGCCAGTTCGGCAAATGGATCTCGAACGCGCGCGACTGGTCGATCAGCCGCAACCGATTTTGGGGCTCCCCGATCCCGGTCTGGAAGAGCGACAACCCGGAGTACCCACGCGTCGATGTCTACGGCTCGCTCGACGAGCTCGAAGCCGACTTTGGAGTACGACCGAAGGATCTGCACCGGCCGTACATCGACGAACTCACCCGCCCGAACCCGGATGACCCGACCGGGGCTTCCACCATGCGCCGGATCCCGGATGTCTTCGACGTCTGGTTCGACTCCGGGTCGATGCCGTTCGCCCAGGTGCACTATCCGTTCGAGAACCAGGAGTGGTTCGACAGCCACAATCCGGCTGACTTCATCGTCGAGTACATCGGCCAGACCCGCGGCTGGTTCTACATGATGCACGTGCTCTCCACCGCGCTGTTCGATCGCCCTGCCTTCAAGAACGTCGTCAGCCACGGCATCGTGCTCGGCAGCGACGGCCAGAAGATGTCGAAGTCGCTGCGCAACTATCCAGACGTCAATGAGGTCTTCGATCGCGACGGCTCAGACGCGATGCGCTGGTTCCTGATGAGCTCCCCTGTGCTCCGCGGAGGAAACCTGATCGTGACGGAGGAGGGAATCCGGGAGGGGGTTCGCCAGGTTCTGCTGCCCCTGTGGAGCACCTGGTACTTCTTTTCACTCTACGCCAATGCGTCAGGCGCTTCGGGCTATGAAGCCACCTGGCGAACCGACTCGACAGACGTACTCGACCAGTACCTCCTGGCCAAGACCCGAGACCTGATCGAGGAGGTCACGCTCGACCTTGAGCAGCTCGACAGCACACTGGCAGCTGCGAAGCTCCGAGATTTTGCCGACGTGCTCACCAACTGGTACGTGCGCCGTTCCCGTGACCGCTTCTGGGTTGGCGTCACGGAGGATGGGGAGGGTTCCGAAGCCTTCGATACCCTCTTTGCCGTGCTGGAAACGGTCACCAGGGTTGCGGCTCCGCTGTTGCCGCTCATCACCGAGCGGATCTGGCAGGGCCTGACGGGCGGGCGCAGCGTGCACCTGACCGACTGGCCGGACGCCTCCCGTTTCCCGGCCAACCCTGAGCTGGTCGTCGCGATGGACCAGGTGCGGGCGATCAGCTCCACCGCGCTCTCGCTGCGTAAGCAGGCCGGGCTGCGGGTTCGGCTTCCCCTCGCGAACCTCACCGTTGTGACGCAGAACACTGCAGCACTCGCCCCATTCGACGGCATCTTGCGCGACGAACTGAACCTGAAGCGTGTCACCCTCGTGGAACTCGCCCAGAACAGCGCAGCCGAGTACGGCATCACCTCGAAGTTGACGGTGAACGCGCGTGCAGCCGGCCCGCGGCTGGGCAGGAATGTCCAACAGGTCATCCAGGCGGCGCGCTCAGGGGACTGGAGCGAAGTCGACGGCATCGTGACAGCTGGGGGAGTCGAGTTGGCAGCCGGCGAATACGAGCTCGAGCTCTCGGCGACGGGCGGGTCGGCCAGAGACACCGCACTCTCCCTGCTGCCGGGAGGCGGGTTCGTGCTTCTGGATACGGCGATGACGGCCGAACTTGAAGCGGAGGGCTTCGCCAGAGACGTCATCCGTGCCGTTCAGGACACCCGTAAGTCGGCGGGTTTCGACGTGAGCGATCGCATCCGTCTCGACCTGGTATTCGATGACGCAGCGGATTACGACGCCGTCGGCTCGGCTGAAGGTGTCGATATCGCGGCAGAGACGCTGTCAACGGCATTCGCCACGCATACGGCGCCGGCTGAGGCGCACGGGGTGCTCCCGTCGGAATGGCTTCCGTCGCTGCTGCACGCGACGGTCGAGCATTACGTACGCTTTGAGGGCGGCCGTTACGCAAACCGCGGTGCGTTCATCGTGGCCGTTACCAGAGAGAACGGAAAGAGCCATGTCTGAGAACGACCAGCCGGCAGACGACCGGCGCGAGGCAGGGGACGCCGTCTATCAGGCACTCCTCGAGCGCGTCGGTGAAGTCGCCCCTCGGCCGCGTCTCGAACCGACCAGACGGGCGGTGGAGTTGCTCGGCGACCCGCAGACCGCCTATCCGATCATCCACATCACGGGGACGAACGGAAAGACCAGCACCAGCCGGATCGCCGAGAGCATCCTGCGTGCGTACGGCCTGCGGACCGGAATGCTGACCAGCCCGCACCTGGTGCGACTGAATGAACGAATCATGATCGACGGATCTCCGATCGATGACGAGGCACTCGCCACAAACTGGGACGACATTCAGCCGTACCTTCAGATGGTCGATGCCGAACTGGTCGATGCCGGCGACGAGCCGCTCACCTTCTTCGAGGCGCTCACCGCGTTGGCTTTCGCCAGTTTTGCGGATGCGCCGGTGGATGTCGCCGTGATCGAAGTCGGCATGGGCGGGGAGTGGGACTCCACCAATGTGGCAGACGGGCAGGTTGCCGTCTTCACTCCCATCGCACTCGACCACACCGCACGGCTCGGCAATACCATCGCGGAAATCGCCCGCACCAAGTCGGGCATCATCAAGCCGTCGGTCGCCATCGTCACTGCCGCCCAGACGCCGGAGGCCCAGGCAGAATTGGAGCGCGCGGCCGAACTGACCGAATCGACGCTCGCGAGCGAGGGGGAGGAGTTCGCGTTGATTGAGAGCCACGTTGCCGTTGGTGGCCAGCTGATCTCGGTCAAGGGAATCGCGGGAACATACTCCGACTATTTCCTGCCCTTGTACGGGAGGCACCAGGCCCACAACGCCGCTGTTGCGATCGCGGCCGTTGAATCCTTCCTCGGCTCCGGCACGCAGCCGCTCGTCGGGGATCTCCTTGCGGAGGGCCTTGGGACGGCGACCTCGCCCGGTCGGCTGCAGCTGGTGGGGATCGAGCCGAGCGTCATCGTCGATGCGGCCCACAACCCCCACGGGGCCATTGCCCTGGCAGATGCGCTTGACACGTATTTCGACTTTGACGAGATTGTCGCCGTGGTGGGAATCCTCGCCGACAAGGATACCCATGGCATCGTCGCGGCGCTCCAGCCGCAGGTTGCGGAGTTCTTCGTCACCCGCTCCCACTCCGACCGAGCGATTCCTGCCGACGACCTCGCGGAACAGGTTGCCGGCTGGGTCGGCACCGATTCCACTCGCAGCTTTGACGACCTGGAGGAAGCTCTGGAAGCAGCGAGGGACTGGGCACGTGAGTCACCACGCAGGGCGGTTGTCGTCGCAGGCTCGGTCACCCTGATCGGCGAGACCATCGCCATCGCCGACAACGGGGGGTGGATGACACCGTGACCGGCCCACAGTCCCAGCCGGCGGCATCCGTGCCGCGAGCGGCGCCACGCTCTGTCAAGCGTTCGCTGGCGACTATCGTGCTCGGGTTCGAAACCATCGTCGTCTTCCTCGCAGCACTTGTCGTGTTCGGACTCCAGGCGCTGCCTGCCGTTCCCGCCCTCGTCGGCGGGGGCGTCGTGTGCCTGGCGCTCCTGGCGACCATCGCGCTATTGCGCTTCGAGTGGGCCTATGTGATGGGCTGGATCCTCCAGGCCGTCATCGTTGCCACCGGATTCCTGAATCCGGTGATGTATTTTGTCGGAGCATTATTTGCCGCCATGTGGGTCTACTGCATGATCAGCGGATCGAGAATAGATCATCAGAAGGAGATCGCGTGAGCACCCAGATTGAAGAGACCCTGGTATTGGTGAAGCCGGACGGAGTGGCTCGCAGTCTTACCGGAGAGATCCTGCGCCGCATCGAGGCGAAGGGGTATTCCCTGGTCGATGTGAAGTTGCTTCAAGCAGACCGTGAACTGCTGGCGAAGCACTACGCCGAGCACGAGGGCAAGCCGTTCTACGAGCCGCTCGTCGAGTTCATGGAGAGCGGCCCGATCGTCGCGTTCCGGGTTGCGGGCAACCGCGTCATTGAGGGCTTCCGCGCCCTGGCCGGCACGACGGACCCGACAACCGCCGCGCCGGGCACGATTCGTGGCGACCTCGCTCGTGACTGGGGCCTCAAGGTGCAGCAGAACCTGGTGCACGGCTCTGACTCGCTAGAGTCGGCAGCGCGTGAGCTCGCCCTCTGGTTCGACTGACCGCTCGGCGATGGCTGACGAGATCAGATCCGGCTCAGGACATCCATCTGGAGCTGAGCGATCACGGCGACCACCAGGTAGCAGGCGAGCGTGATGAGCAGGAGCCAGGAATACGCGCCTCCGGCGAAGCGACGAACGGATGCCGTTGAAGGAATATGTCTCGATTTCACGTTGTAGAACGTCACGGCGAGGAATCCCGGAATGGTGACGGCCCAGGTCACCATGCACCACGGGCAGAGCACGTCGAGCAGAAAGATGCTCTGGTAGATAAGCCAGATCACGAAGGTGACGGCAGCGGTCATGCCGAGGTTCAGGCCGATCCAGAACCAGCGGGAGAAGCGCGCATTGGCCAGGATCGCCATCCCGATCGTGATCACCACGCTCCACGCAGCGACGCCGATCAGTGGGTTGGGGAATCCGAAAACCGACCCCTGCCAGGCCGACAGGTTGGTGCTACAGCCCACCAGCACGCTGAAGTTGCAGGACAGCTGAGCATCGGGATCCTCGAGGAGAGCGAACTTGTCGAGGGTGAGGACGAAGGCCGCTGTCAATCCGATCAGCCCGGCGATCACCAGGAAGACAGCGAGGCCGAAGGGCCGTTCACGCGATTTGGTCGGGGACACTCTGGCGATTATGCCATGCGCGTCGGCGCGGCGTCCTGAGAATGCATGCGATAATCAAGGAAGTCGATCGAGCCGCGCTCGAACCGACGCCAGAGAAGCTTATGGGGCCACGATGCCCTGATTCATTGGTCCCACGACCAAAGGTATTAGCAGCCAGAGCGTACGCCGGTTGCGTCAGAGAAGAATTTGTGGGGCTTTCGCCGCGGCGAAACCCCACCCGAGAGAGTAACCGGACGGGCGGCGCGGTCGCCCAAACCGGCCAAGGAGTGCACCAGTGATGGTGGAAGACAACGAAAACAAGAAGCGCAAAGGCCTGTTCGGCTCTCGCAAGAGTTCCCGTCGAAATGTGCTCGCCCCGCCGGAGAAATCGGCGACGCCCGCACCCGGCGTCGAGGCTCCGCCGGAACCCATTGCTGCCGAGCCGACTGCGGTGCGCGAGGCCGCGAAGCACGCCGCCCCGGAATCCGTGGCAGACGACGCTGCCCCAGGTGACATCGCAAGCACAGAGCACCCAACCGCAACCCAGGTAAGCGCCCCCCAGACGACCGCACCTGATGTGAAAGCACCTGATGTGACCGCCCCGCAGGCGACAGCACCTCAGCTGACAGCGCCCGACGGCGAGGTCACGGCGGAGGCTTCCCCGCAGGCCGCCGTCCGTCGGCCGACCACGTCGCTCATCTTCCAGGCTCCCGACATCCTGCCACTCCCGGCGCGACCGGGAAACGATCACGACGACGATGACGATGACGATGAGCCGTCGACGATCCGCCGCCGTGCACGCCGCCGTTCCGGTGAGGAGAACCGGTCCGGTTCGGATGACCCGGCCAACACCGTGGTCAAGGTGCGTTCCCCCCGTGAACCAGAACTGATCACCGAGCCGCAACGCATCAAGGGTTCGACCAGGCTCGAAGCCAAGAAGCAGCGTCGCAGGGATGGCCGCGATGCCGGTCGCCGCCGACCCGTCATCACCGAAGCCGAGTTTCTCGCTCGCCGAGAGTCGGTGGACCGCTCGATGGTGGTGCGTGCCAAGCACAACAAGATCCAGATCGGTGTGCTCGAAGACGGCGTACTGGTTGAGCACTACGTCGCCAAGAACCAGGACGCATCGCTCATCGGGAATGTGTATCTCGGTCGTGTGCAGAACGTACTGCCAAGCATGGAAGCGGCCTTCGTCGACATCGGTCGCGGACGAAACGCAGTGCTGTATTCGGGTGAAGTCGATTGGGATGCCGCCTCGGAGAAGGCAGCGAACAGCAACCAGGCGAGGCGCATCGAACTCGCTCTCAAGCCAGGTGACACGGTTCTGGTGCAGGTCACAAAAGACCCCGTCGGTCACAAGGGCGCGAGACTCACCAGCCAGGTGTCGTTGCCTGGCCGGTACCTGGTCTACGTGCCGAACGGCTCGATGAACGGAATCAGCCGCAAGCTGCCAGACACCGAGCGTGCCAGATTGAAGAAGATCCTCAAGGAAGTCCTGCCGGAGAACGTCGGCGTCATCGTGCGCACGGCCGCAGAAGGCGCGACAGATGATCAGCTCACGCTCGATGTCAACCGTCTCACCACACAGTGGGCGTCGATCAGCGAACAGGTCGATTCCGTTCAGGCGCCCGCGCTGCTGCACAGCGAGCCCGACCTGCTGATCAAGATCGTGCGCGATGTCTTCAATGAAGATTTCCAAAAGATGGTGATCTCCGGCGACGAAGCGCAGGGCACGATTGAGTCGTATGTTCGCCAGGTCGCCCCCGACCTTCTTGAGCGCGTTCAGAAGTACGAAAGTGACCGCGACGCATTCGATGAGTACCGCATCTCTGAGCAGATCGAGAAGGCGCTCGACCGCAAGGTCTGGCTGCCGTCGGGTGGATCGCTCGTCATCGACCGCACAGAGGCGATGACCGTCGTCGACGTGAACACCGGGAAGTTCGTGGGGTCGGGTGGCAACCTCGAAGAAACGGTCACCAAGAACAACCTCGAGGCCGCTGAAGAGATCGTGCGCCAGCTGAGGCTCCGGGATATCGGCGGGATCATCGTCGTCGACTTCATCGACATGGTGCTCGAGACCAACCGCGACCTCGTGCTGCGCCGCCTGATCGAGTGCCTGAGCCGCGACCGCACGAAGCACCAGGTCGCCGAGGTCACCTCCCTCGGGCTGGTGCAGATGACAAGGAAGAAGCTGGGACTCGGCTTGCTCGAATCCTTCAGCGAGAACTGCGAAGTCTGCGCTGGACGCGGCATCGTCATCCACCACGATCCCGTCGTCAAGCACCGCCAGTCCGCCCAGCCGCCACAGGAGCGTCGTGGCCGTGGTCGCTCCGGTGGAAACGGCGGAAACGGGAACGGGAACGGGAACGGGCCTTCGAATGGGAATGGTCATGCGAACGGGAACGGTAACGGCCAGACGGATGCAGCCAAGGCCGGCGCTGGCACCCACGGGATCACCGAGGACGCGAAACACGCCCTGGCCCTGATCGCCGCGAGCACACTGCATCCGGCGACCGGAACCATTCCCGTGATCGCTGCCGACGATTCGTCCCGCCAGGCGGGCCGAAACGATTCGCCGGCCAGGAACGAGCCTGTGGAAGACATTCCGCAGGAGACGGATGCGCCGCAGAAGTCGGCACAGGAACAGGCGGAGCATGATGTCGCTATCCTCGACATCCCCGTCAAGAAGTCGTCGCGCGGCAAGCGCACGGTGAGCAAGCAGGTCACAGATCAGTTGCTCGACTCCGTTCTCGATGCACTTCCTGAGCCGAAGCAGCCAGGTCAGGGGCGTTCGCGCAGTCGCCGGGTGTCAACGGCCGGCGGGTCGACCCAGGGCTCTACATCGATCGAGCGTCCGAGTTCGGGTTCACTCGACTGACAACCGGATACGGCCGGTCAGCGCCCTCTGCGCTGCCTGGCCGTCACCCGGAGGCCGCTGGCCCTCAGGCGAGTGACAAGTTCTCGATTGCTCACCGGTACGGCACCGGCAGCCACGAGGGAGTCGTAGCGGCTCTCTGGCACGTCGTAGTGGTCGACGTCAAAGCTTCGAGGCGGGAGGGCATTCCGCTCTGCAAACTCATGCAGTTCGTCCAGCGACGTGTCGCTGACCAGGTGCGACCACACGGTGTTGTGGGCCGGCCAGGCGGGATGGTCGATCAACACGGTCATACCCGAAGTCTAAAACCACGGGCCGACACGCGGGTGCTCTCGGTTTGACCGGAATGCAGCCGATCAGCTAAAGTTGACCGTTGGTGTGCGTTGGACTGTAATCCGCGCGATTGCCAAGGTTTTCTGATAGCGACGGGCCGGTCTGGCCCGTTTTACCCAGTGACTTTCCATAATAGGAATCGGGGCCTTTCCGGCTCCCCAGAGATAGGTACGTAAAGTGGTTTACGCAGTTGTGCGCGCCGGTGGCCGGCAGGAGAAAGTAGAGGTCGGGACCATCGTCACGATGGACCGAATCAAGGCTGATAAGGACGGTAACGTCGAATTGGCCGCCGTGCTTCTCGTCGACGGTGAGACCATCACGTCTGACTCGAAGTCGCTGGCCAAGGTCAAGGTCACCGCCGAGGTCTTGAACGACCTCCGTGGCCCGAAGATCGTCATCCAGAAGTTCAAGAACAAGACCGGATACAAGAAGCGCCAGGGGCACCGTCAGGAGCTCACGCGCGTCAAAGTCACCGGCATCGCCTAAGGCCTGAGGAGCAGAACAGATGGCACACAAGAAAGGTGCGAGTTCCACTCGCAACGGTCGTGACTCGAATGCACAGCGCCTCGGCGTGAAGCGTTTCGGCGGTCAGGTTGTCGGCGCGGGCGAGATCATCGTGCGCCAGCGTGGCACCCACTTCCACCCCGGCGTCAATGTCGGCCGTGGTGGAGACGACACGCTCTTCGCACTTGAGGCCGGTTCGGTCCAGTTCGGTGCAAAGGGTGGTCGCAAGGTCGTCAACATCGTGGTGGCGGCCGAATAGGCATCCACTGATGTGAACGTGAGGGCGGGCTTCGGCCCGCCCTCACGTTTTTTGAACCAGTCGTTTCAGAACCGAAGCGTCGCCTGAAAGGGGCATCCCATTGGCCACATTCGTTGACCACGTCACGCTGCATCTGAGGGCGGGCAACGGCGGAAACGGCTGTGTTTCTGTCAAACGGGAGAAGTTCAAGCCCCTGGCCGGCCCCGATGGCGGAAACGGTGGGAACGGCGGCGACATCGTGCTTGTCGCCGACCCACAAGTGACCACCCTGCTCGGCTATCACCGTTCGCCGCACCGAAGTTCGGGAAACGGTGGCCCGGGCATGGGCGACCATCGCAACGGCGCCACCGGCGAGACCCTTGAGCTCTCTGTGCCCCTCGGCACTGTCGTCAAAGATGCTGAAGGCACAGAGCTCAGCGATATGACGGTGCCGGGTTTTCGGCTGATTGTCGGCCCCGGCGGACAGGGCGGGCTCGGCAACGCCGCCCTGTCCAGCACCAAGCGCAAGGCCCCCGGGTTTGCGCTTCTGGGCACATTCGGCTGGGAAGGCGATGTCCAGCTTGAGCTGAAGACAGTCGCGGACGTCGCGCTGGTTGGTTACCCGTCTGCCGGAAAGTCCAGCCTGATCGCGGCGATGTCCGCGGCCAGGCCCAAAATCGCCGACTACCCGTTCACGACGCTGCACCCCAACCTGGGCGTCGTTCAGGCCGGCGAGGTGCGATACACCGTCGCAGACGTGCCGGGGCTCATCGAGGGCGCAAGCGAAGGCAAGGGACTCGGGCTCGAATTCCTCCGCCACGTTGAACGCTGCACGGCACTGCTGCATGTTCTCGACTGCGCCACCCTCGAACCGGGACGCGACCCGCTGAGTGACCTCGACGTCATCCTCACGGAACTGGCGGCCTATCCGGTGCCAGAGGGTCAGAAGCCATTGCTCGAGCGCCCGCAGCTGATCGCGTTGAACAAGATCGACGTTCCGGAGGCACGCGACCTCGCGGAGTTCGTGCGCGGCGATCTCGAGGAGCGTGGCTATCGGGTGTTCGAGATCTCGACCGTCAGCCACGAAGGCCTGAAGCAGCTGAATTATGCCCTCGCGGAGACAGTCGAAACCGGCCGCGCGGAAGCCATCGAAGCCGAATTGGTCAAACCGCGCATCATCATCCGGCCCAAGGCCGTCGATGACGGGGGGTTCCTGGTTCGGGTCGAGGGCGGAACCTTCGGCAACATCTATCGGATCCTCGGTGCAAAGCCAGAGCGCTGGGTGCAGCAGACCGATTTCACGAATGACGAGGCGGTCGGCTTCCTGGCCGACCGGCTTGCCAAGCTCGGCGTTGAGAACGAGCTATTCAAGGCCGGTGCCGTGTCCGGATCCACCGTCATCATCGGCCCCGGTCACGGCGTCATCTTCGACTGGGAACCCACCCTCACCTCAACGGCGGAACTCATCACCGCCCCCCGGGGAACGGATGCCAGGCTCGACGAGCCACGTCGCCGCACGAGCAACCAGCGCAGGGAAGAGTACTTCGGCAGGATGGACGCAAAGGCCGCGGCTCGCGCAGAGCTCATTCGCGAACGCGAGGCCGGGTTGTGGGCCGCTGATGGCGAAGAGTTCTCCGGCGAGCAGGACGGTGCAGAGCAGGACGGTGCAGAGCAGGAGGGCGCCCAGCAGGAGAGCGCCAAACAGGAGAGCGCCACGCAGGCCGGCACGAACAAGGAGAGCGACGCCGAGTGAGCATTTCGCGGCGAGATCAGATCCCGCTGGCCAGGCGCATCGTCGTCAAGGTCGGTTCGTCTTCGATCAGCGGTGCGAACGCCGGTCAAATCGCCCCCCTCGTGGATGCTCTCGCCAAGGCGCACGGCCGCGGTGCTGAGGTCGTGCTGGTTTCTTCTGGCGCCATCGCCACCGGGATGCCCTATCTCCAGCTCGATAGCCGGCCGACCGACCTGGCTACGCAGCAGGCGGCCGCATCCGTTGGACAGAACCTGCTCATCTTTCGATACCAGGACAGCCTCGATCGCTACGACATCGTTGCTGGGCAGGTTCTGCTGACCGCGGGCGACCTGGAGAACCAGACCCCTCGGAGCAACGCGCAGCGGGCGATGGAGCGGCTGCTGTCGCTGCGCATCCTGCCCATCGTGAATGAGAACGACACCGTTGCAACCCACGAGATCCGGTTCGGAGACAACGATCGCCTTGCGGCCCTTGTTGCGACGCTGGTGCATGCCGAGCTCCTGGTTCTCCTCAGCGACGTCGATGCCCTGTACACCAAGCCGCCGAACCTGCCTGGGGCAGAACGGATCAACAACGTGTCTCCGGGCGATGAGCTGGCCGGTGTCGAGTTCGGCGAATCGAGCGCATCCGGCGTCGGCACCGGGGGGGCAGGCACCAAGGTGTCGGCCGCGCGCATTGCCGCCGAAGCGGGTACAGCGGTGCTCGTGACGGGAACAGGGCTGGCTTCCGAGGCGCTGCGTGGCGCCGACGTCGGCACCTGGTTCGAGCCCACCGCCGCGTCAGAGGCCGCCGCCCTCCCGTAAACTGGCGGCATGGCCGACTCCGCTTCCGCTGCATCCGTTCTGCTCCCGACCCTTGAGGCCGCCAGGGCCGCGTCGCTGTCGCTGGTCACAGCCACCACGCAGGTGAAAAACGAGGGGCTGGGTGCGATCGCCGCAGGGCTCGCCGCGAACGTCGACCGGATTGTCCAAGCGAACCGGCACGACCTCGAAGCCGGGGCGGCAAACGATATCGGCGCCGGCCTCCTCGACCGGCTCGCACTTGACGAGACCCGAGTTCGCGCACTGGCCGACGCCGTACGCGAGATCGTGGTCCTCGCTGACCCGGTGGGAGAAGTGGTTCGCGGGAGCACCCTTCCGAACGGCGTCGGGATCAGCCAGGTGCGGGTGCCTTTCGGCGTCGTCGGAGCGATCTATGAGGCCCGCCCGAACGTGACGGTCGATATCGCCGCACTCGCGCTGAAGAGCGGTAATGCCGTGGTGCTCCGTGGCGGATCGGCGGCCGAGAACTCGAACAAGGTTCTGGTCGACGTGATCCAGGATGCGCTTGAGTCGGTCGGTCTTCCCCGCGAATGCGTGCAGACAATCGACCAGTTCGGCAGGGAAGGGGCGAAACTGCTCATGCAAGCGCGTGGGTACGTCGATGTCCTGATTCCGAGGGGGAGCGCAGACCTCATCAACACCGTCGTGGCCGAATCGAAGGTGCCGGTCATCGAAACCGGCGCTGGTGTCGTTCACGTCTTCCTCGATGAGAGCGCGACCCAGTCGTGGGCGATCGATATCGTGCACAACTCCAAAGTGCAGCGCCCGAGCGTCTGCAACGCGCTGGAGACTCTCCTCGTGCATGAAAATGCGGCAGAACGGCTTCTGCCGGGTGTGCTGGCGAAGCTCACCGCATCTGGTGTCACCATCCACGCCGATGAACGCACGCTGGAACTGTATCCGGATGCCGTGCCGGCCACAGAGGACGACTGGGCCTGCGAATACCTGAGCCTCGACCTCGCCGTTCGCGTCGTCGCGTCACTGGACGACGCCATGGAGCACATCCGTCGCTATTCGACGCGGCACACGGAGGCGATCGTCACGAACGACATTGTCAACGCCGAGCGTTTCCTGAACGAGGTGGATTCCGCCGCCGTCATGGTCAATACCTCGACCAGGTTCACCGACGGCGGAGAATTCGGCTTCGGCGCCGAGGTCGGCATCTCCACCCAGAAGCTGCACGCCCGCGGACCGATGGGGCTGCCCGAACTCACGAGTACAAAATGGGTCGTTCGAGGAGCAGGCCACGTGCGCGCCTGAACCGCTGCGAATCAGCGGCCTACTAGGATGGTGAGGGTGGCGCGAGCCCCGAACGCGCGTTGAACGGAGAAGAACCGATGTCATTCCTGACCACTGTGCTGGCGGAAACTGCTGTGCTGGCCGAGGCGGGACACGTCGAATTGCCCATGCCGACCTGGGCATATGGTGCGATCGCTCTGGCGATCTTCCTTGCGCTCGGTATCGTTCTGTGGACCTGGCGTGATGTCGCGAATCGGCACCAGGCGAAGGGCAAGGCGTACGCGGCCGCACATGGCGGCGGTACGCATGACAGTCCTGAACACGGCGGGCACTGACGGCGCTGAGTTCGTGACTGAGCCAGAACGTCGTCCACGCATCGGCGTGATGGGTGGCACATTCGATCCCATTCACCACGGTCACCTGGTGGCGGCCAGCGAGGTCGCCCAGAGCTTCGACCTCGACGAAGTGATCTTTGTTCCCACCGGCCGGCCGTGGCAGAAGCAGGACGCCAGTAAAAGCGAACACCGTTACCTGATGACCGTGATCGCCACTGCGTCCAATCCTCGCTTCACCGTCAGCCGCGTCGACATCGATCGGAATGGCCCGACCTACACCATCGACACGCTGCGAGACATCCATGCTGAACGGCCAGACGCCGAATTGTTCTTTATCACCGGTGCGGATGCGATTGCGCAGATCCTCGGCTGGAAAGACGTTCAGGAACTCTGGGATCTCGCTCATTTCGTCGCTGTGAGTCGCCCGGGACATGAGCTGAGCGTTTCAGGATTGCCGAACCAGGACGTAAGCTTGTTGGAGGTCCCGGCCCTTTCGATCTCATCCACCGATTGCCGGGCACGGGTCAATCGGGGCTTCCCGGTCTGGTATCTGGTTCCTGACGGGGTCGTCCAGTACATCACGAAGCACCATCTGTATCGGAGTGTGGCATGACGTTGGGTAACGACCCGCAGTCAGAGACGCCACCATTGACGCCAGTACCACTGACGCGGCGGCAAGCCAGGGAGCGTGCGCGCGACCAAGACTTGGAGCTGAGTCCAGAACAGCAGGCCGCGGAAAAGCAGGCCGCAGAACAGCAGGCCGCAGAACGGCAGGCCGCGAACGCGGCCCCAAAACCGTCCCGCCGCGCGGGTACCGACTCCGCCATTCAGGCGGGCGACACACCCGAGTTCATCACCCCTCAGGCACACGTCGAAGCTGCGTCAGTAGAAGCTGCACCAGCAATATCTCCTGCACGAGCGGCCTCCACGACGCCGGTGTCGAGCTTTGCTCCCCGGTCGGCAACCACGCAGATTGATCCGGCGCCTCAGGGGATGCCAACGCCGGAGCGCACTCTGACCCGCAGGGAGTTGCGGGCGATGAAGGCGATGGAAGACGCCGAAACCGGCGCTCAACAGGTCATCGATGACGGCGCCTCGGAAACAGCTAACGACGCTCCGGATGGACATCCGTCTGCCTGGAACGGCGACCGAGGTGTTGACCCGAGTTCGCACTCAGACTCGCATACCCAGGTCATCGACGGCGGCCAGCCGTTCGACCAACTGATCTCGCGAGGTGTCGGGGCCGGCGGAATACCGACCACGTCCAACGCTCTCATCCTTCCTTCGGTCCCACAGCAGGGAACCCGATCTGGTCCTCTGACGAGCACTGGTGAGATCTTGATCACGGGTTCCATCGACCTGCCGCGGAGTCTCGGGGCGACCGGGCAGCACCCGAACCACTTCGACTCGTCGGAGATGGACCATATGCTCGATCAACTCGATGAGGGAACGGCGACATCTTCCGTTGCGCCCGTGAGCGCAAGCCGCGCTGTGAGTACTCACACGTCGACGCGTGGCGTGATGACACCACCCAAGAAGAGCGGCGTTTCGCTCCCGTCGGTGCTCGCGATCACGGCTGCCGTGCTGGCTGCCGGTGTGGTGGCTCTCTTCATCGTCGGCTATATGCTCAAGATCTTCTAATGCCACAACCGACGGCACCCTTCGCCGTTTCGGCTCCATCATGCCTGCTATCAACAGCCCAGCTTCCCAAGACTTCGAGGTTTATTCGATGACCGCTTCCGCCCATGCTCTCGAGCTTCTCACCGTGGCTGCGCAGGCCGCCGACTCTAAAGCGGGGGAGGACCTGGTTGCGCTCGACGTATCGGGTCCGCTGCCGCTTGCCGACGTCTTTCTCATCGTCACCGGAGGATCGGAGCGTAATGTCATCGCGATTGCCGGCGAGATCGAAGACAAACTGATTGAGGCAGGCCACAAGCCGCTTCGTCGTGAAGGCCGCGCGGAGGGTCGTTGGATTCTGGTCGATTTCGGCGACCTCGTTGTGCATGTTTTCCACCAGGAAGAGCGGATGTACTACGGGCTGGAACGTCTCTGGAAGGATTGCCCCGTCATTCCACTCCAGCTGCCGGCGCGCGAGAGCCGGTAGTGCGTTTCAGTTTCGCGTTGAGTCGGTTCGTGTAGTAATCTGAGCAAGTTGTTTCGAAGTAATTCGAAGTAAAACCGGGGTCCATGGCGCAGCCCGGTAGCGCACCTGCATGGCATGCAGGGGGTCAGGGGTTCGAATCCCCTTGGATCCACAAACGCAAGAAAGCCCGGCACGAAGTGTCGGGCTTTCTTGCGTTTAATGACCACAGCGATTCGAGGAGGAATGAGGGCGGAGCCCGAATGACGGGGTCCCCTTGGATCCACAAACGCAAGAAAGCCCGGCACGAAGTGTCGGGCTTTCTTGCGTTTAATGACCACAGTGATTCGAGGAGGCGCGAGGGCGGAGCCCGAGCCGGACGCCTCAGCTTGTGGGTGTGACCTGGCTCACCCGGCTCCGGTCCGGCGCGGCGCTCGTGCGGGAGCGCGCCGAGAACGCGCCGCTGACAATCACCGCTCTTGTGCGCGTCAGGAAGCGGGGGAGCGTCGCGGCGAGGGCATTGAGGCGTCCAGACTGCACGCTCGGCCTGCGCCCGCTCTCGAGCGCGCGCATCGCTATATGAACCACTTGCTCCGGGGTCTGATAGTTGCCGTGATAGGCACCGCCGTCGAGATCGTCGAAGAACTCCGTTCGGGTCAGGCCCGGCGCCAGGGAGAGTACGCGCAGGCCCGTGCCGCGTGATTCGACCCACAGTGCCTCCGTGAAGCTGAGGACGAATGCCTTACACGCTGAGTAGACCGCCATGCCCGGACTCGGAGTGTAGGCGACCAGGCTTGCGACGTTGACGAGGATGCCGATGCCGGCGCTGCGCAAAGGGTCGATGAAGGCGCGAGTGATGTCGACGAGGTTCGCGACATCCACGTTGATCTCGTCCGCGAGCAGTTGCGGGTCTTCCTCGTGGAAGGGGCCATCGGTTCCGAAGCCGGCGTTGTTCACGAGACCCGTGACCGGGATGCCGCGTTCAGCCAGATTTGCGGCGAGGGCACGGCCCGCTCCCGGCACGCTGAGATCGAGGGAGATCACCGTGACCCGGACGCCATGGCTCGCCTCAAGTTCGGAGGCGAGAGTCTGCAGGCGGCCCTGTCGTCGAGCAACGAGAATGAGATCGGAACGGCGGCGGGCCAGTTCGCGAGCGAAGGCTTCGCCGATTCCGGAACTGGCGCCGGTGACGATTGTGGTCTGGTGGGAGAAGTCGAGTGCAGTCATGCTTGCACTATATGCACTATATGCACTATATGCACTATATGCACTATATGCAATACCTTGCACTCCGTGCAACCTCAGGCGTCGAGTGCGAATGAATGTACACTGAACGAATGGTAACCCCGCCCAGTCTTCGCGAACGCACACGTCGTGCGGTTCACGCGGAGATTACCGAGACGGCCATGCGACTCTTCGCACAGAATGGCTTCGACGCGACGACCGTCGACCAGATCGCAGCCGCTGCCGGTATTTCTCGCCGGTCGTTCTTCCACTATTTCGGAAGCAAAGAAGACCTCGTTCTCGGCGACACCGACGCCCTCGGCGAGTCGGTTCGCGCCGCACTCGAAGCGCGCCCGGCCCCGGAGTCCGCCTGGACGGCGATTCGGGCGGCGTTCCTGACGCTGCAATCTACCGAGAATACGTCGGCAGAGAGGCTCGCCCTCGCCGGGATGTACCACGATGCCCCTTCGCTGCGCGCGAGGCATTTGGAGAAGCACCTTCGCTGGCAAGCGCTTCTCGCCCCCGAGGTGCAGCGCCGTCTGGGCCTGCCTGATTCCGTGACACCTGATCCGCGCGCGCGCGCCTTTGTCGCGGCGGCACTCGCCTGCCTCGACGCCGCGGTTGACGCATGGTACGAGTCGAGTGGCGCTGCCGACCCTGCGCAGCTGTTCGACGAGGCGATTGCCACACTCCGCGCCTAGCCGACACTGCCTGTGTCCGTCAGTTGGTGTCGCGGTCGTGGCCGGCGCGAGCCTCGCGCTCGGCTCGCTCGAAGGCACGCGAGGCCGCTTTCCTCTCGCGCTCCAGGCTTCGCACCTCTCGGCTCAGGTCTGCTGACTCCTCCTCGAGCGCCGCGATGCGGTCGCGCAGCGAACCGAGCTCTTTTGTAACCTGTTGCCTCTGCGTGGCGAGGTCATCGATCTGCCCTTCGATTTCCCCCAGATCGCTTCGCGCGGCATCGGCTTTGCGATCGGCTTCCTCGGCTTGCTCACGCAGCTCACGGGCTTCACTCGCTTCGCGCCGTTGGCGTTCCACATCCCGCTCTTTCGCCGAGCCGGACTTCCTTTTCTCAGCCGCCACTTTCGGGCCCGACGCCTTCTTCGGATCGGACCTTGACCCGGCCACGTCATCCTGGCGGGAGATGCCCAGCCCCTCCGGCGGGACGGCGACAGCACCCGAGAGATCGACAGGTTCCCATCCGGTGCCGGTCAGCGTGCGGATCAGGCGACCGCTCTGCACGGCGATTGCGGCATCCGGATCGGTGAGCGCTGCCTGCAGTGTCTGCCCCACCTCGTCGATGGCGGTGTTGCTTGGCTTCTTCCCGAGTTCCTCGGCAACGGAGCGCGCCTGCGTGCCGAGCGCGGCAACGAGCTTCTGGCGCTGTCGGGTGAGCTCACGCAGTTGCACGGGATCGAGTTCCTTCTGAGCCTGACGAAGCGAAGCGCCCAAATCGATCAGCTGGTCGACCTGATCACCGCTGTGCCGCACGAGCATATTGACCGCCCAAGCGGCCGCAGACGGTTTGGTCAGTTCGCCAATCCTGACTGCGAGATCCTTATCGCCGGAGTCACGAGCGGCTTTCGCCCGCGCGTTGCGCGCGGCGACGAACTCATCGGACGGAAGGGCGTAGAGCTCATTGGCCACGCTCACCAGGTCTGTCGTCACGGCGCGATCATCGCCTTCCCTGCATGTCTTCACTCTACGCATGGCTGTGTCGGGGAAACTTGATTACGGATGCTGGGCCGTGCATCATTCAGTCAAGCCAGCATTCAGACAAGCCAGCATTTAGACCAGCCGCCGAGGGGAGACCAGAATGGGGTTCGTCGACGAGAGCGGTGATCCGTTGCGGGTCATTCCGCTCACGCAAGCTCCTGCCGACGGTCGGTATTTCCAGCTCGTTCGTCGAATCGGCTTCCGTGAATCTGACAGGGGAGAGATCTACTGGGCGCCGGCACACGTTCCAGCTGTCGACCCACAGGACGGCAATCGTACTGATCTGGCTTCTGTCCCCTCAATGCTGTGGGGTTTCATCGCCTCATACGGGCGGCAGAGTGCGCCGGCGATCATCCACGACCATCGAAGCGACCTGGCGTCCAGGCTCGGGGGAGCCGGAGGTGCAGTGCAGCGGCGAGAGGACGATCGCATTTTGCGCGTCGGGCTTCGCCAGCAGAAGGTGCCTCTGCTGCGCGCCTGGCTGATGTGGACCTTCGTGTCGGTCCAGCGCTTCCAGCAGTTCCATCGACGCGCATTTGTTCTGCTGATAGCTCAGACGATTCTCGGCGTTGCCCTCAGCTACCTCGCCGTCGTCTTGGCGTTCGGCACGCCGCTCTGGCTGCTTACTCTGGTTGTGCCGGCCGCTGCGGCGCTTTTCTGGCGGCGGGATGCGGCCCTGGTCGTCTGGCTGAGCTACGGGCTGGCCGTGCTTGCGCCGCTCCTCGTGCTGCAGTTCTGCGCGATTGCGCCGTTCCGCCTGCTGGAGTTCCTGGCGCGCGAACTGATCGACCGCCCATTCCTGGACCGCACACCGGGGCCCGTCTACGGCCCATTCGCGAAAGGGCCATGATCGCGGACCTCCGTTCAGGTCCTAGTGTCGGTGAGGTCGCAGTGCTGACCCCTCCAGCGTCCGGCGTCAGGCTTCTGGGACCGGTAGCGTAGCGCCCATGGGGAAATACCTGTCACGGGCCACCGCAGTTGCGCTCGCACGCCTGGCCGAACTGGATGCAGACCCACTGGCGCCGCCACTTGAACTGCTCCGCTGCATCCGAGAGCTCTCGTCTGCCCTCGACGGCGACGCCGCCACGCTGGCATCGGTGCGGGCCTCGCTTGAAGAAGGCGCGAGCTGGGAAAGTGTCGCGGTGGCGGCCGGGTTGAAACCCGCGGCCGCAAAGTGGCGCTGGCAGGGGAGTGACGACGAGATCGCCGCGCGGGCGGAGTCGGGACGTAAGCGCGCTGCTCGGCCCAGCAGCGTTCCAACGGATCTCCCAGGCCATTCCGTCGCCGAAGCAGCCAAAGCACTGGGTGTGACGGCGCAGGCGATCTACCTGCAGGTGAGCCGAGGGAAGCTCGAAAGCCGCACCGTCGAACTGCCCGACGGGCGGCGTTACAAGAGGGTATTCCTACGTGGGGATGACCTCCCGCTTTGACTGCCGCCGTGACTCCCGCCTTGACCCCCGACCGGGACGGCCACCACAATGAGGCGACAGACAACGTATCGACGACGCCCCTGGGCGGATGACGGAGAAACTCATGACCGACCTGCCAAACTCGCCCCAGCCGACTATGCCACTGCAACCGGCTCCGGCTCCGGGGCAATCCCAGCAGGCTGCCGTCGCGGCCACCGCACCGGCCACCGCACCTGACGAGTCACGCGCGAGCGCACCGGCCCTTCGGGTTCCGCTCGTCGTTCTGGTCGGGATCGTCGCCCTGGCACTCGCATTCATCGTCTTGATCTTCGTCAACGCGACCAACGCCAGCATCAACGCGCTGGCGGTCATCGCAACTCCGATCGCTTCGATGGTCGCCGCGTACTACGGCATCACTCTCAGCATCCAGCAGGTCAGGAGTGAGCGCGCTGAGAAGGAGAAGGCGATAGCCAGAGCGGATGCCGCAGACGCGTCCAGCCGTGAGACCGAGGTGTGGGCGGCGCAAATGGAATCCGGACTTCGAGTGGCGATGGTCAAGCTGACTGCGGCCAAGGTGCCGACCGACGAGGTCACCAAGGCCGCTGGAACACCAGACGACTTCTTTTAGACGCAGCGACTTCTCTGAGGTCTCCCGGCCAGCGCAGCGACTTCTCTGACGTCTCCGGCCAGGGCCGCGGTGAGTTTGGTCCTCTGGACGGAACTGTGTCATTCTTTCTGTAAGCTGCTTTACAGAACGAACGGTCAGTAAGTTATTCCGATCTCGAAGGTGATGAAGCCATGGCCGAAGCATTTCTCGTCGATGGTGTTCGCACTCCGATCGGGCGATTCCGGGGTGCCCTTGCCGGGGTGCGTCCGGATGACCTCGCCGCCCTCGTGCTCGAAGCCGTAGTCTCACGATCCGGTGTGGATCCCGCACAGCTCGACGATGTGATCTTCGGAGCGGCGAACCAGGCCGGCGAAGACAATCGCAACGTCGCCCGCATGGCCGGACTCCTTGCCGGCTTCCCCGATTCCGTGCCCGGCATCACTGTCAACCGGCTCTGCGCCTCTGGCCTGTCTGCCGTGCACCTGGCGTCGAGCATGGTGAAGTCGGGAGAGGCCGACCTCGTCATCGCGGGCGGCGTCGAATCGATGACCAGGGCGCCCTGGGTGCTGGCGAAGCCCGAGACGGCCTTCTCGAAACCAGGGGAGATCGCCGACACGTCGATCGGGTGGCGATTCGCGAATCCCCGGTTCGCCGAACGCGACAAGGCCACCCTGTCGATGCCGGAGACGGCGGAAGAGGTCGCCGATCGCGAGGGCATCAGCAGGGAAGACGCCGACGCGTTTGCGCTCCGATCGCACCAGGCCGCCGTCTCAGCTGGAGAGTCGGGAACGTTCGCTCCTGAAATCGTTTCGGTTCCCACGCGCAGCGGCACGGTGTCTGACGACGAGGGTCCCAGGGCGGACACCAGCCTCGATGTGCTCGCCGGGCTACGGTCCGTGGTGCGGCCAGGCGGTGTCGTCACGGCGGGAAACTCGAGTTCTCTGAACGATGGCGCGGCGGCGGTCCTGGTTGCCAGCGAATCTGCCGTCAACCGGCTGGGGCTTCGCCCGCGCGCCAGAATCGTCGGGGGAGCGAGTGCGGGCGTCGCACCAGAGGTGATGGGACTCGGGCCCGTTCCGGCGACCCAGAAGCTTCTGGCACGGCAGGGGCTCGGCATCGACGAAGTGGACGCTGTCGAACTCAATGAAGCCTTCGCCACCCAATCGCTGGCAAGCATCCGTCTTCTCGGTCTCGATCCGGAGATCGTGAACCGTAACGGCGGCACGATCGCACTCGGGCACCCGCTTGGCGCGTCAGGCACTCGTATTCTGATCACCCTGCTCGGCAGAATGGAACGTGAAGACGCCCGACGCGGGCTCGCCACCATGTGCGTCGGCGTCGGTCAGGGCGCCTCCCTGATCGTGGAGCGCGTCTGATGTCGCACGAGTACAGCACCCTCGCCGTCACGAAAGGCACGGACCGGCTGCACGTGCGGCTGAACCGCCCAGACAAGCGCAACGCCATCGACCAGGCAATGGTCGACGAACTTCACCTCGTCTGTGCCGAGCTCGAGGCGACGCCGCGCGTTCTGATCCTCTCTGGCACCGACGGCGTCTTCGCCTCAGGAGCAGATATCGCCGAGCTCGCCACGCGCCGAGCCGATGATGCATTGCGCGGAATCAACTCTGCGCTCTTCGTCAGGATTGCGGCGCTCCCCATGCCCGTCATCGCGGCCATCGACGGCTGGGCACTCGGAGGCGGTGCCGAACTCGCCTATGCAGCCGACTTCCGCATCGCGTCGACGCGTGCCAGGCTCGGCAACCCGGAGACCTCGCTCGGCATCATCCCCGCTGCCGGTGCCCTGTGGCGTCTCGCGCAGTTGGTCGGAGAGCCGGTCGCCAAGGAGATCATCCTGGCAGGACGCGTCCTCACCGCCGAGGAGGCACTGGCGGTTCACCTCGTCACCGCAGTGCACGATCCGGACGCGCTGATGGCTGCCGCCGACGCTCTTGCCGACCGGATCGCCGCGCAGGACCCCCTGGCTACGCGTCTCGCCAAGCAGGTCTTCCACGCACCGGCCGACGCGCACCCGCTGGTCGACAACGAGGCGCAGGCGCAGTTGTTCGAGTCAGAACAGAAATTCGCGCGCATGGCTGCATTCCTGGAACGGAAAAGTCGATGACGGCAGACGCGGGAAACAGCGCGTTTCCACACAGCACACCAGACGGTGCGATTCCACGCAGTGAAATTCCACACAGCGTCGGGGTGATCGGCGGTGGCCGCATGGGGGCGGGAATCGCTCATGCCTTCCTCATGGCCGGCGCAGAGGTCGCCATTGTCGAGCGCGACGACGAAGCCGCCGCTGCCGGCTGGGAGCGCACAATGGCATCCGTCGACAGAACGCTCGAACGCAGCGGCGCTGCTGAGCCGCGGACTCATTACGGTGACCGCCTGACCGTGGCGACGGATGCCGCGGTGTTCTCCGGTTGCGCGCTGGTCGTGGAAGCCGTGCCGGAAGACGCGGAGCTGAAGAGTGCAGCGCTACTCAGGGCCGAAGCGGCCATGGACCCGTCGGGCTGGCTCGCCAGCAACACCTCATCACTGTCGATCACCGAGCTCGCCGTCTTTCTCCAGCGGCCGGAGCGGTTCATCGGCCTACACTTCTTCAACCCCGTGCCGGTGTCTGAGCTGATCGAGATCGTCGTCGGCGAGCAGACGTCGCTCGAATTGGTCGAGCACGCTCGCGCCTGGTCTGCGGCAGTCGGAAAGACGCCGATCGTCGTGCGCGATTCCCCCGGCCTCGCCAGCTCCCGACTGGGTGTCGCGCTTGCCCTCGAGGCGATTCGAATGGTCGAGGCAGGGGTGGCGAGCCCGGCAGACATCGACACGGCAATGGAACTCGGCTACCGGCATCCGGTGGGCCCATTGAGAGTGACCGACATCGTCGGCCTCGATGTGCGGCTGGGGATCGCCGAGCACCTGAGCAAGACCCTCGGAGACCGATTCACCCCGCCCCAGCTGCTTCGCGACCTGGTCGCCCGCGGTGATCTCGGCCGCAAGACCGGCAGGGGCTTCTACGACTGGCCCGGAGTCGCCCAGATGCCGGCGCCGACAAACGAAAGGTAGTTCGAGCATGACACTCCTCGAGCCTCAGATTGTTCCTAGCTTTGTGAACGGCGGATGGTGGTCACCGGCAGGAGAAACCGGCGCACAGGCGGTGATGGATGCCAGCACCGGCGCTCTCGTTGCCACGGTCAGCAGCGAAGGAGTCGACCTCGCCGGGGCCGTCGAGTACGCACGGACGGTCGGACAGGCTTCGCTCGGCCAGCTCACGTTCCACCAGCGTGCACTGCTCCTCAAGCAGCTTGCTCAATACCTGAATGGCGTGAAAGACGAGCTCTACGCTCTCTCCGCGCAGACCGGCGCCACCCGCTTCGATTCGATGATCGATATCGACGGAGGCATCGGAGTGCTGTTCACTTTCTCGTCGAAGGGGCGTCGCGAGATGCCGAACAGCCAGGTGTACGTCGACGGCGGTGTCGAAGCGCTCTCTAAAGACGGGTCGTTCAGCGGCCAGCACATCTACACGCGGATCCCTGGAGTCGCCTGCCAGGTCAACGCCTTCAACTTTCCGGTCTGGGGCATGCTCGAGAAGTTCGCACCAGCATTCATCGCCGGTGTGCCATCCATTGTGAAGCCGGCGACCCCCACCGGATACCTCACGGAAGCCGTCGTTCGGCACATCCTGGACTCGGGCATCCTGCCGGCCGGAACGCTGCAACTGGTCTCCGGCAGCGCACGCGACCTGCTCGACCACCTCGACTATCGCGATCTCGTGGCGTTCACCGGCTCCGCATCGACCGCGATGGCGCTCAAAGCGCACCCGAATGTGGTTGCAGGCGGTGTGCGATTCACCAGCGAGACCGATTCGCTGAATGCCGCCATCCTCGGGCCGGACGCCGAACCCGGCACGCCGGAGTTCGACGCGTACGTCGCATCCGTCGTGACTGAGATGACCGCGAAGACGGGCCAGAAGTGCACCAGCATCCGTCGGCTGATCGTGCCAGCCGGCCTCACGGCCGCTGTTGCAGACGCAGTGTCTGACCGGATCGGTCGGAAGGTCACCGTCGGAGACCCGCGTGCAGAGGGCGTCACCATGGGACCACTGGCCAGCGTCGACCAGCGCAGCGAGGTGCTTGGCAGTTCCCGTCGTCTGATCGATGGCGGCGGACGAGTTCTGGTCGGCTCGCTCGACGCACCGGAGGGGATGAACCCGGACGGCGCATTCGTCTCGCCGTTGCTGCTGGCTTTTGACGACGCCCGGAGCGCGGCCGTGCACGAGATCGAGGCGTTCGGGCCGGTGGCTTCGATCATCGAATACGACGGGCTCGACGATGCCATCGAGCTCGCCGCGCGCGGCGGCGGTTCTCTGGTGGCCACTGTTGCCACCCACGACCCAGAGGTGGCGCGCACGCTGGTGCTCGGCATCGCTGCACACCACGGGCGGGTGCTGGTGCTCGATCGGGACGACGCGCGCTCGAGCACGGGTCACGGCTCACCGGTGCCGCACCTCGTGCACGGAGGACCGGGGCGGGCCGGTGGCAGCGAAGAGCTCGGAGGCATCCGTGCGGTGCTTCACCACATGCAACGCACTGCGATCCAGGGCTCGCCCGCGATGCTGACGGCCGTCACCGGTGACTGGAGGGCCGGTGCTCCGGTTCGTTCCGATGTGCATCCATTCCGTAAATCCCTGGCCGAACTCCGGATCGGTGACCAGGTCGAGGCAGGTCCGCGAGTGGTCACGGCAGAGGACATCGCCGCGTTCGCGGAGTCGACCGGTGACAGGTTCTACGCCCACACCGACCAGGAAGCCGCGGAAGCGAACCCGTTCTTCCCGGGCATCGTCGCGCACGGCTACCTGCTGGTGTCGTGGGCGGCTGGACTCTTCGTCGACCCGGCGCCCGGACCTGTCCTGGCGAACACCGGACTTGAGAACCTGCGGTTCGTGACGCCGGTGTCTGCCGGCGACGGCATCCGGGTCACGCTGACGGCCAAGCGGATCACGCCGCGGGAGACCGAGGATTACGGTGAGGTGCGCTGGGACGCCGTGCTCCACAATCAGAACGACGAACTGGTCGCCGCGTACGACGTGCTGACCCTGGTCGCCAAGCGCCAGCCCGCGTGAGAGTGACCTTTCCGGCCCCGAGTGCCCGGCGCAACGGACGCACTCGACCGGAAAGGTACCAATACCGATACGGGTCAGGGGGCGCGGATGCCGTCGAACGCGACCGCGAGCACGTCCTGGGCAAGCAGCGCCGGCGTCATCGGCCCACCCGGCCGGTACCACTCGACGATCGAGTTGATCATTCCGAACAGCAGCCGGGTCGTCGTCCTGGCATCAACGTCGGTGCGCACCGTGCCGTCGGCCCGAGCGGCCTCGACCAGTGCTGCCATAGCAGCGTTGAAGCGACGCCGGCGGTCGAGAGCGTCCCTTTCGACCTCGGTGTTGCCACGGAGCCGGAGCAGTAAGGTCACATAGGGCAGGCGTTCGCAGAGCACTCGCACGGCTTCCGCGACCACAAACCTGAGCCGCACGTCGGCCGGTCCTGCCGTTGCCCTGGCGTCTTCAAGAATTGCTTCGAGCCCGCCCAGGGCGTAATCCAGCGCTCGGCGCAGCACGTCTTCCTTGCCGGGGAAGTGATGATAGATGGCGGACTTGCTGGTGCCGAGGCGCTCAGCAAGCACACCCATCGAGGTGGCTTCGTAGCCGAACTCGTTGAAGACACCGACAGCGATCGTCAGCACGCTGTGCTGGTCATGGCCCGGCCGACCGGCCTTCGCCGGCGTGCGAACATCAGCCGCGCTCTCTGTGGAGCTCATGCGCCCTCCTTCTCACCGATCGGCTTGACCGGCCACGGTCTCAATGTTAGCCTGAACGAACGTTCAGTAAGTAATAGGCCACTCGGTTCGTCAACGAGGAAAGATCCCGAGGAGAAACCTCTATGAGTCTCGCAGAAGGCACGGCACCGGGTCGTATGGATCGCGGCGCAGCCGGGGGCGACGACGCCGAGATGGCCCGGTTCGACGAGATCATGGCGGCCGATGGCCGGATCGAACCGACCGACTGGATGCCGGACGCCTACCGGCGCGCGCTGGTGAGGCAGATTTCCCAGCATGCCCACTCCGAGATCATCGGCATGCAGCCGGAGGGCAACTGGATCGGCCGCGCGCCGAGCCTCAAGCGCAAGGCGATCCTGATGGCCAAGGTGCAGGACGAGGCCGGCCACGGGCTGTATCTCTACTCGGCAGCCCAGACGCTGGGCACCGACCGCGACACGATGTTCGAGCAGCTGATCACCGGCAAGGCGAGGTATTCCTCCATCTTCAACTACTTCACGCCCACCTGGGCAGACATGGGCTCGATCGGCTGGCTGGTCGACGGTGCGGCGATCTGCAACCAGGTTCCGCTCTGCCGGGCATCGTACGGGCCGTATGGGCGCGCGATGGTGCGTATCTGCAAGGAAGAGTCCTTCCACCAGCGCCAGGGCTTCGAGATCCTGCTCGCCCTGATGCGCGGCACTGACGCCCAGAGAGAGATGGCACAGGAATCGGTGAACCGTTGGTACGGGCCCGCCCTGATGATGTTCGGTCCGCCGGACGCCGACTCTCCCAACTCGCAGCAGAGTATGGCCTGGAACATCAAGCGCTTCAGCAATGATGAGCTTCGGCAGCGATTCGTCGACATGCTGGTTCCGCAGGCCGAGGTGCTCGGAATCACCCTTCCCGATCCGGCTATCGCTTGGAACGAGGAGCGCCAGAGCTACGATCTCGGCGACCTCGACTGGACGGAGTTCCACGAGGTGCTTGCCGGCAGAGGTCAAGCGAACGCCGAGCGGATCGAACGTCGTCGCGAAGCCCACGAAGGCGGCGAATGGGTGCGCGAGGCCGCCCGCGCGTATGCGCGCAAACAAGCCGAAGCAGCCGACGCTGCCGAAGCGCAGGTGGCATGATGGCGAGTCCTGGGGAGTCAGGAGGTCGCGAGCAGTGGCCGCTCTGGGAGGTCTTCATCCGCTCAGCGCGTGGCCTCTCGCACGTGCACGCCGGCTCGCTCCACGCGCCAGACGCCGTGATGGCCGTACGCAATGCGCGTGATGTGTATACCAGGCGAAACGAGGGAGTCTCGGTGTGGGTCGTGCCCGCCGCCGCCATCACGGCGTCAGATCCGGATGCCCGTGGGGCATTTTTCGAGTCACCCCAGGGCAAGGATTACCGTCATGCGACGTATTACAGCGAGGCCGATGCGGTGAGGCACCTGTGACACCAACACCCGCGACACGAACACCGGTGATGGCAGGAGGTATGCGATGAGCCAGAAGATCACGATGGGCGCTGCTCTGACCCCTGAGAAGATCGCGGAGCAGCTGGCCGACGGGGGTGCCGTCGCTCCGGCATCCGTCGCGGAGTACGCTCTTCGGCTCGGCGACGACGCTCTCATCCTGTCGCAGCGGCTCGGCTGGTGGATCGCGCGGGCGCCGGAGATCGAAGAAGACATCGCGCTCGGAAACATCGCGCTTGACCTGATCGGTCACGCGCGCTCGTTCCTCACCTACGCCGGATCCGCCTGGGGCAAGTCAGAAGACGACCTCGCATACTTCCGGGACGAACCCGATTGGCGCTGCGCCCAGATTTTTGAGCTGGCGAACGGCGACTTTGCCCACACCATCGTGCGGCAGTTCGCCGTGTCGTTCTTCCAGTTCGAGCTGTACTCCAGGCTTGTCGATTCCTCAGACCCTGTGCTCGCGGCGATCGCCGCCAAGGCCGTCAAAGAAGTCGACTATCACCGCGATCACAGCGCCCAATGGATGCTGCGGCTCGGCCAGGGTACGGAGGAATCGCGCCGTCGTGTGCAGGTCGCGCTCACTGACGTGTGGCCGTACGTCGACGAACTGTTCCGCGACGACGGGCTCATCGACGATGTGCTGATCGACGACCTTGACGGCGTCGCCGTTCGTCCTACCACGCTGCGGGAGCCTTTCGACGAATTGGTCGGCCGCGTGCTCGGCCAGGCCGACCTCGAGGTTCCGACCGGAGCGGTGGCGCGAGGCGGAGGTCGCGACGGCGTGCACACCGGCGGCTTCGGTGTGCTGCTCGCCGAGATGCAGGTGCTGGCGCGCCAGTACCCTGGAGCGACCTGGTGATCGCCGTGGCCAACCCCGTCGAATTCAGCGCAGAGTCCGTCGCCCGTCCGCGTCCGGCCGATGAGGCATCGCGTGCCGCCTGGGATCTCGCCGCCACCGTCGTGGACCCTGAGGTGCCCGTTCTCACCATCGCGGATCTCGGGGTGCTGCGTTCGGCATCCGTCTCCGGAGATCGCGCAGTGATCGAGATCACCCCCACCTACTCCGGATGCCCGGCCATCGACGCCATCCGCGACGACATCGTGACGGTGCTCGAGGGCGCCGGTTACGCCGAGGTCACCGTGCGCTCGGTGCTCAGCCCGGCCTGGACGACCGACTGGATGAGCGCAGAAGGCAAACAGAAACTTGCTGAGTACGGCATCGCTCCGCCCACGGGAACGCGGCCGGTCGGCCCGGTGTCTCTGGGCTCTGTGTCACTCGGCATGGGAATCCGTTGCCCGCAGTGCGGTTCGCTGCACACCAGGCAGCTCAGCCGGTTCGGCTCCACCTCCTGCAAGGCGCTCTACGTCTGCCAGCGTTGCCAGGAGCCCTTCGACTACTTCAAGGACCACTGATGGCGCCCGTCGTCGATGCCGGCCCCGACGTGCCTGCCGATTCAGCGACTGCCATCCCCACGCGGCGACGTGCACGGTTTCACCGCCTGGTCGTTCGGCAGGTGCGCCGTCTCACCGAAGACTCCATCGAGGTGACCTTCGAGGTTCCAATCGAGCTGGCCGACGACTACGGCTACGACCCAGGCCAGTACGTCGCGATCCGTGCCACGGTCGACGGCACAGAGCTGCGCCGTAGCTACTCCATCTGCTCGGCGCCGGTTCCAGGCGAGATCCGCGTGGCGATCAAGCGTGACCTCGGTGGCCGGTTCTCGAGCTGGGCGATGGAGAACCTCGCGGCCGGTGCCGAGCTCGATGTGATGAGTCCTGAGGGAAATTTCACGACAGACATCAGTGCGGATGTTGCCAGGCACTATGCGGCCATCGCCGCCGGCTCCGGGGTCACTCCCGTCGTGGCTCTCGCCCACAGTGTGCTCGAAAAGTCCCCGCATTCGCAGTTCACCGTGGTGTACTCGAATCGCACTGCCCTCGACACCATGTTCCTCGAAGAACTGGCCGACCTGAAAGACAAGTTTCCGGCCCGGCTGGCGCTGCACCACGTATTGACCAGGGAGACGCGAAGTTCCCCGTTGCTCTCCGGTCGCATCGATCACGAGAAGCTCCAGTCGATCCTGTCTCTGCTGGTGATGCCCGAGACCGTGGACGAATGGTTCATCTGCGGCCCGTTCGAGCTGGTCCAACTCTGCCGCGACACGCTCGCAGAAGCCGGAGTGGCGGCCGGCGACATCCGTTACGAGCTGTTCACAACGGGTGAACCCACCAGACCGGAAGGTTCTCATGGTCGGCCGGTCGCCGTCGCCCCCGGCGGAGCCGTGCACTCGATCACGTTCACGCTCGACGGGCGTGCGTCAACCGTGACAACGCCGGTTCATGGCAGGGAGAGCGTGCTGAACGCTGCCCTGCGGGTGCGTCCTGACGTTCCGTTCGCGTGCGCGGGTGGTGTCTGTGGCACCTGCCGGGCGAAACTGGTCACCGGCACCGTCGAAATGGAAGAGAACTTCGCGCTCGAGCCCGAAGAACTCGAGCGCGGCTACGTGCTGACCTGCCAGTCCATGCCGACCAGCGACGCCGTCAGCGTCGACTACGACGTCTGATCGGAGAATCCATGATCGACCTGACCATCGAGAACAACATCGCCGAGGTGGTGCTGAACGCGCCTGAGCGGCTCAACTCGCTGGATGCCGCCTCCCTCGGCGAGCTCGGTGTTGCCTACGACGCCGCAGCAGCTGCCGGTGTGCGGGCGTTGCTGCTGCGGGGCGAGGGGAGGGCGTTCTGTGCCGGGCGCGACATCACCGGGGTGGAGCCAGAGCGCGATGACGCGTTCGGCTTCATGACGGATGTGCTCACGCCGGTACTGAAAAAGATGAGCGACTTTCCTGCGCCGACGTTCGCCGCCGCCCACGGTGCTTGTCTCGGCATCGGCCTTGGCCTGCTGATTGCGACAGACGTCGTGTACGTCGGCACTGGTGCGAAGATCGGTTCGCCGTTCGCGAAGCTCGGAGCGATCCTCGACTCCGGGGGGCACGCGTTGTTCACGGAGCGTCTCGGTGCGCACCGCACCCTCGACCTCATCTACACGGCCGAGCTGATGAGCGGCTCGGATGCTGTGGCATCCGGTCTGTTCAGTCGTGCGGTACCCGACGACGAGGTGCTGGCATTCACCAGGGAGAAGGTCGCCGCTGTCGCAGACGGCCCGACCGAGGCGTTCCTGGCGAGCAAGTCGCTGGTGGCATCGATCCGAGACGAAAGGATCGGCCTGTGGGAGTCGATCGCGGGGGAGAACCGCGCCCAGGGCGACCTGGCCGCCACTCCAGATTTCGCCGAGGGATTCCGTGCGTTCCAGCAGAAGCGGTCCCCGCAGTTTCGCGGTCGCTCCTGACGCCGCTGTCCGCTGTCGCTTGACTGCTGACGCGGCGGACCGGCCGCCGTGGTCCGTCGAGCGACGGGCGGTCAGAGCTCGGCGAGCAGCGACACCGGTGACTCGATTGAGCGGGCGATGTGGGTCAGGAATCCGGCAGCAGTGCCCCCGTCGCAGACTCGATGATCGAACACCATTGACAGTTCGACCACGGTGCGCACGGCGAGCTGGTGGTCGACGACCCAGGGGCGTTCGATCATGCGTCCGATCCCGAGGATCGCGGCCTCCGGATGGTTAATGATCGCCGCCGAACCGTCGACACCCAGGGCCCCGAAGTTATTCAGCGTGAAGGTGCCGCCGGCCAGCGCGCTGGGCGGAAAGGTGCCGTCGGCCGACTGCGTGACGATTTCGGCGATCGCATTGCGCAACTGGCGCGTCGTCATGGCGTGGGCATTGTGGACAACGGGCACCATGAGTCCACGTGACGTCTGCGCGGCGAGGCCGAGGTTCACGGCTCCGTGCTGAAGGATCTCTTGGCTGGCGGTGTCCACCGAGGAGTTGAGCACCGGGTATTCGCGGAGGCCCGCAATGACAAAGCGGGCGATGAGCGCTGTCACGCTGAAACGTCCGCCGGTGGCGGCGAGGAGCTGGTCCCGGGCGGAGAACAGCTCTGTCGCGTCGACGTCCATCCAAATCGTCGCCTCTGGGATCTCTTTGCGGGAGAGCGTCAGCCGCTGCGAGACCGCTTTGCGAAGCCCCGTGATCGGGATGCGCGTGTCTGTCACCGGTTGTGCGCTGGTGGGGGCTGGGGCGCCTGGCGGAGGCGTCTCGGGAGTGGCGTTCGCAACAGTTTCCACATGCTCCTGCTTGCGAATGAACGATTCGACGTCGCGGCGCAGCACCAGCGAGTCGCGACCTGATCCGGCTAACTGGGTGGCGTCAAAACCGTTCTCCCTGGCCAGTCTCCGCACGAGCGGAGACACCACGGGGGAGCGGCGGGCCGGATCAAGAACGGTGACGACGGATGCCGCCGGCGCAGCGGGCGCCCTCTTGCCGAATCTCCCCGACATCGCGCGTCGCGCTCGAGGCGTAGCGTCGCGGGTGCCGTAACCCACGAGCACAGCGCCCGACGTGCTGCCTGCCGACGACTCGGCAACCGCCGGTTCCGCAGCGGGCGGGGGCGCGTCATCCGTCGTCGTCTTTTCGTATGCCACGTCGGCTACCGTCGCGGTGTCACCGGGACCGCTCTCGCCGCCGGCGGTGTCGTTCACCCGAAGCAGCACGGTACCGGCGTGCACGGTCTGCCCGACATCGCCGAACAGTTTCTCGACCACACCACCGTACGGTGAAGGCAACTCGACGACGGACTTTGCCGACTCGACCTCGACGACCGGCTGGTCGATCGTGATCGTGTCGCCTGGGGAGACCAGCCAGGAGACGATCTCGGCCTCGGTGAGGCCCTCGCCGAGGTCTGGCAGGATGAAGTCGCTCATGACCACTCCCACTTCTCGATGGCGGACAGGACGCGGTCCGGCGTCGGCAGGAAGAATTCCTCGAGCTTCGGCGACGGATACGGGATGTCGAAACCGGTGATTCGCAGGATCGGCGCGGCCAGGTGAAAGAAGCTCCGCTCGGTCAGCCGCGCGGCGACCTCTGCACCGTAACCGCCGAACTGGGCGGCTTCATGGATCACCGCGGCGCGCGAGGTCTTGCGCACCGAGGCGCTGACGGTCTCATCGTCGAATGGGGAGAGACTGCGCAAGTCGATGACCTCGATCGACAGCCCCTCGTCTGCGGCCTGCTCTGCGGTGGCCAGCGCGGTCTTCACTGTGGGTCCGTAGGAAATCAGGGTGACGTCTGTGCCTTCGCGGAGGACCTCTGCCCTGGTCATCGGCGTGGTGTGAATTGGAAGCGAAACCTCCGCCTTCGACCAATAGCGACTCTTGGGCTCCATGAAGATCACCGGGTCGTCGCTCGCGATAGCCTCGCGCAGCATGGAGTAGGCATCGGCGGGGTTGGACGGCGTGACGACAGTCAGCCCCGGCGTCGACGTCCAGTACGCTTCGGACGAGTCTGAGTGGTGCTCGACGCCGCCGATGTCGCCGGCATACGGGATGCGGATCACGATGGGGAGCGTGATCCTACCTTTGGTGCGGTTGCGCATCTTCGCGACGTGCGAAACGATCTGCTGGAAGGCTGGGTAACTGAAAGCGTCGAACTGCATTTCGACGACGGGCCGCAATCCGTAGATCGCCATGCCGATGGCGGTGCCGACGATGCCGGACTCTGCCAGCGGTGAGTCGCTGACCCGGGTCTCGCCGAACTCCGAATACAGGCCGTCTGTGACCCGGAAGACGCCGCCGAGCGGGCCGATGTCCTCGCCGAACAACACCACGGTCGGGTCGTCGGTCATCGCGTCCCTGATGGCGGCGTTCAGTGCGGCGGCCATGGTGACGGATGCCGGCGCGCGCGTCGCTGGGGCGGCATCCGTCTGCGATATTGGCGGCGTAGGTGCTGGTGGCACTGGTGACGGCGTGGTTGGTGTCGGCGGTGTTGGTGTCGGCAGTGCTGTGCCCGGAACCGAATCGAGGTGATTGGCGGTCATGAGTGGGCTCCCGTCTGGGCCGGTGCCTGGGCCTGGGCCGCCGCCGGGGTTGCTGAGGCAGACAGCGCCGCCTCAGACAGCTCCGCGTCGGCGTGCGCGGTGAGTTCGTCGGCGAGGGCCTGGCGTTGCTCGGCCAGCGCCGGCCTTGGCGTCGCGTAGAGATGGTCGAACAACTCGAGCGGATCGATCTCGGCTTCCCTGGTCATGCACTCACGCGTGGCGGCGGCGAGCTTCTCTGCGGCCGCGTCGATGTCGCTCCGCTCAGAATCCGAGAGCGCACCCTCTGAAAGGAGATATTTCTCGAGGCGAGCGATCGGGTCGCGACCCTTCCACTCCTCGACCTCGCTCGACGCACGGTACCTCGTCGGATCGTCGGAGTTCGTGTGCGCCTCGATGCGGTAGGTCAGTCCTTCGATGAGGGTTGGCCCAGCACCGGAGCGTGCGTTCTGCACCGCGTGCGTGACGATGGCGTACATGGCAGCCACGTCGTTGCCGTCCACGAAATACCCTGGCATGCCGTAGCCGACGGCCTTGTCGGCGATCATTTGGCAGTGCATCTGCTTGTCCAGCGGAACGCTGATGGCAAACTGGTTGTTCTGCACCACAAACACCACCGGGGCTTGCCAGACGGCGGCGAAATTGAATGCTTCGTGTGCGTCGCCTTCGCTGGTTGCACCGTCGCCGAGGAAGGTCAGCGCGACCGTCTTGTCGCGTTTGAGCTTGGATGCCGTGGCCAGGCCGACTGCGTGCAGTGCCTGGGTCGCGAGAGGAGTCGCCTGCGGCGCGATCCGGTGCTCGTAATTGTCGTAGCCGCTGTGCCAGTCGCCGCGGAACGACGCGAGGATGTGCTCTGGCGCGACCCCGCGGGTCAGCAGCGCAATACTGTCGCGGTAGGTGGGAAACAGCCAGTCATCTGCATCAAGCGCAGCCACCGCGGCGATTTCACACGCCTCCTGGCCGAGCGCAGACGGATAAGTGGCGAGCCGACCCTGCCTGGTCAGCGCGGTCACCTGCAGGTCGAACCGCCTGGCGATCACCATCTTGCGGTAGAGCCCGAGCAAAATCTCCGTGCTCGGAAGCGGAAATCCGGCACTTGCTTCGGCGTCGGTCCTGAGCCCGTTCTCGTCGATCAGTCGAAGGGGTTGAGAAGGCGGGAGGGTACGCAACGACGCGCTCAGGGCGGTGAGGTCCATGACGTAATCGTGCGCCATCCGGGGAGGGCATTCCAGCCGTTTTGGCAAGGTCGGTACGATTGGCCGCCCCCGGGCAAAGGCCGGAACGAACGGTCACCGAAACCTGCGAATCAGCGCCAGATGTCCGGAGCAGTGCTGGGTGACTGGCCCTCGAGCTCTTCGAGGATCAGATGCGATCTGGTTGACACGACCCCTGGCATGCTGTGGATGTCGCGGAGGATCGCCTGGCTCAACTGCTCGTGGTCGGGAGCGCTCACGGTAAGGATGATGTCGATGTCTCCACTGACGGCCTGGGCCTTCTCGACGAAGGGCAATGCAGCCAGTTGTGAGGCGATATCGCCCCACGACACATCGGCGATCGTCACGATGACCAGGGCGGAGACGTGCAGGCCGAGCGACGACCGGTCGATTGATGCTCCGAATCCCGTGATGACTCCGCTCTTCACCAGCTGGGTCACCCTGGTATGGGCAGAGGTGCGTGAGATGTGCACGCGCTCAGCGATCTGGCGCATCGACAGCCGGCCGTCCCGGCCCAGCTCAACCACGATCTGGCGGTCGATGTCATCGAGGCCGATACCGGCGCCGCGGGAGGGGTTTTGCGTCATGGAATCCTCAGGTGATCCGGGGATTCCAGAGTACTCGACTCGCTTCGGTCCTGACCCCATTTTCGCTGGTTGAGGAGGCCCGCCAGGGCCGCCTACTAGGTCAATGTCGTTGATTATTCGGACGCGCGGAACAGGTTTCGAGGCGTGCGGAACTCCGGCGTGTGGCCACCTCCCGCGAGATTGCGCGCGGTCTCCGACTCGAGCGCGCTCATCAGGGCGGCGGCGGAGCCTCCGCGTGCAAGCGGCGCTCCCTGCCCAGCCCAGAGCGACATGAGGCCCGCGTTTCCCTGTTGGGCGGCAGCGGGCTTGAATCGCCCGGCAATCCAGTTCTGCGCCGGGAACGGTGCGAGGTCGTCCGCGCTGGGGAGGAGCTCGGCGTACAGTCGGTTCGGGATGCCGCGCGCGAGTCGTCCGCTGTATATGCGTGTGAGGATCGTGCGGCGGGCGTCATCGCTGCTGATCATCGCCTTGTGCACGTCGCTCGCGGCGGATTCCTCCGTCGCGAGGAAGGCAGTTCCGAGCAGCGCTGCGTCTGCGCCGAGAGTGAGCGCAGCGGCGATTCCCCTGCCGTCAGCGATCCCTCCCGCAGCGATGACCGGAACCGATACGGCATCAACGACCTGGGGAAGGAGGGCGAACAGCCCCGTCAACGATTCCTCCGCGTGGCGAAGGAATGACGGGCGATGGCCGCCCGCCTCAAAACCCGTGGCCACAATCGCATCGACCCCACCGTCATCCAGTGCGAGGGCCTCGTCGACGGTCGTCGCAGAACCAACCGTCAGAATGCCGGCTCTGCGACAGCGATCGACGACCTCGGCCGATGGCACTCCGTAGACGAAACTCGCCACAGCAGGCCGCGCTTCGAGCAGCGACTCGAACTGCTCATCGAACGCTGGGAGAAACTGAGACGGCAACTCAGGGAGCGGTACGCCGAGTTCGGTGAAGTACGGCTTCAACGGCGCCAGCCACGCCTCGAATTCGTCGTCGGTGGGGTGGAGCTCGCTCGCGCCCTCATGGTCGAGCCAGATGTTGAGGTTGAACGGCGCGGCCGTCAGAGACCGCAGCTGGTCCACCGTCTGGCGGATGCGTTCGGCGCTGTAGCCATAAAGCCCGAATGAACCGAGACCTCCGGCATTGCTCACAGCCGCTGTCAGCGTCACAGAGGACAGCCCGCCGAACGGACCAAGCACTATTGGAACGTCCAATCCCAGTAGTTCTGTGAGCCGCGTCTTCTTCCAGCCTCTGTTGGCACCGCGCACAGTCACATCGTTTTCGGGCACAGTCACATCGTTCCTTTCGGGCGCTGGGGCTTACGCCTCCTGCCTCGAGCCTACGGCTGCATCGACGCTCGGAGTGCCCGCAGGTAGTGGTTCTTCGGCCAGTGCCTGACCGAGCGGGGGAGACGCGGGTAGACGGCGGCGATCAGTTGAATGAGGCGATCGAATCGTCGCGCAGACCGCGTCGTCCAGGGCAGTTTCAACTCCGCCCTGAGCGGCTCGGGCAGCAAGCCGGCGGTCAGGAGGCGCCCGAGCGGCATCGCCGCGCGTAACAGGAGCGGCCCATGCACGGGATGGAGCAGTTGCAGCGCCACCGACCTGGTTGTCTCGTCCGTGCGCAATCGGGAAAGCTGGTCATCCCAGTAGACGGCGAACGCTGCACGGTCGGCAGGCCACAGCTCAATCGGAACCTGCAGCGTTGTTCCGAGTCTCGCGTAATCGACGTACAGTTCGTCGGCCAGCTCTGTGTCGAGCGGCCCGAACACGCGCTCGTGCATGGTGATGGCCGAGTCGTAGAGCGTGGCTGCCACCCAGAGCTGGAGCTCGGGGGTGTACGCGTTGTAGGCAACCCCGGAGTCCTCATCGTGCGGATTGTTGTGCACGGGAGCATGCGCCCGGTTCACCCGGCGACGGATGACGTCGATCTCCGCTTCGCTCCCGCACGCGACCGCGTACACGTAGGTCAATGTCGCGTGCAGCCGATCGAGCGGACGAGACGCGAAGTCGCTGTGCCGGGCAACGCCGTGGCCGACCGCGGGATGTGCCAGCTGCAGCAGGATGGCGCGACCGCCGGCGCCGATGAGCACCGATTCGGACGCGACCTCTCGAAATGTCATCGGCCGCTTCCTCTCCTCGTGGCGAGCCTAGTGTGACGTTCTGCACGACCGTCGACAGGGCGAGGGCTAGCATCGCAGGATGGGATCGCAACACCGGTATACGCACCTGCGGTCCGGCGCGCGTGGCTGGGGACGGCAAAGCTGGAAGGGTGTTGTGCTGGTGATCGGGGTGGCACTCGCCCTGGCCGGATGTGTGAACCCGGCGCCCGGGGCTTCCACCCAGACACCCACCCCCGACCCACCCGGCCGGCAGCTCGTGAGCGGGCCGGAGAAGGTCGTTGATCCTGACCTGGTGTACGCGAACGAACGACTCGCCGGGATGACCTTGCAACAGAAGGTTGCCGGCCTCTTTGTGCTGCACTACCCAGGCACGGATGCCGCGGCCATTCGCTCGTTCATCGACGGCTACGGCATCGGTGGGGTCATCCTGATGGGCGACAACATCCCGGGAACTCCGGCCGAGCTCGCCGCCATCACGGCGGGGCTGAGCGCAGACCCGGCTCTTCCGGCGCTGATCATGGTCGACCAGGAGGGCGGAATCGTGAGCCGGCTTCCGTTCGACCTTGCACCGGGGGCGGACGTTCTGAAATCCGAGCCGGTGCAGGCGACGACGGATGCCTTCGCGAGCCGTTCCGATCTCCTCGCGAGCGTTGGCATCAACGTCAACCTCGGCATCGTGGCCGATGTCACGGACGACCCGTCCTCCTTCATCTACGACCGTGTTCTCGGAGCCGATCCGGCCGGCGCCGCCGAGCGCGTCGGCGCGGCCGTTGCCGCGGAGCAGGGGGCGGTCGCCAGCACCATCAAGCACTTCCCCGGCCACGGTGAGGCACCGGGGGACTCACACGTCAGCGTGCCCGTGGCGCCGCTTGGCTACGAGGAGTGGCTGGCGCAGTCAGCGCCCCCGTTCGTGGCCGGGATCGACGCTGGCGCAGAACTGGTCATGCTCGGCCACCTCGCTTATCCCGCGATCGACCAGACACCGGCAAGCCTGTCGCCGGTGTGGCACCGTGTGCTCAGGGACGAGCTCGGTTTCACCGGTGTCATCATCAGCGACGACATGCTGATGCTCCAGCACACCGGCCTTCCCGAGTACCAGGACCCTGCCCAGAATGCGATCAGGGCGCTGGCTGCAGGCACAGGGATGCTCCTCTATCTTCTGCCGGCAGACCCGGCCACCGAAGGCATCGACGTCGGCGGCTTGATCGCCGCCGTCGTCTCAGCAGTAGAGAGCGGCCAGATCGACCGAGCGTCGATCGATGGCGCGGCGAGGAAGGCCATCGCGTTGCGACGAAGTCTTTCGCCCGTTTGAGCGATGTCGGAATAACTCCGAGGTCTATGCACTTGCATGTACCTGAGGGGTGGGCTGAAGCCGCCCGTTCCAATTCATCAAACGGAGGACATTCATATGACCGAGACCATCACCACGGAGATTCCCGGCTACCGCGCCGGCACCTGGACCATCGACCCCACTCACAGCGAGGTCGGTTTCAGCATCCGCCACATCATGATCAGCAAGGTCAAGGGTAAGTTCGAGAAGTTCGACGCAACCTTCGTGACTGCGCCGAATCCGCTCGACTCATCGGTCACCGCTACGGCCGTGGTTGCTTCGATCAACACCAACGAGCCGAACCGTGACGCACACCTGCGCACCGGCGACTTCTTTGAGGCAGAGACCCACCCGAACATCGAGTTCGTATCGACCGGTGTGCGCCAGGTCAGCGGAGAATTCCTCGTCGACGGCGATCTCACGATCAAGGGCGTGACCCGCCCCGTGACGTTCGAGTTCGAGTTCGGCGGCTTCGGTGGCGACCCATACGGAAACTACAAGGGTGGTGCCTCTGCCAAGGCCGTTGTGAAGCGCGAAGACTTCGGACTCAACTACAACGCCGCACTCGAGACCGGCGGCGTGCTCCTCGGTGACACGGTCACCATCACGCTCGAACTCCAGGCCGTTCTGGCACAGGACTGAATTGACCCGTTTCTCAGGCCTGGGCCTGGCCACCCCACCGCATTCGCTTCGTCAGCGCGGTGACGGCGGGGTTCAGGACAAACAGGAAGAATGCGAATGATCCGACCACGGTCGACAGAAGCACTACCCCGACCGCGAGGATGACCACGGCGATCCCGCCGGCGCGCCCGTTCTGGATGACGCCGGCGGGAATCCCTTCCAGCAGGTACCGTGAACGAGAAGACGCATAGAACCACTGCACCGCTCCCAGGACGACTACCCACAAGAAGGTGATGGGGAGCAGCATCCGCCCAGCGAGGTAGTCGCTGAAATCGTCGTTCAGGCTGGTGGCGAACGGCACGAACACGACTCCGAGCAGCCGAAGCGAGTTCAGCCACAGCATCACGGTGTCGGCCTGGGAGATGTACTCGAACTGCCGCACGTGCACTTTCCACAGAAAAGCGAGGAGTACAAAGCTCACGCCGAAGTTGAGCACAGACGGCCCGAGGCCGAGTAGCGCGTGCCACATGGCGTCGTCGGAGTTCGCCTTATTCAGGCTGTCGGTCGACAGCTCTAGCACCAGCAGGGTGGCCGCAATGGCGAACACCCCGTCGGTGAACGCCTCAAGCCGCCTGGTCGAAACGAGCCGGCGGGGGTGGCCTTCGGCCTGCTCTGAGCGCTGCATGGCTGAAAGTTTACTGGGACTCGATTTCGCCGACGATCTCCTCGCGAACCCGGCGCAGATCCTCCATCAGTGAACCGATCAGTATCCAGTGCTCCGGGTGGGGCATGCTGATCGTCAGCGGCGCCGTCAACGCGAGTGGTTCTGCCGTCAACGGATGGCTCCCGGCATCCGGGTCTTCGGCCTGCCTGGCCAGTAGACGCAAGTCGTGTGCTGCCCGCTCGAGTTCGATCGAAATCGCCCGAACCGTCGGCTCAAGATGCAAGGAATCGTCGTATCGATCGCGGATGGCCCTCGTCATTCCGATGGAGCGCGTGACCAGGGTGCGCAGCCGAACCTGCAGCGCAGTGTCGGCTGCGAATTCGCGCCGATAACGGGCCTGGCGCGGGTTCAGGGTGAGGCTTTCCTCTGCCTGCTCGATCGCGGAATCCGCAGCGACCTGCATCGGGCGCAGCAAGCGAGCTTTGATCATGGTCTCCTCCAGCACGGCGGTGGGCTGCGGCCCCTCAAGCGCCGTCACCATCCTGTCGAAGGAGTCGGCCACCTCACCGGCCAGGAGAATGATGGCGTTGTGTGCGGGCGCCAGGAGCACGGGAGGTACGATCACGAGATTGACAACGAGTGCGATTCCCGCCCCGATGACCGTCTCGATGATTCGGTCAAGCGCATAATCGGGCGTTGAGGCGCCGATCGACAGGACCAGCATGGCACTGATCGGAATCTGGTTTGCGGAGCCGGGAGAGAGGCGCAGCGCCCAGGCGAGCATGATGCAGATCACCACTGCCAGGAGAACGATCCAGCTCGACTGACCGAACGCCAGCGCAACGGCGTAGGCGATCAGGACGCCACCGATGACGCCGAGACTGCGCTCGACGGCCTTTCCCAGCGACTGGTTGACGCTCGGCTGCACAACGAGGAGAGCCGCGATGGCGGCGAAAATCGGAAGTTCGGTCGGGAGCAGCAACTGGGCCACCAGCCAGGCGAGAACCGTCGCGACAGAGGTCTTGACGGCCTGCAGCAGCGGAACTCGGCTCTTTGCCCTCAAGTTCGCTGTGAGTCTCACGTTCTCAGGCTAGTGCCGACTCAGCTAGCGCCGTCTCAGGCCGGTGCCGCGGCCCGTGTGGGGTCTGAACCGATATCCACGAGGCGGTTGACGGTGGCCGGCATGCCAAGGAATGTCGCGTAGTGGCCGATACTGCGTGCAAAGCCTGCTGCACGACGCTCGGAGAACGCACCGAATGGCTGGGATTCGACGGTGATACCGCGACCCTTGACCAGTCTGCGCCAGGTTCCCACAACGCGGCCATTCGACACCATGATCGGCAGGAAAATGCCATTCTTACCGGGAATGACCCGCACCAGGTCACCCGCGTCGATGCTGAACGAGCGGTCCTGATAGCCGAGCAGGTATTCGTCGAAACCACCGAGCGTGAGCACGGGGGAGCGTTGGCGAACCCGACTGCCGAGCTCGCCGACATCCGTTGCCGAATCGAGGTACAGGGTCTGGCCGTCGACATTCATCTCGGTGATCCTGTCTCTCGCAACGGCGAGTCCGATGCGGGCGTCGGCCAGGGTGAGCTGCGACCACCAGGCGAAATCCTTGACCGTCGCTGGCCCGTGGCCGCGCAGGTATCGCACCAGGAATTCGCCCAGTGCCTCTTCGCGCTCCAGGCGCCGATGGCGCGGTACCCATTCATCGAGCAGCACGAGCACCTGGGTCTTTCCGTCGATGCGACCCCAGCAGAGCGTGCCGGACTGTGCCAGGTGCCAGATCAGGTGGTAGCCACGCTGGTTTGTTGTGCCGATCCCTCGGTCTTCGAGGGCCTGCAGGAATCCCGCGCGACTGAGCTCCCTGCCGCCGGTGAGCGCGTCGACGGCAACCGCGCGGGCCTTCTCGATCACCGACTGGTCGAGGTCCAGTTGCGCCTGTCGTGTTTTCGTTCCGGCCAGCAGCCGTGGCGCGGTGAGCTGCAGCATCCAGCCCAGATCGGCAGGTGGAACAAAATGCAGCGTGCCGCGCATCGGCCAGGAACGCACGATCGCGCCAGAGTTGATGGCCGCATCGACGTCGGCAGCTGACAGACCGGGCGAACGGATGCCGATGGCCCATTTACCGGCGAGGAAGTCCTGTGCCTGCATTGCGAGCATGCGTTCGACCACGGCGACGGGGGAGTGCAGCTCGTGTTCGGCCAGTGCCTGCGCGTGCAGCCTGATGCGCGCGACGTCTTTCCGAGAAGCGGTTGTCACCATGGTCTATCGGCGCGAGTATTGGCGAGTCGGTTAGGCGAGGTCGTCGTCCGTGCGTGCCCCGAAGACGATCTCATCCCAGCTGGGCATTGACGCGCGACCGCGCTTCCCGTGGCTTCCCGTCGTGCGTGTCGGTGACGGACTCCTGGCGGGGTCCGACCGGTTCGCCGATCTGTCAGCCGAGTTCGTCGCCTGCGCCCTCGCCGCCTGCTCTGCCCAGGCGTTCCTGGCTGGTTCATTCGCCACATCATCCGCGGTCGGGAGGTCATCGAACGTGTCGAGCGGCACATCGACCAGTCGCATACCCGTCGAAGTGGGCCCGTCACTGCCGTCGTGTTCACCAGAACCGGCGGCTTCACGCTCGCCCCGTCTCTTGCGCAGTGCCTCGAGGAGGTCCGCCGTTTCGGTGAGGCTCTTCGGGGGTTCGTCCGCTCGCTTGATGGCGGCGCGTGACACCGCGTCGCTGGTGGTGACAGAACGGCTGTACGGCACAGGTTCGATGTTCGGTGCTGTGTCGCCCAGGATCTCGTCTGGGAGTGACTCGCGGAAGGTGAATGCACCGCTGTCGAAGCGGGAGACGTCGGCAGGGCTGGTTTCCGCCCCGACCGCACGCAGGCGCGGAATCAATGCGCCCTTGAGCTCACCCTGCTGGGAGAGGGCGATTGCCTCGCTGCCCATCGGGGAGAGGGCGTTCTTCTTCGGCTCGAATCCCCATCGTGCATCGTGGTCGATCTCATCTGCCGTGAAGGACAGCTTGACGATCCAGCCGCCGGCCGGTTCTTTCCAGCTTGCCCATCGTTCGTCGGTGGCGCCCAGTGCTGCCAGGCGTTCCCTGATGACACTGCCGAAGCTCGAACGGCGTTCGGCATCTTGATCGGCCGCGGTGTGCACCGGCACGCTCAGGGCCGACGAGACGATGTACTCGCGCTCGGCGATCACCGCTCCTTCGAAGCGGTTCACATAGTCGAGGGGCGCGCCAGTGACGCTGGCCACGTCTTCCGCGCTCATTCCCGACCTGATGTGCGCCTGAATCTCCTTTGGCGACAGCTTGGGTCCGGTCGACGATTCCGTTGTGGTTCGGCGAAGCCGGGACTGGAGAACATCGTCAATGGCGATCCTGAAACGATCACCCTCTTCGCTCGCTGCGAGCAGCGCGCCGTTCTCGACTCCGATAACCTTCAATTCCTGCATGGCGAAAGCCCTCTCGCGATCACTGGTGAGGCCAAGAATGCCATGAAACACCCCTGATTTCGGGGAATAGACCGGGCGCGCCGCAAGTTGATGACTGTGCTGATCAAGAGATGGGCAAAGTGGTTTGCTATTCGTCACCGTTTGATGCAAACTATGCCCGCTGATTTCGTTTGATCGGCGCTACTGGAATGGATGGGCATGGCAACCGATTACGACGCACCGCGGAAGACCGAAGACGACTCAGAGTCGATCGAGGCCCTCAAGGAGCGTGTGCCCGACAAGATGAGCGGCGTTGTTGACGTCGACGACGCGGACAACCCCGGGGGGTTCGAACTTCCCGGCGCAGACCTGTCCGATCTCGACCTCGATGTCGTCGTGCTGCCTCCGCAGGCTGATGAGTTCACCTGCGTGCAGTGCTTCCTGGTCAAGCACCGTTCCCAGGTCTCACACGAGACCAAGCTCGGCCCGATCTGCCTGGAATGCGACGCGTAAGGTCTTCAGACCGCGTACCACCCCAGCAGAGGCTAATCTTCTGAAACCGGCCGCCTCGATCCGTTGATCGCGGCGGCCAGTTTGTGGGGTCGACGACTTGAGAGCAGCCAATACGGCGTTGGGTCCCCCGGGTCGAGCACAGGAATCCGAACCACAGGGGAGACCCAGCCGCGGATGAGCAGCCACGCCCGAACGTCGAGGCGTGTTCCACGCTCCATTGTGGCTTCTGCACCTTCGAATGCCTCGGCTTCTCCCAGGAACTTCGTCTGTACGGATGCCTGGCCCGCAGTCAGTACACCGTCTGAGACCCTCACCGTCGGCGAGCCGATCGTGAACAGCAGGACACAGCCGCCGTACAGCACGACCGCGGTGACGATTCCCGCGGGAAGCGAGATCGGGGCAAGCACCAGGATGCTGGCGGGGATCACCAGGGCCGTGGCGACGAACACCCATGGCGCGGCCCAGAGTTTTTCGCGATATTCAGGCATGGCTCTATTCGATCAGATATCTGCACTACCCTCGACACGTGGCAGAAAGCGTCGAAGTACTGATTACCGCGCCGGTTGTTCCCGGCTATGCGCATCCAGGGGATGCCGGAGCCGACCTTCACTCGAATGAAGACGTCGTTCTCGCCCCCGGCGAACGGGCACTTGTCGGCACAGGTGTGGCGATCGCCCTTCCGGACGGCTTCGCGGCGTTTGTGGTTCCGCGCAGTGGGCTCGCGGTGAAGCACGGGATCACGATCGTGAACTCTCCCGGCACGGTCGACGCCGGATACCGCGGGGAGATCATGGTCACGCTGCTGAACACCGACCAACGCGAACCGTACCGGATCAGCGCCGGCGACCGGATTGCACAATTGATCGTGATGCCGGTGACGCGTGCACAGTTCGTTCCTGTTGAGCGACTGCCGGGGAGCCAGCGTGGTGAATCCGGGTTCGGCTCGAGCGGGCTCGGCGCGGCACTCGCTGAAGGAAAGAAGAGAGGTGCCGAACGATGAGTGACATCTATCCTGCCGGAGCTGCGCCCGAGCCGCAGCCGAAGTCAGCCCCCGATGACAGAGAAGAACAGGGACCGCTCGACGAGTCGGAGGCGAACCCGGTTCGCCCGTACGTTGACCTCGGCGGCGTCAAGATCCTGCCGCGGGAAGGCCTGCACCTGCGCCTGGAGATCGAGGAGGGCAGCAAGCGTGTTGTGGCCATCGGCCTCGACTACGCCGGCTCGACCCTGCAGGTCCAACCGTTCGCGGCTCCCCGGTCGAGTGGCTTGTGGCATGAGATCCGCGACCAGATCGCCGATCAGATCGGCAAGCAGGGCGGAACGACAACGCTCCGGGAAGGCCCGTTCGGGCCGGAGCTTCTCGCCGAGATCCCGGTGGCGGCAGGGCAGGGAGCCGGCGGAACGACGCGGCTGGCCCGTTTTGTCGGAATCGACGGGCCCCGGTGGTTTCTGCGTGGGGTCATCGCGGGGGAAGGCGCCGTCAACCCGGAAGCCGCGGCCGCCGTCGAAGACCTGTTCCGGAGCATCGTTGTGATCCGTGGCCAGGCGCCGATGCCGCCTCGCGACCTGATCCCGCTCCGAATGCCCGTCGGACCGACCGGTGACGCCGGCGCGTCGAACGCCTGACCGGCGCCGAAAGATCCGGCATGCCAGAAGTACCAGAGCGGCCCGAGTCTCCTGACACGCCCGGTGAACCGAGCGAACCAGGCACACCCCGTCCCAGCGACAGCGACAGCGTCCCTGGTGTGTTCGCGGAGGGGATGGCGCAGGCTGCACGGCGCGCAGGCTTCAGTCCGGCGGCCGAAGGTGAGGCGATCAGCGGCCAGGCGCTGCTGAAAGCCATGGGCGGCATCCGTGGCCTCGTTGAGGCTGTGCTGCCCGGGCTGGTGTTCCTCCTCACGTACACGTTCACGCGTGATCTGATTCCGGCTCTGATCGCGCCCGTGGTGATCGGTCTGGTCTTCGCCGGTGCCCGTCTGGCACAGAAGCAGACCGTGAGCCAGGCCATCGGCGGGCTGATCGGCATCGCCATCAGCGCGGGACTCGCCCTGCTGACGGGCAATGCGCAGGACTTCTACCTGCCCGGATTCTGGACGAATGCCGCGTATGGCGTTGCCCTTCTCATCTCCGCCCTGATCGGGTGGCCACTGATCGGTCTCGCTGTCGGATTCCTGATGGGCGACGGAACGGCCTGGCGAGAGGACGCATCGAAGCGCAAGGTCCTCACGATCCTCACGTTCTGCTGGGCAGGTCTCTTCGCGCTTCGGCTGGCTGTGCAGCTGCCGTTGTACTTCGCCGGCAATGTCGAGTGGCTGGGAGCAACGAAGCTGCTCATGGGCATCCCGCTGTACGCACCACTCCTGATCGTCTCCTGGCTGATGGTGCGGTCGGTGTACCGCGAATCCCCACGCTCTCGAGGCTGACCGTGCAGGTCGTTGACGCTCTTGATGGTCTGAGCAGTGCGGAAGCGGCGGAACGGAAATCGGCTGGACTCGGCAACGACAGCCACCAGCCGACCTCGCGGTCGGTCGGCGACATCCTGCGTGAGAACGTCTTCACGCTGTTCAACGCGATCCTCACCGTCTGCTTCATCGCGGTCCTCATCCTGGGCGACCTGCGTGACGGGTTGTTTTATGGCGTGGTGGTGGCGAACGCCCTGATCGGGATCGTGCAGGAGGTGCGGGCGAAGGTGGTTCTCGACCGCCTTGCCGTGCTTGCCGCCCCCGAAGTCCTGGTGAAGCGGGACGGCGCGGTGCAGTCAGTGGACCTCGACGGGGTTGTGCAAGACGATGTTCTGGTTCTCCGACCAGGAGACCAGGTTCCTGCAGACGCGACGGTGTTGCAGTGCACCGGACTGGTCGCGGATGAGTCCCTGCTGACCGGCGAGTCTGAGCCGGTCGTCAAGTCGGAGGGCGACAACGTGCTCTCCGGTTCTCACATCATCGCAGGAACCGGCTATGCCAGGGTCACAGCGGTCGGGGCGGCGTCGTATGCGAACCGGCTGACCACGCAGATCAAGCGGCACTCGCTGGTGCAGTCCGAGTTGCGGACGGCGACCAATCGCATCCTGGTGTACCTGTCCTGGATTCTCGGTCCGGTCATCCTGATCACCCTCGTCGGTCGGGTGCTGACCTACGGCGGGTTCGACGAGATCGTCGATTTCGGCGACGGCCGCTGGCGCGATGCCCTGCTCGACTCCGTTGCCAGCGTCGTCGGGATGATTCCAGAAGGACTCGTGCTCCTGATCAGCCTGGCGTTCGGCGTTGCCGCGATCCAGCTGGCGGGGCGCAAGGTGCTCGTGCAGGAACTGGCCGCCGTTGAAGTGCTCGCCAGGGTCGACGTGCTCTGCCTCGACAAGACCGGAACCCTGACCAATGGTGAACTCGAATTCGACCGGCTCGTGCTGTTCGACGAATCGCTCGCGCTGCCGTCGCAGCTCGCATTGGCGGCGTGGGGTGCCGACGACGCGGCGAACGCGACGGCCAGGGTGCTCGGGGAACACTTCAGCCTCGACGGCGCCGTCGTCACCTCACGGCTCCCATTCAGCTCGACCATGAAATACAGCGGTGCGGCCGTTGCGCACGGCAGCACGAGCAACGCCTGGCTGCTCGGAGCGCCCGAACGGCTGCTTGCCGAGCATCCCGCTGAACTGTCGATGGCCGAGGAGAGCGCTGCATCCGGGCACCGCACGCTCGCGCTGGTGCGGCTGGATGGCAGCCTGCCCATCGAGGCGCCTGAGCGACCGGCCGACCTCGGTCTCCACCCGGCCGCCCTGGTGGTCTTCCGCGAATCCATCCGGGCGGAGGCGCCGGCCACGCTCTCCTACTTCGCCGAGCAGGGCGTGCGCGTCATCGTCATGTCAGGCGACAACGCCGTCACCGTCGGTGCGCTGGGCCGCCAGCTCGGGCTGCACGGTGAGGTCATCGACGCTTCCACGCTGGCGGATGATGTGCAGCTGGAAGCCGCCCTGAATCGCGCGAGCACGTTCGGCAGGGTGAGCCCGGAACAGAAGCACCGCGCCGTCGGTATTCTCCAGACTCAGGGGAGAACCGTCGCCATGACCGGCGATGGCGTCAACGACGCGATGGCGATCAAAGACGCGGATCTCGGCATCGCCATGGGCAGCGCGACGGCCGCCACCAAGGCCGTTTCGCGAATCGTTCTGCTGAGCAATCGTTTCGACCGTCTGCCGGAAGTCCTCTCCCTCGGGCGACGCGTGATCGCAAACGTGGAGCGCGTTGCCAACCTGTTCCTGTCGAAGACGGTGTACGGCATTGTCCTGGCACTGGCGACAGCCGCTATTGCCGTACCGTTCCCGTTTCTGCCGAGGCAGCTGAGCCTGGTCTCGGTGCTCGCCATCGGCATCCCGTCCTTCATCTTGGCCCTCGCCCCGAACAGCAGGCTGTACACGCCGGGCGTGCTGGGGCGCATTCTCCGTTATGCCGTGCCGACGGGCATCGTCGCAGCGGTCACTGCCCTCGCTGCGTTCCTCCCGCTGTACCAGGTCATCCCGCTGAACCAGGCGAGAAGTGTTGCGACAGTCGCCCTCTTCGTGGTGTCGCTCTGGATTCTCTGCGTGCTGGCCAGGCCGCTCACCGGGCCACGACTCGCGTTGGTCGTCGGTATCAGTATCGCCATGGTGCTCGCGTGCACCGTACCCCTCACGCGCGACTTCTTCGCGATCGAGCTCGAGATGTCGTGGCCGCTGGCATTCGGCACCGTCGTCGGCATGGCGGGTGCCAGCCTGATCGAGATCAGCTACCGGATCGCGAAAAAGCGCGGCCTGGTGTTCGACCGAGAATGAGAAGCGGATGCCAGTGCTAGAGTTATCTTGACGTCAAGATAGTTTTGACAAGAGTTCACGGTCGCGAGTTCGCTCCCTGGTTAGGCTTGCCTTGCTGGCAGGGGCAGCATCCGGCCACGAAGATTGAGGGCGGCCGGTAGATCATCCGGCCACCACGAAGGAGAGGGTGGCATCGTGTCAGCGCACATCAACCCAGCGCAAAACAATCCAGAGCCTGGTAACACGGCGGTCAACAGCTTTGGGGCACGGGACACACTCCGGGTCGGCGAGAAGGACTACGAGGTCTTCCGCCTCGACGCGGTCACAGGCCACGAGAAGCTGCCGTTCAGCCTCAAGGTGCTTCTGGAGAACCTTCTCCGGACCGAAGACGGCAAGAACATCACCGAGTCGCACATTCGCGCGCTCGGCAGCTGGGTTCCCACGGCTGAGCCCGACACGGAGATCCAGTTCACGCCCGCCCGCGTGATCATGCAGGACTTCACCGGCGTGCCCTGCATCGTCGACCTTGCCACAATGCGTGAGGCCGTTGAAGCGCTCGGCGGCGACCCGAAGAAGATCAACCCGCTGGCGCCGGCTGAGATGGTCATCGACCACTCCGTCATCGCCGACCTGTTCGGCACTGAGAACGCCTTCGAGCGCAACGTTGAGATTGAATACGAGCGCAACGGTGAGCGCTACCAGTTCCTCCGCTGGGGACAGACCGCATTCGACGACTTCCTGGTCGTTCCGCCAGGGACCGGCATCGTGCACCAGGTGAACATCGAGCACCTGGCCCGCGTCACGATGACCCGTGAAGTGAATGGCACTCTCCAGGCCTACCCGGACACCTGTGTCGGCACCGACTCCCACACCACCATGGTCAACGGCCTTGGCGTGCTCGGCTGGGGCGTCGGCGGCATCGAGGCAGAGGCGGCCATGCTCGGCCAGCCGGTTTCCATGCTGATTCCGAAGGTCGTCGGCTTCAAGCTCTCCGGCACCATCCCCACCGGCGTGACGGCGACGGATGTTGTGCTCACGATCACCCAGATCCTGCGTCGCCACGGCGTTGTCGGCAAGTTCGTCGAATTCTACGGATCCGGCGTTGCCTCTGTCCCGCTCGCCAACCGCGCCACCATCGGCAACATGAGCCCGGAGTTCGGGTCAACGGCAGCGATGTTCCCCATCGACGACGTCACCCTCGACTACCTGCGCCTTACAGGCCGCAGCGACGAGCAGGTCGCCCTCGTCGAGGCGTACTCGAAGCTGCAGGGTCTCTGGCACGACGCATCCGTCGAACCGGTGTTCAGCGAGTACCTCGAGCTCGACCTCGGAACCGTGGTGCCGTCGATCGCCGGCCCGAAGCGCCCGCAGGACCGTATCGAGCTCTCCCTGGCGAAGAGCCAGTTCGAGATCGACCTCGACAACTACGCCTCCACCCCCATCTCGGGCGTCGACGCGGCAATAGAGGGCACTTTCCCGGCGTCAGACCCGATCGGGTTCACCCCGCAGGACGAAGAGTCGGCCCACGAGATCTCGCACGCGAGCGCTGACTCCCGCCACCACAGCCACGCGCCGCTGAAGCACACCCAGCCGACGGACGTGAAGCTGGCGGACGGCCGCGAGTTCACCATCGACAACGGGGCGGTGGCCATCGCGGCGATCACCTCGTGTACGAACACCTCGAACCCGTCGGTGATGCTTGCCGCGGGCCTCCTCGCCCGCAATGCCTCGAAGAAGGGCCTGAAGTCGAAGCCGTGGGTCAAGACCACGCTCGCCCCAGGCTCCAAGGTCGTCACCGACTACTACGAGAAGGCCGGCCTGAACGGTTACCTCGAAGACCTCGGCTTCTACCTGGTCGGATACGGCTGCACCACGTGCATCGGCAACTCCGGACCGCTGGAAGATGAGATCTCGGCTGCGGTCAATGAGAACGACCTGGCTGTCACCGCCGTTCTCTCTGGCAACCGCAACTTCGAGGGCCGCATCAACCCCGATGTGAAGATGAACTACCTGGCCAGCCCGCCGCTGGTCATCGCCTACGCTCTCGCCGGGTCGATGAACTTCGACTTCGAAACGGATGCGCTCGGCCAGGACACCGACGGAAATGACGTGTTCCTGAAGGACATCTGGCCGGACGCCGCCGAGGTTCAGGCGACGATCGATTCGTCGATCGACTCCGGCATGTTCACCCACCAGTACGCGAGCGTCTTCGAGGGCGACGAGCGCTGGAAGTCCCTCGAGACGCCCACCGGTGACACCTTCGAATGGAACCCTGAGTCGACCTACGTGCGTCGCCCCCCGTACTTCGAGGGCATGACCATGGAGATCACCCCGGTGTCGAACATCTCCGGTGCCAGGGTTCTGGCCAAGCTGGGTGACTCTGTCACGACCGACCACATCAGCCCGGCCGGTTCCATCAAGGCAGACAGCCCTGCCGGACGCTACCTGAACGAGCACGGCGTCGACCGCAAGGACTACAACTCCTACGGCTCGCGTCGCGGCAACCACGAGATCATGATCCGCGGAACCTTCGCGAACATCCGTCTCAGGAACCTCCTCCTGGAGGGCGTCGAGGGCGGCTACACCCGCGACTTCACCCAGCCGGACGGCCCGCAGTCGTTCATTTACGACGCGTCGGAGAATTACCAGGCGCAGGGCACTCCGCTGGTGATCTTTGGAGGCAAGGAGTACGGCTCCGGCTCGTCGCGCGACTGGGCGGCGAAGGGCACCAGCCTGCTGGGCGTCTCCGCCGTCATCACCGAAAGCTTCGAGCGCATCCACCGTTCGAACCTGATCGGCATGGGCGTCGTTCCGCTGCAGTTCCCTGCCGGAGAGTCGTGGGCGTCGCTTGGACTCGACGGCACGGAGATCGTGTCGATCACCGGACTTGAGGAACTGAACAACGGCACGACTCCGAAGACCGTTCACGTGGTCGCCGCGCCGAGCGAGAACTCGCCGGAGGGCAAGGCGACCGTCGAGTTCGACGCCGTCGTGCGCATCGACACACCGGGCGAGGCCGACTACTACCGCAACGGCGGCATCCTGCAGTACGTGCTTCGTTCCTTGGTCGCGTAAGGCTGAATCAGCGCCGCGCTGGATGAACGCCGTTGCGCGGGTGGTTCTGCCACCCGCGCAACGGCGTTCGACACGCGTAGCTCCCGGCTGAGGCCGACCCGAGCCTCCGACGGGCGCGTAGAATCGGATTGAAAAGCTGTCGCACGCGGGAAAGGTGGTTGGCATGACCCTTCTGGAGTCGATCAACGGTCCCAGGGACCTGGATTCTCTCTCGAAGGAGCAACTCATCCAGCTGGCCGGCGAGATCCGGCAGTTCCTGGTGGCAGAGGTGGCCAAGACCGGCGGGCACCTCGGCCCGAATCTCGGTGTGGTTGAAATGACGATCGCCATTCACCGCATCTTCGACTCACCGACGGATGCCATCGTGTTCGACGTCGGTCACCAGGCATACGTGCACAAGCTGCTTACCGGGCGACAGGACTTCAGCCGTCTCCGTCAGAGCGACGGCGTCGCCGGCTACCCGCAGCGCTCAGAGTCCGTTCACGACATCGTCGAGAGCTCCCACGCCTCCAGCTCGCTCTCGTGGGCCGACGGAATCTCACGCGCCTTCGAGATGACCGGGCAGTCAGACCGCCACGTGGTAGCGGTCGTCGGAGATGGAGCCCTCACCGGGGGAATGACCTGGGAAGCCCTGAACAACATCAGCGACGACAACACCCGTCGCCTGATCATCATCGTCAACGACAACGGCCGGTCGTACGCGCCGACGATCGGCGGCATGGCGCGGTTCCTGAACACTGTGCGCACCAAGCGCGGCTACCGCGACCTGTACTTCTCCAGCCGCAAGGCCTTCGACCATCTCGGAACCCCTGGGCGCGCCATCTATCGAGGGGTACGCGGAGGACTACACGGATTCCTCAGCCGGTTCACGAACAACGAAGCGCTGTACTCGAACCTCGACATCAAGTACATCGGCCCGGTGGACGGTCACGACATCGAGGCGATGCAGGAAGCGCTGAGCCAGGCGAAGGGCTATGGGGCCCCGGTCATCGTGCACACCATCACCCAGAAAGGCAAGGGATACGACCCGGCCATCAGGGACACGGCAGACCGATTCCACGCCGTCGGTCAGATCGACCCGGAGACGGGGGAATCGATCTCCTCGTCGAGCTCGCCATCGTGGACGTCGGTCTTCGCAGACGAACTGGTGAAGCTCGCAGCGAGCAATGACCGTTTGGTCGGAATTACGGCCGCCATGTTGCGGCCGACCGGCCTGCACCGGATGGCGGAGCGTTTCCCCGGACGAGTGCACGACGTCGGCATCGCTGAGCAGCACGCGGTGACCAGCGCGGCCGGGCTGGCGTTCGGCGGCCTGCATCCGGTTGTCGCCCTCTACGCCACCTTCATGAATCGTGCATTCGACCAGGTGCTAATGGACGTTGCGCTGCACAAGGCCGGAGTGACCTTTGTGCTGGACCGTGCCGGCGTGACCGGCCCTGACGGACCGAGCCACCACGGGATGTGGGACCTGGCCATCCTCCAGGTGGTGCCAGGAATCAGACTGGCCGCACCCCGCGACGCCGAACGACTGCGCGAGGAACTTGCGGAGGCCGTCGTGATCGACGACGCCCCCACCGTTTTGCGTTTTCCACGGGGAAGCGTCGGGGAGTCGATCGACGCCGTCCGGCGTCTGGACGACGGAGTCGATGTCCTGAGCGAAGGAACGACCAAAGACGTGCTGATCGTCGCCGTCGGCCCGATGGCCCAGACTGGGCTCGAGGTTGCCGAACGGCTGGCTGCGCAGGGAATCGGCGCAACAGTCGTAGACCCGCGTTGGGTCGTTCCGGTCCCGGAGAGCATCATCACCCTGGCCGCGCAGCACCGGATCGTCGTCAGCATTGAAGACGGCATCCGGGTCGGCGGAATCGGAACCCGAATCAGACAGGACCTCCGCCACGCCGGTGTCGACACGGCAGTCACCGAACTCGGTCTGCCGGATGAGTTCCTCGGGCACGGCTCGAGGAGCGAGATCCTGGAGAGCGCCGGATTGACCTCTCAGCACATCGCACGCGACGTCGTAGCGATGGTTCTCGGCAGTAAGATCCCGATCGCCAGGCCTCTGGCCGCAGACGGCACCAACACCGGTTCGATCCCCGTGAACCGTCGCAGCCGCGACTGAGTTCTGACAGCTGAACTCTGACGCCTACCTGCGGCGACGCCGGGGGAGACGGAGCACCAGGCGCAGCTGGTGACGCCTGGCCAGGATGATGGCGATGACAACCGCCGCTGTCGCCGGCACCAGGCCGGAGACGAGCATTCCCACGTGCGGGCCGAAGGATTCGACGATCCACCCCATGAGTGGCCCGCCGATGGCCTGTCCGCCGAGCAGCACGAGTACCCATACCGACATCACCCGGCCGCGCACGCGAACGTTCGACGACATCTGCACCAGCGGGTTGCCCGCCGTGAAGAAGAACTGGTTGGCAACACCGGTGGCGACCAGGACAACTGCGAACAACAGTTCCGTCGGCATCAGCCCTGACGTCGCCTGGATCACCGCCCAGACTCCACCGCAGGAGATCACCGTGCGCAGCCGAATACTGCCGCGTCGCGTCGATGCCAGCGCGCCGACAAAGGCACCGATGGCTACCAGGGTGTTGAACAGACCGTAACCGCCTGCTCCGACGTCGTACACATCGCTGGCATACGCGGCGAGCAGCACCGGCATGTTCAGGGAGAAAACCGACAGGAATCCCAGCATCACGATCGGCCAGAAGATGGTCGGCTTCGAGGCCACATAGCGGATGCCTTCGCGCAGCTGACCGCTCCGCCTCGGGGCAGGGGGAGCGCGATGCAGCGTGGACGCCTTCAACCGCGACAGGGCGATGACGGTCACCAGGCAGGCGACGGTGTTGATGCCGAATGACCAGCCGGCGCCGACCGCGACGATGAGCGCACCGCTTACCGCCGGGCCGATCAGGCCGCCGAGTTGGAAGACCGAAGAGTTGATGGTGATCGCGTTCCGCAAGTAACGCGGGCCGACGATCTCGTTCACGAACACCTGCCGCGTTGGATTGTCGACGACCGTGACAAGGCCGACCAGGAATGCGATGACCCACACCTGCCAGACCTGCACTGCATCGGTGAGGGTGAGGATGGTTAGTGCCAGGCTGAGCCCGGCGGCCACCGACTGCGTGAGCATCAACAGCATCCGTTTGGAGTAGCGGTCGACGATCACACCGCCGAACAGGCCGAAGAACAGCATCGGCGCGAACTGCATCGCCACCGTGATGCCCACCGCGGCCACGCTGCCCGTCAGTTCGAGCACCAGCCAGTCCTGGGCGATGCGCTGCATCCACGTCGCCGTCATCGCGATGACGTTGGAGACGGTGAACAGCCGGAAGTTGGGAACGCTCAGCGAGACGAGGGTCTGGCTCCACGGTTGTGGGCCGGAGGACACCGGAATGGGCTCGGTGAGCGGAGCGGTGTCGACGGGGGAAGGCACAGGTTTTCCAGAGGTGATAATCGAAGGCGTGTCTTCGACGCTACTCGCGCCGGAGCCATTCCAGGGCTAAATTGGTCATTACAGGGCTAAATTGGGCCTATAAGTTCTATTGGATATTCGAATGGATGACCATGTACGACCCTGTACTACTCAAGACGTTCCTTGCCGTGGCCGGCACGCGCAGCTTCACCAAAGCGGCGGCCCAACTCGGTATCAGCCAGCCGACGGTGAGCCAGCATGTGCGTCGGCTCGAAACCGCCGTCGGCAGGATCCTGATCGCGCGCGACACCCGCGAGGTGCGCCTGACAGACAACGGCGACGCGCTGGCCGGCTTCGCCAGGACCATCCTGGCTGCGCACGCTGCCGCTCTGGACTATTTCACCGGATCGGCGACGCGAGGCCGACTGAGGTTCGGCGCGGCGGACGACCTGGCGTTGACCAGACTGCCACGGATTCTCCGCCATTTTCGGCAGCTGAATCCGCAGATCAATCTGGAGCTCACCGTCGACCAGAGTGGGCCGCTCTACCGGCGGCTGAAGGCCGGCCATCTTGACCTGATCTTCGTGAAGCGCTCCGTCGGCGACGATGACGAAGGGTCGCTTGTCGGCACCGACCGCGTGGTGTGGGTGGGGCAGGAGAAGACGATGATCGAGCCAGGCGAGCCGGTGCCGCTGATCACCTATCGTGCCCCGAGTCTGAGCCGGCAGTTGGCGATCGACGCACTCGAGGCATCCGGTCGCACCTGGCGTATCACCTGCACCACCAGGGAGGTCAACGGCGTTCTTGCCGCCGTTCGAGCCGGTATCGGCATTGCGGTCTTCCCGCAGTCGTTGATCCCCGATGACCTCGTCAAAGTGAGCAACCGGTTCGAACTGCCAGAGCTTGGGCAGGTTGACTTCACGCTGATGTCGAACCCGTCGGCGGCGCGCGAGCCGATCGAGGCATTGAGTTCTGCCATCAGGGGACGCACGCTGGTTCGCCCCCGATAACAACGGATGCCGCGCTCGGCACGCGCCCAGAATCGCCAATCGCGCCCAGAATCGCCGCTCCACCCGCGATTCTCGGCGGAAGCGGCGATTTCGGGCGGTCTCAGGCGCCGACTCCGCGGATCGTCGGGTGGTGGAACGTGTCGCCGAAGACCCGCTCGCTTGCCCCGACCCGGTCGAGGTACGGGGTCAACCCGCCCATCTGGAACGGCCAGCCCGCACCGAGGATCATGCACAGGTCGATGTCCTCCGCCGCGTGCACGACGTCGTCTTCCAGCATCCGGTGAATCTCGTCGGCCAGGCCATCTTCCAACCGACGCAGGATATCGTCCGCGGACAGCGGGCTCTTCCCACCCGACACGATCTTCAGGGCCGTCTTGTCGAAGCCTTTGACCTTGCCCTTTGCGTCCTTCTCGAGCAGGGTGCCGTGCTCGGCGAGTTTGTGCAGATTCTCGCTGCGGTAAAAGCGGTCGGGAAAGGCGGCGTGGTGGGTATCGAGCACGTGCGCCCCGACCTTCAGTCCGACCAGGTCAAGCAGAACGGATGGTGCCATCGGGAGGCCGAGCGGCGCCATAGCCTGGTCGACGACCTCGAACGGCGTGCCGTTGTCGACCGCGTGCATCGCCTCACCGAGCAGCTTCGCAAGCACTCTGTTCACCACAAAGCCGGGCGTGTCTGCCGTGATCACGGCGTTCTTGCGCAGCTTGGCCGCGATGACCATGGCCGTGGACAGGGTGGCCTCGTCGGTGTTCGGCGTGTTGACGACCTCGATCAACGGCATGAGCGCGACCGGGGTGAAGAAGTGGAAACCGACAACACGCTCCGGATGCTCCAGCTTGGCCCCGATCTGTTCGACCGAGAGAGACGACGTGTTTGTGGCGAGCACTGCGTCTGGCGCGATGTGCTTCTCGATCTCGGCGAACACATCCTGCTTGATTTCGAGCTCTTCGAAGACGGCCTCGATGACCCAATCGCAGCCGGCGAAGTCGGCCTTGTCTGTCGTGCCGGTGACCAGTGCGCGGAGCCGGTTCGACTCGTCGGGTGAGATGCGGCCCTTATCGAGCAATTTGCCGATCTCGTCGTGGATGTAGGCAACCCCCTTGTCGACGCGTGCCTGGTCGAGGTCGGTGATGACCACCGGAACACGCAATCGCCGCACGAACAGCAGCGCGAACTGGCTCGCCATATAGCCGGCGCCAAGGACGCCGACCCTGGTGACCGGCTTGGCCAGTGCCTTGTCCGGCGCTCCGGCGGGGCGCTTGGCACGCTTCTGCACCAGGTTGAAGGCATAGATGCTTGCCTGCAACTGATCACCGGAGATCAGGTCGGCAAGCGCTTCGTCCTCTCGAGCGAATCCTTCGGCCTTCTTGCCGCTCTTTGCGGCCTTGAGCAGGTCAAGGGCCCGGTACGGGGACTTCGGAACCGATCCGAGCCGGTTCTCGAGCATCTTGCGTGCGATACCGATCGCCGCATCCCACTTGACCAGCCGCTCGACCTTGCCTGGTGTGTGGGGCCGGGGCACCTTGGTCGTGCCGGCGATGACGCCGTCGGCCCAATTGATCGACTCTTCGAGGAAGCGGGCTGAATCGAACATGGCGTCTGCGATGCCGAGCTCAAGTGCGTCGACGGCTTTGAGCGTGCGGTTGTTCTTCAGTGGATTCTCGATGACCACCTTGAGGGCGTTCTCAATACCGATCAGGTTCGGCAACAGGTAGGCGCCGCCCCAACCGGGAATCAGGCCGAGGAAGACCTCGGGGAGCGCGATCGCAGGAGCCGAGGCATCCACCGTGCGATAGTCGGCGTTCAAACCAATCTCGAGCCCGCCACCGAGTGCGAGGCCATTGATGAAAACGAACGACGGCACGCCAAGGTCGGCCTGCTTGCCGAGTGCATGGTGCCCGAGCTGTGCCAGCTTCACGCCGATCTCCCGTGAGGGGATCTCACTGACCTTGCTGAGGTCTGCCCCCGCAGCCAGGATGAACGGCTTGCCGGTCACTGCCACACCGTGGATCTCGCCGCGGGCTGCTCGTTCCTTCAGTTCGTCCATCGTCTTTGAGAATTCGAGGAGGGTGACCGGGCCGAGCGTGTTCGGCCTGGTGTGGTCGCGACCGTTGTCGAGGGTGACCAGGGCGAGCACACGGCCGCCGGAGAGCGGAACGTCGCGCACGAACGAGTGTGTGACGACCTCGTCGGCAGACAACTCAAGGAGTGATTCAAAATCGATGCTGGCGTAGTCGGTCATCGCTTTCCTGCCTTCTTGCTGAAGTTCGGGTTCTCCCAGATGACGGTGCCGCCCTGGCCGAGTCCGATGCACATCGCGGTGACCCCGTAACGCACCTCCGGGTGTTCGGTGAACTGCGCGGCGAGCTGGTTCATCAGGCGAACGCCAGATGAGGCGAGCGGATGCCCGATTGCGATGGCGCCGCCGTACTGGTTCACGCGTGGGTCGTCATCGTCGATGCCGAAATGGTCGAGGAAGGAGATGACCTGCACGGCGAACGCCTCGTTGAGTTCGAACAGGCCGATGTCGCCGATCGTCAACCCGGCCTTGCGCAGCGCCTTCTCCGTTGACGGAACCGGACCGAGTCCCATGACTTCCGGCTCAACGCCGGCGAAGGCGAAGCTCACCATCTTCATCTTGACGCTGAGTCCGAGTTCCTTCGCCGCGTGGCTGCTTGCGAGCAGGCAGGCGGTGGCGCCGTCGTTGAGTCCTGACGCATTGCCCGCGGTGATGCGCCCGTACGGGCGGAAGGGAGTCTTCAGCGCGGCGAGGCCCTCCATGGTGGTCTCTGGCCGTGGAGCCTCGTCGCGGGTGGCGAGTCCCCAGCCGGCCTCGCTGCGGATGGCGACGGGTACGAGATCCGGCTGAATCTTGCCTGCCTCGTAGGCCGCTGCCACCTTCTGCTGACTGGCCAGGGCAAAGCGGTCTGAACGTTCCTTGGTGTACGCGGGGAACCGATCGTGGATCCTCTCGGCGGTCGCGCCCATCACGAGCGCGTCTTCGCCGACCAGCTTCTCCGAAAGGAACCGCGGGTTCGGGTCGACGCCTGAGCCCATCGGGTGGCGCCCCATGTGTTCGACGCCACCGGCGATCGCCAGGTCGTATGCGCCGAATCCGATGGCGGAGCCCATGGTAGTGACGGCGGTCATGGCCCCCGCACACATGCGATCAATGGCGAACCCTGGAACAGACTTCGGCAGGCCGGCCAGGAGGGCAGCGGTCCGCCCAAGCGTGAGCCCCTGGTCACCGGTCTGGGTGGTGGCGGCGATGGCCACATCGTCGATCCGTTCGCCCGGTACGTTCGGGTTCCGTTCCATCAGGCCGATCATGGCCTTGACCACCAGGTCGTCTGCTCTGGTGTTCCAGTACATGCCCTTTTCGCCTGCGCGTCCGAACGGGGTGCGAACCCCGTCCACAAACACGACTTCTGCTCTCTCGGCCACAATGCCTCCATCAATCGGATCAGGTCAATCTCGATCTTAGAGTGGCCAAATTTGCCGCAAGAATCCTTTGATTGTTCCTACGAAGAGGGCTCGGCCGGTGACGGCGTCGTTTGGCGGGCTTCCACAAAGGCATCGGCAATCACCTGTGCGATTGCGTCAACCTGCCAGGGTCTCGCACCCGATTCTGACAAGGCAACGGCGACGGATGCTGCGTCAGCGGGTTCGGGGGGAGTCCAACACAGTCTGCGCAGATACTCCGGTGTCAGGAGGTTCTCGGCCGGAATCAATCGCTCCTCGGCGACCTTGGCGATGGCGGCTCGCGCTGCCTTGTACCGCAGGTCGGCCTCGGGGTTCCGGCCAGACCAGGAGCGCGGGGGAGGCAGTGTGTCGCCGTTCGGACGCATTACCGGCATATCGTCTGTGGTCAGCCCGTCGTGCACGGCTTTCCACCAGCGGTCGATCTCTGTGCGGCTGGCACGGCCGCTGAACTCGCGGAGCTCTGCCAGTACCTGTTTCGTCTCTGGTGCACGCTTGGCGGCGGCGAGCAGGGAGGCATCGGGCACCAAGCGGCCGGGGGAGACATCCAGTTCCCTGGCAAGTTCGTCTCTGGCCAGCCAGAGCTCCCTGGCGATGGCCAGGCTGCGTTGCCCACGGATGCTGTGGATGCCAGAGAGGCGACGCCATGGGTCGGCGCGCTGCGGCTTGGTCTCCTTGGCGCGTACTGCATCGAACTCCTGTACGGCGATGGCGGATTTGTCTGACTCTTCGAGCATCATCGCCATTTGGTCCCGAAGATCGGGAAGCAGCTCGACGTCGAGTGCTGCGTACACAAGCCACGACTCTGGCAGCGGTCTGGTCGACCAGTTCGCCGCCGAATGTTCTTTGGCCAGGTGGATACCGAGCAGTTCCTCTACAACGGTGCCGAGCCCCACCCTGGGCATCCCGAGGAGCCTGGCGGCGAGTTCGGTATCGAAGATCCGTGACGGGTCGAGGCCGACTTCGCGCAGGCAGGCGAGATCCTGGCTGGCGGCATGGAGAATCCACTCCTCCTCTGCCAGGACTGCGTTCAGTTCGTCGAAGCGACCGATGCTCGGTGGATCGAAGAGGAAAGTGCCAGCGTCACGTCGGTAGACCTGGATCAGGTACGCGCGTTGCGAATACGTGAAACCGGATGCCCGCTCCGCGTCGATGCCGACGGGGCCGATTCCTGCGGCGATGGCCGCGACGGCCGCCAGGTAGGCGTCCTGTGTGTCGATCACCCGATGGTCAGCCACGCGGGTTCCGTCGCGCCGAGAGCAGGCTGACTCCCTCTCCGGCTGGTGGGAGTCCGGCGAGCATGCACAACAGTTCGCCCCATCCCTCGACGTGGGCGGTGACGTTGTGGTCCTTCGGCGTCCACGACGCTCGTAATTCGATCTGCGCACCGTCACCCTGCCTGGCGAGTTCGCCGAACCCGGAGGAGATGATCTTGGTCGCTGTGCCGGATGCCGATGAGTACTGCGCCCCGCGCGCATCGAGGGCGTCGACCAGCCAGGCCCAGGCGACTTCGGCCAGGAACGGATCGAGACCGATATCGGTCTCGAGGGGCGCCTGGGCGAAGCACACCACCCGGAATGCACCGCCCCATGCTTCCGGTTCTTCCGGGTCGTACAGAAGGATGAAGCGGCCCGTGCCGAGATCGGAGTCAGAACCGTGGCGTGCCGGGCTGACGTCCGCAGCCAGGGCGACGGCGTGAGGGGCGAGGTTGCCAGGCGCCGTGATCTCGTTGACGATGAGTTCCGAGCGGGTCTGTGCTCGCCGGATCGCATCCAGCGCAGCTGCGAACGCCGGAGGCAACGTTGGCTTGTCGTGTGTTTCGGGCACGTTCGCAGACTAGAGTTTTTTTCGGGCGCTGTCGCTGAGGCACGCCGACCGGTTCGGAGGCGACTGTGGCGTACTGGCAGCATCGGGCGGCTCGGCGGAGCGCGCAACGGGCGATCAGCCCGGCGAAACTGCTCGTCATCGGCGCGCTTGCGGCCGGCGGGATCGTGCTGTCGCTGGCGGTGGCATTCGGAACGCTGACAACGGTGATGGCACGAACGATCGTGACGCCTCCGCGAAAGCGGAAGCAGGATGTCGGTATACAGGCCGTCGATGTCGCCCTTGGGACCATCACCCTGCAGGCGACGGAAGACTCCGTGTTGCCCGGCCGGTATGGACTGTGGTTCGGTAACGACACCGGCCACCTTCGGTTGGGGGAGATCATCCGCAGCACCCCGGCGACCGTGACGCGCCGGATTGACGGCGTCGATTTCGGGGATCCCCAGCACTCCGGCATCGGCCGGCTGAGCGGGTGGTATTACCTCGGGCCCTGGGACCTCGGACTCGACTACGAAGACGTGCTCATTCCGACCTTGATCGGGCCCTCGCCCGCTTGGTTCATTCCTGCAGGGCGGCCAGGAGATCCGCAAGACACCGGCGAGACGGATCGCTGGGTCATCCAAGTGCACGGGCGGGCCGTCACGAGGCAGGAGACCCTTCGTTCGGTGACCCCCTTCCGGAAAGCCGGTTACAACTCTCTGCTGATCTCCTACCGCAACGACGGGATTGCGCCGGCGAGTCCTGACGGACGATATGGGCTCGGCGACACCGAGTGGAGGGACGTCGACTCGGCCATCGCCTGGGCGATCGAGCGCGGCGCCACGAATGTTGTTCTGATGGGGTGGTCGATGGGAGGGGCCATCGCACTGCAGACGGCGACCAGGTCGGCTCACCGTGATGTCATTGACGGCATCGTGCTCGACTCGCCGGTGATCGAGTGGGCGGATGTCGTCGACTACCAGGGCACTCTGCTCGGGCTCCCCAACGGTGTGGCAACGGGAGCGATGCACCTGCTCGGGCAGCCGTGGGCTTCGGCGGTGACCGGCCAGGAGGTGCCTATCGATTTCGACAGGTTGGACTTCGTTGCCCGGGCTGAGGAACTCACGCTTCCGATGCTGATCATGCACAGCGACGACGACGGATACGTGCCGGCAACCGGATCACGCGCCCTGGCCGCCAAGAGACGAGACATCGTCACGTTCGTGCCGTTCGCCCGCGCCAGGCACACCAAGCTCTGGAACTACGACCCGGATGCCTGGGGCGGTGCGATTCGCACCTGGCTGGCGGATGTCATCCCCAATACTCGTCTGAACGACGGATCGTGATTCTCCCGGGTTGCGATTCTCGCTCCGCGAATGGCACCTATATCGATTCTCGCTCCGCGAACGGCGCCTATATAGCGGGCGGATCCGCTGTGGCGGCACAGACTGATGCTCTGCCTCAGCCCTGGTGCCAGGGGTTGGTGATCTCGATTCCAGTGTCGTGAAAGTCTCTGACATTGTGCGTCGCCAGCGTCGCCTTGTGGGTGGCACAGATGGCAGCAATCTGAGCGTCGAATCCATCGATCGGGAATCCAAGGCGGTCGCGTCCGCTCACAACAGCGGCGTAGTGAAGCGCCGCTGACCGATCGAACGGAAGGATGTACTCGCCGAATGCGTCGAATATCTCCTCTGCCGTGGATGTGAACAGTTCCTTCCGGCGGCCGGCATCGAGCCTCTCGATGCCGTAACGAATCTCCGCCAGCGTGATCGACGTCGTGTACAGCTCGTTCTGATCCTGCGCGTGTATCCAGTCCACAACCCTCGGCGCAGGTGAGGGCCGCATGAGCTCCGAGACCACGTTGGTGTCGACGACAATCACGATGCGAGATCCGCTGCACGTGCAGGGGTCGCACGCGGCGGAAGATCCAGTTCCATCCCTCCCAGGGCACCGAAACAGTCCGCGAGGGTCAACAACAGCCCATCAGTCGGCCTCGGCTCAGTCACCGACGCCACGAGGATTGCGCGGATCTTGGGCTTCAGGCGTAGATCAGGCGGCTGAGCGCTCCCTGAGCTGGCGCTTGGTGCGCGCCAAGAGTGCGCTCATGCCACGGATGCGCAGCGGCGAGACCGCCTGCGTCAGGCCGATCGTCTGTGGAAAGTCATCCGGAACCGCGAGCACCTCTTCAGCACTCAGCCCGTCGAGGCCCTGGGCAAGGATCGAGGCGAATCCACGTGTGGTCGGGGACTCCCGAGGTGCTGTTGCGAACAGGTGCACCCCTGTGTCGTCGTCGACCTCGACGAAGATGTACACCGGCGACTGGCATTCGACGACCCGCTCGAACAGGTCTGGGTGGTCCTGGTAGCGCGCCGGCAGCTCGGGGAGTTCGTTTGAGAACTCGAGGAGCAGCTGCAGTCGGTCGTTCTGCTCTAGTGCGAGGAAATCGTCCCGGATCTCGGCCAGGCGCTCGGGGAGCTCGTCAGTCATCGATTCCATTCTCCCACGCGGACTCAGCGTGGTGACGGTGCGTCGCCTTGATCGGGGCCGACCGCGATCGGAACCCGCACGGCGTTGCCCCATTCGACCCAGGAGCCGTCGTAGTTGCGCACGTTCTCGAAGCCCAGGAGGTGGGTCAGGACAAACCAGGTGTGGCTGGAACGCTCACCGATTCGGCAGTAGGCAATGACGGGGTCGCCGTCTTTCAGTCCCGCTTCTCCGCGATAGATGGCGTCGAGCTCCTCGCGACCGCGGAAGGTGGCGTCGGCTGCGGCCGCACGGCTCCACGGTACGGATGCGGCGGAGGGAATGTGTCCGCCACGGAGCGCGCCTTCTTCCGGGTATGCCGGCATGCTGGTGCGTTCGCCCGAGTACTCTTCAGGCGAACGAACGTCGACCAGGGGATTGCCGAAGTGGGCGAGCACGTCTTCCTTCAATGCGCGTACCGGTGCGTCATTGCGAGCAACGACGGGGTATTCGGCCGGCGTGACGACCGGGACATCCGTTGTCAGCTCACGACCCTCCGCGACCCACTTGTCGCGGCCTCCGTCGACCAGGCGCACGTCTTCGTGGCCGAACAGGGTGAAGACCCAGAGTGCGTATGCGGCCCACCAGTTGTTCTTGTCGCCGTAGATCACCACGGTGGAGTCGCGGGTGATGCCCTTGGAGCCGGCGACGGCCGCGAAAGCGTCGCTGCCGATGAAGTCACGCTCGACGGGGTCATTGAGATCGGTGTGCCAGTCGATCTTCAGCGCGCCGGGAATGTGGCCGGTCTCGTAGAGCAGCACATCCTCATCGGATTCGAGTAGTACGAGACCCGGATCGTTCGCGTGTTCTGCGAGCCATTCGGTCGATACCAGGCGCTCCGGGTGGGCGTATTCGGCGAACTTCGGGGCCGGATCGAGGGCAACAGGCATGGAAACCTCCAGAGAGCGCCGAGGGCGCGGGAACGGGTTGTCTGCGGATTAGGCTGGTTACCTGCCCGCACTTCGAATCTACGCACTTCGAGCGCGGGCCGCACTCGAACGGTAACCCTTCGACACAGAACATCTCGACACAGACGACTAGAAACACAGGTACTGCAGTATGGCGTCCGAACTCGCGCAGGGGGTTCTCCGGCTCTCCGATCGCACCCCCACCATCACCGGGGCTGAGATCGTCGCCGAACTGATACCGCCGCCCCAGTTCGAACACGCGACCTTCGAGTCGTACCGGCCGGATACCGACTTTCCAACGCAGGCCGGAGCGGTCGAACGCCTGAAGGAATTTGCTGCCGTCTGGCGGGCGCAGCGCCCCGGCGGGTTCTTCTCCCGTAACCGCAGACCCAAGCTCGAACTGCCTGGAATCTACCTCGACGGCGGCTTCGGTGTCGGCAAGACCCACCTTCTGGCCGCCCTCTGGCATGCGGCGCCAGGTCCGAAGTACTTCGGCACGTTCATCGAATACACCGCACTGGTCGGCGCACTCGGTTACGCGGAGACCCTCGTGCAACTGCGCAGCGCCAAACTCATCTGCATCGACGAATTCGAACTCGACGACCCAGGCGACACCATGATGATGACCCGTCTCCTGGCAGACCTCATCTCCACTGGCACGCGCGTGGCTGCTACCTCGAACACCCCGCCGAACTCGCTGGGAGAGGGACGGTTCGCTGCCTCGGACTTCCTGCGCGAGATCCAGGCGATGTCGGCGAACTTCGAGACGATTCGTATCGACGGCCTCGACTACAGACGCCGCGACACCGGAGGTTCGGCGGTGAGCGTCGAAGACGACGCCCTTGCGCACATGGTCACCACTCTCGCCGGTCGGGGTGCCAGCGTGACCGAAGACGATTTCGGTGCCCTCATGCGACACCTGGCCACGGTTCATCCGTCGAAGTACATCAAGATCATCAATGGTGTCGACGTGATCGCGCTGAACGGGGTCTTTCTGCTGACCAATCAAACGGATGCCCTGCGCCTGGTGGCATTCATCGATCGCGTTTACGACGCTGAGATTCCGATCATCGCCAGCGGGCTCCCGCTCAGTGAAGCGTTCGACGCCGAGATGCTGGCCGGCGGCTACCGCAAGAAGTACCTCAGGTCGCAGTCTCGCATGGTGGCTTTGACCACCGGAGAACTGCCCCCGCACTCCGAGTAGGACCTCGTCCGCGGAGCGGGCGAAACACGCTCTTAACATTTCCGGGCGGTTGGTAACCGATTCGAAACACCCCGGGCCGCCGGTGGAAACGTGCTGCCCAGAGACTGGGCCCGTACCCGGCTCCGGCACCTGGCATCCGCAATTCTCGTCGGGCCGGCGGTACACCCGGAAACTCGAGAGGTGTGAGGACAACCCATGGACACAGGCAGCATTTCCTGGGTCATCACAGCAACCGCACTGGTGCTGTTCATGACCCCAGGTGTCGCATTCTTCTACGGCGGCTTGGTGAAGGCCAAGAGCGTCGTCAGCATGATGATGATGAGCTTCGGAGCGTTGGGGTTGATCGGCGTGCTCTGGATTCTCTACGGCTTCAGCATGAGCGCTGTCGAAAGTCCATGGCAGTTCGCCGGCAACCCGTTCGCAGACTTCGGGCTCGGTGCGCTGGCAACCGGAGAGACCGCGAACACCGACCTGCTCGGCGCCACGTATGGCGCGACGTTCGCGATCATCACCGTCGCCCTGATCTCCGGTGCAGTCGCCGACCGGGCCAAGTTCGGTTCGTGGATGATCTTCGCCGGCGTCTGGGCGACCCTGGTCTATTTCCCCGTCGCGGCGTGGGTCTGGGGTGGCGGCTGGATCATGAGCCTGGGGGAGACCCTCGGCCTGCCGAATGCAATCGACTACGCAGGCGGTACTGCAGTGCACATCAATGCCGGTGCTGCCGCCCTCGCGCTGGCCTTGGTGCTCGGCAAGCGGGTCGGCTTCCAGAAGGGCATCACCAAGCCGCACAACGTTCCACTCGTTCTGATCGGTGCGGCGGTGCTCTGGTTCGGCTGGTTTGGATTCAACGCCGGCGCCGAGTGGTTGAACGGCCTGGAGAACGTCGGACTCATCGTGGTCAACACCCTCGGGGCGACTGCAGCGGCCATCCTGGGCTGGATGATCGTTGAAAAGTTCAAAGACGGCAAGGCGACGTCGGTCGGTGCGGCATCCGGAGCCGTTGCCGGCCTGGTGGCGATTACGCCGGCGTGTGCCAGCCTCGAGCCAGGCTGGGCGCTTCTGCTCGGTGTGGTGGCCGGTGCGGTCTGTGCCCTGGCCATCGAGCTGAAGTTCAAGTTCGGTTTCGATGACTCCCTCGATGTGGTCGGCATCCACCTCGTGGGCGGCTTGATCGGAACGCTCTATCTCGGATTCTTTGCGATCGACACCGGTCTCTTCACGGGTGGCGATCTCGGACAGCTGGCGGTGCAGGCGATAGCGGCGTTCGCAGTACTCGTGTACTCATTCGGGGTCGCGCTGCTGCTCGGCTTCGCGATCGAGAAGACGATCGGTTTCCGCATCAAGAACGAAGACGAGGTGGCCGGTATCGACACCGTGCTGCACGGTGAAGAGGGCTACGCGCTCGATCGGGTCTGACGCCTGATTCCGGCGCTGCGTGCGAGGGCGGTGGGGTAGTGTGCCGATGTGTCAACCACGTCGCGCATCCTCACCGCCCTTCGCAATGTCTTCAGCCCGGCATCTCGACGGGCGAGCGTTCCAGGCGTCGTTCGCCCGGCATCCGTTCGTAGCAAAGCCGATGCTCACAGCGAAACGGATGCCGGTCGCTTCGGGCCGAGCGCGACGGTTGAAGTTGACGCATCGAGCATCGGCAGTGTGCGACTTGGGTACGCGCCGAACGTCGACGGCGACCCAGACCCTGGCGAGGTCGTCTGGACCTGGGTGCCATACGAAGAGCGCGACGGCCGGGGGAAGGACCGCCCGGTGATCTTGGTGGCGAGGGAGAAGTCCGGCTGCCTCCTCGCCGTGCAGCTCACCAGCAAGGAACATGACGGCGAACGCGGGTACGTCGATCTCGGCACAGGCTCGTGGGACGCCGAAGGCAGAAGGAGCTGGGCGAACATCGATCGCGTGTTCCGTGTCTTCGCAGACGGGATGCGGAGGGAAGCGGCTTCGCTGGACGCCGCACGATATGACCACGTTGCCAGTGCACTTCGGGCGCGCTACGGCTGGCGGTAGGCAGCGGATGGCGAACATGCCCGCGTCGGAGGTTGACCTCGACGCTGATCTGGTGACTGCCCTGTTGGGCGCCCAGGTACCTGCACTAGCCGGGATGGCCGTGCATTCGCCGGTGTCGGGCTGGGACAATGTTGTGTACCGACTGGGCGAAGATCTCGCCGTTCGACTTCCACGCAGGGAAGCCAGTGCAGAGCTCGCGGTGAATGAGCAGCGCTGGCTGCCGGAATTTGCCGCGCGGGTTCGACTGCCGATTCCGGCGCCGATTTACGCTGGCACGCCGGGATCAGGCTATCCCTGGTCATGGTCGGTGATCCCTTGGACCGAGGGGGTGAGCCTGACCGAAGCGCCTGTATACGGGCGCGCGGCCGTGGCAGCGGAAGTGGCGGAATTTATCACGCAACTACATACGCCGGCTCCGAACGCCGCTCCGCACAATCCGTTTCGAGGTGTGCCGCTTGCGGATCGCGCGGTGGACGTTGAGGAGCGGCTCGGCACCGGGCCGATCCCACGCTCCGGTGAGCTCCTGCGGCTGTGACATGAGCTGGTTCGTGCCGAGGTGTGGAAAGGAGCTCCGACGTGGTTGCACGGCGACCTGCATCCTGCGAATCTTCTGGTTTCGGGCAGCCATCTCAGCGGAGTGATCGATTTTGGCGATCTGACAGCGGGTGATCCGGCGACCGATCTTGCGGTCGCGTGGCTCGCGTTCAACGCCGAGGATCGGGCGGTATTCGAAGCAGACCTTCCTTCGGCGTACCGTGATGATGCGGCATTGCGCACACGGTCGAAGGGGTGGGCGCTCGTGCTGGCTACAGCCTTCGCTGCCCACTCCGACGACAATCCGACGATGGCGGATGTCGGTCGGCACGCCGTCGCGCAACTTCTCGACGATTGAAGGCATCCGAATGACAGGATTTGCAGACGCAAGGGCCCTCTCTGCCACAATCGGCACACTGCGGGCCGCCGGGTGTGTCTTCGCCGAAGAGGAAGCCGCGCTGCTTCTCTCCGCAGCAACATCCCAGGACGAACTCGCGTCCATGGTGAGTCGCCGCGTAGCCGGGCTGCCGCTCGAGCACATCCTCGGCTGGGCGGAGTTCTGCGGATTGCGGATCATCGTCGACACCGACGTTTTCGTGCCGAGGCGGCGCACCGAGTTCCTCGTTCATGAGGCTGCGGCGATCGCGCATGTTGGGGAGGTTGTGCTCGACCTGTGTTGCGGCTCCGGCGCGCTCGGTGCGGCTCTGTTCGCGGCGGTAGACGGTATCGAGCTTTACGCGGCAGACATCGAGTCGGCAGCGGTCGCGTGTGCGCGTTTGAATCTCGCCGAAGCCGGAGGACGGGTGTATGAAGGCGATCTTTTCGAGCCCCTGCCCGCGTCGCTGCGCGGGCGTGTCGGCATCCTGCTTGCCAACACGCCCTATGTGCCCACTGAAGCGATTGAACTGATGCCGCCGGAGGCACGCCTTTATGAGCCGCGGGTGACGCTTGACGGGGGCGTAGACGGCTTGGACGTGCAGAGGCGGGTTGCGGGGGAGGCGCTGCAGTGGCTGGCGCCAGGCGGGCACCTGCTGGTGGAGGCCAGCGAGAGCCAGGCGTCGGCGACCGCGCGCATATTCGAGGCGAGTGGGATGAGCGCGCGGGTCGCGAGTTCCGAGGAGTACGACGCGACGGTTGTCGTCGGGACCAGACCGCTGTGATGGTGGTGTTGTGGTGGGCGATACCGGACTCGAACCGATGACCTCTTCCGTGTGAAGGAAGCGCGCTACCAACTGCGCCAATCGCCCCTTGTTGCGGTGAAGAAATGACCTCACTGCGACTCACGATACTAGTGCAGGCGAGGGGGTCACTGCACATCGACGCGGCCGAATCGCCGCGTTGTAACTCGGTTTGAATATCGCAAGGATTATCGTATAGAGTCTCCTAGCACGCAGAAATGCGGGCAGTGCGGATGTGGCGCAGTGGTAGCGCATCACCTTGCCAAGGTGAGGGTCGCGAGTTCGAATCTCGTCATCCGCTCGAATGGAATCGTACCGAGAGGTGCGGTTCTCTTCATTTGGTGGTGAACCCAACACGGTGGATTGGCCGAGAGGCGAGGCAGCGGCCTGCAAAGCCGTATACACGGGTTCGAATCCCGTATCCACCTCCATTCCCGGTTAGAATTTGCCGAGATATGGGCGATTGGCGCAGCGGTAGCGCGCTTCCCTGACACGGAAGAGGTCATCGGTTCGATCCCGGTATCGCCCACCAGAAACCCCCGGTGAACCCGGGGGTTTTCTTCGTTTCAGACGTACCCGTGCACTATTCGTGCAATAGCAAAGTGGTCTACTGTCAACCCTGCCCCTTGGGAGGTGCGTGACTGTCTCGAGAGCCTGCCATCATTACACAGTGGCGAAGCGGTCTAAACGAGACAAGCCACCCGGAAAGGTGCACGTAATGAGAGTTTCACAGAGGCGAGGAGCGATCTTCGCCGCATTCGGGATGGGCGCAGTACTGCTTCTCACTGGCTGCTCGGCTGAGAACACTCCAGCAGGGTCAGAGCCGGGGACACCAGCAACAGTAGACGGCCAATACGCCATCCCCGTCTTCTACGAGCCCCCGTCGCCGCTCCCAGAAGGAGAGCACGGCGACCTCATCAGCTCAGAAGAAGTGACGGCCCCCGAAGGGTCGCGTGCGTGGCGCATCCTGTATCTCTCGGAGCTGGGCGATGGCACCCCGGTCGCGGTTTCTGGGTTCGTCGTGGCCCCCGAAGGCGAAGGCGATGGCCCCGACGGTGACCGTGAGGTAATCGCTTGGGCCCACGGCACCGAGGGCGGCGGCCGCAACTGCGCGCCCTCACTTGTCGCCGAGCCGGCGACGGAACTGATCGACTACTTCGACTACGACAGCATGCTTCAGCAGGATCCCGGCGTGCCCTCCCTGGGCGAGATGCTCGACGCCGGCTACGTCGTAGTGGCAACTGACTACCAGGGCCTTGGAACCCCGGGAGTGCACCAGTACACCGTGATGGACTCCGAGACGAACAGCGTCTGGGACTCAGTGAAGGCAGCCCAGCAGATCGACGAAACCCACGCCGGCAACGACATGGCTGCGCTCGGTTGGTCGCAGGGGGGCGGAGCCGCGGTATGGATGGCAGAGAACACCGACTACGGTGCACCGCTCAACCTCGTCGGTGCAGCAGGGCTTGCGCCAGCGGCAAATAATGGCCCGCAGTTCGCCCGTCAGGTAGAGCCCGGTCCGGCCAACGCCACTTCCCAGGCGCACGGAGTCGCGCTCGAGCTCAACGTGGTCAACGGCCTCATGGCGGCCTACCCTGAGTTGGAAGCCTCAGGGATGGTGACACCAGAGGGCGAGAAGGCTCTCGTGGGTGCAGCCAACCAGTGCGTCAACCACCTCGCGTATGTCATAAACTCGAACGTTCCTGAGCCCTACGAGACGCTTATGCAGCCGGCCACCCCGGCTGACTGGCAGAAGAGGCTCGATGAGAACACTGCGGGCTACACAGCGCCAGTCGCGCCGATCCTGGTCATGCAGGGCACCGCTGACACGGTGGTGAACCCGAACGCCACAACTCAGTACATTGAGCGGGTGTGCGGATTCGGTGAGCCGGTGCAGTACAGCCTCTACGCCGATGCCACCCACCAGACGATCCCGAAGGACGCTTCGGGCGAGTTCATGTCGTGGTTCGCTGACCGCTTCGCCGGCGTCGATGCTCCGACGACATGCGCCCCGGCAGGCAGTCCTCAGACGGCACCCGAGCCTATCCCGGCACCCTAACCCATCCCGGGGAGTCAACGCGGCTAACGCCGAGCCTCCTGTCTCACACGTTGCTCAACCCCCGGAGATCGAATCTCTGGGGGCTGACTCGTGGCAGCGGGTGGGAGGCCCGTGCACTGCCGCTAAAGTTGTCGGGTACGCATAAATAGGGAGATACACACGTGGCTGACGGCTTTGAGCTATTCACCGACCGGTCCGTTGTCGCAATGCGCGTCAACGGCGAGCTCAAGGATCTCGCGACGACCGTGACCACGACGGATGCCGTCGAACCGGTCACCATCGACTCCCCAGACGGACTGAACATCCTCCGCCATTCCGCCGCTCATGTTCTCGCGCAGGCGGTGCAATCGGTCAACCCCGAAGCGAAGCTCGGCATCGGCCCGCCCATCACCGATGGCTTCTACTACGACTTCGACGTCGAAGAACCCTTCACGCCAGAAGATCTCAAAGCTTTGCAGAAGGCAATGGACCGCATCATCCGTTCCGGCCAGCGTTTCGTGCGCCGCGTCGTGACCGATGATGAAGCGCGCTCAGAACTGGCAAACGAGCCATACAAGCTTGAACTCATCGGGCTGAAGGGCGGGGCGGCAGAGGGCGAATCCGGCGAATCCGTCGAAGTCGGCGGTGCCGAACTCACAATCTACGACAACGTCGACCCGAAGACCGGGGAGACCGTCTGGAAAGACCTCTGCCGGGGCCCGCACCTGCCGAACACCCGCATGATCGGCAACGGATACTCGCTGACTCGCCTCGCAGCCGCGTACTGGCGCGGCTCGGAGAAGAACCCTCAGCTGCAGCGCATCTACGGCACCGCCTGGCCGACAAAAGACGAACTCCGCGCCTTCCAGGAACGCCTCGAAGAAGCGGCGAAGCGCGACCACCGCAAGCTCGGCGCCGAACTCGACCTGTTCAGCTTCCCCGACGAGATCGGCTCTGGCCTGGCCGTCTTCCACCCCAAGGGCGGAATCATCCGCCGCGAGATGGAGGACTACTCGCGCGTCAAGCACGAGCAGGAGGGCTACGACTTCGTCTACACCCCGCACATCACCAAGTCGAGCCTGTTCGAGGAGTCAGGGCACCTCGGCTGGTATGCCGACGCGATGTTCCCGCCGATGCACCTCGACGAGGCCCGCAACGAAGAGGGAGAGATCACCAGGCAAGGATCTGACTACTACCTCAAACCGATGAACTGCCCGTTCCACATCCTCGTCTACCGCTCGAGGGGCCGCTCATACCGCGACCTCCCGCTGCGCATGTTCGAGTTCGGCACCGTGTACCGCAACGAGAAGTCCGGTGTCGTTCACGGCCTCACCCGGGTGCGCGGACTCACCATGGACGACGCACACATCTTCACCAGCAAAGAGCTGATGAAGGATGAGCTGACCAAGACCCTCAACTTCGTGCTCGAACTGCTGCGAGACTACGGCCTCACCGACTTCTACCTCGAACTCTCCACCAAAGACCCGGAGAAGTACGTCGGCAGCGACGAGGTCTGGGAAGAAGCCACAGCAACCCTCGCCGAGGTCGCCACGGCATCCGGTCTCGACCTCGTCGCCGACCCGGGCGGCGCGGCCTTCTACGGCCCCAAGATCTCGGTGCAGGCGAAAGACGCGATCGGCCGCACCTGGCAGATGTCGACAGTGCAGCTCGATTTCAACCTTCCGGAACGCTTCGGTCTCGAGTACACGGCAGCAGACGGCACCCGCCAGCGCCCGGTCATGATCCACCGCGCCCTGTTCGGCTCCATCGAACGGTTCTTCGGAGTGCTCACAGAGCACTACGCAGGCGCCTTTCCGGTCTGGCTGTCTCCAGTGCAAGTCGTCGGCATCCCGGTGTCTGAACAATACGGCCCGTACCTCGACGACGTCATCGCCAAGCTGAAGGCCGCCGGCGTGCGAGCAGAGGTCGACCATTCAGACGATCGCATGCAGAAGAAGATCCGCACCCACACCAAACTCAAGGTTCCGTTCCAACTGATCGTCGGCGAAGAAGATCAGGCGAACAACGCCGTGAGCTTCCGGTTCCGCGACGGCACCCAGGAGAATGGCGTACCGGTAGCGGATGCCGTCAGCCGCATCCTGGCCTCGATCGAATCCCGCACGCAGGTGACCACCGCGGGTCAGATCTGACGTGACTGGGTACGGAAAAGATGAGTTCTCTGGGCCAGACTCCGAGGGGGTTGAGAGAGACGACGCGCAGATGTTCGCCGCCGTTCCCGACGCCTTCCAGCGGCTGTGGACACCGCACCGTCTCGCCTACATCCAGGAGGGCCAGCAGCCGCATCCTGATGCCTGCCCGTTCTGCATTGCGCCCAGCATGACCGACGAGAAAGCACTCATTGTCGCTCGCGGAAAACACGCGTACGTGTTGCTGAATCTGTTCCCATACAACAGCGGTCACCTGCTGGTCTGCCCGTACCGCCACGTTGCAATGTATGACGAGGCGACGCCAGAGGAGGTCGCCGAAATCGGTAGTCTGACCCAGATCGCGATGCGCACACTCTCGGCCACGTCGCGCTGCGACGGCTTCAACCTCGGCATGAACCAGGGGCGGATTGCTGGCGCCGGGATTGCCGAGCACCTGCACCAGCACATCGTCCCGCGCTGGAATCTGGACTCGAACTTCTTCCCGATCATCGCCAAGACCAAGGCGATACCCCGCCTGCTCGGCGAGGTTCGTCAGGAGCTCGCCGACGCCTGGCCGGTCTGACCAGAACTGTTCCATCGCATCCCACCCACCGCACCCTGCACACCGGCATCCACGACCGGCACAGCTGCATCAACCGCACCGCTCCATCTACCGCCCAGCCGCAAGGAATAGAATCAAACAATGACCGACACCACTTCTTCCCAGCAGTTCGGCTCCAGCCGTGTCAAACGCGGCCTGGCTGAAATGCTGAAGGGCGGCGTCATTATGGACGTCGTCACCGCAGAACAGGCACGCATCGCAGAAGACGCCGGCGCCGTCGCCGTCATGGCACTTGAGCGCGTACCGGCAGACATCCGTTCACAGGGCGGAGTCGCCCGCATGAGTGACCCAGACCTGATCGAGGCCATCATCGCCGAGGTCTCCATCCCCGTGATGGCGAAGGCCCGTATCGGTCACTTCGTCGAAGCGCAGGTTCTCCAGGCGCTCGACGTCGACTACATCGACGAGTCAGAGGTGCTGAGCCCCGCCGACTACGTCAACCACATCGACAAGTGGGAGTTCACCGTTCCGTTCGTCTGCGGTGCGACCAACCTTGGCGAAGCCCTCCGCCGCATCAACGAGGGTGCAGCGATGATTCGCTCGAAGGGCGAGGCCGGCACGGGCGACGTCTCAGAGGCCACGAAGCACATCCGAAAGATCAAGGGCGAGATCGCAGCCCTCTCTTCGATGAGCAAAGACGAACTCTACGTCGCAGCCAAGGAGCTCCAGGCTCCGTATGAACTCGTCGTGGAGATCGCCGAGACCGGCAAGCTCCCCGTGGTCCTGTTCACCGCGGGTGGCGTGGCAACGCCGGCCGATGCCGCAATGATGATGCAGCTCGGTGCAGACGGCGTGTTCGTCGGCTCCGGCATCTTCAAGTCCGGCAACCCGCAGCAGCGCGCCAACGCCATCGTCAAGGCCGTCACGTTCTACGACGACCCGAGCGTCATCGCCGACGTGTCCCGCGGACTCGGCGAGGCCATGGTCGGCATCAACGTCTCTGACCTCGCAGCACCGCACCGCCTGTCAGAACGTGGTTGGTGACCATTCGTGGTGACCATTCGTTCGTGACCACCCGTTCGTGACCGTCGGTGTCCTCGCCCTGCAGGGCGACTTTCGCGAGCATGCCAACGTGCTGCGCACGCTGGGGGCGGATGTCGCACTCGTTCGCCGTCCGGAGGAGCTGCACCGGGTCGACGGCCTGGTGATCCCCGGCGGCGAGTCCAGCGTGATGGACAAGCTGTCGCGCGCCTATGGGCTGGCCGATCCGCTGAAGGACGCCATCCGTGACGGACTGCCGGTGTACGGCACCTGCGCAGGACTGATCCTCCTCGCAGACACTGTGCTCGACGGCATCGCCGGGCAGCAGAGTCTCGGCGGACTGGACATCGCGGTCAGACGCAATGCGTTCGGAGCGCAGACGGCATCGTTCGAGGCCGACCTCGACATTCCGGCGGTCGGTGACACACCGGTGCACGCAGTCTTCATCCGCGCGCCCGTGGTGGAGACGGTCGGTCCTGCGGCCACGGCGCTCGCCTCGGTAGCAGACGGACGCTGTGTCGCAGTCCAGCAGGGCAACCTGCTCGGCACGTCGTTCCATCCGGAGATCACGGGGGAGTACCGATTCCACGAGTACTTCCTCCGCACCGTGGCCGACGTGCGTTTCAGAGCCTGACCTCGGCTTGAGGCTCCAGCACTGGGCCTGTTCTAGACTGGCTGGGCACCGACACTGGTGCCGATTGACGGCAACACGCATGGGAGACACATGTCCGGGCACTCCAAATGGGCGACGACGAAGCACAAGAAGGCGATCATCGACTCGCGCCGGGCCAAGTCGTTCGCCAAACTCGTCAAGAACATCGAGGTCGCCGCAAAAATGGGCGGCGCCGACCTGTCGGGCAACCCCACACTCGTCGACGCGATCCAGAAGGCCAAGAAGACTTCTGTTCCGAACGACAACATCGACCGCGCTGTCAAACGCGGAGCCGGCCTGTCCGGTGAATCCATCGAATACACGACGATCGTGTATGAGGGGTATGCCGCGCACGGCGTCGCCATGATGATCGAGTGCCTCACCGACAACAAGAACCGTGCGGCTGCCGAGGTGCGAACCGCGATGACCCGCAGCGGCGGAACCCTGGCAGACCCCGGCAGCGTTGCCTACAACTTCCATCGCAAAGGCATCGTCGTCGTTCCGCACACCGATGCCGTGACAGAAGACGACGTTCTCCTGGCCGTGATGGATGCCGGTGCGGAGGAAGTCGTCGACGAGGGAGAGACCTTCGAGGTCTTCACCGAAGCGAGTGACCTCGTGCCGACGCGTACCGCGCTGCAGGAAGCCGGCATCGACTACGATTCCGCCGACATCGCATTCGTGCCGTCGCTGAAGGTCGAAGTGGATGCTGAGACGGCGCGCAAGGTGTTCCGGCTGATCGACGCCCTCGAAGATCTCGACGATGTGCAGAACATCTACAGCAATTACGACCTCTCGCCTGAGGTGCAGGCGGAGCTCGAAGCCGACTCAGAGTAGCCGGCATGTCGGTCCGGGTACTCGGCATCGATCCCGGGCTTACGCGCTGCGGTGTCGGCATCGTCGACGTTGCCGGTAATCGGAGCGCGAGCCTCGTTGACGTCACCGTATTGCGCACAGACCCCGGTCTCCCGCTCGAACTGCGACTGTTGGCCATCAGCCGGGGTATCGAGCGCCTTCTCGACGAGCACCAGCCGTCATTTGTCGCCATCGAGCGCGTCTTCGCGCAGCACAACCTGCGCACCGTTATGGGGACCGCCCAGATCAGTGGAGTTGCCCTCCTGCTTGCCGCCCAGCGTGGTCTGCCGGTCACACTGCACACCCCCAGTGAGGTCAAAGCGGCCATCACAGGCTATGGTTCGGCTGATAAGAAGCAGGTCGGCACCATGGTGGCGCGCATCCTCGGTCTGGCAGAGGTGCCGAAACCCGCCGACGCCGCCGACGCGCTGGCGCTGGCGATCTGCCACGCCTGGCGCACCGGGGCATCCGGAGGAACGCTGCCGACCATCGGTCCAGACAACGGCGGAGGCCTCACGCCGGCCCAGAAGGCATGGCGCGCCGCGGAGCGCAGCGCCGGTTCGTCAGTGGCGCCCCGTAGTCTTAAGCGGTGATCTCTTCAGTACGCGGCACCGTCCTCTCTGCCCTCGGCACGACGGTCGTCATCGAGGTCGGGGGAGTCGGACTCGCGCTCCAGGTCACCCCGTCCACCGCGCTCTCGGTGCGGGTCGGTGAAGAGACCCGACTGACCACAACACTCGTTGTGCGCGAGGATTCGCTCACTCTGTTCGGATTCCCGACGCCGGAAGAACTGGCCGTGTTCGAGCTGCTCACCGGTGTCACCGGCGTCGGACCCAAGTCGGGCCTCGGCGTTCTTGCCGTTCTCACCCCCAGCCAGATCGCGCAGGCGGTCTCGGCGGAAGACGACGGCGTGTTCCGCAAGGTCAGCGGGATCGGTCCGAAGACGGCCAAACTCATCGTCGTCTCCCTGGCCGGAAAACTTGGCGCATTCACCGGGCAGGCGTTCGTCTCCCAGAAGGCCGCATCACCCGCGGCCAGTACCGCTGGCAGCGTGCAGGCGGCGCTCATCGGACTGGGTTGGTCGGAGAAGGTGGCGGCGCAGGTCGTCGACGAAACCATTGCTGAGACCCCGGATGCCGCTGAGCTGGCCGTGTCTGCCGTGCTCCGCCTCGCCCTTGCCAGGCTCGGACCTGCGCAGCACCAGACCGCCGGGAACCGCTCATGAGCCAGGATCGATTCACGAGCAGCGATCCTGGCACCGAACCTGGCACCGAATCTAGCGCCGACCCGTCGGTCGAATTGACCAATCCGGCCGCCACGGGCGAAGCCGAGCTCGCATTCGAAGGCGCGTTGCGCCCACAGAGCCTGGCAGAGTTCGTCGGGCAGGAGAAGGTGCGAGGTCAACTCCAACTCCTCCTCACTGCAGCATCGATGCAGCAACGAACCCCCGACCACATCCTGCTCGCCGGTCCTCCCGGGCTCGGTAAGACCACACTCGCGATGATCATCGCGCACGAAGACGACCGACCATTGCGCATGTCAAGCGGGCCGGCAATCCAGCATGCCGGTGATCTGGCGGCTGTCCTCTCGTCTCTCGTTCCCGGTGAAGTGCTCTTCATCGACGAGATCCACCGGATGGCCAGGTCGGCGGAGGAGATGCTCTATCTCGCCATGGAAGACTTCCGAATCGACATCATGGTTGGGAAGGGGGCAGGCGCGACATCCGTTCCCCTCGACCTGGCTCCGTTCACGCTTGTCGGTGCGACGACCAGATCCGGGATGCTTCCGAATCCGCTGCGCGACCGATTCGGATTTACAGCGAATCTCGAGTTCTACGCCGAGCACGAACTCGAGCGGGTACTTGCCCGGGCCGCTGCTCTTCTCCGGCTTCGGGTGGATCGTGAAGCGCTGGCGGAGATCGCGGGGCGTTGCAGGGGAACCCCTCGCATCGCGAACCGGCTGCTTCGACGGGTGCGTGACTACGCCCTGGTGAACGGGGGAGACGCGGATTTGGCTGCTGTCCACGCTGCCCTCACCCTCTACGACGTCGACGAGATCGGACTCGATCGCCTCGATCGCGAGGTCATGCAGATCATCCTCACTCGCTTCGGGGGCGGTCCGGTAGGGCTGAATACCCTGGCAGTTTCCGTGGGCGAAGAGGCCGAGACCATCGAATCGGTCGTTGAACCCTTCCTGGTACGGATAGGCTTCCTCACGCGCACTCCGCGAGGACGCGTAGCCACTCCTGAGGCGTGGCGGCACTTCGGGCTCGCCAATCCACAGGCCGGGCTCACCCTGGATGACCTATAATTCAAGCTGGTTCGCAACGATCAGCACTGTCAACTGCTGCGAATGACGCGCCGCAATCGGAAGGTTCCACAGCTTTATGCCATTTGATCCGCTGACTCTTATTATGCTCGCCGTGCTGGCGCTGCTCGTTTTTTTCATGTTCCGCAACGGACGCAAGCGCAAGAGGGACCAGGAAGAACTGCAGTCCACGATTGTCGCCGGCGCCGATGTAATGACCAACTTCGGTCTGTACGGCACGATTGTGTCGATCGATGAGGAGAACAACAAGGCCGTTCTCGAGATCGCCCCTGGCACCTTCATCACGCTCCACCGTCAGACCATCGCACGTGTTGTGGACCCCGTCGTCGACGAGCCGGTTGCCGTCGGCGATGCCGATGGCGACAACCTCGATGCCGGTGAGCCCGAATTCGGCGAGCGCACCGCAAACGAGCTGGGTGAGTCGCCAGACGACGAGCCCCGCAAAGGTGACGCGTAACCAATCCACATCCGTGCTCGCGCCGCTAGGCGCGGGCGCGAGCAGAGAAAGCTGAGTTCCTGGTGGCAAAGTCGACCCCGGCCAAAAAAGCCTGGCGTTCCCTGACCTGGTTGGGTGTGTTGATCGTCGGCCTGATCGGCCTGAACCTCACCGGTGTACTGACCGGGGGCGGCTCGTGGGCACCGAAGCTCGCGCTCGACCTCGAGGGTGGAACCCAGATCATTCTCGCGGCCGAGACGTCGGGTGGGCAATCGATCTCGGGCGAACAGCTCGACCAGGCCGTCTCGATCATCCGTCAGCGTGTCGACGCCTCCGGCGTCTCTGAAGCCGAGATCAACACCCAGGGCGGGCAGAACATCGTCGTCTCCATTCCAGGAGAGGTCGACGAGGAGACCCGCAACCGTATCGAAGCAAGCGCGAAGCTGGAGTTCCGTCCGGTGCTCGTTGCCGCCCAGCCGTCAGCACAGAGTGTGGGAGAAGACGGAACGGCAACCCCTGCTCCGACACCGGACCCCGGCCTGGCGACCACGCCGTCTGTCAGCCCGACTGATGCGAGTGACATGAACCAGATCACTCCGGCGCTCCAGGCAGAGTACGACGCATTCGACTGCGCAAACGTCGACAGCACGGTGGTCGCGCCCGCTGACGAACCGCTCGTCACCTGCGAGGTGGATGGTTCGATCAAGTACATCCTCGGACCGGTGGAGGTCAGCGGCGAGAACATTGCAGATGCCACCAATGGCCAGGTTCAGACTCAGACCGGCGCAACCACCGGTGAATGGGCCGTCAACATCGTCTTCGACGGTACGGGCACCAAGGCCTTCGCCGAGGTCACCACACGACTTGCCGGATTGCAGGGTGCGCAGAACCAGTTCGCCATCGTCCTCGACGGCAGCGTCATCTCCGCTCCGCGCACGCTGGCCGTGATCACGGACGGAAAGCCGCAGATCACCGGAAGCTTCACGCAGGACACCTCGAAAGTTCTCGCCGACCAGCTGAAGTTCGGCGCGCTGCCGCTCAGCTTCACCGTGCAGAGCTCAGACACGATCTCGGCCACGTTGGGTTCTTCCCAGTTGCAGAGCGGAATCATCGCCGGAATCATCGGTCTCATCCTGGTCGGCATCTATACCCTGTTCCAGTACCGTCTGCTCGGTATGGTGACGCTGGCCTCGCTGGTCGTCGCCGCTGTGCTCACCTACCTCGTGATCGCCATCATGTCGTGGCGGGAGGGCTACCGGCTCTCCCTGGCCGGTGTGGCCGGACTGATCGTGGCTATCGGGTTCACGGCAGACTCCTTCATCATTTACTTCGAACGTGTGCGGGATGAGTTACGCGACGGGCGCGGACTCGAATCCGCGGTGGAGGCGGGCTGGAAACGGGCGCTTCGAACGGTATACGCGGCCAAGGGCACCAACCTGCTTGCAGCGGTTGTGCTGTATATTCTCGCGGTCGGAAACGTGAAGGGCTTCGCGTTCACACTCGGGGTCACGACGGTCATCGACGTGCTCGTCGTGATCATCTTCACCCACCCGATGCTGCAGTTGCTTGCGCAGACCAGATTCTTCAGCAGCGGGCATCCGTTGTCAGGACTTGACCCCAACGCGCTCGGTGCCGTCTATCGCGGTCGCGCTGAGTTCCGCAAGCCCGTCAGCCTGCCGGCAGGCAAGGCGGCGTCCAGCGCCAGGGAAGCGGCAAAACGGAAGACGATCGCGGAACGCAAGGCCGAGCTCGCGAGCAGCGCTGCCGGGCCGAGTACCAAGAACGACGGGAAGGATTCCTGATGGCCGCCGGTTTCACCAACTTCGGTAACCACCTCTACACCGGAGAGCGGTCGTTCGACTTCATCGGCAAGCGCCGCATCTGGTATGTGATCGCTTCGGTGATGATCATCGTCTCGATCCTCATTCCAATCGTCAAGGGCGGCTTCAACTTCGGTATCGAGTTCCGTGGCGGGTCGCAGTTCCAGATCTCCAGCATCGCTGAACAGCCGACCCAGCAGCCGGCAATCGATGCGGTCGCAGACATCGTGCCGGAGGCAGTGGCCAGGGTAACGACTGTCGGCGACAGTGGCGTCCGCGTTCAGACCGACCAGCTGACCGACGACCAAACCAGGGCGCTGACGAAGGAATTGGCCACTACCTACGATGTTCCGGAGACCGAGGTCGCCACCTCGTTCATCGGTGCAACATGGGGCGCTGATGTCACCAGACAGGCTATCCAGGGCCTGGTCGCGTTCCTGTTGATCGCGGCCGTGCTGATGGCGCTGTACTTCCGCACTTGGAAGATGTCAGTTGCGGCACTCGTCTCGCTCCTGCACGACCTCATCATCACGGCAGGGGTGTATGCCCTGATCGGGTTCGAAATCACTCCGGCGGCGATGATCGGCTTCCTGACAATCCTCGGGTATTCGTTGTACGACACGGTGGTGGTGTTCGACAAGATCAGGGAGAACACGGCGGAGGATGCGAGCAGCACGCGTCGAACCTTCGGGGAGTCCGTGAACCTGGCGGTGAACCAGACCCTGGTGCGCTCGATCAACACCGGTATCGTCGCAGCTCTCCCGGTGGCGTCGATCCTCTTCATCGGCGCATTCGCGTTCGGTGCAGACACGCTGAGAGACATCTCCGTGGCGCTCCTGATCGGAATCCTGGTCGGCACCTACTCGACCATCTACATCGGTGCGCCGCTCTACGCCCACTTCCGTGAGGGCGAGCCGGCCATTCGTAAGCACGACCTCCGCGCGCAGGCGGCCAAAACAAAAGCCGCCGACTCTGCCGACGCTGAGGCCGCGGAAGTCACGGCGTGACCAGCGCCCTGGAAGCTCCGGATGCAGTGCGTCTCGTCGGCGACGGCAGCGTTTGGCTGCTTGACGTGCGCGAAGGCTGGGAGTGGAACGCGGGCCACGCCGGCAGCGCGCACCATATTCCCATGGGCGAACTCCAGGCGCGGCAGGACGAGCTTCCTTCCAAGGGAACCATCGCTGTGATCTGTCATACCGGCCAACGCTCGCGCCTGGTGACCGATGCACTGCTTGGTGCGGGGTACACGACAGTCAACGTCGACGGCGGAATGGATGCCTGGAAACTCGCTGGTGGGGATGTTGCTGCCTGAACGGGCGATAATTGGCTAGTGGTGGGAGCGAGCGCGAACACCATCGGCGACGTACCGCGGAAATGAGGTGAGGCCATGACGGAGACGACAACGCCCTCCGCTGCGTCACTGCGCCGCCTCGTTCCCCGCATCTTCTCCCGCGCGCAGCCGGCCGGGGCGGTCGACACGCTGATCAAGACCGTGCGCGTGCACCATCCCAAGGTGGACCTGTCGGTGATCGAGCGTGCGTACACCGCAGCCGAACGCGCCCACGATGGCCAGAAACGCCGAAGTGGCGAGCCGTACATCACCCACCCCGTCGCCGTCGCCCAGATCCTTGCCGATCTCGGTATCGGGCCGAAGACGGTGGCGGCAGCGCTGTTGCACGACACCGTCGAAGACACCGAGTACACGCTCGACGAGGTGCGTACCGATTTCGGTGATGAGATCGCGATGCTCGTCGACGGCGTCACCAAGCTCGACAAGGTCAAGTACGGAGACAGTACCCAGGCCGAGACCGTCCGCAAGATGATCGTTGCCATGTCCAAGGACATCCGGGTACTGATCATCAAGCTCGCGGACCGTCTGCACAACGCGCGAACCTGGGGATTCGTACCGGCCGAATCTGCCGCTCGAAAGGCAACAGAGACCCTCGAGATCTATGCACCGCTTGCGCATCGCCTGGGAATCCAAACCATCAAGTGGGAACTCGAAGACCTCTCATTCGCCGTGCTGTATCCCAAGCTGTACGCCGAGATCGAGAGCCTGGTCAAACAACGAACACCGCAACGCGAGGAGTTCGTTCAGCAGGTGATCGACTCCATCAACGACGATCTCAAGGCGGCGAAGATCCGTGGCAAGGTCGCGGGGCGACCGAAGCAGTTCTACTCGATCTACCAAAAAATGGTGGTGCGGGGCCGGGAGTTCGATGAGATCTACGACCTCGTCGGGATCCGTGTCCTGGTGAACTCCGTGCGCGACTGTTATGCCGTGCTCGGTGCCATCCACGCCAGATGGACACCGTTGCCCGGCCGCTTCAAGGACTACATCGCGACACCGAAGTTCAACCTTTACCAGTCGCTTCACACCACGGTTCTCGGACCAAGCGGCCGGCCGGTTGAGATCCAGATCCGTACGCAGGAGATGCACCAGCGTGCGGAGTTCGGCGTCGCCGCCCACTGGAAATATAAAGAACAGGTCAACGGCAGGAGCGCCGGCCCAGGCCCCGGTCCACAGAGCGACACCGATATGGCCTGGCTGGCTCATATCTCCGACTGGCAGGCAGAGACGGCAGACCCGGGCGAGTTCCTCGACTCGCTTCGTTACGAGATCGGAGCCAAGGAGGTCTACGTCTTTACGCCGAAGGGACGGGTCATCGGCCTGCCGAACGGTGCAACCCCTGTCGACTTCGCCTACGCCGTGCACACCGAGGTCGGACACCGCACGATGGGCTCGAAGGTCAACGGTCGCCTGGTGCCGTTGGAAAGCACGCTGAACACCGGTGATGTCGTCGAGGTGTTCACCTCCAAGAACCCAGATTCAGGGCCGAGCCAGGACTGGCTGAACTTCGTCAAGAGCCCGAGGGCGCGCAACAAGATTCGCCAATGGTTTACCAAGGAACGCCGTGACGAGGCGATCGAGCAGGGCAGGGATGCGATAGCCAGGGCAATGCGCAAGCAGAACCTGCCACTGCAGAAGCTGATGAACCAGGACTCCTTCGCCGAGGTGGCGGCGTTGATGAAGTATGAGGACGTCTCGGCACTCTACGCTGCCGTCGGCGAGGGCCACGTTTCAACGCAGTCGGTGCTGGAGAAGGTCGTCACGTCTGTGCAGAGCGTCGACGAGAGCGAGGGCGCCGATCTGCCGGTTGCGCCACGCGGACGCACACAGACGCTGCGGGGCAGCGACTCAGGGGTGCTGGTACGTGGAGCACCCGACATCCTGGTCAAGCTCGCCCGTTGCTGTACGCCCGTGCCCGGCGACAAGGTCGTGGGGTTCGTCACCCGCGGCTCCGGTGTCTCCGTGCACCAGGCATCCTGCCACAATGTGCAGGACCTCCTGAAAGAGCCGGAACGGATGATTGAGGTCGAGTGGGCTCCGACCTCGAAGAGCCTCTTCCTGGTGCAGATCCAGATCGAGGCGCTCGACCGCTCTGGGCTGCTCTCCGATGTCACTCGTGTGCTAAGCGAGCATCACGTCAATATCCTCTCGGCTACTGTGACCACCTCGAGCAACCGTCTCGCCGTCAGCAGGTTCGTGTTCGAGATGGGCGACACCACTCACCTCGACCGGGTGTTGAACGCTGTGCGCAGGATCGATGCCGTGTACGACGTCTATCGGGTCAACGACGGTTAACGACACGACGGCTAACGACACGACGCACCAGGCTCGCCATTCGGGGACGGCATCCGGCCAGCCGCGATCATAGCTGCAGACAGGCGCGCCCGGGCCATCGCCCGGCTGCGCTGAGTTCCCTGCTGGGTCCTCCCGTCGATGTCGTCGGTTACGCCGGGCCAACGGCGCGCCAGCAGCGTCGCCATCGCGAGAATCGCCCTGTCGTCGGGCACGGACTCGTTCCTGGCGAGGTCGACGATAGTGCGCACCGGCGTCGTCACCCGCGTTCCACCGAGGTTCTGCAGGTCGGTCGGGGCACAACGCAGTTCCCTGAGCAGGTACCGCGCTGAGGTATGGACGGCCACGCGTGCGTGCGGGCTCACAAAGAACTGGTGGCGTGTCGGTTCCTGGCACGCGCCGTAGATCCAGGCGGCGGTCAGGCATTCTGCGATGGCGCGGGAGGGGACGAGAAGTCCGGCTGCCCTGGCACGCATCTCCTGTCCTTCGATCTCGTCGATGGGGCACCAGCCGTCGCCCAGCGAGAAGACTTCCCCGTCGAGCCTCGCGCTTCCCAGCTCGGCGAGCGGGAGGTCTGCCGTTGTCAACACGGATGGGAGCCGGTACGTCATGACCCCAGCATGCCTGCGTCGACGGGTCGCATCAGGCGGCATCCGTCGATCTGTGGACAGACGACGTCTCGACGGACCTGTGGATAGGCGGTGCGCTGAGATGCCGGCGCACCGGAATGCAGCCGAGTTCTGCTACTGGCCGATTGCCTTGAGCCACGCCTTCCGTGCTTCGAGGGCCTCGGTCGCCTCCGCGATAACCGAGGCGTTCTTTCCCGCCTGTGCTTCCTTCAGCTCGGCTTCCAGCTTGACAATTGCGTCCTGGAGCTGGCCGGCGAGGCCGTCTGCCCTGGCCTTGGTCTCCGGGTTATTGCGCTTCCAGTGATCATCGTCGAGCTTCCGGACGGCATTCTCAACTTTGCGCAGACGATCTTCGATCACCTTGACCTGGTCGCGAGGAACCTTTCCGATCTCATCCCAGCGGCGCTGGATGGAGGTCAGTGTCGTGCGGGCCTTCGTGCGGTCGGTTTCCGGCAGCAATGCTTCGGCTTCGGTGACGAGCTCGAGCTTTTGCTCCAGGTTGCCGGTGAACTCTTCGTTCTCGATGGCGTCGATCTCGGACTTCGCGGCGAACAAGACATCTCCGGCGGCCTTGAACTTCGCCCACATCGCGTCGTCCTGCTTCTTGCCGGAGCGGCCTGCGAGCTTCCACTCATCGAGGAGAGCGCGGTAGGCAGGAATGCCATCTGGTCCATTGGGGGCCAGTGCCTCCGCTTGTTCGATGAGCTGCTGCTTACGATTTCGAACGTCTTTGTGGGCACTGTCGAGTTCGGCGAAGAACGCCTTGCGATTCGACTCGATGGTGGTGCGCGCCGCTCGGAACCGCTTCCAGAGTTCGTTCGCCTCCCCCTTGGGGATGCGCGGCGCCTCGTGCTGGTGGGCCTGCCACCTGGCGAAGAGGGCGTCGAGAGCGGCGGAGGCCTGCTTCCACTGGGTCTTCGCCGGGTCTTCGGCCGCGAGTTTCTCGGCTTCCTCCACGATGGTGCGTCGGTCGGCCACCGCCGCCTCTGTGGCCGCCTTCGCTTCCGCCGACTGCTGTTCAGTCAGCTCGGTCACGGTTCCGCCGAGAGCCCCGAGTCGTTCGGCCAATGCAGGGAGGTTGCCCACCGCATTGGCCGTCGCAATCGTGCCGGCGAGGTGAGCGACAGCTTTCGCAATATCCGCGGCGGGAGCACCTCCGCGCGCGCGTTGTTCGAGCAGGGTGACCTGGCCGTTCAACTCGACGTACTTGCGCTCGAAGTACGCCAGCGCCTCCTCGGGGGTTGCGTCCGGGTACTGCCCGACGGCACGTTCGCCGTCGCCTTCGCGCACATACACCGTGCCGGTTTCATCGACGCGACCCCATGGTTGCTGATCTGTCGTAGTCAAGAGCTTCACCTTTGATTCTGTCGTGTCCCGGGCGGGCCAATACCGGCACAAGCCTATTGCAAGGCCCGTGGCGTCTTGCCCGATGCTATGGAACTGTTACCGCACGCAGCGGGATATCTGTGATCGTCACAGCCCGTGCGCGGAGGATTACTGAACTGTCACCGAGGTGATCGTCGTCGGGACGGCCGGCTTTCCGTCTGTGCCACCGCCCTGGATGCCGGCGTCGACGACCGTGGACTTCAGCTGGTCGAGTCCGCTCGTAATGTGGCCGAGAACGGTGTATCCGCCGGCGTCGTCAGAGCTGATGGTGGTGTCGTCGTAGACGATGAAGAACTGGCTGCCCATGCTGTAGCCGTTGCCACCCTGGCGGGCCATCGCAATCGTGCCGGCGGGGTAGAGGTCATCGGTCGGCGCATTTTCAACGGGGCCGTAACTGTATCCAGGGCCCCCTGACCCGTCGCCCTTTGGATCGCCGCACTGCAGCACCGAGAATCCGCCGTTGGTGAGTCGGTGGCAGGAGACTCCGTCGTAGAAGCCAGTCTGGATGAGGTCAACCGTCGAGGCGACTCCCTGTGGCGCGAGCGCTCCGTCGAGTTCGAATTCCAGCGGAACGTCGTTCAGTGTGAGGGTGCCGTTCCAGGTTCGGTTCTCGGCCAGGTCGACCGGTGGCACGTCACCAGAGTTCGCTCCGGGAGGGGCGGAGGGCGTCGCCGTCGGCATCGGTGTGGCGGATGCCGAGGCGGTCGGTGCCGGCGTGCCAGGGCCACCGTTGAAGAAGAACAGCTGCGCACCGACGGCGACGACCAGAACCACAGCGAGGCCCACAGCGGCGAGGACGTTGTCTCTGATTCGCCGCTTCTGCTGGTGCTCATGCACGGCACGCCTCGCCTGGTAACCGCGTACCCTGGCACGTGCCTCGCGCGCTTGGCGGTCCTGCTTGTTGTTCGGTGCCACGTCGATCCTCCAGATCGCCCCACGGATATTCCCATTGCGGTGTACACAGTGCGGTGTTCGCGCAGCGGTATCCACACTGCGGTGTTCGCGCAGCGGTATTCATAAGCGGCGCGCAGGCGTGGGATGTCGAGCCGCCCTGGCCGGGGCCAGTCTGAACTCTACGCAACCCACTCATGCCGGACAAAACTGCCACGCGGGTTAACACTGCGGAAAGTGGAGTGTCAGCGGTTCAAACTACGCTGGGGGGATGGTTGATGCTCAACTCGGTCTGCGCAGTGGCGCGACGCCACTCGCCGTGCGGATGCGACCGAAGTCGCTGGATGAGATCGCAGGCCAGCGTCATCTGCTGACGCCAGGTTCGCCGATCGTCAGCCTCGCCAGCGACAAGTCGGGGGAGCAGGGCTCTGTCTCGGTGATCCTGTGGGGTCCGCCCGGCACTGGCAAGACCACGCTGGCACAGGCCATCGCGCACAGCTCCGGACGCCGATTCGTCGAGCTGTCCGCCGTGAATGCCGGTGTGCGGGATGTCCGCCAGGTCATGGAGGAGGCCAGGACCAGCCGCGACCTGTATGGCCTGTCGACCGTCCTGTTCCTCGACGAGATTCACCGGTTCAGCAAGGCTCAGCAGGACGCACTGCTTCCCGGCGTGGAGAACGGGGTGATCATCCTCGTCGCCGCCACCACCGAGAACCCGTCGTTCTCGGTGATCTCGCCACTGCTGTCGCGTTCCCTGCTCCTCACTCTGGAGACGTTGAGCGACGACGACCTGGGGGTGGTCGTCGATCGTGCGGTGACCGACCCGCGAGGACTAGCCGAGCGCTTTGTGCTCGACCCCGATGCGAGGGCCGCGATCATCCGGCTCGCTTCCGGCGATGCACGCCGCGCCCTGACCGCGCTGGAGGCGGCATCCGTCTCCGCGGCATCCGGAGAATCCACTTCAGCTGAGAAGCCGGTCATCACCACCCAGATCGTGTCGCTTGCCGTCGACCGTGCTCTACTACGGTATGACCGCAACGGCGACGAGCACTACGACGTCATCAGCGCGTTCATCAAGTCGGTGCGCGGGTCGGATGTCGACGCGTCCCTCCACTACCTCGCGCGAATGATTGAAGCGGGAGAAGACCCGCGTTTCATCGCACGACGAATCATCGTGCTGGCCTCTGAAGACATCGGCATGGCAGATCCGCAGGCTCTCGTCATCGCGGTCGCCGCTGCAGACGCTGTGCAGTTGATCGGGATGCCGGAGGGGCGCATTCCGCTCGCGCAGGCGGTTGTTCACCTGGCAACGGCGCCGAAGTCCAATGCCTCATACAAGGCGCTGGATGCCGCGATCGCCGACGTGCGCGCCGGCAAGATCGGCCGCATCCCCAAGCATCTCCGCGATGCCCACTATTCCGGTGCGAAGCGCCTCGGGCACGGCAAGGCTTACCAATACCCGCACAACGATGCGCTCGGCGTTCTCGCCCAGCAGTATGCGCCAGACGAGTTGACGTCCGCGAGATACTACGAGCCGACCGAGCACGGCAACGAACGCGAGGTTTCAGCGAGGCTGGTGAAATTGCGACGCATCATCCACGGGCAGGCGTGAGGCCATACCCTGTGATAGTCTGATCGCTGCCTACAACCGGGTTTGGCGTGCGGCTGCGTCCACATCCGGGTTGAAGAGGATTCGCCCTGTAGCCGGGCGGCCCACGGCAACACCCCTCTGACTTTCCCCGGCGCACAATTGTGCCCGCGGACCTCCATTGTTTCAGTTCCACCGAAAGGACACCGTGTCTACCAAGTCACGTACCCGCAGCAAGACTCGTCTCTCCCGTGCACTCGGCATCGCCCTGACGCCCAAGGCAGCCAAGTACCTGGAGAAGCGTCCGTATGCTCCGGGCGAGCACGGCCGAAGCAAGCGCAAGGCTGACTCCGACTACGCTGTACGCCTGCGCGAGAAGCAGCGACTGCGCGCTCAGTACGGAATTCGCGAAGCTCAGTTGAAGATCGCCTTCCAGGAGGCGCGTCGCAGCCAGGGCCTGACCGGTGAAAACCTGGTTGAGATCCTTGAGACCCGCCTTGACGCGCTGGTCGTTCGTGCCGGTTTCGCCCGCACGACCGCCCAGGCCCGCCAGATGGTCGTTCACCGCCACATCCTGGTTGACGGCCAACTGGTCGATCGCCCCTCGTTCCGCTTGAAGCCGGGCCAGCTCATCCACGTCAAGGCCAAGAGCGAGGGCATGGAGCCGTTCCAGGTTGCCGCCGCCGGCGGTCACGTCGACGTGCTTCCGAAGGTTCCTGCTTACCTCGAGGTTGAACTCGACAAGCTGCAGGCGCGGCTCGTGCGTCGCCCGAAGCGTGCAGAGGTCCCCGTGACCTGTGAAGTCCAGCTCGTCGTCGAGTACTACGCAGCGCGCTAGTCGTTCAACTACGCTTGAGGGCGGGCCATCCATCGGATGGTCCGCCCTTTGCTTTCACCGCAGCAGTCGCATGCACACGCAACGCATGCAAAAAATGGAATGGACGGTGTTGTTTATGTCAGGTGGAGATATCGCCGGACTCATCGCCGCGGGTGTTTTTGCCGTGCTGGTCGGCCTTCTCGCGATTCCCCTGTTGAAACTGGGCCGCGTCTTCGACCAGACCACGGAAGCGATCAAGGACACCAGCCAGAACATCACCCCGCTGCTGGAAGAGACGACGACGACGGTGCGGGAGACCAACAAACAGTTGGCCAGGATCGATACCATCACCGGCCATGTCGCCGATGTCACCGGCAATGTGTCTGCGCTCGTCGCGTTGTTCGCGGCGACTGTCGGTGGCCCGCTGATCAAACTCGCCGGGTTCTCGGCGGCGGTCAGGGCAGCGTTCCGCACCGCAAAGCCATCAGGTACGAGAACTGCGGGTGGCCGGGCATCCGGTTCCAAACGCGCACGAGGCTAGCCACTACGCTTGGACGGATGCCGTCAACGCTCCGTTACAGCGGCCGGCAGGATCTGGAACAGGAGAATTCCCATGAAGAACTTTCTTTGGCTGGTAGTCGGAGTCGCGGTCGGGTTCGTTGTTGCGCACGAAGCGAATAAGACCAGGGAGGGCCAGCGATTCTTTGCTGACCTCGACACAAAGGCCCGCGAGTTCGGCGAAGCCATCTCAGACGGCTACCGGCAGCGCGAGGCCGAACTCCGCGCAGCGCTCGGTGACGCGGAAGACACCATCGAAGAACTCTCGAGCAAATAGCACAGCCCAATAGCCCGGGGTCCAAATAGCCCGGGTCGGCCACGGCCAGCACACAACTTCCATCCAGACACCACTCCCATCCACCGAACGACTCCACCCGAACGACGGAACACATGCAGACTGCTGACATTCGCGGGCGCTGGCTCGACTTCTTCGCCGAACGCGGCCACACCGTTGTGCCTTCGGCATCGCTGGTGAGCGACGATCCCACCCTGCTCTTCACCGTCGCCGGCATGGTGCCGTTCGTGCCATACCTCACTGGGCTCGTTCCTGCGCCGTACCCGCGGGCCACCAGCGTGCAGAAGTGCATTCGCACCAACGACATCGAAGAGGTGGGCAAGACGCCTCGCCACGGAACGTTCTTCCAGATGGCGGGTAACTTCTCCTTCGGCGACTACTTCAAGGAGCAGGCGATCGGCTACGCCTGGGAGCTCCTCACGACACCGGAATCCGTAGGCGGCTACGGCTTCGACGAGAAGGACCTCTGGGTCACGATCTACCTCGACGACGACGACGCCTTCCGGTACTGGCGGGCCATCGGCGTTCCGGAGAATCGCATCCAGCGGCTCGGCAAGGAGTCGAATTACTGGTCTACCGGTCAGCCGGGGCCGGCCGGGCCCTGCTCGGAGATCTTCTTCGACAGGGGACCGTCATACGGGGCAGACGGAGGACCGGCGACGGATGACGACCGTTACGTCGAAATCTGGAACCTGGTGTTCATGCAGTACCTGCGCGGCGAGGGAACCGGCAAGGACAACTTCGAGATCCTCGGCGATCTGCCGTCGAAGAACATCGACACCGGCATGGGTCTGGAGCGGGTCGCGTTCCTCAAGCAGGAAGCGGCGAACATGTACGAGATCGACCAGGTGCGTCCTGTGCTCGATCGAGCTTCCGAACTCTCCGGACGGCGCTATGGAGCCGACCATGAAGACGACGTGCGGATGCGTATCGTCGCCGACCATGTGCGCTCATCGCTGATGCTGATGAGCGACGGCGTTATGCCGTCGAATGAAGGTCGCGGTTACATCCTGCGCCGGCTTCTGCGCAGAAGTGTGAGGGCGATGCGTCTGCTCGGCGTCGAGGCCGCAACCTTCCCCGAATTGTTCCCTGCCTCGCGAGATGCCATGAGTGCGGCCTACCCTGGCGTCTCGGCCGACTACAACCGCATCAGCCAGGCCGCGTATGCAGAAGAGGAAACGTTCCTTCGCACACTGGCGAGTGGTTCAAGCGTGCTGGATCTCGCCGTGACAAAGACACTCGCCGTTGCCAAGACCACGGGCGCGAAGCAGGCTGAGCTGCCGGGCGACACGGCGTTCCTGTTGCACGACACCTATGGTTTCCCGATCGAGATCACCCTGGAGATGGCTGAGGAAGCCGGCCTCAGCGTGGATCGTGCTGCGTTCGACAGCTTGATGGCGAAGCAGCGTGCCCTCGCCAAAGCAGACGCAAAGGCCAAGAAGACCCATCTCGCCGACCTCTCGGTCTACAGCGCGTTCCGCGCGGCGGGAGAAACAATCTTCACCGGTTACGAGAGCTTGCAGACGGAATCGTCCATTCTCGGGCTCATCGTCGACGGGAGCTCCGTCAGCAATGCTGTGGCGGGCGAGATCGCCGAGGTCATCCTGGCCGAAACGGCGCTCTACGCCGAGTCTGGAGGGCAGGAAGCCGACGCCGGCCTGATCGTCGGTCCTGGTTATGAGCTGGAAGTACTCGACGTACAGAAGCCCGTGAAAGGGCTGATCAGCCACAAAGTCCAGGTCCGCAGCGGAGAGGTCGCCGTCGGCGACAGTGCTACCAGTGTCGTAGACGCCGACTGGCGACGCGGGGCCCGCCAGGCGCACTCCGGGACCCACATTCTGCACGCCGCGCTGCGCCAGGTCCTTGGCCCAAATGCGCACCAGTCCGGTTCGTACAACAAGGCCGGGTTCTTCCGGCTCGACTTCTCCTGGAACCAGGCGCTGTCAGCGGCGACGCGCAGCGAGATCGAGGAGATCTCCAACAACGCCATCAGGGACAACCTCGAGGTCGTCACCCGTGAGATGGCGCTTGATGATGCGAAGGCTCTCGGGGCGATGGCACTGTTCGGCGAGAAGTACGGCGATCGCGTGCGTGTCGTTGACATCGGCGGTCCATGGTCGCGGGAACTCTGTGCAGGCACGCACGTCACCGCCAGCGCCGAGATCGGCATGATCAATCTCGTGAGCGAGGCGTCTGTCGGTTCCACCAACCGCCGGGTCGAGTCACTCGTGGGCCTCGACGCCTTCCGCGACCTGGCCGCAGAACGAGCAATCGTCTCCCAGCTGACCTCCAACCTGAAGACGCCGAGGGAACAGCTGCCGGAGCGGATCAACGACCTGGTGCAGAACCTCAAGGCGGCTGAGAAGAAGATCGCCGCCTTCGAGGCGCGTGCACTCACCGATCGGGTCCCTGCGCTCGTCGGTGCGGCAAGCAGGGTCGGCCCGTTCACGCTGGTGTCCGATGAACTCGGATCCCTCGGCTCGGCAGACGACCTGCGGATGCTGGTCACCGCCACGAGGGAACGCCTCGGTAGCGACCCATCCGTTGTCGCACTCGCCGCGATCGCCGGCGACAAGCCCGTTGTCATCGTGGCCACGAACCAGGCGGCACGAGACGCGGGCCTGCGCGCCGGCGCGCTGGCGAAAGAGGCCTCGGTCGTTCTCGGCGGTGGGGGCGGGGGCAAAGACGACCTGGCACAGGGCGGTGGGCCGAACTCGGGCGCGATCTCTGCCGCACTCGCCGCCATTCGCACCGCGTTGGTTCGATAGCGACATGCGCCACGGCGTTCGGATCGGAATCGATGTCGGCAAGGCCAGGATCGGTGTGTCCAGGAGCGATCCGCACGGGATGCTCGCCACACCGGTCGAAACCATTAAACGGGACAATTCGTCGCGGCAGGACACCGCGCCCGAAGACAGGACTCGGATCATCAGCATCGTGACGGAGCTGGGCGCCGTTGAGATCGTTGTCGGGCTTCCCCTCGCGCTCTCCGGTGCGACAACCGCGTCAACCTCTGATGCGATCGGGTTCGCCGAAGCGCTGGCCGGCGCGAGCGACGTGCCGGTGCGGCTTGTTGACGAACGCTTGTCCACGGTCTCAGCGCAGGCTGCACTCCGGGCGTCGGGGAGGTCCGCGAGGACTCAGCGTCCAGTGGTCGATCAGGTCGCCGCAACTATAATTTTGCAGCACGCGCTCGATACCGAACGTGCCACGGGCAATCCAGCCGGCACGCTCGTCGACCCGACCGGAGGTGCGTCGTAGTGTCGCATTCCAGGCCACGCCATGGCGGTGGAGAGACTCCGGATCAGAGACCGGCCGAGGACCATGAACCGGCTCCGCACTCTGCCCCGGCTGCCCCGCTTTCTGATCCACAAGCAGAGACCTCTCCTGAGATCGCACCGCGCAGCGACGCGGCATCCGTCGACTGGGACACCTTTCTCGGCGGTTCAGCGGCGAAGGGCGGAAACGGCGTGCCCCACGCCATCCAGCCACCAGCCGACCATGCTCCCGAGCATCACCGGCACCGTGGTCACGATGAACGCGGCAATGAACACCGCGGCAATGACGACCGCCGCGAACCGGGCCACGGCGAATACCACGGTGAACTCCCGTCCCGTCGCGACGTGCGGGAAGCGGAGCACCAGCGGAGCACAAGGGAAAGCCGGCGGGCGCAGCTGGCAGACGATGCACCTCACCAGAAGAACGGGCGCAAGGGAGCGTGGGGCTGCCTCGTCGTTCTTGTTGTCGTTGTGGCGCTGATGGCCGCCGGCGCATTTGCCCTGCAGGGTCCGCTCAGCCAGCTGTTCGCGTCATCCCAGGGGCCGGAAGACTTCTCGGGTTCTGGGGAAGACGACGTCGTCGTCATGATCCACGATGGTGAGATCGGCGAAGACATCGCCAACACCCTGGTCGAGCAGAAGGTGGTCGCCAGCTTCGATGCCTTCTATGACCTACTGCTCAAACAGGAGCCCCAGCCGGTGTTCCAGCCTGGCGCCTACCAACTGAAGACGAAGATGAGTGCCAGGGCCGCCTTGAACGCCCTCACCGATCCGGCGGCGAAGCTCGAGCAGACCGTCGTCGTTCCGGAAGGCACCGCCGCGGTTGATGTGCTCCAGTCGCTGTCGGAGGGCACCGAACTCCCGCTTGAGGAACTGCAGGCGGCCGCTGCCGATGTCGCGTCGTTCGGCCTGCCGCCCGAAGCAACAACGCTGGAGGGCTTCCTGTTCCCCGCCACGTACACCTTTGCCCCTGGCACGACGGCACACGACGCCATCAAGACGCTCGTCGATCGGCAGTTCCAGGCGCTCGATGAGGCCGGCGTCACACCGGACAAGCGCTGGAGCACCATCGTGCTCGCGGCGTTGATCCAGAGGGAAGCGGGACTCCGCGATGATTACTACAAGGTGTCGAGGGTGTTCCTGAACCGCTTGGAACCTGCGCTCTGGGAAACCGGTCTGCTGCAATCTGACGCGACCGTCGCCTACGGCACGGGCAACACCCACCTGGTTACCACGACGGATGCCGAACGGGCCGACGCCGCAAACTCGTACAACACCTATGTGCATCCCGGCATGGTGATCGGTCCGATCTCCAACCCGGGCGACCTCGCGATCGATGCCGCCCTGCACCCGGCAGATGGGCCCTGGCTGTACTTCGTCACCTGGAACCTCGACACAGGAGAGACGATCTTCTCGTCAACACAGGAGGAGCACGAGGCCGGCGTGGCGAAGTGGCTGGCCTGGATGGATGAGCATCCCGAATATGGTTGATTCTCTTCTTCGCTCACGTCGACTCGCTGTTCTGGGTTCGCCGATCGGCCATTCACGGTCGCCGGTGCTTCACGACGCCGCGTATCGCACGCTGGGGCTCCACTGGCGCTACGAGGCCGCAGAAGTCGGTACTGGGGAGCTCGCAGGTTTTGTCTCCGGTCTCGGCGCCGAGTGGCGTGGACTGTCGCTGACCATGCCGCTCAAGCATGAGATCCTCCCGCTGCTCGACGAGACCGATCGCGTGGCAACACTGACCGGAGCCGTCAACACCGTCCTGCTCTCCGACAGCGGAGGGGTTCGGTCGCTCACGGGATTCAACACGGATGTCGCCGGCATCGTTCGAGCGCTGGCGGAGGCCGGACTGCACAGCGCAACCGCCGTGACGATCCTCGGCGCCGGGGCAACGGCATCCTCTGCCGTGGTTGCCGCCGCCGAACTCGGCGCAGAGCGCGTTGACCTGGTTGTGCGCACTTCGGCGAAGGCAGCTGGGCTCGTACGGCTCGGCCGAACGCTCGGCCTGGTCGTGGCGGTGAGCACCTTCGGTGCGGCCCAGAATGCCGGTACGGACGAGAATGCCGGTATGAACGACGGCGAGGCGGTTGCCGAGAGCGACCTGGTGATCAGCACCCTGCCAGGCGGAAGCGATCCCGGCGTGGTGTTTCCTGAGTCGCTCCGCCGCCGGGCCGTTCTCTTCGATGTGGCCTACGCGCCGTGGCCGAGTGTGCTCGCCGAATCCTGGCAGGCGGTAGACGGCACTGTGCTCTCCGGGCTCGCGATGCTGCTGCACCAGGCGCTCGTGCAGGTGCGGATCTTTGTCACCGGTGACCCGTTCGAGGCCCTCCCAGACGAAGAGAACGTGCTCAGGGCTATGAGGGCCGCGCTGGCGCCCGCCCACCCTGTGGAAGGATAGGCATATGCTTCGTTGGCTCACTGCCGGAGAGTCCCACGGCCCTGAACTCATCGCGATCGTCGAGGGTCTGCCCGCTGGAATCCCGGTCTCCCTTGATGCGATCCGCCTCGATCTGGCGCGCCGGAAACTCGGCTACGGCCGTGGCGCGCGCATGAAGTTCGAGCAGGACGAACTGAATCTCTCCGGCGGCGTGAGGCATGGTCTCACCCTCGGTGGACCCGTCGCAGTGCGCATCGGCAACACCGAGTGGCCCAAGTGGGCGGAGGTGATGAGCCCGGAGCCTGTCGATGCGGCGACTCTCAGCCGCGGCCGCGGAGCACCGCTGACCCGCCCGCGCCCGGGTCATGCCGACCTGGTCGGCATGCAGAAGTACGGCTTCGACGAAGCGCGCCCTGTTCTGGAGCGGGCGAGTGCCAGGGAAACGGCAGCGCGGGTGGCGTTGGGCGCGATCGCGCGAGCATTCCTGTCTGAGCTCGGAATCTCCCTGGTCAGTCACACGCTCTCCATCGGCACGGTCAGGGTTCCAGAAGAATCGGCGCTCCCGGTCGCCGGCGATGTCGACGCCCTCGACGCCGACCCGCTGCGCTGTTTCGACCCGCAGACATCCGCCCGCATGGTGGAGGAGGTCGACGCAGCACACCGCGACGGAGACACCCTCGGCGGCGTGGTGGAAGTTCTTGCATACAACCTGCCTCCCGGCCTCGGCTCGTTCGTGCACTGGGACCGCAGGCTGGACTCACAGCTGGCCGCGGCACTGATGGGTATCCAGGCGATCAAGGGCGTTGAGGTCGGCGACGGCTTCCTGACCACCACCAGGCGGGGGTCAGAGGCTCACGACGAGCTCTTCCAGTCTGATGACGGCATAACCAGGTCGAGTGACAAGGCCGGCGGCACAGAGGGGGGAATGAGCACGGGCACCGTGCTGCGGGTTCGCGCAGGAATGAAGCCGATTGCCACCGTTCCGCATTCTCTCCGCACGGTCGACATCAGCACCGGAGAGGCATCGGCGGCGCACCACCAGCGCTCAGACGTGTGTGCTGTTCCCGCGGCCGGCGTTGTGGCCGAGGCCATGGTCGCCCTGGTGCTGGCGAACGCGGTTCTCGAGAAGTTCGGCGGAGATGCCGTGGTCGAGACGCGGCGCAATCTCGAGTCCTATCTCGCCAATATTCCAGCGAACCTGAAAACGGATGCCTCCCGCGGCACGTCGCTCTGACATGTCCGGTTCACTGAACGCCGTTTTCCCACTCGTCTTCATCGGGCCGATGGGTGCGGGCAAATCTCGCGTCGGCCGCAGGGTGGCACGCGACCTTGCCGTGCCATTCGTCGACACCGACCGCAGGATCGAGGCAGAGTACGGCCCGATCGCCCAGATCTTCGCGCGCGAGGGTGAGGACTACTTCCGCGTGCTGGAGCGGGAACTGGTCACCGCCGCGCTCACCGAGGAAGCGGTGGTGTCACTGGGCGGAGGTGCCGTGCTGAACCGCGACACCCAGACTGATCTCGCCGACTGCACGGTTGTCTACCTCACCGTCAGCCCCGAAGCGGTAGCTGCGCGCATCGGCGGCAGCGACAGGCCTCTGCTGAACAACGGCGCGCTGAACAACGGCGCGCTGAACGGCGAGGTGGAGGACCCACTCGCCTCCTGGTTGCGCATCTACGACGAGCGCAGGCCGATCTACGAGGCGCTGTGCAGTACCAGCGTCTCGACGTCTGGCAGGTCTGTCGGTTCCATCGCGGCCGACATCGTCCACTGGCTGAAGGAGAAATCTGGGAATGACTGAATCGAATACCGAAGCCAGCACAATCATGGTCGGGGCCCCGGCGTCGGCCGCAGAGGGAGGCGAAGGGTACCCGGTTGTGGTGGGCAGAGGACTGGTCGACTCTGTTGCGGACCAGCTCGGGCCGAAGGTGCGCAAGGTGCTCATCGTGCACACCTCGACGGTCGGCGCACGGGCCGTCGCCCTGCGCGAAAGCCTGCTCGATCACTACGAGGTGCTGATCGCTGAGGTACCGGACGCCGAGGCGGCCAAACGGGTCGAAGTCGCAGCGTTCTGCTGGCAGGTGATGGGGCAGTCCGATTTCTCTCGAACGGATGCCGTGATCGGGTTCGGCGGGGGAGCGGTCACCGACCTGGCCGGCTTTGTTGCCGCGACGTGGCTGCGTGGAGTGCGGCTGGTGCAGATTCCAACCAGCGTGCTCGGCATGGTCGATGCGGCGGTCGGCGGCAAGAACGGCATCAACACCGCAGAGGGCAAGAACCTGGTCGGCACCTTCTACCCCCCTGCGGCAGTGCTCTGCGACCTGGATACCCTCGATGACCTCCCGCGCAACGAGATCCTCGCCGGTTTCGCCGAGATCGTGAAGGCCGGTTTCATCCAGGTACCCGAAATCCTCGACATTGTCGAGGCGGATGTCGACGCGGTCACCGACCCGACAACGCCACAGTTCCGCCGTGTGCTCGAACTCGCGATCGAGATGAAGGCCCGCGTTGTCGGCGAGGACTTCAAGGAAGCCGGCTTGCGGGAGATTCTTAACTACGGCCATACCCTCGGGCACGCCGTCGAGCACGCAGAGCGCTACGGCTGGCGACACGGGGCAGCGGTGTCTGTCGGCATGATGTTCGCGGCGGAACTGGCGCGACTGAACGGCCGGTTGTCAGACGAGGCGGTCGACCGCCACCGTCGCATCCTCGAATCGCTCACGCTTCCGGTCAGCTACCCGGTCGGCCGCTGGAACACACTGCTTGCCACGATGCAGAGGGACAAGAAGACTCGCAGCGGCATGCTGCGCTTCATCGTGCTCGATGACATCGGCAAGCCGACCGTCCTTGAAGGCCCAGACGCATCGCTCCTGTTCGCCGCCTACCAGGAGATCGGCTCCTGAACTGCTGCCCTAGGCTGTGAGGATGCGCACAGTCCTCGTTCTGAACGGTCCGAACCTCGGTCGCCTCGGTAGCCGAGAGCCCGACGTGTACGGCTCAGCAGACCTCGATGCCCTGCGTGCGCTGCTCACCGAATCGGCCCCGAACGACGTCTCCGTCGACCTTCGGCAGACCGACGACGAGGCAGAACTCATCCACTGGCTGCACGCTGCCGTTGATGAGCGGATTCCGGTGATCCTGAATCCGGCTGCCTTCACGCACTACAGCTACGCGCTGCGGGATGCCGCGGCGCTGGTGACCAAGGCCGGCCTGACGCTCGTCGAAGTGCACCTCTCAAACCCGCATGCGAGAGAGACGTTCCGGCACACCAGTGTCGTGAGCGCCGTCGCAACCGGTGTCATCGCCGGCTTTGGCTTCGACTCGTACCGCCTGGCCCTCGACTTTGTGGTCAACGCCCGGTCAGGAGGCTCAAACGCCCCCTGAGGCGTACTCTGGACGCATGCGCGCAGAGGCGGAGCCGCCGTCATCGTGGGACGGCTTCGAATATGAAAAGGTGTCGGCATTACAGCGCCGCGTCGGTCTCCCATTCGTCGACGCACTCGACCTTGACACACCGCATCGCATTCTCGATGTCGGATGCGGTGATGGATTCCTGACCGAGAAGATCGCGGTGCGATCGCAGGCTGATGTCGTCGGCGTTGACTTCTCAGCTGCAATGCTCGCTCGGGCGCGCGAACGGAGTTCCGAACGATTGAGCTTTGTGGAGCTCGACGTGAACACGATGGTGTTCGACGAACCGTTCGACCTGATCGTGTCGCTGAATACGTTGCACTGGGTTCTCGACCTGCCTGGCGCGTTCGCGCGACTGTTCGCGGCAGAGGCCGACGGCGGGCAACTCGTCTGCCAGTTGGTGGGCGCATCAGAGGTGCCGGCCATCGAGGATATGGCCGTCGTGATCACGAAGGAGAGCGCGTGGCGGTCCTCCTTCGAACCGGACTTTCGCCCCTACGTTCATCCTGCCGAGTCTGAGCTGCGCCAGAGCGCGGAGGGTGCTGGTTACCGGTGCATCGAAATCACAGCGTGGACCGAGAGATTCACCTTCCCGTCCGAACGGGACTTTCAACGATGGTGCGCGGCCGGCATGAGCGTGTGGACCAACCTGTTGCCAGAGGCCCGACGCGCTTCGTTCATCGACGCGGTGGTGGCGCGCTACTCGGGTTTGCACGGAGTACCACGCGAGTTCCAGTTCGCGCAGGTGCGCGTGAGCGCTGAGCGGCCGCGCCAGAGCGCATGAGCGCTAACGCCTGGCACCGTTCCACGCGGCGGGGTTGACGGTGACAGACATACCTCTTTGGCCCTGAGGGGGCGCGGCAACTACACTCGTCACAGGCCTGCCGGGCACTGCCCGCGGCCACGAACATCTCCCAATCGAACGGATCACCCCTTCATGGCCTCTACCGCCGATATCAAAAATGGCGTTGTACTGAAGATCGACGGTCAACTCTGGACTGTCATCGAGTTCCAGCATGTCAAGCCAGGCAAGGGCGGCGCATTCGTCCGCACCAAGCTGAAGAACGTCGTCAGCGGCAAGACCGTTGACCGCACCTACAACGCCGGCGCGAAGATCGAGACAGAGAACGTCGACCGACGCGACTTCTCCTACCTCTACGCCGACGGTGACTCGTACGTGTTCATGGACGTGTCCGACTACGACCAGCTGAGCGTTTCCGCGACCGTCGTCGGCGATGCCGCCAACTTCATGCTCGAGAACCAGTCCGTCACCGTTGCGCTGCACGACGGCAACCCGCTCTATGTCGAGCTGCCGGCATCCGTCGTCTTGGAGATCACCTACACGGAGCCTGGCCTGCAGGGCGACCGTTCCACCGGTGGCACCAAGCCGGCCACCGTCGAGACCGGGTACCAGATCCAGGTGCCGTTGTTCCTCGAGCAGGGCACCAAGGTCAAGGTCGACACCCGCACCGGTGACTACCTCGGCCGCGTCAACGAGTGAGCGCCCGTACCAAGGCGCGGAAGCGCGCCTTAGACATCCTCTACGCTGCCGATGTGCGGCAGATCACCGTCGAAGCCGCCCTGGCCACGGAGGCGGAACGTGCTGCCAGCGAACCGGCGCGAGCTGCCTCGTGGCTCTACGCGCGTGAGATCGTCGACGGTGTCGTTGACCACAAAGATGAGATCGATGAGCTCATCGAGACATACTCACAAGGCTGGACACTCGCCCGGATGCCGGTGATCGACCGCGCGATCCTGCGCATCGCGATCTGGGAGCTCCTGCACAACGACGAGGTGCCGCACGCTGTGGCCATCGACGAGGCGGTCGAATCAGCCAAGACGCTGTCGACGGATGACTCTGCCGGGTTCATCAACGGACTCCTCGGCCGGATCGCCCAGACCGCTCCATCTGCCTGATTGTTTTCATCGGCTTGATGCGTTTCATTGGCTTGGCCCACCGCTTTATCCAGGGGGATCTATGACGAACACACCGCAGCCGAACACACCGCAGCCGTATCAGGGGCAGCAGCCATATCAGGGGCAGCCCTTTGCGCCGGGGCCTCGCACGAACGTCCTGGCGATCATCTCGCTGGTGTCGGCGTTCTTCGTTTCGCTGGCTGCCATCATCACCGGTCACATTGCCCTCGGTCAGATCAAGCGCACCGGTGAAGCCGGCCGCGGGTTGGCGATCGCGGGCCTGGTACTCGGATATGCCGGTGTGCTCGTCACGGTGCTCGCCGTCTCGTTCGTCCTGCTTTTCTCGGTGGGTGTCGGCGCCTTCATCGCGGCGGTCTCGTCGTCTGTGCCGGGGCCAGTGGCATCGTCCGTCTCACCGGAAGCGTCATCTGAACCCTCGCCCGACCTTCCTTCAGGCACGGAGGGGGCGGCCCATTTTGACGACGGGTATCTCCTTGTCGGAACGGGCAGCCAGGTCGTCGACGTCTATTTCGACCCGATGTGCCCGTACTGCGCCCAGTTCGAGGAAGCGAACGGTGGGTACCTCGCCGAGCTGGTCGCCGATGGATCGATCACTCTGCGCCTGCACGCACTGACCTTCCTCGACACCGCGTCGCAGGGCACGGAGTACTCGACTCGTGCAGCGTCAGCACTCACCTGTGAGGCCACACTCAACCCGGATTCAACGCTCGACTATCTGGCGGCCCTGTATGAGAACCAGCCAGAGGAAGGCACAGAAGGCCTGAGCGACGATGACCTGGCCGCGTTGTCGAACGGCAGTGCGAGCATCGCCGGGTGCATCGAAGACGGCGAATACCAGTTGTGGGCGCAGCAGAACACTGACGACGCACTCTACGGGCCGATCCCCGGGTCTGAACTTCCGTCCATCGAGGGCACACCAACCGTGCTCGTGGACGGGCTGCAATACCAGGGGAGCATCACAGACCCGGCGGCATTCGCCGCATTCCTGACCGGCGGCAGCTGACTGCTAAGCTATCCCTCGGTTGACATACATGCAGTAGGCATCCTTACAGTAGACATCCTTTAAGGGCCGTCCAGAGAGACGGGGAAGGAGGTCGGTTTGATGGCACGCACCGTGCTCGCTCAGGCTGACATTGACCGGGCGCTGACTCGGATCTCGCACGAGATCCTGGAGTCCAATCGCGGTCCGGATGATCTGGTCATCCTCGGTATCCCCACCCGCGGCGTCGTGCTCGCGCAGCGCATTGCCGCGTCGATCCGCCGCATCGAACCGAATGGGGCGGCCGTCGCCGTCGGTTCCCTCGACGTCACCATGTATCGCGACGACCTGTCGCGCACCACGACGCGCACGCCGTCCCCTACACACGTACCGGGTTCCATCGACGGCCGCACTGTCGTTCTTGTCGATGATGTGCTCTACTCCGGCCGCACCATCAGGGCCGCGCTCGATGCGCTCGGTGATCACGGGCGCCCAAAGATCGTCAGGCTCGCCGTCCTGGTGGATCGCGGGCACCGCGAGTTGCCGATTCGCGCCGACTTTGTCGGGAAGAACCTGCCGAGCGCAGCCACTGAGCGCATCAACGTGCACCTGGCCGAGACCGATGGTGACGAGTTCGTGAGCATCGAGACCATGAGTACAGACGGGGGAGTGGGCGCGTGAGACATCTCCTGACGACCAAGGGTCTCGACAGCGATACCGCAATCACCCTGCTCGACGTCGCAGAAGACATGGCTGATGTCGCCGATCGCGAGATCAGGAAGCTGCCGACGCTGCGCGGCAAGACCGTCGTCAACCTGTTCTTCGAAGACTCGACACGCACCAGGATCTCGTTCGAAGCTGCCGCCAAACGGCTCTCTGCCGACGTCATCAATTTCAGTGCAAAGGGCTCGAGTGTCTCCAAGGGGGAGAGCCTGAAGGACACCGCGCAGACTCTCGCCGCGATCGGGGCCGACGGCGTCGTCATCCGTCACCCGGCTTCTGGCGCTCCCCAGGTTCTCGCGGACAGCGGCTGGATAGACGCCGGCATCATCAACGCAGGCGACGGCACCCATGAACATCCGACCCAGGCGCTGCTTGACGCCTTCACCATCCGCCGCCGCCTGCACGGAAAGGCCTCGCGCGGCAAAGACCTCGACGGAGTCACCGTGACGATCGTCGGAGACATCCTGCACTCGAGGGTCGCGCGATCCAACGTATGGCTGCTCGCCGGCCTTGGTGCCGATGTCACGCTGGTGGCGCCGCCGACCCTGGTGCCGGCTGACACCTCTGGATGGCCTGCGCGTGTGGAATTCGACCTTGACGCCGCCGTCGACACCCAGCCGGATGTCGTGATGATGCTGCGTATCCAGGCCGAACGGATGCACGGGTCGTTTTTCCCCAACAGCCGGGAGTACTCGAGGCGGTGGGGCCTTGACGATGCGCGTTTTGCCAGACTTGGCACGGATAGCATTGTGATGCACCCCGGACCGATGAACCGCGGGCTCGAAATCTCTTCGATGGCGGCCGACTCACAGCAATCGACGGTGCGCGAACAGGTGGCCAACGGGGTTTCGGTGCGGATGGCCGCGCTGTATCTGTTGCTGTCCGGCGACCGGGAGGGTACGAAATGACGACTGCACAACGCCCGCCAACCCCAAGTCTGCCGACGCGTGACCTGCCCACCCACACTGTGCCGACGAACTACCTGATCGGCGGGGCCGCGCTGCCGGACGGTACGCGTGCAGACATTCTGCTCGCCGATGGGCGTATTGACGAGATCGGCACCGGCATCTCGGCAGCCGGCGCAACCAGGATCGATGCCGACGGACTGGTCGCGCTTCCTGGCCTTGTCGACCTGCACACGCACCTCCGCGAGCCGGGTTACGAGCAGAGCGAGACGGTCCTCACCGGGAGCCAGGCCGCAGCCCGCGGCGGGTTCACGAGTGTCTTCGCGATGGCGAACACGTCGCCGGTGCAGGACACCGCAGGAGTTGTCGAGCAGGTTCTCGCGCTCGGTGAGGCGGCCGGCTACGTCACTGTGCAACCGATCGGTGCCGTCACCGTCGGTCTGAAGGGTCAGAGCCTCGCCGAGCTCGGCGCCATGGCCGCAAGCCGCGCGCGTGTGCGGGTGTTCTCCGACGACGGATTCTGTGTGTCTGATCCGCTCCTGATGCGCAGAGCCCTCGAATATGTGAAGGCATTCGGCGGAGTCGTCGCCCAGCACGCGCAGGAGCCGCGCCTCACTGAAGGCGCACAGATGAACGAGGGCGCACTGTCTGGGGAACTCGGACTTGCCGGGTGGCCGGCTGTGGCTGAAGAATCGATCATCGCCAGGGACGTGCTGCTCGCAGAGCACGTCGGCTCGCGGCTGCATATCTGCCACGTCTCGACCGCCGGCTCTGTCGATGTGATCCGCTGGGCCAAAGCCCGGGGCATCGACGTGACGGCCGAGGTCACGCCCCACCACTTGCTACTGACCGAGGACTTGATCGCCGGCTACGACGCCAGGTACAAGGTCAACCCGCCGCTTCGTCGCCGGGAAGACACCGAGGCGCTGCGGGCCGGCCTGGCCGACGGCACGATCGACATCGTCGCCACAGACCATGCACCGCACCCGGTCGAAGCCAAGGACTGTGAATGGGATGCCGCGGCGAACGGAATGGTCGGGCTCGAGTCGGCGCTTTCGGTCGTGCACGCTTCCGTGGTCGCCAACGGGCTTCTCGACTGGGCGGATGTCGCGAGGGTTCTGTCGCAGACACCGGCGAGGATCGGCAGGATTGAAGGCCAGGGCCATTCGCTGGCTGCCGGCGCTCCAGCCGAACTCACGCTGTACGACCCTGCGGTGAATCGCGTCTTCGGAACCGACGACCTGTCAGGCAAGGGAGTGAATTCTCCGTACCTCGGCGTGACGCTTCCTGGCCGGGTTGTTTCGACCTTCCACCGGGGCTATCCGACGGTTCTGAACGGCCAGCTGCAGGATGCCAGCCTGATTGCCGACGCCGGGCGGGAGTCTCCGCGTGGATAGGATCCTTCCCGGCATCATCGTCGCTCTCGTTCTGATCGGCCTGCTCGCGCTCATGTGGCGCGGCTGGCGACGCCGAAGCGCACGAGACGCCGACGTGCCTGCTGGGCATCCGCTGCCCACCGAGTTGTCGCCCGAACTGGCGCGCGCAGACGTCTACTACGTCGCGACCACTCCGCGAGACGTTCCCCTCGAGCGCCTGGCCGTGCGCGGGCTCGCTTTTCGGGCCCACGGTGAGCTGCTCGTCACAGGTGAAGGGCTCGTCCTGAACCTGGATGGCGAAGAGGCCTTCTTCGTTCCTGCCGGTGCCATCGACGCCCTCACCGACGCGACCTGGACGATCGACCGCGCGGTCGAACCCGGAGGGCTTGTGCTGCTCGGCTGGATGCTCCCAGGTGACGATCATCGTCAGGTCGACAGTTACTTCCGCATCACCGATCCGGCCGGGCGCGAGCGGATCGTGACCGCCATCACCTCCATCGCGCCTCAGTCCATTACACCCAGCTCCAACGCACCCACGCCGACAGGCCAGGATGCCAGTACCGAAAGCGAGGTCTAGCGTGAGCTACCCCACCACCACCGCACCGGCCGTACTCGTCCTCGAAGACGGCTCGCGATACGTGGGCAACACCTACGGAGCGCTCGGCCAGACCCTCGGTGAGATCGTCTTCGCCACCGGTATGACCGGTTACCAGGAGACCCTGACCGACCCGTCGTACGCCGGACAGATCGTGCTGATGACGGCGCCACACATCGGCAATACCGGTGTGAACGACGAGGACCAGGAATCCAGACGAATCTGGGTGTCGGGCTTTGTCGTGCGTGATCCTTCCCGCATAGTGTCGAACTATCGCGCCCAGCGCAGTCTCGATGACGATCTCGAAGCTGGCGACGTGGTGGGGATCAGCGGCATCGACACGCGCGCGGTGACCCGACACATCCGCTCGCAGGGTGCCATGCGTGCCGGTATTTTCTCCGGTGACCGGTTCGGCCTGTCGGACTCTGAACAGCTCGACCTGGTGCAGGGTGGCGTGCAGATGCGCGGGCGCAATCTCTCTGACGACGTGTCGACCGTCGAGCCGTTCTCCCTGCCGGCGGTAGGCGAGCGCATCGGCTCCGTTGCCGTGCTCGACCTCGGAGTCAAGACCTCGACCCTGAACTATCTTGCCGAGCGTGGGTTCGAAGTGCTGGTGTTGCCACAGTCGGTGACCGCTGAGCATGTGCTGAGTCTGAAACCGTCCGCCCTGTTCTTCTCGAACGGCCCTGGCGACCCGGCGGCATCCGAAGCGCACGTCAGATTGCTGCGTGAGGTGCTCCGGGCCGGTGTGCCGTATTTCGGCATCTGTTTCGGCAATCAGCTGCTCGGCCGCGCCCTCGGGTTCAGCACATACAAGCTGCCGTTCGGCCACCGGGGGATCAACCAGCCGGTGCTCGACAAGACCACGGGTCGGGTGGAGATCACCTCGCAGAACCATGGTTTCGCCGTCGACATGCCGATCGAGGGAATCAGCGAGTCCCGTGAGGGATTCGGCAGGGTCGAGGTGAGCCACTACAGCCTGAACGACAACGTGGTCGAGGGCATCCGTTGCCTCGATCTCGACGCATTCAGTGTGCAGTACCACCCGGAGTCGGCCGCCGGACCGCACGACGCGAACCATCTTTTCGACCGGTTCAGGGATGTGGTGGTTGCCAGAACGGCGGCCGCCGGAGCAGGAGACGCCAAGTAATGCCCAAACGCGACGACATCAACAGCGTCCTGGTCATCGGAAGCGGCCCGATCGTGATCGGTCAGGCCTGCGAATTCGATTACTCGGGTACGCAGGCCTGCCGAGTGCTGCGCGAAGAGGGCGTGCGCGTCATCCTCGTCAACTCCAACCCGGCCACGATCATGACCGACCCGGACTTTGCCGATGCCACCTACATCGAACCGATCACCCCGGAGATCATCGAGTCCATCATCGCCAAAGAGCGGCCGGATGCGATCCTTCCGACGCTCGGCGGCCAGACGGCACTGAACGCGGCGATCCAACTGCACGAAATGGGCATCCTCGAGAAGTACGACGTCGAACTCATCGGCGCCAAGTTCGAGGCCATCCACAAGGGTGAAGACCGCCAGATCTTCAAAGAACTGGTGATCGAGGCCGGGGCCGAGGTCGCCCGGTCCCACATCGCCAAGACCGTTGAAGAGGCCGTCGGGTTCGCCGAAGACCTCGGCTATCCGCTGGTCGTGCGCCCGTCGTTCACCATGGGCGGGCTCGGCTCAGGCTTCGCCTACACCGAGTCCGAGCTCCGGCGCATCGTCGGTGATGGTCTGCACCAGAGCCCGACGACCGAGGTGCTGCTCGAGGAATCCATCCTCGGCTGGAAGGAATACGAGCTCGAGCTGATGCGCGACACGGCCGACAACACTGTTGTGGTCTGCTCGATCGAGAACGTCGACCCGGTCGGCGTGCACACGGGCGACTCGATCACCGTCGCCCCGGCGCTCACACTCACCGACCGCGAATACCAGAAGCTACGCGACATCGGCATCGACATCATCAGGGCCGTCGGCGTCGACACCGGCGGCTGCAACATCCAGTTCGCCATCGACCCAGCCGACGGCCGCATCATCGTCATCGAGATGAACCCGCGGGTGTCCCGCTCCTCTGCGCTGGCCAGCAAGGCGACCGGCTTCCCGATCGCGAAGATCGCCGCCAAGCTCGCCCTCGGCTACCGCCTCGACGAGATCCCGAACGACATCACCAAGGTGACCCCGGCCAGCTTCGAGCCGACGCTGGACTACGTGGTCGTCAAGGTGCCGCGGTTCGCTTTCGAGAAGTTCCCTGCAGCGGATGCCAGGCTCACCACGACCATGAAATCGGTCGGCGAGGCGATGGCGATCGGCCGCAACTACGCCTCAGCCCTGCAGAAGGCGCTCCGTTCGCTGGAGAAGCGAGGTTCGTCCTTCCACTGGGGTGCCGAATCGCGCACCGTCGACGAGCTGTTGATCGAGTCCGAGATCCCGACCGACGGCCGGATCGTCACGGTGCAGCAGGCTCTCCGCAAGGGTGCCACGATCGACCAGGTCTTCCAGGCCACGAAGATCGATCCATGGTTCATCGACCAGATCGTTCTCATCAACGAGATCGCCGACAGCGTCAGCGCCTCAGAGACGCTGGATACCGACATTCTCCGGCTGGCCAAGGACCACGGCTTCTCCGACGCGCAGATCGGCGAACTGCGCGGCTTCGGCGAAGCGGATGCCAGGAAGGTGCGTCATATTCTCGGCATCCGCCCGGTGTTCAAGACGGTCGACACCTGTGCGGGCGAGTTCCCCGCCCTGACGCCGTACCACTACTCCAGTTACGACCAGGAGACCGAGGTGTTGCCGAGTGACCGCCGGAAAGTCGTCATCCTCGGCTCAGGACCGAACCGGATCGGCCAGGGAGTCGAGTTCGACTACTCCTGCGTGCACGCGTCGTTCGCGTTGTCTGCGGCAGGGTACGAGACGGTCATGATCAACTGCAACCCGGAGACCGTCTCGACGGACTACGACACCTCTGACCGGCTCTACTTCGAGCCACTCACACTCGAAGACGTGCTCGAAGTGATCCACGCCGAGAGCCAGAGCGGCGAGTTGGTCGGCGTCGTGGTGCAACTCGGCGGCCAGACTGCGCTCGGCCTCGCCAGGGGCCTTGAAGCCGCAGGCATCCCGATTCTCGGAACCACTCCAGACGCGATCGACCTGGCAGAAGAGCGCGGCGCGTTCTCCCGCATCCTCGACGCTGCAGGCCTGCTCGCCCCGCGCAACGGCACCGCCGTGGACTACACCGGTGCGGTTGCCGTTGCTGAAGAGATCGGGTACCCGGTGCTGGTGCGGCCCAGCTACGTGCTCGGTGGCCGCGGCATGGAGATCGTCTACGACAGCCCGTCGCTGGCCGACTACTTCACGAGGATGCAGGGCCAGGGCATCATCGGGCCCTCCCACCCGCTCCTGGTCGACCGGTTCCTCGACGACGCGATCGAGATCGACGTCGACGCGATCTACGACGGCCACGAACTCTATATCGGCGGTGTCATGGAGCACATCGAGGAAGCCGGCATCCACTCTGGTGACTCGAGCTGCACCCTTCCGCCGGTGACCCTCGGCCGGGCGGAGATCGACCGGGTGCGCGCCGCGACTCTCGCCATCGCAGAAGGCATCGGCGTGCGGGGGCTCCTCAACGTGCAATTTGCGATCGGCGCGGGTGTGCTCTACGTGCTCGAGGCAAACCCCCGCGCATCCCGTACGGTGCCGTTCGTCGCGAAGGCGCTCGGCATCACGCTCGCGAAAGCGGCAGCGCTGATCATGGTCGGCAGGGCCATCGCCGAACTCAAGGCAGACGGTCAGCTGCCGCTTGTTGACGGGTCCCGGGTTCCGATGGACTCACCGGTCGCCGTCAAGGAAGCTGTGCTCCCGTTCAAGCGCTTCCGCACTCCGGAGGGCGATGTCGTCGACTCCGTCCTCGGCCCGGAGATGCGCTCGACCGGCGAGGTGATGGGGATCGACCGCGACTTCCCCCGCGCTTTCGCGAAGAGCCAGCTCGCAGCCTACGGCGGGATGCCCCTGGATGGCACGGTGTTCGTCTCGGTCTCCGACCGCGACAAACGCGCCATCATCCTGCCGGTTCTTCGTCTGCAACAGCTCGGGTACACCATCGTGGCGACGGCGGGAACGGCCGAGGTGCTCAAGCGCAACGGCATCGAGGCGGGAATCGTGCGCAAGTACAGCGAGAAAGACGATGCTGCCGACGAATCGATCGTCGAGCTGATCCGTGACGAAAAGGTGCACGTGGTCATCAACACCCCTGGTGGGCGCACCGCGCGAGCGGACGGGTATGAAATCCGTGCAGCAGCGGTTGCCGCCGACCTGCCGCTGTTCACAACGATCGCCGAGCTCAGCGCTGCCGTCGGTTCGCTTGAGGCGGTGCAGACCGGATTCGACGTGACCTCGCTGCAGGAATACGCGATAAGGCGAGCGGCGGGGATCGCCGCGGCGGCGCTGTGAGCAGCGGAACCGAGGTCGACCGCACTGTGACCTACGGCGCCGCTTCCTCGTTCGGCGAGCGGGTCGAGACCGCCTTCTCCGAGCGAGGTCGATTCTGTGTGGGGATCGACCCGCATTCGTGGCTGCTCGGCGAATGGGGGCTGCCCGACACGGCCTCGGGGGCGGAGTCGTTCGGTCGCACGGTGGTCGAGGCCGCCTCCGGCGTGGCGGGAATCGTCAAGCCGCAGGTGGCGTTCTTCGAGCGATTCGGCGCCGAAGGTTACCTGGCGCTTGAACGGGTTCTCGCGGATGCAAGGGAAGCGGGACTCCTGGTCATCGCCGACGGCAAGCGCGGGGACCTCGGCACCAGCGTTGCGGCGTACGGCGACGCGTGGCTTTCCCCTGGGTCGCCCCTTGAGGCCGATGCACTCACCGTGCACGCGTACCTGGGCGTCGCTTCCCTTCTCTCCGTCATCGCGCAGGCCGAAGACAACGGCAAGGGGCTTTTCATCCTGGCCGCGACGTCTAATCCGGAAGGCGCCCAGCTGCAAGGCTCCGTTGTCGCCACCGGACCGCGAGCCGGGATGTCGGTGGCGGCCGGCATCCTCGCTGATGTGGCAGAACACAATGCGCAGGTGGCACTGGCCAAACAGACAACTCAGCTGCGGTTCGGGTCGATCGGTGTCGTCCTCGGGGCGACCCTCGATCTGGCGCAGTTCGGAATCAACGTCTCCGGCGATGTCGATGGGGCACCCGCGGCGGCCCTCACGCCGGTGCTTGCCCCCGGCTTCGGCCACCAGGGCGCTGAGGTCCGAGAGCTGGGGGCGATCTTCGGCCGGTACGCGCCAGGCGTTATCGTAAGTGAATCACGCAGCGTACTGTCGGCTGGTCCCAACCGTCTTCGGCAGGCGATTGCACGCAGAATCGATGAGGTAACGGAAGCAGGAGCCGATCATGGCGAATAAGCGCCCCGATCCACCAGAAGTCGACCGCGCTGCCGCGTCTCGTGCTGCCGTCGCGGCCAGGCGTGCGCGCGCCGCAGTGAAGGCACAGGTTGCCTCAGGCGAACGAAGCGCGCTCGAAGTACTGACCGCCGCCGTGAACGACCGTGACGGCGTCGAGGGCGGCCTTCGAACGACCGAACTGCTCACCAGTATCCCGGCCATCGGGCCGACCAAGATGCACCGGATCATGAACGATCTGGGGATCTCGCCGATCAAGCGACTGGGCGGACTCGGCGTGCATCAGCGGGAACGACTGCGCGACTACCTCGCAACGCGCGCAACCACTCGCAGGGGGACAGGCCTGTCAAGCCTCGTGGTGCTGGCCGGCCCGACTGCGGTGGGCAAAGGCACCGTCGCCGGGTACATTCGCGAAAACTACCCGAACGTGTTGCTCTCGGTTTCAGCGACAACGCGAAAGCCGCGCAAGGGTGAAGTCGAGGGTGTCAGCTACTACTTCGTCGATGACGCCGAGTTCGACCGGATGATCGCAGCTGACGAGCTGCTGGAGTGGGCTGTCGTGCATAACGCGAGTCGCTACGGTACACCGCGGCGACCGGTGGATGAGGCGATCACTGCAGGCAAGAGCGTTCTCCTGGAGATCGACCTCCAGGGTGCCAGAGCCGTGCGCCGCGCCATGCCGGAGGCCAGGCTGGTCTTCCTGCTGCCACCGAGCTGGGAAGAGATGGTGCGTCGCCTGATCGGGCGTGACACCGAGGATTCCACGGAACAGGCACGTCGTCTGGAGACCGCGAAGCTTGAATTGGCGGCCCAGGCGGAGTTCGATTATCGCGTTGTGAACGCCGACGCAGGCGAAGCGGCGCGAGAGGTCGTAGACTTGATGGAGTTTCACGGGGCATTGGCGCGCCCATAACGTGCTTTTTCCCCGGTTGTGTGCCCATTTCGGTACACGGTTATGCTGCGATTCGCAGCACTGAAGGAGTTTCACCATGGCCACCAAGCCCACCGGCATCATCGACCCGCCCATCGACGACCTGCTCTCCAAAGTTGATTCCAAGTACGCGCTCGTGATCTTCGCCTCGAAGCGTGCGCGTCAGATCAATGACTACTATGCAGACCTGCACGAGGGCAGCCTGTTCGACAACGTCGGACCCCTGGTCGACTCGACCATCGACGACAAGCCGCTCTCGGTCGCACTGCGCGAGATCAACGAGGACAAGCTCATCGCGCGTCCCCTCGTTCCGACCACTCCCGCCGAATAAGCTTCCCTGCCGGAGACCGGGTGTCGCAGCATCGCACGATCGTCGTCGGAATCGCCGGCGGTATTGCGGCGTACAAGGCGGTGAGTGTCGTGCGAGCATTTGTGCTGCAGGGTCACTCCGTGCACGTTGTGGCGACGGATGCCGCGCTCCGGTTCATCGGCAAGCCCACCCTGGAGGCGATCTCCCGAAACCCGGTGCACTCTGACCTCTACGAGGGCGTCGCAGAGGTGCGTCACGTTGCCATCGGCCAATCGGCCGACCTCATCGTGATCGCGCCGGCGACGGCGAACACCATCGCAAAGCTCGCCACGGGGCTGGCAGACGACCTGTTGGGGAATGCCGTTCTCGCCAGTACGGCGCCGCTCGTCATTGCTCCGGCGATGCACACCGAGATGTGGAACAACCCGGCAACGGTCGCCAACATTGCGACACTTCGCTCGCGCGGCGTGACCATCGTCGGCCCGGGCTCCGGCCGGCTCACTGGGTCGGACACCGGCCCAGGACGAATGAGTGAGCCGGACGAGATCGTTGAGGCCGCCACAGCTGTCCTCGCAACGGAAGGTCGCGATTCAGGCTCCGGTACGGTGGGCGACCTCGCGGGCAAGCGCGTTGTGATCAGTGCCGGCGGCACCAGGGAGCCGCTGGATCCCGTGCGATTCCTCGGAAACCGCTCCAGCGGGAAGCAGGGCGTCGCCCTGGCGACTGCCGCTGGTGCACGCGGGGCATCCGTCACGCTGATCGGCGCGAACCTGGAGGTCGCGGTTCCGGATGGTCTTCGGCGGACAATCAACGTCGGGACAACACTCGAACTGCAGGAAGCCATGGACGAGGCGGCGCGCGAAGCCGACCTGGTGATCATGGCCGCGGCCGTCGCAGACTACCGACCCACAGAGGTGCGCCAGGGCAAAATTCGCAAGGAGGAGACCGGTGACACCCTCACGCTTGAACTCGTGAAGAACCCGGACATCCTGGCCGGTCTTGTCGCGACTCGAAGCGGCAACCAGCTGATCGTCGGATTTGCAGCGGAGACCGAACCCGATGACGATCGACTGCTGGAGATCGGGCGCGCGAAGCTCGTGCGAAAGGGATGCGATTTCCTCGTCATCAACCGTGTCGGCTGGCAGGAGGGGTTCGCCGTAGACGACAACCGGGTCCTGGTGCTCGATCGAGGCGGCGATATAGTGGCAGAGGCCGCCGGGAGCAAGATGTCGGTGGCCGACCGCATACTTGATGTGGTTGCCGGGACCTAGGTCCGCCAGTGCGAAACAGGCCGTCTTCGAGTCTGAACACGCAGTGCGAGCGCACCACTCGCATCCGGCATCCGTTCCATTGAACATTTGTTCCTGAGCAGAGACGGGCACCATGACTGAACTTCGCCTCTTCACTTCTGAGTCCGTGACCGAAGGACACCCAGACAAGATCTGCGACCAGATCTCTGATTCGATTCTCGACGCGCTCCTGGCCGAAGACCCGAACAGTCGTGTGGCTGTTGAGACGCTTGTCACAACCGGGCTCGTGCATGTTGCCGGAGAGGTGTCGACGAAGGCGTACGTGGAGATTCCCTCGATCGTGCGAAAGTGCATCACTGACATCGGTTATAACTCCTCTGACGTGTGGTTCGACGGGCGTTCCTGCGGTGTCGAGATCTCCATCGGCGGCCAGTCACCCGACATTGCGCAGGGTGTGGACGATGCCTACGAGACTCGCGAGGAAGACAGCGTCGATGACTTCGACCGCCAGGGTGCAGGCGATCAGGGAATCATGTTCGGGTACGCCACCACGGAGACCCCGTCGCTGATGCCGATACCGATCTGGATCGCACATCGCCTGGCTGAGCGCCTCGCCGCCGTGCGCAAGTCTGGAGAGCTGACGTACCTGCGCCCGGATGGCAAGACACAGGTCACCATCGGGTACGAGGGTTCTGTGCCCCGTACCGTCGACACCGTGGTGCTGTCGACGCAGCATGCGCCGTCCGTGTCGACACACCGCCTGCGCGCCGAAGTCGAAGAACTCGTGATCCGGCCGGTGCTTGCCGGCGTTGAACTTGACTCGACGGCGTTGAAGGTCATGATCAATCCCACCGGTCGCTTCGAGATCGGTGGGCCGCAGGGAGACGCCGGGCTGACCGGGCGCAAAATCATCATTGACACCTACGGGGGTGCCAGCCGCCACGGCGGGGGAGCGTTCAGCGGTAAAGACCCGTCGAAGGTGGACCGCTCAGCTGCCTACGCCATGCGCTGGCTGGCCAAGAACGCCGTCGCCGCCGGATTTGCGGAGCGCCTCGAAGTGCAGATCGCCTATGCCATCGGCAAGTCGGCACCGGTCGGGCTCTACGTGGAGACGTTCGGAACCGGTGCGCTGCCAGACGAGCAGATCTCCCGCGCAATCAACGAGGTGTTCGACCTGCGACCGGCCGCCATCATCCGTTCGCTCGACCTGCTGCGGCCGATCTACGCCCAGACGGCCGCCTACGGCCACTTCGGTCGCGAGCTTCCCGACTTCACCTGGGAGCGTCTCGACCGGGTGGACGAGCTGAAAAGCGCAGCCGGACTCTGACCGATGAGGCACAGCACGTGGTGGCACAGCACGAGGTGACAGCACTATGACGGGCACCGGGCGCATCGCGCGGGTGCTGATCGACTCTCCGTTGCCACAGCTTGACCACCTTTTCGACTATCGAATCCCCGATGAGCTTTCCGGAACAGCCCGGCCGGGAGTGCGGGTCACCGTGCCATTTCGGCAGGCCGGACGTACGGCAGCCGGCTACCTGGTCGAGGTCGTTGCGGCCGATGAAAACAGCGCCGATGAAAGCACTGCCGGCGAGCAAGGTGCTTCGGCCGGGTCGACGGATGCGCCCTTCCGCGGCACGCTGAGCCCGCTTGAGTCTGTCGTCTCCGCGGTGCCGGTGCTGAGCCCCGGCGTCTGGCAGCTGGCGCGCCGGGTGGCGGACCGCGCGGCGGGAACAGCGAGTGACGTTCTGCGACTGGCGATTCCACCCAGACAGGTGCGGGTCGAGAAGGCGTGGCTGGCCGCGGCAGAGGCACAAACCCCCGAGGCACAAACCACCGAGGTGCGAACCCCCGAGGCACAAACCTCTGTGCCTCAATTCACCGACTACGAACCGGGGACACTGGCGCGGGCGCTCGACGGCCACAGATTGGCGGTTGCCGCTGTGCCAAAACTGGTGCCACTGGCCGACGGGAAGACCATCGGGGCCTGGGCTCGCACCATGGCGGAGCTTGCCGCCGCGACCGTTGCAACGGGTCGCACGGCCATTGTGGTGGTGCCCGACTACCGCGACCAGGACCAGGTACAGGCAGCACTCGACGCCCTGGTGCCGGCCGAAACAGTGAGCCGCGTCGATGCGCGCCAGTCGAATCCCGATCGATACCGGGCATTTCTCGCTTGCCTGGCGGGGCAGCCGCGCATCGTTCTCGGCAATCGGTCTGCTGTGTATGCCCCGGCCGAGAACCTCGGGCTGATCGCGCTGTGGGATGACGGTGACCCGCTGCATGCCGAGCCGCTGAGTCCGTACGTGCACGCACGGGACGCCGCGCTAGTACGACAGGAGCAGACCGGATGCGGCCTCGTGCTACTCGGCCAGTCCCGGAGCGTTGAGGCCCAGCGGCTCGTCGAGCTCGGGTGGCTGAGCGACGTGCGGCCAGAACGCGCCGTGCACCCGAAGGTGATCCCGACCGAGATGCAGAATCCAGCGGATGAGTACGCCAGGATCGCGCGCATTCCGACGGCGGCGTGGCAGGCGGCAAAAGCGGCACTCGAGAACGGTCCCGTGTTGGTGCAGGTGGCCAGCCCCGGTTACGCGCCGGTTCTGGCCTGCCAGAGCTGCAAACACTCGGCGAGGTGCACGCGGTGCCAGGGCCCGCTCGGTCTCGCATCCAGGGGGGCCATGCCGTCGTGCCGCTGGTGCGGAGCGCTGGCTGCCGACTGGACGTGCGCGCACTGCGAAGGCCGCACCTACCGTCTGGTGACAGTTGGTGCAGGCCGAACAGCAGAAGAGCTCGGCCGCGGTTTTCCGGGCGTGCGCGTGCTGATCGCCGATGGTGACCACCCGGTGCAGCAGATCGGCAGCGAGCCCGCCCTGGTGATCGCCACCCGCGGAGCGGAACCAATCCCAGCGGGTGGGTACCGTGCGATCCTCCTGCTTGACGGCGAACGGATGCTGGCCAGGGAGTCATTGAGAGTGGGGGAGGACTGTCTTCGCTGGTGGGCGAACGCTGCTGCACTTGCAGCGCCAGGTGCCCCCGTTGTGCTGGTCGGAGTCGGTGGCGGCCTGGCGCGGGCGCTGAACTCCTGGCGACCGGATGCCTACGCGGCACGTGAACTCGCCGACCGGCAGACGCTCCGATTTCCGCCTGCCGTACGCATCGCATCCGTCACCGGCGCAGAAAGCGACGTGCAAGCGGCGCTGGGCGATCTGGCTCAGGGGCCGAGTGTCGACGTGCTCGGACCGGTGACCAGTGAGCCGGGAATGGTGCGGGCCATCGTGCGCTTTGCCTATTCGGAGGGCGATGCCGTCGCCGCTTCGCTCAAGGCGGCCGTCGTGCGGAACGCGAGTCGACGTCGCAGGCCGAAAGGCGGTGCCGGCCGTGCGGCACCTACACTCAGAATACGATTCGACGACCCGGAGCTGCTCTGAATGAAACTCGTTTTCGCCGGTACTCCGGCCGCTGCCGTGCCGAGCCTTCTTGCCCTGGCCGCGTCCGATCACGAGATCGTGTCCGTGGTGTCTCGCGCCGACGCGCCGCTCGGGCGGAAGCGGGTGCTGACCCCGTCGCGGGTGGCGCTGGCAGCAGCCGAACTCGGGCTCGGCATCGTGAAGACCAACCGCCTGGATGACGCAGCAACGGCAACGATTGCCACCCTGGGTGCAGACCTCGGAGTCATTGTGGCTTACGGCGGTCTCGTGCGTGAACCCCTGCTCTCTGCTCCGCGACTGGGCTGGATCAACCTGCACTTCTCGCTGCTGCCGCGCTGGCGGGGCGCCGCGCCGGTGCAGCGCGCAGTCATCGCCGGTGACGAGGTAACCGGTGCGGCCGTGTTCCAGCTGGTGCCGGAGCTCGATGCGGGAGACGTGTTCGCAACCAACACGATGCCGATCGACGAGCGAGCGACCGCCGGCTCGTTGCTCGACGCATTGAGCCACACCGGGGCCGACCTGCTCCTCGGAGTGGTGAACTCCCTCGCCGTCGGCACCGCGGTTTCGCACTCGCAGCGGGGTGAAGTGACGCTGGCGCCGAAGCTGACCCTCGATGACGCGAGGGTCGACTGGTCCGAGCCCGCGTCATCCGTGCACAACCGCGTGAGGGGCGTGACTCCAGAGCCAGGCGCGTTCACACTGGTCGGCCAAGACCGCTTCAAGCTCCTCGAAACGGTACTGGCGACCGGTCTTGAGGCGCTGCCACCCGGCGTGATTCGCCGCGTCGACCAGCGGGTTCTTGCCGGCACCGGATCCGACCCGATCGAGATTCTCCGAGTGCAGCCGGCCGGGAAGAGGCCGATGCTTGCCGCAGACTGGTGGCGCGGGGTCGGCGCGCGGGAAGTGAGCGCAGAGTGAGCGAGAAGAGCGAGTCACGGGGCAAAGGCACTGGGCAGACTGTGGGCAACGGCTCCGCGCGCGGTCCTGAACGCGGCCGTGAACACGGCCGAGCGCAATCACGCACCGGGGAGTTTGTACAGCCGGCCAGGCGAATCGCCTACGAGGTCATTGCCGCAGTCGGTGACTCCGACGCCTACGCCAATCTGCTGCTGCCGACAAAGATCAAACGGGCGCGCCTCAGCCAGGCAGACGCGGCCCTGGCCACCGAGCTCACCTACGGAACCCTGCGGATGCAGGGTTTCTACGATCGGGTGATCTCGCTGGCCGCGGCGAGGCCGGTGACGTCGATCGACCCGGCGATACTCGACGTGCTGCGCCTCGGAACCCACCAGTTGCTCGCAACGCGGGTGGCAACCCACGCGGCCGTGAACGAGTCGGTTGTTCTGGCCAGGCAGGTCGGCTCGCGGTCGGCGACCGGGTTCTGCAACGGTGTGCTTCGAGCAATCTCCCGCACCAGTGCTGATGAATGGCGTGAGCAAGTGCTGGCCGGTGCGAAGAACGAAGACGAGGCATTCGCGGCCGAACACTCTCACCCGGTCTGGGTGGTGCGGGCGTTCCGGCAGGCGCTCAGGGCAGAGGGGCGGGAGAACGAGCTGGCCGATCTCCTTGCTGCAGACAACGCTGCACCACGGGTGAACATGGTTGTGCTTCCCGGACTTTCCGGGGTCGAGGCAGACGACGGCGACGCGGCCGCCACTGGCCCGACCCACGGTCTCGGTGAGGCAGACCGCTATTCTCCGGTCGGTTTCACGCTGGCCGGGGGAGACCCGCTTGAGCTTGTCACGGAGTACGCAGGGCGCGTCAGGGTTCAAGACGAAGGCTCGCAACTCGCGGCACTCAGTCTGAGCAGGGCGAGGCCAATCGCTGCTGGCGAACGCTGGCTCGACCTCTGCGCCGGCCCGGGAGGCAAGGCCGTGTTGCTCGGTGCTGAGGCACGGCGGGGTGGAGCAAAACTGTTCGCGAACGAGCTCATTCCTGCGCGCGCCGGCCTGGTGCGGAACGCTCTCGCTGCACTGCCGGAGGAGGTGCCGGTCTGGGAGCTGGACGGCACGGGTGTCGGCGCCAGTCACCCAGACACCTTCGACCGCATCCTCCTTGATGCACCGTGCACCGGGCTCGGCGCATTGCGCCGGCGACCAGAGGCACGCTGGCGCAAGCAGCCGACGGATGTCGCGGCGCTGTCCGTTCTGCAGTCGGAGTTGATCGATTCGGCGCTCCACGCGCTGAAGGTCGGCGGGATCCTCGCCTATGTGACCTGCTCGCCGCACCTCGGGGAGACACAGGGGATCGTGGCGACCGCGTTGAAGTCATGGGGCGAGAGCGTTCGCACGCTCGACACGGCGGCTATCGTGCAAGGGATCGCGCGGAACGAGCTCGATCTGGCGGGTGATTCCGGCAGCGTGCAGCTCTGGCCGCACCGCCACGGCACCGACGCTATGTTCATCACCCTCCTCGAGCGCACGGCCTGACCTGCGGATGCCGCTGACGCGCCCGGTAAAGTGAAGGCCATGCCGATCAGGATCAATCCGAGTATTCTCGCCGCCGATTTTGTCAATTTCGAGCGTGAGCTGAACAGCATTCCCACCGCTGATCTGGTGCACGTCGACGTCATGGACAACCATTTTGTGCCGAACCTCACGTTCGGGCTTCAGATGGTCAAGCGATTGCAAGAGGTGTCACCCCTTCCGCTCGACGTGCACCTCATGATCGACGATCCCGACCGGTTCGCCCCAGGCTATGCCGAGGTCGGCGCGTCCTTTGTCACCTTCCATGCCGAGGCAACCCAGGAACCCGTTGCGCTGGCTCGTACTCTTCGTTCTCTCGGCGCCCACGCGGGCATCGCCCTGAAGCCGGGAACCGATGTCACTGGGTACCTCGATCACATCGACGAATTCGATCAGATCCTGATCATGACCGTCGAACCCGGCTTCGGCGGTCAGAGGTTCCAGGAGTCCGTGATGCCGAAACTCCGCACGGTCGCTGACGTCGTCCGTGAACGGGGACTTGATGTGTGGTTGCAGGTCGATGGCGGTATCAATGAGAAGACGATCGTGATAGCGGCCGAGGCAGGCGCAGACACCTTCGTTGCCGGCTCCAGCATCTTCGCGACCGGTGATCCGGCGGAACAGGTCACCCGGCTCCGTGAAACGGCGACTGCCCACTCGCACGCGCACTAGTAGCCTGTAGAGGTGAAAACTTTCGACGACCTCTTCGCCGGGCTCCAGGAGAAGGCGCGCACCAGGCCGGAAGGCTCAGGCACCGTGCGTGAACTGGACGCCGGGGTGCACGCGATCGGCAAGAAGATCGTGGAAGAGGCCGCAGAGGTCTGGATGGCCGCGGAGTACCAGAGCGACGAGGAGACCGCGGAAGAGATCTCACAGCTGCTCTACCACCTGCAAGTCCTGCTTCTCGCGAAGGGGCTCACCCCCGCCGATGTGTACCGACATCTGTGATCTGGCGCCGTACTGATGAACACCGTACTGATGAACACAGTGCTGACGCACCCCAGATGACCACGTAGACCACTCAGCGCAGAAAGTAACTCATGCTCAGAATCGCCGTCCCCAACAAGGGCACTCTGTCCGAAATCGCCGCCCAGATGCTGTTCGAAGCCGGTTACACCGGCCGCAGCGACCCGCGCGACCTCGTCGTTTCCGATCCACGCAACGACGTCGAATTCTTCTATCTGCGCCCGCGCGACATCGCCACCTATGTCGGCTCAGGCGCACTCGACGTCGGAATCACCGGCCGTGACTTCCTCCTCGACTCTCACTCTCCAGCCCTCGAGATCGCCAGCCTCGACTTCGGCGACTCCACCTTCCGGTTCGCCGGGCCGGCTGGCCGCTTCCGTGAACTCTCCGACATGACCGGACTCCGCGTCGCGACCAGTTTTCCGGGCCTGGTCGAGACATTTCTCGCAGAACACGACGTCAGCGTCGAGTTGGTCACCCTCGACGGAGCCGTCGAATCTGCTGTGCAGTTGGGCGTTGCGGATGCCGTGGCCGACGTCGTCTCCACCGGCTCAACGCTGAGAAAGGCCGGCCTGGAGATCTTCGGCCCGGTCATCCTCGTGTCAACAGCGGTGCTCATCAGCTCGGCCAACGACAATCCCGGCATTTCCACCCTGCTGCGCCGACTTCAGGGAGTGGTGGTCGCCAGGCAGTACGTGATGATGGACTACGACATTCCGCTCGCCAAGCTCGATGAGGCGGCCGCTCTGGCCTCTGGAATGGAGTCTCCGACCGTATCGTCCCTGCACGACCCGGACTGGGTCGCGGTCAGGGTGATGATCCCGCGCGTCGACATGAATCTGGTGATGGACTCGCTGTACGACCTCGGAGCCCGCGCCATCCTGATCAGTACGATCCACAACGCCCGGTTGTAGTCATGAGCCTCTCTGTACGTGTGATCCCCTGCCTCGACGTGGCCGCCGGTCGCGTCGTGAAGGGTGTCAACTTCCTGAACCTCCGCGACGCCGGGGATCCGGTCGAGCTCGCCAAGCGCTACTACGAGCAGGGCGCAGACGAACTCACCTTCCTCGATGTCACGGCAACTGTCGACAACCGTTCGACAACCTACGACGTGGTGCGGGCGACGGCGGAACAGGTGTTCATCCCGCTCACCGTCGGAGGCGGCATCCGCAGCGTTGATGACGTCGCGAGACTCCAGGCCAGCGGCGCAGACAAGGTCGGGGTGAACAGTGCGGCGATAAGTCGGCCAGGGCTGATCAACGAGATCGCCGATCGGTACGGCGCGCAGGTTCTGGTGCTCTCACTCGACGTGAAGAGAAGTGAGCGAACCGCATCCGGTTTTGTCGTCACCACCCACGGCGGTCGCACAGAGACCGACCTCGACGCACTCGAGTGGGCGGCGGCCTCGATCGAACGTGGCGTTGGCGAGCTTCTGGTGAACTCGATCGACGCCGACGGCACCAAACAGGGTTTCGACATCGAACTTATCGAGGCGATGCGCGCCATCAGCAGAGTGCCCGTCATCGCCTCTGGTGGAGCGGGGAAGGCCGCGGACTTCCCGCCTGCCATCTCTGCCGGCGCCGATGCAGTTCTGGCTGCGTCGGTCTTCCATAACGCGGAACTGACGGTTGGCGACGTCAAGCGAGAGCTGACGGATGCCGGAATGGTGGTACGAACATGACGACAGAACAGGATCTCGACCGGGCCGTCTTCTCCACGGGTGACCTCCTGCCCGCTGTCATTCAGCAGTGGGACACCGGCGAGGTGCTCATGCTCGGCTGGATGGACCGCGAAGCGATGCGACGAACGCTGACCGAGGGCCGCGTGACCTTCTGGTCGCGCAGCAGGCAGGAATACTGGCGAAAAGGCGACACCTCGGGAAACGTGCAGTTTGTGCGTTCCGCCGCGCTTGACTGCGACGGCGACACCCTCCTGGTGAAGGTGGACCAGATCGGTGCGGCCTGCCACACCGGAACCCACACGTGTTTCGACGGCCGAGCAGTTGATGTGGTCGTTTTGCCAGGGGAGAGTTCATCGTGAGTCCCGCAGCCGAACCGAGCACCGGCTCCACTACCGAAGGTCAGTTCCGTGCACTGATCGACGAGTACCGGGTGATTCCGGTCATCCGCGAACTCTTCGCAGACGGCGAGACGCCGGTCGGCATCTTCCGCAAACTCGCGAACGGTGTGCCCGGCAGTTTCCTGCTCGAATCGGCAGAGCAGGGCGGCATCTGGTCGCGATTCTCCTTTGTCGGCGTCTCCTCCTTCGGCGTGCTCAGCCAGGAGGGCGATGCGGCTCGCTGGCTCGACTATGGAATCAGCGCAGAGCGTGCAATCGGCGATGCGGCATCCGGTGGCCCGCTCGACGTGCTCGCCCACCTGTTCCAGCGCTGGCAGACACCGAGGCTGCCCGGCCACCCGCCGCTCACCGGCGGTCTCGTCGGCTTCATTGGCTGGGAGGCGATTCGCCAGCTCGAGCGGCTCCCGAACCAGCCGCCGGCCGACTACGACGTGCCAGGGCAAGCATTCAGCTTTGTTGCCGACCTCGTCGTCCTCGACCATAAGTACGGCACCGTCCAGCTCATCGCCAACGTGCTGAACGACGATACCGATTCGACGGATGCCCTCTGGTCCGGCGCACAGGAACGCCTCGATTCACTGCAGCGAAGGCTCGCACAACCCGGCGAAGCCTGGCTCGCTGAGGTTGACCTGTCGACGCCTGCCTCGCCCGTCAACCGCACGGAACGCGCAGACTTCCTGGCCGCTGTCGAGACGTCAAAGCAGTACATCGTCGACGGCGACATCTTCCAGGTTGTGGTCTCGCAGCGCTTCGACCAGGAGTGCACCGCGCATCCGATCGATGTGTACCGGGTGCTGCGCAGCCTGAACCCCAGCCCATACATGTATCTCCTCAGCCTCGAGTCCCCGGCCGGCGACCCGTACTGGATTGTCGGCTCGTCACCAGAAGCCCTCGTGAAGGTGCAGAACGGACGCGCGTTCACGCATCCGATAGCCGGCTCTAAGCCGCGCGGGGCGACCCCGGAAGCCGACGCAGACTACGAGGCAGAACTCGCTGGAGACCCGAAGGAACGCGCAGAACACCTGATGTTGGTCGACCTGGCGCGCAACGACCTGCTCAAGGTGTGCACGGCCGGTTCCGTTGAGGTGACCGAGTTCATGCGCATCGAGCGGTTCAGCCACATCATGCATCTCGTCTCCTCTGTCGAAGGCGATATCCGTCCAGGACAGGACGCGATCGACGTGTTTCGGGCGACTTTCCCAGCCGGCACGCTCTCCGGCGCGCCGAAACCACGGGCCCTCGAGATCATCGACGAGCTCGAACCCGTTCAGCGCGGCGTGTATGGGGGAGTGGTCGGCTACTTCGGCTTCGCCGGCGACGCCGACCTCGCAATCGCGATCCGCACCGCCACCATCGCAGACGGAGTCGCCCGCGTGCAGGCAGGTGGCGGCCTTGTCGCCGACTCCGACCCGGCATCGGAGTACCAGGAGTCGCAGAACAAGGCGGCCGCCCCGCTGCGGGCCGTCGCGGTGGCCAACGCCATGCGGCGAGTGTCGTAGATGTCCGACACAGCGAAGCCCCTGCGAACGAATGCCGCGGGCAGTCGTCGGCTCAAACTCGGGCTCATCGTCGCCGTGCTACTCGCCAGCGCACTGGCGCTGCTCGCCTGGACGCAGGTCTGGATCAACGCCCAGGTTGCCATCGCCGGGCACGGTGGGGCGATGCAGCCGCTCGCGGTCGACGGCGCCCACGCTGCCCCTGCCTTGACTGCACTCGCACTGGCAGGGCTGGCTCTTGCGGGCGCCCTCAGCATCGCTGGTGTGATCATCCGCATCATCCTCGGCATTCTGGAGGTCCTGCTCGGGGTCTCGGTGTTCATCTCGGCCATCTCGGCGATAGTCGACCCCTCCGCGGCCAGCGCCGCCGCATACACCGCGCTCACGGGAATCGCAGGCAAGGAGTCCTCCCTGATCGGCACCGTCGACCCGGCACCGACTTTCTGGCCCTGGATCGCGATCCTCGCGGCCGGCATCATGGTGATCGCGGGCCTCGGAATCGTCTTCTCCGCCCGCCGGTGGCAGGGCCCCACCAAGCGATACCAGGCGACCCGTTTTGAGCCGGTGAGCGACCAGGAAGACGACCGAAGCCACGACGCTGTCGACGACTGGGATGAGCTGAGCCGCGGCGACGACCCGACGACCGATCCGACGACCGATCCGACGACCGACCCGACGACTGGACCGACGACCGGACCAACGACTGGCCCCCGCTAGACTTGGAGGGCACTGTCACGCAGAAGGAGAACAATGAGCATCGAGTCAGTCGACCCTGGTCACGGGCACTCGCTGGCGGCATGGACCGCTGTCACGATCATGCTGGTGGCGTTTGTCATCGGCACCGTCGCTTTCTTCTTGGATATGCAATGGCTGGTCTGGGCGTCCGCTGCGCTGCTGGTCGCCGGACTGATCGTTGGCTGGATCATGGCTCGTGTCGGCTACGGCGCCAACAGCTCGTCATCGACGAGCCACTGACCCGGTGTTGAACGAACTCCTGGCCGGTGCCCTCGCCGACGCCGAGGAGCGTAGACAGGCCAGGCCTGCCACGGTCGTCGAGACTGCCGCAACTGAGCGCCCGGCTGCGCTTGACGCGCTGGCCGCGCTCGCTCCTGCAGATCAGGTCAAGATCATCGCCGAGGTCAAGCGCGCCAGCCCCTCTCGCGGTGCCCTGGCGGAGATTGCCGACCCCGCGGCCCTCGCCGTCTCCTACGAGGCCGGTGGGGCGAGTGCCATCAGCGTGCTGACAGAGGGTCGCCGTTTCGGAGGGTCGCTCGACGACCTCGAACAGGTGCGCGCTGCGGTGACCGTGCCCGTTCTGCGCAAGGACTTCATCGGCGATCCGTACCAGGTGTTCGAAGCCAGGGCCTCTGGCGCCGACCTGGTGCTGCTGATCGTCGCAGCACTCGACCAGCCAACCCTGTTGTCGCTGCACGGACTCATCCGTGAACTGGGGATGACCGCGCTGGTCGAGACGCACAGCGCGGAGGAGATCTCCCGCGCCCTCGACATCGGCGCGGAGCTGGTCGGCGTGAATGCCCGTAACCTCTCAACGTTCGAACTCGACCAGGACCTCTTCGGCCAGCTGGCGGATCGGATCCCATCCGGTGTCATCAGGGTCGCGGAGTCTGCGGTGAAGACGGCAGCAGACGTCGCCCATTACCGCCAGTCCGGCGCAGACGTGGTTCTCGTCGGCGAAGCCCTGGTCACGAGTGACCCTGTTCGCACCCTCGAAGAATTCCTGGCGGTCTGATGTCTTTACGAACTGAATCCGGTCCATACTTCGGCGAGTTCGGCGGCCGTTTTGTCCCCGAATCGCTCATCGCGGCGCTGGACGAACTGACCGAGGAGTACGCCCTCGCTCGCACTGACCCGGCGTTCGCCGCAGAGCTGGGCGAACTGCACCGCAGCTATACCGGCCGACCGTCGATCATCACGGAAGTCCCGCGCTTCGCCGCGCACGCCGGGGGAGCCCGCGTCATACTGAAGCGTGAAGATCTGAACCACACCGGGTCGCACAAGATCAACAATGTGCTCGGCCAGGTGCTGCTCACCAGACGAATCGGCAAGACCAGGGTCATCGCGGAAACCGGCGCAGGCCAGCACGGCGTCGCCACGGCAACCGCCGCGGCACTGTTCGGGCTCGACTGTGTGATCTACATGGGCGAAGTCGACACCGAGCGTCAGGCACTCAACGTTGCCCGCATGCGCCTGCTCGGCGCCGAAGTCGTGCCCGTCACGACCGGGTCCCGTACCCTGAAAGACGCCATCAACGACGCCATGCGCGACTGGGTCACCAACGTCGGCAACACCAACTACATATTCGGAACTGTCGCCGGCCCGCATCCGTTCCCCGCCATGGTGCGGGACTTCCAGAAGATCATCGGAGAGGAAGCCCGCGGCCAGGTCCTTGAGCTCACCGGTCGTCTCCCCGACGCCGTCACGGCCTGCGTCGGCGGCGGATCGAACGCCATCGGCATCTTCCACGCGTTCCTCGACGACCCAGAGGTCGGCCTGTACGGTTTCGAGGCAGCGGGTGAGGGAATCGACACGCCGAGGCACGCCGCAACCATCACCAAGGGGCGCCCCGGCGTGCTGCACGGCGCCCGCAGTTTCCTGCTGCAGGACGAAGACGGGCAGACCATCGAGTCCCATTCCATTTCCGCGGGGCTGGATTACCCCGGGGTTGGTCCGGAGCACTCCTGGCTCGCGAGCATCGGTCGGGCCGAGTACCGCCCGGTGACCGATGCGGAAGCGATGGACGCGTTCCGGCTGCTCAGCCGCACGGAGGGGATCATCCCGGCGATCGAGTCTGCCCACGCCCTCGCCGGCACGCTGAAGCTTGGCCGGGAGCTCGGCAAGGACAGCACCATCCTGGTCAACCTCAGTGGCCGCGGCGACAAGGACATGGAAACCGCTGGTCGCTACTTCGACCTGCTCGACGAAGGTGCGACACAATCATGAACCCGGATGCGCAGAATCCGCCGGCGCAGAATTCATCGGCACAGAGTCCGGCAGCAGCGAGTCCTGTTGAACGCAGGATTGCGCTGCGCAAGGAGGCCGGTTCCGGCGCACTGATCGGCTATCTTCCCGTCGGCTTCCCCAGCCTGGCGGAGAGCATCGACGCGGCCGTCGCGCTCGCCCAGAACGGCGTTGACGTGATCGAACTCGGACTGCCTTACTCCGACCCGGTGATGGACGGCACGGTGATCCAGGCGGCCACACAGAAGGCTCTCGCCGGTGGTTTCCGACTGCGACACGGTTTCGAGGCGATCACCGCCATCACTGCCCAGGTCGATGCACCGGTGCTGGTCATGACCTACTGGAATCCCGTCGTGCAGTACGGCGTCGACCGGTTCGCCGACGATCTGGCCGCTGCAGGTGGCGCCGGCCTCATCACTCCAGACCTCATCCCGGACGAAGCGCACGACTGGCTCGCCGCCAGCGAGAGAACCGGACTCGACCGGGTCTTCCTTGCCGCGCCGTCGTCGTCCGACGCCAGGCTCACCCAGGCCGTCGATGCCAGCCGGGGATTCGTCTACGCTGTCTCGACCATGGGAATCACCGGTGCACGGACAGACGTCGACTCTGCGGCACGCATCCTCGTCGAACGACTGCGTTCGGCAGGTTCTACCAGTGCCTGCGTGGGCCTTGGGATCTCAACGGCAGACCAGGTCCGCGAGATCCTGGCGTACGCAGACGGCGCCATCGTTGGGTCCGCCCTGGTCAGGGCGCTGGCCGACGGTGGCGTGGATGCGCTCGGCCGGCTGGCCGGGGAGCTCTCGGCGGGCACCCGCGACGCGGCCGCTTCGAACTAGGGTAAATTGGCCGGGGCGATCCGCCACGGCCGCGGGTGACCACGCGTCACGACGAAAGGTATTACACAGGTGTCAGTGCTGCAGGTAATCCAGAGCATCCCGAGCCCCGGTCCGGAGTGGCGCTTCTTCGAGCTCGGTCCGTTCACCATCCACTACTACGCCCTGTGCATCCTCGCCGGCATCATCGCCGCAACGATCTTCACCTCACGCCGGCTGACCAATCGCGGTGCAGAGCCGGGAATCGTCCTCGACATTATCCTCTGGGCGGTCCCGATCGGTATTATCGGCGCCCGCTTTTACCATGTCTTCACCCACCCCGGCGACTACTTCTACGACGGCGCAGACCTGTTGCGCACTCTCTACATCTGGGAAGGCGGGAACGCCATCTTCGGCGCACTCCTCGGTGGTGCCGTCGGCGCGTACATCGGCTCCAGGATGACGGGCATCAGGTTCTGGTCATTCGCGGACGCCCTGGCTCCCGGGATGCTCCTCGCCCAGGCGATGGGCCGACTCGGCAACTACTTCAACAATGAGCTCTTCGGTCTCCCGACCACTCTTCCGTGGGGACTCGAGATCAGTCAGGACAACCCGGCTTTCCCCGTCGGCCTGCCAGAGGGAACCCTCTTCCACCCCACTTTCCTGTACGAGATCATCTGGAACCTCGCCGGGATTGCCGTCATCCTGTTCCTGGAGCGCAAGATCAATCTGCGCTGGGGCAAGGCATTCGGCGTCTACCTGATCTGGTACGGCGTCGGGCGCAGTTTCTTCGAGTCGATTCGCGTCGACCCGAGCGAGATCCTCCTGGGCATCCGCACCAACGTGTGGGCGGCATTCGCCGCCGTCATTGTCGGGCTCATCATCATCCTGGTGCAGCGCAGGCGGCACACGGGTGCCGAACTCAGCCCCTACCTGCCCGGCCGAGCGTGGCAACGCCCGGATCCGGACGCTGACGACGACACGGATGTCGAATCAGCTGATGTAGGATCTGACCACACCGATTCCGATTCCACGCAACACGGCAGCGACGCCACCCAGCAGGATGAGTCGGTGGAGTCCGCAGCCACAAGCACACGCGGCCCCAACGCCTAGACCGGGTAACCCCCGATTTGTGTCCCGGCCTCGTCCCCTTCTTCGACTGGCCGGTTTCCATCCCCTGAGCGGGCCAGCGTCGTCCCTCGGTACTGCCTGTGCAGTGCCATTCACAACGTGAGGACGATCAATGGCAGTGACAGCTCCCCACTCCCGGTTCGGCATGATCCCGGAGCGGCAAGGACTCTACGACCCCGCCGACGAACGGGATGCCTGTGGGCTGGCCATGGTGGCCACGCTCCGGGGCACACCGGGGCACGACATCATCACCGCCGCCCTCGACGCACTGCGCAACCTGGAGCACAGGGGCGCCGTCGGCTCCGATGCCGGAACCGGTGACGGCGCGGGCATCATCACGCAGATCCCCGATCTCTTCCTCCGCGCCGTCACTGGCTTCACCCTGCCGGCCCCTGGCAGGTATGCCGTCGGCAACGTCTTCCTCCCGACTGATCCGACAGCGCGCAGCGCCATCAAGCGACAACTGGCGGCCCTCGCGGCGACAGAAGGTCTCGATGTTCTCGGCTGGCGCGAGGTCCCCGTGCGACCTGACGAAGTGGGAAACCTTGCTCGCGCCGCCATGCCGGCCATCCAGCAGCTGTTCCTCCAGAGCAAGCGCACGAACGCGTCCGGTGCATCCCTCGGTGGAATCGAGCTCGACCGCCAGGCCTTCCGGCTGCGCAAGCGCGCAGAGCGGGAACTGGAGCTCTATTGCGCATCGCTGTCGTGCCGCACCCTGGTCTACAAGGGCATGGTCACCACGCTGCAACTCGAGCCGTTCTACCCAGACCTCTCCGACGAGCGGTTCGCCTCCACGCTCGCCCTGGTGCACTCCCGGTACTCCACGAACACCTTTCCGTCGTGGCCACTTGCCCAGCCGTTCCGGATGATCGCCCACAACGGCGAGATCAACACTGTGCAGGGAAACCGCAACTGGATGCGGGCTCGCCAGTCCCAGCTCGAGTCCGAACTGCTCGGTGACATCGCCCCCTTGCTTCCGATCGTCACCCCGGGTGCAAGCGACTCTGCGTCGTTCGACGAGGTGGTCGAACTGCTCAGTCTCTCCGGGCGATCCCTGCCGCACGCGGTGATGATGATGGTGCCGGAGGCCTGGGAGAACCAGCCGGGTCTTGACGCCACCAGGCGCGATTTCTACGAGTACCACTCGATGCTGATGGAGCCGTGGGACGGCCCGGCGGCGATCGTCTTCACCGACGGTTCGCTGGTCGGCGCGACGCTCGACCGCAACGGCCTCCGGCCCGGCCGCTACCTGATCACCGATGACGGGCTGGTCGTCCTTGCCAGCGAGATCGGTGTCCTCGATATCGACCCAAGCCGCGTTGTACGCAAGGGACGCCTGCGCCCCGGCAAGATGTTCCTCGTCGACACGGTCGCCGGGCGTCTCATCGAAGATGACGAGATCAAGGCAGAACTTGCCGCGAGCGAGCCATGGGGCGACTGGCTGGAGGCCGGGCGCATCAACCTCGCCGACCTGCCTGAACGAGAGCACATCGTGCACCCGCCGGCATCCGTTGTACGTCGCCAGCGCACCTTCGGCTACACGGAGGAGGAAGTGCGCATCCTACTCGCTCCGATGGCACGCACCGGCGCTGAGCCGCTCGGAGCCATGGGATCAGACACACCCATCGCCGTGCTCAGCAAGCGCCCCCGTCTACTGTTCGACTACTTCACCCAACAGTTCGCGCAGGTCACCAACCCGCCGTTGGACTCGATCAGGGAAGAGGTCGTCACCTCCCTGCAACTCGGCATCGGGCCGGAGCGCAACCTGCTCTCCGCCGGTGAAGAGCACGCCAGGCAGGTGGTACTCGACTTCCCCGTGATCGACAATGACGAACTCGCCAAGATCCAGCACATCGACACGGCGCCCGGCAGTCGCACCACCCACACTGTGCGCGGTCTCTATCGATTCGACGAGGGTCCAAGCGCCCTGGCGAACCGCCTGGACGCGATCTGCGCCGAGGTCGACGAGGCGATCGCGGCCGGCGCTCATTTCATCGTGCTCTCCGACCGGGACTCGAACAAAGACCTCGCTCCCATCCCGTCGCTTCTGCTCATCGCAGCTGTGCACCACCACCTGATCCGTACAGAGAACCGGATGCGGGTCGGACTCATCGTCGAAGCTGGCGACGTTCGCGAGGTGCACCAGGTTGCCCTGCTGATCGGTTACGGCGCTTCTGCGGTCAACCCGTACCTCGCCATGGAATCGTGCGAAGACCTGGTACGCAGCGGATTCATCACCGGCGTCACTCCTGAGCAGGCGGTCCGCAACGTGATTAAGGCGCTCGGCAAGGGCGTGCTGAAGATCATGTCGAAAATGGGTATCTCAACCGTCTCTTCCTACGCCGGGGCACAGGCCTTCGAAGCGCTCGGCCTCGGCCAGGAGTTCATCGACCAGTACTTCACCGGAACCACGAGCAAGCTCGGCGGTGTCGGCCTCGAGACCATCGCGGCTGAGAACCTGGACAGGCACACCTCCGCGTACCCGGAGGATGCCGTGGTCACGGCCCACGAACGCCTCGCGACCGGTGGGGAGTACCAGTGGCGCAGGGACGGTTCACCTCATCTGTTCAACCCAGAGACGGTGTTCCGACTGCAGCATTCCACCCGCACCAGGCGTTATGACGTGTTCCGCGAGTACACGAAGCTGGTTGACGACCAGGCAGAGACCCTGATGACGCTGCGCGGCATGTTCAAACTCAAGACCGGTGCCCGCATGCCGATCCCGCTCGACGACGTCGAATCAGTGGAGTCGATCGTCAAGCGATTCTCGACCGGGGCCATGAGTTACGGGTCGATCTCGCAGGAGGCACACGAGACACTCGCGATCGCCATGAACCGCCTGGGCGCGAAGTCGAACACGGGGGAGGGCGGCGAAGATCTCGAGCGGTTGCTCGATCCAGAGCGCCGGAGCGCGATCAAGCAGGTCGCATCCGGGCGGTTCGGGGTCACCAGCATGTACCTCACCCATGCCGAAGACATCCAGATCAAGCTCGCGCAGGGTGCAAAGCCGGGGGAGGGTGGTCAGCTGCCACCCACGAAGGTGTACCCCTGGGTGGCCCGCACCCGACACGCGACGGCCGGGGTCGGGCTGATCTCGCCGCCACCGCACCATGACATCTACTCGATCGAAGACCTCAAGCAGTTGATCTTCGATCTCAAGCGCGCCAACCCGAAGGCCAGAATCCACACCAAGCTGGTCAGCCAGTCCGGTATCGGGGCGGTTGCTGCGGGGGTTGCGAAGGCACTCTCGGACGTGATTCTGGTGTCCGGCCATGACGGCGGCACAGGTGCAAGCCCTCTCAACTCCCTCAAGCACGCCGGAACACCGTGGGAGCTTGGCCTGGCCGAGACGCAGCAGACGCTCATGCTGAACGGCATGCGCGAGCGCGTGGTGGTGCAGGTCGACGGGCAGCTGAAAACCGGCCGCGATGTCATCGTCGGCGCCCTGCTCGGAGCAGAGGAGTTCGGGTTTGCGACCGCACCGCTGATCGTTGAGGGTTGCATCATGATGCGTGTTTGCCACCTGGACACCTGCCCGGTGGGGGTTGCGACGCAGAATCCCGAGCTGCGAAAGCGCTTCAGCGGCAAAGCAGAATACGTGGTGAACTTCTTCGAGTTCATCGCACAGGAAGTCAGGGAGTACCTCGCCGAACTCGGCTATCGCTCGCTGGAGGAAGCAGTCGGGCACCATGAACTCCTCGACATGGACGGCGCCCTTGAGCATTGGAAGGCGTCTGGCCTTGACCTGACTCCGATCCTGGTCGGCCCGGACTTCTCCGGTGCAGAGCCCCGCCGGTTCAGCAGGCCCCAGGAGCATGATCTCGACGCGCACTTCGACAACGAGTTGATCCGCCAGAGCAGAAGCGCGCTCGAGAACGGCGGGCCGGTACAGATCAGCCTGCCGATCCGCAACACCGAACGTGCGGTCGGAACCATGCTCGGGCACGAGGTGACTCTGCGGCACGGTGAGCACGGACTTCCCACAGGAACAATCGACGTCACCCTCAGCGGCTCTGCCGGACAGTCCTTCGGGGCGTTCCTGCCGAGCGGAATCACGTTGCGTCTCGTCGGCGACTCGAATGACTACGTCGGCAAGGGTCTCTCCGGCGGCCAGATCATCGTGCGGCCAGACCCAGGGAGCGTGTTCGCGGCCGAACGCAACGTGATCGCGGGCAACGTCATCGGTTATGGAGCGACCCAGGGGAGCATGTTCATCCGCGGAATCGTCGGTGAGCGTTTCCTGGTGCGAAACTCCGGTGCGACCGCCGTCGTCGAAGGCGTCGGCGATCACGCTCTCGAGTACATGACCGGCGGTCTCGCCGTGATCTTGGGAAGCACCGGTCGCAACTTCGGCGCAGGGATGTCGGGAGGGACGGCGTACGTGTACCGGCTCCGCACGGAGGCGGTGAACCGCCAGTCCCTCGACGCGGGAGAGCTTGAGCTCCTGCCGCTCGGGAGCGCGGACACGGAGATCGTGCGCGATCTGCTTGAACAACACCTCGCCGAGACAGGCTCCGCCCTGGCCGCCAGGCTACTCGCCGACCCTGCCAAGACGATGTCCGAGTTTGTCAAAGTCCTGCCACGTGACTACGCCGCTGTTCTGGAGACCAGGCGCACAGCTCTCGATGAAGGCCTCGACCCAGACGGCGACGTCGTCTGGAACCGCATCCTGGAGGTGACGAATGGCTGACCCCAAGGGTTTCCTGAAGAACACCGAGCGCGAACTTCCCGCCCGGCGCCCGGTATCTGTTCGCCTCATGGACTGGAAAGAGGTCTATGAAGCCGGCGATTCTGCCGTGCTCAAGCGTCAGGCCGGTCGCTGCATGGACTGCGGCGTGCCGTTCTGTCACCAGGGCTGCCCGCTGGGCAACCTGATTCCAGAGTGGAATGACCTCATCTGGCGCGACGAGGGCCACCAGGCCATCGAGCGGCTGCACGCCACCAACAACTTCCCCGAGTTCACCGGGAGGCTGTGCCCTGCACCCTGCGAGTCATCGTGCGTGCTCGGCATCAACCAGCCAGCCGTCACGATCAAGCAGGTCGAGGTCTCGATCATCGACCAGGCGTTCGCCAACGGCTGGGTACAGCCGCAGCCTCCTGGGCGACTGACCGGTAAGACCGTTGCCGTCGTCGGTTCGGGTCCGGCCGGACTCGCTGCAGCCCAGCAGCTTACCCGCGCCGGGCACACGGTGGCCGTCTTCGAGCGGGACGACCGTATCGGCGGACTGCTGCGATACGGCATTCCTGACTTCAAGATGGAGAAGAAGCACCTGGAAGCCCGCCTCGCCCAGATGACGGCGGAGGGCACCAGGTTCCGTGCCGGCGTGTCGATCGGAGTAGACATGAGCTGGGATGAGTTGCGCTCCCGGTATGACGCAGTGGTGATCGCCACCGGTGCGATGGTGCCGCGCGACCTGCCCATCCCCGGCCGCGACCTGCCAGGTGTGCACTTCGCCATGGAGTACCTGGTGCAGCAGAACAAGGTCGGCGCCGGCGACAGGGTCGACGGACAGATCACGGCAGAGGGCAAGCACGTGGTCGTCCTCGGCGGCGGCGACACCGGCGCAGACTGCATCGGCACCGCGCACCGCCAGCTGGCGGCATCCGTCACCAACCTGGCCATCGGAACACAGCCGGGCACCACCCGCCCAGACCACCAGCCGTGGCCATTGTCACCGACCCTCTTCGAGGTATCGAGCGCCCACGAAGAAGGCGGCACCCGCCAATACCTCGCTTCGACGGTGGAGTTTCTCTCGAATGAGGCAGGGGAAGTGCGAGCGATCAGGGTCGCCGAGACCGAATACCTTGACGGTCGCCGCGTGCCGAAGGCCGGCAGCGAACGTGAGATTCCCGCCGACCTGGTGCTTCTTTCGCTCGGGTTCACCGGACCTGAATCACAGGATCTCTCGCACCAGCTTCAGCTTCCGTTCGACGAGCGGGGTAATGTCGAACGTGATGGGGATTACCAAACCAGTCACGAGGGCGTGTTTGTTGCCGGAGATGCCGGCCGCGGCCAGTCCCTCATCGTCTGGGCGATCGCAGAAGGGCGGGCAGCGGCATCCGCAGTTGACCGTTTCCTCGAAGGAGATACACTGCTGCCGGCCCCGGTGAAGCCCACCGACCGGCCCTTCGTCATCTGACTTTCCCCCCATACCCAAAGGCACGAGTACGGTGCCAAGCCAGAAAAGCCCCAATGCGCCATTCCGGCGCGGAAACCGGAGATCCATCAGTATGAGACGCGCGAAAATCGTCGCCACCCTCGGGCCGTCGGCCTCGAGCTATGAGCAGATCCGGGCACTCATCGATGCCGGTGTCGATGTCTGTCGGATGAACCTCAGCCACGGCAGCTACGACGTGCACGAGGGTGTCTACGCAAACGTCAGAAAGGCCGCGAACGATTCCGGCCGCGCCGTCGCAGTGATGGTCGACCTGCAGGGGCCGAAGATCCGGCTCGGAAAGTTCGAGGGCGGCCCGTACGATCTGGCCGTCGGCGACATCTTCAAGATCACGACGGAAGACGTCGTCGGAACCAAGGAACTCTCCGGAACCACGTACAAGGGGCTTCCGCAGGATGTGAACCCTGGTGACTTCCTGCTCATCGACGATGGCAAGGTCAAGGTCGAAGTCACCTCGAGCGACGACACCGTCGTCACCACCAAGGTGATCGTGGCCGGTGCCGTCTCGAACAACAAGGGAATCAACCTGCCCGGTGTTGCGGTCAACGTGCCCGCGCTGTCCGAGAAGGATGAGGACGACCTGCGCTGGGGCCTGAAACTCGGCGCTGACCTGATCGCGCTGTCGTTCGTGCGGAACGCCGTCGACGTGAAGCGGGTTCACGAGATCATGGCGGAAGAAGGGCGCCGCGTACCGGTGATCGCGAAGATCGAGAAGCCGCAGGCCGTCGATCACCTCGAAGAGATCGTTGACGCGTTCGACGCGATCATGGTCGCCCGCGGTGACCTGGGTGTCGAACTCCCGCTCGAGGCGGTGCCGATCGTGCAGAAGCAGGCTGTTGAGCTCGCGCGCAGGATGGCGAAGCCGGTGATCGTCGCGACGCAGATGCTCGAGTCGATGATCCACAGCCCGGTTCCGACGCGTGCCGAGACTTCCGACGTCGCCAATGCCGTGCTCGACGGTGCGGATGCCGTCATGCTGAGTGGCGAGACCAGCGTTGGCGAGTATCCGGTCGTCACGGTGCAGACCATGGCTCGCATCGTCGACTCGACCGAGATCCACGGTCTCGACCGCATCCTGCCACTGACGACGAAACCGCGTACACAGGGCGGGGCGATCACTCTCGCCGCGACCGAGATCGCGGACTTCGTCGAAGCGAAGTTCCTCTGCATCTTCACGGAGTCCGGTGACTCGGCGCGCCGGATGGCCCGACTGCGTGCGAATATCCCGATGCTCGCGTTCACGCCTGACCCGGCGATCCGTCGGCGCCTGGCGCTCTCGTGGGGTGTGCAGACATATCTGGTCGATCCGGTGACCCACACTGACTCCATGTTCGGACAGGTTGACGACATCCTGCTTGGCCAGGGGCTGGCCGAGGTCGGCGATAAGGTCGTGGTGATCTCCGGTTCTCCTCCCGGGATCGTCGGCTCCACCAACGACATCCGGGTGCACAGGGTCGGAGACGCGCACAATGAGGTCGCCCCCGCGTACGCCAGGAAGTAGGAGGCTCAGCGCCCCGCTGCTCGCCGCTGCGCCCCGCTGCTCGCCGGGAGCGGCGGGGCACGTTCGCACGGCTGGCGCACTCTCACACGGAGTTCGCAGCTACCACCTGTGCGTGCGACATGTTGCAGGTGTAGCGTCATTTCATGGCATCGCTGACCCCGACATCTCGAAACTGGCTTCGCTGGTTGCCTGCCGCTGTCGTCCCGGCGGTCATTGCCGTCGGCGTCATCGTGCTGCCCAGCCAGGCAGGCGCTGCAGTCGACCTTCCGGACAAGTCACCGGAAGAGATCCTTCAGCTGGTCGGCGAGAGTTCGGTGGATGCCCTTTCCGGCACGCTCTCGCAGTCGTCGAACCTCGGCCTTCCCGAGCTTCCGTCGGGTGGTTCGTCCGCAACAGCAGGGGTGGCGTCGATGCTGGGGCTGCTGACCGGATCCCACTCCACCCGGGTCTTTCTTGACGGACCGTCGAAGCTGCGCCTCCAGGTACTCGACGACCTGGCCGAGCGCGACCTGATCCGCAACGGGAACGACGTCTGGCTCTACGACTCATCGGAGAACGCGGCTACCCGGGTGACGATTCCCGACCGGGACGTCGACGATGGCGTGCCTCCCTCGCCCAGCCCTGAAGCGCCCAGCCCGGAATCGCACAGCCCTGAAGCGTATGGGACTGGCAGCGTACAGACACCGGCACAGCTCGCAGAGAAGTTCCTGGGCGAGATCGACTCCAGCACCGTGGTGACGGTCGGCACCGACGACAGGGTCGCCGGTCGCGAGGTGTACACCCTGGTGCTCACGCCCCGCTCGGACGACACCCTGGTCGGGTCAGTCTCGATGGCAGTGGATGCCGCAACCGGCCTCCCGCTGCGCGTCGCGGTACAGGCACGTGGCGAAACCGAGCCGGCCTTCGAGCTCGGCTTCACCGAGCTCAGCCTCGACACTCCTGGTGCGGAGTTGTTTGCCTTCACACCACCGCCGGGCGCAACGGTCGAAGAGCAGGAACTCCCTGCACATGACGACCTAGCACACGAAAACCCAGCACACGAAAACTCAGCACACGATCCAGCCGGAACGTCGGGCGAGCAAAGCATGCACCAGCCGGTTGTCTCAGGCACTGGCTGGGCATCCGTTATCGAACTGGCGGCCGGCACCGTATCGGGCGAACTGGCTGCTTCGCCACTGCTGACCCAGCTTGGTCAGGCCGTGAATGGCGGAATGTTGCTTTCCAGCTCGCTGGTCAACGTCTTGGTGACCGATGACGGCCGGGTCTTCGCCGGCGCGGTCGCGGCCGATCAGCTCCAGGCCGCCGCCACCGCGAGTGTCGGCTGAGCCGCCTGGCCCCTGGCCGGGCGACGTGACTCGGTCAGCTGGAGACCTGGCTATAGAAACGCGCGGGCTGACGAAGCGGTTCGGACACCAGGCCGCAGTCGACCAGATCGATCTTGCGGTTCCGCGCGGATCCGTCTTCGGGTTTCTCGGCCCGAACGGCTCTGGCAAGACCACCACCATCCGGATGCTGCTCGGACTCGCGTCTGCGTCCAGCGGTCAGATTCGGGTTCTCGGCAGCGAGATGCCCAGCGAGTTCCACGATGTCCTGCCGCGAGTGGGTGCCTTGGTCGAAGGGCCCGCGTTCTACCCGTTCCTGTCTGGAGCAGCGAACCTGCACAGGCTCGACACGGCGGATCGCCAGGCCCCTTCTGCGACCCGCGACGCTCGCGTCGCCGAATCCCTCGAACGGGTCGGACTGGCGCACGCGGCAGGCAAGAGGGTGGGGGCATACTCCCTCGGTATGAAACAGCGGCTGGGCATCGCGAATGCCATTCTCAGACCCCGTGAGCTGCTGATGCTCGACGAACCCACCAATGGTCTCGACCCGCAGGGAACCAGGGAAGTGCGCAGCCTCATCCGTTCACTGTCCGGCGACGGCACAACGGTATTCGTCTCCAGTCATCTGCTGGCCGAGATCGAGCAGATCTGTACCCATGCGGCCGTGATGAGCACCGGTCGCCTGGTGGCGCAGGGAACCATCGATCAGTTGCGCAGCAGGGGCGAGACACGAGTGCGCGTGCGAACACCGGATCTCCCCAGCGCACGGGTCGTTCTGGGCAGCCTGGGGCTCAGCGTCGATGAGGTCGCGCGAGAACGCGGGGAGCAGATCCGCTCTGGTGAGGACGAATTCGTCACTGCGGCGGTCGGCGTGCTGGACGTGAGGGCGGAGGACATCGTCGCGGCCCTGGTGGCCGGTGGCGTGCGCGTTCGTGGATTCGTCGTCGACGAGGGAAGCCTCGAAGACCAATTTGTGGCACTCACCGGGGAAGGATTCGACGTTGCCGGATAGTGCGGGAGAGCTAGACAAGGCTACGGCGCGACAGTCCGGCAACTGGGCGACGGGCACCGGACGCGTGGCGCGGCATTCCGTCGGTCTCGCCCTGTTCGTCTCAGAACTGAGCGTGCTTTATCGTCGCCGGCGAACGTGGGCGATGCTGGCGGCGTTGGCCGCTGTTCCGATCCTGATCGCCGTTGCCGTGCGGGTGACGAATTCGACGCGCCAGAGCGGGCGGGGTCCGCAGTTCCTCGACCAAATCACCCAGAACGGTCTCTTTGTGGCGGTCACGGCGCTTGTGGTGTCGATTCCGCTGTTCCTGCCCCTGACGGTCGGCGTGGTGGCGGGGGACACGATCGCGGGCGAAGCCAGTCACGGCACATTGCGGTACCTGCTTGTCGCCCCCGCCGGGCGGGTGCGATTGCTTATCGTCAAGTACGTCGGGGCCGCCGCGTTCTGTGTCTGCGCCACCCTGGTCGTTGTGGTTACCGGTGTCGGTATCGGTCTCGCCCTGTTTCCTGTCGGTCCGGTGACGTTGTTGTCGGGTGACACTATCGGCTTCAGCGAGTCGATTGTCCGCTTGTTGCTGATTACCGCGTTCGTGACCGTGTCCCTGCTTGGGCTGTCCGCCATCGGCCTGTTCATCTCGACGCTGACAGACGTACCCGTCGGCGCGATGGCCGCCACCATCGTCCTGTCCGTGGTGTCGCAGGTACTCGGTGCGCTGCCCCAACTGGACTGGCTGCATCCGTGGCTGTTCAGTCATTACTGGCTCAGCTTCGCCGACCTGCTCAGGCAGCCGATTGCCTGGGAGTCCTTCGGCGCGAACGCGCTCCTGCAACTCGGTTACATCGCCGTCTTCGGGGCACTGGCCTATGGGCGCTTCCTCACCCGGGATGTGCTCTCTTAATACCATTTTCGTGGTGCCGGTGGTGGGACTTGAACCCACACGTCCTTTCGAACAAAGCATTTTGAGTGCTCCGCGTCTGCCATTCCGCCACACCGGCTCACAACACCTGCATCAGAATACCGTAGGCTTTTAGGCGTGACCGACCAAGACACCACCCCCATCCCTCCGCGCCGCGTTGTTGTCGCCGAGGATGAATCCCTGATCCGACTCGACATCGTCGAAATACTCCGTGACAACGGGTTCGAGGTGGTTGGCGAGGCCGGAGACGGCGAAACCGCCGTCGCCCTGGCCAGGGAGCTGCGCCCCGACCTCGTCATCATGGACGTGAAGATGCCGAAGCTCGACGGCATCAGCGCCGCAGAGAAGCTGTCGAAGGATCACATCGCACCCGTCGTCCTGCTGACGGCATTCAGCCAGAAGGAGCTCGTAGAGCGGGCGACAGAGGCCGGAGCCCTGGCCTACGTCGTCAAGCCGTTCACGCCGAACGACCTGCTTCCCGCGATTGAGATCGCCCTCTCGCGCTACAGCCAGATCATCACCCTCGAGGCCGAGGTCGCCGACCTGGTCGAGCGTTTCGAGACCCGCAAGCTCGTCGACAGGGCCAAAGGCCTGCTGAACGAGAAGATGGGCCTCACCGAGCCGGAGGCGTTCCGCTGGATTCAGAAGGCGTCGATGGACCGCCGCCTCACGATGCACGATGTCGCCCAGGCGATCATCGAGCAACTCTCAGCCAAGAAGTAGCGCGACGCCAGAGCCCGCGTCGCACCGCCCGTACCCGGCCACAATCGCCGTTTCTGTCCAGTGTCGCCGCTCCTACGGCGATTCCCGGCGGGAACGGCGATTCTCGCGTTAGGGGGGGCCGTCCGACGGATGCTGCCGGGCAGGCCAGGACCGCAGCAGGCCAGGACCGCAGCAGACTAGGCCTGCTTCGGCAGGTCCTTGATCAGGTTCGTGATGCGAATTGTCGAACAGCGGCGACCCTGATCGTCTGTGACGACGATCTCGTGTGTCGCCAGCGTGCGTCCGAGGTGGATGGGCGTGCAGATGCCGGTCACGACACCGGATGTCGCAGAGCGCGTATGCGTCGCGTTGATCTCGATTCCGACGGCCAGCTTGCCGATCCCCGCGTGCAGGTTGGCGGCCATCGAACCGAGTGACTCGCCGAGGACGACATAGGCTCCGCCGTGCAGCAGCATCGCCGGCTGGGTGTTGCCGTCGACCGGCATCGTGGCGACGGCCCGCTCCACCGAGAATTCGGTGAACTCGATGCCCATCTTGTCTGCGAGAGCCCCGGCACCGCGTTTCTGCACCCAGGCCAGGGCATCTTCGGTCTGCTCGATCATGGTCACCTTTGCGCTCTGGCCGGTGCCCGGCCGCGCTCCGTGAGTGTCGGGAGACGCTTGTAGGCTGGGGCTGTGTCGGACTCCAAAAAGCCTACCCTGATGATCATCGATGGCCACTCACTGGCGTTTCGGGCGTTCTACGCCCTGCCCATTGACAGCTTCCAAACCCGTGACGGACAACACACGAACGCCATACACGGCTTCTTGTCGATGTTGTTGCTGCTGCTGAAGAACGAGAAGCCGACGCACCTCGCCGTCGCCTTCGACATCTCTCGCGCGTCGTTCCGTACCAGGGAGTATCCGGCATACAAAGGAACTCGAAACGAGACGCCGTCAGAGTTCATCGGTCAGATCCCGCTGCTGCAGGAGGCCCTGGCCGCGATGAACATCCCGACGATCACCAAAGAAGATTACGAGGCAGACGACATCCTCGCGACGCTCTCCGTTCGCGGAGTCGCGGCCGGCTACGACGTACTGGTGGTGTCAGGTGACCGCGACGCCATCCAGTTGGTCAACGATGACGTCACCCTGCTCTACCCGTCCAGCCAGGGAGTCTCCTCCCTCACCAGGTACGACCCGGCGCGGGTGCGCGAGCGATACGGCATCGATCCGCACCAGTACCCAGACATCGCAGCACTGGTCGGCGAAACCAGTGACAACCTGATCGGCATCTCCAAGGTCGGAGAGAAGACGGCCGTGAAGTGGATCGGTCTCTATGGCAGTCTCGACGGCATCCTCGAACACGCAGAGGAGATCAAGGGCGTTGTCGGCAACAATCTCCGCGAACAGAAAGAGAACGCCATCCGCAACCGGCGCCTCAACCGATTGGTGACGGATGTCGAACTGGCGGTCGAGCTCGACTCTCTCGAACGCGGGAGCATCAACCAGCAATCCGTGCGCGACGTGTTCGCCAGGCTCGAGTTCAAGAGCCTCCTCGACCGGGTGATCAAGCTCGAGGGCGCCGATGGTGCTGCCGCAGACGCTGTCATTGAGACCGCGGCAGAGCTTCGGGCAGACAGCCCGAAGGCACCGACTGCGCAGAACCTGCTCGACGAGGAACTCGCGGGATGGATCACCCGGCAAACGGTGGCGTCTCCAGAAGGACTCGGCCTGACCGTTGAAGTTCTTGACGGCAAGGCGATCGGTTTCGGAATGTCTGGCCCGACCGAATCGGTGTCGCTGCCCTGGCAGGCCGGACGCGCCGACTACGCGCCATTTGAAGCGTGGCTTGCCAGCGACGCGCCCAAGATCATGCACGACGCCAAGGGCCAGCTCAAAGCCTTGAAACGCAGCGGACTCGCTTTCTCGGGCCTGGCCGTTGACACGCTGGTCGCCGCCTGGCTGCTCCGCCCGGGTGGGCCTGACAAGATTCTCGCCGACCTGGTCGACCGCTACCTCGACGAAACTCTCCCCGTGCACGATGAGAATCAGTTGCTGCCAGACGAGTCGTCTGGTTCCGGCGTGCCTGTGCAGGCCTGGTACACGCTCCGGGCAGCTGCGGCGATCATTGCGATGCTCGATGACGGCTCGCGCCGGGTGCTCACCGACATCGAAATGCCGACCTTGCTCGTACTGGTCGATATGGAACTCGCCGGCGTCGCCGTGTCCCATGCCGAGCTGTCTGCCCTCTCCGCTCAATTGGGCGAAAGCGCGGCGTCCCTTGCAGCCAGTGCATACGCCGAAATCGGCCGCGAGGTGAACCTCGGCTCTCCGAAACAACTGCAGGAAGTTCTGTTCGACCAGCTCGGAATGCCGAAGACGCGCGCGAACAAGACCGGGTATTCAACGGATGCCGGTGCTCTCGCCGACCTGCAGGCCAGCAACCCGCATCCGTTCCTCGGTCTTCTCTTGCAGCACCGCGATGCCACCAAACTGCGGCAGATCGTCGAGACCCTCGACAAGTCCATCGATACAACCGGCCGGATCCACACCAACTACATGCAGATCGGCACAACCACCGGCCGCATCTCGTCGAATGATCCGAATCTCCAAAACATCCCGATTCGCACGGAGGAGGGCCGGCGCATCCGCGCGGCCTTCCATGCCGGTGAGGGTGCCGAGACGCTCCTCACAGCCGACTACTCCCAGATCGAAATGCGCATCATGGCGCACCTCTCTGAGGATGCCGGCCTGATCGAGGCGTTCAACGCGGGAGAAGACCTGCACCGGTTTGTCGGTGCACGCATTTTCGGGGTGACGCCTGAAGAGGTGACCAACGAGATGCGCAGCAAGGTCAAGGCGATGTCGTACGGTCTGGCTTACGGCCTGAGCGCTTTCGGACTCTCCAAGCAGTTGCGCATTCCGAGTGCAGAGGCCAAGCAACTGATGACGGACTACTTCGCCCGTTTCGGCGCGGTGCGCGACTATCTGCGTCATGTCGTCGAGCAGGCCAAGGTCGACGGATACACCGAGACGATCTGCGGCAGGCGGCGGCCGTTCCCCGACCTGAACAGCCCCAACCGGGTGCTGAGGGACAACGCGGAGCGAGCTGCCCTCAACGCGCCCATCCAGGGCTCGGCAGCCGACATCATGAAGTTCGCGATGATCGGTATCGCTGCCGACGTCAGCGAACAGAACCTCGAATCGCAGATGCTGCTCCAGGTGCACGACGAACTGATCTTTGACGTTGCGCCAGGGGAGTGGGATGCGTTGACGGGGATCGTCACGCATCGAATGTCTTCGGCCGCCGACCTCCTTGTTCCGCTGGACGTGCAGCTCGGCCGTGGCGCGAACTGGGACGCTGCGGCGCACTGAGCCGGTGCTCTGGCAGCACGGGTTTCCTGTGCCATAGGCTCAGACGATGACAGAGCACCTGCAGCGCACACCGACCGCGATCGACCAGATTGCTGAAAACTGGGTCGACACCCTGGTCGAACTCGACCCGACGGTGGGCACGTACATCGGCCGTACGGCCGGCGATGGCCGGTTCGGCGACTATTCTCCGCCCGGCCACGAGCGGTTCATCGCCGAAGCGGCAAAGGTCATCGCACAACTCGATGCCGCCACCGCAGCCGACGAAGTGGATGCGGTCACCAAGACCGACCTCCGTAGCGATCTCGCCCTCGAGGTGGAAAGCTCAGAGGCCGGCCTGTACCTGCGGGACCTGAACGTGATCGCCTCGCCTGCCCAGGGCATCCGTGAGATCTTCGACCTGATGCCCACCGCGACTGTTGACGACTGGGAGAAGATCTCGTCACGACTAGGCAGCGTGCCTGAAGCAATCGATGGCTACATCGAAACTCTCAGGCTCGGCATCGAAAGAGGCGTCACGCCAGCCAGGCGCCAGGTTCGGGAGGTGCTGGAGCAGGCCAGGCGGCACTCGGCGAACGATGGGTTCTTCAACGCTTTCGTCGCAGACGCGACCCTCCGTGAGGGGAGTCTGCCCGCGTCGCTTGCCACCGACCTGTCTACCGCAGCCCGCAGCTCGGCAGCTGCGTACGCCACCCTGGCCGAGTTCTTCGAGAATGAACTCGACGAGGCGGCCACCGACCAGGACGCCGTCGGGCGTGAGCTGTACGCACTGCAATCGCGCCGGTTCCTCGGCGCAACCATCGACCTCGACGAGACCTACGAATGGGGCGTCGAAGAGCTTCGGCGCATGGTCGCGGAGCAGGAGAGCATCGCCGACCAGATCAAGCCGGGCGCGTCCGTCGAAGAAGCCATTGCCTTCCTCGACACCGACCCCAGCCGCAAGCTGCACGGCACCGACGCGCTCCAGAAATGGATGCAGGAGACCAGCGATCGCGCCGTCGCCGAGCTTTCGGAGACCCAGTTCGACATTCCAGACGAGATCCGCGCCCTCGAGTGCCTGATCGCGCCGACGCAAGAAGGCGGGATCTACTACACCGGCCCGACCGATGACTTCTCCCGCCCCGGCCGCATGTGGTGGTCTGTGCCGGTGGGCATCACCGAGTTCGACACCTGGCGCGAACTGACAACCGTGTACCACGAGGGCGTGCCAGGCCATCACCTGCAGATCGGGCAGGCCGTCTACAACCGCGCCAAGCTCAATACCTGGCGACGCCAGCTGGCCGGCACCTCAGGCCACGCGGAGGGCTGGGCCCTGTACGCCGAGCGCCTGATGGAACAACTCGGCTACCTCGACGACCCGGCAGACCGCCTCGGCATGCTCGACGGCCAGCGGATGCGTGCGGCCCGCGTCGTGCTCGACATCGGTGTGCACCTGCAGAAGCAGCAGCCCGACGGATCGGGGCCGTGGACGGCAGACTACGCCTTCGACTTCCTGCGTCAGAACGTCAACATGAACGACAGCTTCGTGAAGTTCGAGGTCAACCGTTACCTCGGCTGGCCTGGGCAGGCGCCGTCGTACAAGGTCGGCCAGCGCATCTGGGAGCAACTGCGCGACACCTACCGGGAGCGCGAGGGTGAGGCATTCTCGATCAAGGAGTTCCACCGCAAGGCACTCGATCTCGGCGGAGTCGGACTCGACACGCTGAAGTCCGCGTTGCTGGGTTAGGCATCACCGTCACGCACTCGCCGTACCAGGTTGCCTTCGGCGACATTCTCGCGCGCCTCCATCCGCGGCTCTCGGCCTATTTCTCCGCCATACCGACCGGTCATCACGGTTACGGCACGGGCACGTTCACGGTGGCGGGTTGTCCCCGGCGCTGGTTGCGGCCGCTCCTGGCGTTTGTCGTGCCATCGGACGTGATGTTTCCGGTCTGGGAGCGGAATGTGCCGTTCACCGTGGTCAACGTGCCGCGCGTCGACCAGGAGGCGCTGGTGGCAGTGGGCGCGGTTCGCCGGTTCCAATTCAGCACCGGCGAGCGAGCCATGGCTGATGCGATCACGGCGACCCCGGCGGGGCTTGTCGACTTTCTGGGCGCCGGTCGGCACCTTGAGGTCGCACTGACGGCATCCGTCGCCGATGGCGCACTGAAGCTGGAGTCGACCGGCGTGACAGTGCGCCTTGGCCGAATGGGCATCCGTCTTCCGCGCCCGGTAGCGCCACGCGTGCACCTCACCGAGCGGTTTGACGACGTCTCCGACCGCCAGTGGGTGGAACTGAGAATCACGGTGCCGTTGATCGGCATCGTCTATGAGTATGTCGGCTCGTTCCGTTACGAGATCCGGCCGGGGGAGGACAAATCGTGAACACACGCATCGTGAGCCAGCGTGTTGTGATCGCCGGGGCGTCCGGATTCATCGGGCAGTACCTGGCACGGGCGTTCCGGGCCGAGGGCAGAAAGGTCAGCCTCATCGGCCGAAGCGGCCCGGATGCCGCGTGGGGCGACACCACCGCAATCACGAGACTCCTTGATGGTGCCGACCTGCTCGTGAACCTGGCCGGCAAAAGCGTCAACTGTCGGTACAACCCGGCTAATCGCGCCGAGATCCTCCGCTCACGCATCGAGACGACCAGGGAGCTGTCGACGGCCATTCGCGCCTGCGCGGTGCCTCCTGCCCTCTGGGTGAACTCATCGACGGCCACGATCTACCGGCACGCCGAAGACCGGCCGATGACGGAGGATGGCGGTGAGATCGGCACCGGTTTCTCTGTAGACATCGCCCAGAGCTGGGAGAGGGAGTTTTTCGCCGACGAGCTGCCAGGCACCAGGCGGGTGGCACTGCGCATGGCGATCGTCCTCGGCAATGGCAGCGCACTCATCCCGTTGCTCAGGCTCGCACGCTTCGGTCTCGGCGGCCCGCAACTCGACGGCCGCTGGTTCTCGACCCAGGCGCGGCGTGCGGCAGGCACCTTCCACAAGTTCCGCTCCAGGGGCGGGCGCCAGAAGTTCAGCTGGATCCATGTCGCCGACGTTCACGGCATCATCCGTTTCCTGGAGGAAAGGTCCGACCTGCACGGCGTTGTCAACGCGGCGGCACCGAACCCGGTGGACAACCGCACGCTGATGAGCATCCTGCGCCGGGTGCTCGGTGTTCGGATCGGGCTGCCGGCGCCTCGATGGATGCTCGAGATCGGCTCCGCCTTGATTCGAACGGAGACCGAACTCGTTCTGAAGAGCCGCTGGGTGGTGCCGGAGCGACTGCTCGCGGCTGGCTACTCCTTCGAATTCGAGGAGCTAGTACCGGCCCTCAGACAGGTCATTCAGGAGCGATCTCACTGATGCGTCACAGGTTGCCGGATCACCGCAGAAACAGCTAAGCTTGAACGTCACGTTTGTGACGTCCTGTCCGCTGCCATCGCGGAGCTCAAAATCTTCATTTTCCGCGCTGGCCTGAACTCTGTGTTGATTTAGCGCACGCCCATACTGGAGCAACTACTACATGACAATCGCAACGACCGACAAGGCACCCAAGCAGGTCGCCATCAACGACATCGGATCTGCTGAAGACTTTCTCGCCGCGGTCGAAAAGACTCTGAAATTCTTCAACGACGGAGACCTCATCGAGGGTACCGTCGTGAAGATCGACCGCGACGAGGTTCTCCTCGACGTCGGCTACAAGACCGAGGGTGTCATTCCCTCCCGCGAACTTTCCATCAAGCACGACGTCGACCCGTCAGAGGTCGTCAAGGTCGGCGACGCGGTTGAGGCCCTTGTCCTCCAGAAGGAAGACAAAGAAGGTCGCCTCATCCTCTCCAAGAAGCGTGCTCAGTACGAGCGTGCGTGGGGTGACGTCGAGAAGATCAAGGAAGAAGACGGTGTTGTCACCGGTTCCGTGATCGAGGTCGTCAAGGGGGGACTCATCGTCGACATCGGACTCCGCGGCTTCCTGCCTGCTTCGCTTATCGAACTGCGCCGCGTGCGCGACCTGACCCCGTACCTGGGCCAGGAGATCGAAGCGAAGATCCTCGAACTCGACAAGAACCGCAACAACGTCGTGCTTTCCCGCCGCGCACTGCTCGAGCAGACGCAGTCCGAGAGCCGTGCGACCTTCCTCAACAACCTCCAGAAGGGACAGGTCCGCAAGGGCATCGTCTCGTCGATCGTCAACTTCGGTGCGTTCGTCGACCTGGGCGGCGTTGACGGACTGGTTCACGTCTCCGAGCTCAGCTGGAAGCACATCGAGCACGCCAGCGAGGTCGTCGAGGTTGGTCAGGAAGTCACCGTCGAGATCCTCGAGGTCGACCTGGACCGCGAGCGTGTCTCCCTGTCGCTCAAGGCGACGCAGGAAGACCCATGGCAGGTCTTCGCCCGCACCCACGCCATCGGGCAGGTTGCACCGGGCAAGGTCACCAAGCTCGTTCCGTTCGGCGCGTTCGTTCGCGTTGCAGAGGGCATCGAGGGCCTGGTGCACATCTCAGAGCTCTCCGGCAAGCACGTCGAGCTCGCAGAGCAGGTCGTCTCGGTCGGTGATGAGGTCTTCGTCAAGGTCATCGACATCGACCTCGAGCGTCGCCGCATCTCGCTGAGCCTCAAGCAGGCCAACGAGGGCGTCGACCCAGAGGGCACCGAGTTCGACCCGGCCCTGTACGGCATGCTCACCGAGTACGACGACCAGGGCAACTACAAGTACCCTGAGGGCTTCGACCCGGAGACCAACGAGTGGCGCGAGGGCTTCGAGACCCAGCGCGAGAAGTGGGAGCAGGACTACGCTGCAGCCCAGGCTCGCTGGGAAGCGCACAAGAAGCAGGTTGCCAGTGCGAACGACGAGATCGTCCCAGTGAGCGAGACCGCAAGTGGCAGCGCCGCAGCCGGATTTGCGAACGACGCCACCGGCGCCGGAACGCTCGCCGACGACGAGGCACTCGCCGCGCTCCGCGAGAAGCTGAGCAGCAGCAACTAGTAACACAGCAGCACACAACACTGAAGGCCGGATCCCACGTGGGTCCGGCCTTCAGCGTGTGTACGCTAGTCCGCTCCGACCGGATGCTGCCCGCGTTATGCAGACCGAGGCGGCTGCGGCATCGAGCCGGGGCTAGGGGGGCTGGAAGCGTCTGTCGCCGGGCGCGCACGACGCCGGAACCTCCGAACCAGTCGGACGACGAAGAAAATCCCGACGGCGATGGCGAGCATGGCCAGAATCGGCACGACGATAGCCAGTACCGAGACGACGATGCTGCCCGCATCTTCAATCGCACTGGCGACAGGAGCGCCGACACCGAGGGTCGCCACGTTGATGACCGGCCGCGCGGTCATCTTGGCCAGGTGTACAGCGAGGGCGATGACGGCGCCGACGACAATCGGCACCCACTGGTTCGAGCTGAAGAATGCCGCAGGGTCTGTGACGGCAACGGTGCTGGCGGTGGACCCAGAGCCGAATGCCAGCCCACCGGCGGCCGGCCGCACGACGGTGTGCACGATGTCGTTGACGGAGTCGAGTCCAGGAATCTTGTCTGCGAAGAACTCGATCACCAGCAGAACGCCGAGCACGAGGAGTACCCACCCGTTCTCGAGCCAGGCCCACCCGGCCGGGAGCGAAACGATATCGGTGAACCGTGCGGTGAGACCGAGAAGCAGCAGAGGGATATACGCATTCAGTCCGGCCGAAACGGCAAGCCCGGCACCGGTCAGGAATTCCACTGGTCAGCCTCCGCTCCTGCAGCCGCTCGGCTCTGCGCTGCTGCCGACGAGTCTGGCATGAATATGGCCACCCGGCGTGGAGGCGGTGATTCGGTGTGGATAGAGTTGACGGCGTGTATTTGATCGGATTGACCGGGGGGATCGCCTCGGGGAAGAGCACCGTGGCCAAGCGACTCGCCGCGCGCGGCGCGGTGCACATCGACGCCGACAGGCTCGCCCGCGAGGTCGTCGAACCGGGCATGCCGGCGCTCGAGACCGTGCGCCGTGAATTCGGTGAAGCGGTGATCAGGGAGGACGGCTCCCTGGATCGTGCCGCCCTCGGAGCGAAGGTCTTCGGCGATTCGGATGCCCTGGCCAGGCTCAATGCAATCGTGCACCCCGCGGTCAAGGAACGCACGGCGGCCCTGTTGCAGGATGCCGCTTCATCAGACCCGCATGCAATCGTCGTCTACGATGTTCCGCTGCTCGTCGAAGCGACGGGGACACTGGACTACGACCTCATCGTCGTCGTCCACGCCAGTGAAGCGACCAGGATCCGCCGGATGACCAGCCTGCGCGGGATGAGTGAAGAGGATGCCGTGCGCCGCATCCGTGCCCAGGCAGCAGACGAGGAACGGCTGGCCGTCGCCGATGTCGTCATCGATACCGACGGGACGATGGAGGCGACCGAACGACAGGTCGATGAACTGTTCCAGCGGGTGGTCACCGAGGCCGGGCGACCGAGTGTCAGTGGGTCTCTTTAGACTGGAGACATGCAAGCAACGCGTTCCGTCCACCCGTTTGAGGTTGTGAGTGAGTACACCCCGAGTGGCGATCAGCCGGCGGCGATCGCCGACCTTGCCGGCCGAATCAACGCGGGCGAAACCGATGTGGTGCTGCTGGGTGCAACCGGAACAGGCAAGTCGGCGACGACGGCGTGGCTCATCGAGGCCGTGCAACGTCCTACTCTCGTGCTCGCGCACAACAAGACTCTCGCGGCTCAGCTGGCGAACGAGTTCCGTGAGCTCATGCCGAACAACGCGGTGGAGTATTTCGTCTCCTACTACGACTACTACCAGCCGGAAGCGTACGTGCCACAGACCGACACCTTCATCGAGAAGGACTCGTCGATCAACGCCGAGGTGGAACGACTGCGTCACTCGACCACCAACTCCCTTCTCAGTCGCCGAGATGTCATCGTGGTGTCCACCGTGTCTTGCATCTACGGCCTCGGCACGCCGGAGGGCTACCTCGAAGCGATGATGGCGTTGCAGGTCGGCCAGAAGATCGATCGGGACTGGCTCATCCGAAAATTCGTCTCGATGCAGTACCAGCGCAACGACGTTGACTTCTCCCGCGGCAATTTTCGGGTGCGTGGTGACACCATCGAGATCATTCCCGTGTATGAAGAACTCGCAATTCGCATTGAGATGTTCGGCGACGAGATCGAGGGGCTGTACAGCCTGCATCCGCTCACCGGCGACATCGTGCGCAAACTCGAAGCCGTCTCGGTGTTTCCCGGGTCGCACTACGTGGCGAGCACCGATGTGATGCATCGCGCGATCGGCACCATCCAGGAGGAACTCGCGGAGCGACTCGGTCAGTTGGAACGCGAGGGTAAGCTCCTCGAAGCCCAGCGCCTGCGCATGCGCACCACCTTTGACCTCGAGATGATGGAACAGATCGGCTTCTGCTCCGGCATCGAGAACTACTCGCGCCACATCGACGGCAGAAATGCCGGTGAGGCGCCGCACTGCCTCCTCGACTATTTCCCAGACGATTTTCTGATGGTCATCGACGAATCGCACGCGACCGTGCCGCAGATCGGCGCCATGTACGAAGGCGATTCCTCACGGAAGCGCACCCTGGTTGAGCACGGCTTCCGCCTGCCGAGCGCGCTCGACAATCGCCCGCTGAAGTTCGGTGAGTTCAAGGACAGGGTCGGGCAGACCGTTTACCTCTCTGCGACTCCGGGCAAGTACGAGATGGGCATCGCCGACGGCGTTGTCGAGCAGATCATCCGCCCGACCGGCCTCATCGACCCCGAGATCGTGGTCAAGCCGACCGAAGGCCAGATCGACGACCTCCTCGAGGAGATCAGGAAGCGCACCGAGCGCAATGAACGCGTGCTGGTGACGACCCTCACAAAGAAGATGGCGGAGGAACTCACCGACTTCTTCACGGAAGCCGGGGTTCGGGTGCGTTACCTGCACTCCGACGTCGACACGCTGCGAAGAGTAGAACTGCTCACCGAGCTTCGGGCCGGCATCTATGACGTACTGGTCGGCATCAACCTTCTCCGTGAAGGACTCGACCTTCCCGAAGTATCACTGGTCGCCATTCTCGACGCAGACAAGGAAGGGTTCCTGCGCTCGGCGACATCGCTGATCCAGACCATCGGCCGAGCCGCCAGAAACGTGTCGGGGCAAGTGCACATGTACGCCGACCGACTGACCCCGTCGATGGCACTGGCGATCGAAGAGACGACCAGGCGGCGAGAGAAGCAGGTCGAGTACAACACACTGAACGGGATCGACCCCACGCCACTCCGCAAGCGGATCGCAGACATCACCGAGGTACTGGCGCGCGAAGGAGCCGACACGGCCGAACTCCTCGCCGGCCGGGATGCTCGCAAGAAGAGCCCGACGCCCAACTTGCGCAGGGAGGGCCTGGCCGCCAACGGGGCGAACGATCTGGAATCGATCATTGCCGACCTCAACTCGCAGATGCTGGAGGCGGCGGGGGAGCTCAAGTTCGAGCTTGCCGCGCGCCTTCGCGACGAAGTCTCCGAATTGAAGCGCGAACTGCGCAACATGGAGCGCGCCGGGCACCTGAACTAGTCTCGTTCCCGGCCGGCGCCGACATTTTCGAACACATGTTCGCTGAGAGCGTGTGTCGACGGTCCGTAGTGTCGCAACTATTCATTAGACTCGACTAGTGTCAGTTTCGAAGGTAGAGTCCGGGTCCAAGCTCAGCGTCCGCGGCGCTCGCGTACATAATCTGCACAACGTCGACCTCGAAATTCCTCGAGATTCCCTCGTGGTCTTTACGGGTCTCTCGGGGTCAGGCAAATCGTCGCTCGCGTTCGACACGATCTTCGCCGAGGGTCAGCGCCGCTACGTTGAATCGCTGTCTGCCTACGCCAGGCAGTTTCTCGGCCAGGTCGATCGCCCCGATGTCGACTTCATCGAGGGTCTGAGCCCAGCGGTCTCCATCGACCAGAAGTCAACCAACCGTAACCCCCGGTCAACCGTTGGCACCATCACCGAGATCTACGACTACATGCGCCTGCTCTGGGCTCGTATCGGAGTCCCACACTGCGCAGTGTGTGGTGAGATCATCCAGTCCCAGACGGTGCAGCAGATCGCCGACCAGCTGATGGAACTCGAGGCCGGCACCAGGTACCAGATCGTCAGTCCCGTGATCTCGCAGAAGAAGGGCGAATTTGTCGATCTCTTCAAGGAGCTTGCGGCCAGCGGGTACTCCCGGGCCATCGTCGACGGCGCCCAGATCCAACTGAATGAACCGCCAACGCTGAAGAAGCAAGTCAAGCACGACATCTCGGTTGTCGTCGACAGGCTGGTCGCCGCTCCTGAAATCCTCAGCCGTCTGACCGACTCTCTGGAGACATCCCTCAAGCTCACCGATGGTCTGGTCAACATCAACTTTGTCGATCAGGAGGGCGAAGAGGCCTGGCAGAGCTACTCCGAGAAGCTGTCGTGCCCGAACAATCACCCGGTGCAGCTCACTGAGATCGAGCCGCGGACCTTTTCGTTCAATGCACCGTTCGGTGCGTGCCCTGAGTGCTCCGGGCTCGGTACCCGTATGTCGGTCGATCAGGATCTTCTCCTTGGCGACCCTGACCTCAGCATCGCGGAAGGGGTTGTTCTGCCGTGGACGACCCAGGGCAAGGGACTGTTTCAGTATTACGAGAAGCTCCTCGAGGGCCTCGCGCGCGACCTGGACTTCTCCCTGGCCACTCCATGGGGAGAGCTCAGTGACGACGTGCAGAACGCGGTCCTCCGGGGTGACAACTTCGAGGTCAGGGTGAAGTGGAAGAATCGCTACGGGCGCGAGATGAGCTATACCTCCGGGTTCGAGGGCGTTGTCCCGTACATCGAGCGCCAGTACCTGCAGGCAGAGAGTGACACGCAGCGGCAACGCTGGGGCGAATACCTCCGCGAAGTTCCGTGCCCGGTGTGCGACGGAAAGCGGCTGAAGCCGGAGGTCCTTGCCGTCCTTATCCACGACGTGAGCATCGCGGATGTCTGTGAGCTCAGCCTCACAGACGCCAGGGGATTCATGGACAAGCTCGAGCTCACGGAGCGCGAACAGGCGATTGCCGCGCAGGTGTTGCGTGAGATCAAAGTTCGCCTCGACTTCCTGCTCAAGGTGGGACTGAACTACCTCAACCTGTCACGGGCCGCCGCGTCACTCTCCGGCGGTGAGGCCCAGCGCATCCGTCTGGCTACGCAGATTGGATCCGGCCTCACCGGTGTTCTCTATGTGCTCGACGAACCGAGCATCGGCCTTCACCAGCGCGACAACCGCCGTCTGATCGAAACCCTGGTCGCCCTCAAGGACCTCGGAAACACGCTCATCGTCGTCGAACACGACGAAGACACCATTCGCACGGCCGACTGGATAGTCGACATCGGCCCTGGCGCCGGTGTCAACGGCGGACGCGTTGTGCACTCGGGCTCATACGCAGACCTCGTGCAGAACAAGAAGTCGCTCACCGGCGACTATCTCTCAGGACGAAAGTCGATCGCCACCCCCAGCACGCGCCGTCCGATCGACCCTGAGCGGGAGATCACCGTGACCGGCGCGCAGGCGAACAATCTCAAGAAGGTTTCTGTCAGTTTTCCCCTCGGCACCTTCACAGCGGTCACGGGTGTCAGCGGCTCCGGAAAGTCGTCTCTGGTCAACGACATTCTGTACCGCGTGCTCGCCAACCGGCTGAACGGTGCGCGAAAGCTCCCTGGCAAGCACACCAGGGTCACCGGGCTCGATCACCTCGACAAGGTCATCCACGTCGACCAGGCACCGATCGGTCGTACACCGCGCTCCAACCCCGCGACTTACACCGGGGTCTTCGACCGCATTCGCACCCTGTTCTCCGAGACGATGGAGGCGAAAGCGCGCGGATATCTGCCTGGCCGCTTCAGTTTCAACGTCAAGGGCGGCCGCTGTGAGGCCTGCTCAGGTGACGGCACCATCAAGATCGAGATGAACTTTCTCCCAGACGTTTATGTCGCCTGCGAGGTGTGCGGGGGAGCCCGTTACAACCGCGACACGCTGTTGATCCACTACAAGGGCAAGAACATCGCCGAAGTGCTCGACATGCCGATCAGTGAGGCGGCCGAGTTCTTTGAGCCGATCTCGGCGATCCACCGCTATCTCAAGACTCTGGTCGAGGTCGGGCTGGGGTATGTGCGACTGGGCCAGAGCGCCACCACTCTCTCCGGTGGCGAGGCGCAGCGGGTGAAGCTCGCGACCGAACTCCAGAGGCGTTCAAACGGCCGGAGCGTCTATGTTCTCGACGAACCCACCACAGGCCTGCACTTCGAGGATGTCCGGAAGCTCTTGCTGGTGCTGAACAGCCTCGTCGACAAGGGCAACACCGTCATCGTGATCGAGCACAACCTCGATGTGATCAAGTCGGCGGACTGGGTCATCGACCTGGGACCGGAAGGTGGTTCAGGTGGCGGCAAGGTGCTCGCGACCGGCACACCGGAGCACCTGGCAACGGTCAGGAAGAGCCACACGGGAACCTTCCTCAAAGAGGTTCTCGCTGCCGGCTGACCCCTGCCGGCTGACCTCTGCTGGCTGACCTCTGCCGAGACGCTAATCTGGAAGACCGATGTCTGACGCCTTGAGCTACCGCCCGAAAGCGGGCGAGATCCCGACCAGTCCGGGGGTGTACCGCTTTAGCGACGAGACCGGGAGGGTACTCTACGTCGGCAAGGCGAAGAATCTCCGTGCGCGGCTGAGCAACTATTTTGCGCCGCTGGCGAGCCTGCACGAGCGAACCAGGCGAATGGTCACCACGGCCACCGGTGTCGAGTGGACAACGGTCGGCACAGAGGTTGAGGCCCTTCAACTCGAATGGACCTGGATCAACGAGTTCGATCCGCCTTTCAATGTGCAGTTCAAGGACGACAAGTCCTATCCGTACCTCGCGGTCACCCTCGCTGACGAGGCGCCGCGGGCCCTCGTGACGCGCACAACCGGCATCCGTGGCGCTCGATATTTCGGGCCATATCCGAAGGTCTGGGCCGTTCACGAGACCATCGACCTGATGTTGAAGGCGTTTCCGATCAGGACCTGCTCCAACGCGAACTACAAGCGCGCCATGCAGAGCGGGAAACCGTGTTTCGCGAGCCAGATCGGTCGCTGCTTCGGCCCGTGCTCGCAGAAGGTCACCATCGAAGACCATCGCGCAGTCGTCACGCAGTTCGTGAGTTTCATGGCCAGCCAGGACCGCACGCTCATCAACACTCTCACCGCCCAGATGAAGACTGCCGCCACGTCCCAGGACTACGAGCTCGCTGCCAGGCGTCGTGACCAGATCGTGGCTTTGAACGCCGTCCTTGAGAAGAGCGCCGTGGTCTTGCGAGACACCGTCGACATCGACCTCTACGGTATCGAGCAAGACGAACTGGCCGCCGCCGTGCAACTGTTCATCGTTCGCGGCGGACGCATCAGGGGGGTGCGCAGCTGGATGGTCGACAAAGAGCTCGACCTGTCGACAGGGGAACTCATCGACTCGGTGATGCGCACCGCATATGACGGGGACGCCAGACCGCCCCGAGAGATCATCGTGCCAGAGCTCCCGGACGATGCCGAAGCAATGGAGATCTGGCTCGGCGGCCTCGCTGATCGCAAGGTGCGCCTGGTTGCCGCCAGGCGTGGGGAGAAGGCCGCGCTTCTTGAGACGGCGACGCAGAACGCGCGCCACGCCCTGATGCTCTACAAGACGCGGCGCAGCTCAGACTTCGTCGCCAGGTCGAAAGCGCTGGAGGACATCCAGGAAGCTCTCGAGATGCCACAGGCACCACTGCGGATGGAATGCTACGACGTCTCCCATCTGGCGGGAACCAACATTGTGGCGTCGATGGTCGTCTTTGAAGACGGGCTGCCGCGAAAGGACGAATACCGCAGGTTCAGCATCCCAGAATCCACTGATGACACCGATTCCATCTACCGCACCCTCATGCGCAGGCTCGCCTACCTGTCGCCGGATACCGACGATGCCATGGATGCCACGGATGCCGGATCATCGGCAGCAGAGGATCCGGCATCCGTTCTCGCCAGCGAGGGGGAGGCCAAACGGAAGAAGTTCCGGTACAGCCCCAACCTGCTCATCGTCGACGGCGGGCAGCCGCAGGTCGCAGCAGCGGCCAGGGCCATCGCTGACTCAGGGGTGACCGGGATCGCACTCTGTGGAATCGCCAAACGACTCGAAGAGATCTGGCTTCCAGACTCCGACTATCCGGTAATCCTGCCCAGGAACAGCGATGCGCTGTTCCTGTTCCAGCGCATTCGCGATGAGGCTCACCGTTTTGCCATCACCCACCAGCGCGCCAGGCGCAAGCGCGACATCACGACGGTGCTCGCTGAGATTCCCGGTCTCGGCCCGTCGAGGGTGAAGGTGCTCTTGCGTCATTTCGGGTCCGTTGCTCGTCTCAAGGAGGCGACGCCGGCGTCGATCGCCGAAGTTCGCGGGATCGGCGAGGGCCTCGCGGTCACCATCCACGAGCATTTGCGCGCCTGAACAGCAAAGCCTCGGTAGGCTGGAACAACCGGCGAACCACGAATGAAGGCACGAACCGAAAATGACGACCGACAACGAGAAGCAAGAGATGCTGATCGTCACTGGGATGTCCGGAGCCGGCCGCTCCACCGTCGCCAACGCGCTGGAAGATCTGGGCTGGTATGTCGTTGACAATCTCCCTCCCCAGATGCTGCGGCCGCTCGTCGAACTGGTGGAGCGGGCAGGAAACACGCTTCCGAAGATCGCTGCGGTTGTCGACATCCGTGGCCGAACGTTCTTCAGTGACTTCCAGGAGATCGTGCAGTCATTGCGCAGCGGCACGCAGGTGCGTGTCCTGTTCCTCGAGGCGACCGACGACGTTCTCGTTCGGCGATTCGAGTCGGTGAGGCGCCCGCATCCGCTACAGGGTGACGGGACGCTGCTCGACGGAATCTCCGCCGAACGCGGACGATTGCGCGCAGTGCGCGAGTCGAGCGATGTGGTCATCGACACGTCTGACTTCAACATCCACCAGCTCGCCACCACGATCACAGACACCTTCGCCGACGAGGACGAGCCCGGCGTGCACGTGACCGTCATGAGCTTCGGCTTCAAGTACGGCCTGCCGACGGATGTCGACATGGTTGCGGACATCCGTTTCCTGCCTAACCCCTTCTGGATTCCAGAGCTGCGCCCCTTCACCGGCGAAGACCGCGCAGTCAGTGAGTTCGTCCTTGCCCAGGAAGGAGCGCGCGAGTTCATCGACGCCTACGCCGCTTCCCTGGTGCCCGTACTCGCCGGCTACCAGCGCGAGAACAAGCGCCATGCGACCATCGCAATAGGCTGCACGGGAGGCAAACACCGTTCCGTGGCCATGGCGCGTGAGATCGCCTCTCGCATCAGAGACCTGCCCGGCGTTGCGGTCAGCATCAAGCACCGCGACCTCGGGCGTGAATAGACATGCTCCGAACTGGGCAGGACGAAAGAATGGATACCCGATTGGCACTGACCATCGACGTCAAAGACGAACTCACTCGCGTTGAAGTCGCGAAGACGACCGTCCGCGCAGCGGAGCTGGCAACGATCCTCCGGTTCTCCGGTGGCCTGCATGTCATCTCGAACCGGATCGCCATCGAATCCGAACTCGACACCGCGGAACTCGCCAGGCGCGTGCGCAAAGACCTCGCTGAGCTGTACGGCGTCCGCAGTGACCAGACGCTCACCCCGGCATCCGCGGCTCGCCGCTCCAGTCGCTACCTGGTTCGAGTGGTCGAAGGGGGAGAGACGCTCGCCAGGCAGACGGGCCTCCTCGATGCGAGGCGCCGACCCATCCGGGGGCTTCCGAACCGGCTGACCACCGGCTCAAAGGAGGAGATCGCGGCCGTCTGGCGTGGAGCCTTCCTGGCCAGCGGAACGCTCACCGATCCCGGTCGCTCAGCGGCACTGGAGATCACCTGTCCTGGCAATGAGGCCGCTATGGCCCTGGTCGGTGCGGCAGGTCGGCTCGGGGTGGCTGCGAAGGCACGGGAGGTGCGCGGCGTCCATCGCGTTGTCATTCGTGACGGCGACGCCATCAGTTCGATGCTGGTACAGATGGGAGCGACGGATGCCGTGCGCGGTTGGGAGGAACTCCGGCAGCGCCGCGAGGTCCGTGCCACCGCCAACCGCCTGGTGAACTTCGACGACGCCAACCTGCGCCGTTCAGCGCAGGCGGCGGTTGCCGCCTGCGCCAGGGTGGAGCGCGCCATGGAGATTCTCGGCCCTGACATCCCGAAGCACCTGCGGTATGCGGGCGAGCTGAGGCTGAACTGGCGCGATTCCAGCCTTGACGAGCTCGGGCACCACGCCGAGCCGCCGATGACGAAGGATGCCATTGCGGGACGAATCAGGAGACTGCTCGCGATGGCAGACAAGAAGGCCTCAGATCTTGGCATTCCCGGCACCGACGCGAACCTTCCGCCAGACCTCGATGATGTGTGAACTGGGCCAGCGGGAAGCATCCGGGAGACGCGCCGGTTGACCTGAGTAGACTGAAAAGGTCGCTCACAACGCCGGTTGCCTGCTCGGAAAAGAGTGGCGGCGCCGACAGAATACAGAGGAGATTAGCAATGGCTGAATACACCCTGCCAGACCTGGCCTACGATTACTCGGCGCTCGAGCCGAGCATCAGCGGTGCCATCATGGAGCTTCACCACGGTAAGCATCATCAGGCGTATGTGACGGGGGCGAACACCGCGCTCGTCCAGCTCGCTGAGGCACGCGACAGTGGCAACCTCGCGAACGTCAACAAGCTGGAGAAAGACCTCGCCTTCAACCTCGGCGGTCACGTCAACCACTCAGTGTTCTGGACCAACATGTCCCCGGACGGCGGCGACAAGCCGACAGGTGAGTTGGCTGCGGCGATCGACGAACACTTCGGTTCGTTCGACAAGTTCCAGGCGCACTTCACCGCTGCCGCTCTCGGCGTGCAGGGTTCTGGCTGGGCCGTCCTGGCCTGGGACTCCATCGGGCAGCGGCTTCTGATCCAGCAGTTCTTCGACCAGCAGTCGAACTTTGCGGCGGGGATCGTTCCCGTCCTGATGCTGGACGTCTGGGAGCACGCGTACTACCTCGACTACAAGAATGTGCGTGCAGACTACGTCAAGGCGTTCTGGAACATCGTCAACTGGGGCAACGTGGAGAAGCGCTTCACCACCGCACGTGAGAAGACAGACGGCCTGCTGCTACTGTCGTAGCGTGACGTGTCCCCGGACGCGTCCGGGGACACCGCCGTCCGGTCTGTTTCATTCCACAGCAGCCACCACCGTGTACACCCAACAACCGCGCCGTCGGCGCCCTCAGTAACAGGAGCTATTTGTGTCCGTAAAGATCGGAATCAACGGATTCGGCCGAATCGGCCGTAACTACTTCCGGGCCGCACTGGCCAAAGGCAGCGATCTCGAGATCGTCGCGGTCAACGACCTGACAGACAACAAGGCGCTGGCCCACCTGCTCAAGTACGACTCGATCACCGGACGTCTGGACGCCACCGTCGAGCTTGAAGGCGACAACATCATCGTCAACGGCAAGCCGATCCGTGTGCTCGAAGAGCGCGACCCGGCCAAACTTCCGTGGGCCGACCTCGGCGTTGACATCGTCATCGAGTCGACCGGCCGGTTCACCAAGGCTGAAGACGCCCGCAAGCACATCGAGGCCGGTGCGAAGAAGGTCATCGTGTCTGCTCCCGCTTCTGGCGACAACGTCTCCACCCTCGTTCTCGGCGTCAACGAGGACAGCTACGACCCGGCCGTCCACGACATCATCTCCAACGCGTCGTGCACGACCAACTGCCTCGCCCCGCTCGCCAAGGTGTTCATGGACAACTTCGGCATCGAGCGTGGCCTGATGACCACCGTCCACGCGTACACCGCGGACCAGAACCTGCAGGACGGGCCGCACAGCGACCTGCGCCGTGCCCGCGCAGCAGCCGAGAACGTCATCCCGACCTCCACCGGTGCCGCCAAGGCACTCGGCCTGGTTATTCCGGAGCTCGTCGGAAAGCTCGACGGCTACGCGCTTCGTGTCCCGGTGATCACCGGTTCGATCACCGATCTCACGGTCACCGCATCGCGCCAGGTCACGGTCGAAGAAGTCAACGCCGCGTACAAGGCAGCTGCTGACGGGCCGCTCAAGGGCATCCTCAGCTACACGGAAGACCCGATCGTCTCCAGTGACATCGTCGGAGACCCACACTCCGCCATCTTCGACGCAGGCATCACCAAGGTGATCGGCGACCAGGTCAAGGTCGCAGCGTGGTACGACAACGAGTGGGGCTACTCCAACCGTCTCGTCGACATCACCGAGTTCGTCGCAGAGCGCCTCTAACCGGGCCCGGCAGTGACGCTCCGCACCACAGAGTCACTTGGCTCGCTCACGGGCAAACGAGTCATCGTCCGCTGTGACCTGAACGTTCCCCTCAAGGGCGACACGATCACGGACGACGGCCGGGTGCGGGCGTCTCTGCCCACGCTGAAGGCGCTGATCTCCCAGGGAGCCCGCGTGGTCGTGGTCTCACACCTCGGGAGGCCAGACGGAACACCGAAGCCCGAGTTCAGTCTCGCTCCGGTTGCCGCCAGGCTTGGCGAACTTCTCGAGCAGGACGTCGCCTTCGCGACGGACACTGTGGGCGACGCCGCGACGGATGCCGTCGGACGGCTGTCAGACGGCGACGTCGTCGTCCTGGAGAATCTGCGCTTCAACGCGGGGGAGACCAGCAAAGACGACGAGGAGCGTGGCGCATTCGCTTCACAGCTTGCCGCTCTCGGCGACGTCATGGTGTCTGACGGATTTGGCGTCGTGCACCGGAAACAGGCGAGCGTCTACGACCTCGCCGCGCTCCTGCCAAGCGCGGCCGGCTTGCTGATCACCACCGAGCTGGATGTGCTCGATCGCCTCACCGAGAAGCCGGAGGCGCCGTACACCGTCGTTCTCGGCGGCTCGAAGGTCTCCGACAAACTCGGTGTCATCGCGCACCTGTTGCCGCGGGTTGATTCGCTGCTGATCGGTGGAGGAATGGTGTTCACCTTCCTCGCCGCCCAGGGACACAAGGTCGGGGCGAGCCTGCTCGAGTCCGATCAGCTGGACACCGTTCGCGGCTATCTTGCCGACGCCGAAGAGCGCGGCGTGAAGATCGTGCTCCCGACGGACATCGTCGTCGCCTCAAAATTCGCAGGAGACGCCGAGTACGTCACGACACCGGCAGACGCCATCGAAGACACTGCGTTCGGCGCGAAAGGCCTCGGTCTCGATATCGGACCCGACAGCGCTGCGGTGTTCGCAGACGTCATCCGCTCGTCGAAGACCGTGTTCTGGAACGGCCCGATGGGCGTCTTCGAGCTCGAACCGTTTGCAGAGGGAACTCGCACCGTCGCCGAGGCGCTCACCCACGTCGACGGTCTCAGCGTCGTCGGCGGTGGCGACTCAGCCGCTGCAGTGCGCATCCTCGGCTTCACAGACGACCAATTCGGTCACATTTCTACCGGCGGCGGCGCCAGCCTCGAGTTTCTCGAGGGTAAACGTCTGCCAGGACTGGAGGTCCTCGGATGGCAGTAACACCTGCTCGCACCCCGCTCATCGCCGGCAACTGGAAGATGAACCTCGATCATCTTCAGGCGATCGCGTTTGTGCAGAAGCTCGCCTGGAGCCTGAAGGACGCTGACCATGACTTCGCCACTGTCGAGGTCGCAGTCTTCCCGCCGTTCACCGACCTGCGCAGCGTGCAGACCCTGGTGGCCGCCGACAAGCTGCCGCTCGCGTACGGCGCACAAGACGTCTCGGAACACGACTCCGGCGCGTATACCGGGGAGATCTCCGGTGCATTCCTTTCTCAACTCGAATGCCAGTACGTGATCATCGGCCACTCCGAGCGGCGCACCCTGCACGGCGAGAGCGACGAGGTCGTAGCAGCCAAGGTCGCAGCGGCATTGAAGCATAACCTGGTACCGGTCATCTGCGTGGGGGAGAGCGCGGAAGACCTCGAACTGCACGGCCAGGCTGCGGTTCCCGTGGCACAACTGCGAACCGCACTCGCCGGGCTCGGGAGCGCCGCGGACATCGTCGTGGCCTACGAACCGGTCTGGGCGATCGGGTCAGGTCAGGCCGCAACTCCCGACCAGGCCGAACAGGTCGCTCTACAATTGCGTGCGGTGATTGCCGACAGCCTCGGCCAGGATGTCGCGGCCAAGACCCGCATCCTCTACGGCGGCTCAGTGAAATCGGGCAACATCGCCGGTTTCATGCGGGAGCCCAACGTTGACGGTGCCCTCGTCGGCGGCGCCAGCCTCGACATCACCGAGTTCTCCAGCATCATCCGCTACCAGAAGCACGTTGGCCTCTAGCTCGCATCGGCCGCCGAACCGGGTGCGAACCTCCGTTCGCCGCCCGGTCAGGCTATGATTGTCAATGGTCTTGGTGGGCCCGTGGCGCCCATCGCCTTCTGAAAGCCGCCACGTTTGTGAAGACGCACTCGAGTGAGCGCGTCCGTGAAAGGTTGTCCGTGGAGATTCTCCAGGTTGTATTGCAGGTCCTGCTCGGCACTACGAGCCTCCTGCTCACGTTGCTCATTCTGCTGCACAAGGGCCGCGGCGGTGGCCTCTCCGACATGTTCGGAGGCGGCACGACCTCGAATCTCGGCGCGTCCGGTGTCGCCGAACGCAACCTCAACCGCATCACGGTCATACTCGGTCTGCTCTGGGTCGCGTGCATCGTGGTACTCGGACTGATCACCAAATTCGACACCGGCGCGTAGCCGGGCACGACAAGCCGTACGTACGGCTGACGTCTTCAAGCTCACGTCTTTTCAAGCGGAGGAAACACAATGGCATCTGGTGGAAGCGCAATCCGGGGTTCGCGAGTCGGAGCGGGCCCGATGGGCGAACAGGACCGTGGATTCCACGCGGACCGCATCAAGGTGTCCTACTGGGACGCGCTCGGCAACGAAACCGTCAGGTACTTTGCAGCGAACCTCCCAGACGAAGAGATCCCAGAAACGATCGATTCCCCGCAGTCGGGCCTGCCGGCCGGTCGTGACCAGGAGAACCCGCCCTCGGTGGCGAAACTCGAGCCGTACAAGACGCACCTCGCTTACGTGAAGGAACGCCGCACAGAGGAAGAGGCCGAGTCCCTTCTCGAAGAAGCACTTCAGCAGCTGCGGGCACGCCGCGGAAAGCTTTCTGCCACGAACTGAGGAACTGAGCCGGCCTGAACTGAGCTGGTCCCGGAAGGACCTTGCGCCCTGCGGGCTTCAGTAGTTGGGCGCGATGAGGTTCTCCGGAACCTCGGCAGCCGCATCCCTGTCGACGAAGAAGACCGTTCGGCGCCGGCCCTTGATGCCGGCGACAGGAACTTCATCCCTGCTTGCGCCCGCAAGGGCGAGTCCGAGCGCTGAGGCCTTGTCGGAGCCGGCAAGGACCAACCAGACCCGCTCAGAGCTGTTCAACACCGGCCTGGTCAGGCTGAGACGTTCCGGTGGGGGCTTCGGCGAGTTCCTGACCCCAATGACCGACGCATCCGTTTCCCTGATTCCTGCCTGGTGTGGGAACAGCGATGCGATATGCCCGTCTGGACCAACGCCGAGGAACGTGATGTCGAAACGGGGGAGGGTCTGGCCGGATGCCGCGTGGTCTGCCAGCTCCCTGGAGTACTGCTCCGCGGCCGAGTCGAGTTCGATCCCGTCGTCTGACGCGGCAAACGCGTGAATGTTCTCGGTCGGAACATCGATGTGGTCGAGGAGTGCCTGCCTGGCCTGCAACTCGTTACGTTCCGCGTCCTGGCGGGGAAGCCAGCGTTCGTCACCCCACCAGAAGCTGACCTTCGACCATTCGACGGTGTCCCTGGCCGATGATTCGTTGATGGCCGCGAGCACGGCGATGCCCACAGATCCGCCGGTAAGGACGACGGTCGCCTCACCGGACTCATGCAGGATGTCGACAGTTTTTGTGATGAAGCGAGCGGCGACCGATCCGGCGAGCGCCTGCTTGTCCGGGTGCACCAGGACACGTCGTTCATTCGTCACGCTTGTACTCCTGCCTGTTCTGCGACCGCTTCGTCCAGCCCTGGTACGCCGCGGGTGATGACTTCACCGTACAGCTCATCGGGGTCGAGGCGACGCAATTCGTCTGACAGGCAATCCCGGAGGCTTCTCCGCTTGAGGGTGAGATCCTGCGTCGGCTGTCCTGGCTGGGCGAGCGTGGCAATGTCGGGGACATCGCGCTCGAGTGAGATCACGCCGGACGCACGGGTCAGGTGAACACCGCGGATGCCGTTGGCGAGAGGGCCGCGCGTGAGCTCGTAGTCGACGGTGACCTGCAACTGCAACTGCAGCCAGGCGGCAAGAAGAGTCGTGGACGGCGAGTCCGCCGCACCGGCGACCTGCACGGCGGTGACGCTCTCGTACGGCGGCTGATCGAGCACGGCGGCCAGCTGTGCACGCCACAGGGTCAGCCTGGTCCAGGCGAAGTCCGTGTCGCCAGGATGGTAGCTGGAACACAGGCGATGGAGTGCAGCCTGTGGATCCGGCTGTGCCGAGGCATCCGTGATGCGTCGATAGGCGATCCTGCCCAGAGGCGACTCTGCAGGCACCTCTGGTGCGACACCTGGCCACCAGGCCACCACGGGTGCGTCGGGAAGCAGGAGACCCGTGACCAGGCTCTCCGGGTCGCTCGCGGCGTCTCCGTAAGCACGAAGGACGATGACCTCGCTGGCTCCGGCATCTCCGCCGACCCTGATTTCTGCATCCACCCTCGGTTCGCGTTTCTCAGCGCCTGAACCGGGTGCTGATTCCGTCGAGACAACGATGACGCGCATCGGATGCTCGCGCGAGGCGTCGTTCGCGGCTTCGATGGCCTCCTCTTCGTGGCCGAGGGTGGCAGCGATCACGAGGGTCAGAACTCGACCCAGCGCAACGGCCCCGCCTTCTTCCCGCAGTCTGACAAGGGCCTTAGACACCTTCGAGGTCGTGGTGTCGGGCAGGTCGACGATCATGGACGCCTCCAGGTTCGGCCATCACGGGCGAGCAGTTCCTCTGCGGAGTCTGGCCCCCAGGTTCCGGGGCGGTAGTGCTCCGGTTGACCCTGGGTCGCCCAGAATTCCTCGATCGGATCAAGGATCTTCCACGACAGTTCGACTTCCTCGTGGCGAGGAAAGAGCGGGGGATCTCCCAGCAGCACGTCAAGGATCAGGCGTTCATAGGCCTCAGGGCTGGCCTCAGTGAAGGCATGGCCGTAACCGAAGTCCATGGTGACATCGCGCACCTGCATCCCGACTCCTGGGACCTTCGAGCCGAACCTGATCGTCACCCCTTCGTCTGGCTGCACCCGGATCACCAGGGCGTTCTGCCCGAGTTCGGCGGTCTGACTTTCTGCAAACAGGTATTGCGGAGCGCGCTTAAATACCACCGCGATCTCCGTCACGCGCCTGCCGAGCCGTTTTCCCGCCCGCAGGTAGAAAGGCACACCTGCCCACCGCCTGGTGTCGACCGTGAGCCGGATGGCCGCGTAGGTCTCCGTGACGGATTCCGGGTTCATCCCGTCTTCGTCGAGGAAACCCAGGACCTTCTCGCCGCCCTGCCAGCCACCGGAGTACTGGCCACGGGCGGTGCCGGTCGACAGGTCGTCCGGAAGCCGAACTGAAGCAAGAACCTTCTCTTTCTCAGTGCGGAGGTCCGCGGCATCGAACGAGATCGGTTCTTCCATTGCGGTCAGGGCGAGCAACTGCAGGAGGTGATTCTGGATGACGTCGCGCGCGGCGCCGATACCGTCGTAATAACCGGCGCGGCCACCGACTCCGATGTCCTCCGCCATGGTGATCTGCACGTGGTCGACCGAGTTGGCGTTCCAGATCGGCTCGTAAAGCTGATTGGCGAAGCGGAGGGCGAGGATGTTCTGGACCGTCTCTTTGCCGAGATAATGGTCGATCCGGAAGACCGAGTCTGCGGGGAACACCGATTCGACGACGCTGTTCAGTTCGCGTGCCGTCTTCAGGTCACTTCCGAAGGGCTTCTCGATGACAACGCGGCGCCACTGGCCTTCCGTCTGCTCTGCCAGCCCTGAGCGCCGAAGCTGCTCTGTCACCTCGGGGAACGCCTTCGGCGGAATCGACAGGTAGAACGCATGGTTGCCCATGGTGCCGCGTTCGCGGTCGAGGGCGTCGAGCGTCTCCTTCAAGGTCTCGAACGAAGCATCGTCGTCGAAGGTTCCAGATACAAAACGGATGCCCTCTGCGAGCTGGGCCCAGACGTCCTCATGGAACTCCGTGCGCGCATACTCCTTGACGGCTTCGTGAACGACCTCCATGAAGTCCTGGTCGTCCCAATCGCGCCTGGCGAATCCGACCAGTGCGAAGCCGGGCGGAAGCAGGCCGCGATTGGCCAGGTCGTAGACCGCCGGCATGAGTTTCTTGCGTGACAGGTCACCCGTCACGCCGAAGATGACGAGGCTCGACGGTCCGGCGATGCGATTGAGGCGGTAGTCGGACGGTGAACGCAATGGATTGGATTCCGAGGTGATTTCCACCGGGGACATGCGGCTCCTTCTGGTTGGAACGCTGCTGTGAGGGCGACCTGGTCAGATCAGCGCAATGCGCCCACGAGCGTTGTGACGCCCTTCGCTGGATCGGTGAGGGTCAGCGTGAGCACCGGTCGCCCGTGCTCCGCAAGTACGCTGGCGTCACCGCTGGCCTGCGCCTGGATGAGTTCTCCGAACGTGAATGGACGATCGGGGATATCAAGGTCCTCCGCCGGAGTGGCGAGGATCTGCAGGAAGACGCCGGTCGCAGGGCCACCCTTGTGGAACTGTCCGGTGGAGTGCAGGAACCGCGGTCCCCAGCCGAACGTGACCGGGCGCTTGGAGAGCGTGGCCAGGAGCCCACGCACCTGCAGGAGCTCAGGCAGCGCAAGGCGATCGACATAAGCCTGTACAGACACGTATCCGTCTGGCCCGAGTTCTTCCAGCAGCGCGTCGATGGCCGATGCCAGGTCGCTGGCTGCGCCGATCACGTGGGGCGTTCCGCGCACCTCGATACCGTCGGACACGAATGCGGCCGGTTCAGGCTCCGGTCGCTCATCGAGCAAGCCACGCGTGGCCACCTTGGCCGACTCGACGTCTGGCTGGTCGAACGGATTGATTCCGAGCAACCGCCCGGCGACGGCGACGGCATACTCCCAGACCAGAAGCTGTGCACCGAGAGTGCCACTGACACGGATCTCGTCGCGATCGGCGTGAGTGTCGAAGATATGCTCGCCAGCGTCGTCGACAACACGAACGAGCTGAAGGTCTGGCAGGTTTTCGGAGAGTTCGGGTGCGTCGGTCTCAAGCACGACGGGAAGGATCCCTGTGCCGAGCTTTCCGGTGGACTCTGCAATGAGCTGCTCGGCCCAGTCCGCGAATCCCACAATGTGGGTGCCATCCGCAACTATCGCCAGCTTGTCCCTGCGCGGCACGGTAGCAGCGATCGCGGCCCCGAGCACGAGGCCCGGGTTCTCTGGGGAGTCGACGGCGAGAGCAACGGAGATCGACTCGGCTTCATCGAGTAGCTCGCCGATGTCGGCGCCGGCAAGGCCGGACGGCACCAGACCGAATGCCGTGAGCGCAGAATAGCGTCCGCCGACCGTCGGGTCGGCAGTGAACACCTGGTAGCCGGCCTCCGTCGCCGACGCTTCCAGCGGAGAGCCGGGATCGGTGACGACGATGATGCGCTCTGCAGGATCGATCCCCGCCTCGCGGAAGGCGCGCTCGAACACGCGACGCTGGCTGTCGGTCTCCACCGTCGACCCGGATTTAGACGACACCACAAGCGCCGTCGACTCCAGACGATCGTGCAGTGCCGCGAGTACCTGGCCTGGGGCTGTTGCGTCGAGCACGGTGAGTTCAACACCGGCCGTCTGCGTGATGACCTCGGGGGCCAGCGATGAGCCTCCCATTCCAGCAAGTGCGATGTGTGTGACACCGGCGGCAGCGAGTTTCTCCCGCAGCGCGATGACAGGGGCGACCAGCGGACGCGAGATGGCAACTGCTTCTGTCCAGCCGAGGCGTTTCGAGGCCTCGGATTCTGCGTCAGGGCCCCACAGTGCGGCATCCAGCGCGGTGATACCGGAGGCGACCAGATCGTCGACCAGTGTCGGCACACTGGTGCGTACGGCATCGGCCGCCGCACCGCTGACGGAGATTCGGAAGCTCATCGTTATGCCTTGACCGCGGCGGACTCGAGTGCGTTGGTCACCGTGTCGAGCAGTTCGCCCCAGGAGACGATGAACTTCGCCACTCCCTCTGACTCGAGCAGGTCGGTGACCTCGGTGTACGAGACACCCTGCGCGGCCAATGCGTCGAGAACGGCGTTCGCCTCGTCGTAGGTGCCGGTGACGGAGTCCGTCGGGATGACCCCGTGGTCCAGCGTGGCTTCCATGGTCTTCTCCGGCATGGTGTTCACCACTTCGGGGGCGACCAGGTTGGTCACATAGAGCGTGTCGGGCAGGCTCGCATCTTTGACACCGGTCGATGCCCACAACGGACGCTGCTTGTTTGCACCGGCTGCGAGGAGTCCCTTGGCCCGCTCGGAGTCGAATGCCTGCTCGTAGACCTGGTAGGCCAGCTGGGCATTGGCGATCCCCGCCTTGCTCTTAAGCGCAAGTGCCTCGTCGGTTCCGATGGCGACAAGACGCTTGTCGATCTCAGTATCAACCCGGGAGACGAAGAACGAAGCGACGGAGTGAATGGTCGACAGGTCGATGCCGGCTTCCCTGGCCTTCTCCAGCCCGCTGAGGTACGCGTTGATGACCTGACGGTGACGCTCCAGACTGAAGATCAGTGTCACGTTCACGCTGATACCGACGGCGGTGGCCTCGGTGATCGCGACCAGACCTTCCACCGTGGCGGGGATCTTCACCATGGCGTTGGGCCGGTCGACCTTCGCCCACAACTGCTTCGCCTGGGCCACGGTGCCTGCCGCATCGTGCGCCAGACCTGGCTCGACCTCGATCGACACGCGCCCGTCGACACCGTTGGTGCGGTCGTATACGGGTCGGAAGAGGTCGCTGGCCGCTGCCACGTCATCCGTCGTGATCTCGAACACCGCATCGTGGGTGCTGGTGCCGGCTGCGGCGAGTTTCGCAACCTGCTCTGCGTAGGCTTCGCCCTTGCTGAGCGCGCCGGCGAAGATCGTCGGGTTGGTGGTGACACCGACCACGTTCTTCTCATCGATGAGCTTCTGCAGGCCACCCGATGCGATGCGCTGGCGCGACAGGTCGTCAAGCCAGATACTGACGCCCGCAGCTGAGAGCTGGGCGAGGGGAGTTGTTTCAGTCATTGTGTCTGTCTCCTAGTGCTTATGCTGCGCTCAGAGCGCGGCGAGCGATTCCTTGGCGGCAGCCACAACGGCTTCCGTCGTGATTCCGAACTCGCGGAACAGGGTCTTGTAGTCCGCCGATGCACCGAAGTGCTCGATCGAGACACTGCGACCGCTGTCGCCGACATAGCTCTTCCATGTCAACGCGATTCCTGCCTCAACCGATACCCGAGCCTTGACGCCGGACGGGAGAACCGATTCGCGGTACTCGGCGCTCTGCTCCTCGAACCACTCCAGGCAGGGAACAGAGACGACGCGGGCGTTGATGCCATCCGCCTTCAGTTCGTCTCGTGCCGCCAGGGCGAGCTGCACCTCTGAGCCCGTTCCGATCAGGATCACGTCGGGACTTCCGCCTGCGGCCTCTGCGAGCACGTATGCGCCCCTCGAGGTGTTCTCAGCCGAGGCGAGCGTGTCTCCGGATGCCGCGCCGTCGCCTCGGGCGAATACGGGGATGTTCTGCCTGGTGAGCGCGATTCCGGCCGGACCGCCCCGGCGTTCGAGGATGGTCTTCCAGGCCCAGGCGACCTCATTGGCGTCGCCGGGCCGCACCACATCGAGCCCGGGGATCGCGCGAAGCGAGGCGAGCTGCTCGATCGGCTGGTGGGTCGGTCCGTCTTCACCGAGCGCGACGGAGTCGTGTGTCCAGACGAAGATTGATGGCGCCTTCATCAGGGCGGCAAGTCGAACGGCCGGGCGCATGTAGTCACTGAAGATCAGGAAGGTACCACCGAACGGCCGGGTGTTGCCGTGCAGCACGATTCCGTTGAGAATCGCGGCCATCGCGTGCTCACGGATGCCGAAGTGCAGGACGCGGCCGTACTTGTTGCCTGACCACTCGTGGGTGGAGTGCTCTTCGGGAACGAACGACGCGGCACCGGTCAGCGTGGTGTTGTTCGACTCCGCGAGGTCGGCAGAGCCGCCCCACAGCTCGGGGATGACAGGACCGAGCGCGTTCAGCACTTTGCCTGACGCTGCGCGGGTCGACATCTCCGTGCCGCCTTCGAACACCGGGAGTGCGGCATCGACGCCGTCTGGCAGGTCGCCGGAGAGGATGCGGTCGAGGAGGACCTTGCGCTCTGGATTGGCATTCGCCCAGGCGTCGAACTGTACATTCCACTCTGCGTGCGCGGCCGCGCCGCGCTCCAGTGCCTTGCGGGTGTGGTCGATGACCTCTTCCGCGACCTCGAATGTCTGGTTCGGGTCGAAACCGAGGATCTCCTTGACCGCGGCAAGCTCGTCGGCACCGAGCGCGGAGCCGTGGATCTTGCCGGTGTTCTGCTTCTTCGGGCTTGGCCAGCCGATGATCGTCTTCAGGATGATCATCGATGGCTTGTCGGTGACCGCCTTGGCCGCTTCGATGGCTGCGTGGAGTTCCTGCACATCTTCGGAATAGACGCCGGTCTTCTTCCAGTCGACGACCAGGACATGCCAGTGGTACGCCTCATAGCGTGCTTTGACGTCCTCGGTGAAAGCGATGTCGGTGTCGTCTTCGATCGAGATCTGGTTGCTGTCGTAGATCGCGACGAGGTTGCCGAGCTGCTGGTGACCGGCAAGCGACGACGCTTCGCTCGAGATGCCTTCTTCCAGATCGCCGTCGCTGACGATGACGTAAACGAAGTGGTCGAACGGGCTGGTGCCTGCGGCCGCATCCGGGTCGAACAGTCCGCGCTCAAATCGGCTCGCATAGGCGAAGCCGACCGCGGAGGAGATGCCCTGCCCGAGCGGTCCGGTGGTGATCTCGACGCCGTCGGTGTGGCCGTATTCCGGGTGCCCTGGAGTCTTCGAACCCCAGGTGCGGAGCTGTTTGAGGTCTTCGAGTTCCAGGCCATAGCCGCCGAAGTACAACTGCACGTACTGGGTCAGCGAGCTGTGGCCGGCTGACAGGACGAATCGGTCGCGTCCGATCCAGGTGTTGTCTGACGGGTCACGACGCATCACCTTCTGGAAGAGCAGGTAGGCGGCGGGAGCCAGGCTCATGGCAGTTCCCGGATGACCGTTTCCGACCTTCTCAACCGCATCTGCGGCAAGAATGCGCGCCGTGTCTACCGCTTGATTGTCGATGGATTCCCACTGCAGTGCTGCCACTTGTTATGACCCTTTCGAATACCAGAGGGCAGGTGTCACAACCCGCTCCCACTAGAGGTGTAGCGCGCCCATTGACATCATCGGCTTCACGATCGGCCGGCGGTACCCACCCGGGTGGGCAGCAGCGTCAGTCACGCGATTGGCGAGCGTTCCCAGTATAGGCAACCGGGACCGGCTGGTGTCGTCTCGTGACATGGATCGCGCGGAGCTCAGCCGGCGGCGTGCTCGCGTTCCGCGACAATGATGGTTGCGACATCCCTGGTGTTGGCCGGCACCTTCAGATGCGCAATGAGCGCGGTCATCGCTGATACCAGGATGCAGGCCAGGACCATGTGGATACCGACCAGGAACGGTGGTAGCCCGGTATTCGACTGAACGAGCCCGACCAGAATCTGTACGAGTTCGACCACGAGCAGAACACCCGCCCAGGTACGCGCGGGGAGTTTCAGCACGAGGGCGCCGACAACCAGCGTCAGAGTGAGTGCAAGCGTTGCGTAGGCGGGCCAGCTGTGCACGTGCTGCAGGAACTCAGGGTCGAGGCCGTTGCGCGGGGCATCCGCGTCACCCGCGTGCGGCCCGGAACCAGTCGTCAGGATGCCGGCACAGATCGTCAGCAGCACTAAGAAGGCGGTGACGTATGCCAGGGCGCCGAACCACCGTGGGGCCGCCGCCGTTCGTGGGCGCGCCGAGGTGTGAGTGCGATAGACGAAGACCGTGCACAGCACGACGAGCCCAATCGAGTCAACGAAGTGCAATCCGACGACGTACGGGTTCAACTGGGTCCACACGGTGATCCCGCCGATCAGGCCCTGGAGGGGGATTCCAAGACCGGCGAGCAGCGTCAGCCAGAACAGGTCAGGTCGGCTACGTCGTAGGCGGAGAACCAGGATGAAGGCCGCGATCGCCAGGAGTCCGAGGGCGACACCCAGCAACCGGTTACCGAACTCGATGATGCCGTGGATGCCCATCTCCGGAGTGTTGACGAGCGAGTCTGCTGTGCACTGGGGCCACGTCGGACAGCCGAGCCCAGACTGGGTGAGGCGCACCAGGCCACCGGTCCCGACCAGAAGGATCTGCGCTGCCAGGTACACCCAGGCGACCACCCGCACCCTGCTGTCAACGTGGCCGGGCAACCACCCGTAGATTCTCTTCACCGGTCATGCTCTCTCTTGATCGTGCCGTGCTGGATCGTGCCAAGATTCACCCTGCTCATGGGGCAAACACTCAGCCGCCGCTCTACTATTCGCGCTCACTGGCTGTAGAATGAAGTGTTTCATGGATTAGTCGCGCAGCCCCACTCTCGACCAGGGGCGGCGGAAGGACTAAACCTCAGGTTCGCAACGTAGCCGTCCTCGCAACCCGTTTCCGGTACAGGGTCTCCCTTGTGGAGGCATGTCCGGGAATGACCGGACTGATATCCGGGTTGTTGAGGGTGGGAGAAGAGGTATTGATGTCGGACGTATTGCTTGACCGCCCCGAACTGAACAGCCTGGGGGTGTACGAGTTCGGCTGGTCCGACTCCGACGCTGCCGGGGCATCCGCCAAACGTGGAATCTCGCCAGAAGTCGTGGCCGACATCTCCCGTTTGAAGAATGAACCTGAGTGGATGCTCAAGCGCCGTCTCAAGGCACATCAGTTGTTCGAGCGCAAGCCGATGCCCACCTGGGGCGCAGACCTCTCTGACATCGACTTCGACAACATCAAGTACTTCGTTCGTTCGACCGAAAAGCAGGCCCAGACCTGGGAAGACCTGCCGGACGACATTAAGAACACCTACGAGAAGCTCGGCATCCCGGAGGCAGAGCGTTCCCGCCTGGTCGCCGGAGTCACGGCCCAGTACGAATCCGAAGTGGTCTACCACCAGATTCGCGAAGACCTGACCGCCCAGGGCGTCATCTTCACCGACACCGACACCGCCCTCCGCGAGCATCCTGAGTTCTTCGAGGAGTACTTCGGAACCGTCATCCCGAGCGGCGACAACAAGTTCGCTGCGCTGAACACGGCCGCCTGGTCCGGCGGGTCGTTCGTCTATATTCCGCCCGGCGTGCACGTCGAGATCCCCCTGCAGGCCTACTTCCGGATCAACACCGAAAACATGGGTCAGTTCGAGCGCACCCTGATCATCGCCGACGAAGGCAGCTACGTGCACTACATCGAGGGCTGCACTGCCCCGATCTACACGTCAGATTCCCTGCACTCCGCCGTCGTGGAGATTGTGGTCAAGAAGAACGCCCGCGTTCGGTACACCACGATCCAGAATTGGTCGAACAACGTCTACAACCTCGTCACCAAGCGTGCGACGGCTGCAGAGGGCGCCACCATGGAGTGGGTGGACGGGAACATCGGGTCCAAGGTGACCATGAAATACCCGTCGATCTACCTGATGGGGGAGCACTCGAAGGGTGAGACGCTGTCTGTGGCGTTCGCCGGCCCCGGCCAGCATCAGGACGCGGGCGCCAAGATGGTGCACATGGCGCCGTACACCCAGTCGTCAATCGTCTCGAAGTCGATCGCTCGGGGCGGCGGCCGGTCGGGCTATCGAGGCGAGGTACGCATTGACGCGACAGCGCACCATTCGTCGAACTCGGTCATCTGTGACGCGCTATTGGTCGACACTCAGTCGCGCTCCGATACCTACCCCTCCATCGACATCCGAGTCGACGATGTGAAGCTCGGCCACGAAGCCACGGTCTCCAAGGTCAGTGAAGAGCAGCTCTTCTATCTGATGAGCCGCGGCCTGCCAGAGACCGAGGCGATGGCGATGATTGTGCGTGGCTTCATCGAACCGATCGCCAGGGAACTCCCAATGGAGTACGCCCTCGAACTCAACAAGCTCATCGAAATGGGCATGGAAGGATCCGTCGGTTGATGTCCGTCGCCCCTGCAGTTATGAACACCGCTTCGACAGCTCTACCCACAGCCGAACAGCACGGAATCAAGGAACACTCAGATGGGCGCTTCGGCTTCGTGCCGGTGCAGACCAGGTCCGAACGGTTCAAGAGTTTTGAGGTCGCCGATTTCGGACCTGTCACCGGTCGCGAAGCGGTCTGGAAACTTTCGCCGGTATCCCGGTTCACCGACCTCACCTCCGGGGAACTAGACGGCACCCCGTACGACGTGTCGTGGGAGCCCGCCTCCGGCATCGATGTCGCCTGGGTGCCCAGGGATGACGCCAGGGTCGGTTCGGCCGGTGCCCCGGAGGAGCGAGCCGCCGCCAACGCCTGGACCGCATTCGAAAAGGCACTTGCCATTACCGTCAGCGGTGAGGAGCCGAAGGAGTTCACCCTCACCAGGGCACTACTCGGTGCTGCCGCGCGCGGGGCCCACGTTCTCATCGAAGCGAAGCCCTTCAGCCAGGCGGTCGTGATACTGGAGAACGTCGGCGATGCCCGACTGAGTGAGAACGTCGAGATCATCCTTGGTGAGTCCGCGAACCTCACCGTCGTCTCGCTGCAGGAGTGGGATGACACGGCCGTGCACTTGGCGAACCATTTCGCGTCCGTCGGACGGGACGCACGCCTCAAGCACGTGGTGGTCTCGCTCGGTGGCAGCATCGTGCGCGTCAACCCGTCGATCCATCTGGTCGGCGCTGGTTCCGATATCGAAGCGCTTGGGCTGTACTTCGCCGACGCCGGGCAACACCTTGAACAGCAGGTCTACATCAACCACGACGCTCCGCACAGCCGCAGCCGGGTGACCTACAAGGGCGCGCTGCAGGGCGACGGCGCGCGCACGGTCTGGATCGGCGATGTGCTGATCGGACCCAAGGCGGCTGGTACAGACAGCTACGAGCAGAACCGCAACCTCGTTCTCACCGAGGGCACTCGCGCGGATTCGATCCCCAACCTGGAGATCGAGACCGGAGACATCCTGGGGGCCGGGCACGCGAGCGCAACGGGTCGCTTTGACGACGAGCAGTTGTTCTACCTGCAGTCACGCGGTATCCCCGAAGAGGAAGCGCGGCGACTCGTCGTGCGGGGGTTCCTGACAGAGATCGTGCAGAAGATCGGGTTGCCAATTCTCGAGGAACGTCTCCAGGGGGCCATCGAAGCCGAGCTTCGCGGATCGGACGGCGAGTAGCCATGGCCTCCACCAGAGTCTGTGCCTTCGACGAGCTCGAACCGAACCAGGCGGTCCGCGTCGAGATCGGCGACATCCCGATCGCTTTGGTGCGGGACGCCGCAGGCGACGTGTTCGCCATCGGTGACACCTGCACGCACGGCGATATTTCGCTCTCCGAGGGGTTCGTCGAGAATGACACGCTCGAATGCTGGGCGCACGGCTCGATGTTTTCCCTTCGAACCGGCAAACCGCTCACCCTGCCGGCCTATGAGCCCGTGCCGGTGTATCAGGTCGATCTCATTGACGGCGACGTGTACATCGACCCCTCCATCATCCTCGCCGTCTAGGCCAGAATTCGCGGGCGCCCGGCGCGGCGCCGCACAAACGAAAGAGATACCAGTTCATGTCCGTCCTTGAAATCAAAGACCTACACGTCACTGTCGAGACCGACCAGGGCGTCAAGCAGATCCTCCGTGGCGTCGACCTCGTCATCAACGAAGACGAGATCCACGCGATCATGGGGCCGAACGGCTCAGGTAAGTCCACTCTTGCCTATACGATCGCCGGCCACCCGAAGTACCACGTTGAGAGCGGGTCGATCCTCCTCGACGGTGCAGAGGTGCTGACCATGACGGTGGACGAGCGCGCACGCGCTGGCCTGTTCCTGGCCATGCAGTACCCGGTCGAGATCCCCGGCGTCACCGTCACCAACTTCCTGCGCACCGCCAAGACCGCCATCGACGGTGAAGCACCGGCCATTCGCGGTTGGGTGAAAGACGTTCGGGAGTCGATGTCCAACTTGCGGATGGACAAGGCCTTCGCTGAGCGGAACGTCAACGAGGGATTCTCCGGTGGTGAGAAGAAGCGCAATGAGATCCTCCAGCTCGAACTGCTGAAGCCACGGTTCGCTGTTCTCGACGAGACCGACTCTGGGCTCGACGTCGACGCGCTGAAGATCGTGTCGGAAGGCGTCAACCGCGCGAAGGCCGAGACCGGCCTCGGAATCGTACTGATCACCCACTACACACGCATCCTCCGCTATATCAAGCCGGATTTCGTGCACGTATTCGTGAACGGACGCATCGCAGAACAGGGCGGCCACGAGCTGGCCGACCGTCTCGAAGATGAAGGTTACGATCGCTATCTTGAAGGTACGAACGTAGGCTAGGGATATGGCTTCCACACTCGCTCCGGCGCGCTTCGACGAGATCGAAGAGGCGCTCAAAGATGTCATGGACCCCGAGCTCGGCATCAATGTCGTCGACTTGGGCCTGATCTACGATCTCGGCTGGGATGACGAGAATGACGCGTTGATCATCCACATGACATTGACGTCGGCGGGTTGCCCGCTGACAGACGTCATCGAGGAACAGACGGCGCAGGCGCTGGACGGCGTTGTCGACCAGTTCCGGATCAACTGGGTCTGGATGCCGCCGTGGGGTCCGGAGAAGATCACCGACGACGGCCGCGACATGATGCGGGCGCTCGGCTTCGCGATCTGACTAGGTGTGCGCAATCGCGGTTTGCGCAATGAGGTTCGCGACGTACGCGGCATCGCGTCCGACACCGCCGATCAGGCCTGACGTCAGTGCGTACTGGAATGGGATGCCGGCGAAGTAGAGTCCTGGCGACGACGCCGACACCCCGCGGTCGTGCAGCGGCCACCCGAGGGAATCGGTTTCCAGTCCTGTGATCCACTGATAGTCCGGCCGGTATCCGGTTGCCCAAATGATGGTCTGGGCGCCGATCTGACTGCCATCCGCCAGCGTCGGAAGACCGGATTCGACCCGGTCGATGCGGGGGAGCAGTGCTGCCCCCGCGTTGCTGAGCTGCTTCATTGAGATTCTGATCAGGGGTGCCCCACGGCGGTGGAAGCCGGCAGCCGCCTTTCTCCCGGGGAGAGTACTCGTGGTGAGCACCGAATCGACGAACCACCAGTAGAGGGCACCCGCCCGCTCCAGGACCACGTTCGGAACGTGGACCGTCGGCCGTCCCGCCAGGGTGACACGGTGGAAGCCGTCGTTGGCGAGCTCCAGTGCGATCTCGGCGCCCGACGTGCCCGCACCGACCACCAGAACGTCTCCGGGGGGGCACCAGGGTGGGATTTGTGTAGTCAGAGGAGTGCAACAATTGACGGATGCTGCTGTCGATTGCACCCGCGAACGGTGGCAGGTGAGGGAGCGCGTTGGTTCCGGTGGCGACCACCACCTGCCGTGCGCTGATCCGGCCTCGATCCGTTTCCAGCGTCCAGCGCCCGCGGGCCGGCGTCAGGCCGAGGGCGCACTCGTTCAACCGCACGGTGATGGCCAGAGCGGCGGCGTATTCCTCCAGGTACGACGCAATCTCGTCCTTCGACGGGAAGGTGCCTCGTGCAGCAGGAAACGGAACTCCGGGCAGCCCGTCGTGTTCAGCCGGAGTAAAGGCGATGAGTGAGTCCCAGCGGCCCCGCCAGGACTCTCCGATTCGTCTGGCAGCATCGACGACCAGGTGGTCTATCCCGCGCGTGGACAATTCCCGTGCCACGGCCAAGCCCGCCTGCCCGGCACCGACGACGACAGCATCGGTCTTCACAGTCGTCCCAGTTGGGCCTGTCTCAATCGGGCCCGAATCTGCTCGCATGATCGCTCCGCCCGCCCGGCGATTCGGCCGGCTGCGGATTAGAATACGCTTCTACTGACTAGAACGCTATGCTAAATGTGTGAGCAAGCCGCAGAACTCCGCGTCGATCAGACGGCAGTTCCAATCTGCGCGCACCAGGTCGGATGTCGTTGAGGCGGCGGAACGTCTCCTGCTCGCGCACGGTTACGTCGCCACATCGATCGGCATGATTGCGGCGGAGGCGAACGTTGCCGTGCAAACCATCTACAACACGGTCGGAAACAAGGCTGCGGTTCTTTCGGCTGTACTCGACCTGACCGCCGCCGGGCGCGGGGCGCCTGCACTGGTCCCCGAGATCATGCGCGAGCGGGTTGCGTCAGCCGAATCCGCCCGAGACGTCATCACCATCCTTGCGGACTGGTTCGTGGAAGTGAACGAACGTACAGCAGCGATCAATCTGGTCATCGCCGAGGCGGCCGTGGTCGACGCCGGTGTCGCGGCGCTCGAAAAGCGGCGAGCGGCGCAGCGCCTGCACAACTACGGGGAAGCGGCCGCAGCACTGCGGCACAGGCGTGGGTTGCGTTCCGGAATGAGCGATCACGAAGCCGCAGCGGCCATCTGGACCATTGGGCATCCGCAGGTCTATCGCTCGCTCGTCGGCGACATCGGCTGGCCGATCGACGCGTACCGCGAATGGCTCGGTTTCTTCCTCGGTTCTGCCCTGGCCTGATCTGCACAGTCCTGATCTGCACTGGCCTGATCGGGCGAAAAGACTCGCGCGAGCAATATACTGGAAAGCTGGTCCAGTCGGACCGTCACCTCCCACGTTCCCCGAATGGACTATTGCTGTGCTCAGTGTGCAAGATCTCGAGATCCGAGTCGGAGCGCGCGTGCTCATGGAGGGAGTCAGTTTCCGTGTCTCCGCCGGCGACAAGATCGGCCTGGTGGGAAGGAACGGCGCCGGCAAGACGACGCTGACCAAAACCCTCGCCGGAGAGACTCCACCGACAGACGGCACGATCGAACGCTCCGGCGCCATCGGCTACTTGCCGCAGGATCCGCGTTCCGGTGACCCGGAGATGCTCGCGCGCACCCGCATCCTGGACGCCAGGGGACTCGGCACCATCGCGCTCGGCATGGTCCGTTCCAGCGTCGACATGGCCAGCGACGATGATGAGACGAGCGCGAAGGCGATGCGCACCTACGGCACGCTGACCGATGAGTTCAACGCGCTCGGCGGCTATGCGGCCGAGGCGGAAGCTGCATCGATCGCGAGCAACCTCAATCTTCCGGATCGAATCCTCGACCAGCCACTCAAGACGCTCTCTGGCGGACAGCGCCGGCGCATCGAACTCGCCCGCATCCTGTTCTCCGACGCTGAGACGATGATCCTGGACGAGCCCACCAACCACCTCGACGCCGATTCCGTCACCTGGCTCAGGGAGTTCGTCAAGAACTACCGCGGCGGCTGCATCATCATCAGCCACGACATCCAGCTCGTCGGTGAAACCGTCAACCGGGTCTTCTACCTTGACGCCAACCGCACGGTCATCGATATCTACAACATGAACTGGAAGAACTACCAGCGGCAGCGTGTCGCAGACGAAGACCGTCGGAGGAAAGAACGCACCAACGTCGAGAAGAAGGCCTCAACGCTGCAGCTCCAGGCAGCGAAGTTCGGGGCGAAGGCCAGCAAGGCGGCCGCAGCGCACCAGATGGTGGCGCGTGCCGAGAAGATGCTGTCTGGCCTCGAGGAGGTTCGTGCCGTCGACCGGGTCGCAAAGCTTCGCTTCCCTGAGCCGGCACCGTGCGGGCGAACGCCACTCATGGCCAGCGACCTGTCGCGCAGTTATGGTTCGCTGGAGATATTCACAGCCGTCGATCTCGCCATCGACCGGGGATCCAAGGTTGTCGTGCTCGGCCTGAACGGCGCGGGCAAGACAACCCTCCTTCGCATTCTGGCGGGCGTTGACAAGCCGGACACCGGCCAGATCGAGCCGGGCCATGGCTTGCGAATCGGCTACTACGCGCAGGAACACGAGACCATCGACGTCAAGCGAAGTGTGCTGCAAAACATGGTGTCGTCTTCGCCGAACATCACCGAGATGGAGGCCAGACGGGTGCTCGGCTCCTTCCTGTTCACCGGAGACGACTCGCACAAGCTTGCCGGCGTGCTCTCTGGCGGAGAGAAGACCCGCCTTGCGCTGGCCATGATCGTCGTGTCCGGTGCGAACGTGCTACTCCTCGACGAACCGACGAACAACCTTGACCCGGCCAGTCGCGAGGAGATTCTCGATGCCCTTGCGCACTATGCGGGCGCGGTTGTCCTGGTCAGCCACGACGAGGGCGCAGTGCAGGCGCTCAACCCGGAGCGGGTACTCATCCTGCCTGATGGTGTCGAGGACCACTGGAACAAGGACTACCTGGATCTGATCGCCCTGGCTTGATGTTACTGGCCTGATGGCATCGGCCTGATCAGACGCGCATCCACTGTGACCTTTCCGGTCGAGAGTGCCCCGCGGAACGGGCGCACTCGACCGGAAAGGTAACTCTCGCGGGAGCTCTCAGCGCCGATCGAGCAGGGCGTCCTCGGCGTCTGCATCGCTCAGTGCCTTTGTAGCCTTGCGCCTGGCGCGTTCGTCGGAACGCTCGCGTTCCTCTGGATCGTCGACGTTGACCGTGCGGTATTCCTGGCGCAGCGCCCAGCCGAGCCCGATGAAGGCGAGGATGCCGAAGACGAACCACTGAAACGCATACGACAGGTGCGGGCCCTCGTCCCGAACCGGCTTCTCCACGGCAACGGGACGTTCAGTCGGAGCCGGCTCTTCTGAGGCCATCAGCCCGTAGGCGCCCGTGTAGGTCGGCCTGTCCAGTCGCTCTGCGATGTCATCGAGATCGATGGTTGCAATCTGGTTGCCGCTCGCTGTGCGGCCGGCGAGTGCCGGTTCACCGGCCTTGAGCCTGGACACGACCGTCACCACTCCGGACGGCGCCTCCGGCACCACGTCCGGCGCATCCTGTTTCGCCCCGGTCGGCAACCAGCCGCGATCGACGATGAATACCGAACCGTCTTCGAGCTGCATGGGCGTCAGCACCTCGAAGCCCGGGTTGATGTTCAGCGGCCGGTTGCGCACCAGCAACTCGTCCTCTGTGAGGTACGTTCCGGTGAGTTCCACCTGCATCCACTTCTGCGATTCGTCGAAGGACTCGAGGCCGGGAAGCGCGTTGGCCAGTGGCACAGGGGACGCGTCGAAGTTGGCGTCGATCTTGGCGAGTTCCGATAACGCTTCTGCCCGTCTGGCCAGCTGCCAGGTGCCGAGCCCTGCACAGACGACGGCGAAGAGGATGGTCAACGCAAGGTACCCTGCCCACCGTCTGGTGAAGGCGAACTTCCAGCCGTTCACGCGGTCTCCGTCAGCGGCGCGACGGCTAGCGGGAAGTCCCGGGCCGCCAGAAAGTCTCGCAGATAGTCGACATGTTCATCGCAGGCGAGCCAGGTCTTGGTTCGTCCGTCGGTGTGGATTCTCGGGTTGCTCCAATCCAGACGCCATGTGGCGGCCGCGACACACCCCGCCCGGGAACAGGTGTCTCTGCCGACCTCGCCGCCCAGTCCGATCATCGCTCGTCCTCGTCCTCATGACGTGTATACACCTGGATCGCGCCCGGCCTCTGCACGCTCTTACCGCGAGGATCCGCGTGCACGTTCGCGATCACCACCGCAAAATACGGCAGCAGGATGGCGCCGGCGGCGCAGACCAGGAGCCACCAGCCCTGCACGAACAGCATGAGCACGATGCAGACGATTCGGATGCCCATGGCGATCGAATACTTCACCATGCGGTTGCGTCGCTCGATCTCGGGGGAGAGAGGGAGTGAGGTGATCGGCTGCTGTTTCATGTCAACTGTCGCTCTGGGAACCCGAAGTGATTCCGCACCTTCAAGCCTACGACTCACCGGCCCCGATGTGGCACACGCCCTAAGCTGTTCTGGCGACTGTGCACAAGGCCGCACGAGAGGATTGGACCCAGAATGTCAACAGCCAGAACCGTACTCGTCACCGGTGGCAACCGAGGAATCGGCTTCGCCATAGCGGAGGAGTTCGTCGCGGCCGGTCACCGGGTCGCCGTCACGGCACGCTCGGGCGAAGGACCGGTCGGGAGCCTCACCGTGCGGGCAGACGTGACCGATGCGACATCCGTCGACACAGCCTTCACCGAGGTCGAAGCCGCCCTGGGGCCGGTTGAGGTTGTCGTCGCGAATGCCGGCATCACCAGGGACACCCTGCTCATGCGCATGTCAGAGGACGATTTCACCTCGGTCATCGACACGAACCTGTCTGGTGCCTTCCGAGTGGTCAAGCGCGCATCGAAGGGGATGCTCAAGGCGCGCTTCGGACGAGTCGTCCTCATCTCGAGCGTGGTCGGTCTCTACGGGTCGGCCGGCCAGGTCAACTACTCAGCGTCGAAAAGCGGTCTCGTCGGACTTGCGCGTTCGGTGACCAGGGAGCTGGGGTCGCGGGGGATCACGGCAAACGTGGTGGCACCCGGGTTCATCGAGACCGAGATGACAGCGGTACTTCCGGAGCCGCAGCAGGCGGAATACAAGCGCACTATTCCGGCCGGCCGCTTCGCGACCCCATCAGAGGTCGCGCGCGTCGTCACGTGGATCGCGGGCGACGATGCCGGCTATATCTCCGGCGCGGTGATCCCAGTCGACGGCGGACTCGGGATGGGCCACTGACGATCATCCGCTGACCACCGACCGCTGGCAACCAACCACTGGGATGGTCTCGTGGTTCAGCCGCGGAGGCCGAGTAGCGGGAGGATCTGACTGAGATCAGAGACTCCGACGACCAGGTCCGCCTGTTCCCTGACCCTCGGTTTGGCATTGAAGGCGACCGACAGACCGGCGATGGCCATCATCTCGAGATCGTTGGCACCGTCGCCCACTGCGATGGTTCGTTCAAGCGGCAGATTCTCCGCGTCGGCCCACTCGCGAAGCGTTGCAGCCTTGGCGGAGGCATCGATAATCGGTCCAACGAGGCCGCCGGTGAGCCGCCCATCGCGCGACTCAAGGCGATTCGCCCTCCAATGGTCCATCGAGAGCGTTGCCGCGAGCGGATCGAGTAATTCGTGAAAGCCGCCGGAGACCACACCGACACGACTGCCGTTCGCGTGCACGCCATCGATCAGGTCGCGCACGCCGGGGGTGGGACGGATGAGGCGACCCACTTGGTCGAAGACGCTGACGGGAAGCCCGGCAAGTGTCGACACTCTCGCTTTGAGGCTCGACGCGAAGTCGAGTTCGCCCCGCATCGCCCGTTCGGTCAGTTCTGCGACCAGTGCGCGTGAGCCGGCGGCATCAGCCAGCAGTTCGATGACCTCGTCTTCAATCAGGGTGGAATCGGCGTCGAGAACAACAAGAAATGGGGTACTCACGGCTGGACGAACACGCCCTTGCCAACGATGGTGATGCCGGAGTCGGTCACGCTGAAGCCCCTGGCCAGGTCGCGATCGCGGTCGACGCCGATCTCGGCGCCCGATTCGACGACAACGTCCTTGTCGAGGATGGCGCGGCGCACGATTGCGTCTGGACGCACATTCACCCGGTCGAAGACGATCGAGTCCACCACCTCAGAACCGGAGTCGATCGATACCCACGGACCGAGCACGCTGCGTTCGATATGTGCGCCGGAGATCACGCAGCCGAGCGACACGATCGAATCGATCATCGTGCCGAGTGCCCCCCGTGCGTCACGAACGAACTTCGCCGGGGGAGAGTTGTTCTGGCGCGAGAATATCGGCCATTCCTTGTTGTACAGGTTGAAGACTGGGAGGGCGGAGATGAGGTCCTGATGGGCCTCGAAGAACGAATCGATGGTCCCGACGTCCCGCCAGTAGTACCGGTCGCGATCGGTCGACCCCGGCACCTCATTGAGCTGGAGATCGTAGACCCCGGCCTCACCGCGGGCAACCAGGTCTGGAATGATGTCGCCACCCATGTCGTGGCTCGAATCCGTGCGCTCCCCGTCGCGCAGAACGGCCTCGACGAGTGCATCAGTGGTGAAGACGTAGTTTCCCATCGAGGCGAATACCTCGTGCGGCGCATCAGCGAGGCCCACGGCATCCTTCGGCTTTTCGAGGAATTCGGTGATCCGTTCCGGGTTGGCCGGGTCCACCTGGATCACGCCGAACTGGTCGGCGAGGCCGATCGGCTGGCGGATCGCGGCAACGGTGGCGCCGGCACCCGACGCGATGTGTGCGTCGATCATTTGGCTGAAATCCATCCGGTAAACATGGTCTGCGCCGACGACCACCACGATATCCGGCTTCTCATCGTGGATCAGGTTGAGGCTCTGCAGGATTGCATCGGCAGAGCCGCTGAACCAGCGCTTGCCCAGCCGCTGCTGGGCGGGCACAGACGCAATGTAGGCATTCAGCATTCCGGACACATGCCAGGTCTGCGACACATGTCTGTCGAGACTGTGCGACTTGTACTGGGTCAGCACAACAATCTGACTGAGGCCGGAGTTGATCAGATTGGACAGCGCGAAGTCCACCAGCCGATAATGTCCACCGAACGGCACAGCCGGTTTTGCCCTGTCCTCTGTCAGAGGCATCAGGCGCTTACCCTCGCCACCGGCCAGTACGATTCCGAAGATCTTCGAGGACTTCATGTCTTTACAGTAGGGCAGGCAACAAGCAGCGGACCAGTCGGCGAGGTGTGTTCGGGCTGTGGCTGCGCTAGCTTTGCTGCATGCGAGTCGATCTGCTGACCAAGGAATATCCGCCGGAGATCTACGGAGGCGCAGGCGTGCACGTCGCGGAGCTCGTCAAAGCGCTGCGTCGCGACATCGACGTGGTTGTTCGCTGCTTCGGCGCCGACCGCGAAGACCGAGACACCTTCGCCTACCGTGAACCGGCCGAGCTGCAGGGCGCCAACCAGACGCTGTCGACACTCGGCATTGATCTTCAGATGGCCGAGGACACGGGCGGAACCGACCTGGTGCACTCACACACCTGGTATGCGAACGGTGCCGGGCACCTCGCGAAACTGCTGCACGACGTTCCGCATGTCGTCACCGCCCACAGCCTCGAGCCGCTGCGGCCGTGGAAAGCCGAGCAACTCGGCGGAGGCTACCGGGTCTCCAGCTGGATCGAAAGAACGGCGTTCGAGGCTGCGGATGCCGTCATCGCCGTCAGTGGCGGAATGCGCGCAGACATCCTGCGCAGTTACCCCTCGCTCGATGAGTCCAGAGTGCACGTCGTCTACAACGGCATCGACCTCGACCGCTGGAAACCGACCCCTGACCCGGAGCTGGTTCGTTCCCTCGGCATCGACCCTGATCGCCCTTCCATCGTATTCGTCGGACGCATCACCAGGCAGAAGGGACTGCCATACCTACTTCGCGCAGCACGGTTGCTTCCGCCGGATGTGCAGCTTGTGCTGTGCGCCGGGGCACCTGACACCCCCGGCATCCTGGCCGAGGTCACCGCCGGCGTGGAAGCGCTGCAGAGCGAACGCACTGGAGTGGTCTGGATCGACAGGCTCCTGGCGCAACACGAACTCTCTGCCGTGCTCACCGCCGGAACCGTGTTCGTCTGCCCATCTGTCTACGAGCCGCTCGGCATCGTGAACCTCGAGGCGATGGCCTGTGGACTGCCGGTTGTCGGAACAGCGACCGGAGGCATACCGGAGGTGGTAGCCGACGGAGTGACCGGTCGTCTCGTCGCGATCGACCAGGCGACGGACGGCACGGGGGCACCGACCGCACCCGATGTCTTCGTCGCCGATCTCGCACGCATCCTCGCCGAGACTGTGGCTGATCCCGAGCGCGCGAAACGGATGGGTGCCGCTGGGCGTCTGCGGGCAGAACGCGAGTTCAGCTGGATCCAGATCGCCGATCGCACCAGGGAGATCTACCAGGCCGTGCTCTGACCCCAGAGGAGGCTGGGCGCATCGAGCGCCTCCGCTCGCCGGATAACATGGAGGCATGGTCAACGTTCTCCTTCTCACCGACGTGTCCGTTGTCCGTGGTGGCAACACCATTCTCGATTCCGTGAACTGGAGCGTCGATGACGACCAGCGCTGGGTTGTCCTCGGACCCAACGGTGCGGGCAAGACAACAATGCTGCAGATCGCGGCGGCCATCATCCATCCTTCGAGCGGCGTGGCAGAGGTGCTCGAGGAGCCACTCGGAGGAACCGATCTGTTCGAACTGCGGCCGCGCATCGGTTTTGCGTCAACCGCGATGGCCCGCAAGGTCCCCGCAAACGAGAAGGTCATCGACGTCGTGATGACCGCCGCCTATTCCGTGACCGGTCGGTGGAACGAGGAGTACGAGGAGATCGACGAGCGTCGCGCCCAGCGTGTGCTGACCGAGTGGAAGCTCGGGCACCTGGCCGCCCGCAAGTTCGGCACGCTGAGCGACGGAGAGCAGAAGCGCGTCCAAATCGCCCGCGCCGTGATGACCGACCCCGAGATCCTGCTTCTCGATGAACCGGCCTCGAGCCTCGACCTCGGGGCGCGCGAAGAGCTGCTCCAGCTGCTTGGCGGGTACGCCAGCGAATCCGGTTCTCCGGCAATCGTGATGGTTACCCATCACGTCGAGGAGATCCCGCGCGGCTTCACGCACGTGTTGCTGATGTCAGAAGGAAGAATCGTGTCTGCGGGCCCCCTGGCAGAGGCATTGACCTCCGAAGCGCTCAGCACCACCTTCGGCCTGGACATCGAACTCACCGAGAACGATGGTCGATACTCGGCCAGGGCGCGTTGACACGACGACGACCCGGTCGGGGAATCCGCCGTCTTCTGCTAAACTCGGTAGCTGGCCCTCATGGTCGCCGGTTTTTCTGCCGCTCTATTGCGGAACAGATCTCACCAATTCCCGTATGAACCCATGGCAGTGCGCATCGATTCGGATGCCCACTCACGCAGAACAACAAGGAAGTCTTCATGAAGTCTGACATTCACCCCGAATACGCTCCCGTGGTCTTCCGCGACCTCGCGTCGGGTGCGACGTTCCTGACCCGTTCGACGGTGTCCAGTTCCAAGACCATCGAGTGGGAAGACGGCACAACCTATCCCGTGATCGACGTGGAGATCTCGTCTGAATCGCACCCGTTCTACACGGGCAAGCAGCGCATCATGGACTCCGCCGGCCGCGTCGAGAAGTTCAACTCGCGTTACAAGGGCTTCGGCAAGTAGCCACACAGCAACCTGTTCAGAGGGCGACCAGCTTCGGCTGGTCGCCCTCTGTCGTCAGCCGTCAGGATGTCGCTCACCGTCACGGTCTCACACCGCCACTGACGTCGACATCCACGGACCGTGGAAGCAGGGTGCGCGGTCAGCGCTCCGGCCACCCGATCGCGGCAACGAAGCCCGGGTCACGTGAGCGACGCATGTATTCCTGGAAACTCACCGCCTGTTGCCTGCTCCACTCGATCTGAATCGCGTGCAGTTCTTCAACCGTCGACGGCAGGAGACCAGCGTGGCGAAGCGCGATGGCCTGTGCGACCCGGCCGGCCGCGATCGCGTCGGCCCCGGAGTCGTGGGCTCCCTCGAGGACAACGCCGTAGAAGGCGCTCGTCACTTCGAGCGTGCGCTTGCCCTTGCGGTAGCGGTCGACCGCCTTGTCGATCACCAGGGGATCGATCACGGGAGACGGGGACACCAGCGGAGGGATACCGTGCCTCATGGCCTCCCGGTTGAGCAGGGTGAGGTCGTACGGGGCGTTGTACGCCACCAGGGGGAGTCCGCCGGTGAGGTGGACCCGGAGTGCCTCCACGATCTCGGAAACGCCGTCTGCGGCGGCACGACCGTTCTGAAGGGCATGTTCCGTCGTGATGCCGTGGACATTGCTCGCGCCGAGGGGAATCGGGATTCCGGGATTCAGAAGCCAGTCGGCCCGTTCATGAACAATGTCACCGACCCCCAGTACCGCGACGGTAGCCGAGACGATGCGGCTGGTCTCGACATCGATGCCGGTGGTCTCCAGGTCGAAGACGGCGAGTTGTTCGCTCCAGTTGCTCATGTCGTCAGCGTATGACCGGCCACCGACACGGCCGCCGGTGCCGCGCCGTGAAGTGCGGCGTTGATGCCGAAAGGGATCCTGAGCCGCTGGACCAGCCACCGCGGCACGAGCAAACCGCAGTGCCAAAATCAGCCGCAGTGCAGCCAGTAAAAACTCTGGGCGCCCAGGGTCAGGGTCAGGCCGCCCTCATCGTCGAAACTCGGGAAGACTGCACCGCCGAACAGGTCGTAGAGCCTGGTGCCTGCCATCTCGACGTCCTCGATGCGGAACGCAACCGGGTTGTGCGCGAAACTGAACACGCAGAGCACCGTCTCCGGCTGGTCGCCGAACTGGGATCCTGAACCCTGGTATTCCCGCGTGAAGGCCAGCACCGATTCGTGGTTTGTCGTCAGTACGCGGATTGCGCCGAGCCCGAAGGTCGGGTGCGCCTTGCGTACATGGATCACATTGCGCACCCAGTGCAGCAGCGAGCCAGACTGGGCAAGTTGGGACTCGACGTTGGTCTGCGTGTAGTTGTAGACCAGCGACTGCACGACGGGGAGGTAAAGTTTGCCCGGATCGGCATCGGAGAAACCGGCGTTCCGATCCGGCGTCCACTGCATCGGAGTGCGAGAGCTGTCGCGATCGGGCAACCAGATGTTGTCTCCCATCCCGATCTCGTCCCCGTAGTACAGGAACGGGCTCCCCGGCAGGGCAAAGAGCAGGGCGTGGGCAAGTTCCAGCTCGGCTCGCGAGTTGTCGAGGAGTGGTGCCAGCCGCCTCCGAATACCAATGTTTGCGCGCATGCGCGGATCGTAGGCGTACCAGCCATACATGGCCTGGCGGTACTCTTCGCTGACCATCTCCAGCGTGAGCTCGTCATGGTTGCGCAGGAAGACACCCCAACCGGCTCCATCTGGAATATCGGTCGTCTCCGACAGGACGCGGACCAGTTCGCTGGCCTGCTGGGAACGAAGCGAGTAGAAGATGCGTGGCATCACCGGAAAATCGAACGCCATGTGGCACTCCGGCTCGTCCTCGGTCCCGAAGAACGCGGCAACCTCTCGCGGCCACTGGTTTGCCTCGGCGATGATCACGCGACCTGGGTAGTCGCGGTCCACCATGGCGCGCAATTTCTTGATGAACTCGTGGGTGGGCGGCTCACCCTCTCCGTTGCCCTCTTCAGACTCGTACAGGTAGGGGATCGCATCCAGGCGGAAGCCGTCAACGCCCATGTCGAGCCAGAATCGCACGATCTCGAACACCGCGTCGTGGACCTCGGGGTGGTCGAAGTTGAGATCGGGCTGGTGGGAGAAGAAACGGTGGAAGAAGAACTGCCTGCGCACCGGGTCGAACGCCCAGTTCGACTCCTCGTAGTCGGTGAAGATGATGCGCACGTTCGGATATTTCTCGTCTGAATCGCTCCAGACATAGAAGTCGCCGTACGGACCCTCCGGGTCTTCCCTGGACTGCTGGAACCACTCGTGCTGGTCAGAGGTGTGATTCAACGGGAGATCGATGATGACGCGCATGTTGCGCTCATGCGCCTTGGTGACCAGGTCTTTGAACTCGTCGAGGGTGCCGAAGTCCGGCAGTATCGAACGGTAGTCGGCGACGTCGTAGCCACCGTCTCGGAGTGGCGACGTGAAGAACGGCGGAATCCAGAGCGCGTCGACGCCCAGCCACTGCAGGTAGTCGAGTTTGGACACCAGACCGGACAGGTCGCCTGAACCGTCTGCGTTGCTGTCGACGAACGACCGGACCATCACCTCGTAGAAGACGGCTCTCCGGTACCAGCGGGGGTCGAGCGTGAGACCGGGCAGCTGGATGGGGGCGGTGAAGCTCACAGCGTTCCTTCCGACCCAGAGACGGGCGCACTCGTGGCGAAGACCATGAGAAAGAGTCTAGGTCGCGACGCACCGCAACTGTCCAGTCCGCGAGATCGTGCTCGCCTAAACTTGAGGTGATGACTGCTCCAACTCCCGCCCTCGCTGTGAGATCCGTGCCTTCGCCGTACGGTGAGCAGCTCGCACGTATCCCCGTCGGGGCGCACACGGTGACGGTACTCGGCACGCGTACTCGGTATTGGGAGTACGGCGAGAACGTCGACGGCCCGGTGGTTGTCATGGTGCACGGCTTCCGTGGAGATCACCACGGCCTTGAGCCCGTCGTTGCGCAGCTCGCAGGAATGCGGATTATCTCCCCAGACCTGCCCGGCTTTGGCGACTCCGAACCGCTGGACGGTGTTCGGCACGACATCGACGGGTACAGCCGGTGGCTCAGCGCCTTCGTGCAGGAGTTGAACCTGAGCGGCCGGGTGGTGATCCTCGGCCATTCCTTCGGATCGATCGTCGTCGCTGCGTCGGTTGCCGCCGGTCTTGACGCCGACGACGTCATCCTGGTGAACCCGATCGCAGCACCTGCGTTGTCAGGAGCCCGCGGCATCCTGACCAGGCTCGCCATCTTCTACTACTGGGCTGGTGCGAAACTTCCTGAGCGCCTCGGCTTCGCCCTACTTCGCAACCGGTTGATTGTGCGGGCCATGAGCGTGACGATGGCAAAGACACGCGACCGTTCGCTTCGGCGCTGGATCCACGACCAGCACGACCGGTACTTCTCGGCTTTCTCCGACCGCCGGGTGGTGCTTGAGGCGTTCAGGGCATCCGTCGGCAACGATGTGAGCGAGTTCGCGGCCGGCGTGTTGCCACGCACACTCCTGATCGCTGCAGAGAATGACGACATCACACCGATTGCCGCGCAGCATCGTCTCCAGACGCAGTTCCCGGATGCGACGCTGCGGGTGATACCGGATGTCGGGCATCTGATCCACTACGAGAAGCCGCAGGAAGCGGCAGCGGCAATTCGTGCGTTCCTCGATTCGGAAGAGCTCGATCCGGAAGAGACCGTATGAGGATCGTCTTCGACTGCAGGTACACCCGATTCGACCGCCACGACGGCATCAGCCGGTACACCGCAGGACTCGTCACGGAACTCGGGCGGCTGCACCCGGTGACCATGCTGATCAGCGACCACCGCCAGCTCGACCTCCTCCCCGCTCTTCCCTGGCAGCTGGTGAGTGCACCAACCAGCATTCGCGAGCCGCTCGTCGCCCGAACCGTGAATCGGTTGAAGCCGGACGTTGTGTTCACTCCGATGCAGACCATGGGGTCCTGGGGACGGAAGTATCGGCTCATCCTGACCGTGCATGACCTGATCTACTATCGCCACCGCACGCCACCGCGCGACCTGGCGGCGCCGATTCGGCTGCTCTGGCGGCTGTATCACCTGTCATGGTGGCCGCAACGGATGTTGCTGAACCGGGCAGACGGGGTGGTCACGGTGTCGGAGACGACGAAGGGTCTCATCGAGGAGCACCACCTCACAGACCGGCCGGTCAGCGTGATTCCCAATGCCGCAGACCCGGTGCGGGAGCCGGTCGCCGAGCGCCGTGCTCCTGAGTCGGCACGCCTGGTCTACATGGGCTCGTTCATGCCGTACAAGAACGTCGACACGCTTGTGCGAGCCGTCTCAGACCTTCCCGGTTACGAGCTGCATCTGATGAGCCGGGTCTCCAGGCAGGAGCAGGACAGGCTCACCGCGCTCGCGCCGCAGGCCAGTCTGGTGTTCCACAACGGGGCGAGCGACGCGGAATACTCTGCGGTGCTGTCGTCTGCGACCGCGCTCGTGAGCGCGTCACATGATGAGGGATTCGGCATCCCCCTGGTCGAAGCGATGAGCATCGGTATCCCTGTCGTGGTCAGTGACATCCCGATCTTCCGTGAGATCGGCGGGGATGCGGCGGTATATTTTCCGGCAGATGACGCAGACGCGCTGACGGCAGCCGTACTCGGGCTCAGGGCCGCCGGAGAGTGGGCAACCCGATCGGCGCTCTCGCTGAGGCAGTCCGCCCGGTTCACCTGGCGGGAGTCTGCGCGGAAGCTCCTCAGCCTATTGACCGAGGTTCCCTCGCCGACCGATGCGCCCAGAACCGGGCGACGCTCCCGCTGAGATCGCTGGATTAGCGTCGCTGGATTCCCATCGCTGAGCGTGCCGGTCAGGTGGGAATGTGGAAGATCTCTTCGACGGAGCGAACGGTGGCGTCGAAGTGACGGAGGACCAGTTCTTCGTCTTCCCAGTCGAACTCATGAACGGACCCGTTGGCAATCAGTTCGTCCCTGCGCGGATGCTCACCATCGGTGGCGTGACGGATCAGGGTTCCGATGACTCCGCCGTGGGTCACGACCAGCAGAGACTCGCCGTCATGCGCCTCTGCAAGGCGGGCAAGCGCGGGCAAGACCCGGTCGAGGACGTCCTGCCGCGTCTCGAGACCTGGCACGGTGACACCGTCGGGGTAACGCTCCTGGCGCTCCGTGAAGGTCAGCCCCTCGATCTGGCCGTGGTGACGCTCAGTGAGCGGATCGATGTGCTCTGGCACCGGCAAACCCAGTTCGCCGGCGATGATCCTGGCTGTCTCGTCGGCCCTTTGCAGAGGGCTGGTCACGATTCTGTCCCAGTGCCGGTCCCGAAGACGCACACCGGTCTCCGCCGCCTCTGCGCGCCCGGTGGAGTTGAGAGGGATGTCAGTGCTGCCCTGGATGCGTTTGTGCAGATTCCAGTCGGTCTGGCCGTGGCGAACAATCGAGAAGCTGGTCATTCGATGGTCTTTCCCGTCGTTGTTGTGGTCGATGAGGTGCTCAGCCGAGGCGGGCTGCGAGTTCGGCAAGGCTCTCAGACGTGCCAGCATCCAGTTTAACCAGCGCACGCCCGTCGCCCTTGGTCAGGCCGCGGTTGATCACGATGATCGGGGAGCCTGCCCGCCTGGCGGTCTCGACGAGACGGATGCCGGAGTTCACCGCGAGCGACGAACCGGCGACCAGGAACACGTCGGCGGCCGAGACCAGGGCCAGCGCCTGCGCGAACCGTTCCGTCGGCACAAATTCGCCGAAGAAGACCACGTTCGGCTTGAGCATCCCACCGCACACCGTGCAGTCGGGAATCGTGAAATCGTCGATTTCTGCCACGTCGACGTCACCATCGGGGTTGACGGAGATCGAGTCCGGCGCAGCAAAAATGGGATTGAGGGCCTCCAGGCGTTGCGAGATGCTGTCGCGACCATACGCCTGGCCGCAGACCAGACACACCACGCGGTCCATCGACCCGTGGAGCTCGACGACCCGCTTGGAGCCCGCCCTGGTGTGCAAACCGTCGACGTTCTGGGTCACGATTCCGTTGATCAGGCCGGCGTCTTCGAGGGTTGCCAGGGAACGGTGACCCAGGTTCGGTTCGGCCGCGCGGAAGACCTTCCAGCCCAGGTGGCTTCCGGCCCAGTAACGCTTGCGAGCTCGCTCATCGCCCACAAACGTCTGGAAGGTCATCGGGGCGCGGCGCGGCGCCCCCTCCCCGCGATAGTCGGGGATGCCGGAGTCGGTGCTGACTCCGGCACCGGTGAGAACGGCGACCTCCTTGCCGCGCATGAGGGCCGCGATCGCGTCGAGCGCCTGTTCGGTGCCGGCAGGCAGACCTGAGGCCCGTGTTTTCGACAGGGTCGGAGTGGCCGACAAGGTCTGTGTGGTCGACGGCGTCTCGTGGCTCGCCTGTTCAGCCGACTCGACCGTCATCCGTTCTCCGTCCGTCGCACGTGTTCTTGCCCCTGAGTCTAAACACCGCGGATTCCCCGATTGTTTACGACGCTGACATGCTGGAGCAGGCAGCGCTCGAAAGGGGCACACCGATGGCACAGATCACTCAGGTCACCGACCTCGGCGTCCCGGGTCTCGAGGACTATTCACGATTGACGGACGTTGCGCTGCGGCGGGTCAGCGAACCGGCAGGCGGGCTGTACATCGCCGAGTCGGCCAAGGTCATCGGCCGTGCTCTCGCAGCCGGCCACCGGCCGCGTTCCGTTCTGCTCCAGGAGCAGTGGCTCGCCGGCATCCTTCCGCTCCTGGCGGACTGGCCTGACCTGCCTGTCTTCGTCGGTGACGCCGCGCTGCTTGAGCAGTTGACCGGCTACAACCTGCACCGGGGTGCGCTGGCGGCAATGCATCGGCCGGTACTTGCACCGGTGGCCGACATCATCAGGGGTGCCAGGCGCATCGTCATCCTCGAAGACATCGTCGACCACACCAATGTTGGGGCCATCTTCCGCTCCGTCGCCGGTCTCGGGGCCGATGCCGTGTTGATCACGCCGCGCTGCGCCGACCCGCTCTATCGCCGCAGTGTGCGGGTGAGCATGGGCACGGTGCTCCAGGTCCCGTGGACGCGGCTGGGGGAGTGGGATGACGCAGTGCCCGAATTGCATGCCGCCGGTTTTCACCTCGCGGCCCTTGCGCTGGCGGAACAGGCCGTATCTCTGGACGAGTTTGCCCGCACCGTTCCTGAACGACTCGCGCTGATTCTCGGTGCGGAAGGCGATGGGCTGAGCGCGCGTGCCATCGCCCACGCCGACACCGTCGTCACGATCCCGATGCGTCGCGGCGTGGACTCGCTGAACGTCGCGTCGGCGAGCGCGGTCGCGCTGTATGCCGTGCGCACCGGCTGACGCGTTCGGGTGTTGGGATGCTTCCTCCCAGTGCTATTTGGGTAGAATCGACGGATGCCGCTGACCCGACGCCAGATGTACCGCCGGCGACGAATCACCGTCTTCAGCACTCTCACCGTGTTTCTGGCCGGGCTCGCGTATGTGCTCGCCACCACCCTCGCACCCATTCCCGTCACGGCAGCCGTTCTCACCCAACCCGCAGCGCTGACGCAGCCGGCGACACAACCGGCCTGGCCCGGATTCGGGGCAACGGCGGTCGGTGCCGTGGGGTTCCCCGGGGTTTTGGCGTCCACGGGCGAGCAGAATGCCGTGCCCATCGCCAGCATCACCAAGATGGTGACGACCCTCGTCATCCTCGAAGCCAAGCCGCTGGCGGCCGACGAAGCCGGCCCGGAGATCTCCTTCACTGACGCGGATGTCGGTTACTACTACGACGCCCTCGCGGAGGACGGATCCGTTGCACCGGTTGTCTCCGGCATGGTCCTCACCGAGCGTGAAGCACTGACGGCGATGCTGCTGCCATCGGCAAACAACTACAGTCACTCGCTCGCCATCTGGGCCTACGGCTCGATGGACGCCTATCTGGCCGCGGCAACGGCCTGGCTCCAGGCGCAGGGGCTCATCGGTACCGTCGTCGTCGACAGCAGCGGACTGTCGCCTGGGAGCGTCAGTACGCCGGCAGACCTTGTCGAGCTGGGCAAGCTGGTGCTTGCCGATCCCGTGGTCTCCTCGATCGTCGCGCTGCCGTCGGCCGAGCTGCCGACCATCGGCACTATCAACAACACCAACAAGCTGCTCGGCCAGCACGGCGTCGACGGCATCAAGACCGGAACCACAGACGAGGCGGGAGCGTGCCTACTCTTCTCCACCGATTTCATGGTCGGCGAACAGACCATCACCCTGGTCGGAGTCATGCTCGGCGGTGACACCCACCCGGCACTGAATGACGCGATCGCGGCGGTGATCGAAAGCGTGAAGCCCGGTTTCCACGAGGTGCCGCTGACCGCGGCCGGCGTTTCGTACGGGAGCTACACCACGATGTGGGGCACGGAAGTCGACGCCGTGACAGCGGAGGCGGCATCCGCCCTGGTCTGGTCTGACACCAGCATCACCGGAACCGCCGTGGTCAGGGATGTGCAGCTCGCCGAGGACGGCGACACAGTGGGTTCGGTTGATTTTGCGGTCGGCGACGGCACCGTCAGCGTTCCGCTGGTCCTCGATTCATCGGTGTCAGACCCCGGACCGATGTGGCGCCTCGGCCACCCGGGCGAGCTGATCGGCTAGCGGCCGTCACGCTCACCGAGATACGGCCCGGCCAGTGGCCGTTTCGGCAGCATCTGGTCGCCTGATGACTGGTGACGGATGCGCCGAAGCACCCAGGGCACCAGGTATTCCCGCGCCCAGGCGAAGTCTTCGGTGCGGGCGCGCCGCCAGGTCACACCCGGCATCGGCTCGGGCTTCTGGGGTTCGAGGTCGTTCGGCACGTTGAGGGCGCCCAGCACCATGCGTGCGACGGTATGGTGTCCGAGCGCATTGAGGTGAAGCCGGTCAGGCGCCCACATTCGCGAATCCTGGATGTCCCTCAGCGACCACTGGTCAGCGACAATGCAATCGTGCCTGGCCGCCACAGCACGCAGGTTCTCGTTATAGATGGCGACCTTGCCCCTGAGGCCACGGAAGACAGGGGAGAAGCCGACATCGACCCCGGTGAACAGCACGATGGTCGCACCGTCTCGCGAGAGTCTCGTGACGGCTGAGTCGAAGCGGCTTGCGATGTCGTCTGGGTCTGTGCCCGGGCGAATGACGTCATTACCGCCTGCAGAGATCGTAATGAGGTCTGGTCGCAACTCGAGTGCCGATTCGACCTGATCTTCGACGATCTGACGGATTAGCTTTCCGCGCACGGCGAGGTTCGCGTAGGCGAAGTCATTGCTGCCCTGGCTGAGCACTTCGGCAACCCGGTCTGCCCAGCCTCGGTGCCCGCCAGGACTTCCGGGCTCCGGATCGCCGATTCCCTCCGTGAATGAGTCCCCGAGTGCGACGTAACGGGACCACGGATGCCGTTGGGTGGGCTTGCTCTCGTTGATCACCGTCTCATTCTGCCCGGTCTGTATCGACTCCGTCACACATCGGGGTGCGCAAGTTGATAGGTTCTTATGAAGTGAATACTCTGCCTGCCTTCGGTCCCGTTCCGGGCAATATCGCAGGCACAAGTGCAGCCGAACACCTGTCGCCGTCTTTCCCTGAGCGTGCCGCGTGGGGCACGGCGGACAAGCTTCGAGCCTGGCAGGCTGAAGCGCTCGACGCCTACTTCGTGAACGAGCCGCGCGATTTCCTCGCTGCAGCGACACCCGGTGCCGGGAAGACCACCTTTGCCCTGCGCCTGGCCGCCGAACTGCGTGCCAGGAGGGTGATCGACCGGATCACGGTGGTGGCACCGACCGAGCACCTGAAACGGCAGTGGGCGGATGCGGCCGCGCGCGCCGGCATCCGTCTCGATCCGTCGTTCCGGAATGCCAACGGACGCTACGGCAGCCACTTCCATGGCGTCGCCGTCACATATGCCCAGGTGGCCGCCAGGGCGGTATTGCACCGCGAACTCACGCAATCGAGTCGCACGCTGGTCATTCTCGACGAGGTGCACCACGGCGGAGACGCCCTGAGCTGGGGCGACGCCATCCGCGAGGCCTTCGAACCCGCAACCAGGCGTTTGTCGCTGACCGGCACACCGTTCCGCTCCGACACCTCACCGATTCCGTTTGTGAGCTACCTGCCAGACCGCTACGGCATCCGCGTTTCGCAGACCGACTACAACTACGGGTACGGGCGTGCGCTGGAGGACGGCGTCGTGCGTCCGGTCATGTTCATGGTCTACGCCGGGCACATGCGCTGGCGCACGCGAGCAGGCGATGAGATGGAAGCGAAGCTCGGCGAGGGCAACACCAAGGACATCACCTCTCAAGCCTGGCGCACGGCACTTGAGCCGACGGGGGAATGGATCCCCGCCGTACTCCGAGCGGCGAACCTGCGCCTGAATGAGGTTCGGAACTCGATTCCGGATGCCGGTGGTCTCGTCATCGCCACCGACCAGTCGACCGCGCGCGCCTATGCGGCGATCCTGCGCGAGGTGAGCGGCGAGCCGGTGACCGTTGTGCTGTCGGACGAGAAAGAGGCCAGCGACCGCATCGAAGAGTTCTCGAAGGGGACGCAGCGCTGGATGGTGGCGGTGCGGATGGTCTCTGAAGGCGTCGACGTGCCGCGCCTGGCGGTTGGCGTGTACGCGACGTCGGCTTCGACTCCGTTGTTCTTCGCCCAGGCGATCGGCCGTTTTGTGCGGGCCAGGAGGCGCGGTGAGACGGCGTCGATCTTCCTGCCGAATGTGCCGGGGCTGATGAGCCTGGCCAATGCCATGGAACTCGAACGCGATCACGCCCTCGATCGCCGGAACCACGGCGACGAAGAGACCCCGAACCCCGAAGACGCGATGGTCGGCGAGGCCAATCGCGAGGAGAAGGGCTCAGACGCGCTCACCGACGAGTTCACCTGGGAGGCACTCGACTCGCAGGCCACCTTCGACCGGGTGGTGTTCGACGGGAACGATTTCGGCCAGCTCGCCGAGCCGGGAACCGATGAGGAGTTCGATTTCATCGGCATCCCTGGGTTGCTGGAGCCAGAGCAGGTTTCGGAGCTCCTGCGCCAGAGGCAGGCCAGGCAGTCGAGGCGGGCTGACGATCGCCGGAAGAACACGCCGCCAGGGGAGGATGGCGCCCACGAGCCGGCGCCGCTCTACCGCACGCTGAAGGAACAGCGTGCGCTGCTGAACAGCCTGGTCGGCATGTGGGCAAAACTCTCGAACGAGCCGCACGGCATCGTGCACGCCGAACTGCGGCGGCTCTGCGGCGGACCCGCCGTCGCCCAGGCCAGCGTCACGCAGCTGCAGAATCGCATCGACCTGCTGCGGCGCCGCCTCGGCCGCAGCTGATCGCGCCCTCGTCAGACGTCGGCTGTCGCCGTTTGCGCCGGCCATCGCCGTTTTACGGGCGATTCTGGGCGCGCACGGCGAGTCTCGGCAGACGGGACGGCCGGCACCACGGCGTCGAGCGCCTGCAGGATGTCTGCGGTGAGGTCGTCTGCATGCTCAAGGCCGATCGAAATTCGCACGATGCCGGCGCCGGGCTTGGCGCTTGCGGCAACCGGGCGGTGCGTCAACGATGCCGGATGCTGCACCAGCGAGTCGACGCCCCCGAGGGAGACCGCGTGGCCGATCAGCCGGCACGATTCGGTGAAGGCCACTGCGGCATCGAAGCCACCCGCAAGGTCCAGGGCGATGAGGGAGCCCGCTCCGGCACTCTGGCGTGGGATGAGCCGCTGTGGATCCTGGCCCGGCAGCCCGGGGTAGAGCACGCGTGCGAGCGCCGGGTGACCCTCCAGACGCCGTGCGACCTCCCCAGCGGTCTCCTGTTGGGCCCTGACGCGCACCGGAAGGGTGCGGAGCCCCCTGTGCAGCAAATAGGCCGCGAACGGATGCAGCAGGCCGCCGGTCAGCGCCCGAACCTGGCGAAGGCGCACCATCCACTCTGATGGTCCTGAGACGGTGCCGCCCATCACGTCACCGTGACCGCCGAGGTACTTGGTCGCGCTGTGCAGCACGAGCGTCGCCCCCGATTCGAGCGGGCGCTGCAGAACCGGCGTGGCGAACGTGTTGTCGACCAGTACGGGAACGGCGCCCGCGGCATCCGTCACCGCCTGGATGTCGGTGAGCTCCAGTGTCGGATTGGCGGGGGATTCCAGGATGACCAGTCCCGTGTCCTCTCGGATGGCGGCGGCGACGCCGTGGGCGTCGACCCAGGTGACCGTGGTGCCGAGCAGCCCGGTGTCGAGCACGTGGTCTGTTCCGCCGTAGAGCGGGCGGAGGGCAACGATATGAGGGCGACCGGCGGCGACGGATGCCATGAGCACGGCAGAGAGGGCGGCCATGCCCGTCGAGAAAGCCACGGTTCCCGCCGTGCCCTCGAGCGCGGAGAGTGCCTGTTCGAAGCGAGCGACGCCGGGCTGCCAGAGACGCTGATAGACCGCGGAATCTCCCGGAATCAGCTCTCCACCCGTGGCCAGATTCTCGTAGGAGTCGCCCCCGGATTCGACGCTGGCGAGCGGGTTTGTGGTCGACAGGTCGATGACGGGAACGTGTGACCCCTGTTCGGCGAGGCCCTCCATCCCTGCATGGACGGCGAGGGTCTCCAGATGCGGCTGTTCCCGATGTGACTGTTCCCGATGTGTCGACGGTGTGCTCATTCGTCAACATCAACAGGTTCTGTGCGAAGTGGCAAGTCGCGTCGCAGAGACTTTCACTGGAGGGCTCTGAGTCGCATAAACTGTCAACCGACGAAAGGCGGCAGCGTGGATTCGAAGAAAGCTGACCTAGACAGAGTTGACCGGGCGCTGCTTCGCGCTCTCTCCGTGAATGCCCGTGCATCTGGTGCGGCGCTGGCTGCTGAGATCGGAGTGGCGGAGTCGACGGTATCGTTGCGGCTGCGCAGGCTCCAGCAACTGGGTCATATTCGAGGCTATCGGGCGAACATCGACCTCACCGCACTGGGTGCGTCGTTGCAGGCGCTGATCTCGGTGCGTCTCGCCAAGCACGCCAGGGGGCAGATTGACGAGTTTCGGAACGCCGCACCGCACTGGCCGGGCGTCATCGGCCTATTCCATGTCGCCGGCGCCGACGACTACCTTCTCCATGTCGCGGCGGCTGATGCCTCAGGGCTTCGCGACTTCGTGCTCGAGCACCTCGCGGTGCATCCGGCTGTCGCCCACACCGAGACCAATCTCATCTTCGAGTATGTCGACGGCGACGGCTGGCAGGAACTGGTCAAGTAGCACCGGGTATTACCCGCGTGAACGGATGCGGCGTATGCGCGAGGCCACCGGTTAACGAAACGGCGCCCCCACCGAAGTGGAGGCGCCGAACGGTTCTAGAAGATACGGTTCTAAGAAACTTAGAGGCCGCGGATGTTCTCGGCCTGCGGACCCTTGGGGCCCTGCGTCACCTCGAACTCGACCTTCTGGTTCTCGTCGAGGGACTTGTAGCCACTCGAAGCGATAGCGGAGTAGTGCGCGAACACGTCGGCGCTTCCGTCATCGGGAGCAATGAAACCAAAGCCCTTTTCAGCGTTGAACCATTTCACGGTACCTGTTGCCATTTTTGAAACTCCTCCAGGAGTGTAAGACCGACCCCGACTGTCGGGGCCGTTCGTCGCGGTATTCGTCGTCCGCTTCCGAAAGGAATGTGGCGCAGAGACCGGGGTCCATGCGTTTGAAGACGTGCAAGCACTACAACTACTTCACAAACCCTAGCCCACAACGCTGCGAATCTGTCTGCCTCTGGAAAAAAACTGTTGCAAACCGTTACGTTTCCGTGATGATCGCGTGGAGATGGTCGATTCAGAGCCGGTCCGGGCGACAGGTTCAATCGACAGCGCTAATTGACAGTGACGAAGTCGATCAGCTGTTCCACCCGGCCGAGGAGGGCAGGCTCAAGATCGGCAAAGGTGCGCACTCGGCCCAGGATGCGCTGCCACGCCCTGGCGATGTCGGCCTGGTCGTCGTGCGGCCAGCCGAGAGACTCGCAGATCCCGTGCTTCCACTCGATGCTGCGGGGGACCTCTGGCCAGCTCGTCATGCCGAGGCGTTCCGGTTTGACCGCCTGCCAGACGTCGACATACGGATGCCCCACCACCAGCACCTGGCTTCCGTGCGGCCCGCGCGCCACGGCTTCGGCGATGCGGCTCTCCTTTGAACCGGGTACCAGGTGATCGACCAGCACGCCGACCTTGCGGCCTGGCCCTGGCCGGAACTCCGCCAGGAGCTCAGCGAGGTTGTCGACGCCTTCGATGTATTCAACGACGACGCCCTCGATGCGCAGGTCTGCTCCCCAGACCTTTTCGACGAGTTCTGCGTCGTGGCGTCCCTCGACGAAGATGCGGCTGGCCCTGGCGACGCGAGCGGGCGCATCCGTCACCGCCAAGGAGCCCGATGCCGTTCTGGCCCGCCCCTTCGGCGCTGCCATGGTGGGGTTCACCAGCACGACAGGTTCGCCGTCGATGAGAAAGCCACTGCCGAGTGGGAAGAGACGCAGCTTGCCACGCCCGTCTTCGAGCGTCACGATGTTCTTCTCCACCCGCACGACGGCACCGCAGAATCCGGTCGCGACCTCCTCGACCACGAGATCGCGGGTGGCCTCCTGCTTCGGGATCACCGTTCGGCCGGCTTCGCGCCAGCCGGGGGAGAGTACGTCGTGTCCGTATCGGTCGTCCATCACCCGATCGACGTTAGCCGAACCTCACCGGAAATCGCGGGAGGCGGTTTGCGCGGCGATAGTGAGGTTTTCGAACCGGTCGGCGATCAGGTTCGTCACGCCCTCCGGCGAGCGCTCCAGGATGCCGCGCACCACCAGGGCGGGCGACTCCCTGGCGATCCGGCGGTAGCGATTCCAGACCCCGATCCCGGCGATCACGTTGAGAGTGCCGGTTTCGTCTTCCAGGTTGATGAAGGTGACCCCTCCCGCGGTTTGCGGCCGTTGCCGGTGGGTGACCACCCCGCCCACCTCTATCCGACGGCCCGACTCGTGCGTCGGCAGTTGGTCGATACGCAAGGCGCCACGGGCGGCGAGCTTCCCCCTGGCGTGCCGGATCGGATGGTCGTCGGTGGAGATACCGGTTGCCCAGAGGTCGTAGACGACCTGTTCGGCGGGGGAGAGCAGCGGCAGCAGTGGCGGCTGCACCGCCACGACGGAGCCTCTCAGGTAACCGGCCTTGTCCTGTGCTGCGTCCCCGGCGTTCCAGAGTGCCTCCCTGCGCTCCAGCCCGAGTGAGTCGAAAGCACCGGCCGCAGCGAGCGCCTCAAGTTGTTCGGTATTCAGTCCGACCCGCCGCACGACATCCGCCATCGACCGGTATGCACCGTACTCCGTGCGTTCGGCGACGATGCGCTCTGCCAGCGCCTGGCCGATGCTCGTCACCTCGGCCAGCCCCAGTCGCACAGCGAAAGCCCCGTCTCTGCGGTGCTCCGGCCAGGTGGGAGGGGTCGACCTGTCGAACGGACCGACCGGCGGCTGCGTGAAAGTGAGGCAGTTGTCCTGGCCTTCTGGAACGGCCTGGCCACCCGGAGCGGCCGGTTCCCCCTCGATCTCCTCCAGCCCGGCATCCGCGCCGGAGAGCAGGATGTCTGGGCGCAGCACGGTGACGTTGTGCCGTCTTGCATCGGCGACCAGCGACTGCGGGGAGTAGAAGCCCATCGGCTGGGCGCGCAGCAGGGCGGCCAGGAACGCCGCAGGATAGTGCAGCCGCAACCAGGAGCTCGCATACACCAGCAGGGCGAAGCTGATCGAGTGGCTCTCGGCGAACCCGAAGTTGGCGAAGGCCTCGATCTTCTCGTAGATGTTGTCTGCGACGTCTCCGGTGATGCCGTTGCCGGCCATGCCCTCGTACAGGGTCGCCTTGAGCGAGGAGATCTTCTCGATTCCACGCTTGGAGCCCATCGCCCGGCGCAGCAGGTCGGCATCTTCACCGGTGCAGCCGCCCACCGCCATGGCCATCTGCATGAGCTGCTCCTGGAACAGCGGAACCCCGAGCGTGCGCTCCAGCACCGGTTCGAGTTTCGGGTGCAGGTAGGTCACGGGCTCCTGCTTCAGCTTGCGCCTGATGTACGGATGCACGGCCCCGCCCTGGATCGGCCCAGGCCGGATCAGGGCGATCTCCACGACCAGGTCGTAGAAACGACGCGGCTGCAACCGGGGGAGCGTTCCCATCTGGGCCCGACTCTCCACCTGGAAGACACCGATCGAGTCTGCCCTGCAAAGCATGTCGTAGACCCCCTCCTCCTCCTTCGGGATGGTGTCGAGGGCCCAGTGCTCGCCGAGATGCTCGCCGACCAGGTCGAAGGTGTACTGCAGGGCAGCGAGCATGCCGAGTCCGAGCAGGTCGAATTTGACCAGTCCCATCCAGGCGCAGTCGTCTTTGTCCCACTGCAGAACGGTGCGCTTCTCTTTACGGGCGTGCTCGATGGGGCAGACCTCGCCGACCGGGCGATCGGTGAGCACCATTCCTCCGGAATGGATACCCAGGTGCCGGGGGAAGGTCAGCACCTGTTCCGCCAACTCGACGACGGCATCCGGGATGTCATGGTCGTCACTGGAGATCACCCCGCCCCAGCGCTCCACCTGCTTCGACCAGGCATCCTGGGCGCCCCCGCTGTATCCGAGCGCCTTCGCCATGTCGCGCACCGCGAACTTCGGCCGGTAGGTGATCACGTTCGCCACCTGGGCGGCGTTGTGCCTCCCGTACTTCTCGTAGACGTACTGGATCACCTCCTCACGCCGGTCTGAGTCGAAGTCGACGTCGATGTCGGGTTCCTCCTCGCGGAGGCTGGAAAGAAAGCGTTCGAACGGCAGCCGGTAGAAGATCGAATCGACAGCGGTGATGCCGAGCACGTAGCAGACGGCAGAGTTGGCCGCAGAGCCACGACCCTGGCAGAGGATGCCGCGGCTCTTCGCCTCCCGCACGATGTCGTAGACGATCAGGAAGTAGCCGGGGAAGTCTTTCGTCTCGATCACGTCGAGCTCTTCCTCGAGCCGTTCCCGCACGTTCTGGTTGTATCCGGGATACTTCTCAGCCGCGCCCTCCCAGGTGAGCGCGCGCAGCCAGCTCATCGGCGTGTGCCCGTCTGGCACCTCCTGCTTCGGCAGTCGGGGGCGGGCCCTGCGCAGGGGAAAGGCGAGTTCATCGGCGAGCAGCACGGTGTTCGAAACGGCTGTGGGGAACCGGGCGAATGCCATCGCCATCTCCGCTCCGCTTCTCAGGTGGGCGCTCCCGGCGGCCGGCAGCCAGCCGTCCATCTCGTCGAGACTGCGGCGGGCTCGCACGGCGGCCAGGGCACTCGCCAGCTTGTGCTCGCCAGGAGTTGCATAGTGCACATTGTTCGTCGCGACAACAGGGAGCCCGGCATCGGTTGCGAGCTCGGCCAGGGCGTCGTTGATGCTGCTGTCCTGCGGATGTCCGTGGTCGAACAGTTCGACATAGACATTGCTCTCCCCGAAGAGGCCGACCAGCCGGGCAAGCTCGTGCGCTGCCGCCTCAGGGCCACCGGCGGCCAGGGCTTGCCTCACCGCGCCTTTCCGGCATCCGCTCAGCACCACCCAGTGGCCGCCTGCCTGCTCCGCCAGCGTCTCGAGGTCATAGGCCGGCTTGCCTTTCTCGTTGCCGGCCAGCTGCGCATGCGTGAGGGCGGCGGCAAGGCGGTGGTACCCCTCCTGGCGGCGAGCGAGCACAATGAGGTGGCTGCCCTCTGGATCGGCGACACCGTTCTGCGGCATGCTGAGGCCGAGGGAGAGTTCTGCCCCGAAGATGGTCGCGACGTCTGGGTAGCTTTCCGCCGTCTCGGCGAGTCGCACAGCCCCATACAGGCCGTCGTGGTCGGTGATGGCCAGGGCAGACAGGCCGAGCCTGCCCGCCTCCTCCAGGAGCTGTTCAGGCGAGCTGGCACCGTCGAGGAAGCTGAAGTTCGAGTGCGCGTGCAGCTCGGCATACGGAACTACAGGTCCGGCCGGCGGAGCTGCGGGCTCCGGGGGGATGTAAGCAGATCGCTTGCGCGAGAAGGCCGGGCTGTCTCCACCGTCGCCGGTCGGCGGGTTCGGTGCCGGGCGACGGGTGTCTGAGAGCTTGCGTTCCAGCTCCGACCAGGGGATCGGAGGGTTATTCCAGCCCATGTGCGCACCGCCCTGTCTCCGGCGATGTGATGGTCGGAGTGATCTCAGAGCAGACCCTGATGGTGGACGCCCTGACGGTGCTGGGGAAGCACGGTCGGCGCCAGCCTCTAGTCATAACGCCCCTCTGCCCACCAGTCGAGTCCGTCGAGCGCAAGCAGCCAGGCGTCTCCGTCGTCGTCGACAACCTGGAAACGGTGCAGGCTCCTGGCCCGCTCTGGGTCCCACCAGCGTTCGGTGACCGGCCAGGGACCGGCCCAGACGGTGATTCGTCGAAGATCGTCCGGCATTCCTGTGGGGGAGAAGCGGCCCGGGACACCATCGATTCGTCCTCGGTCGTCCACGGCGACGGGGGCACCGCCCGCAGTGAGCAACGTCACCGGATGCCGCCGGCGGAAGACCGTGGACGGTGTGAGTCCTTGCAGGCTGCCCGGCCAGGGCTCGGCAGATGCAGCGGCAGGTGCAGCGGCAGGTGCAGGTGAGGCGGCGCGCGAGCGGGAGGAGCCGTCTTCCGGCCGGTCGCCCCACGGCACGAGGATCTGGCGGTCGGCGAGCATCCGCCCCCCGCCGCCCACTGCGGTAAGCACACCCTCGTGGCCGAGCATGCTCTGCACGCGGGTGAGTCCGTGGTGGATGCGTTCGTCTGGACCGGACCCCCAGAGCCCCTCCTCATGGTTGCCGGTTGAATCCAGGCGTTCGGGAGAGATCTGCACACGGGTGACGCCCGAACGCAGTCCGGTGTCGATCGCGCTGCCGCCCTGGAGCTGCCAGCGCACCCGGTCGACGACATCCGCTGCACTGAACCAGCGCGGATGCAGCCAGCTGCGCTCTGAGGCGTCACCGGACTCTGTGCGGACCTCGATGCGGATGGCGGTGCAGACCAGCCTGCTGGAACGCAGGGTGTCGATGAACCTGTCGGCCAAGGCCCTGATCGCGAACGTGACCTGGTCGATGCGATCGAGTGCCGGTTCGAATTCAAGTTCGACGTCATAGAGTTTCGGTGGGATGCGCGCGGCCACGCTCCGGTTCTCCCGCCCGCCGGCCTTCTCATGGGCCTGGGCCCCTTCCGCTCCGAAGCGCCGCAGCACGTCCAGAGCAGGAAGGGCGGCGAAATCCCCGAGCGTGTGCACACCGAGACGATGCAGGAGAACGGCCAGCCGGTCATCGACAAGGATGCCGATGGACAGGGGAGCAAGAAAAGCCGGCGATGCGTCTGGCGGCACGATCTGCACGGCTGTGCCCTGCCTGCTTGTACCGCGGGCCGCCTGTTCTGCGGCAAACGGCCCGTCGGCTATTCCCACCCTGGCGTCGTGGATGCCGAGTTCACCCAGGCAGGCCAGGAGGGCCTGTGTCGCCTGTTCCTCTCCGCCGTAGTAGCGGCTCGGTCCGCGGGAGCGGATGGCGCAGGTTCCCGGGCGGATCACCTGTACCCCTGGCATGATCTCCTCGATCCGGGTGATCACCGGTTCGAAGACGCGGGCATCTTGTACGGGGTCGTAGGGAAGCACGACCAGCTCCGGTGCGCGGTACTGTGCTTCGCGCAGCTTGAGCCCGCGTTGCACACCTTCTGTGCGGGCTGCGCTTGAGCAGGCGAAAACAAGACCTTTGTCGATCAGGGCGATGGGGGCATCCGTGCCCTGCCCGGTCGCGTGCATCGCCGCGGTCACCGGCCAATCCGGGCACCAGAGCACAATCGTTCGGGTCAGTCTGATCGACATGGCTACCCCGTCTCCCGGAGCGGGGGAACGGCCACAGGACGCGCCGGCGCTGAGCGGGGCGACGCGGGGTGGACGGACGCCGGAGGTGACGGCTCCACCGTTCGGATGTTCTGCTGTGCGTCCGGCAGCCAGAGACTGGCCGTCTTCGGCCGGTCGAACCGATGCTTGCCGGTCGAGGTGATCGTGACCTCGCGGCCAGACAGGAAACCGTACCCCTGGGCAAGGCCGTTCCACTGGCTGTGTTCGATGTGCAGGCTGGCCTCGACCTGCGGCCAGGCACCCATCACGATCAGGGTGCAGCCGCGTTGCCGCATGCGGGCACTGAGGCGGGCGACATCAGCATCGGCGGCACCTCGCGGCGGAGAGACGACGACCACGGTGAGTACGTCGACCAGGGCTGCCGTGACGGTGAGCCACTGGTCGGCGGGAGAGGGCACCAGTACCAGCCGGGTCAGGTCGATACCGAAGGATGCGGCCGCTTCCGTTCCGAAGTCGGGCACGCCGACCACGCCGCACCAGGCGCCGCTCTGCGATGGGCCGGCGAGGAGGGCCATGACAAGGCTGGTGGAGTCGACCGAGTAGGCGGCGCCCTGCCGGAGGGAGCCGCCCGGCAGGATGCCGGCCAGAGCTTCCAAGGTCGGGAGAGTCCTGGTATCCAGCTTTGTCGCCTGCATACTGGAGATGCGCTGCTGCAGCGAAGCCACGGTGTTCGAAGCCGCGGTGTTCGAAGCTACGGTGTTCGAAGCCACAGCGTTCGATACGGTGCCGGAAGCATCGGGGGAGTGCGCAACGGCTGGCATGGACATACTTCAATATTCGAACACGTATTCGATTAAGTCAATTGCAAAAAAGTGGAGATTCGCTGGTCGTCGAACACGGCCTGCGAGATCGGCTTACCGGGTCCAGATCACCGGAGGTCGCGTCGGAGCAGCTGGAAGTCGGGGCAACTGGCAGCCGGAGCCTCAGCCGCTATGCGGCGATGGCGACGAGGTTGCTCAAGACCTGTCGGAGTTCCCTTCGCGAAGCAATGCCCAGCTTCGGATAGATCTTGCCGAGGTGCCATTCCACCGTGCGCGCACTAATAAAGAGCTCTGAGCCGATTTCAGGGTTGGTGTGACCCTCTGCGGCCAGGGTTGCGATCTGTGTCTCTTGGGCGGTGAGCTCGTTCCCAGAGCCCGCAGTGCGCTTGCGCACGGTTTCGCCTGTTATAGAAAGCTCGCGGCGGGTGCGCTCGGCAAATGCGGATGCACCGAAGTCAGTAAACATCTCGTAAGCCGTACGCAGATTCGCCCTCGCGTCCGTTCGTCGACCTTCGCGCCGGAGCCACTCGCCGTACAACAAGTGAGCTCGTGCGAGTTCAATCGCAATCCGCGTTCTTCCGAGTCTCTCGATAGCCTCAACATAGAGGGCCTCTGCGACAGGGCCCTGGCTAACGAGCGCACGCGATCGTGCCTCGATGCCGAGCGCCCAGTCGGTCCCGCTTGCCTGCGTGGACTCAGAAAGCTGGCTCAGTGCGGATTCTGCGCGGGCGAGCTCTCCGCAACGAGAGGCAGCTTCGATGAGCTCCTTCAAAGACCACATGCTGTAGCAAAGATCGTTGGGATAGGCAGCACCGGATTCGGCCTCATCGAGAGCCTTTCGATAATCGCCAAGTCCGTTATGGAGCACAGCCCCGGCAAATTTTACAAGTGAGAAGCCAAGCCCATCGCCTCGGTTCTCAGCCACCTTCAGCGCAGGTACGCTGAGGCGGATGAATTTCTCTGTCTCCCCGCGGCATGCGGCGAGACCGATCGCTGCGTATGCCGGAGCCAATCGCCCTGTCGCGGCCGACACGTCATCAATCTCTTGTATCACTGTGGCAGCGAGGTCAAACTCGCCCCGATGGAGGCACGAAATCGCTTGGCCAGCTAGTGCGTTGGGGAGCGCGCTAAGCGCGCCTGACTCGCGAGCCAGCTGGACGTGACGATCTCCAATCTGGTCTACTTTGGTGTCATCCCAGAGATCCTTTGCAGCGTGAATCGCCAGCCATGACCAGCGGATCGCCTCAGTCGCGTGCAGCGGGCCGTCTAGGAACGCCGTGATCGCTTCTTTGAGCATCGGTGCTGCAGCGGCATAACCATCGGTGACCACGCTGGCGAAACCGTTCACGAGGAGATCAGTTGACTGGCTGCTGGCTTTTGGTGCCCCGCGTGCGGCCTTCGCCACCAAGGACAGGGTTGCCTTGTCTGAAAAACGCCCGAGGCTCAGAGCTGAGGTAATGGCATCCAAATATGCTTCGCGCGATGTGTGTGGGTCAATCTGCTGCCACAGCTGAGCGGCTTCGATGAGCAGTGGCGTTGCCTTTTTGCTGCCAGAAGCAACGAGTGTGATCTGTCCGCGTAGTAATGCAGCAGCCGCTCGACCGCGCTCATCTGAGGGCAGAGATTCTGCAACCTTCAGGAGCGACATGGCTTCGTCGTTGGCTCCGGCCAGGTGCTTTGCGTGTGCGGCGGCCAGTGCTCTGGTGCCCTTTCGGAATGGATCGACCGTGAGCTCAGCTGCCTCTTTGAGGAATGCTGCGGCCGCCGCCAACCCTCCGCGCTCCTGGGCGCGCCCTGCGGACCGTTCAAGCTCGCTGGCCACCGATTCGTCTGGTCCCGCTGCTGAAAGGGCCAGATGCCAAGCCCTTCGATCGGGATACTCTGTGGAATCGGTAACGGCGGCGAGCGCTCGATGCACCAGACGCGTTTCTCGTGATTCAGCTAATCTGCTGATCGCAGAACGAGCCAAAGGATGCTGGAAACGCACGCGCGGCGTGAACTCCACCAGCCCAGTCGACAGAGCAGCGTCACTGGCTTCTGTCCCAATCCCAAGCTCATCGGCAGCTCGCCACAGCAGGGCTGGTTCTCCGGTGGGTTCGACCGCAGCCAACAAGATGAGCGTGCGTGTCTCAGCAGCGAGAGGGGTAATTCGATTCATGAATCCCTTTTCAAGACGATTCACGAGCGGGATCGAGCTGGGTAATCCGAAACCCCCTGCTAGTTCGGCGGGGGTGAGCCCCGCTGGCAGCTCAAGAAGCGCAAGCGGGTTTCCTCGACTATCACCGACGAAGCGTTCACGCACTGCGGTATCGACCGGCGAATGCAGTGCGCGATCAAGCACTTCATGAGCATCAGCATCTCGAAGTCCGGGTACGCGTAAGTCTGATATTCCTTCCAACGCACAGCGGCCGGTTCCTGCTCGGGCAGCGAAGATGATCGCCACCGACTCGGCCTGCAAACGTCTAGCGACGAACGAGAGCACCTGTGCGGAGACATCGTCTAGCCACTGGGCATCGTCGATGAGGGCCACAACCGGGCGCTCCTCGGCAACAACGGATAAGAGGCTTAAGACTGCGAGGGCGACTAAGAATGGAGCCGGTGGAGCACCACGACTGATGCCAAACGCCGTAGTCAGCGCGACCTGTTGGGGAGCAGGCAAGCGATCCAGGCGGTCGATCATGGGCAAGCACAATTGGTGGACCCCCGCAAATGCCAGTTCCATCTCGGATTCGAGACCAAACGCGCGTTCGACGCGGATACCTTTCGCCTGCTTGGCCACGTAGTCGAGTAGCGCCGACTTTCCGATACCGGCCTCGCCCCAGAGAATGAGAGAGGAGCTTTGGCCACTTCTCACCGTTTCAAGTAGACGATCCAACTGCCCGCATTCGCGTTGACGACCCAGCAGCTCAAATTGAGGTTCTGACATGGTGTTTACCGGCTCCACTCGACCGCGTCGAGTACTGTCGATGCCACTTCGTCTGGACGGGACATATTCAGTGCGTGTGATGCACCATCGACTTCGAAAGTCGCCGTAGCTGCGGCCCGCCCAGCCATGAACTTCTGGGTCTCCGCCGGAATGTTGAGGTCCTTCGATCCGAAAACAAACCAGGAAGGCTTCGTTTTCCAAGCCGGTATTTCCGCACTGAGAGTGTCAGCCAGCGCAGCCTGGGTGACCGGTCGTTGTGTGAGCGCCATGACCCGAGCCGTCTCAATCGGTACATCGGCGCAAAACTGGCGCGGGAACAAGTCGGCTGCAATGCGAAGTTCGTTCCCGCCGGAGCTCAACGGGTATGTCTCCAACGTGTCGCCGAGAGTGCTGCCGGGGGAGTGCGCACCCAGGATCAGCGCGCTTTCCCCAGTATCGGGCGCGAAGCCGCCCACGTATACGAGGGCAGCCACGGAGGGGAGACCGGTCGCGGCTTGCGTGATAACCATCCCGCCGTATGAGTGTCCGACGAGAACCGCTGGGCCGTCCGCGTTGTTGATCGCGTCGGCGAGGTATTGTGCGTCGGTGGAGAGGCTCCTCAATGGGTTTCCGACTGCCATGACTCGAACTGACTTCGAATGCAGCCTTTCGATGACCGGCCCCCAACTCGCTGACTCCGCGAAGGCACCATGGACCAGTACCACTAGTGGATCGTTCATGCTGTTCTCCTCCTCGGCCTCGGAAGAAGGATTCCGAAGTGTGTATAGAAGGTAGACAACATGACGTCTGTGAAGAGTCAGTGCATTCTCTGTGCAGTCAAGAGCGAGTGGCAGATTGTAGAACGCTGATTCCGTTCCACTTGCCCGGATCAGGTTCCTGTGGGTTGCGAACCGTCAACCTCGTCGCTCGCTGCGAGTGCAGCATCGATATGGGTGCGGAGCGCGTGGGCGTCCCTAACCTTCAGGAAGAAGTCCGGGTAGTCACGAACGAGCGAGTCGAAGCTATTACTGGCCGCGCGAGCGGGGGAGGGTTGGCCAAGTCCGGCCAATGCAAGCGCAGTCACAGCGAGATGGGACGCTTGGATCTCCAGATCCAATGAGCCCTCCTCAGCTTCGATTTGAGCGAGCGCCTCGACGTAGTGACCGAGGAACGCGTGGGCGAGGGCGAGGTTCACGTTCAGGTAGGGCCGCAAGTACTCCGAGCCTGAATCATTCACGAGTTGTTCCGCTTCAACCGACATGTCCCACAGCTGCTGGGCCGACGCTTCATCCCGAAGCCAATCGGAATAACTGATCAGCGACACCGCAAGGATTTCCGATCGACCAGATCTTCGTGCCGCTGCAACTGAGCGCTCCGAATAGGCGACCGCCGCGGCGCGATCGTGGGCGAGCTCGCTCATATTACGGAGGGCGTTAGCTTCTCCTACCTCGTCCCCGCGCTCACGAAAACTCAGCAGGACCGACTCGAGCTCGCCCAATGCTCGCTCGACTTGACCAGCGGCACCCCAGTGCGAGGCCATGTTTCGACGAAGTTCGGCTTCGAGCGCTGGCTCACCAACCCGGACGGCCGCTTCCGTCGCGAGCTCGCACGATTCGACAAGCTCATATGCGCTGTCGACAGTCTGTCGCATCGGCTGCCAATCCAACGCGAGAAGAGCCGCCGAACGATCCAGGCCGAGAGCAAGTGCAAGCTCAAAGGTCGCAATGAGAGCTTGACGCTCCGTGAGAAACCACCGGATTGCGTCGTCTGGCGCCCTAAATTCCGCTATCGCGCTCGTAATTGGAGGGGATGATTTCAGTTCAGCCACTGACGGTCTTCCGAAGCTCAGAAACGCGCGCCTGGTCGAGTGCACGTAATACTCGACCAGACGTATCTGAGCGGCTTCAACCACCTGAGCGCGCTCCGCAAGCTCCGAGGCAAAAACTCGCAGCAAATCGTGCAGAGCGAACTGATCCTTGGAGACAAGGGTCAACATATTCGAAACAACCAACTCGGCTGATGCCGCAGATGTCCTGCCCAGGTCTAGATTGGCGATGCTGGATAGCGCTCGAAGAGAAATCTGCGTACCTGGGTGAACCGACGCGACTTGAAACACCCATGCGGCATCTTCAGTGAGCGCGCGATAAGACCATTCGAATGTCGTTCTCAGATCGTTGGTTGCATCGAGAGAGAGCACATCAAGAGCGGACGCGGTCGCGGCGAGTCCTCCTGCGACGTCATTCATTGCGTTCGCTGAGCCGGAAGCGGAGGCCGCTGCTGCGAGAGCGAGCGCGAGCGGAAGCCCGGCGCATGAGGCGATGATTGAGTCAACGGCGCTTCGGTTGGCGGCTACTCGCGCCGACCCAAGCCTGCGCGTCAGCAACTCGCGTGACTCTTCGGCACCCAAGCGCGACAACGACAAAGAGACAGCGCCGTCCTGCACGATGAGCCCAGTCAGCTGCCCACGACTTGTGACGATAACCAACGAGCCTTGCGATCCGGGCAACAATGAACGCACTTGTTTGGCGTCAGTTGCGTTATCCAGAACGACAATGATTCGTTTACCGGCGATTGCCCTACGGTAGACATCTCTTCGCTCATCTTCACCGCCACGAATCGCGGCAAGGGAAACACCGAGGTCTTCCAGTAGATGCCCGAGCGCTTCGGAGATGGTCAGGGCATGGCCAGCCCGGTCGAAGCCGCCGAGGTTCACAAACAACTGGCCGTCGGGAAAACTGTCTGCCACTGAGTGAGCCCACTCAACCGCGAGGGTCGTTTTCCCGATGCCGGCCATCCCACTTACGACGATAAGTGCAGGCTCGCCGTTCGAGGCACGGGCTGTGCCGTCCTCCAGAACAGAGCGTATTCCCACCCGTTCGACCAACGATGCAGGGGAGAGCGGAAGTCGGCGCGGAACGTTGGGGCCGCTGTCCTGGTCTGCGCGGTCGCCTTTCACGACCTCATCGAGTGCTGACTGTAACGCCTTGCTGGGAGCGACCTCGAGCTCCTGCATCAGATTCTGGCGAGTTTTGTCGTACACCGCGATTGCATCCGCCCGCCGCTCGGAGCGACCGAGCATGCGGATGAGTCGCGCTTGCAATCGCTCATCGAGTGGCGCAGCTGCGGCGATCGCTTCGATTGCGCCGAGTACTGTCGATGAATCGCCTGCCGCAAGCGCGCAATCTGCCGCATCCAATGCGAGTGCGACTCGATCCCGTTCGATCACCTCAAACTCTGGCCGTGTGAGAACGGTCCATGGCATGCCGCTGAGGACGGGGCCAGCAACGAGCGCAAGCGCTTCGGAGTACAGCTCAAGCGCCTCGGCAGTCGCACTGGCGCGGGCTTTCGCCCAGAGCCTCGATGACCTCTCAATGTCCGAGTCAACAAGTGAGATGTCGAGACGGTACCCTTCACCGACTCCGAGGACCATCCGCCCTGTCGATCGCGCCGCCAGACGCGGCTCGAAGAGTCGTCTGAGCTCGCCGATATGTCGCTGTACCTGGTTGAACGCGCTGGCAGGTGGAGCATCCCCCCAGAGCGTGTCAACCAGCATGCTGGTGGAGACCACCTTGCCTCGAGCTACGAGTAATCTCGCCAGAATGAGTAGCTCGCGCGGAGGCCGGTGAGAGATTTCGATCTCCGGCACTGCCAGCCGGAGTCCGCCGAAAGTAAGCACGTAGACATCGCCATGTTCCGGCCCGCGCGGGGACGTCGACGACGATGACAAGAATGCCCATCTTTCGAGGTGAAGGAGACTGACGCATGTTCAGACTAGCCAATGGGCACTGTGGATGGCCACAGGTCCGCACTCGCTGTCGGCGGCCCACGGTAGCCTGTGGCTATGTGTGGCCGATTCATCATCACCGATACCTCTCCAGACCTCGTCGCAATGTTCGACGTCGAACATGAGGGCGAGAACCTCCCAGAGCCGTCGTGGAACATCGCGCCGACCGAGCAGATTCCCATCGTGCTCGAGTCTCTGAAATCCGACCCGAAGGTTCGTCGTCTCGAATCGGCACGCTGGTCGCTCGTCCCCTCGTTTTCCACCGAACTGGTGCCGAAGTTCCCGACCTTTAACGCTCGCGCGGAGTCTGTCGCCGACAAGCCGGCCTTTGCCAACTCCGTGGTGTCAAAACGGGCGATCATTCCAGCGACGGGCTACTACGAGTGGAAGACGGATGGGCCGACCAAAACGCCGCATTTCGTCTACTCTGATGACGGCCTTCCCCTTGCCCTCGCCGGCCTCTATGCCTGGTGGCGCAACCCCACGTCGTCGCAGGACGATCCGGCGCGATGGGTGCTCACCGCCACCATCCTGACCACCGACTCGCTGGGCGAGCTGGCCGGTATCCACGACCGGATGCCCGTCATCCTCTCTGAGGAATGGTGGGATCGCTGGCTGAATCCACACGTTCCCGGCGACCAGGCGTTCGTCGATGCCGCTGTGGCTTCCTCCGCGGAAGCCGCAGAAACACTGCAGTTCCACGAAGTCGGGGCTGTGAAGGGCAACGGTCCTGAACTCATCGAACCTGTCGCCTCGCGTTCGCCAGAAGCCTGACTTACAGCGGTCCCGAATTCAGCACACGAATTCACCACACCGAATCTGGCAACGAATGGCGCAGGGCCCGCTCGGCGGTATCCGCAGGCAGCTCAGCGAGGGTCGGCGGAGTCCACCGCGGGCTGCGGTCCTTGTCGATCACCTGGGCGCGAATCCCTTCGACCAGGTCCGGTTGCTCGATCAACCAGGAGCAGGTTCGATACTCAAGTTCGAGCGCGGCGCGCAGCGTGGACAGCTCGCGGACTTCTCTGAGCGCCGCAAGCGTCACAGCGAGCGCCGTCGGTGACAGCCCCTCCAGTTCCTCCGCCGCATCCCGCGCCTCTGGCTCGCCGTGTCGTTTCAGCTTTGCGATGATCTCCAGAACACTGTCGGCCGCGAAACAGTCATCGATCCACCTTCGACGCGACTCCAGCTCGGAAGCGGCAGGCGTTTCATCGAACAGGAGCACAATCTCGGCAGGCGACCCAGGGTCGGCGCGTTCCGCCAAGGCCTGGACCAGGCCGGGCAGCCGCGCACTCGGCACGAAGTAGTCGGCGAAGCCCGCAGCGATCGCATCGGCGGCCGTCATCGTGGCCGCTCCGAGCCCCAGGTAGGTTCCGAGCTCGCCCGGTGAGCGTGACAGCAGCCAAGTGCCTCCGACATCCGGGCAGAACCCGATGCGTGTCTCGGGCATCGCCAGTCGCGAACGCTCTGTCACCACACGAATGGCGGCGTGCCCCGCGATCCCGATTCCACCACCCATCGTGATGCCGTCCATGATCGCCACCACCGGCTTGGAATACTCGGCGATCATCGCGTTCAGCCGGTACTCCTCGCGGAAGAACCGGCGTGAATCGGCATTCCGGCCGGTCCGTGCGCCCTCGTACAACACACGCACGTCGCCTCCGGCGCACAGCCCCCGCTTACCCGCTCCATCGATGACAACAACCGAGACCTCTGAATCCGTCATCCAGGTTTCGAGGGAGCGGCTCAGAACGCCGATCATCTCGTAGCTGAGCGCGTTGAGCGCCTCCGGCCGATTGAGTGTCAGATGACCGACACCGTCGTGCACACGGACGAGAACCTGGTCGGAATCGGGCATCCCACCACGCTACAGCGCGGCGCCTGCTGTCAATGGTTGCGCAGGGCGCTGATCAGTTCACTCTTCTTTTTCTTCGAATAGTTGCTGAGCCCAAGTTCCTTGGACGCGGCGGGCTCAGGACGCGCGAGCCGACTTCTTCACGGACGCTCCGCGGGGTTTGCGGTTCTCGGCACTGACCATCCAGGAGTACTGTTCGAGCTTTTCGAGGATGGCATGCAGGATATCAGCAGTTGTCGGGTCTTCCTCATCAACCGCATCGTGAACGGAACGGATGTAGTCGACCGTTGTGTCCAGGCGTCCCGTGATCAGGTCGACAGCATCAGAGGTCAGAACCTCACCCGCGGGAAACTTCGACAGGTGACTGGTTTTGGTGACCGTCTCACTGCGGCCGTCCGGTACTGCGTCAAGCGCACGCATCCGCTCTGCGACAACGTCCGAGAACTCCCGCACATCGGCGATGATCTCGTCCAGTTGAAGGTGGAGATCGCGGAAGTTGGTGCCGACGATGTTCCAGTGGGCTTGCTTGCCCTGGAGGTGAAGATCGATCAAATCGACCAGGATCGACTGCATGTTCTTCGTGAGTTTTGCCGAGGCCTGCATGGTTTTTCTCCCGCTCCTGGCGGAGCGCAACAGACCCGGTAAATCGGGCTGGGCGCCCCTCCTACTAGTCATTTCACACTAGCATTTTGACCATGAGCCCGTCAGATTCTACATCGTCGACACAGGATCCCCTTCCGGGTGACGGTCGCAACGAGACAGACAACGAACGTCTGGATCGCAACTGGAACGCGATCCTGCAGGAACTGCGTGTCACGCAGACGGGAACCCAGATCATCGGGGGTTTCCTGCTCGCGGTTGCATTCCAGTCCCGGTTCCCTGAACTCGATGACTACCAGGTCACCGTCTACCTCGTGCTGGTGTGCGCGGCCGCGCTCACCACCGCGCTGGGACTCGGCCCGGTCAGCCTCCATCGACTGCTGTTCAGGCGAGGAGCGATGAAAGAGATTGTGCGTATCGGCAGCATCCTGGTGCGAGCGACACTGGTCGGGGTCGCCGTTGTCCTCACGGGCACGGTGCTCCTGATCTTCGACGTGGTGGTCGGCCGCGTCGCGGGTATCACCGCGGGGCTCGCCGTCTTGTTGATCACCGCACTCATCTGGCTGATCGTGCCGCGTCTGGTCACGCCGCCGGCCGACTGACCGGGTACGCTCGGTTATAGACCGGCGGCAGCGCCGGCTGCACTTCGAAAGGACCACCACATGCCCGTCGTTGCCTTCATCGTCGCGTTGGCCATCTTTGTTTTCGGGTTCTGGCTCTTCGGGCTCGCCTTCGCGGTCACCGCGTGGCAGTTGCCGATCTTCTTCGGAGGCATCGTCTGTGTTTCGCTGGCCGTCGCCATCCCTGTGCAGATTCTTCGGGACTGACATTCGCCCTAGCACGCGGCATCGCGGCTCAGGCCGGAAGCCCCGCGATCAGATTGATCAGCATCGCCAGGATGACCGCTCCGTAGATATACGACAGCAGTGCGTGCCGGAGCGCCGTCGCACGGATCGATTGCGTTTCGAGGTTCGTATCTGAGACCTGGAACGTCATTCCGATGGTGAAGGCGAGATAGGCGAAGTCCGTGTAGCGAGGCGGCTCATCCTGGTTGAAGCTGATCCCGCCCTCGCCGTTGCCATAGAACTGAGACGCGTAGCGCAGGGTGAAAAGCGTGTGGATCAGACCCCACGAGAGTGCAACGCTGGCAACAGCGAGTACCGCGACGAAGGCGCTGTGCCTCCCCGACGCGCCCTGGCTGGTGACGACCAGGTACACGATCGCGCCGAGGCTGCCGACACTCGCCAACAGCACCAGCAGGTCGGTCATACCGCGGGAGGGATCTTCACGCGTGGCGTGGCTCGACGTGGTCGCGGCATCCATTCGACCGATCATGAGCCAGACCCACACGATATAGGTGACGGATGCGGCGCCCCAACCTGCAATCACCGCGAACGCCCATCCGCCCTGCAAGCCGGTGACGGCGGTGGTCAGCACGCCGATTCCGAGCATCACCGCGAGACGGTAGCTGGAGCGATGAATAGTCGGCCATTGTCGGGTGTTGCCCGGTCCTGATTTGCCCGGTTCTGATTTGCCCGGTCCTAAATTGGTCACAGGCTGATCGTCGCACAGTCTGAGAGGGAAGCGGCGAAGGCCGAGGGTAGCCTAAAACCAGTTTCGAGTGGGGAGTGCCATGCCACGGCTTCGGCGAAGCGACACAACTGTTCCCGGCATCACCCGAGTGCGCTCCGGTCGGGGATTCAGCTACCGGAGTACCGACGGCCGCACGATCGACGACGTCTCCCTGCGCGCTCGGTTGAAGGCCCTGTCTGTCCCTCCGGCCTGGACGGATGTCTGGATCGCACCGTTCCCAAACGGGCATATCCAGGCGACCGGCCACGTCACGTACCGAGGGTTGCACCGGCCGTCATGCACCGACAGCGGCGACAACCTCGTCCAGCAGCACCCGGTCGGCCATGATCCGGAAGTGACCTGACACCGGCAGCGAGACGTTCGTTGCACCAGGAAGCTCGGAACCGCCGGGGATATGCGGGTCGAAGGAGCCGAAAAGAGAGATGATCCGTGCATTCACGAACTCCTCTTCCACGAGCAGACGGATGACGGGATCTGCCGGTCGGAATGACCGAAGGCTGGGAAGGACCGTGAACCGTGCGAGGGAGGTCCCTGCGAACGGGGTCGCGATCGCCACCGTACGCGCGATGCGTGCGCCAGCCTCCGGTGACATCATGACGAACTTGCCGATCAAACCACCCTTGCTGTGTGCCACGATCATCACGCCGAAGAGGTCGTGAGTGATCAGATAGTCGGAGACGATGGCTGCTGCGGCAGGTACGGTCGCACGGTTGTGCCCGAGGTCGGTGACGACGTGGATCGGATGCCCCAGGGCGTGCAGCCGCTCCGCCACCGGTTTCATGAATTCCCAGGTCTCGTAGATGCCAGGCAGCAGCAGCACGGGCGGCAAGCCTGCGGTACCGGATCGATAGGGGGCAGGGTCGGCTGGAGCCAGCCATGCGCGCACCTGACGGGTACCGACGTAGACGTAGTCCAGCATCCAGAACCAGGCCTTGGCGAACGGATTCACCACTCCGGCCCCCGTGCGCGGTCGGATCGGGCTTCGGCCGCATGGGAGGCGATGGCGTCAGCGACCAGGTCGCAGGCGTCGAAGTGGACGACATGGGAGGAACCGGGCACCTCAAGGGCCCGACCGTGTGGAGCGAGCTGCGCAAGGTGGCGAACCCAGTCGCTCGGTGCAACTGGGTCGTCCGCGCCACGAATGACCAGTGTTGCGGGCAGGACCCTGAGGAGCCGTTCCTCGATCCTGTACTCGAGCATCGCCGGCAGCTGGGCGAGGTACCAGCGCGGGCCGCAGCGCAGATAGTCGGAAGCCACGATCCAGTTCGCCCGCGGCGGCTCAGCGAGCACATCCCGGAGCAGGCGCAACGCCTGGCCGAAGGCTGTCGGTGCAGAGGGATCGACGACTGGTCCGACAAGCACGACCGACACGACCTGCTCCGGTGCCCTGACCGCAAATTCGGTAGCCACCTGGGCACCCATGGAGTGGCCGACGATGACTCGGTTAGGAATATTCCAGGCGTCGCACATTCCGATCACAAGGCGAGCGAAGGCTTCGATGCCGAGCGGATGCTCCGGCTCCGGAGAGGCGCCGAAACCGGGGAGTTCCACCAGGTGGACGATCCCATACTTCCGGAGTCGGCCCGCGAGCGGTTCGTAATACCGTGATGACGCCCCGATGCCGTGCACCAGCACAAACGACAGCGGCTGGTCGTCGTCTCGATTACTCCATTCGGCAGCGCCATACGTTCGAACGACCATGGCGAGGTCGCCTTGTTCGAAGCGGCGGAGCGTGAACGCGTTCATCTTTTGGAGCCTATTGGCGGTTCCCGTGGCGCGCATTCAGAATCGCCCGGTATCTTGGGATGCTGTACTCCCGTTGTCCACGCTGAGAGAGACCGCCCAGGATGCCCGATAGCCCCGCCGCGGCCACGCCGTATGAGGTGCTCGGTGTCAGCGCAACTGCTACGGATGACGAGCTTCGTCGTGCCTATCGCCGGTTGCTCAGGCAGACGCATCCCGATGTCGGCGGGAGTCCCGCCAGATTCCACGCCGTGCAGGTCGCGTGGGAAAGGATCGGAACACCAACGGGCCGTGCGTCGTACGACGGACAGCGTTTCCGGAATGCAGAGCCGCACGACGACCAGGACTTCGGTTCCGCCCGCTCGGCGGGAACCTCGGGGTCGGCTTCTTCGCGTCCGTCGAGGTCTACCCCACGGGCCAGGATGCACGGGCATCCGGGCGGCCAGGCGAGACTCCGCTACCTCTCGCTGATGCGCGAATGGGCGGGCCGAGGGGCAACGGTCGACGATCCATATGCACCGGAACTCGTTCGCTCTGCTCCTCGTGAGATCCGCCATAGCCTGGCGAAAGCAGTTGCGGAAGAGTCGACTGCCCAGCTGGTCTCACGGCTCGGAATCGGATTCACCGCCTGGCACGACGTTGCGGCGGGGGACCGCGGCGAGAAGCTCGACCATGTCGTGCTTGGCCCAGCCGGTCTTTTCGCTGTCCTGTCAGAGGACTGGGGCGCGGCGGTGGAGCTTCGTCGCGGTGAACTGACGGGGGAGTCGCTTGATGACGCGACCCCGATTCGCGGACTTCAGCACGCCGCACGGGCGTTCACCCGTGCGTTGCGCGTTCGTTTCACCGCGCTTGTCATCGTCGTCCCCGACGATGCATTGGGCGAACCGATCCTGATCAGGGGGCGGGGGCGCCATCCAACGGTGGTGACAGTTCCGAGGGCACGCCTGGTTGGGCTGTTGCGCGAGGGTCTTCCCGGCATGGAACGCGGAGCATTCGAGAAAGTCTTCGAGCTGCGCAGCCGCCTGCAGAACGGCATCCGCTTCGTCGCTGCCTGATTATGCGGGGTAGATCGACCGTCCCCGATGCAGTCGGTCGGTGGGTGCCCCCAGGTGATGACATGTTCGGAAGCGCCTCGAGGTTTAGAAGAGTGGCTCCTCTGGTAGCTCTTTCTTCGGCCGGGTCGATACCACAACTGACCAGCACCTGTGGACAATGCAATAAAGCCGTGCCTGTGGGGGGAGACCGAAAGCCAGGACCGGGTTTTATGAGCCTGCTGCAATCAGGACAGGGTCCGACCAATCGACCGCATGCGAGCGGCCGAGACCGGTTAAGAGCGTAATCCGAGCTTCTCCACCCAGTAGTCGAGAAAGCTCGCTCCCGCTTCGTCGTGGATCTCCTCGCCCATCACGATCACCGGGTACGGTCGCTCCAGCACACCGTCCGACGGGCGCACGTCAACGTGTGCCACGTCGTATCCGGCCGCATGCAGGTGATCAGCCATCAGGTAGTCGCTGCGCGAATCTCCGACGGAACGCCACACGGTCGGAAGCGGTCCGGACTCGGCGAAGAAGGCCAGGGCTCGCTCGGCACCATGGTCCTTGTCCAGGGTGACCGACTCGATGTCCGTCGAGATGATCGTCGGATCGAGTCGGAACGGGATTCTCCCGTCTGTGTCTGGCACCTTCCGGTCGCCGTGCCGAACCCCCAGCCCGTGCTTCACCATGACTGCGAACGCGGCGTCGTTGAAGGCCGGCTGCGCGGCCGCGTACGACGCATGGTCGACATCCGTTCGCTGCTCGACGGAGATCATCGCCTGCTTGCTCTCGTCGAAGAACATCGTGTCGGCGAAATTCTCGGCGACCAGGGTGCGAATGTCGTCGACGAGCTCCGTCGGAAGGGCCACCGAATCATCGACGACCACGTCACCCATGCCGGCTTGCGTGATCGGGAACCACACGGCACCCTTCTCACACACACCGTAGAGGCGCCCGCCCGACGGCAGGCCGGCTTTCAGCAGCGCCGCGACAACTTCATCCCGGATGAAAGCCGCGCTCCGTCCAGTGATGAACGCGATGGGAACTCCAGCTGCAGCCAGCAACACGAGATCGCTCACGATGCTCGGCGTGGCAATCGTGCGGGTCACCGGGCTCGCGATCGGCCCATCGACGTCGAGAAGCAGGCCGAGTGGAGAAGTCGAAGTAGGCATCCGTTCATTCTTTCACGCGTGCGATTTCTTCCGCGTATCGTTGTTCCGGATGATAACGAGACGAGAAGCCGCGCTTCGCCTGGACATTCCGCTTGAAATGGCCCAGCGCCACAGTATTCCGTCCCGGCTCAGCGAAGAGGATCTGGCCGAGATCGAGTCGAACCCGCCTGAATGGCTGGTGCAGTCGCGTGCGAACCGCACAGGGAAGAAGCCCGTCTGGGTTCAGCTGACATGCTCCATCTGCGGGTTCACCGAGGCTGCGCGCCCGAAGAAGTGGTGGCCGCCCTTCACCTACCTGAGCTGTAATCACCATGGATACGACGAACTGCCAGAACCCGTTGAGGGTCTCGTCAGGAAAGAACTGGACGGCATCGGCAGCCGGTTCATCGGCATCGTGGACGCCCCGCCTTCCGCCGGTTGAACCTGGGCTGCCAGCGGTCGATCCGGACGTCCTGCAGCGATCACCGTAAAATCGACGGATGCCGCGACTGGTCGTTGTCCTCCCGCTGGAACCGCTCCGTACCGGAGACAGCTTCGCGGTGCCTGACTGGCCGCTGCACGTCACCGTCGTGCCGCCATTCAAGACGGATTTCACGCCGGTCGACGTCGCCGCCGCCATCACGAGCGCCGCGTCGTCACTGACTGCCCTGACGGCGATTGCCGGTGAAGACGAGATGTTCGGGCGGGGAGATGATGTGCCGGTGACCGTCGTCACTGCGAACGAGGAGTTGTCTGGACTCCACCGGAGGCTCGTCGACGCCCTTCGACCACTCGCGGCGTCGCCGGAGGAGCCGACTTTCACCGGCCGCGGATTCAGGGCGCACGTCACGATGAAGCAGAATCGCCGCGTGCACGAGGGCGACACCCTGCTGCTGCGCCAGATCGCGCTTGTCGACATGGCGCCGCGTTCGGACTCCGCCGGGCGCTCGGTGCTCGCCACCTTCGCTTTGGGGCAAGCTTGAGGCATGCAGATCCGCGACCTGACCTCTGAAGACAGCAACGCGGCCGCTGTGCTCTGGCACCAGTCGGGGCTGACCAGGCCCTGGAACTCTGCCAAAGACGACCTGCAGCGTGCTCTTGACGGCGAGACGTCGACGGTGCTCGGTGCCTTCCATGAGGAGCAACTTTTGGCCACAGCCATGGTCGGCCACGACGGCCATCGCGGCTGGGTGTACTACCTCGCAGTTGATAAGGGTCAGCGCGGAACCGGTTTGGGGCGACGGATGATGGCTGCCGCCGAAGGCTGGCTGCGCGAAAACGGCGCGGTGAAGGTGCAGCTCATGGTTCGCTCCGGCAACGCGGCTGCGTTCGGCTTCTACAACCACCTCGGTTACGAGGATGCCGACGTGTCCGTGCGCTCGAAATGGTTGACGTGAAATGGTTGACGGGCTGAAGACCACAGCTCACGGTTCACCGCTGAATCTGCGGACGCTCCGTCCTTGCGACATTTCCGTTCAGATCGAATCTCAGTGACGTGCAAGAAAATGAACAGGTGAGCGACGCCAGCGATTTTGTGGATGCCGCCCTGCAGCGTGAAGGCACGTGGGAACGTGCTACGGCTGACAAGGCGAGACTTGCGAGCGATCTGCGATTCTACGGAGCTTCCGTCGGAGCTGTGCGCGGAACCATTCGTGACGTGTCGCGTCGTTACCCCGGTTTGTCGCACGATGAGGTCACGGCACTCAGTTCCGAGCTCTGGTCACGTCCCGTGTTCGAACGCCGGCTGGCTGCTGTTGTCCTCCTGCAATCGAATCTCCAGCTTCTGGAGGTCACAGACCTCACCCGAATCGAAGGATTTGCGCGAACCGGGGGCATTCGTGCGCTTGTTGATCCACTCGCGATCGATGTCATCGGCCCCGTGCTTGAACTGCTCGACAGCGTCAGCCAGGTGCGTGCCAACGTCATACTCGATCGTTGGGCTATGAGCGACGACGCCTGGCTCCGCCGTGCAGCCCTGCTTTCCCCTCTGCGCGCCCTCCGGGCAGGCGACGGTGCCTGGGCGGCCTTCGCTCGGCGCGCCAAGATGACACTGGAAAAACCGCCAGAGGACGAACCAGACGTCGCTCTCTCGGCGATCCGATTCATGACGGGGGAGTTGGCGAACACACGGCCAGAGCTTCATCTGTGATCCTGCGGTACGGAACGCGGGGCCGATGCCCTATGGTCATCCTGTGAACCTCACCCCCTCCTCGTCGAAGTCCGTGCACCAGTTCTCTCTGATCGACGCTCTGCTCGTCGGGCTGTATGACGGAGCCTTTCCCGTGCGGCAAGTCGCGTCTGCCGGCGGATTCGGGGTTGGCTGCGCCGAATCGCTCGATGGTGAGCTGATTGTGGTCGATGGCGGTTTCCACCTCTGCAGGGGAGACGGAACCGTGACTCGCCTGGCACCAACCGACCTGTTGCCGTTCGCCGAAGTGGTGCATTTCAATCCCACGTTCAGCCAGGAGCTCGACGGCCCACTCAATCGTGGTGGCATCGAGGCAGCGATCGAGACGATAGTGCCAAGCGAGAACTACTTCTATGGCATCCGGATCGACGGCACTTTCGACTCGGTGAACGTGCGAGAGGCAACTCGGCAGTCGAAGCCCTATCGCCCACTGTCAGAAGCCGTGAAGTCACAGCATGAGAACGTGATCTCGGACACCCGGGGCACGCTGCTCGGGTTCAAAGCACCGGAATTCTTCCAGGGCATCACCGTGGCCGGTTATCACCTGCACTTCATCGACGATGACAGGGAGACGGGCGGACACAGTCTTGATTACGTGCTTCGCGACGGCACGCTTCAGATCGAGGCGTTCGCCGGGTTCAACGTTCGGATGCCGAACGGGGAGGAATACCGGCGTGCTGATTTGGACGAATCTGACGTGGACGAAGCTGTCCGCGGCGCAGAACAGGCATCGCAACAGTGACCGATGGCACCAGTGACCATGGCCTCTCACCCCTGCACTGGGTCTGTCGTGCGACCTCGGACCATGCGGTACTGATAGCCGACACAAGGGGACACGATTAAACGCACACTTCTATCCGTGATGGCCGGCACGACTCTCCTCGCTACGGCGCTCATCGTTGGCACCGGAACGACATATGTCTCTGCTGAGGAACTCGCCAGCGGTCCCGTCGCTGCCATAGAAGTGCCGCCGGGTCTGACCACGGAGAACTTGTCGTCTGGCACGCCCGGCTCGATGTCGGTGTCCGGGTGTGCTGAAGGTGGCGCTGTGACGGTCAGCTACACCATGCAGTACGCACTCACTGTCGGCGGGCCTCCAACTGAAGTCATTCCGATATCGCTTGTACCAGATGTCCCTGTTCCAGAGGGCGGGTTGGTTGTGTTGCCGCTCGAGCCCATCGCTTCGTGGCTCGCTGAGTCCACACCGCCTCCCGGCTATCAAATCGAGATTCAAGCGCGATGCGAACCAAACGGAGTCTGGGCGACAGCGACGATCACCAGCGGGGACTCCCTCGGCGCCCCGCCCGTTACGGCAATTCCGGCACCGAGCCCCGCTGAACCCCCAGCGGTCGGGACGGCCGAAGAGGCCGACCCGTCGCCGTCCCCTGGCGCGGCCGAGTCGCTTGCGGAGACCGGCCCTGACCAGTCTGGACTCACCCGGTCAATTGCGGCAGGCGTCCTTCTCCTGCTCGTCGGCAGCGTGTTTCTCCTGGCCAGGAATCACTGCGCGCATAAGGCTTGAGGGTTCTGATCGAGAAACGTCTTCGCGAGAAAGGACTTGACGAGAAATGACCCGCCCGTGAAGCCGTCCGTGCAAGGTAGAGACCGCCGCGTCGAATACCGGCGGCGAATGGATACGTCTCCTGGCGATCTGTGGACTGCTCTGACTACCGAAGCGGGCGGATGTCGGCCCGCAGCCGTCGGCCGTACGTGCCGTTGTGTGCTCGCGGTCGCAGTGCGACAATGACCCTACCGGCAGGAGGTGTGTGGTGAGTTCATCGGGCGCCCTCGCGGGTATCGGCGACACACCGCTCGTCGAGCTCCGCACCGTGGTTCCCGCCAACGGTGCGCGGGTCTTCGCCAAGCTGGAGTGGGCAAATCCGACCGGAAGCATGAAGGACCGGATGGCGCGCGCCGCGATCGAGGGCGCTGTGCGTGACGGCTTGCTGAAGCCCGGTGGGACCGTCGTCGAGTACACGGCCGGCACGACAGGTATCTCGCTGGCGTTCGTGTGCGCGGTGCTGGGCTTCAACCTGCACATCGTGTTCTCCGACGCGTTCAGCCAGGAGAAGCGTCGCACCATGCTGGCCTTCGGCGCCACGGTCGAAGACATCCATAGTGACGGCGGCGCCATCACGGAGTCGCTGGTGAAGGCGATGATCGCGCGCGCCGCGGAAGCGTCGTCGGCCCCCGGAAACTGGTGGTGCGACCAGTTGAACAACCGTGACGCGATCACCGGCTACTTGCCCATGGGCGAGGAGATCTGGGAGCAGAGCCACGGACGGATCGACGCCTTCGTGCACGCCGTCGGTACCGCGCACTCCTTGCACGGGGTTGCTCGCGCGCTGCACTCGCACGATCCGTCGATCCGCATCTTCGCGGTGGAGCCCAGCGAATCGGCCGTGCTCTCGGGGGGACCGAGCGGACCCAACCGAATCGAGGGCATCGGGATCGGATTCGTTCCGCCGCTGTGGGAACCCGATGAGGTCGACGACGTCCTCACCGTGTCGGCGGACGAGGCGATGGACATGGCCCGCCGCCTCGCGCGGGAGGAAGGACTGTTTGCCGGCACCTCCTCCGGTGCGAACGTCGTTGCCGCCCTGCGCGTTGCCGAACGCCTCGGCCCCGACGCGCGCATCGTCACCATCATGTGTGACTCGGGCCTGCGGTACCTGTCGACCGAACTCTATCGAGCGGTCGGCGAGTGAAGAGCGAGAAATGCCCCGGCCGTGAAGGCCGGGGCATTTGCACTGTCTCAACCAGTACCCGCCGGCCGAAGCCGGAAGTCTGCAGTTGTCTCACTGTGTGTCCGAAGGGGGACTTGAACCCCCACGCCCTATACGGGCACTAGCACCTCAAGCTAGCGCGTCTGCCATTTCCGCCATCCGGACTGGATGTTTTTGGCCGCCGAAATACCTGCTGCCGAGGTAATAACTTAGCACGGATTCCCGCGCGTCCTCACCCGAGTGGCCGCTGCTCCAGATGCCCGGTAGCGTGAACCGCATGCCACTTCGCGACGAGCCAAGCGCAGCACCCGACGACCTTGACCTGACCGCCGAACTGGCGCGGGACCTCATCCGTTTTGACACCACGAACTACGGCGAAGGCCGATCCAACGGTGAAACGGATGCCGCAGAGTACGTGTCAGCACGGCTGACCGGTCTCGGACTCACTCCCACCATCTATGAGTCAGAACCCGGTCGCACCAGCGTGATCGCGCGCGTTCCGGGGCGCGACAGCAGTCGCGGCGCCCTCGTGGTGCACGGGCACCTCGATGTGGTCCCTGCTGACCCTGAGAACTGGAGCGTCGATCCGTTCGCCGGCACCATCAAGGACGGTCTTCTCTGGGGGCGCGGCGCCGTCGACATGAAGAACATGGACGCGATGATGCTCGCCGCCCTCGAGGACATCCTCGGTGCAGGCCAGGCACCCGCGCGCGATCTCGTCGTCGCGTTCTTCGCTGACGAGGAGGCCGGGGGAGTGCTCGGCTCGCACTACCTGGTCGACAACTACCCAGAGCTGTTCGACGGCGCGACAGAGGCCATCAGCGAGGTCGGCGGTTACTCCATCACCCTGGGCGATAAGCGCGCCTACCTGCTGCAGACGGGGGAGAAGGCGCTCATTTGGATCAAGCTGGTCGCCCGCGGCACCGCAGCCCACGGCTCGCGCCTCATCCGCGACAACGCCGTCACCAGGCTTGCAGAGGCCGTCGCCGTCCTGGGCCGCCGCGAGTGGCCGATCAGGCTCACCGACACCACCACGCAGCTTCTGGCCGAGGTCGCCCGCATTCTCGATGTCGACCCGCAGAAGGTCGGTCCAGACGAGCTCGCCCTGGCAACCGGAACGGCGTCCGGATTCATCCAGGCGAGCCTGCGAACAACGTCAAATCCGACCCTCTTGAAAGCCGGCTACAAGCACAACGTCATCCCCGACACGGCCGAAGCGCTCATCGATATCCGTTCGCTGCCCGGCGAAGAGGATGCCGTTCTCGCCGAAGTCGCCGACCTGGTCGGCCCCGATATCGAAATCGTGGTCATGCACCGCGATATCGGGCTGGAGACCGAGTTCGACGGCCCGCTGATCGACGCAATCGTCGGAACGCTCGGTCGGCACGACCCAGGCGCACCGGTGCTTCCGTATCTTCTGTCGGGAGGAACCGACAACAAGGCACTCAGCAAACTCGGTATCCGCGGCTACGGGTTCGCGCCGCTCAGGCTTCCCCCTGAGCTGGATTTTCCCGCAATGTTCCATGGCGTTGACGAACGGGTTCCGCTTGACGCATTAGTGTTTGGCAGGCGGGTCCTGACGGACCTGCTGTCGGATTACTAGTACTGCGTCGACCAGCGCAGGCTCAACCAGCACGGGAGCACACAGCAGCGTGGACCTTCTTAACGCCATCATCCTCGGCCTCGTCCAGGGCCTCACCGAATTCCTCCCGGTCTCCTCGAGCGCGCACATCAGCATCGTCGGACAGTTCCTCGGCACCGGAGACGACCCTGGCGCACGTTTCACCGCCATCACCCAGATCGGCACCGAACTCGCCGTCATCCTCTTCTTCTGGCGCGACATCACGCGCATCATCGGCCAGTGGGCGAAGTCACTGGCCGGCAAAGCGCCGCGGAACGACCCAGACGCCAGAATGGGCTGGCTCATCATCATCGGCACCCTGCCGATCGTCATCCTCGGCCTGCTGTTCCAGGACCAGATCGAGACAACTCTCCGCAACCTATGGATCACCGCGACAATGTTGATCGTCTTCGGCATCCTGCTCGGAATCGCAGACTACGTCGGAGAGAAGAAGCGCAGGCTCAAGAACCTCACATACGGGCACGGCGTGATTTTCGGGTTCGCACAGGCACTGGCCCTGATTCCCGGCGTCTCGCGCTCCGGTGGGTCGATCACCGCTGGGCTCTTCCTGGGGTACGAACGACGTGCCGCTGCCCGCTACGCCTTCCTCCTGGCCATCCCCGCGGTGCTTGGCAGTGGTTTCTACCAGGTGTACAAGTCGGTTGCCGACCCGTGCACAGCCGGAGCGACCAACTGCATTCCGGAGATCTTCGGACCGGTGGAGACCCTTGTTGCCACCGTCGTCGCCTTCCTGGTCGGCCTCGTCGTCATCGCATTCTTTATGAACTACATCTCCAAACGCAGCTTCCTGCCGTTCGTGATCTACCGCATCGCGCTGGGTGGAGTGCTGTTCGCCCTCCTCGGCACCAACGTCATCACCGCGTGACGCGGCGGCCGACAGGGCCCTGCACGGCATAAGGTGAAGACATGCGTGCCTGGAAACAACCCGTCGTCCCGTCTCTGCCGGGGCGCTCTGGTGCACCCCGCCTTTTTGACACGGCCACCGGCACCGAGATCACGACCACGCCGACGGATGCCGTGCGCCTGTACGTCTGCGGCATCACCCCGTACGATGCGACCCACCTCGGACACGCGTCGACATACCTCGCGTACGACACCCTGCTGCGGGCCTGGCGTGATGCCGGCTTCAGCGTGCACTACGCGCAGAACATCACCGACATCGACGACCCGCTGCTCGAGCGTGCGAGTGCGACCGGCGTCGACTGGCAGGAACTCGCCGAGAGCCAGATCGAGCTTTTCCGAACCGACATGGAGACGCTCTCGATCATCCCGCCGTACCATTTTGTCGCCGTCACTGAGGTCATCGACGACATCGCAGAGGCTGTCTGCACACTCTTCGACGCTGGCGTCGCCTACCGGGTATCGACCGATGATTCCCTGCCGGCACCGGACGGCACACCAGCCTCAGACGTTTACTTCGATATCGCTGCTGCGGAACGAGTCTCGCCATGGCGACTCGGCGACGAGAGCAACCTCGACCGCCCCACCATGCTCGAACTGTTCGCCGAACGCGGCGGAGACCCAGAGCGGGAGGGCAAGCGCGATGCTCTCGACCCGCTTCTCTGGCGGGCGGCCAGAGCCGGTGAACCGTCGTGGCCGTCCCGTGTGGGTCCAGGTCGCCCCGGCTGGCACATCGAGTGTTCTGTCATCGCCCTCCAGGAGCTTGGAGCGGACTTCACCGTGCAGGGCGGAGGCTGCGACCTGATCTTCCCTCATCACGAAATGAGCGCCGGCCACGCTGCCGCCCTCTCCGGGCGCCCGCTGGCCGGTGTGTTCAGTCACGCCGGGATGGTCGGCTACAAGGGCGAGAAGATGAGCAAGTCAGTGGGAAACCTGGTACTGGTCTCGGCGCTCACCGCCGACGGTGCAGACCCGCGTGCGATCCGGCTTGCGTTGCTTTCCCATCACTACCGCTCCGCCTGGGAGTGGACCGAGTCGCACCTGAGCGACGCATCTGCCCGGCTCGCGACGTGGTCTGCGGCCTTCAGCGCGTCTGCACCCGCCGGACCAGGCGACACCACGGCCGTACTCCAGGAGGTGCGCGAAGCAATAGCAAACGACCTCGACACCCCCAGCGCGTTGGCGTTGGTTGACGCCGCAGCCCAGACCGGTGTCACCGACCCCGCACTCTTTCGGAGCGCTGTCGACGCACTTCTCGGTATCGAACTCTAAGCGGGCGGCCTCTAAGCGGGCGGCCTGGGGCCTTCCGGCCCAGGGCGACCATCGGCCCAGCCGTCTCGTCCGCCCGGACCGTCTTTGCCGTCGCCGCGTTTGCGGAGATACTTCTCGAACTCCTGGGCGATGGCCTCACCGCTGGCCTCTGGGGAATCCACCGTGTCCCTGGCCTGTTCCAGCTGGGCGATGTACGCGGCCATCTCCTCGTCCTCGCTTGCAAGGGCGTCGATTCCGGTCTCCCACTCCGCCGCTTCAGCGACGAGATCGCCGCGCGGGATCACGACGTCAACGATCTCCTCGATCTTGTCAATCAGTGCAAGCATCGCTTTCGGCGACGGCGCGTTGTGCACGTAGTGCGGCACGGATGCCCAGATTGCCAGGGTCGGGATTCCGACTGTCTCTGCGGCATCCGCCAACACGCTCAGGATGCCGACTGGACCCTCGTAGTTGCTGCGCTCGATCTCGAGTTCGGTGCGAACTTGCGGGTTGTCACTCGTGACGAAGATCGAGATCGGACGCGTGTGAGGCACATCGGCGAGCATGGCCCCGAGGAAGACGACACCGCCGACGTCGGCGGCCAGCGCCGCATCGAGGATCTCGGCGGCGAAACTCTTCCAGCTGCGCGACGGCTCGGTGCCCAGGAGCAAGTAGATGTTGCCCGCATTGTTGCCGCTTACCTGAAGGTCGGCGTCGTCGGCGAGCGGCATCCCGGCGACACCGGGATCGAGCGGGCCGTACAGCGTGGCGCCTGGCCAGGTCAGATTGGTGCGGCCGTCTTCATCAGTTGATGTCGTCGGTCGGTTGAACTGGTAGTCGAAGTACAACTCAGGATCGACACTGGCGATCTCTGAAACGTCGAGGAGTTCCTTCAGGGTGCGAACCGCTCCACTCGCTGCCTCACCTGCGTCGTTCCACCCCTCGAAGGCAACGACCAGGAGTCGTCCGTTCAGGAATCCATTTCCGTCAGTCACTACCTGAAACCTCAATCCAGCCGGTCGCGTCGCTCGAACCGCCTTCAGACAAGAATAGGGGCTGCTCCGGCTTAGACTTATACCCCGTGACATCAATCGATATTCCCGTCCCCGCCGCCGTTCGCCGACCTGCTGCCGTTCTTTGGGACATGGACGGAACGCTGGTCGACACCGAGCCGTATTGGATGCGTGCCGAGACCGACCTGGTCGCCGCCCATGGCGGTGTCTGGACCCACGAGGACTGCATGAGCGTTGTCGGGTCCGGACTGTGGGACTCTGCACGCCTCCTGCAGGAGCGCGGGGTGAAACTAGAAGCAGACGAGATTGTGCAGCGGCTGACCGATCTGGTGCAGGAGCAGCTCGCCGAACACGGGGTTCCGTGGCGGCCGGGTGCCAGAGAACTTCTGCGGGAGCTGAAGGATGCCGCAGTCCCCACCGCCCTGGTGACCATGTCCGTCGGACGAATGGCACACCAGATCATCGAACTCATCGATTTCCCGGCTTTCGACACTGTCGTCTCCGGTGACATGGTGGCGCAGAGCAAACCACACCCGGAGGCGTACCTTCAGGCAGCGGGCGCCCTGGGTGTCGCTCCTGAGGAATGCATCGCCATAGAGGATTCGGCTCCGGGCATCGCTTCCGCCGTCGCATCCGGGGCGGTCAGCATCGCTGTCCCTCATCAGATCCAGCTGCCGGAGAGCGACCAGTACTCGCTCTGGCCGACCCTGGCCGGCCGTGGCCTGTCCGACCTCAACGAGGTGTACGGCGAACGGGTGTTCGCAGCCGAATCCAGACGCGTCGTCTTAGAGGAAGACGCATCACGATGAGCGACGACAGGATCGAGCACAGCAGCGGTCCGTTCCGCGCTGGTGACCGGGTGCAGCTCACCGGCCCGAAGGGCAGGCTGAACACCATCACGCTAGAACCGGGGAAGTTGTTTCACAGCCACCGCGGCATCCTGTCCCACGATGACGTGATCGGGCTCCCAGACGGTTCGGTCGTGACCAACAACGTCGGAATCGAGCATCTTGCCCTGCGTCCGCTCCTGAACGACTTCGTCATGTCGATGCCGCGTGGGGCCGCGATCATCTACCCGAAGGACGCCGCACAGATCCTCGCCCAGGCGGACATCTTTCCTGGAGCGAGAGTCGTCGAAGCGGGAGTCGGCTCCGGCGCACTTTGCCTTTGGCTGCTGAGGGCGATCGGACCCGCTGGCCGACTCCTGTCATTCGAACGCCGCGAGGAATTCGCCGATGTGGCGCGCGACAACGTGGCCACCTTCTTCGGGCACGACCCGACCAACTGGTCGATCACCATCGGAGACCTCACCCAGGCCCTGCCGGAGGTTGCTGAGCCGCACAGCGTCGACCGCGTTGTCCTCGACATGCTTGCGCCGTGGGAGTGCCTGGAACCGGTCTCGAACGCGCTGAAGCCCGGTGGAGTGCTGCTCTGCTACGTGGCCACCGTCACGCAACTCTCACGCGTTGCGGAAGCGATCAGGGGTTCCGGTCTGTACACAAACCCGGATTCCAGCGAGACCATGGTGCGCGGCTGGCACGTCGAGGGGCTCGCTGTGCGCCCCGATCATCGCATGATCGGTCACACCGGGTTCTTGATCACCGCCAGGCGCCTGGCACCTGGCACAGTGCTTCCCGAATTGAAACGCCGTCCGTCGAAAACGGATTTTGACGATGCGGACTTCGATGCGTGGACACCGGGAGCACTGGGGGAGCGCACGGTCAGCCCCAAGAGTCTCCGCAAACGGGTGCGCGAAGCGGGCACCAGCGCAGCACTCTCCAAGGCTCGCGACACGAGTGCAGAATAGGATGGGCTCCGGCCAGCTGTGCTCCGGCCAGCTCTGTGCACAGGCCAGCTCTGTGCACCCCACCATCCAGCCACCCAAACAGCCCCTGATTTCCAGAACAGCCGTACCGAAAAGAGGACTTGTGCGTAAAGCATCCGCACTGATTGCAACTGCCGGATTGTTGATGGCGGTCCTGACCGCGTGCAGCGGTCCAGGGTCAACGAATGCGGGGTGCGACTCGCCGGTGCCGGCGGGAGAATCCTCCAAGCTGGTTGACGTCTCCGGTGATTTCGGTGCGGCCCCGAAGGTGGAGTTCCCGACACCGCTCAAGACCAAGAAGACCGAACGCAGTGAGATCATCGCCGGCGAGGGTGCAGGGCTCACGACCGGGCAGAAGACCAAGGTCGACATGAGCGTCTACAACGGCACGTCGGGGGAGGAGATCGAGTCAAGCAAGTATGACGGCACGACACTGGCCAGCTTCGTCCTCAACGATGAGACCATCAAGGGCATCACAGAGGGGCTGACCTGCGCGCAGGAGGGCTCCCGTGTGGCTCTCGTCGTCGCTCCCGATGACGCATTCGGCCCCCAGGGCGGCAACGAGCAGATCGGTGTCGCCGCCGATGACACCCTCGTCTTCATCCTCGACGTCGTGAAGACCTACCTGACCCGCGCCAACGGAGCAGACCAGATCGTTGCCTCCGGGCTCCCGTCCGTCGTCCTCGATGACACGGGTGTTCCAGGGATCACGGTGCCGTCCGCCGAGGCTCCCAGCACGCTCGAAGTCGGAGTGCTCAAGAAGGGCAACGGAGCGAAGGTCAAGGAAGGCGAACCGGTGACCCTGCACTACACGGGCGTCCTCTGGGACACCAAAGAGGTGTTCGACTCCAGCTGGGAGCGTGGCGCGCCAGCAGAGTTCGTCGCGGCAGACGGCGCGACGACAGAAGGCGGCGTGATCCCCGGTCTCGCAGACGCCCTGATCGGCCAGACCGTCGGATCCCAGATCATCGCCGTCATCCCACCCGACCAGGGTTACGGCGACCAGGCCAGTGAAACCATTCCGGCGAACTCAACACTGGTCTTCGTCGTCGACATCCTCGGGGTGAACTGAGGCAGTCGCGTATCCCGGCGTGCCGTCTGCCGAAGAACTTCACGTGTTCGGGGCCGGTAGTATCGCAGTGTGTCAGCCTCCGATGTCGAATCTCCTCGCACCGCACCCGCGCAGGTGGCAGTTGAGGAACGCCTCTTCAGCTTGGTTCTGGCCCTCGTGGCAACGGAGACCGGGCTCACCAAGGCCGAGGTGCTCTCGACGGTGCAGGGCTACCGCCAGCGCTACCAGAACGGTGGCGACAATTCGAGCCTCGAGCGACAGTTCGAGCGCGACAAAGACGATGTCAGAGAGCTTGGTATTCCGCTTGAGACGATCGAGCCTCCTGACGATCCTGGCAGCAACCACAACCTGAGATACCGCATTCCCAAGGGCCTCTACGACCTACCGTCCGACATCACGTTCACCCCAGACGAACTTATGGTCCTGAAGCTCGCCGCCGCGGTCTGGCGTGAGGGTTCGTTGTCGGCCGAATCCCGGCGTGCGCTTACTAAGCTGGGGTCGCTCGGCGTCGAGTCGAGCGACCCTGTCCTCGGGTATGCCCCGAGTCTTCGGGCGCGGGAGTCGTCGTTCGAACCGCTCAGCAAGGCAATGGACCGGGGCCAGGTGGTGGCCTTCCGCTACCTGAAACCGGGTGAGACCGCCCCGCGTCGTCGACGAGTTGCGCCGCACGCCGTTGTGCTCCACGACGGTCGCTGGCATCTGTTCGCAACCGACCAGGATGTGGCGGCCAAGCGCACGTTCCTGTTGTCCCGGATCGTGGGCCAGGTCGTGACTTTGCCAGGCCAGACGTTCAAGCAGGACGGCGATGGTATGGGCCAGCAGGCGCTGGCAGAGCTCGACGAACTCTGGAATGCCAGCCTCGCTGAGGTCGATGTCGTGCCGGGGAGCGATGCAGCGGTCAGGCTTGGCAAGCGCCAGACATCCGTCGCCACCGTCGGAGACCGCATCTCTCTGCACTACACCGACCTGAACATTCTCGCCGACGAGCTTGCCGGCTTCGGGCCAGAGGTGCTCGTCCAGAGTCCGCCGGCGCTTCGACAGGCCGTGATCAGCCGGTTGACCGGTGTCAGGGACGCCCACGACGTCCAGGATCCCCGAGGAACATCATGACCGAGGCATCGAAGTCGTCCAGGGCTCCGGACAAGCTCGCATTCCTCCTTTCGCTTGTGCCGTATCTGATGGACCACGAGCGCATCGGCGTGGCCGCTGTGGCTGCGCATTTCGGTGTCTCCGCGACCCGGGTTCGCGAAGCCGTGAACCTCATTGCCGTGTCGGGTGTGCCGGGGGAGACCCGGCAATATCAGCACGGGGATCTCTTCGACATCCAGTGGGACGAGTTCGAAGACAACGACGTCATCGTGCTCACCCACCTGGTCGCCATCGACGACGCTCCTCGTTTCTCTGCACGCGAAGCGGCCGCTCTGATCGCCGGTCTCCAGTACCTGTCGTCCCTGCCGGAGAATGCCGACCAGGGTGCAATCGCATCACTGATGGCCAAGTTGACGCGCGGCGCCTCTGCGACACCGAGCCAGCTCGCCGTCGCGAAGTCGGAGTCCACAGACGCGATCACGGTCATCCGGGCCGCCGTCGGAAACAATGTGCAGGTCGAGTTCGACTACGTGAACTCCCGGGGCGGCCAGGAGCATCGGCGAGTGGACCCGCTGCGGATCGAATCCGTCGACCGCGACTGGTACCTGCGCGGTTGGTGTCATCTTCGCGAAGCCGTGCGTACCTTCCGGCTCGACCGCATGAGCGCATTGACGGCAACGGATGCCCCTTCCGGAGACCACGGAGCGGGCCTGACCCTTCCAGACACGCTGTTCGAGTCGACGGCGGAAGACCTGAGTGTTGTCATCGAGCTTCCAGAGCCCGGCTTAGCGCTCATCGCTGACTATGCGCCGGAGTTCCCCGTGACGCACGTTGGGGGTGAGCGGGTGAGGACCACCCTGCGGGTCGCCCATTTCCACGGGCTGAAGAGACTGGTCACGAGGCTTGCCGGACTGGTCACCGTCATCGAACCTGCCGAAGCGCGCGACACCGTTGCACGCTGGGCGGAGGAGGGTGCCGCACAGTATGACGCCCCTGCCCTTCCTCCGGCGGAGGCATAGGCATGCCGTGGTGGTCGTGGATTCTCATCTGGCTCTTCCTCGTGCTCGCGCTCCTCGGGATGCTCGCGATCTTCGCCGTCGTTCTGTTTCGCAAGATGATGACAGCGGCGGATGCCGTCGGCGAACTCGGTGACCAGGTGGCGGCCCTTGACGCTGCGGTCGACGAACTCGACCCTGGCCGGCGCCGGCCCGCGATCTTCGCGAACGCTGGTGACCTGGCCGCTGATGTCCGACGCCGACGCAACGAAAGCGCGCACCGCCGCCAGGGTCGTATCGACCGCAGGGTAGAAAGCGGTAAACTATTGCGATACGCCCCTGACAAACCAGAGGATTGACCCCATGCTTAATAATCTAACCGGATGGCACTTTCTGATCATCCTTGTGGTGATCCTCCTGTTGTTCGGGGCTCCCAAACTTCCCGCGCTGGCTCGCAGCCTGGGTCAGTCGATGAAGATCCTCAAGAACGAAGTGAAGAGCGACAAGGATGACGAGCCCGGCACAGACGCCGATGCAACCGTGTCCACTCCCGCTGAAGGCGCTTCGAAGACCACAGGGTCTGGCGACTCCTCGACAAAGTCGTAGACTCCATGGCAGCGCGCAATCCTCGGCGTGCCGGCAGGGACGGCAAGATGTCCCTCGGACAACACCTTTTGGAGTTGCGAAAGCGACTGTTCCTCGCCGCGGCGGGCATCGTGGTCGGCGGCATCATCGGCTGGTTCCTCTCTGACTTCGTCTGGGACGCCCTTCGGGAGCCGATCTACACCATCATTGAATCCCAGCACCGGAACGCCCAGATCAATTACCCGAACATCACGTCGGCGTTCGACCTCAAGATCAAGATCTCCTTCTACGTCGGTCTGGTCGTGTCCAGTCCAATGTGGCTCTACCAGATCTTCGCGTTCCTCACCCCAGGGCTTTCGCGAAAAGAGAAGCAGTACACGTTCGGATTCTTCTTCACCGCGGTGCCGCTTTTCCTGGCTGGTTGTGCCGCTGGCTGGTATGTGCTTCCGAACATCGTCAACCTCCTGACCGGTTTTGCGCCGGAGGAGGACGCGGCGTTAATCGTTGCGACCGATTATCTCGATTTTGTCCTTAAACTCGTGCTCGCAGTCGGCATCGCCTTTGTGCTCCCGGTGTTCATCGTGCTGCTCAACTTTGCCGGTGTCATCAGTGCGCACTCCATCATCAAGTCCTGGCGCATCGCAATCCTGGTGATCATCCTCTTCACCGCGATCGCTACGCCCGCCGCGGACGTCGTGTCGATGTTCATGCTTGCAGTCCCCATGGTGGTGCTCTACTTCGCTGCCTGGGGGATCGCCTGGCTCCACGACCGGCGGGCTGCCAAGCGCGCCCTCGCCGTCGAGAAGGAATGGGCGCTCTAGCTTGACTGACTCCCTTTCACCCGCGGAGCGCTACGCTGCCGCGCGTTCACGAGCAGCCCGCCCCGACTATGACGCTTTCCGGCAGGCGTTGCGATTTGACCTTGATCCGTTCCAGGCCGCTGCTTGCGCTTCGCTCGAAGACGGGAACAGCGTCCTCGTCGCCGCACCAACCGGCGCCGGCAAGACGATCGTGGCCGAGTTCGCCGTCTACCTGGCCATGCAGTCGCCCCGGAACAAGGTCTTCTACACGGCACCCATGAAGGCGCTCAGCAACCAGAAGTACCAGGAACTGGTCAACGAGTGGGGTGCAGACGAGGTCGGTTTGCTCACCGGCGACACCAACGTCAATTCACACGCGCGCATCGTGGTGATGACGACCGAGGTCCTGCGCAACATGCTCTACGCAGACTCCGATCTCCTGGCCAACCTCACCTTTGTCATCATGGACGAGGTGCATTACCTCGCAGATCGCTTCCGTGGGGCGGTCTGGGAGGAAGTGATCATCCACCTCCCGCCGGCCGTGCGGCTGGTCTCGCTCAGCGCCACCGTGTCCAACGCGGAGGAGTTCGGCGACTGGTTGCAGGCCGTTCGCGGCCAGACGGATGTGATCGTCTCAGAGGAGCGTCCGGTCCCCCTCGATCAGCACGTGCTGGTGAAGAGCAAGATGCTGGACCTCTTCGATTCGTCCGGGCTCGCGGCGACCCATCGGGTAAACCCCGAACTGGTGCAACTGGCCCGCGGCGGTGCCGGCTCGACCAACGGTCGGTCGACCCCCGGGCGGCGAGGGGGCGACAGGGGCCGCTATCACGAACGAAACCGCATCGACGCGGGCCGGATGGACCGTGCGGGCATCGTGGAGATGCTCGGCGGTAAACACCTCCTGCCGGCCATCTTCTTCATCTTCAGCCGGGTGGGCTGCGACCAGGCGGTGCGTCAGGTTTTGCGAGCGGGTGTCCGCCTGACCGAGGCGCACGAACGGGATGAGATCCGGCAAATCGTCGACGAGCGCTGCCGCACCCTGCTCGACGAAGACCTCGCCGTGCTCGGCTACTGGGAGTGGCTCGAGGGGCTGGAGCGCGGAGTCGCCGCGCATCACGCCGGGATGCTGCCCGCCTTCAAGGAGGTCGTCGAAGAGCTCTTCCAGAAAAAGCTCGTCAAGGCCGTCTTCGCGACAGAGACCCTCGCTCTCGGCATCAATATGCCGGCCAGAACCGTCGTGCTCGAGAAACTGGAGAAGTTCAACGGGGAAGCGCGAGTGCCGATCACACCGGGGGAGTACACACAGCTCACCGGTCGCGCGGGGCGTCGTGGCATCGATGTCGAAGGTCACTCGGTGATCCAGTGGCAACAGGGACTTGATCCGCAGGCAGTCGCCTCTCTCGCCAGCCGGCGCACCTATCCGCTCAATTCCAGCTTCAAGCCGACCTACAATATGGCGGTCAACCTCATCGACCAGTTCGGCCGCGAACGTACCCGCGAAATACTGGAATCGTCATTCGCGCAGTTCCAGGCTGACCGGGCGGTCGTCGACCTGGCCAGGAAGGTTCGCCAGCAGGAGGAGTCCCTCGCCGGATACCAGAAGTCGATGACCTGTCATCTCGGTGACTTCACCGAGTATTCCGGCATCCGTCGCAAGCTGAGTGACGTCGAACGTGCCGGTTCCAGCGGCGAACACCTCCCGCGCGGCGCGCGCGAGAAGCGCCAGCGCGAACTGGCAAGCCTGCGCAAACGCCTGCGGTCGCATCCCTGCCACAGTTGCCCCGAGCGGGAACAGCATGCGCGCTGGGCAGAACGCTGGTGGCGTTTGAAACGGCAGACGGATGCGTTGAACCAGCAGATCCTGTCGCGCACCGGCGCCGTCGCGCGGGTATTCGACCGGGTGACAGACGTGCTCCTGGGGTTCGGCTACCTGGTGCACGATGAACATGGACGCGAGGCACTGAGCCCGAGCGGACGCATCCTCAGGCGCATCTACGGTGAGCGCGACCTACTGGTCGCCGAGTCACTCCAGCGCGGCCTGTGGACGGAGCTCGACGCGCCGAGCCTGGCAGCCATGGCGTGTGCGCTGATCTTTGAACCACGCCGAGACGAAGGTCTGACCGACGAGCGATACCTGCCGAAGGGACCGTTCCGTTCTGCGCTGTCGGCGACCCAAGACCTCTGGAGCAAGGTCGACGATCTGGAGCGTGACCACGGGCTGCCTGGCAGCCAACCGATCGCGGTCGGACTCAGCCTGGCCATGTGGAAGTGGGCGAAGGGCGGGCGCCTCGGCGATGTGCTCTACGACGCGGACATGGCCGCAGGTGACTTCGTGCGCTGGACCAAGCAGACGATAGACCTGCTCGATCAACTCTCTTCGGTCGCAGACGGACCGGTCGGCCGCACAGCGCGACTGGCCATGGATATGGTCAGGCGCGGGATCGTTGCATACAGTTCCGTCGCCTAGGCTGTTGAGGTGAATCCAGTCGGCGACCGCGTGCGATATATGCCGCTCTGGGCATCACTCCTCGTCGCTGCGGCCGGTGGCATCATTTATGAGGGTGCGTTCCCCGATCGTGGCTGGTGGTTCCTCGCACCAGTAGGCATCGGGCTTCTGTTCCTGGCACTCCTCGGCCGAGGAATGTGGACAGGGCTTCTGGTCGGGCTCGTCGGCGGCTTCGCGTTCTGGGCGACCCATATCTTCTGGCTCACCCTCTACCTCGGAGTGGTTCCCTGGCTGGCACTGGCGTCGCTCGAAACGATCTTCTTCGGCATCGGGCTCTCCCTCACGGCGATTGTGCTCCGGCTCGGGCCGAGGGTCTGGCCGACCCGCCTGGGTCGCCTGGGAATGGTACCGATCGTCGTCGCCGGACTTTGGACGGCTCGCGAAGGAATCAGCGCGGTCTGGCCGTATGGCGGATTCGCGTGGGGGAGGGCCGGGCTGTCCCAATCCGAGAGCCCGATCAATTCGCTGGTTGCCTGGGTGGGCGTTGCCGGTCTCGGCTTTGTGGTCGCCGGTCTCGCCGCGTTGATCCTGCAGCTGATCAGGGAGCGCGGAATACCGACATTCACGAGGGTCGCGGTGGCCGCGGTCACGATCGCCGTGATCGTGGTCTTCCCTGCGTGGCCGACCGTAGAGTCTGGCACCACCAGGCTCGCCGCTGTGCAGGGCGCGTCAGACGCCGGGCTGTTCGCCCAGTATGAGCAAGGTCAGATTCTGAACGATCACGTCTCCGGCACCCTGCCGCTCATCGGAGAAGACGTTGACTTTGTGGTCTGGCCAGAAAACGGGACCGACATCGATCCCACTCGATCGAAAGATGCCGCGCGAACACTCGACTACATCAGTCGTGCGATGGATGCGCCCCTGATCGCCGGAACCATCACGGCCCGCGACGGCGCGTTCTATAATTCTTCCATGCTGTGGAAAGCGGGGGAGGGGGTCGTTGACTGGTACGACAAGGTGCATCCGGTTCCATTCGCCGAGTACATGCCTGACCGGGCATTCTGGCGCCCGTTCGCGCCAGACCTGATCGATCTCATTGTGCGGGACTACGCCATCGGCACGCAGGACAATGTCTTCGACATCAACGGCATCCTGGCCGGCATCGCCATCTGCTTTGATATCGCGGACGACCAGCTTGTCCACGAGATGATCGATGACCACGCAGAGATCATCCTGGCTCAGACGAACAACGCTGATTTCGGGACGACCGATGAGAGTGTGCAGCAACTCGCGATAGCGCGACTGCGCGCGATTGAGGCCGGACGTACCGTGGTCAATATCTCCACGGTCGGCGCGAGTGCCATCATCGCTCCAGACGGAAGCACGATCGATGAGCTCGAAACCTGGGTGCCCGGCTCGATGGTGCAAACCGTCCCGCTCAGTGACACCGTCACTCCAGCCATGGCCGCAGGCCGGGGCCTGGAGTGGCTCGCCGGCGGGGTCGGCCTGGTTGGGTTCGCCTTCTGCGTGATCGGTGCACGTAGTGTTATCGGCACACGCAGTGCCATCGGTACACAAAAGGACCGGCGCCCTGGCCGGCCCTCCCGTGGTGCTGTGCGGCGCTAAGCGCCGATCTTCTGTTGTCCGCGTCGCTCACGCAGGTAGGTCAAGCGCTCTTCGAGCAACTCTTCCAGTTCCGCGCGTGTGCGGCGTTCGAGCAACATGTCCCAGTGGGTTCTGGCGATCTTCTCGTCCGAGTGGTCGACAACCACCGGTCCGCCGTCGACGACCCTGGTTGCCGTCTGGGAGCAATGCTTGCACTCCCATTCGTCCGGTGCCTCGGCGTCGGCGGAGAAGATCATCACCGTCTCCTGCCCGCATGTTGCACAAAGATAGGTATGACTGACTCGTGGTGAGAAGGTGACGCCCTCTTCGCTCTGTAGGCTTTGTGCGCCCAGTCTCATTCCACGCAAACTGCGATCCGCCATCGTGTGGTCTCCTCTCGCGATGCTTACTCAGTTGTAAACCATCAAGCTGGGCGTTATCTTTCCGTTATGTGATTACTGTGGGACAACTCACAGTCTGGCACGGCGCTCTTCGAGGACAACAGCGGCCAGATCGCATCGGTCTGTCACGATGCCGTCGACTCCGAGGTCCAGTAGCCGGTGCATCGCGGGGGAGTCGTTCACCGTCCACACGTGAACTTCCAGTCCGGCATCATGCATGGTCCGGATGAATCGGGGCGTGACAATACGAATTCCCCTGGTTCGTTCGGGAACCTGGACGGCGTCGACACCCGAGAGAATCCTCCTGACCATACCGGTCAGGCCGGATCGCGCCGCTGGAATTGCCTTCAGCAGCATCCCGGCGGACGCAGAGGTCGCCACGCCGGGCACGAGGGAGACCGTTTCTTGTCGCCGTTCCTCTGAGAACGAGGCGATCAGGACACGCCCTGCCGCTTGTGCGGCCAGGACCGCTTGCGCCGTTGGCAATACCGCGGCTCCTGCCTTCACATCCAGGTTGAAGCTCGCCTCGGGGAAGGCATCGAGGGCTTCGCGCAGCGAGACCACATTCTGGCCCTCGCCGATATCGATCCGCTTCAGCTCCGTATACGTGAGCTGGTCGATCCGAAGGTCGCGACCAACCAATCGCGACAGGTCAGGATCGTGGCTGAGTACAGCGACCCCGTCGAGGGTGGCATGCAGGTCGGTTTCCAGATGCGTTGCCCCATTCGACAGCGCGTGCAGAAACGCGAGCAGCGTGTTCTCGGGCGCTCCCATGGCCAAGCCGCGGTGCGCCAGGATTCGGGGGAGCGCGGTCTCGAAATAGCCCGACGCGGAGTCGGCGCGCATGATCGGTGGTTATCCGGTCTGACCGGGGGAGGCGGCAACGGTGGGCGGCGACGCAGGGCCGGGTGCGGACTTCTGGCCGAAGGCAGAGCCGATGCCCTTCATCGCCTCGGTGAGTTCGCTCGGCACGATCCACAGCTTGTTCGCCGTTCCGTCGGCGAGCTTCGGAAGAGTGAGCAGGTACTGGTAGGCGAGGAGCTTCGGGTCTGGGTCGCCGTCGTGGATCGCCTTGAAGACCGTCGTGATCGCTTCCGCTTCACCCTGCGCGCGCAAGACGGCGGCTTTCGCATCACCTTCGGCCGAGAGAATGGCGGCCTGTCTTGCGCCTTCCGCATTGAGAATGGCGGACTGCTTGGTTCCCTCCGCAGTGAGAATGACCGCGCGACGGTCGCGCTCTGCGCGCATCTGCTTCTCCATCGCATCTTGGATGGAGTGAGGCGGATCGATGGCCTTCAGCTCCACGCGGCCGACGCGAATTCCCCACTTGCCGGTCGCCTCATCGAGCACGATCCGCAGCTTGCCGTTGATGGCGTCACGACTGGTCAGGGTTTCCTCGAGATTGAGCCCGCCCACCACGTTTCGAAGTGTCGTTGTCGCCAGTTGTTCAACGCCGATGAGGTAATTCTGGATCTCGTACGTCGCGGCGCGAGCATCCGTCACCTGCAGGTAGACGACGGTGTCGATGGAGACCACTAGGTTGTCTTCGGTGATGACCGGCTGGGGCGGGAAGGTGATGACCTGCTCACGCAAATCGATGAGTGGCCGGAGACGGTCGATGAACGGGATCAGGAGGTTCAGGCCCGGCGTGAGGGTCTTGTGGTAACGACCGAGCCGTTCGACGACGCCGGCGGTCGCCTGCGGGATGATGCGAATCGACTTGTACAGGGTAACGATCGCGAAGATCACGACGGCCGCGATCACGACGATGACGATCACCTGGGAGACAATCTGGCCTGCATCGTTCATAAGGCGTTCCTTTCAGCTGGCACGACAACAGCGGTCGCCCCGTCGATTGCGGTCACGAGCACGCGCTCACCCGGACCGACGATGCGCATCTCGGTGGCGGGGGAGAGGCGCGCAGTCCAGGTCTCTCCATTGGCCAGTTGAACCTGGCCTCCGGTCGGCCCGATGGAACTGACGACGCGACCGTCCAACCCGAGGAGCGCGTCGACGTTGGTCTTGCTCGGGTCGCCACCGCGTTTCAGCGCACGAAGGAGACGCGGTTTGATGCCGAACAGGAGCGCGACAGCCAGAACTGCGGCGACGACCAGTTGTAGCCACCAGGGGGCGCCAATAAGGCCGGTCAGCAGCCCGCCGAGGCTCCCCAGTGCGAGCATCAGGAAGGTCAATTCGAGCGTCATCATCTCAATGGTCACAAAGATCAGGATGAGCACGAGCCACACAATCCAGGCGTAGTCCGTTATGAATCCGTCCATCTGTTCCTCCGACCGGCTTGATTCGAAACTATCAGGTACGCACGCGGCAGGCGCGGTGGTTTTGGTAGTGTCGAGGTCGGCAGCATGCCATGTCAGGTGGCAGCCCCACAGACGAGGAGTACGCGTGACAAATCCACTCGCAGCAGGATCACTGGACGGCAAGCGGGTCCTGGTCACCGGTTCCTCTCGAGGGATCGGCGCGGACACCGTCGGCTATTTCTCAGACGCCGGCGCGCGCGTGGTCATCAACTATCGGAACAAGGAAGCCAGGGCGAACAAGCTCGCGGAGTCGATCAGAGCCTTGGGCGGCACGGCGATCACTGTTGGCGCTGATTTGACCGATCAGGCGTCGGTTTCGGCCATGTTCGAGACAGTCAAGGCGGAGTTCGGCGGGCTCGACATTCTGGTGATGAACGCGTCGGGCGGCATGGAGAGCGGAATGGCCGAGGACTACGCCACGAAGCTCAACCGCGACGCGCAGGTCAATCTACTCCGTGCCGCGTTGCCGCTGCTTTCTTCCGGTGCCAGGGTCGTCTTCGTGACCAGCCACCAGGCGCACTTCATCGCCACCACCCCGACGATGCCTGAATACGAGCCAGTGGCGCGCAGTAAGCGCGCAGGGGAGGATGCCCTGCGCGACCTCATCCCCGACCTGGAGGCGCGAGGGATCGGTTTCGTGGTTGTCTCGGGCGACATGATCGAGGGCACGATCACGGCGACGCTACTCGAACGGGCGAATCCAGGGGCAATCAGTGCACGTAAGGACGCGGCGGGCAGGCTGTACAACGTGAGCGAGTTCGCGGCCGAGATCGCCCTCGCCGCGGTCGAACCGGTGCCAGAGACCAACACCCGCTACGTCGGCGACACGACGGGTTTCACCGCGGGCTGAGCTTCGCGACACCACGAAGACGCAATGAAGGGGAGCACGTAAGAAGTGCTCCCCTTCATTATGTCAAGAGATATGTCAAGGTAATGGCCGTTTGGTTCAGGCTGTCACGTTCTTGGTGGCACGCCCAAAGGTGAAGGCCTGCATCAGCTGGATGACGCCAGAAGCGATGAGGAATGCGCCACCGACGACAACCAGAACGGCGATCGACTCCAATGGCGACATCAACACAACGATGCCGGCGACGACGCTGACGACACCGAGTATCGTGCCGAACCATTTACTCGAATCCGGTGCAGTCTCGACCAGGGCAGCGACGCCCTCGATGATCCAGGAGATGCCGATCACCAGGGCGAGCACGACAAGTGAATCCAGTGGGTTCCGGATGGCAATGATGCCGGCAACGAGCAGAAGTACGCCGAGAAGGATGTTCACAACCCGTGAGCCGCCGCTGGCTCCGTTCGTAAAGATGCCGCGGCCCACCCTGACCGCGCCGCTGACGAGGAAGTACAGCCCGAACAAGAGTGCAACCAAAGCGATCGTGGACTGCGGCCAGACAAGAATCAGGATTCCAAGAACGATCGCAAGGACGGCGCTCACAGCTATGGCGATCCGCACGCCGGTGATTTCAGACTTGCTCAAATTCGCTGGATCGATCCTAAAATCAAATCCTGTGACAATATTCGACATTCGCCGGCCTTCCGATTCTGTGCACCTGATGGTGTGTTGCACACAGTATCGGTTCGGCGTTGCCAGCGGGAGTCTCCGCGGACGTTCTGACACCGTGTTGCGTAATACACGATGTGCCCGGGCCCGATCGCCCTGCTTGTTTTGACCGATAATGCACATTATGTCAATTAGAACCCAGCAGCTCTGCGCTGGAGGCGCCACTCGGAGAAGCTGTCGAGCGGCCTAGACGAAGGTTTTGTCCGCCGCTGCCCGTTCATTAACCGGGCGCAACGACACGAATGCCCGCGCTGACCGCCGCCCGTGCGAGTTCATCGTCGTAGGTAACAACCTCGTCGACACCGAGTCGCAGCGCCGTCGCGAGGTGGATCGCGTCGTTTGATCGCAACGGGGCGTGCGTTCCCGCCGCCAGAAGGTCTCCGCGCGTGACGTCAACCAGGTTCACCACGTCAAGAACAGTGGCGATGGCGTCGGTCAGAATGATCGTGGGATTCCTGCCAGCTGCACAGTGCAGTTCAGTGTGCAGCAGCCACGATGCCACCAAGCGACGCGACGAATCGATGAGTTCGGCTACGAGTGCCTCCGATTCCGCCTCCTCGACGAGCAGTTTTATCGCGGCTGAGGTGTCCAGGTAGGCAGTTGTCACCAACTCCCCCGAGCATCGTCGATCAACTCGCGGGCGCTCACGGTTGACGTCGCCCGCACCACGGTTGCCAACGACTTCAGGTCCGCTCGCGACGGCCGCGCCTCTCCCCGCGCAAGCAGACCATCGAGGACATTGCCCTCGACGGGGACGATAAGGGCAGCCGGACGGCCGTTGTTGCTCACTTGCAACGACTCCCCCGCCTCGACGCGGCGTAGGATCTCACCACTGCGATTGCGCATTTCCCTATGGGTCACTGTTTCCATGTAGCACAGCGTAGCACGCGCTCATGGGCCTCTGCCTCGTCGCAACCACGCACCGGCTCACGAGCACTCATCAAGGGCGAGATCGCAGGGAGCTTGAACTTCTCCCTCGGCGTCAACCTCGGCTGAGCTCGCCGCCGGATCTCGCACGCGGCCCCGTCCCGCCTGACAGGTCCCCGCTTGCGCCGGGCGGTGCCGCTGCCGTGGGGATGGCGTTGTCGATGAGGACGACTGCGATGGCGGCGGCGGTAGCGAAGATGTCGGCGTTGAGGACTCGGCTGCGGGCCGAGGCGCCATCCAGGAGCAGCGCCAACTGCTCGCCGAGCTGTTCGGGGTTGGTGGCGCCGGCCTCGCGGGCGGTATCGGCGAACCGGGCGGCAAAGCCTTCTTTGTAGTTGCGGGCGTATACGCGCGCCTCATGGCCCGGGTCGGGGATCTCGACGGCCGCCGCGATGAATGGACACAGGGGCGCGTGAATGTCGAAGACGGCGAGGAGGCGTTCGCGAGGCGTGAGGTCGGTGCTCTCGAACACTTCAGGCAAGATCTCGGGATCAAACCGGCGTAGGCATTCAGCGATCAGCTCGTCTTTGCCGGTGAAGTGCTGGTACAGCGTGCGCTTGGACACTCCAGCCACCGCGCTGAGCTGGTCCATGCCGGTGCCGTTGATGCCTTGATCGCGGAACAGTTGTTGTGACGCACTGAGGATGCGCTCTCGTGCCCCCCTGCCGCGGCGCAGGCCTCGCGGCCCCTTCTCCAACTCCGTCTCCGTCATAGGCTCAGTGTAGCCCACTTGGGTACCAATCGGTGTACATAGCTTGAC
>NZ_ATWH01000005.1 GCF_000421145.1 Glaciibacter superstes DSM 21135 | reverse complement strand
TTTCGTCGAGCACTACAACGACCATCACCACCACTCGTCGCTAGCCGGATTCACGCCCGCTCAGGTCTATGACGGCTCATGGCTTCACTCCGCCCAGCAGCGCCAAGCCACCCTCGATGCCGCCTACCAGGCCAACCCACACCGCTACCGGAAACCACCCGTCGTGAGCCCACCCCCGCAGCAAGTGACCCTGAACCTCGCCCACAAAGACGGCAAAACCCACACCCCACCTACCCTGCTCGAACTCCTCGCAGGATAAACACACCAAACAGGTCACACCAGATTGACAACCAGCGAATGGACGAATTTCGGCAAAATCTCCGTCGAACGGTATCGGGGGTGACGGGGCGGGGGCTGCGGGGATGGGGCTTGACGGGGCGGCAGGGGCGGCAGGGTGGGGCGACGGATGCCGCGGGCAGGGCTCAGGCGCGGATCAGCGCCAGGACATCGTCGCGTACGCGCGCCATCTCGCCAGCGGTGGCGGCCTCCACATTCAGCCGCAGCAGCGGTTCGGTGTTGGAGGGACGCACGCTGAACCACCAGAACGGCTCGTCGCCGCCGGTCAGTCCGGTGACGGTGAGCCCGTCGAGCTCGTCGAAGTCCGCGATGCCGGTGTACGCCTCGACGATGCGGGTGTACGCGGCGGGCACGTCCTCGACGGTGGAGTTGATTTCGCCAGACAGCGAATACGGGGTGAATGCGGCAGAAAGCTCGGAGAGCGGGCGCGGCTGGTGCCCGAATTCGGCCAGCACGTGCATGGCCGCGAGCATGCCGTTGTCTGCGCCCCAGAAGTCGCGGAAGTAGTAGTGCGCAGAGTGCTCACCGCCGAAGATCGCGCCGGTGGCGCGCATCTCGTCTTTGATCAGCGAGTGGCCGACCTTGGTGCGTACGGCGACGGCGCCGGCGGCCTCGATCGTCTCCTCGACCACGCGGGAGGTGATGAGGTTGTGGATGACGATGATGTCGCCCTCTGGCTGCAGGGCGCGCACCCTGGTGATCTCACGGCGGGCGACGATCGCAGCCACGGCAGACGGGTTGACCGCTCCCCCGGTCTCGTCGACGACGAAGCAGCGGTCGGCGTCGCCGTCGAAGGCGAGGCCCATGTCGGCACCGTGCTCGACGACCGCCTTCTGCAGGTCGACCAGGTTGGCCGGCTCCAACGGGTTCGCCTCGTGGTTCGGGAAGGTGCCGTCGAGTTCGAAGTAGAGGGGAATGATCTCTATCGGCAGCTTCGGCAGTCCGGCCGCCTCTCCGAGCACGGCGGGCACCGTGAGCCCACCCATTCCGTTGCCCGCGTCGACCACAATGCGGATCGGGCGGATGTTCGACAGGTCGACCAGGGCACGTAGGTAGGCGGCGTAGTCCGCGAGCACATCGGTCTCGCGATACGAACCCGGCTCTGCAGCATCCGGCACGCCGCCTGGAAGGTACGCGGCTGCACGGTCACGGATGGCGCCGAGCCCGGTGTCCATACTGATTCCCTGCGCGCCTGCGCGGGAGAATTTGATGCCGTTGTAGCTCGCCGGGTTGTGGCTCGCGGTGAACATGGCGGCCGGCGCCTGGAAGCGGCCGGAGGCGAAGTAGGTCTCGTCTGTCGAGCACAGCCCGATGTTGACGACGTTGGCGCCGCGCGCCTGTGCGCCGCGCGCGAAGCTCGCCGCGAAATCGGGAGAGGAATCGCGCATGTCGTGGCCGACGATGACGTCGGTTCCGGCTGCTTCGACCTCGTCGACGAAGCCGGCCGCGAGGGCTGCGACGATGTCGGCGGTCAGGGTCTGGCCGACGAGACCGCGCACATCGTAGGTCTTGACGATGGCGTTGAGGTGGGCAATGGCGTCATCGGAAGGGGCTGAACTCATGCCCCAAAACCTACCTCACCGAGCACATCGCCCATGACCTTGTGCCGCACCACCTGCCAGCCCTGTGGAGCGGAGGTACGCTCGGCGTGACGCTGGCAGAGATCGTAGGTGTGCGGCTCGTGGGTGGCGGAGAGAGGGCCGAGCACCGCCATCGAATCCGCGTAGACGAAGGTCATCGTTGCGACGGCCTCTGCGGAGCAGGAGATACGGGAACACGGCCTGTTTGACATCGTCTTTCACAGTACCCCCGCCGCGGGCCGAAGTAGGATGGCGACATGCCAAGGTCACGTCGTTCCGTTGCGCCCGCGCCTTTGAAACGGGGACGCGGTCGTGATCGCCACGGACGCGGCATCCGCAGTTCGGCGACCGGTCCGTACCTGGCGCCTCTTCGCACCAGGATCAACCTGTTCGACATGACGGTCGCCTCGACGGTGGAGTACCTGCGCGGCGTGTGGCCAGACGATCTCGACGGCGTCAGCTTTGAAATCGCGCCAGGTCCGCAGTCGGTGATTGATGGCGTCGGTGTCGAGCGCTGGTCGACGTATCCGGCCGAGCGTCGGGTGGTGTTCTACCGGCTGCCGATCCAGCGGCTCAGCCGATTGCACCGCGATGATGACCTGCACAAGCGGCTGGTGATCGAGAGCTGCGTGTTCCGCGGGATCGCCGAGTTGCTCGGCAAGGATCCGTGGGACCTCGCGCCGGACCGTTTCCACCACTTCTAGGAAGACACCCAGCGTCGAGTTGCCGGCGGGAAGCTCAGTGGGCGTAGACGGTGATCGGCGTGGCCAGCGGGCCGGCGGGCTGCACGGCGAACGACGAGACGCGTCCGTCGCCCGCGTACCCAACCGACGCAACTGTGCCGTCCGCACCGGAGACCGAGTAGCGCGACGAGGGCTTCAGCGACACGATCACGGATTGCCCGCCAGGCACGACCAGGTCGATGGCCTCGCCACTCTGCGGAGTCAGCGTGAGTTCGGCATCCGTCGCCTTGCTGTTGAAGACATGCAGTGTCGGTGTCGGCCCATCGGCGACGCCCAGCAGGAAATCACGAGACAGGGTGCCGGATGTCGTGAACCAGGCGAAGTCCTCTGCCTCGCCGGTTGCGGTGGTGCGTGCAGCCGCGACCACCGGCTGGTTAGAGTCGAGGGTCACCGTGTAGCTGCCAGGAGTGAGCCCGTCGAGCGGCACCTCGGTGGCGATGCCCGGTTCGAGCTCGACCTGAAGTGAGGTGCCGTCGGCGCTGCCACTCTCGCTCTGCACGCCGATCTGCACGGTCGCCGGCGAGTCTCCGGGAACGAGTACCCGAATCGCGGGTACGCCCTCGTCTGCGTGGTCGTGACCGTCATCCGTCACCGCGGCAACCGGTGTCGTGACCTGCAGCCCGACGATCGACTGGACCGTTGTCGGCTGTGTGCTCGGTCCGATGAGCTCGACGCCCGCAGGCACGATGCCGTGGATGAGGCTCTGCTCGAGGGATGCGGCAACCTGACCGCCCTGTGACTGCACGTGCACCACCGTCGACTTGACGTTCGGTGCGAGACCGGCGAGGGAGACGATGCGTTGGGATCCCGGCTGCACGAGGATGCCGGTGGAACCGGGGGCATCGACGAGCCCGGTCTCCGAGTACACGATGAGGTCGACCGTTGCAACGACCTCCGTCGGATTGCTGAGCAGCACCAGGCTGGTGTGCCCGATGTCGGTGGACCCGCCGACAAGCCAGGAATCACTCGCCGCCTCGCCACACGCCGCAGCGGCAAAACCGCTGAGAGTTTCGCCGCTGGCGGTCTGAGACTGGCTGCCGGCGACCAGTGGCGCCTCGGTGGCGCCGTCTGGCACATCAGCGCTGAGCAGCTGTGGGGCACCGTCGCTGGCGCTGTCGGTATTGTCGGCCGCATCGAGATCAGTGACCTCGGGACTGATGAGTTCGTCTGAACCCGGTTCGAGGGCAGCGAACGTGCCGTCGGCCCCGCCGACAGAGGTCGCGGTTGATGCCTGCGCGGAGTCCTCGGCCAGGGTGAGCAGCGGGCCAGGGCACACGCGTTGCTGATCGGCTGGCTGAGGAGAGACGATGGCGGACGGCGGCGGTGCCGGGGCCGTCGGCCACGGCACAAGCGCAGCAGCAGCGACCGCAACGACCGCAACGCCGATTCCGACGAGCCCGCTGACGGCACGCACACCGAACAGGGCGAGTCCGTGCTTACTTGGCATCGTCGTCCTCCTGGGTGGGGTGTGGCTGGGTGGGTTCGGACCGGGTCGGTTCGGTTCGTGTTTCGCCGGTGGCCTCGGGCTCGATGGACGGATGCTTCTCCGATTCGACCTGCGGGGTCTCGCCTTCGGTCTCAGTCTCAGACTCGGGCGTCGGGTCGGCCTTCGGTTCGGGCTTGATCTCAGGCTCGCCGGGCGCATCGGAATCGGGCACTGGCTCGGCTGGTGCATCGATGTCGTGCTCTGGCTCGTCAGGCGCGTCAGGCGTGTCAGGCGTGTCAGGCGTGTCAGGCGTGTCAGGCGTGTCAGGCGTGTCAGGCACGTCAGGCGTGTCATCAGACTCGGTCGTTGCGCCGGCAACGGCTCCCGCCTTCATGAGTGTCGCGCGCCGTTCTTGCCGCTTCTTCTTCGCGTTCGCCCTGGCTGTCTGCCGAATCGCGTCACGATTCGCCTGGCGAACAGCCTCACGACCGGCTCCGGTCGGGATCGAGAGGAGGATCGTCGCGCCGATCACCACAGCGGCGACGATCAGCGCAATCAGTCCGATCGGTGCGCCGGCGTTCTTCTCAATCGCGCCATTGGCCGCGCTGTCATCTGCGGCGTCGAACCGCCAGAGCTGTCCGAAGTCGGTCTCACCGACCGGCACCAGCGCTGAATTCCCGTCAAGGGCGACGCCCGCGCGGTGCAGAGTCGACGACGCCTCGTGCGTGACCGACGGGCTGGCACCCGGCGGAACTGCAGCAACCGCAGGCGGCCGCAACAGCACAAAACGGATGCCGAACTCAGCAAGTCCATCCGTCGCATCCAACCCGCTTCGTGATGCCAGGTTGCCCGCCAGAACGGCCAGCTCCTGCTCGCGATCGCTGAGCTCCTGGTTGGTGCTGGCCAGCGTCGACTGGTCGTTCAACGAGACTTGGGCACCGCGCACGATGGTCGCGAGTACTCCGCCGTCTGGCTGTGGCACGATCTGCAGCGTTCCGACCCTCGGTGTTGTCTGGGCTTCAGCGGTGACGAATGCGGGCAGGGTGCGCTCGGCGCCGACCGCGACGACGCTGGTGCCGAGCGGAAGAGCAGCCGCCAGTGGTGCTGCTGCGACAAGCAGGGTGAGGGCGGCAGCCACAGCGGGCACCATTGCGTAGGTTGCCTGGCGCAGGCAGACGATGAGGGCTCCGATGATTCCGAGCCAGTAGAGACTGAGCCCGGCCCCGGGCCATACGCTGAGAGTCGCCTCACCGATCGAGGCGACCTGCAGCAGGTTGGCGGCGACGGCGGTGGCGAATCCGAGCAGCGCCGCAAGCAGCGAGAACGTGGCGGTGCGCGAGCCGGGCAGGAACAGGGCGACCAGCGCGATGACGGCAAGTGGCGCGAGCAGGGCGGGCACCGCGATCTGAGCAGTCAGGTTCGGCAGGTCGAGGCTCTGAACGATCGCACCCCATCCGCCGAGCCCGCCCGACGGGAAGCCGAGCAACAACTGCCACACCGAGACACCGGCGTGGGCGACCGGTGCTCCAGGGTCGGCGAGCAATGCCAGCCAATTGCCGCGAATGGTCTGGTCCCAGATGAGTGGTGCCGCCAGCACCAAGGCGGGCAGCGGGATGGCGATGAACCGCATCACGCTGCGGCCACTCACGGCGACGCAGACGATCCAGCCCACCAGCAGGGCAGGAGCCAGCGACGGCGCGCAGGCGATCACCGCGGCGAACAGCAGGGCAGCGGATGCCGACGCCGACCACGAGCGCGCAGCGGCGAAGCCCGCGAAGAACAACCACGGCAACAGCAGGTGCACGAGGATCGCGGCAGGCCGGCCGGCTGCGATCGCACTGAGGAAGGTGGGAGCGAGCACCCACAACACTGCGGCGATGGCGCGCAGGCCGCCCCGGTCGGTGAGCCGGGTGGCGGCCATCCAGGCGCCGAACGCGGCGAGCGGGAAGGCCAGGAAATAGAGGAGTACAAGAGCGAACGACGGCGCCCAGAAACTCAATGTGCCGAGGATGGCGACCACAAACGCGAACGGATCGGCGGCACCGACGAATCCGAGCCCGATGTCCCGCCATCCGTATGCGACGCTCCGCCAGAGTTCGCCTGGCGTGTTGTCGAGCGGGAGGAGTCCGCCGCCGGTGAGGGTGGAAGCGCCGAGGAGCGGAGCAAGGATGGCGACGCCGGCCACGGCGGCAGCGAGAACGGTCCACGCGCCTCCACCGGTGAAGAAACGGATCTCCGGCCGGGTTCCGCGGAGGCCCGTCACGCTCGCTTCGCGCTTGAGCGCGTGACGGCGACGCACCTCGGCCGACGGCACGCGCAGGCTGGCGATCGAGGCCCAGCCGAGGGTGCGGGTCGCCGCAAACTGCTTGCGGGCGTTGCTCACACGCATCCCGTTGAAGGCCGCACTGAACGCCGCAGCGAACTCGCCGAGGATGGCGCCTGGTTCCTTGCGCAGCAGCTGGCCGATGGAACGGAGGATCGCCAGCGGTACCAGGGTCAGCCAGTGCAGAGGCACAGCCCACGCCGGCGCGTAGACCAGGCGGCGGTGCAGCTGCGCTGATCTGGTCACTCGTTGCCGCTTGCGTCTGGAACGACCACGGGAGGACTCGTCTGGCCCGGCGATACCATCGCCAGCCGACACCACCCGCGCGGGTGCGACGACAGACACGCGATGTCCGGCCATTCGCACCCGAACGCAGAAGTCGAGTGCGTCGTCAACGACGGGGAGACCAGGGTCAAAACCGCCGAGGTGCTCCCAGACGGTGTGGCGCACGAGCATTCCACCCGCGCTCACGGCGAGAACGTCGCTCAGCCCGTCGTGCTGCGCTTGGTCGAGTTCATTCTCGACGAGCGTGACGGTCGCCCCGAGTGGGGTGATCGACTGGCCGAACTGGTGGATGTAGTCACCGGCGTCCCACTCCATGACCTTTGCCCCTGCGACGGCGACGGACGACGCGATCTCCAGTTCGCCGAGCAGCGCGGCCAGGGCTCCCGGCTCCGGTGCGCTGTCCTGGGCGAGGAGCCAGAGCATCTCGTGTTCGCTCGTGGGCTGCTGGGTGATCCGCACGGCGGCGTTGACTGCCTGCCCGAAGGTGAGGTCGGAATCGGCCGAGAGGAAATGGGTAGGCCCGAACTGGGAAAGCAGCTCGCTCGTGGCATCCGTCGACCCGCAATCGACAGTGATGACGATGTCTGGCTGACGGGTCTGTGAACGGAGCGCCTCGAGTGTTCGCTCAAGGTGCGAAGCGCCGTTGCGCGCTACAAGGATGGCGGTGACTCGGGGTTGCATATCGAACACAGCCTAGGTCGGCAAAGTGCCCACGCGCCGGAGTGACACAGGACGCACCGGAAATAGGCCGCGCCGTGGCCACCCCGAAGGGGGCACGGTGAGACCCTGCGCGAGTGTCAGCCCGCGCGTTTTCTGAGCTTGCGGCGTTCCCGCTCGCTCAGACCGCCCCAGATGCCGAATCTTTCATCGTTGGACAGCGCGTACTCCAGGCACTGCGTTCTGACTTCGCAGGATGTGCAGATCTTCTTGGCGTCACGGGTAGACCCGCCCTTTTCAGGAAAGAACGCTTCAGGATCGGTCTGCGCACACAGCGAGTCAGCCTGCCATGCCAGAGGGTTGTCGTCGTCTAAATGCGCACGGACTCCGGGTACTCCCAATCGAACGGGATCGACGAACCAGTCGTCGGGTACTCCGGAACGATACTCAGGTATAGCCATATCGTCTCCCACCCCTTGTGCAACGCTCATGGTTTGTGCGTTGTTACTAATTACACCGGTGTAGTTCGCTATCCGTCAAGTCGCAGATCGTAAACCCTCAACACGGGCTGTAGAGTTTCGACGCGCCGGGCGTTCTCAGACAGAGATAAATCGGCCCCGACCGTCGCGGAAGAACTCGCGGCCCTCCCCCGCATGGGTTACAGGGCTGCGGACTGCCTGGATGTCCATGCGCTCTGCACCATTTCATCAAGAGTGTGCCGCATTTTCCAGTCGAGATCGCGGGACGCGAGCTCGCCAGACGCGACGATTCGGTCTGGATCCCCCGGGCGGCGCGGCCCGATTTCTGGCTCGAACCCGATGCCGGTGACGCTGGCGACCGTCGACATGATCTCTCCGACGGAGACACCGGTGCCCGACCCCAGGTTGTAGACGGCTTCGACGGGCTCGCCGGCGTCGAGGCGTCTGGCGGCGGCGACGTGCGAGCGCGCGAGGTCGGCGACGTGGATGTAGTCGCGCACGCACGTGCCGTCTGGTGTCGCATAGTCGTTGCCGTTGATGCGCGGCGTGCGCCCCTCGACGAGGGCGTCGAACACGAGCGGGAAAAGGTTGTGCGGGCTGGTATCGCGAAGTTCTGGTGAGCCGGAGCCGACGACGTTGAAATAGCGCAGGGAGGTGTGCGCGAGCCCGGTGGCGACGCCCTGGTCGCGCAGCAGCCATTCGCCGATCAGCTTGGACTCGCCGTAGGGCGACTCCGGGTTCTTCGGGGTCTCTTCGGTGACGAGGTCGGTGTGCGGCGTGCCGTAGACGGCGGCGCTCGACGAGAACACGATTCTGTCGGTACCGGCTTCCTGCATGGCGGCGAGCAGTGTGACGGTCGCTGTCACGTTCTGCTCGTAAGTGTGCAACGGGCGCTGCACAGACACTCCGGCGTACTTGAAGCCGGCGACGTGCACGACACCGGTGATGGTGTGCTCTGCGAAGGTGCGGTCGAGGAGCGGGCGATCCAGGATGCTGCCGCGAACGAACGGCACACCGTCAGGCACGAACTGGGCGTGGCCACTCGAGAGATCGTCGATGACAACCACATCGATGCCGTCGGCCTGGAACGCCCGCACGATGTGTGCTCCAATATATCCGGCACCGCCCGTGACCAGCCAAGCCATATCCACCCTCATCCGCTCACGTCGCGACCCGCGTTGCGAGCCTCGACCAGAGTACCGGCAGGTACGTCGGCAGATGTGTCGGCAGGTGTCAGTGGCGGAGAGTCGACAGCTTCTCTGGGCTGCGGTTGCGGTCACGGATCTCGGCGCGACCGTAGCCGTCGCCATCCAACCCGAGGATCGTAGCCAGCACGCCCCAGAGAACCAGTGCTCCGAGAGCCAGGAATAAGATTGTCATGGCAGAAAGTCTAGGTATTGCGATATTCTGCCGCGAGTGGCAGAGTAGCCAGTGATCGACACATTACTGCCACTCTCCGCGTCAGTCCCGAAGGAACACACTCATGCTCAACAAGATCGTCTGCATCGCACTCCCGGGCATGGCGCCGTTCGAGTTCGGCGTCATCTGCGAGGTCTTCGGCATCGATCGCAGCGACCACGGCGGGCCGACCTTCGACTTCCACCTGACCGCGGCCGAGCCTGGCCCGATCCGCACGAAGCTCGGCTTCGACATCATCGTGACCGAGGGGCTCGACGCAGCCGCGGACGCCGACCTGATCGCGATTCCGGCCTACCAGAACGGCAGCGAGATCCACCCGGAGATTCTGCGCGTCGTGCGGGAGGCTGAGGCGCGCGGTGCCTGGGTGCTCAGCGTCTGCTCTGGGGCGTTCGTTCTCGGTGAGGCCGGCATCCTGAACGGTCGTCGAAGCACGACGCACTGGATGTACACGGATGATCTCGCCGCGGCATTCCCCGAAACGGATGTTGACCCTGACGTGCTGTTCGTCGACGACGACAAGGTGGTGACGGGTGCCGGCACTGCTGCAGGTATCGACGCAGCGCTGCACATTGTGCGCAAGGAACTGGGGGCGGCGGCGGCGAACATCGTGGCGAAGCGGATGGTGGTGCCCCCGCAGCGCGATGGCGGGCAGTCGCAATTCATCCAGTCGCCGGTGGTCGAGTGCCAGAGCGACTCGTTCGCCGTCGTCACGGAGTGGATGCTGCAGAACCTCGACCAGCCGCTGACAGTTGACCAGCTGGCCCGGCAGTCGCTGATGTCGCCGCGCACGTTCGCGCGTCGTTTCCGCGCCGAGCTCGGCACCACTCCGACGGCCTGGCTGAACCGGCAACGACTGCTGCGCGCGCAGCAGTTGCTGGAGGAGACCACGCAGAGCCTGGAGATGATCGCGGCCGATACGGGCTTCGGTGGTGCCGCGGTGATGCGGCATCACTTCATCAAGGTGTTGCAGACCACCCCGACCGCGTACCGCCGCGCGTTCGGCGCGCGTCGCGCCGGCTAGCCTTCCCGTTTCGCTCCGTGAGGTGCCAGGTTTCCCTAGTTACGACCGCGTCCCACTAGGACTTCTTGTCCCCTCACGGCGGCTAGACGGCGGCGCCGGTGGTGGCGAGGAAGACCTCGCCTGCGCCGGCGAAGGTGAGCATTCCCTCGTCTGGCGTGATGTAGACGGATTCCCCACGCTTCAGGGCGACGGATGACGCGGCACCGGCCACGAGAAAGCCGCCGGCAGTGCAGAGGGCGATAGCCGGACCCGTCAGCGTGAACTGGCGCATGACCGGGGCGTCCCCGGCCACCGCACCGACGGCATCCGTCTCGATGTGTACCAGCTCGAAGTCAGGCACGTCTGGCCGGAACACCGAGACGCCCGGAGCGTGACGAGACGTGATCGGCTTGAGGTACGGCACCGGCAGCGGGGTGAAATCGAGCACCTCGAGCAGTTCATCGACGTCGATGTGCTTCGGCGTCAACCCGCCGCGAAGCACGTTGTCCGACGCGGCCATCAGTTCGATCCCGAGCCCGGACAGGTACGCGTGGATGTTGCCCGCAGGCAAGTACAGCACCTCACCCCGGCGCAGGGTCACCCGGTTGGTCAGCAGCGAGATCACGATCCCGGGGTCGCCCGGGTATGACGCCGCAAGTGAGCGTACGGTCTCGAATTCCTTCGCGAACGACAGCGCCGCTCCTCCGCCGGCCAAGAACTCGGCGTGCGCCGCGAGGGCGACCACCCGCTCCACCAGCCAGGAAACCTCACCGCTGTCGCCGCCGCGGCCGTCACGCAGTAGCCAGTCGACGACGTCGTGCAGGGGTTCCGGGCCTGTCAATCGATTCTCGAGGGAGTCCAGCGCAGCGGGTTGCGGGTCATCCGTCGACACGTCGATCGCGCGCAGCTCGGCGATGATCTTGCGCACCTCGACAGGGTCACGGAATCCGCACAGTGCTTCGAAGGTGTCGCTCAGCGCGAAGATCAATTCTGGCTTGTGATACCGGTCTTTGTAGTTGCGATCAGGCGCGTGGAGCGGCACCCCGGCCTCGTTCTCGAAATCGAATCCGGCGCGGGCGCGTTCGGGTGACGGATGCGCCTGCAACGAGAGTGGACCGCCGGCGGCCAGTACCTTCAGCAGGAACGGCAGGCGTGCTGCGACGTCGTGCGGGGCGTCGTCAGGCCCGGTACCGATCTGGCCCGTACCGCTCTGGACAGGTCCGCTCTGCCCCGTGCCGATGAACATCGACGTGCGGGCGAGCTCCGGCCCGAGCGCCGTCTCCGGCGCAGCGGCAATCCATTCGACGAGGTCGGCGGCACCGTCGACGCCGTCAGCGGCCGGATCGACGATCTGCGTCGGCGACCCGGGATGGGCGCCAAGCCACAACTCGGCCTCCGGTTTTCCAGACGGCGAGCGCCCGAGTTGCGACGCGATCGCCGTGTGTGAACCCCAGGCGTAATCCCGCGGCGTGTTGGTGATGCCCACAAACATGACTGCTCCTGCTCACTCGGGTTTAGACCAAACTACCAATCACTTTCGTCAGCGTTAGGCCACTCCCCTAGGCTGGCGAGCACATCGACGCCGACCTCCTTGCCGGATGGTCGCAGTAGCAGCAGGAGCAATGGGGCAGGCATGACATTCACTCAACTCGACAGCGACTTTTACGGCTACGAGAACCTTCTGACCGACCGGGAGAAGGCGGCACTGGCCGACCTTCGCGCTTATCTCGAATCCGATGTGCGTCCGATTGTGAACGGATGCTGGGAGCGCGCAGAGTTCCCGGTCGAGATCATCAAGCCGCTGGCCAAGCTGGGTGCCTATTCCTTCGGGTGGGAGGAGACCAAGCCGTTCGAGAACTCGGCTGTGTTCCGTGGTTTCGCGGCCCTGGAGATGGCGCGAGTGGACGCATCCGTCGCCACGTTCGTCGGCGTGCAGAACGGTCTGGCCATGGGCAGCATCGCGGCGACCGGCTCACAGGAGCAGCGGGACGAGTGGCTGCCGAAACTGGCCAACGGCGATGTTGTCGGTGCATTTGGTCTGACCGAGCCGCTCTCCGGCTCCGACTCGGCGCAGGGCCTGCGCACGGTCGCAACCCGCGACGGCGACAACTGGGTGCTGAACGGGTCGAAGCGCTGGATCGGTAACGCCACGTTCTCTGACATCACGATCATCTGGGCGAAGGATGCCGCGGACGGGCGGGTCTTGGGATTCATCGTGCCGACCGACACGGCCGGGTACACCGCTACCAAGATCGAGGGAAAGATCAGCCTGCGTTCGGTGCAGAACGCCGATATCACGCTGGAGAATGTCGTCGTGCCGGAGCGGTTGCGGTTGCAGAACGCGAACTCGTTCAAGGACACGGCGAAGGTGCTGCGACAGACGCGGGCGGAGGTTTCGTGGGCTGCGGTGGGCAACGCCGTTGGGGCGTATGAGGCTGCGGTCGCGTATTCGAAGGAGCGCGTGCAGTTCGGCAAGGAGATCGGCGGGCATCAGCTGGTGCAGGATCTGCTGGTGAAGAGCCTCGGTAACATCACGGCGTCGATCGGGATGGTGGTGCGGGTGTCGCAGATGCTCGATGAGGGCACGCAGCGTGACGAGCATTCGGCGCTGGCGAAGTCGTATACGACCTCGAGGATGCGCGAGACAGTGGCCTGGTGTCGCGAGATCTTCGGCGGCAACGGCATCACGCTGGAGTACGATGTGGCGCGGTTCTTCGCCGACGCAGAGGCGATCTACTCGTACGAAGGCACGCAGGAGATGAACACTCTGATCGTGGGGCGCACGATCACGGGCAAAGCTGCGTTCGTCTGAGTCCGTCGCGCTGATTGAGCCCGCCGCGCCCGCGACGCGCCAGATGCGCGCGGACGCACCACGCGCGCATGGCGCATGAGCGCGCAGTTGGCGCGCGGCGAGAGCGAGCGGCGAGCGCGCTAGCCGAGCACTCGCCAGCTGTGCTGCGGCGCGTAGCCCAGCATCCGTTTCGCCTTGTCGATGCTCAGCATTGTTTCGACCCCGTGCAGGGCACCGACGCCGTCGACGGATGCGCGGAGCGGCACATCGGGGAAGTACCGCGCAGCGAGTTCGGCCGACGGTGTGGACATGACGGTGTCCTCTGCGGCGATGATGAACGCCTCGAACCCCGTGATCGAGCTCTCCAGCGCGAGCCGAACCGCCTGTGCTCCGTCGCGCGCGTCGATGTATCCCCACAGGTTCCAGGAGCGCGACGTCGGATCGTTCTCGAACCCGGGGAACTTCTCGTAGTCCTCCACCTCCATCACGTTGGAGAATCGCAGCCCGATGAGCTTCGCGGTCGGGTCCCAGCGGGTGAAGTGCCTGGCCATCTCTTCCTCGACGGCCTTGCCGAGCGAGTAGGTGGACTCCGGCCGCACCGTGTACTCCTCGTCGACGGGGATGTACGGCGGCGGCGTCTCGAACGGGAGGCCGAGCACGGTCTCGCTCGAGGCCCAGACCACGTTCGTGATGCCGGCGGCGCGGGCGGCCGCGAAAATGTTGTATGTGCTCGGCACGTTGTTGGCGAATGTCGCCGAGTTGGTGGTGATGCCGGGGGCGGGAATCGCGGCGAGGTGCACGACGGCATCGACCCCGTTGTAGCGGTCGTCGATGCTGGTGAGCGCCTCGACGGTCTGGCCGTAGTCGGTGAGGTCGATGCGGATGAACGATGCGGGTGACTGGCCGCGCGGTGGCATCCGGTCGAGGTTGACGACGTCGTAACCGTGCTCGGCGAGTTCGTTCAGCACCGCCCGCCCGAGCTTGCCGCTTCCACCGGTGACGACGATTCGCTTCATTTGCATTCCTCTGTTCCCGTGGAACTGTTCGGCTCCCCGAACCACGATAGACCGATCCGTCTGACGCAATGAGTTGTCCACCAATCGCCTGGGAGGCGACATCCGTCATTAAATTCGAACAGTGAATTCAGACCGGGACTATTCTGACACCAGGCGCGCAGTTGTGAACCCAGCAGAGGAAACCACGATGGCCGTGAACTACCGTTCGATGTCCTGCACACCAGAGCATGTCTTTGAGGTGCTCGCCGATGGCTGGTTGTATCCCAGTTGGGTGGTCGGTGCGTCGCGTATGCGCGATGTCGATGAGTCGTGGCCGCAGACGGGCAGCAGGCTGCACCACTCGGTTGGGGTGTGGCCGCTGTTGCTCAACGATTCGACGTCGGTGCTCGAGTGGGATCCGCCGCGCCGCGCGCTGTTCAAGGCGCGCGGTTGGCCGGCTGGTGAGGCCGATGTTGCGATCGAGGCCAAGGAGACGGCAAACGGATGCCTGGTGCGCATCGTCGAGGACGCCGTCGCCGGCCCAGCACGCGTGCTTCCGAAATTTGTGCGTGAGGCCGTTCTTGTGCCACGCAACGCCGAGACGCTTCAGCGGCTGGCGTACCTGGCGGAGGGCCGTGCCGGCCGCGCTCACTGACACGGCTCAGCTCGAGATATTCGGTCACCGAGCAGGCGCAAATACCCCCAGTTTGCGCTGGCTTCCCCTGCCTGCATCGCCGTGCGCTAGGTTCTGAGGAAAGTGACCTTCATGGGTCGCCGCGACACGCGCGTTGCCTACGAGCACGTCTAACCGAAAGACGCCCCATGACTGCACAACATGTCTCGCACCCCGACGGTCGACGGCCACACAGACGTGGTGGACATTGGAGCGGATTGGCGCTGGTCACGGCGGGTCTGCTCGCACTGACCGGATGTGTCGCCGGAGGCTCCACATCGGCAGCTTCCACGAACACACCAACCTCGACCGCGACGCCGGATGCGTCGGCCGCTACGACGGATGCCTCGGCGTGCGTGCCCGACCCGCAGGCCGTGATCGACCTGAAGCCGAGCAAGGCGTCCTCCGGCGACGTACCCAGCGAGCTGGCAGCAACGCTCGATGCGGCCGCGTCTGCGGCGTTCGAGGCGACGGCGGCTCCGGGCGCTGTCGTGGGAGTGCGCACTCCGGAAGGCACCTGGATCAAGGCATACGGTGTCGCGGACACCGCGACCAGCGAGGCGCTCACGCCCGACGAGTTTCCGGGTCGAAATCGAGCCAGTTGCGATTCACCAGCGTCTGCAGTAGTGCGTGTGAGCTGGATCTCGGAATGCCAAGTTCACCCACGATGTCGTTGAACCGCGCAGATCCCCGGTCTGCGACGTACCCGATGATGGCGAGTGCACGGTCCGCGGACTTGACTGACGACGGGGCCACTCCCGTCGGCTCATCGCTCGTCATCCGTGACGTTGTCATCGGGCCATCCTCTCACCGCAAGCCGCTCACACCTCAGCGACAGGCTTCATATGTATGAACTTAGTCTCCATTCCTGAAACCTCTACGTCGATACCTGTCGTTGGGCGGAGTTCTCTTAGGCGGCTGACTTGGGTGGTCTGATTTTGCCGCCGCGGCGGGGTTTCTGGTGGATGTCGATCGATGGTGGTGGGATGAACCAGGGCACGTTGTCGATGACTGTGATCGACCAGCCTTGGTTGTGGATCATGTGGTGGTGCGGGCTGCAGAGCAAAATCCCGTTGGCGAGGTCGGTTGGGCCGCCGTGGGCGTTCCACCACTCCAAATGGTGCCCTTCGGTGTAGACCGGCGCCCGGTCGCAGTCGGGGTGGGCGCAACCGCCATCGCGTTCGGCCAGGGCGAGCTTCTGGCCCCGGGAGAACAGTCTCCTCGAGACACCGAGGTCAAGAACCTGGGAGTCGCCGCCGAGGACGGCGGGAATGAGTTCCGCTTCGGCGGCCATCCTGCGTGCGGTCCCGGCGCTGATGGGCTGCTCGACACCGTCGATCTGCGCTTCCCCGAGCCCGGTCATCAGGGCGTCGAGGTCCATCCGGATCACCATCGTGGTGGTCGCTGCTGGTCCCATGCTCTCGGGGCTCGACAACCCGAACCGGAGGAGATCGGTCACGGCGTCGGCGGCCTTCTGCGCGAACGTACGCGTGTCGAGTTCCTGGTGCTGGTCGTCGCACCCGTCGGCGCCCTGGCTGGCTTCGAAGCGGGGCTTGCGGAGGTCGGCACCCACGTGCCCATTCACCCAGGCGTCCATGAACCCTGCGGTGACGGGGTCGGCGTCAAGGACGTAGCGGACCATGCCGTCTCGCCGGTTGATCCTGGACAGGCCCCGCTTGGTGACCAGTTCTTCTTCGCGGGGCGCGACACCATCGGTGTCGAGGCGATCCCTCGTGTGAATGGCGAGCTTCCGGACTAAATCCGGCGCGTGCTCGGCGGCGAAGTCGACCAGGAACTCTTCTGCGATGGCGAGGTCCTCGGGGTCGGCGTTGAGTTTGGCTTCGTCCAGGTTCGATACGATCACCGCCGCCGAGTCCACCGGCAGCACCCCGGCGTCCAGCGCGGCCGCGACGGCCGGGTAGGGGACGGGGAGGCGCTCTCCGAGCAGTGATACCGGTGCGGTGGTGGCGGTGCCGACCCGGATCAGCCTGGCAGCTTCGGCCATGGTGATCCGGCCCCGATCCGCGAGCAGCTGGGTGGCGTTGCGGCTCCCCGACCGTTTCGCCAAGCTGTCCGCCCCCAACGAGGAACGGGAACTGTGATCGACCGAGGCGGCCAGGCGGGCCAAGAACGCGTACTCGTCGCGGATCACCGCGAACCCCGCTTCGATCGCCCGCACCACACCGGCGTCACTCATTCCGGCGACCTGCGCGTCAACATCCGCCCCGCCGGTCGCGGTCGGGAACACACAGGCGCCCTCCCACACCGCGGCGAACGTTTCCGTGTCGGTGAGGAGCTGTGCGGTGGGGGTGTGTGGCATGGGTCAAGTCTCCCACAATGCGAACGTTAATACCAGTGTTTGTGCGCACTTTCATGCGTGAGTTTCGAATCTGTATTCTGCATATCTGGTTGAGTGCAGTAAAGTTGGTGGATGGCCATGGAGTCTGTTGGCGGGGTCGATTTTCCGCGGACGTATCAGGAGTTCCGGGACTGGTTTCCCGATGACGCTGCGTGTGTGGCGTATGTCGAGAGGCTGCGCTGGCCGGACGGTTTCGTCTGCCCCCGCTGTGAGACGCCCAAAGGGTGGAGGATCGGCACGGGAGCGTTCATGTGTGCCGGGTGTGGTTTGAAGACCTCAGCGACGGCAGGGACGATCTTCCATCGCTCGCATACGCCGTTATCGACCTGGTTCGCAGCGATGTGGTTCATCACCTCGCAGAAGACGGGGATCTCGGCTCTGGCGCTGCAGCGACAGTTCGGCTTCGGGTCGTATGAGACCGCGTGGGCGTGGATGCAGAAGTTGCGCCGCGCGATGGTGCGTCCGGACCGGAGCAAGCTCTCCGGCGTCGTGGAGTTGGACGAGACCTTTGTTGGCGGCCGTTCCACGGGACGCATGGGCGCTTCGACGGGCAAAGTGCCGGTGATGATCGCCGTCGAGCGGGTCGATAACCGCAAGCTCGGCAGGGTCCGCTTCGGTATCGACTCTGCCCCGGGCAGCAAGGAGCAGATCGCCTTCGCCCAGCGCGAGATCGAGCCGGGGACACACATCCAGACCGACGGCGCGCGTGTGCTGCGCCGCCTCGCTGACCTCGGCTACGAGCACAGCTACGCAACCGGGTACAACTCCCCAGATATCAGCGCCGAACTCCCCGGCGTCCACCTGGTCGCCAGCCTCCTGAAACGCTGGATCACCGGCACCCTGCAACACCACGTAACCGTGGAACACCTGCCGTATTACCTCGACGAATACGCGTTCCGGTTCAATCGGCGCGACTCCAAATCACGCGGCATGCTCTTCTATCGGCTCCTCCAACAAGCCGTCATCACCGAACCCACGACCCTCAGCGACCTCTACAAAATCTAACTGCACTCAACCAGATATGCAGAATCTGTATTCGAATAGTGTTTCTTGGGGGTTGATTGCTGCTCGGGCCGGTTTCGTAGTCGCCGCTTCGTTCCTCAGCGGCTCCTCAACCAGCGAAGTTGGGTGCCGAAGTTTGAGGGCGCGAACGGCGATTCCCGGCGCCGCGGCGGAGGAACGCGCGGCGGGGAGCGAGGGTTGCGCAGCCCGCCCCAGTATCCTGAGAAACATGCCAGCAGTCCGCAGCCGCTTCGTTGTTCGCACGTTTGCGGTCTTCGTGCTGTTCACGGTTCTGGCGGGCCAGTTCTGGCGTAATCTGCTGGGCTGGTGGGGCTTCGGCGCGATCGCGTTGATCGTCGTGGTCGGCAGCATCATCGGCCTGATCGCCCTGAAACCAGACTGGAAATGGCGCAGGTTCCCGAAGTCACTCGGCGTCTTCCTCCTGCTCGCCACCCTCTCGATTGCCTGGTCGTTCTACCCCGGCGCCAGCGCCATCGGCATCACCCTGCAGTGGGCGACCACCATCGCGGCCCTGTTCATCGCCCTCACCCTCACCTGGGAACAACTCCTCCGCACGCTGGGTGCCGCCCTCCGCTGGGTTCTCGGCCTCTCCCTCCTCTTCGAACTCATCGTCGCCGCCTTCGTGCGCGCCCCGTTGCTCCCGTTCTGGGTCCAGTACGACACCCCAGACGTTCCCAAGGCGTACTACTGGTCTCGCGGCCTCCTCGCGGGCGGCGGGCCCATCGAAGGCATCGTCGCCAACCGCAACCTGCTCGGCTTCATCGCCCTCCTCGCCCTCATCGTCTTCGCCACCCAGCTCGTCGCGAAAACTGTCAGGCGCGGCTGGGGCATCGCCTGGCTCGCGCTCGCCGTGCTTATGCTGGTGCTCACGCGCTCCTCCACCGTCATCGTCGCCGCTCTCGCCGTGGCCATCGTGCTGCTGTTCGCCCTGTGGGCACGCCGGGCGGGGCAACAGGGTCGTCGGCCGGTCTATCTGAGCGCCGCGGCATCCGTTGTCGCAGTGATCACGGCCATCATCGTGGCCGCACCATTCCTGCTGCGTGCGCTCGGCAAGAGCGAAGACCTCACCGGCCGGTTCGACATCTGGGCCAGTGTCACCGACCTCGCCTCGCAGCGTCCGGCGTTCGGTTGGGGCTGGGTCGGTTACTGGGTGCCATGGGTCGAGCCGTTCCAGGGCCTCGCGGTTCGAAAGGGCGTCACCTACCTGCAGGCGCACAACGCCTGGCTCGACGTCTGGCTGCAACTCGGCATCATCGGCATCATCGCCTTCACCGCCCTGGCGCTCTCCACGCTCTGGCGCTCCTGGTTTCTCGCGGTCGATCGCCCTCGATTCGGGCTCGCCGACAATGCGCCGTACCCGGCTTCCGCGCTGATGCCGCTCCTGATCACGACCGCTCTGCTCGCCCAGGGTGTCGCCGAGAGCCGGCTGTTGATCGAGTACGGGTGGCTGCTCCTGGTGGTGCTCGCGGTCATGACCAAGCGGCAACAGGGCGCAGCCCTGCGGATGCCGTAGGCCAGCGAGATGATTCCCGAGACGAACTTTCCCACAGCGGCGGCCCTCCGGCGAGTCTTCGAGTCCCCGAGATTCGCGGCATCCCTGACCCACGCGATTCTGGCGGTGGCATTCTCCACCCATCTCGTGCGCAGCGTCATGGGTTGGGCAGGACTCATCGGAATCCTCGCCGGCATGGTCATCCTCGCCGGCGTCTCGCTCATCGCGCGACGCAAGCACATCGAATGGCACGGGCTGCTCCCGATCTCGATCCTGGTCTTCGTCGCGTGGACGGCGCTGTCGGCGGTGTGGAGCGGGTACACGTTCACGACGCTCGGAGGGATCGCTTATCAAATCGCCTTCGGCTTCCTCGCCCTCTACATCGCGCTTGTGCGCGACACCATCCAGATCGTGCGCGCCACCGGAGACGTGCTGCGCATCCTTCTTGGCCTGTCGATCGCGCTCGAGGTGCTCTCCGGCCTGCTTCTCGACCTGCCGATCACCTTCCTCGGCATCGAAGGCAACATCGGCTCCATGGGACCGATCCAGGGCGTGTTCGGCTCTCGCAACACCTTCGCCCTCATCGCGCTGATCGCCGCGGTCACGTTCATCATCGAGATCCGTGCGCGTTCGGTGCGTCACCTCGTTGGCGTCGGCTCGCTCTGGCTGGCCGGTATCAGCCTGGTGCTCACCCGTTCCCCCGTGATCGGCACCGCCGCCCTGGTTGTTGTGGTGGCTGCGCTGGCGCTGTTCGTCTTGCGACGCACGCCGGTCGAGGGGCGATGGATGCTGCAGCTCGGCTTGCTCGGCGCGACCGTCGTCGCCGCAATCGCAGCGTGGCTCGGACGCTCCCGCCTGATCGACCTCCTGAACGCGGGCAGCGAGTTCGAGACCCGGTACTTCCTCTGGCAGGAGATGTGGCGCCTCGTGGGACTTCATCCCCTCGAAGGGTGGGGGTGGACCGGGTACTGGCCGCAGGACGTGACCCCATACGGCTGGCTGGAGTTCGTGTCGAATCGCGAGCTCGGTTCTGGTCTGAACGCCTTTCTCGATGTCTATTTCCAGCTCGGACTGGTCGGGTTCGTCTCCTTTGTCGCCCTGCTCGGGCTGGCGTTCGTGCGCTCCTGGGTACTCGCCTCGAACAAGCGCTCCCTGGTGTTCGTCTGGCCGGCACTGATCCTGGTCATCCTGCTGGTGGTGTCTGCCGCGGAGAGCACCATCCTGGTCGAGTTCAGCTGGCTGCTGCTGATCATCTGTTCGGTGAAGGCCGCGCAGAACCAGAGCTGGCGCAGCTACCTCGCGTTGAAGCCGCGACCGCTGGATGACGACGAGTAGACGCGTCCGCCTTCAGAACCTGGCTGCCTCAGATTGTGATTGCAGAGACGTTGGCGCTCACTTTGCACGGCGCTGGCTGAGCTGACCAGCGAAGACGAGAGTGCTTCCGACGGAATCGGCGCCCACCTCACGAATTGCTAGGCTTTCACGTTATGCCTAAAGTTCTCGTCGACCTGCTGTCCTACACCGGCACAAAGGGCGGTATGGAAACGTACGCGCGCGAGCTCTACCGGGAGATCGGCGCGGCAAACAGTGAGTTCGAATTCGTCGGCCTGGCCAGCAAGGAAGGCTACAAGCTCGACCAGAGTTGGTTTCCCGGTGAGATCATCGATTCCGGCATCAGCGGCGAGAACCGGTTCATCTGGGCGTTCGGCGAGTTGCTGATGGTCACCCGCTGGGCGAAGAAGCTCGGTGCAGACCTGATCCACTCCCCCGCCACGCTCGGCACCATGCGGCGCGCGGTTCCCAGCGTGGTCACCATGCACGACATGCTCTATTGGAGCCACCCAGACCTGATGTCGACCGGTCTCTACACCGGCCCGGTGAAATGGATGGAACGCCGCGCGTCGAAGGCGGCCACCCGCGTGCTCACGATCAGCGATGTCTCCCGTGACGAGATCCTGACGTTCTTGAAGGTTGACCCGTCGCGCCTCGATGTCGTGCCGTTGGCCGGTACGGTGTCGCCGTCGTCTGATCGTTCGCAGTACGACGCAACGGCCCAGGGCATGATCCTGGCGACTGGTAACCGTCGCCCGCACAAGAACTGGGGCGGACTCATCCGTGCTCTCCCGCTGGTCGACGAGTCGATTCGCCCGCGTCTGGTCATCACCGGCAGTCACGGAGACGACCCGCTACGCCCGATCGTCGACGAGGTCGGCATGCAGGACTGGGTGGAGCTGAAGGGTTGGGTTACGGCGGAGGAGCTCGAGAAGCTCTACTCGACCGCCACAGTGATGGCCATGCCGTCGTTCTGCGACGGATTCTGCCTCCCCGCGCTCGAGTCGATGATGGCCGGTCTGCCCGTCATGCTCTCCGACATCCCGGTCTACCGCGAGGTCGCCGCAGACGCCGCCCTCTACTTCGAACCGACCGATCCTGCATCGATCGCGAAGGCGATCACACAAGCGGTGACGGATGCCGCCGGCATGCGCGAGCTGGTCGAGCGAGGTTATGAGCGGGCACGGGTGTTCTCGTGGCAGAAGACCGCGGCCGGCACGCTCGACACGTTCCGCACGGCCCTCGCCGACCGAAGCTAGCCGGTAAAAGCAGCCGTAGCAGACTGACGCCGCTCCTCGGCCAGAGCAGGCGCGGACCAACAATCCCTGCGATCGCTGACCAAGCGCCCGCGCCTCCGCAGCGTCGTCACAGGCGGAAAATGATTGCTCTCCCCTCAGTAGCCGAGGGGCGTGGTGCCGATGAAAATAGCCAACTCGGTCGGATCGCGGTGTCCGTCATACCGACGGAGCAGGTCAATGTAGCGACGCTTATCGACTTGCCAGTCGTACAACTCAGGCACTTCGGAGTCCTGCGCTGCTGCGAACACGAGGTCCGCCATCAGGCGCGTCGTGCGACCGTTGCCGTCGGTGAACGGGTGAATCCTCACGGTCTCGGCGTGCGCAGCAATGCCGAGTACGCGCGGGGTCCAGTCCTCGGTGTGGTGCCAGCGATAACTCATCGTCTCGATAGCGCCCAAAAGCTCGACAGCGATCATCTCCGGGGCGACACCAATGTTCAGCTCCTCCTTACGGAAGACGCCCGCCCACGTCCAGATATCGCCGTAGAGGCGACGGTGCAGTTCGCGGACGAAACGATCGGTCAGCAGGTCGTCAAGGCCCAGGCTGCCATCCAGCACAGAGGTCAACAGCACCTCGGCGACTTCCTCTTGCACAGCTTGCTCAAGGTCGTAAACTGTGGCTTTGGTGAGCGGCTCGCCCAGGACTTCTCGTACGGCCGGAAGGAGGGCACCCAGTTCGTCGTCGGGGACCGGCGTCTCACCATAGCCCGGTGCGAAGGGCATCAGCCGCGCTGGCGGCGTTCGACCAAGAACTGCGAGACGCGCTCCGAGCGCACAAACCCTGTGGGAACGGTACGACGTTCAAGTTGCGCCGACGCTTTGGTCGACCGAATGGCGGACCGTTTCACCGCATCCTTATTAGCGACACGACGCTCCATGAGTTGCACCTCCACCCGTACTGTTCCTTGTAAATCCAGCTTACCCCGCACCACAGGCTCAGAGGATAAAGATTCACCTCGCAACCTACCTACCCTCGGAATCCACGTCCACTCCGAAACATTGGAAACGACTTTCTCAGCTCGCGAGCGCAGGCACGAACTCCGCGAACCCCGCGTAGCTGATGTAGGTGAGCAACCCGTCACGATAGACGAAGCCAGCGCCTGTCGAGTTGTCAGTTTCAGGTTCGGTCAGGTACCCAGCGACCTTGCTGTCGTCTGGGGCGAAACCGGCTGCGAGGAGTTCCGACTTCCGCTGCTCCCAGTCCGTTTCGGTCATCGCGAGTTGTCCTACAACAACACTGACGTCGCCCTGATTTCCCCAACTGCAATAAAGGCCGCCCGCGTCGATCAGGAACTGGATGTATGGCTGCACATACACGTCACGAGGTATCAGGTTGCTCGACGCCAGGTCGGCGTGACCCTCCGGGCTGATGAGGGTGTCACAGCTTTCGGCTTGCAAGGCGGCAGCAGCAGTCGGTGCCGTTGTGGGTTCCGGAGTGGCGCTTGGCGCGCTCTCAGAACTGGACGGAGTCGAAGTAGGCTCGGGGGCGCTCGCCGCACAGCCGCTCAATAATGCAGAGGCCGTGAGCCCCGCGACAACGATTCCGATTGCGGCAATGCGTCGATTCCCCATGGGGGAACCCTATCGACTGAAATCAGTCCGACAGCCCGCTCAGAGTCGAGTGGAGCAAATCGATACCCGACTCCACCGGGAAGTGGTGGTTACCCACGAAGAGACCGTCTTCGTGAATCTTGTCTGCCGCGGGCAGCGACTCGGGCACGACCGCGTCGAGATAGCCCATCACCGGGTTGCGGGTGAAGTTGCCGGCCACAATTGGTCGCACCTCTATACCGGCCGCGGTCAGCGCCTTCACGACCTCCGCACGCCGACCGGCAAGGGCGCCCTCCAGTACCAGGGAGAACCCGAACCAGCTGCTCTCTCCCGTCTCCTTCTGAATGCGCACCGTCTCCAGGCCACTGAGCTTCTCCTGGAAGTACCGGGCATTCGCCCGACGCCCCTCAACCAGCGCCGGAATCTTCTTCAGCTGCTCAATACCGAGCGCACCCGACATTTCCAGCGGCCGCACGTTGTAACCGGGCAGCACAAACCGGAACAGGTCGTCGAACAACTCACCAGACTTGTCGTGTACATGGTTCTCCACCGGCAGCTCACGGGTCCAGCCGTGCGCACGCAGCGAGATCATCTCCTGGTAGAGCTGCTCGTCATCGGTGAGGATGACCCCGCCCTCCATCGTGGAGATGTGGTGCGAGAAGAACGCGCTGAACGTGCCAAGAATCCCGGCGGTGCCGGCGTAGACACCGGCATCCTTCGCGCCAAGCGACTCGCAGTTGTCTTCAAGCAGCACCAGGTCGTGCTGCTTGGCGATCGCGCGCAGCCGAGTGAAGTCGTTCGGGTTGCCCAGCAGGTTGACCGCGAAGATCGCTTTGGTGTTCGGCCCGATGGCTGCTTCGGCGAGGTCGAGGTCCATATTCAGGGTGTCGATGTCAATGTCAACGAACTTGAGCTTCAGGCCGTACTGGTGCAGCGGGTAATACGTCGTCGCCCATGACACGGCAGGCACAAGCACTTCGTCGCCGGCAGACAGGTCGATGCGCGGGTCGAGCACGGCCGCCGCGATCGCGATGAGGTTCGCGCTGCTGCCGGAGTTGACCATCACGCCAAACTTCGCGCCAAAGTGGGCCGCAAACTCGCGTTCGAACTGGGCGACCAGCGGCCCCATGGTGAAACGCCCCTTGGCGATCACGGACTGGAGCGCCGCGTATTCGGCGTCGTCCCACGAAGAGGTGGCGAGCGGGAAGGCCGGCTCGGAGTTTTCGGTCATGTCATCGCCTTCGTTCAGTGGTGCTGTCTGCGTCAGTGGATGTGTGCTGGTCTGCCAGAAACTTCTCGTAGCTGGCGGCCATGCCTGACTCAATCGTGGTCTGCGGGTTCCAGCCGAGGGCACGGGCGCGCGAGGAGTCGAGCAGGCGTTGAGGCACACCGCTCGGCTTGCTGGTGTCAAAGCTGAAGGCGCCGGTGTATCCGACAACCGCCTTCGCGGCTTCGTAGTATTCGGCAATGGAGTGGTCGACACCGCATCCGAGGTTCAACACCTCCGGCCACTCCCCCAGCGACCCGACCTGGTCGACCAGCCATGCGGCCAGGTCGAGCACATAGGTGAACTCGCGCCGGGCGGTGCCGTCGCCCCAGACCTCGACCATGTCGTCACCGTTGGTGTGCGCGGCGTGGATCTTCGCGATCGCGGCCGCCACCAGATGCCCGTGGCCGAGGGAGTAGTCGTCGTTCGGCCCATACAGGTTCGACGGCGCGGCTACCCGGTAGTTGTAGCCGAACTGCCGGCTGGCATAGGCGCAGACCTTGCCGGCCGCGATCTTGGCGAGCGCGTAGCCCTCGTTGGCGTTCTCGAGCGCGCCGGTGAGCAGGTCGTCTTCGCTGATGGGCTGGTCGACGGATGCCGGATAGATCGCGCCGCTCGAGATGTAGAGCAGTTCGGGAATCTCGAGGTCGATCGCCGCGGAGAGCACGCTGGAGTCGAGAAGCAGGTTGTCGAGCAGGTACGGCGTCGGCTGGGCGATCTTCGCCTGGATGCCGCCGACCTTCGCCGCGGCGTGAATGATGGCGTCGGGCTTCCTGCGCTCGATGAACGCGTGCGTCTGGGCGCGGTCGCGCAGGTCGGCGTCACTCCTGGTGGCCACCACGAGATCGTCGTCTGGGCGCTGGGTGTGCCAGCGTTCCGCGATGCTCGACCCGAGCATCCCGCCGCCGCCGGTGAGTAGAACGCGCAATCTAGGCGAGCTTCACCGGGGTGTCGACATAGTGCCGGCCCTCGATCTCGAGGGCGGCGATGTCGGCGTCGACCATGATCTCAGCGAGCTTCGGCGTGAGCACCTTGGGGGTCCAGCCGAGCAGGTTCTCGGCCTTCGAACGGTCGCCGATCAGCGAGTCCACCTCGGTGGGGCGCAGGTAGCGCTCGTCGAACTTCACGTACTTCTCCCACTCGAGGCCGGCGCGCTCGAACGAGAACTGGAGGAAGTCCTTGACGGTGTATGCCGCGCCGGTGGCGATGACGAAGTCTTCGGGCTGGTCGTGCTGCAGCATCCGCCACATTGCATCGACGTACTCTGGGGCGTATCCCCAGTCGCGCACCGAGTCGAGGTTGCCCATGTAGAGCTCCGACTGCTGGCCAGCGGCAATGCGGGCGACGGCGCGGGTGATCTTGCGGGTGACGAAGGTGCCGCCGCGGCGCGGGGACTCGTGGTTGAACAGGATGCCGTTGCAGGCGAACATGCCGTAGGCCTCGCGGTAGTTGCGAGTGATCCAGTACGAGTACACCTTGGCAACGCCATACGGCGAGCGCGGGTAGAACGGGGTGTCTTCGTTCTGGGGCGGCGGGGTGGCGCCGAACATCTCGGAGCTGGAGGCCTGGTAGAACCGGCATTCGAGGCCGCTGGCCCGAATAGCCTCAAGTAGACGGATGGTGCCGAGGCCGGTGGTGTCTCCTGTGTATTCCGGCTCGTCGAAGCTGACCCGCACGTGTGACTGGGCGGCGAGGTTGTAGACCTCGTCTGGCTGAATCTCGGTGAGGAGGGTGACCAGCCGGGAGCCGTCGGTGAGGTCGGCGAAGTGCAGGATGAGCCTGTGGTTCTCCGCGTGCGGCTCTTGGTAGATGTGATCGATGCGATCGGTGTTGAAGGTCGACGAGCGACGGATGAACCCGTGCACCTCGTAGCCCTTTTCGAGCAGGAGTTCGGCGAGGTAGCTGCCGTCTTGACCGGTGATTCCGGTGATCAGCGCTCTCTTGGGGCGTGTCTCGCTCATGTGTATCCGTTCCGCAGTCGTCTGGGGCGAACGAAGCCGGATCACGGCCTCTCGCAAACGTGCCTAGCTTACCGGAGCGGCGCTGGTGAGTCCCCTGAGCCGGATGCGGCAGAGGATGGCTCCGCCCCGGCGAACCTGCCCTCCGGCTGGCGCCCGAATGTTTCGTCGGAGTGGAACCGGGCGGCGTCGACGGCAAGGAAGCACGGCCTCGCATCGCGCGCGGCCGTGCTTCTCTCCTGGTGCAGCAGTGCTGAGCACTGTAATCACTCGTCGCGAGACACGTAACACTCGGGGCATTGTCGCTCAGATGTCAGGCCATCGAGACTTCGACGTTGTCTGCAACATTTCCTCGCAGCGTGTAGCTCGTGGGAGCCAGTTGCAGTAGCGACCCGGGTACGAACTCGGATACCGGCCCATAGGCGACAAGGCGGGCGATGAATCGCTGCCAGGAGTGGCCGCCACCCAAGTCCCCATCGAGCCAGAAACTACGGTGCTTTGCCCCCAGGATCTCAGCTGGACCAATCGTCGCTGCGCGCGGAGGAACCCACGACCAGTCGCTTCCGAAGCTGTGCAGGGCGTTTTGCATAATCGTCATGGGGTGAAGCTCGACCATCCGGGCGCCTTGGGTTTTGTACGTTTCGAGGTCACCACCAAACTCGTGACCGAGTTGGGGCTCCCAGAAAGCGATATGTCCGCCCCAGCCGATTCCACCAAAGCAGACATCCGCGCCACCAAGCTGGGCGATCGAGTCGCTGTAGCCCGGCAAGGTCTCCGTGGTCGGGAAATGAATGTTGGACTCGTCAGGTCGCAGCTCCTCATCGATCTTGAGAAAGAAATTCTCGTACATGGCGCGCTGGAACGAGCCGACCCACGAGTAGGGCGCTGTCTGGCCGTCTTCGTTTGCGTACTCATCCATGTTGAAGGTACGAACATGCTTCAGGGAGATTCGCTCCCGATTGATCCGTTCTGTCGCAATCTCGTACTGTGGCACCGGGCCGCACGGAAGAATCGCGGTGAGCTCGCGACCTTCGTCTCGCGCCTCGACAATGCGATCAACGAGGTCGGTGGCGAACGCGCTGTAGAAGGTCGGAGCGTCGTCGATCACACGTATCGCGAAGTCAGGATTTGAGTGCGAACTAAGCTCTTCGCGGGTGATGGCCCGCACTCTAGCGCATTCGTCGACATCGCGGAACTCGATGAACTTCGCCAGGTTGTAAGTGAACCCATCATCTGACGAGGAGTTGAGGCTCTCAGCCATTGTTGATCCTTTCTTTCGCCCCCGCGGGAGCTGGTGGTGCTGCGCCCAGTGATTCGGTCGCACGGGGTGGAGCAGGGTGTTTCCCTCTTCGAGACGCGCCCTTGCTCCGCGCCCGCCGACGATACTGATCGAAGAAGACAGCGAGAATGAGGACGACCCCCACTGCAAACTCCTGCCAGAACGGCTGGATGCCGAGGATGACGAAACCGTTTTGGAGCACAGCGGGGATGAAGACACCGATCGCTGTTCCCACTACAGATCCGATTCCACCGAACAGGCTGGTGCCGCCGAGCACCACGGCAGCGATGACGGTGAGGTTGTCGGTGGTATGCCCAGCGATCGTCGTTGTGCTGAATCGAGCGAGGCTTAGGAAGCCGCCCAATCCGGCGAGAAGTCCTGCCAGTGCGTACACCTTGATCAGCTGCGGCTTGACGGCTACACCAACGCGCCGTGCACCCTCGGCGTTCGATCCGATCGCCTTGGTGTGACGCCCGAATCGGGTCAATCCGAGGAGCAATGCGCCCAACACCGTGACGACCATAGCGATGATCACGAGCCATGGAATGCCGCCGATAGTGCCAGTCCCAATGGTGTCGGCCAGGATCGTGGGTACATTCCGGTCGTCGACGCCGTTGGTCAAAACTTTGGCGAGTCCGAGCGCGGCACCGAAGGTTCCAAGAGTCACGATCAGCGGTGGTATCCCAAAGACGCCGATGAGCACGCCGTTGAGCGCACCCCACGCCACTCCGCTGAGCAGTGCCACCAAGAGGCCGGCGAAGACACCCAGAAGCCCGGCTTCCGTTCCCCCGAACGCCGACATGACCTGCGCTGAGACAACTCCGGAGAAGACCAAAACCGAACCCACCGAGAGATCAATTCCAGCCGTGATGATCACGAAGGTCATTCCCACGCCCAGCACCAGCAGGATCGCGGCATCCGTGAAGAGACTGCGAACGTTGTACGCACTCGCGAACGTGGTCGGAGCGAGAACTGTGAACGCAATGACGAGAGCGACCAGCGCTCCGAGTATCCAGATGGTCCCGCTCCCGGCAGCGTACTCTCGGACCCTGTTGGCCAGCGTGGGACGGACGGCGGGCGTGTGCTCTGTGGTGGGAGAGCTCATGCGACATCCTCCTGAATGAGTGCACCGGTCATGGCTGCGACAAGGTCTTCGACGGTCGACTGCTGTGCTTCGAATCGCGCCACTCGCTGTCCGAGTCTGAGAACCTCGACTCGATCGGCGACAGCAATCACCTCTGGCATGTTGTGACTGATCAGAACTACGGAGATACCCTTGTCTCGAACCCGACGAATGACGTCGAGCACCTTCTCACGCTGAACTACACCGAGCGCGGCAGTCGGCTCGTCCATGAACACCACTTTCGATGCCCAAGCGATCGAACGCGCTACAGCGACGTTCTGCTTCTGTCCTCCGGATAGCGAGGCGACAGGAGCAGTGAAGCTCAGCAGTTCTGTCCCGAGCTCGCGGAACGCAGCGCGAGCCTCAGATTGCATTCTCGAGTTGTCGAGTACGCCAAGCCATCCGAGTCCCGGTTTGAGAAGCTCGCGACCGAGAAACAGGTTCGCGGCTGGATCGAGGTCGGGCGCCAGCGAAAGATCCTGGTATACCGTCTCGATGCCGAGTGACTGAGCGTGCGTCGGCGAGGTGATCGAAACCGGCTTGCCCTCGAGAAGGACCTCACCTCCGTCTGGCCTATCAGCCCCCGAGAGACATTTGACCAGCGTGCTCTTGCCGGCACCATTGTCACCGATCAACGCGACGATCTCGCCTTCGTAGACATCGAACGATGCTCCGCGGAGTGCCTGGACCTGCCCGAAGGATCGCGTGATGGAGCGTGCTTGAAGGAGTGGTTTTTTACTACTCATGATTCCTTCCGTTAACAAGTTGGCTTGTAGAGGAACTGTGCCGTTTCCTCATCGCCGAGGTTGGCTTTGGTGACGACCTTCAGGGGCGTCGCGATTTTCGCTTCGACATCCACGCCGGTGAACGCATTGTGCAGTTGCTGCACACCCTCATAACCCATGGCGTATGGGCTCTGAGAGACAACGCCGTCAACCTCTCCTGATTCGAGGAGCTTGACCTGCTGAGGTCCGGCGTCGAAGCCGACGACCTTTACATGTCCGGTTGCGCCCGCTTGCTTAAGACCGGTCACAGTTCCGACGACGTTATTGAGGTCGATCCCAAAGACGGCTGCGAGATCAGGGGTAGCGCTCAGTTGTGCGGAGACGATCGATGCAGACTTAGCGGGGTCGTTGTTGTCGTACTCCGTAGCTACAATGTCGATGTCAGGAGAGTTTGTCTCCATCCATGACGTGAATCCGCTGATGCGCTGATCACCAGTGGTGATACCGGGGCGCAGCCCGATGATGAGAACTTGCCCGGTCCCGTCGAGTTCCTCGCTCAGCGTCTGCGCCGCAAGCTCGCCGCCAGCAGTATTGTCGGACGAAATCTGCGAGAGCGAGATACTCGTGTCATCGAGGCTCGTGTCAAGTTCGACGAGCTTGATTCCTGCTTCGGCCATCTGCTTCATCGGCGCTCGAAGCGCAACACTGTCGTCGGGCCCGATGAGAACACCATCGGGATTCTTGGCCGCGACTGAATTGACGTACTTGATCTGTTCAGTGGCATCGAAAGTGCTGGGACCGGTGGTCGAATACTCGTATCCGAGTTCCTTTGCGGCCGCTTCGGCGCCACAGGACTCGCTGCTGGAAAAGTCATTTCCCGTGACTTCCTGAATGAACACGATTGATTTAGTGTCGCCGTTCGATGACTCTCCACCGGCGGCGGAGCAACCAGCGAGGAGACCGATGCTGCCGAGTGCCGTTACGCAAAGCAGAAGGGACTTCTTTGTCATTGCCATATCTCTTTCTGTGTGGGGTGGTGCAGGGGTGGGTATCTGTAGGAGTGAATTCGTGAAGATGAATTTGTGATGCGGGTTCAATCGAGAGCGTTGTGGATGTCTTCGATGGTCTTAGTGATTACGGCACCATGCTCGGCGCCGGGCCCGACGGGGTCTCCGGCGACCAGATGGCGGGCCCACGATTGCACCATCCACTCAGCCATGCCTTGACCGATGCCGTCGACCTGAGCAGAGAGCGCCCAGTGGCTGGCGAAGCGATCGGTCGAGGTATGCAGACCCTGATCGCTCATGTCGATACGCGCAGAGCCCTTTGTGCCAATGACCTCGAGGCGGAAGTCGACGATGTGCGGCGAGCTGGTAGGGAGGATCCAGGACGATCTCAAGTTGACGACGGCACCGCTTTCCAGCTCGACGAGCGCATCCACGCTGTCCCAGGTGTCGATTCCACGAGCAGCGAGAATGCCCTTGTGGCCTCGCGCCGTCGCGCTAGCTGGTGCGCTGTCCGCCAGCCACATCGCGAGATCGAGGGTGTGAGGCATCAAGAACCAACCAGGTGAGCTCTTCGCAGACCAGGAGAGCATCGATTCCGGCACGAAGTAGGTGTTGCTCAAGACGGCCGAAACGGAGACGATGTCTCCCAACTCGCCGCTGTCGATAAGCGCTCGCACTTTAAGGAAATGCGGATTCCATCGGTTCTCGAATGCAACGAGGCAGCTGACGACATTGGTGTTGACTGCGTCCACGATCTGCTGAGCTTCAGCCGAGGTTGTCGCGAGCGGCTTCTCGATCATCAGGTGCAGCCCGGCATTCGCCGCATCGAGTGCGGGCGTGAGGTGCGCGAAGTCCGGGGTGGCGATGACCACTGCGTCCAAGCCCAAGGCGTAGAGCTCCTGATGACTGCTCAACACAGGCCCTACGAAACGTTCTGCAGCGCTCGCGCGTGCCCGATCCGAGAGATCACACATTCCCGCGACCTCGACGTCTGAAACCCGGGACAGTGCCTGCCCATACATTTGGCCGCGTAGTCCGCTGCCGACGATACCAACTCGCACTAGCTCTCCTTTGATTCAATGTGATAAGAAGGTTTCTATCACTTATGAGAGGATATGTCCATCAAGCCAAGAGATTGACAGAAACCTATAAAGATTGTTTTCATATCGACAACCTCCGTTTCCGCCTGTGGAACACTGTCATCACTGCACTCACCACAATTTGGGAGAACCATGATTGAGTCGATTCACGGTGGATCTCCATCTGTGCTCCGGGCACTCAACTTGCGGATGGTGCTTCGCAAGATCAGAGAGAACGGGGCATTATCGAAAGCCGACCTCATGCGCCAGGTGGGCCTCTCGCGACCGACGATCAACGATGTGGTGGCGAGCCTTCTCGCTTCAGGTCTGATCACGAGGGCCCCTGCCGCTCCTGAAGCTCAGAACCATCGACCCGGGCCAGTACGAGATGTCTTCGATTTCAATGCGAAGGCCGGAACGCTTCTGAGCGTGGACGTTGGCGCCGAGAAGACGATCGTCTTGCTCGCGGACATGGCGGGCCGCGTGTTCGCTAAGGATCGCATCCACTCCCGGACGGATCTGACTTCAACCTTCACCATCGGCAAGATCCGGTCATCGATCTCGACTCTTTTGGAGGATCACGGCCTGAAGATCGAGGATCTGCGTCAGGCCGTGATCAGCACTCCGGGCACAATCGATCCCGAATCGGGCCGATTGAAACTGGCACCGCAACTTCCTAGCCTGAACGGTGAGGATGTCGCTGGCCTCCTCGGCCTCACCTGTCCTACAACGATCGACAACGAAATGCGTGCTGCAGTGGTCGGCGAACACTGGCGCGGGGTCGCTCAGGGCGAAGAAGATGTCGTGTATGTCGGACTCGGTGTCGGAATCGGTGTCGGCATGATTCTCCGAGGTGAGTTGTACCGAGGCGTCTCGGGTGCGGCTGGGGAAATCGGCTATCTCACCCTCTGGGACCCAATACCGCGATCAGAAGGTCAATTGGGTCCGTTCGAAGCTTTGGCTGGCGCAGATGCCTTCGCCGCACGCGGTCAGGCTTTGGCGGGAAGCGCCGCTGGTGCGCGCCTGTCCGAGATTGCCGGCGGAGCAGATCGTGTGAACCCATCCACGATAATCGCGGCGGCCGCATCCGGAGATCCAATCGCGCTCGAACTGGTCGATGCGGAGGCGGCGTATATTGCCCGTGCGATCGCGGCGCTCGTCGTCATTCTGGACCCCTCAATGATCGTCGTCGGCGGCGGAATGTCTCAGGCCGGCGAAACCCTCCTCACCCCAGTGCGTAGCCACCTGGAGGAGCTCACGCCCGCAAAGCCCCCAGCGGTGGTGCAGTCGCAGTTGGGCGATGAGGCGGCGGCGATCGGTGCGATTTGCATCGCTGTCTCCGAGAACGACAAGCTCATCGAACGCAGTTTCGGAATTGGAGATTAACGTGAAATACCTCGCCATAAGTGCGCACCCCGATGACCTCGAGATTCTCTGCGCTGGCACATTGCGCCTCCTTGTCGAACGAGGCGACACAGTGACAATGTCGAACATTGCACGGGGCGATGCCGGTTCATTCACCCACACTCCCAACGAAATTGCCGCGATCCGTGCGGCAGAAGGCGCGTCCGGGGCCAGCCTGATCGGTGCCGATTACATCGCGGGGAGTATCAGTGACGGACGCGTGAACGCGGCCGACGAAGGGCAGCGAGAACTCGTGGTCGATTTGATCCGCCGGGTTGCACCCGATGTGATCATCACCCATGCGCCAAACGATTACATGCCGGACCACAACGAAGTGTCGAAGCTCGTGTTCGACGCCGCGTTCACCGCATCGCTGCCCAACTACATCACCGAACACCATGCACACGGCTTTGTTCCCGTGATCTACTACATGGACACCATGGCGGGAGTCGAATTCCTTCCCACTGAGTACGTGGACATCTCAGACACCATCGACGCCAAGCGAGCCGCTTTCACTGAACATCAGAGCCAGCTGACGTGGCTATTAGACCACGACGGCGTCGACATGCTTGAGCAAATCACCACGGTAGCGCGATTCAGGGGGCTGCAATCGGGCGTACACATGGCAGAGGGATTCACGGTGTGCCGTACCTGGTTACGCACGCCAGCAGCGAGACTGCTTCCGTAGATTTACAGGTGGGTGGCCAAGGTAGCTCCCTTGACGACCTCTGTCCTGACGCACGTTCAATTGAGCGCCAATCAACCGTGAAGACTACCGTGCGACCATTCGGTAGACGTCGACATGTTCCTGCGCGCAGCGCTCCCAGGTGAACGTCTCGGCTCGGCGCAGGCCAGCCTGCGCGAGTTCGGCTGATCGCTCTCGTGCTTCGGTGACGCCGCGGGCGATGTCACGGGGGTCTTCCGGGTCGAACAGCACGGCGGCGTCGCCGACCACCTCGGGAATGGAACCGGCGCGGGATGCCGCAACCGGGCATCCGGAGGCCATCGCCTCGAGCGGGGGAAGGCCGAAACCTTCGTAGAGGCTCGGGAACACCAGCGCAGCCGCGCGGCGGTAGAGGTCTGCGAGCTCCCCTGCGCTCACCAGCCCGCGCCAGTCGACCCACTCCGGAAGCGGTCCGAGGGAGTCGAGGTTTCCGCCGGTGAGAACCAGGGTGAGGGTCGGATCGCTCTCTCGGAGTATCCCGACAGCTTCAATCAGCTTGGCGTGGTTCTTGTGGGCCCATCCGCGTGCTGGGTACAGGAGGAAGTTCTCACGTGGCCCGAGGTTCGCACGATACTTGGTCAGGTCAACACCGAGATGCGAGACGTGCACACGGTCGGGGTCGATGCCGAGTCGGTTGACGAGCGTGTCTTTTGCAAACTCGCTGATGGTGATCACCGCATCCGCCCGCTCAGCTGCCTGCTCGTAGTAACGGCGGCGGTAGAGAAAGTCGGCCTTCGTGAACAGGTGGGGAAGGTCAAGATGCTGCACGTCGTGCAGCGTCGTCACCCACGGCTGGCGCCCGTTCGGCCAGGGAAGCGGTGCCGTGAACGGGTAGTGCACCACGTCCGCCGATGCGTATCGACTCCGGATTTGTGGGCCACGCAGAGCGGCCTCGGCGAGAGTGGTGACTCGTTTCGCTGCCCCGAGCCCGCTGCGGACACCCTGCACCACTACCTCAGCGGAGTCGGTGGAGAACCCGGCGGCGTTCACCGGAACGAAGGCCGTTGCCGTGATGTCGGTGCGCCTGGCGAACTCGGCCAGAAGTTCCCTCGTGTACGTTTCGGTGCCGCCCATACCCCCCGGCACCAGATTCAGCATCGGAAGGGCGACGTTGAGCGGGGGCGCGGCCGCAGACTGTTCCGAACTCATCAGGGCTCGATTCTATGGGACCATGGATGCCGACCGACCGTCCCCGAATGGTGGCTGAGGACAGGACCAGCGTGACACTCGACATCATGATGCCGTTCTACGGCCGCATCGACCACTTCAAGCTCGCCGTCGAAAGCGTTCTCGCCCAATCGAACCCAGACTGGCGACTCGTGATCGTCGACGACGTCTACCCAGACCTGTCTGCCGGCGAGTGGGCGAAGAGCATCGATGACCCGCGAGTGAGCTACATCCGCAACGAGACGAATCTTCGGCCGAGCCGCAACTACCGCAAGTGCGTCGGGCTGATGGAGAGCGAGTTTGGCGTGTTGATGGGGTGCGATGACGTCATGCTCCCCGGTTATGTGCAGCGCGTCACCGAACTGATCGCGCAGTTCCCTGACGCGGCGATCATCCAGCCGGGGGTTTCGGTGATCGATGGAGACGGCGTGCCGTACACACCGCTCGCCGACCGAGTAAAGAAGCGGTATCGATTCGACCGATCCGGTGCTCACCAGTATTCCGGCGACGAGCTGGCCACCAGCTTGTTGCGCGGAAACTGGACCTACTTCCCCTCGCTGTGCTGGCGGGTCTCCGAACTGCGCAAGTACGAGTTCCGCCTGGATCTGGATGTTGTGCAGGACTTGGCCATGCTGCTGGAGATCACCAAGGGCGGCGGTTCGCTGGTGCTCGATGACTCGGTGGTTTTCAACTACCGCCGACACTCGGGCAGCGTTTCGGCCGTGACCGGTTTTGATGGGTCGAAATTCGCCCAGGAGCGCACGCTGTTCAGCGAAGCCGATCGTGACTTGAAACAGCTCGGCTGGAATCGTGGAGCGCGAGCCGCACGCTTCCATCTCTCCTCCCGGCTGAACGCTCTCACCGAGCTACCAGGGGCCATCCGCTCTCGCAACCGTGACGGTAGACGCGCCCTCACCCGACACGTCTTCGGTGGCAACGGGACGCCGTGACCACACGCGCCGCTGTACCGAGAGGCGCCTGCTAGTTACGTGCGGCTCGGCTGGAACGCGTCAAGCAAGCGCCTAGTCAGGCGACTGGAGGCACCCTTCGCATCGTGATCGGCTGCCATCACGACGCCGGCGTTTGCCTCCATGAGCAGAGCGATGTCCAGCCATTCGAGGTCGCTCACGACATCTGCGTTGATCTTCGATCGGCGGATGAGCTCCTCGAACCCGTCCGCCACGATCTGCCGCTCACGGACGAATCCGTCGCCGTGCAGGAACGACGTCACCATCATGTCTGCACAGGCCGGATGCCGTGCCTGCTCCGCAGCGATCTCCTCGATCATTTGCTTCATCTCCACCCAGGCATCCGACTTCGCGAGTGATTCGGCAAGTCTTCCGAGCCACCGTTCGACGGTCGCCGTGAAGACTGCATCGACCAGCGACTCCTTCGTGGGGAACCGTCGAAACAGGGTCGCCACCCCGACTTCTGCTCGCCTGGCGATGTCGGTCATGGAGATCGTCGTGCCCATCTCGCCGAATACTGCACCAGCCACCTCGACGATTCGATCTCGATTGTCACGGGCATCAGCGCGCAGCTGAATACTTCCTGCCAACGGCCAGCTCCTCTCGATCTCTTCGTGAGGTCTCTTCGTGATCCCTAAGTGGAACCCTCGTCTCGGTTAATGATAGCGTGCCTACGTGGAACGGTCGTTCCACTTATTTGGGGAGTGCAAATGCGTGCGGTTCAGTTCTCGAAGTACGGCGGTCCGGACGTTCTGGAGATCGTTGACGTTGCAATGCCGGTTGCGACGTCGAAGCAGGTCATCGTTCGCATCACGGCCACGAGCATCAATTCCGTCGACACCGAGACGAGATCGGGACGCCTGAGACTGCTGTCAGGACGTCGATTCCCGCAGGGAACAGGGCTTGACTTCACCGGAACGATCAGTGCTCTCGGTGATGAAGTCACCGGCTTAGCGATCGGCGAACGAGTCTGGGGCCTGAAGGCGGGATTTTTCACCCGAACGACCGGAGGGGCGGCAGAGTACCTCGCCATCGAGGCGAAGCTTGTCACGCGCATGCCGTCGAACGTCAACGATATCGAGGCGGCAGCCCTTCCAGCGGTCGGAGCAACCGCGGTCGCCGCCGTCATCGACCACGGCGCCGTCGCTGCCGGCGATCGAGTTCTGGTGCGAGGTGGCAGCGGCGGGGTCGGCAGCGCCGTCGTTCAGCTCGCCCACTCCCGCGGCGCCCACGTGACGGCACTGACCGGCGCGAAGAACCAGGACTTTGTCCTGCAACTCGGGGCCGACGTGGCCCTGGATTACCAGACCACCAAGATCGACGACCTCGGCACGTTCGATGTCGTCATCGATACCGTCGGCTCCGATGTTCTCCGGCTTCGACGGCACCTCGCACCACGAGAACGCATGGTCGCCGTCGCCTTCGGATCGCCGGCAACCCTCGCGGCCATCGCCTGGTCGTGGGTGCATGGGTCCCGTCGCATCAGGACGTTCTTCGGGCAACCCGCCGCGAACGTCATCGTGCGACTCACCGAACTCGTCGAGGCCGGCTCCATACGGCCCGTCATCGACTCCATCCACACCCTCGAGAACATCGCCGAAACGCATCGAGCGCACGAAGCGGGCGGTGGCCGCGGTAAGCGGGTCGTGGCTATCGGTGACACGGAGGCTTGAGCAACGCTGCACCGTGAACCTCGATCGCCGCGTTCAAGGATGCCCCTTGGTCCAGACAGGCTCGCCCCAGCGGGGCGGGGTTCGGACGGCTTCCGGTGCTACCCATAGAATTAGGGCCATGACGTCTCCGCTGGCACGCACCCTTGTTGTGCTGCCGGCTCTGAACGAAGAGGGGTCAGTCGGCGACGTTGTGCGTGAGGTTTTCGCCAAGCTGCCTGGCGTGCAGTGCCTGGTCGTAGACGACGGGTCGACGGATGCGACTGCGTCCGTCGCTCTGCAGGCCGGCGCCGCCGTGGCGTCGCTTCCGTTCAACCTCGGAGTGGGTGGCGCCATGCGAGTCGGATTCAAGTATGCGATCGAACACGGTTTCCACAACGTCGTGCAGGTCGACTCAGACGGCCAGCACGATCCGGCTGGCGTCGCGGCACTCGTTGAAGCGCTCGAGCGCTCCGACCTCGTGATGGGTGCCCGGTTCGCGGGCGAGGGCGACTACACAGTGAAGGGCCCGAGGCGCTGGGCGATGGTCGTGCTTTCGACGATTCTGAGCAGGCTCGCACGCACCAAACTCACCGACACGACCTCGGGATTCCGTGCCAGCGGACCCCGCGCAGTCGCACTGTTCTCCGACCATTACCCGGCCGAGTATCTCGGCGACACGATCGAATCGCTCGTGATCGCCGCGCGGTCCGGCCTGCGGATCGAACAGGTTCCGGTTGCCATGCGCCCCCGTGCCGCAGGGCAACCATCGCAGAATCCGTTCAAGGCCGCCGCCTACCTCGGGCGTGCCTGCCTCGCGTTGGTGTTCGCACTGATGCGCCCGCCCATCGCCCTGAAGGAAAGCCTGGAGGTCGGGCCGTGAGCATCGCCAGTTATGTTCTCGGCGTCATTGCCGCGCTGATCACCCTGGGCGTCGTGATTGAGATGCTCAGGCGCAGACAGCTGCGCGAACGCCACGCAGTGTGGTGGTTGATCGCCGGTACTCTCGCGCTCATCATCGGTGTCTTTCCTCCTGTGCTCGCCTGGTCTGCCCACCTGGTCGGCGTTGAGGTTCCCACCAACCTCGTCTTCTTCGTCAGCATCGCAATCTTGTTCCTGGTGTCGATCCAGCACAGCGCAGAACTGACCGTTCTGGAGACCAAGACGCGCGTGCTCGCCGAAGAGGCAGCACTGCAGAAACTGCGCATGCAGGAACTGGAGCGGCGAATTCGGCACATGGAAGCCCCATCGAACGACTGATCAACACGGCTCGTCAGCCGAGAAGCCTGGCCTTCGATGATCGCTCCCGCACCGCAAGTCCCACCACGTGCACGATCACGCCGATGGTCGGACCGATCGCCAGGGAAAACAGCATCCGAGGTGCGAGGTCACCTGGCAGCAGCAGTGCCACGATCGTGGCCACAGCAGCCACAACCCACCCGGCCGTGAAGACGCCATGCTCCGAGCGCGCCAGGGCAAGCGGACCGCTGACGCACAGCACGGCCAGCACCCCAGACGTCGCCACCAGTCCGGCCACAACCACGCCGTCGAGGCTGTAGTCGCGCCCGAGCCAGGCGAGCACCGGAGGGCCGACAAACCAGGCAACGGCAGCTGCCACCACCGTCACAGCGAGGATTAGCGCCGCCAGGCGCACGAACAGCGCCCACGCGTGGTTCGGTGCCTTGCGGAAGCGAATCACGAAGTAGCTCTGCAATGAGAGCACAACGATCACGAGCGGCGCACGAATCAGATTGATGGCGGCCAGGCTGGCACCGAGCTCAGCGCGAGGCGCCTCAGGCGACATCGCCGTGAGCACCAGCGGGTACCCGCTGATCAGCAAACCCAGCGCCGCCGCTGCCACCACGGTTCGGGCAACATTCCAGGTGAGCGCGCGGTAGCCGACGTCAAGCTCAGAGCGCCCGACGACGGAACGCCGCAAGAACAGCCACAGCACCAGCGGGGTCAACGGGAACGGCACCACCACCGCCCAAACCAGCACTCCGATGTCCTGCGTGAACATCAGCACAACAAGCACCGCGAGCAGCCGCAGCACTCCGTCGACGCCGATCATCAACGAGATCGCCCGCCAGAGCTCCAGGCCGTAAAGGGTTCCGCTGAGAACGGCCACCACAACATACGACGCCGCGCCGACCGCGAGCGGAAGCACAAACATCCAGCCGTTGCCGGCGAAGATCGCGCCCATCCAGAGCGGAGCTGTCGCGATGATCACTACGGAGGTGAGAACGGATGCCGCGGCCCCGAACACGAACGCCTGCCTGCGATTCGCCGGCGCAGCATCTGCTCGCACCGTATCGACTCGCACAGGGCCGGTGCCTCGCGTGATCTCCTGCTGCACGCCTGACAGGGCGGCGATCACCAGGTAGAGCGCGGCCCAGAACACTCCGAAATCGACATAGTCGGCTGCGGAACGCGTGGCCACCACGATGGCGGTGACCAGGTAGCCGCTGCCGCCCGCGATGACCGTGGCCAGCAGGATGAAGGTGACCCCGTTCGGGGCGCGCAGCTTACTGATCGTGGATCACGCCTGCGCGGCGATCCAATCCTGCAGGCCGGCGACGCCCCGCTCCACAGACCACTGCGGCTGCCAGCCGAGCGCAGCCGTGGTCGGCTCGATGTCGCAGGAGGCGTAACGCACATCGCCGTCGCGGTATGCGCCGGTGACGTGCGGTGCCGGCGCGTGGTGGAAGTCGGCGATGTGCTGCGCCAGCTCCTGGATCGTGGTGCCGACTCCGGAGCCCACGTCATAACGAACGAGACCCTGCTTCGGGGCGTGCTTAAGTAGCGCGACGAATGCGTCGGCGACGTCTTCGATGTAGACGAAGTCGCGGGTGATCTTGCCGTCTTCGTAGATCGGGATGGATTTTCCGTCTGCGGCCAGCTGCGAGAACAGCGAGACGATGCCGGTGTAGGAGTTGATCAGCGACTGCCCGGGGCCGTAGACATTCTGCAGCCGCAGGATAACGAGGGCCGAGTCGTGCGCTTCGACCCAGGCGGAGAGAATGTGCTCCTGCGCCAGCTTGGTGGCGCCGTAGACACTGGTCGGCGTCGGCCAGGTGCGAGCGGCGCTGCTCGCCACCGGTTCTGAATCGGGGAAGTCCCACTGGGCGTTCTCGAACTGGGCGTGCGAGCGCTGGCCGGGCACATAGAGTTCGCCTGCAGCGCTACGCCACTGACCCTCGCCGTAGACAGCCCTGCTGCTGCTGAGCAGGATGAGGCCGGGCACGATGCCCGCCCGCCCAAAGGCATCGAGCATCTCGGTCGTGCCGACCACGTTGACCCGCGAGTGCCTTGAGGCCTCGTGCAGTGACTGGGCGGTGCCGGTCTCGGCAGCCAGGTGGATGACCACGTCTGGCCGCACGGTCTCCAACAGGGTGTCCCAGGCCGCGGCATCCGTCACGTCACCGACGATCATCTCGGCATCATCGTACAGTTCCGTGGGGCGAACGGTGTCGCCGTGCACCTGCGGGTGCATCGAATCAAGTACCACCCATCGCTCTGCGGAACCCGCCAGCTTCTGTGACAGGGCGCAGCCGATGAACCCGGCTCCTCCGGTGACCAGAACCGTTCCAACCGCACTCATTTATCGACTCTTTTCCTTGACCTGTTATGCGATGATCTACGAGGCACCGTCGAGCGCCTCTTGCTTGTTACGCCTGAAGAACCCGACGCCACGACCCCACCAGTGACGAATGCCACGGCCCGGCCCCTTGTCTTTCAACGACAGCGCCGGCTTCTCGATGAGGTGCCAGCTCAGCCACGCGCATCCGACTGTGATGACGAGTGCCAGGAGTGCAAAGGGTAGGTATCCGAGCCGGTACACGCCGAAATAGGCCAGCACCTGTTCGACCAGGAATCCGTAGACGTAGATGCCATAGGAGAAATCGTTCGTCGCTCCGATCTTACGGAACGAGGCTGGCAGCCGCGCCGCGCCCCAGAGCACGAAATAGGCGATCGCCGGGTAACCGATGACCCCGAGGCCGCCGAAGAAGAGCGAGAACAAAAAGACGGCACCGCTCAGGATGCCGAGCCGGTCATCGAGGGGGATCTTCTTGGAGTACACCGCGAGGCAGGCGCCGAACAGGAAGATCAGCGGGAGGGAAATGCGGTAATGATCGGCGAAGAATGGATTGATCATCCCCGGCGCTGCTGGGTTGACAACGCTGGCCACCTGCAGGACAAAGAATAGTGCGGTCAGAATTGGGACCAATATGCGAGCGCGGACAAGGACCCCGCCGAGCACCAGAACACCGATGATGAGGTAACAGATCCACTCATACGAAAGCGTCCACAGCGAACCGTTGAAGACCCCGGTGCCGACGGTCTCGCCGTACGGCGTCGTCGTGGCAAAAATATCAAAGATGCCGTACTGCCAGATCGAAAGGTTCCAGTTCGAGAGAAGATAGCCGACTGGTCCACCTGCGCCACGATGGGCGTAGCCAGCCAACTCGCCACCGCCGACCAACCAAATAATCGGTCCCACGACCCCTGCCGCAACCAGCAGCACAACCCAGAACGCTGGGAATATTCGCAGAAATCGGTGCCACATGAACTGCATGATGTCGGTCCGGGCACCGCTCTTAGTAATGAGGTACCCGCTGATCGCAAAGAAACCGAGCACCGCGATCCCGCCAAGGTTCTCCTGACCCTTGCTGATAGCCACCATCGGGTCTTCACCCCACCCACCAAGCGGAAATGCATGCGAGAAGATCACCGCAGACGCAAGGACAAGCCTGATTATGCCGAGTGAGTTATTGCGCCCGCCCAGACCGTCGCTCAAGGAACGCCAGGGCTTACCCTCCACGGCGTCTGTCACGTTGGTCTCCAGTCCGGCGGAGCGACGCACGCGCAGGTTCAGTGCAGAACCACCGATGTCACGTATCGCCGTATAGCCTGTCCTATCCTAAGTGTTGGCCGATCCAGACTTCTGGCACCACTCAATACCCTGACAGGCGCGAATTCGTACATGACTAATCAGATTCAGGATGCCCGGAATATTCGTGGGCGTTGGCGCGACTTCTTCATCGCTTTTCCCCTCCTCCTCGCCCCGATGCTCCTCTGGTCACTCGCCTCACCGCTGATGTCGGTGCCCGACGAACCCTCTCACGCCATTCGCGCTGTGGCAGTCGCACACGGGGACTTCACCGGTCATCCCGACCCTGAAACGCCGTGGCAGATCGCCGTGACCGTTCCGGCAGACGTCGCTCACACGCATGAGCTAACGTGCTTCGCTTTCAAGCCAGATGTCACGGCAGACTGCCAGACCCCGGTGGCCGGCGACCCGGAAGCACCGACAAGTGCGACTACATCGGCGGGAATCAATAGCCCGGTGTACTATGCCATCGTTGGCGGGCCTTCATTGTTCCTGTCGGGGAACGCCGCCCTCTACGGCATGCGCTTCGTGAACGCCATCGTCTGTGCGGCACTGTTGGCATTGACTTTCATGAGTCTGAGGCAGCTCCCACACTCCCGGTGGGCCGTTCTTGCCGCAGCGGTCTCCGTGACTCCGATGGTTCTCTTTCTGGGGGGATCGATAAATCCCAACGGAATGGAGATCGCAGCAACGTCTGCGCTCTTCGCGACGCTGCTCGCAACGTTCCGAACGTCATCCGGGCAGGGCGTTCTATGGGAACGTGGTGGAATCGTTATTCTCAGCGCTGCTGTATTGACGAATACTCGCAGCATCGCGCTTCTGTGGGTGCTGCTGGCAATCGTCGGAGCGCTCCTGCTTAGCCGAGCGGAAATATTGAAACCGCTCTTTCGAAAGTGGACCACCTGGGTGATCGTCGTCAGCAGTGCATTGGTATCGCTCCTCGCAGTGGCCTGGTATCTCAGACCCGCTGAGACGACGGGCGGCGGCCCCGCCTTTGACGGAGTGGGCACCAGCGCAGGCACGGCCTTTGGTCGCATGATAATCGAGACCCTCGACTACGCACGAGAGTGGATCGGACTCTTCGGGTGGGTCGATCGAGCGGCTCCGACAGTCACCATCATGATCTGGACCGCGGTGATCTTCGGCATCGTTGCGGCGGCACTCGCGCTCGCCCGTGGGCGCGCCTGCCTCGCTGTGGCGTTCTTCAGCGCGTGCGTCATACTCGTCCCGGCATTCACTCAGGCGGCGATAGTTACCGAGATGGGCTACATCTGGCAGGGCCGGTACACTCTGGCCCTTCTTGTTTGCTTGTTGATTGCGGCCGGTATTGCGTTGGACATCCGTTTTCCCCTGGCGCTATCAGGCGTCGATGGGCGCAGAGCAACAGCCGCGATTGCCGGCCTTCTTGCCATTGGGCACCTTGCTGCTTTCGTCTGGACCTTGAAGCGTTACGTCGTCGGCGAGCGCGCCTCGTTCCTCGATATGGTGAGCAACCCGGATTGGCAGCCGCCCCTAGGGTGGATCCTTCTGACGCTGGCTTTCGCCCTCTCGCTGGGTGTCGCAAGCTGGGTGTGCGTCCGAGCGATCGCGGAACCCGCGTCACCACGAGCGTCCCCGAACCTCGAGCGCCACGCATCGTCTCAGTAGGCGCACATCGCTTCCTTGTCGCTTATGCGGCGGGGCCGGTCGCAAAGACATTGGCGAACGACACGGATACCGACATCCAGGTGGCTCCACCGTTGAGTTCGGCCCATCGTGCCAGCGACATAATGGGTCTCTTCTGTCCGCCCACCAGCTGGTAGATCGTGCCGTTCGGAATACGGATGAACTGCCCGGCATCGGCTCCGTAAGCCAGTTTCTGGCAAGTGAAGCCGTCCAGCGGAACGTATGAGAACGGATACAGAGGCGCCGTCGCCGGGGTGATCTTGTGCACTGCTCCGTCTGCCGAAACGTAGTTAGTCCCCGCGCAACTCACGCCAAACTGCAGTAGCGCCTCTGACGTGGGATAGGCGTTCAAACGGTCAGCTGACGCGAAGGAGAACACTGAAACTCCTGCCGCATGCGGATAATCGAAGCTCGAGAACGGAATCTTGTTTGTGACACCGTTGATGAGGTAAACGGTCGCATCCTCCGGCGATCGCACCAAGGTTCCCGACGTGAGTGCGACCGCCCCCGTTGGCAGGCTGCGCACGATCGTGTCGGAAACCGTCGAGATAATGGGATCGCCCGTCGCGGTCAGCGCAAGCAAGGCATCCCAACCGCTGATCGGGCGGATGTCCGACGGCATCACCACGTAGACCGTTCCATTCGACGGACTCTTGACGAATGATCCTGGTGCCACCGAGCCACTGCTCGGGTAAGTATCGAGGAACGACTGGCTCACAGCGATAGGGGGAACGGCGAAGCCCCCGGCACCCGTTTGCCAGTCCAGCCTGCCGCTACTTGCCAATACGCTCGACACCACAGCGCCGGCCAGCGAAACCGTGCCAGAGAACTCCGTGCGGTTCGATGGGATCATCCCGAGGCTTTCGGCACTCAACCCGCCAGACGTGCGCCCGGGTACTCCGAGCGCGGTCACGGTCGCAGCGGGTATCGCGTACTTCTGCCCACCGCCGAAGTATACGTAGTTGCTACTCCCCCGATGGTGAACGTACGCAGAGTCTCGTGCGATCGGAGCGCCGAGGGGAAGCGCCGACACCGCACTCTCGGTCAATACGTTGTATCCCGCAGGCAAACCAGCCTCGACCTGGGAGCGAGTGTCAAGAATCTCCCGCTTCGTGCCGAGAGTCACGTAATAGCGACTTCCCTCAACGGTGGCGAGCACTGGCCCCATCGGAGGCCCGGTGTAGAAGGCTGCGATCTGTACGTCAGTCAACTGTATGTAGCCGTCGGCAGCACAGGAAGCGCCGTAATCGGCCGCCTGACCGCACGAGACGAAGGGAAGCTTGATTCCCGAGTCGTAGAAGTAGATTGTTCCATCTGGGCCGCGCAAACTTCGGCCGACAGCGTGTGCCGTCTGGTACTTGTCAAGCTGAGCTTGCGATACATACGACACGTTACCCAGCGGCGCGAGAGCGCCAAAAATCGCAAGGCTGGTTACCGGGTGCTTGACGCCCCCAGACACCAGGTAGACGGATGCGTTGCTTGTGGTTCTCATCAGGCTCGAGGCTGTCGTCGGCGATCCAAACCAGTCACTGAAGATTCGCCAGAAGTTCCTATTCCCGTACGAGCTGCATCCATCTCCCGTGCCATACATGTTTGCCAGTGCTGCGGCGTTCGGCTGGTAGGGAGTGTAGATGTAGAGTCCCGCAGTCGCCGTGTTACGAATGAAGACCGGTGCCGAGCCGCAATCAGCGTTCGGATGAAATTGGATGTAGTTGATTCGACCGGCCTGGTAATTCCAGCGCGTGGGATTTGCCGCGTAGTTCTTGAACTGCCGTGCTGCGTTATAGACCTGGTAGAAGAATCCGCCGTATGCGGGGTCGCAGGGCGCTGTGTCCGGACAACCGAAACCCGTCGCTTTGTCGAATCGGGTCTGACTTGGAGTCGCCGACGTAACGAGACTCTGTTCCTTCTCCAAGAGCACCAGGAGCGCCTTCTGGCTGATCCCACAAGCGGCACCGACCTTGGCGATGATCTGCGACGCCAGCTCGTTTTGGGCGCCCCAATAGGTATCGCAAAGGCTTGTTGCCGCCATGGTCGGCGTGTTCTGCCGAAAGTTCGTCAGGCACGCGTATGAGCTTCGGCAGGTTGGCACCTTCGATTCCGCGAACGTCTGGATCTGCCCCCAGTCGAGGGCGGATCCGTTGTAGAAGACTTCGTCGCTAATGATGTTGGACGGATCGAAGTCCGCTGCCTCTGCCGCTTGCGACGCAGGTACAGGTACCAACTGCTGACCACCGACCGCGAGAAGTGACGTCGCCACGACGAGCGCGCAGAGCATGCCGAGGAATCGACGCATTACGGTATCTCCAATGCTTGCGGTACCGAAGAAATCTCCGTTTTCGCGGATGTGTAGTTCAGCACCACGGACCACGGCCCTTTCGTGAATGAATCGATAGGTGACTGTGCCGAGGAGCAAACTGTATTCGAGACATTCGCGATTCCTTCGCTGGAAAGTTCCACGGTCGTTCCTGTTGAATCGGAAGCAAGCACGAACTGGCAGGTACCGCCGTCTTCCACGACACCGGTCACCAGACCGGCAACGGTGACGTTCGCTCCGTCGATATCCACTCCAGCCAAACTGATCACGGCGGTGGCAGGGAAGGCCGTTTCTGTGGGTCGTGGCGTCTCGGAGGGCGACTCAGTCGGACTCGCCGTTGAAACGGATGTGTTGGAAGGTCGGGGTGCGTCGGGTGTGCACCCGACAAGTGCGAGCGCCACGCTGGCACCGCCGACGACGCACGCGGCCGCTAGCGCGCGGAGCCTAACCTTACGAAGCATTGTCATCCCCAATCCTTTGCAAGACTACCGATCATTAAGGCCAGTGATCGCCAGCCACGCCAAGGGCGACCCGGCAGTGTGGCCGCACCTACGCGTCCGCATTCGGAATGATCGCCTAGAATCATCTCTGACCTCCGAATCGAAACAATGGAAAGTGGCCTATGTCGGCATCTCCGGCTGATCTGCGAGCACAGCGGATCGCATCCGAGCCCCTCCATACTGTGGGCCAGGAGACGCGGTTCTTTCGCGGAAGCGCAGCATCGGTGCGCGACGTGTGGAACCACAGGGAGCTACTCGGACTTCTGGTTCGCCGCGAACTCAAAGCGCGCTACAAAGACAGCTCTCTAGGAATCGTCTGGAGCCTGATCCGACCGCTAGCACAGCTGTTGATCTACTACTTCGCTATCGGCCAGATCCTCGGCGCCGCGCGCGCAATCCCTAGCTTCGCTCTCTTTGTTTTCGTTGGTCTCACCGTGTGGACGCTCTTCACGGAGATCATCGGAAATGGGTCGACCGCGATCGTCACCAATTCAGGTCTCGTCAAGAAGGTCTATCTACCGCGAGAGATCTTCCCCCTGAGCGCGGTTGGCGGTGCATTATTCAACTTCGCTGTGCAACTGCTGATCCTCATTCTCGCCACGATCGTCATCGGCGAGATACCGTGGCACGTCCAATTGCTCTACGCACCCTTGGCAATTGCGGTACTCGTGGTGTTCGGTACCGCAGTCGCCCTTCTCCTTTCGGCATTGAATGTCTACCTTCGCGACATCCAGCATCTGGTCGAGGTCTCCCTCATTGTGCTGTTTTGGGCTTCGCCTATCGTCTACTCCTACAGTTTTGTGCACAATGAGCTTCAAGGAAATTGGATCGAGCAGTTGTATCTGCTGAATCCGGTGACTCTGGTCGTGCTCGGGATGCAGAAGGCATTCTGGGTAGCGGGCTCCGCGCAGGGCCCGAACGTCAACTGGCCGGCCGACCTCGATCTGCGTTTGGTTCTCGCCCTTGCCGTCAGCGTCTTACTTCTGTGGTTCGGGCAGCGCGTGTTCTCGCGGCTACAAGGTAACTTTGCGCAGGAGTTGTGATTATGGCCGAGAACCCAACGATCGTCAGCATCGACAACCTGTCCAAGCGCTTCATCATGCACAAGGACAAGTCTCTCAAGGAACGCCTCGTCAACTTCGGTCGCGCCCGCCAGCATCGGGATGATTTCTGGGCGCTGCGCAACGTTTCCCTCGACATTCCCACCGGGGAAACGCTCGGGCTGGTTGGGCACAACGGGTCGGGCAAGAGCACCCTTCTGAAAACAATCGGCGGGATCATCCAGCCGACGTCGGGCAGCGTGCAGCGGCGAGGCAGGTTGGCCGCTCTCCTGGAACTCGGCGCCGGATTCCACCCCGATCTCACAGGCCGGGACAATGTCTACCTGAACGCGGCAATCCTCGGTCTCACTCGGAAAGAGACCGACCGTTACTTCGACGCGATCGTGGATTTCTCCGGCATTGAGAGCTTCATCGATACACAGGTCAAGTTCTACAGTTCCGGCATGTATGTGCGACTTGCTTTCGCGGTGGCGGTGCATGTGGACCCGGATCTCCTCCTCGTTGACGAAGTCCTGGCCGTCGGCGATGAACCGTTCCAGCGCAAGTGCATGGCAAAGATCGCGGAGTTCCAGAGCGAAGGACGCACGATCGTCCTGGTCAGTCACTCAGCTGATCAGGTTGGTTCACTGTGCGATCGTGTCGTTGTGCTGCACCAGGGTGAGATCACACACGACGGTGACCCCGCCGAAGGCATCCGCATTCTGCGCGAGGGCTACGAGGCGGACCGCAAGCTTTCTGACAAAGTGGCTGAGGGCGCCGATGCGCGCCGGCCCGCGTACTCGATCACTTCCGTCGACGCTACAACGCGAGAAGATGCAGAATCGATCAGTATCATCCTTGACTACCTGATCGAGATCTTTGAGCCCCAGGACGAATGGGGCATCGGTCTATCCATCGAGAACTCGCTCGGTCTGCATATTTATAGCATGACGTCGTTTGGCCTGAACGCGACACTTCCAAATACGGTCGGCAGTCATCGGGTACGGATTACGCTTCCTGATGTTCGCCTAGGGGCTGGGAGCTATGTCGTCAACACCGGGCTGGGAAACCAGTCGGGATTGAACTTCGATGAGCGACCGCGCGCCGCGAGCTTCGATGTTACGGGTGCTGGCTTCGGCTACGGTCTCATCCGAATCTCTCCAGATATCGCCAGCTGACTTACGGAAATAGCCTTCGGATATAGAGCCCGCGCTACGAGTCGCACATCGATTCGAGAACTGACGATTGGAGTCGGATGCCAGACGGATTCCCCAGCCCGCAATTTCGCGCTTCGAGGCCGCGCTTTGTCTTCCTCACCGCATTCGCGGTGCTATTCGCTCTGAGCATTTGTTGGGCGTTCTCTTCGCCAATGATGTCTGTGCCGGACGAACCTTCGCATGCGATCAAGGCGGCTGCCGTTGCCCGCGGGCAACTCACTGGGACCCCGAATGATGTACCCGGTCAGTCCGTCGTCACCGTACCTGAATGGGTGGCAGAGGGACATGAGCTCACCTGCTCTGCTTTCCAACCCGAGGTGACTCCGAATTGCGCAACAATCGACATCGCAGATAGTTCGCGTGATACTCGAACGGTCACTACAGCGGGCAACTATAACCCCATCTATTACGCCGTTGTCGGGTCCGCGTCTCTTATTGCCGACGGTTACCTCGGCCTCTACGCCATGCGTCTCATGAGCGCTCTTGTCAGCTGCATCTTCCTAGCCGCAATGTTCACAGCAATAAGCCAGTTGCGGAATCATCGTTGGTTGATCGTTGCGGCCGCAACGAGCGTCACCCCCATGGTCCTTTACCTTAATGGATCGGTAAACCCGAATAGTCTTGAGTTTGCGACGACAGGGGCGGTGTTCGCAAACCTACTTCTACTCTTGGAAAAGAACGGCACCCCGCGTGTTCACCCGCAGACTGTCATTTGGATTACGCTCGGCGCATCCATGCTCGCAAATACCAAGGCGCTGTCCTTATTGTGGCTACTCATCGCAGTTGTCACGGCATTCGGAATTGCCGGGGTATCCCAAATTCGGCAACTCCTCAAGAGCGCATGGTTCTGGTCCGGCACCGCAGTCATAGGAATCGCGTGTGGTTTTGCACTCTGGTGGGTCGCCACTGCGGGTAGTTTAGAGAGCCCGACATTCGCGGGAGTCGGTTCGTCGTATCTCCAGGGCCTTCAAACGATGTTTGATCGAACATTCGACTACGCAAACGGGCTGATCGGTTATTTCGGCTGGCTAGACACACCCGCTCCCGCCGGCGTTCTCGCATTCTGGGCTTTTCTGGTCGGTGCCCTAATAGTCACCGCACTTGCACTTGGCTCTGGACGAGCAAGGTGGGGTCTGATCTTCGCAATTGCGTGCTTTGTCGTCCTACCGCCCATTCTTCAGGCCGCAGTAGTGACAGAACAGGGGTACATATGGCAGGGCCGCTATATTCTGGCGCTTTTTGTCATTGTCATCCTCTCGGCAGGAGCGACCCTGGACCGACGCTTCGCCGGCGTTGGCAATTCATGGGAGCCTAACCGCCTTGGCGCCTGGATCGCTGTTCTCGCGACAATCGCGCATGCATACGCCTATATTTGGGTGCTGCGTCGCTATGTCATTGGCCTCAGCGACACCGCGTATTGGCAAGACATGTTCAGAGTGCCAGCCTGGCAACCACCATTCGGCTGGGTAACTTGGGCTCTCATCTACGTCGTAGTCGCGAGTTGTGCGTCATTGCTCATCTACCGCTTGGTGCGCGGCGACGAGTCCCCTCCCGACATGCGACCCGCACGCAAAGACGTCCAAGAAGTCACCTGAATTCTGCCGCCTCGCACCCCACACCGCTAGGGCTACAACGTAAAGTCTTGCCTGGGTTTTCCGCGGGGGGCAGCGTACACCCAGTATTTGTAGGCAAAGAAGTTCCAAGTCGTCGTCACGGTTGTTGCAACGATTTTCCCTCCGCCCCACCCCAACACCGAGAGATTGATGGTCTCGACAATCACCACCGACGCCACGGTGTTCAACGCAACAAGCAGAAGGTACTTCACCAGGCTTGGGCCATACGGTGACTTTGAGCCAAATACGACTCGCTGAAACGTATAAGAGAAGAAGAAGCTTGTGAGGAAGGCAACAGCCGTTGAAATACCCAGCGGCCAGCGCAATCCTTGACTCAAGAGAGCTAATAGCCCAAAGTCGAGCAGAAATGCCGCACCGCCCACGACAAGAAATCGCATGATCGTGCTCTGCGAAAGCCGACGGAACATCGACTTCATTGGTTTCGACTCCCCTGCAACCGTGCAATGGCGAGTCGACTTTCGAACGCCGTGCAAAGACTATCTCACTGGGTACCGCCTTCACGGTATTTCCGACTGTGCTCCAACGAGCCGGCGCGAATTGCCCTGGTGTCGGTCAGATCCACCAAGGTCGAGGCCCTATAGCTCCTCCACTTTGCGATGTGATAACGCGGATTCACCAATATCCAATAGACACGCTTTTTGCGACTGAAGCTACGGTCGCGAATCAAGCGAGCAGTATCGGCGAGTATTCCGCGAATGGTCAACTTCCACTGACCGATTCGGCCGAGTGGTGGAATGTTCTTGCCGATCTGACGGAGCCCGACTGTCTCGTCGAAGATGCGTCTGCGGTACTCATCGAGCGTCAAATCATTCGAGTGAATCACGGCGCCGCGCGGAGCATAAGCCTTGCGATATCCTGCGGCGATGAGATCCTGACCGAACAGCATGTCTTCGGAGTAGCGCACGTCGCGGTACGGGATGGTTTTCAACAGGAAATCGCGTTTGGTGGCCGAATTCACGTCAGAGTAAAACCCAATGGCATCCAAGAGTCCTTGGTCAGTCGCGAATCCGTCGTTGTAGAACACCGTCGTCCCAAAATCGGGACCGAAGCCGGCGAAGACTCCTTCGATTTCGTATTTGAGGAGTGGAAAGCAACCTGGTCTCGGGATTTGCTTCCCCATGACGGCCACCACGCCTAGCGGCTCGTTGCGCATCGGAGCGAGAATCTCAGTCAGCCAACTCAGAGTTGCCGGTATGGCATCGTGCGTCAGATAGGCAATGTACTCGCCGCGAGCAAGTTCGGCCGCCAGGTTCCTGGTCTTTCCATGCCCGAATTCGGAGTTGACGATTTCATGCAGACGAACACCCTTGCGCGAGCGCACAATCTCCAAGGTGCGATCAGTCGACCCGGAGTCAATAACGAGAATCTCATACTCCCCGTCGAAATCCTGTGAAGCCAACGCTTCGAGGATTTGCGCAATGTATTCCTCGCCGTTGTAGGTCAGGACCGCAACGGTGGCATCGATCTTCATTCCCACTTCGGTCATACCGGCATCACTCGGATGTTCTCCCACGTCTTTCGTATACCGCTCTCCAGTGTGTCGACAGGGAGCGTGCCGAATTCCTCTGTGTACCGCGTCGTATCGAGCACCACACGGTCAAGGTATGTCGACGGCACAGGGCGCGCGTCGATGGTCGGTTTGATACCGGTGACCGCCCGGATGATCTCCAGCAGCTCCGACAGACTCGCGCCGGCACCGTTCCCGATGTTGTAGACGGAATGTGTCGAGGGTCGCCCAACGGTCTCACCAATCATGCGAACAGCGTCCTCCGCGTAGATGTAATCGCGAACCATCGACCCGTCCCCGAGGACCACGAGCGGCAGGCCTTCCGTTAGACGATGGAGGAAAATGGGTATGACACCCTGGCGTTTCACTGCGCGTTGCCTTGGCCCGTACGGATTCGAGATGCGGAATGAGACAGATTCGAGCCCAAACTTCCGATTGAAGTAGCGAAGATATCCTTCGATCGCCAACTTCCCAATCGCATACGGAGAAACAGGAAGCGGCGTCACGTTCTCGTTGAGAGTCTCGAATGGTTGGTCCCCATAGATTGCACCTCCCGTGGAAGCGAAGAAGACCTTGCGGACTCCGGCATCAACGGCGTCTTGAAATAGTTCAACGCTCGACGCGATGTTCGTGCGAATGTCTACGGTTGGGTCATCCTCGGCGCTTGCCGGAGTTGTAGCGGACAAGAAATGGAACAGGTACTCCTGCCCTTCGACCGCCTTGCGCATGTCGGCACGGTTCATGAAGTCACCGCTGAACCTGCGCACGTCAGTCGACTCGTATGACACTGCCGAGGCCGAGAATCGGTCAAAGGCGCTGACGTCATGACCCCTGCGAACCAAGTCGTCGACCAGCGACGAACCGATGAAGCCATTGGCCCCGACTACGAGGCATTTAGCCACGTACGGCCTCCTCCAAGATGCGCACGAACTGACGACCGGAGGCATCCCATCCGTGACCCTCGACGCTCGCAGACGCTGCGGCCGACTGACTACTGAGGTCCTGACGATCGACGATCTCTATCATTCGCTCGGCCAAAGCATGCGGAGACGCAGCTGCAAATTCGATGTAGGGGTTACTCGAGACCATTGAGTTGTTGTCCCCCGAATTCACAACCGGAATGACGCCGGCAGACAAAAGTTCAAGGGGGAGCAGCGACATGTTCGTGAGGGAGATCACCAGACCGGTTGCGCAGCGGTTGTAGACCGCGTTGAGCTCGTCGATCTTGAGATCTTTGAGGTTCGTGTACTCGAAGGGGATGTCGTAAGTGCTCACGTCCCAGCCGGCCAGGTTGATCCGGAAGTCGGGACGCGCTTTGGCGAAGTGTTCAAGTGCCAGAATGCCTAATTCAAAACCACGACGCGGCGTCACCGGGCGTGCGTAGAACAACACCTCTTTCCGTTGACTCCTGTTTGTCAAGTTATAGAACTCCCGATTCGCGCCGAACTCGAAGGACGACGTCTCCATCCCGTACTCAGTATGGAGCTTGTGAGCAAGCCAACCACCCGCGGTGATGCCATGGAATCCGAAGCGATATGTGTTCTCCGCCAGAGTGGCTTCAGATCCGACCGCGAAGAAGTAGGGCTCGAAATCCTGGACGAAATAGAAACGCCGGGCAGCCGATTTGTCTCGGAACACGGGATAAGCGGTCTCCCAGCCGGTTGCGAACAACGCGTCAACGTCGTCGCCCACGCCTGCCGCGGTGTAATCGTGAATCGTTGCCCGCGTGCTGGCGTACGAGGGCGAGGACTGGATCATTTCGCTGATGAGGCGAACGCTGTAGGGCTGGTGCGCGCTGTAGAGGTATACGCGGACGGTATGACCGGCACGTTCGAGATAGTCGATAAAACGAAAGAGGTTTTGGTGACCACCGCTCGACTCCCCGGGCGGAGACATGATGAAAGCAACGGTCAATGATTCCTTGGCCGTGAACCGCGGATTGACCACGGCAGGATGAGGAATACTCCAGTCGACTTCGCTGGCGTCTTCATACTTAGCTTGGAAGACGATCTTCTGGGAGCCCTTCAGCGGTGCTGGCGGGCGAAAAACTACCCTCAACACGCGATTAACGACAGCCCAAGGACCCTGCTCCTTCAGCAACAACCACGCTTTTTTCAGTGAACTCACTGGACAAGGCTACTAGCCCGGCCGGTTTCGCCCCCCAGCATTCGCACAGCTTGGTAAGAGTGGCTCTACCGTGCGCTCGACTGAGCATCCATTGCGCGGTCGAATGCCGCGATGAATGTCTCGCCCGGGTCCGCCCAGTCCGTGCTTGCGACGGACTCGGCCATCATCCTGGCCCGCTCGATCTGGTTCGGGTTCTCGACGATCTCCACGAGCTTGCGCGCCATCGCCCCGGGTGACATCGGCAAGAACTCCATGTGAGGGCTGTCGAAGACCTCGCGGGTGTTTGCCGCGTCATTGACAACCGGCACAACACCGCTGCCCATGACCTCCATCGGCAACAGCGACATGTTCGTCAGGGAGAGGATCAGAGCTCCCGCACACCGGTTGTAGACACCGTTCAACTCGGAGATATCGAGGGCCGTGTGATTCACGTAAGGGAAGGGAACCTCGTATGGCGAAATGTCCCAGCCGACCATGTTGATGGTGACGTCCGGCCTCAGCCGGTGGAACTCGGTGAGCACCAGCTTGCCGAACTCGAACGCCCTGCGGGCCGTCGGCGGGCGGGCGTAGAAGAGAATCTCGTTACGCGGCTGATCGTTGACAAACGAATAGTGCTGCTTGTCGACGGCGTAATCGTAGTAGTCCCCCGGCATGCCGTAATCGGCGGTGAGCTTCTTCGCAAGCCACTTGCCAGCGCTGAAGCCGTGGAATCCGAACCGGTAGGTGTTCTCGGCCAGCACGAAGTCACTACCCCACGGGTAAAAGGCCGGTTCGAAGTCCTGCGTGAAATAGAACCGGCGAGCATTCGTCGGGTGGTGATATGCGGGATACGCGGTTTCCCAGCCCGTCGCAAAGATGACGTCGGCGTCGCGATCGATTCCGACCGCCGGATCGTAAACGCGTAGGTCACCGGCCAGATCGGGATAGGCGCTCGTGGTCTGCAACATCTCACGGATCGCGACGGTGTCGATCGGCCGGGACTCGGTTGTATAGAAGTACACGGTCACCGAATGCCCTGCCTTCTCAAGGAAGTCCATGAATCGGAAGGCGTTCTGGTGCCCGCCACTCGTGCGGCCAGGAGGTGAGATGATCCAGACGATCTTCAGATTGTCACGCTTGGGGGCCGGAGGGTCGGTTTGGAACAGCGGAGGCACTGTCCAGTCGACGGCGATGGCGTCTCTTGGGTGGACCAGGGACTCGCCGAGCTTGTTGGTGTTGAAATCAATGGCCAGCCGGTTGAAGGTTCGCGAGGCGAACATCCGTGGTCCTTCGCTGCGCAGCGATCGGATCGCACGCTGAAATCTCCCCAAGCCAGTTCTCCTTTGAGTCTTGTGGCGGCAGGTTCACACGCACGCCCTTCTTATAGCCTAGAGCCTGACCTGAAAGCAAGGGAGTGCGATGCCAACGTCTGAGCGAGTGCGATGCACGGTCATCGTGGTCAATTGGAACGGCGGCGATGACACTGCCGCTTGTCTGCGCTCGCTTATCGGCCAGAGTGCCGAGGGCGTGGCGATCGACCTTCTGGTTGTCGACAACGGTTCAACCGATGGGTCGGCCGAGAGCCTCGAACGCGACTTCCCTTCGGTGACGATGCTGCGCACCGGGCACAACCTCGGCTTCGGCGGCGCTGTCAACCACGCCCTGTCCGCGACCTCCGGCGACTACGCGGTCCTCGTCAACAACGACGCCCTGGCGGAAGACGGTTTCGTCGCTGCACTCCTTGCGCCGTTCAGTACCGACGACCGCATCGGAGCCGTGACAGCGCGCATCGTGCTCACCGGTCGCTTCGAGCCCGTGAGTGCCGACGTTGCGGGTTCGTATCGTCGCTCGGATGGCAGCCATTGGACACGCAGCGAGGTCGGCGGGGTCGAGCTTCTCAACAGCACCGGCAACATCGTCTCGCGTTCCGGCAACGGCCAGGACAGATCATGGCTCGTTCCGGTCGACGACGACAACAGCGCGGAGGAAGTCTTCGGATTCTCCGGCGGCGGATGCGCGCTGAGACGATCCACACTCGTCGACGTCGGTGCTTTCGACGATTCGCTTTTCATGTACTACGAGGACACCGACCTCGCCTGGCGCATGCGTCGCCGAAGATGGAGCATCCGCTACGCGCGCGACGCAACACTGCACCACCGTCACGCCGGCTCATCTGGAGTCAACTCCCCGCTTTTCCTGGTCAACAACGTGCGCAACCGGATTCTCACCGCTGCCAAAAACGGCCCGTCGAGCATGCTCCTGGCCTCGCTGTGGAGAACTCTTGGCAGCCTCGCCAAATCATTCGTGCAGACGTTGCGCGGGCGCCCCAGCGCTAACTCGCGATTTCGCGCGACCGTCTCTGGACTGCTCGGCGCGCTGCGACGGCTGCCGCACGCGCTGTCGATTGGACGTGAACTCGATACCAACGCACGCGAACCCCGGTCGTTCATCCGCGACTGGACAATCGAAGACTGACTGCTTGCGGAAGTCGGTGCTTGTCAATCGCTACCGAAATCTGCGCGAAAGATCACGAGCCAAGTGAGCCGATAGCAACGACTTCAATACCGTCGGGTCGACGGTAGGACGGGCCACGACCAGTCACGACTGCGAGCACGGGTGGTTCCGGGTTCGACGTATCGACATTACGGGCAAAGCGCAAGAGTGATGCGGCGGCAGCATCGATGGTCTCTGAGCTAGAGCCAAGCTTCACTTCGAACGCGGCCCAACGGCCGTCTCGCTGCTGGACGATCGCATCAACTTCGTTTCCGGTGGAGTCGCGTGCGTGGAAGACTTCGGCGCCAAGCGGTTGGGAGAGAACTCGGAGCTCGTGTACAGCGAGCGACTCGAAGAGCTGGCCAACGAAGGCGAGGTTCTGGCGCAGTGAGATGACGTCCGCGCCGAGCAAGGCTACAGCGAGCGATGGATCGCAGAAGTGTCGCTTGGGCTCCTTACGAAGCGTGGCCGAAGATCGTAAATGTGATGACCAGGCGGGCTGATCCTCAATGACGAAGATTCGTGAGAGAGCATCAAGATAATCGCGCACTGCATCCCTCGACAGCGACGCCTCATCGCGGGCGAGCGTTGTGACCGTGACCTCGGTTGCGGTCGAGCGAGCTAGCGCTAGTAGAAGCCGGCGAACTCGCTGAGGATCTCGGATCGTACCGGCGGTGCGCACGTCGACCTCAGCTACGAACGTGACATAGTCGCGTAGCGCTGCGAGGGTATCGGCGGTTGTCATGCGCAGGAGCGCAGGCCAGCCGCCTGTCGCAATGCGTGTGATTAGTGCGTCAAGGTCGAGCCCAGGGTCGACCGCTCGGGCTGGTTCGCCGTTAAGTAACGCTTCGAGTGATACCGTCCCGCTTGAGTGGCCGCTCTCCTGGAGCGTCATTGTGTGCATCCGGATTCGCGCAAATCGCCCAGCGCCCGAGTGTCGAGTGGCGTCTGTTGATGGTGCCGTCGAACCAGTCAGAATGAATTGGCCTGCGGTGTGTCTCGCGTCGACCTCGCGCCTGATCACATTCCACAGCTTTGGTTGAAGCTGCCATTCATCAAAGAGCCGCGGCACCGCGCCTTCGAGTAGCAGCTGAGGGTCGGTAGCCATGAGCGCCTCCACGCTCGGGTCGGTGTCGATGTGCACGATGCTGCGCGACCGTCTCGACGCAGTTTCTGTCTTCCCGCACGCCTTTGGACCTTCGAGCAAGACAGCGCCAGCGCGCGCGAGTCCCATTGCGAGCTCCGTGTCTGCTATTCGCGGAATGTATGCCACTGCATCCTCCATGACGTAAAAATGACGAGTCGTCAATTTGACAGCCTATCAGTCGTCAATTTGCAGACGATCGAGTCGTCGTTTTGCATACCTTCCAGTCGTCAATTCGGAACCATCTGAATCCGGCTGATTGAAACTCCTGCGGTTCGACTAGGGGCGTTAAACCTGAACAGCGTGAAGATCTCGAGCACCCTCCCTCATCCGGCCATAAACGATGACAGGACACTGCTCAACTCGGCTCAGATGCAGTGCCGGCGCGATTGTGAAGAAATGGCGAAGCAAAAGAGCCTCAGGGATCCATTCAAACCGACTGCACGCGCCGGGCGGCGTCCTGATGCGACAGACTGAACCAGCGACAATGACTAAACTGGGCGGTTGATGCTGAGTAAAGGACTTAATCGAGTGACTGAAGGCGAAGAGTGACGGCTGGTGATGCACCGCTGGTCTCAGTGGTCACCGTGAGTTACGGCTCTGCCGCGGTGCTTGCCGGGTTCTTGGCCTCGATCGCAGAAGCCTCGTCCGACCGACCGGACGTCGTCGTCGTCGACAACAAACCAGGCGACGCTGACGGCGTCGAAGAACTGACGGTTCAGTACGGCGCACGCTATCTGCCGATGCCGCAGAACGCCGGCTATGGACACGCCATGGACGCAGGAGCCGCAACGGTGCCCGAGTCAGTCCAGTGGATTGTGATCAGCAACCCAGACATCGTTCTCTCCCCCGGATCGATCGACGCCATGGTGGCCTCGACCGCCGATGCCTCGGATGTCGGCGCCGTCGGTCCTGTCGTTCTGACCACAGAGGGCGAGGTTTATCCGTCAGCCCGTGCCATCCCGTCACTCAGAACTGGCGTCGGCCACGCGCTGCTCGCCAACATCTGGCCGCAGAACCCGTGGAGCCGCTCCTACCGCCAGGAATCGGAGGCACCGCCACGCAGCCGCGATGCCGGTTGGCTGTCTGGCTCTTGCCTGCTCGTTCGCCGAACCGCCTTTGAGTCCATCGGCGGCTTCGACCCCGGCTACTTCATGTACTTCGAAGACGTCGACCTCGGCTACCGCCTCGGACAGGCCGGGTGGCGCAACATCTACACGCCAGACGCCACCGTGACACACTCTGGTGCGCATTCGACCAACGAAAACTCCGCCATCATGATCCGAGCGCACCACAAGAGCGCTTACCGCTTTCTCGCCAGCAAGTACCACAAGTGGTGGCTATGGCCGGTGCGGGCGGGCCTCCGCGTCGGCCTCGGCGTGCGCGGCTGGTTTCTCGGTCGGCGCGGCCTGAACCGCTAGCCGGCCTGGTCTGCCAGCAGGCGCTGCAGGTAGACGCCGTAACCGCTCTTCGTGAGCGGAGCTGCGAGAACCGCTAGCTGCGCGTCGTCGATCCAGCCGGCACGCCAGGCGATCTCCTCGACACAACCGACCTTGAAGCCCTGCCGGTCTTCGATGACGCGCACGTACTCCGACGCCTGCATCATCGACTCGAACGTTCCGGTGTCGAGCCAGGCTGTTCCCCGATCGAGCACCTGAACGTGCAACTTGCCCTGCTCCAGGTAACGCTCGTTGACCGTGCTGATCTCCAGCTCACCCCGCGCACTCGGTTCGATCGTCTTCGCGATCTCCACCACCGAGTTGTCGTAGAAGTACAGGCCGGGAACCGCGTAGTTGCTCTTCGGGTTCGTCGGCTTCTCCTCGATCGAGAGCGCCGTCATCCGCTCGTCGAACTCGACGACACCATACGAGGTGGGGTTACTCACGTGATACGCGAAGATGCGCGCCCCGTCGATCTCCGAGTTGTTGCGCAGCGACGACCCGAGCCCGGCACCGTGGAAGATGTTGTCACCCAGCACCAGGGCGACGCTGTCGTCTCCGATGAACTCCTCACCGATGATGAACGCCTGCGCCAGGCCATCCGGCGACGGCTGCACCGCGTACTCGATGTGGATACCGAGTTCAGACCCGTCGCCGAACAGCGCTTGGAACTGCTGGTTGTACTCCGGCGTCGTGATGATGAGGATCTCGTTGATGTCGGCCATCATCAGCGTCGACAGCGGGTAGTACACCATCGGCTTGTCGTAGATCGGCATCAGCTGCTTCGAGATGCCCTTGGTGATGGGCCAGAGCCTGGTGCCGGAACCTCCGGCGAGAATGATTCCGCGCATGGCTACTTCCTGTTGTTGAGCGAGTCGTAATAGGCACGAGCGGCGTCCCAGGTGGGCAGCAAACCCGCCTCGGCGGCCTCGGCGAGGCCGGGTGCATCGGTGTCTTTCGGCGAGAGGATCAGCTCGCCGGCAGCGTCCGGAAACACCAGGGCGACGTCTTCGTCGACCGGGTTGATGCCATGCTCACGCGACGCGTTGAAGACATCCGTCACCAGGTAGCTCACTGTCGCGTCGTCGGTCAACGCCACAAACGCGTGACCGAGACCCTCCGCGATGTAAATCGCCTTGTGGTCGGTGTCGTCGAGAAGCACCGAATCCCACTTTCCGAACGTCGGCGATCCGACACGGATGTCGATGACGAAGTCGAGCACGGCGCCACGCGTTGTCGTGACGTACTTGGCCTGACTCGGCGGAACGTCGGCGAAGTGGATGCCGCGTACCACACCCCGCTTCGACACCGACGTGTTCGCCTGGCGGATGTCGAGCGAATGACCGATTGCCTCCTCGAGGCGGTCGAATCGGTACCACTCGAGAAAAACGCCCCGGTCGTCGCCGAATTGCTTCGGCGTGATCTCATAGGCGTCTGGGATGGAAAGCTCACGGATTTGCACGCCCCAAAGTCTACAGACTCGCCCGATGGGCACCTTGGGGTCAGCCGAGTGCGGGTGGTGGGACGGGGGAATGGAACGATTGCATTCCATTACCTATAGTGGAACGAATCCATTCCATCGGAGGCTGCCATGCTCACTTCGAACCCCGTCGACGTTGGCGCCGTCGTGCGTCAGAGACGAATTGACCTCAGCATGTCCCAGACGGAGCTCGCCGAGAAGATCGGAACCACCCGCCAATGGATGTCCCGGTTCGAGAAGGGCAACGCCGACGTCAGCCTGTCCCGCGCGCTCGCCATCCTCCGCGAACTCGATATGACCGTGGACTTGCGACCCAGAAGCCTGAAGACCAACACCCTGATCCCGGCGGACTCTCTGACGAGGATCAACAAGTCCATCGCTGCTTCGCTCCACTCCGCAGAGCTCACTGCACCACTCCGGGAGGCCCTCGAAGCGAATGCGGCCACCTTGACCGCCAGGCTGACCGATACACAGCACCAGCGCAGCGCCCCGATGCACTCCTACGAGGACTGAGATGGCGGAGATCCTCTCCGCATAAGAGTCTGGCCAAACTCTCGCCGTCGCTTGCTCCTCAGTCCGCGGAGGGTGGTGGTTGGCCGGGGTGTTGGCGTCCTAATCTCGCGTGGCTTCGGTATCGCGAAGGATCGTCTCGTAGTCTCGTCCACCGTAGAAGACACCGATGATCGCCACATTGCGGTCGAACACCGCGAACGCGATGACCGTCCGCTTCTTGTAGCTTGTCGTTCGAAGTCCCGGGCGGATATCGCTGCGGGCTGTTCCGCGGTATGGGAACTGAGCCAGGCCCTCGCAATAAGTGACGACCGCGTTTGTGTAACGAGTGGCGATCTCGGACGAAGCCACGGCGATGTATCGGTACAGCTCGGCGAGCTGGTCTTCCGCTTCAGGAGCGAATACGACTTTGTAGGTCACCGGTTCACAGCTTGCTCCTCCACGAGCCGATTCCTCACGTGTTCGACGGAAACCGCGCGGGTCGGGTCGTCGGCCAGGGCGTCGTAGGCCGCACTTACTTCGTCGCGAAGCCATGCCTCCACCGCCCGGTCACGGGCAAAAAGCACACGCAGGCCGTCGCGGACGGCCTCACTCTCGCTCGCGTATTCGCCCGCCTGCACTCGGGCGCGCAGCGAATCAGCCATGTCGTTGGGGAGAGTAATGCTCAGTTGTCGTGTGGTCCGCATGATCAACCTCCGGTAGTCGATGGGACTAAATCCTACTCCCGTGTAATGAAGACAAACCGATCAACTTCGAAGGTTCGGTCGGTTTCGAGATGCGTCATCGTTCCTCAGCCGCTCCTCAACGGAGCTGAGGAGGGTCTCGACCTGCGAGGGATCAGCCGAGGGCTCGGAAAGAAGTCACACCGTCGACGACACGTTCGAGTTGCTCGTCGCTGAGGCCGGCCCAGAGCGGCAGGCGCACCAGCCGCCGGGAGAACGACTCCGTCACCGGCAACGGACGCAGCGTTCGACCGAACTTCTGGCCCGCCGGGCTGGAGTCGAGCGGCACATAGTGGAACGGTGCGCTGATGCCCTGCGCACGCAGATGCGCGATCAACTCGACCTGGTCGTCATGCGTGGGCATCGACAGGTAGAACAGGTGCGCCGTGTGGTCCCGATCATCCGGCACGCTCATCAGCCGCACCCGCTGTTGGTCGGCCCAATCGCCGAGCTCGGCCGCGTAGGTGTCCCAGATGTGGTGACGCAGCGCCTGGATCTCTTCGAACTGCTCCAGCTGCGAATCGAGAACCGCGGCGTTCAACTCGCTCAGCAGATAACTCGATCCCTGGTCATTCCAGGTGTACTTGTCGACCTGCCCGCGCAGGAACCGCGAACGGTCTGTGCCCTTCTCGCGCACGATCTCCGCGCGCTCCATCATCCCTGGGTCATTCACCAGAATGGCGCCGCCCTCACCGCAGTGCACGTTCTTGGTGTCGTGGAAGCTCTGGGTTCCGAAGGTGCCCATCGTGCCGAGCGATCGGCCGCGGTAGGTGCCGCCCAAGCCATGCGCATTGTCTTCGATTACGGGAAGTCCGGCTTCCTTTGCAATGGACAGGATGTCGTCCATCTCGGCGGCCACCCCGCCATAGTGCACGACCGAGAGCGCCTTCGTCTTCGGGCCGATGGCCTCAGCCAACTGGCCTACGTCGACATTGCCATGCGCTTCGTCGATGTCGACGAACACCGGCACCGCTCCACGCGACACGATCGCGGCAGCCGCCGACGAGAACGTGAAACTCGGGATGACCACCTCGTCACCCGGCTTCAGATCGAGCAGGATGCTCGCCATCTCGAGAGCGTGCGTGCACGACGTCGTGAGCAGGGCATCCGTCGCCCCCGTGATGGCCTTGACCTTGGCCGTAGCGGATGCCGTGAACGCGCCATCGCCGTGCACATGATCGGAATTCAAAACGGTGCCGAGGTTCTCGAGCTCCCGTCGCGACCGGAACGGACGACTGAAGACGACGGGGGTCGGAGGCACGCCCAAGTATGGCACGGTGGGCGAATCTGCTGCCGGAGTCTCGACGGGCGTCTCGATCTGGGTCACAGGCGCATCCCCTCGGCGTGGGCCGGCAGGTGCAGGGCAGACGGCTGCGCGGTACCGGGCGGATCCACGACCACATAGAGTGGGCGCCCCATCGCAACGTTCTGCACCGCGCCCAGATATTCGGCGATGATGCCGAGAGCGATGAGGATGGCACCCGAACAGAGCAGCACGATCACCATGAGCGACGGCCAGCCTTGCGGCTCCGGCACGTTGCCGCTCGCGTAGGCGATGACGATGTAGACGGCGATGACCAGGCCGATCAAGGCGATCAAGGCACCGGCCACACTCACCAGCCGCAGCCCTCTGGTGCCGCTGGTGACGACGAGCCGCCAAAAGTAGGCGAGGAGCGCACGAAGCGAGTAGGTCGACGGGCGGCCGGCATCCGACCGGAGTTCCGTCGGGGCGGTGGCGATGTTGGTGGTCACCCACGACAGCGCGACGTCGAGGTAGACGCCGGGAGCGGCGAAACTCGTGAGCTGACGGGCCATGTCTCCGCGCACGAGTCGGAAACTCTGGAAACGGGAGGAGTCTGGCGTGCCGAACACGGCCCCGAGCATCCGTTTCGCCGTTCGGGAGGCAATGCTGCGCAGGAAGCCATGCGGGCGCTCATTGGTGAAATTCGCGTAGACGACGCCCGCCCTGGTGGCGAGCCCGACATCGAGGAACTTGCCGATGTCGGCCGGGTCGTGCTGGCCGTCTTCGTCCATGGTCACGATCCAGGTGCCGGTGGACTCCGCCATGCCGGCAAGCGTTGCGGCATGCTGCCCGAAGTTGCGGCTCAGCCAGACGACGTTGACGACGGGATGCGCTTCGCTGAGTTCGAGGATGACCGCGTCAGAACCGTCAGGGCCGTCGTCGTGGACGATTATCACCTCGGAGACGATGAACTCGGCGCCGGCAGGGGTGAGCGTCGGCACAGTGAGCGGAAGGAGCTCTTCGACGACACTGCGGAGGGTGAGCTCGCCGCGATAAACGGGAATGACGACAGAGAGAGCGTATGGAGGGCTGTCTTCGCTTCCGCTGCGTTCCACGACTGGCAGCTTATCGCTGTCAGTGCGGGCCGTGTCTAGTGCGCGCGGCGAGTGGCATACACAACGTCCCGAATGGGGGGCGAGCTCAACAACAGGGCACGGCGGTCTAACGGAGGGGCAGGAAGGTGAAGCGGGAGTCGTCGGAGGTGACGGCATCCGTCTTCGTGACCGCGGCGAGCGCGTCAACGGTCGCCTGCGCCTGGTCTGCATAAGCGGCACGGTCGATCACCACACCGCAGGCGCCCTCCTCGGTGATCGCATCGACGAAATCGTGCGGCGGCAAGGCCGCGATGTCACCGAGACGGTCGATCTCGGGTCTCCCCTTGATGCCCCCACCAGTCCAGTGCAATGTGTCGGAATGCAGGAACAGGCGCAGTTGAGCGGTGTCGAAGACACCGTTCACCGGTGGCGACTCTGGGAACGCGATGTACGGCAGCTGGAAGATCAGGCAGTCGGGGTCCACGTCCGTCTCGATCACCTCAGCGAACGCCTGGTCTGACGCGTACTTGGCCTCGCGCTGCGCGACGGCGTCATGATTCACCGGCGGCACCTGGTCCCAGACCGCCACGGCGATCAGAAGCACCGCAACCGGTGCGCTGACAAGCCACGCCCTTTTGCTTGCTGCCGCGATCGACTGGTCTCGCAGGATGCGCCGCACCAACAGGTCGAGCAGGATGCCGACGGCCGCCAGACACAGCAGCGCAACGAAGATCGCCAGGCGATTCCACGCCCGAATGGGGAACGACACGAACGACAGCAGGGTCGAGAGACTGCCGACCGTGCCGAACAGCAACGCGATGAGAGTCAGGCCGGCCAAGACCGAGAGCGTGCGCACCGCGACCGCGTTGGTGCGCCATCCGTTGCGGGCCGGACGGGCACCGAGCTGCCCGGCGCTCAGCAGGAAGAGCACCGCCAGCACGCAGAGAGCGACGAATCCGGATGCCGCGATCAGCCCGAGTGCTGGATGCTCGGACGGCAGTGGATAGAACTGGTCATACAGCGACCGCAGCTCGCGGAATGGCCCGAATCGGTGCTGAGGCATCGGCAACAGCAGTTGCGCGATCTTGAACGAGTAGTGCTCCGCCTCGGGTGGACTGCGCAGGAACACCGCAGCGTTGGTGCCGTTCTGCAGTCGGTAGAGCAGATCGGGCAGCATGTTCAGCAGCACCGCCGCTACCACGATCAGCCCACTGCCGGCCGCACCGAGGAACCGTGGCCACAGGCGCATCCGCCAGAACGCGGCGATGCCGGCGATGGCCAGGAGCAGCAGGAAGAAGATCGAATAGTAGCTCGACGCGGTGCCGAGCAGCAGGCAGATGGCGAGCACACCGGCGTTCTGCCAGGTCAGGATGCGCACGTACCAACGGCCTGCGGCGCGCATCCGCCAGATCGGTCGCCCAGCTCCCACCAGGTAGACGAGCCCGAGCGCGAGCGGAACGACGTAGTACGACGCCAGGAACAGATGCCCCTCACCCTTGACGAAGTGATACGGAGCGAGCGCGTACACCACGGCGAGCGCCACCGACAGGATGCGCGAGACCCCGACCAGGCGCAGAAACCACACGGCGGCCATCGCCGCCAGGGGGAACCCGAGCAGAAAGTACAGGTTCATCACAAAACCGAAGTCGTGACTGAACACGCTGAGCACGAGCGCGGCGAAGAAATGCAGGTTGTCTGCGGTCGGATAGTCGTTGTAGTGCTGCCCGAATGGTGCGCCGAGCAGCGGCTGCGACTCGTACCAGCCGGTCTCGATCACGGTTTTGAAGTGCGACGCCACCGCGAGGGCATCGCCGTTGAAGTAGAGCGGAACCCGCCAGTCGATCGAGCCGAGATCCCTGGCGAACCACACGGTGATGAGGCTGAGCAGCGCTGCCGCCGCGTAGAGGATCCAGCTGGCGCGGAGCAGGCGAGGGCGAGTGGTTGACCCGTCGGATTCTGTCGAGACAGCAGTGACGGATTCAGCGGCGACGGATGCCGGGGTCACGGATACCGGTGCGCTCACGCGGCTGCACGCATCCGTTTGCCGTTCACCAGGTAATAGCCCCGACGGGCGAGTGCCATCGCCTCTGCCTTGCGGTTGCCCCACCAGACGTCGGCGGCGCTGATGTCGTTCGGTGCCTGTTCGCGGCACCAGCGGTGGTAGGCCTTCGCCTGGCTCGCCTGGTCGTTCACGAGTGCGACGCTCCACTGTGCGGAGTTGACCCGGAAGGCCGCGTAGGCGTGGTCGACCGGGAGGTAGTCGCCGCGGAACAGCACGCGGGAGTAGCTGGTCTGGTCGATGAGGTAGGGGAACTGGCCGTCCCAGCCGCCGGCCGCCTCGAGCGTCTCCCGCCGCATGGTGACGCATCCGGGTTCGCCGAAGACGTTGGTGCCGCGACGGATGGTGGTGCGCACGACGTCGACACCGGGCTGGCGAGTGCGTTTGACACCCTGCAGGCCGCGCTTCCGGATGGTGACGCCGCCGCGAGCGTCGATGATGTCGCGCGGGGAGGAGACGAGCACAACCCCTGGGTTGGCGTCGAGGGCAGCGATATGTGCGGCGAGCGCGCCCGGGTAGAGGAGGTCATCGCCCGGGAGCAGTTTCAGATATTCGCCGGTCGCGGCTTCGGAGACCCGGCGCCAGTTCGCGGGCGCTCCCCCGCCGCTCGGCGTGGTGAGGAGAGTGACCCGCGGGTCGTCGGCGAAGGTGTGCAGCAGCGACCAGGTGCTGTCGGTTGAGCTGTGGTCGGCGACGATCAGCTCGAAGTCGGCATCGTGCTGGCTGAGCACGGATCGCACCGCGTCTTCGATGAAGTCTTCGTTGTTGAAGGCCGGGATGACGACGGAGAGGCGGGGCATCAGGTGTCTCCGGGTTTCTGAGGCGGGCGGCCATCGTCGTGTTCATGGTTCGGGTCGTGTTCGTGGTTCTCGAGTGCCGCAGCGGCAGCTCCGGGGTCGAGCATGAGGTCTTCCGGCCCGGGCTCACTCTCGGCCGGGGTGCGCCGAAAAGAGAAGCTGCGGTGACCGAAGTAGCTGATCAGGGTGGTCACGATCAGGATGGAGAACTGGGCGAGGATGCGGTTCCAGCCGAAGCTGACCAGGATCGGCAGGATGATCGCGTTGATGATGATCGAGACCAGGTAGACGCTCTCGAACCTGGCCAGGTCGCGTAGCACGTGGCCGCGCACTTTGAACACGAAGGCGCGGTACATCACGAAGGCGAAGAGCACGCCGAGCACGTGGGCGCAGGCCAGAACGGCGAGCGAGCCCACGACCGGGTTGACGGCGGCGTCGAGCCAGGTGCCGATGGTCAGGTCGAAGGCGATGAAGAGAAGGAACCCAACGCCGGTGTTGGCGGCCCCGACGAGGAGGAACGCGATGCGCTGGTCCCTGATCAGGCGGAGGAGGATTCCCGGCGCCGCGTCCTGGGCGTCGCCGGCGTTGTCCACGGGCATCACTCTAGCGATCAGGTGATCTCGACGTCTGGGTCACACGCTGACGCGATCGGCCAGCGTCTTGCGACACATCGTGAGTGCCGTCATCCAATAAACACCATAAACATGCTATTTTGTTCTGAAATTAGTATGTTTATGCCATTAATTGGAGACACGATGCGTTCGTTCGCTGATGTCGATTCACTCGTCGGGCTGGTGCCCTTCACCATCGTCAGCGATCTGCGGGTCATCGACACGGGCCGCGGAAGTGAGGCGCTGTTTCAAGACAAACTTCCACACCTGCTCACGACTCTTGCTGATCGTGCACGGGTGGCGAGTATCGAGGCGTCCTCCGCGATCGAGGGCGTGTTCGTAGAAGACCGTGCACGCGCCGCAGCGATCCTCGCAGGAAGTATCGAGCAGCTTCGCAATCGAAGCGAACAGGAACTCGCCGGATACCGTGCGGCGTTGGATTATCTCTATCAACAGCCCTGGCGCCCGTTGAATGCTGGATTGCTGCTGCACCTTCACCGACTGCTGTTCGCCTACACAGAGGCATCCGGTGGAGAGTTCAAGCAGGTGGATAACCTCGTGATCGACCGGCTTCCGGACGGAACGGCCGTCAAACGATTCACGCCAGTATCAGCGGGACAGTCTCCCCACCACGGGGAGGAACTCATTGCTCGCTACCTACTCGCCCAGCAGTCTGGTCGACACCACCCGGTCATTCTTGTCGGCCTCTTCGCCTTGGATTTGCTGACGATCCATCCTTTTATCGACGGAAATGGGAGGATCACGCGGGCATTGACGAACGCTCTCCTGCAAGATGCCGGCTACGACGTCACCCGTTACGTGTCGTTGGAGACGCTGATCGCCTCTTCTTCGGATGCGTACTACGCGGCGTTGCTCTCGTCGACCGACGGTTGGCACCAGGGGGTGCATGACCCGTGGCCCTGGTTACGCTACTTCGTTGGACTCGTCCGCCGTTGTTATGAAGATTTCGCAACATTGACATCGGCTGCCCGTTCGAACGGGAACAAGCAGGATCGCGTGCGCGACTACGTACTCAATCACGCTCCGAAGGTGTTCCGCATCGCTGATATCAGATCGGCGCTTCCCGGCATCAGCGATCAGTCGATCCGTCTCGCCCTCGACAGCCTCAAAGTGGCCGGTCGTGTGGAGTCCGACTCCGTCGGGCGAGGGGCCACCTGGTCAAGACTTCCCTGACGCTCAGGAAGAGGCCGCGCGTACAACGCGCTCGAAGCAACCCGCCTTGGTTTCGCTGGGCCAGCAGAGTGTGATCAGGGAGCGTGCAGGGTCGGCACCGTTAGAATCGGGGATGGCCGAGGCACTGAGCCGCACCACTCACGAGGAGAAATCGCCACCCATGAGAATTCTTGTCACCGGCGGAGCCGGATTCATCGGATCCAACTTCGTTCGACGCACGCTGCAGGATGCGTATCCAGGGCTCGAGGGAGCAGAGGTCGTCGTTCTTGATGCGCTCACCTACTCCGGAAACCTGGCCAATCTCGCATCCGTCGCCGACTCACCCCGCTACACCTTCGTCAAGGGCGACATTCGTGACGGAGCACTGCTCGACCAGCTCTTCCCCACCGTCGACGCGGTCGTGCACTTCGCCGCCGAATCGCACGTCGACCGCTCGGTGCGCGACGCCTCGATCTTCGTTGAGACCAACGTGCTCGGCACCCAGCAGCTGCTCGACGCCGCGCTGCGCAACAACCTCAAGCGTTTTGTGCACGTCTCTACCGACGAGGTCTACGGCTCCATCGCCGAGGGCTCGTGGGACGAAGAGCGACCGCTCGAACCGAACTCCCCCTACTCGGCGTCGAAGGCTGGCAGCGACCTACTCGCCCGCAGCTACCACCGCACGCACGGCCTCAATGTGTCGATCACGCGCTGCTCGAACAACTATGGCCCGTACCACTTTCCAGAGAAGGTCATCCCGCTGTTCGTCACGAACCTCATCGATGACAAGCACGTCCCCCTCTATGGCGAGGGCAACAACATCCGCGATTGGCTGCACGTTGACGACCACACCCGTGGCATCGCGATGGTGCTGGTTGAGGGTCGCGCCGGTGAGATCTACAACATCGGCGGCGGCACCGAGCTGACCAACAAGGAGCTCACCCAGCTGCTGCTCGACGCCACCGGCAAGGACTGGTCATACGTCGACCGCGTCACCGACCGCCTTGGCCACGACCTGCGCTACTCGGTCGACATCTCCAAGATCCAGGCCGAGCTGGGCTACCGGCCGCAGGTTCCGTTCGAAGAAGGCCTCGCCGACGTTGTGCAGTGGTACCGCGACAACCGCGAGTGGTGGGAGCCACTGAAGGCACGCGCCGCGCTCGACGCGTAACACCGAAGGCTCGTCAGATCGTTGGGACGGGTACCTGATTCGCGAAGTACGCCCGCGCCGACTTTGTGAGCAGCAGCACAATCACCAGGATATTGATGGCGATGCCGATGATCGCAAAGGGAATATTGAATCCTGCATCCGCCCCGAACACGCTCAGGATGCCCGAGAACACTCCGAGCACCGACAGAATGATGACCACGATGCGCGCCCAGTTGCGGCCGTTCCGCATCGCGAACGCGACCAACAACAGGATGACGCTGAGCACGATGGTGACAATCGCTGCAGTGATCTGAGCCGCAAACATCGGTGCGGAGTCTCCGTCTCCGACGACCACGAAGCCGACCAAGGCAGTGAGCGCGGCGAATATGAGGTCAATGATCACCCCTATCAGCAGGAACCAGAACGCGGCGGTAACGGATGTGGGTCGATTCATGTCAGCTCTCATTCGGTGATGTCGTGACGGTGGTGACGTGCGCCCGCCCGTGTGAAACGCGCGATTTGCTCAACCTATCGGTGTCCGGCAGCTGCTGGATAGGCACAGAGCCAACCGAGAGTGGTGGGAGCGCTAAAGGCGCGCGCCGCGCTCGACGCATAGCACCTGGCTACGTAGCGAGAAGGAGCCTCACGAGTTCGGGGAGTTCCTTCGAGACGGCGACCCACACGATCTCGCGATCTGCGGCGAGATAGTCGTGAGCGAGGATGTTGCGTGTTCGCGTTATCCGCTTCCAGGGAATTTCTGGATGCGAATTCCGCAGCTCTTGAGGAAGCCGATTCTGTGCGAGATCGTCAAAGTTCACGATGAGATGAGAGCCGGCGAGATAGAGGATTTCGTCCTCCGGGTCGAGGAACGCAGCTTCACCGCGGTTCGCGATCTGATCGAGACTCACCAGGATGTGTTCCAACTCGTCGCGGACCGCTGGAAGCCGATCCATTACCTTTGTAGACGGGCCGGCCGCGCCGGTTTTTCGAGGCCTGGGGGCGAAGCGCTCCCGCGGGGAGCGCGACTGGTCGTTCACACGGGCACCGCCTCGGCGAGAACATGGCTGAAACGCGGGTTCTCTGCTTGCCTCTCCGTGATGATGTCGACATTGAAGCCGGTGAGCGCTTCGATTTCCAGGGCAAACGCGCTCAGGTCGAACAGCGAGACATTGGGAAGGGTTCTGACCAACAGGTCGATATCACTGGCCGGGGTGTCAGCGCCGGTCAGCGTTGATCCGAAAACTCGAACATCCTCGATGCCGTGAACCGCTGCAGCGGCGACAATGTCGTCAGCGTAAACAAAGAGCGCGATCGAGGGCCTGGTGTGGGCGGCACCGAGAATCTTGCGCAGAGTGTCGGGCGAGGGCGTGCGTCGACCGGTTTCATAGGCGGCAAGCGTCGGCTGGTGAATGCCGGACGCTGCAGCGAGCGCCGATTGCGTCATTCCGACGTCGCCGCGGGCTGCGCGGATGAGTTTCGCGGCTCGTGCTGGTGCTGGTGACATCGAGTGACTCCCGCCTATATACAGTGTCTATATTCTAGCTGCAGGCGAAGGAATCTCGAAGAGCGGGAACTGACCCGTGGGAGTTTCGAGACAACGGCTTCGTCCCTCAGCCGTTTCCTCAACCGGCGAGTTGATGCGGAGCACCCCCACTCGCTGATTGAGGAGCGAGCGCGAGCGAGCGTCTCGAAATCGGCTCGAGCAACACAACCCCGCGAGAGCGTTCTGCTGCGACGTTGGTTGATTGCTACGGCGTGCTACGAACGGCTACACTAGGGACATGAGCCTGGTACCGGTACGCGAACTCCGCAATCACACCGCGGATGTCATCGAGCGCGCCCGCAACGGCGAAGAGGTGACGATCACGTCGAACGGCGTGCCGGTGGCGACGCTCGTTCCGGTTCGAGCCAAGAAGAGGGCTTTCATAACCAAAGAAGAGTTCCTGGCTCTCGGCCCGGGCAAGCCCGACATGGAACCGCATCCGCACGACCTCTGGGATGACACGACCGACGACCTCGGACCCATTCAGTGAGCGTGCCCCGAGGTCTGCTCGACACCAGTGTGTTCATCGCTCTAGAGCAAGGCAGGCCCTTCGATGAATCGAAGCTTCCCTTGGAGCAGTTCGTGTCCTCTATCACCCACGGCGAACTGTACGCAGGCGTTCACGCCGCACAATCGCGAGAGACTCGCGCGATACGACTTGCCACGATCGAGTCTCTTGCCGGCGTCGTGACGCTTCCCGCCGACACAGCAGCTGCCGCCCATTGGGGCCGGCTGCGACAGGCGGTGAGTGAAGCCGGACGGAAGGCAAATGTCAACGACCTGTGGATCGCATCTATTGCACTCGCCCACTCGCTCCCGGTTGTCACTCAGGATGCAGACTTCGAGGTTCTGTCAGACTTAGGTGGTCCGGAAATCATCACCGTCTGAACCAGCATGGTTCGAACCGGGCACCGTTCGAACCAGCACCGTGTAGGGGAATACATGAAGTATCTGATCACCGGAGCATCCGGAATGCTCGGCCACGATCTGCAGGCTGTACTCGCCGACCGCTCGGCGACCGCCAGTTCCGTGACCTCCAATTCCGTGACCGCCCTCGCCCGTGCCGACCTCGACATCACGAACGCCAAGGCGGTTCAGGATGCCGTTGCCGGGCACGACGTGGTGATCAACGCGGCCGCGTACACCAAAGTCGACGATGCCGAATCCCACGAAGACGAGGCGTATGCCGTGAACGCGATCGGCGCGCAGAATCTCGCTGCCGCAGCATCCGGCGCCGGCGCCAAGCTGGTGCAGGTCTCGACCGACTACGTCTTCAACGGCTCAGCCACGACGCCCTATGCGGAGGGCGAGCCGTACGACCCGATCTCCGCCTACGGACGCACCAAGGCCGAGGGCGAGAAGCTGGCGATCGCCGCCCACCCGAGCGGCACCTTCGTCGTGCGCGCCGCGTGGCTCTACGGCGAGCACGGACCGAACTTCGCGAAGACCATGCTGAAACTGGCCGCGTCGAAAGACACCTGGGGCGTCGTCGACGACCAGCTGGGTCAGCCAACCTGGACCCACGACCTCGCCGAGCAGCTCGTGCGCCTCGTCGACTCAGACGCTCCAGCCGGCATCTACCACGGCACCAACTCAGGGCAAGCGACCTGGCTCGAGTTCGCCCGCGCGGTGCTGGTCACGCAGGGGCTCGACCCTGAGCGGATCACCCCCACCGACAGTTCGGCGTTCGTGCGGCCGGCACCGCGCCCGTCGTACTCCGTGCTCGGGCACGATGCCTGGGCCGCGGCCGGCCTGACGCCGATGCGCGACTGGCGCGAGGCACTCGATGCCGCGAATGCACAGGGTATCTTCGTCTCATGACCACCCTCCGCGTCGTCGTCGACCAGCTCGCAGCGCGTGTTCCAGGCGGCATCGGCCGTTACACCCGCGAACTCACGCAACAGCTCATCGTCACCGCCCCAGACGGCTGTGAGGTCGAAGGAATCGTCTCCGCGCATCCCGACGACACGTACGAACAGCTTGAACGGATGCTGCCGGGCCTTGCCCACCTCTACAAGGCACCGATCGGGCGACGTGAGCTGTCACGTGCCTGGCAGTACGGGCTGGGAATTCCGCTCGGTGGGGGCATGATCCACGCGCCCAGCCTGTTCGCTCCCCTGCGCAGGCACGACCGCGTCAACGACAACGAGCAGATCGCCGTGACCATCCACGATGTGGTGCCGTGGACGCATCCAGAGACCCTCACGCCCCACGGCGTCGCCTGGCACAAGGCAATGGTGAAGCGGGCGCGCAAGCACGCGGATGCCATCGTCGTGCCCACGCACGCCGTCGCAACGCAGCTCGCCGAGTACTACGACTTCGGCGACCGCGTGCGGGTGATCGGCGGGGCCGTCGGTTCTGGGCTGGTGCTGGGCGCGGAGGCGGACGTGCGCGAGCGCTCGGAACGCTTGGAGTTGCCGCCGGAGTACATTCTCACCGTCGGAACCCTCGAGCCGCGCAAGGGTTTGGCGTCGCTGATCGCCGGGCTGGCGCTGCCTGGCGCACCCGAACTGCCGCTGCTGGTCGTCGGCCCTCCCGGCTGGGGTGAACTCGATGTGCTGGCCGTCGCCGAGGAAGAGGGTCTCGAAGACGGCCGGGTGCGGGTGCTGGGGTTCCTCAGCGACGCCGACCTCGCGGTCGTGTTGTCGAAGGCGACCGTGTTTGTGTACCCGAGCCTTGCCGAGGGGTTCGGGTTGCCGATCATCGAGGCGTTCAACTTCGGCACGCCCGTCGTGCACTCAGACGACCCCGCGCTGCTCGAGGTGTCAGGTGGTTCGGGCGTGGCCGTCGAACGCGCGAACCAGAAGGAGTACCCGGCACGCCTGGCTGAGGCCATCGCATCCGTCGTCGGTGACACAGAGCGCTCACGCCGGCTTTCGCAATACGGGATCGACCGGGCGAACGCCTTCAGCTGGCGCGACTCGGCCGAGCGCGTCTGGCAGCTGCACGCCGACCTGTAGGGCTCGCACGCCGCTGTTGACGTTCCTGCAGGGACGTAAAGTGCTCGTCTGCCACCGGATTCAGAGCACTTAGTGACCCCTCGCACGATTGTTCGATGGGTCGAGCCGCTCCCGCTGGTCGAGCTTGTCGAGACCCAGCCAACTGCTGGACCGTACCAATTGTTCACTTTCTTCGATCGAATTCAAGAAACCCTTGACAACCCTAAATAATACATGACATCCTCTCTTCAACTGGTACAGACCACTTGGAGGAAAGATGCTCAAGCGTCAACTCATGGCAGGGACCGCCATCCTGGCGACAGCAGTGATGCTGGCTGGGTGCGCACCTGCCTCCGGCGGCACGGACGGCGACGGAACGGGAACCGTGAAGATGGTGTCATGGCCCGGCCCTGAAGGCGAGGCAATGGCCAAGGTCGTCGAGGCGTACAACGACGGCCAAGGCCAAGACGACGGCATCGAAGTCGAAATGGTCCTCCTGTCTCGCCAGGACACGTTCTCGAAGGAGACGGCGCTGATGGCGTCGAAGTCGAGCGATATGGACATCTACTGGACGGCCTCGTACAACGTCGGTCAGTTCGCGGCTTCCCTCGACCCGCTCGACGGAATCGACACCTCGAGCTATTTCCCCGTCGCCGTTGACGGACTCACTTACAAGGACGAATTGTTCGCCCTTCCCCTCGACGTCAGCAACCACTTCCTGCTCTATCGCCAGGACCTCATCGACGCGCTCCTGGCCGACCCGGCGTCAGTCGAGAAGTATCGCGAGATCAGCGCGGAAGTCCTCGGCACCGCGCGAGACCCGAAGGACCCGCAGACGTGGGATCTCGACGACTACAAGGCGATGGCCGCCTACTTCTCCCAGTCGGAGAACCCGGAGTCGCCGACGGAGTACGGCACGATCCTGCAGGCGAAGAACCTGCTGTACAACACCATGGTCTGGAACGACGTGCTCTGGGGTTACGGCGGCAACTGGGCAGAGGACGGCGAAGCGGCGCTGAACAGCGAAGCCGCGGAGAAGGCCGTGCAGCTCTATGCAGACATCTACACGAACAAGTGGACCTCGCCAGACAGCTCACAGGCCGAGTTCCCCGAAACCCAGGCCGCCCTGCAGTCTGGCAGTGCCGCATTTGCGATCCAGTGGTCCGCGGCCTTCGCGGCGCTCAACGACCCGGAGCAGTCTCCGGAGATCGCCGGGAAGATGGCGATCGCACCGGTGCCAGGTGGCCAGACGCACGTGCACGCCCTGTCGGTGTCGCTGAACAAGTACAGCAAGAACAAGGAAGCCGCGAAGACGTGGCTCTCCTACCTGGCGACACCGGATGCCATGACCCAGTACGCAGAGGCCGGCGGCATCCCCGCAATGCCAGACGTTCTCGAGGCCAACAAGGCCATCAACCCGGCATTTCCGCAGGTTTCGGAGAGCATTGCCGAATACGGATACTCCGAGCCGGTCTTCCCGAAGACCTTCCAGGCCTACAGCAAGCTCGCTGAAGACCTCAGCGGAGCGTGGGTCGGCCAGGTTCCCGCGAAGGAAGCCCTGGAGATCGCCAACAACAACCTCCAGGACCTGCTCGGCTGAGGCGCCTGAACCGTCGCGCCGGGAACGGGGCTCTCCCCGTTCCCGGCTCCCCTCAATATCCGTAGGAAGGTGAAGCCCTCCATGTCGACCTCACTCGACACACGCCCCGCACTCGGCACTCGCAAAAGAGCCGTCGCGGCCCGCAAACGAAGCAGAACCATTGCAGCAGGAGTGCTCAGCCTGCCGCTCATCGCCTTTGCCGCTGTTTTTGTCGTCTACCCACTCATCACCGGGTCGATGACGGCGTTCCAGGCCAGCACTCTGTTCGACCTCGCCGGAACCTTCAACGGCATCGACAACTTCACGTCACTGTTCACCAGCGACGGTTTCGCCAAGTCAGCCGGATTCACCGTGCTGTTCTCGGCGATCGTCGTCACGGTCGAGATGGTGCTCGGGTTCGGACTCGCCCTGCTGGTGAACCGCCGGTTCCCGGGCAAAAAGGTCTTCTTCACCATGATCCTGCTCCCGATCATGGTCGCACCGGCACTACTCGGCATCATGTTCCGGTTGTTGCTCAACGGCGACATCGGCGCGATCCCGGCACTCCTCCAAGGTCTCGGGATGAGCGTCTCGCTCTTCTCCCCCGACTCGGTGGTGCCGCTGCTCATCGTCCTCGACATCCTGCAGTGGACGCCGTTCACCTTCCTCATCATCTACGCGGGGCTCCAGTCGTTTCCGAGTGAGCTCCTCGAGGCATCCGCCGTCGATGGCGCGGGCTATTTCCGCTCCCTGTTCAGCGTAATCATGCCGGTTCTCACCCCCGTGCTGTTCGCTGCCTTCTTTCTGCGGGCGATCGACGCTCTGCGCACATTCGATGTGATCTACGTGCTGACCGCTGGAGGACCAGGCACCAGCACCACCACGCTGAGCATTTATATCTACAAGGCCGCGTTCGAATCCGGCGACTTCGGCAGGGCAGCGGCGGCCGCACTGATCATCCTCGTGTGTCTGATCCCGTTCGTGCCGTTCATCGTCAAACGCATCGCCTCGACCGGAATGGAGAAGACGAAATGACCGTGATCGAAGATCGCCCGGTGACCGTTCGGCGTCGCACGCCGAACCGTCGCCGCTGGCTGTTCACCGCCATCGTCGGCGCCATCGCCCTTCTGGTCAACGTGCCGCTGCTGAACGCGATCCTGGTGAGCTTCAAACCGGACGGCGAAATTGCCGCGAACCCACTCGGGCTGCCGACTGCACCGACCCTGGACCACTACGCAAACGTGCTGTACGCCTCTGGGTACGACTTCCCGCGGTTCTTCGCCAACTCTGCGATGATCGCACTCGGCACAGTGATCGTTGTTCTGGCCATCGCGGTTCCGGCGACCTATGCGATCGTGCGACTCGGTTTCGGCGGCCGCTGGATCATCAACAGTGCGTCTGGACTCCGGCTGCTCCCGGCAATCTTCTTCGTCGTGCCGTTCTTCCTCCTCTTCACGACCCTCGGGCTTCAGGACAGCATCCCCGGCCTCATCGCCGCGAACACCTTCCTCAACCTTCCGCTGGCCATCATCCTTCTCGCTGCCGGACTCAGGGATATCCCGAATGAAATCGAGGAGGCGGCATCCGTCGACGGCGCAAACGTGTACCGGACGCTGTGGGGTATCGTACTGCCGATCCTGGCGCCGACCATGGTGGCGGTGGCGGTGCTGGTCTTCATCTTCTCGTGGAACGACTATCTGTTCGCGCTGGTGTTGTCCACGTCGAATGCGACCCCGGTCACGCTCGGTGCGGCAAACTTCATTACAAGTACGGGAATTCGCTGGGGTGACATCTCCGCGGCATCCTTCCTGTCCACGCTGCCCCCACTGGTTTTCGCGGTCTTTGCCCAGCGATACCTTGTCAGTGGCCTCTCAGCTGGAGCGGTCAAGGGGTGAGCGTTCAAGCGATGAGCAGTCACGAGAAGGGGAACCAGCACATGGCGCACAAATACGAGACCGTTGCCGCCGGGATCCGCGCCACCATTGCAGAGTCGATGGCACCCCACGACGCGCTGCCCTCCGAGCGGGAGCTCATGGCGATCTACGGGGTCAGCCGCATGACTGTGCGGCAGGCGATCGCCAAACTCAGTGAAGAGGGCCGCGTGTACAACGTGCACGGCTCCGGCACCTACGTCGGTTCGACCGATCTCTTCTCGAAGAGCCCGAAGCTGACCTCGTTCACGGAAGACATGATGAGCCGGGGCTATTCGGCCTCCTCCCGCGTTCTCGCCGTATCGAGGGTTGAAGCGGATGATGTCGTCGCGCGGGCACTCGAACTGGTGGCGGGCTCGGAATGCACGCACATCCGGCGGCTCAGGCTCGCCGACGGCAACCCCATGGCCATCGAAGACGTCTACCTGCCAACGACGATCCTCGACATCGAACAGTTCAACCTCGGCGATTCGCTGTATGAACAACTCCGCACATCAGGCCACGAGGTGTACCGGGCGGAACAGGAGATCCAGGCGATCACCCTCAATGAGGAGCGGAGCAGGCTCCTTGAGGTTGAACCAGGAAGCGCCGCACTCTGCGTGTCCAGGGTGAGTTCGTCGCGCCGCGGACAGTTGATCGAGTACGCACGAACGATCTACCGCGCCGATCGATACACCTTCCAGCTCGCAGTGACCAGAGAAAACGACAGATGACAGACCTGGCCGTCGGTATCGACATCGGGGGAACCAAGACGGCGGTCGGGCTGGTCACTCGAACCGGGGAGGTCATCGCGCGACTCGACGCTCCCACTCCTGCCAATGAAGGAGGCGACAGTATCGTGTCTGCCGCCTCCTCCCTCGCTCACACTCTCCTGCACGGACGGACCGTCATCGGGGTCGGCGTTGGCGCTGCCGGAGTGATTGACTCCGTTGCGCGCCGAGTCGTCTCAGCGACCGGCAGCCTCAGCAACTGGGCAGGAACCGACCTCGGCAGGGCGTTCGAGGCGGCCCTCGACCTCCCTGTTGTTGTACAGAACGACGTTCACGCCCATGCCGCCGGTGAGGCCTTCGTCGGCGCGGGACGGGGACACGGCACCGTTCTGGTGGCTGCCGTCGGCACCGGCATCGGCGGGGCCGTCGTCGTCGACGGACAACCGCAGTTCGGCGCCCACGGCGTCGCCGGCCACCTCGGCCATCTGCCTGCAGAAGAAGCTGCAGGCATCCTCTGCCCCTGTGGCAGGGAGGGACACCTCGAAGCAATCGCGTCTGGCACCGCGCTTCACGAGCTCTACCTGCGCCTCGGCGGCGACGCCGACGTGCAGGATGCTCGCGAAGTCGTGCGTCGCACGGACAATGACCAGCGTGCCCGCACGGCGGTCGTCACGTCTGCACGCGCCCTTGGGCGGTGCCTCGGTGGGCTGGTGAACGTCATCGACCCCGACATCGTCATCATCGCGGGCGGCATGCGGCGCGCGGGCGCACTGTGGTGGTCATCGGTTGAGGAGGCAATGCGCACGACCGCGATGCCCCTGGTCGAGCGGGTTCCGCTCGTGGAAGCCTCACTCGGTGATGACGCCGCCATCATCGGAGCGGCGCGAGGAGCCTTCGAATCACTGGAGGCGGTGAACCAGTGATCGCGTCATTCCGAGGCCGCCTCGTCGTCTCGTGCCAGGCCTATCCAGGGGAGCCGCTTCGCGATCCCCGCGCCATGGCCCTCATCGCCCAGTCGGCCGTCGCCGGCGGTGCCGTCGCGATCCGCGCGCAGGGACTCGACGACATCCGTTTGATCAGCCAGTCGGTCGACGTGCCGCAGATCGGCCTCTGGAAGGTGGGCGCGGACGGCGTCTTCATCACCCCCACCCTCGATCACGCGCTCGCGGTGATCGAGGCGGGAGCCCAGATCGTCGCGATCGACGGGACGCGGCGAGCGCGGCCGGATGGGCTGTCGCTCGAGGAGACGGTGCGACGCATCCATTCTGAGACCGGCGCGCTGGTGATGGCGGATGCCGGGAGCCTCGACGACGGGGTGGCTGCCGAAGATGCGGGGGCGGACATCGTGGGCACCACCCTGTCGGGCTACACCGGCGAGCGCCCCCGCACCGCCGGACCGGATCTCGAGTTGGTTCACCTGCTCGCGGGGCGGCTGAGCGTTCCGGTCTTCGCGGAAGGGCGCATCCACTCACCGGACGAGGCGCGTGCCGCGCTCGATGCCGGGGCGTATTCCGTTGTCGTCGGGACGGCGATCACCCACCCCACGACGATCACCTCGTGGTTTGTGGAGGCGCTCGCGCGCTGACCGTGAAGAAACGCGGCCTCCGGACATCCGGTCGTGCAGCACCGAGTTGCACAGTCAACGAACGAAAACAGGACCTCAGTCGATAGCCAGCGCAGATCGCATCCGCTAGGTTGGGCACGTGCCAGACAGCCTGCTCAACGTGAACATCGTCACCGGGCCGGTCATCATCGCGTTCTTCGCGGTGAGCGCCGCAGCTCTGATCTACCTGCTCGCCCGGCGCCCGACACCGCGCTGGATCGTCACCGCGGCCATCGGGCTTCTCGGCGGCGCCGTGATCGGCCTCGCCACCCTCCTGGTCACCGTCGGGCTCCTCAACCTGTTCGGGAGCCCGCTCTCGCACGAGGCGAACGCCTGGATCATCGCCGCATTCGCCGCCATTGGCCTCGCGATCGTCAACCTTTGGAGGTCGCGCTGGTGGCGCAAGCTGATCGCCGTCGTCGGCATCCTGCTGTTCGGGATCACCGCCACCCTCGGAGTCAACGCCGCCTACGGACTCAACCCGACGCTCGGTTCCTTCCTGCACATCAACACCAGCCAGCCCATCGATCCGGGCAAGCCTCCGGCGACGCCCCCGCCCGCCAATGCCGGCCCGCTCTGGGAGACCTGGACTCCTCCGGCCGACATGCCGGCCGCGGGAAAGACCGGCACCGTGGACATCCCGGCCACGGCATCCGGATTCTCCGCCCGCGCCGCGGAACTCTACCTGCCTCCTGCGGCACAGGTCGACAACGCGCCGGCCCTGCCGTTCGTGCTGATGATGATGGGCCAGCCCGGAGACCCTGATGCCCAGTACATCGCCGCGATCCTCGACAAGTATGCCGCCGCGAATAAGGGCCTCGCCCCGATCGCACTTATCGTCGACCAGCTCGGCGACCCGGCAAACGACCCCCTCTGCCTCGATTCATCACGCGGCAATGTCGAGACCTACGTGATGACGGATGCCGTGGGCTGGGCGAAAGCGAACCTCAACATTCTTCCCGACCGCACCGAGTGGACGGTGGCTGGCTACTCGAACGGCGGTGAGTGCTCCGCCTACTTCGGCTCCAAGTACCCCGACGTCTGGGGCAATATCCTCGACATCTCGGGCGACGCGTATGCCGGTGCCGAAGACAGCGACCAGGTGCTGAAGGAGATCTTCGGCGGCGACCAGGCAGCATACGACGCGGTGAAGCCGGTCAACATCTTGGCGGCGGGCAGCTACCCGGACACCACGGCGATCTTCACGGTCGGCGCCGACGACGGCACGTTCCAGCCCGATGCCAAGGCGGTGTCGGATGCCGCGGCCGCAGCAGGCATGAACACCACCTACTACGAGGTGCCGGGAGGCGACCACGGGGTGAGCGCCCTCAACGGCGGACTCGACAAGGGCTTCGAGCTGCTCTATCCCCGCCTGGGCCTGTCGCAACCAGCATCCTGAACCGTGGCTTCCGGCTGTTGCGAACAGCGGGGCTACCGCACGGTCATCACTAATACGCATTAGCGATCGTTTTGCACTATGCTAATGCGTATTACCAGCCCAGCGCCAGCCCGGCGCCTGAGCTCCAGAGAAGTGAAGGCGACGTCCAATGACGAGTCCAACGCACGAGAAGATGACGCAACGCCGCGTCGCCGAACTCGCCGGCGTGAGCCAGGCCACCGTCTCCCTGGTGCTGAACGGCAAAGCCGACGCCGCGTCTCGCATTCCGGAGGAGACCCGCAACCGCGTACTCGAGATCATCGAGAAGACCACCTACGTGGCCGACCCCGCTGCCCGGCGCCTGGCCGGAATGGGCAACAAGATCCTCGGTGTGTTCACCTATGAACCGGCGTTCCCCAACGAGACCGCCGATTTCTACACACCACTGTTGACCGGCATCGAAGCCCGGTCCGAAGAACTCGGCTGCGACCTGCTGCTGTTCACGAGCGCGCCTGTCGAGAACGGGCGTCGTCAGATCTTCCACGGCAACAACCGACTCGGTCTGGCAGACGGATGCCTGCTGCTCGGTCTTGAGATGGATGCCGCAGAACTCAGCCGCCTGGTTGACAATAACTTCCCCTTCGTCGCCGTCGGCCGACGGGATGTTCCCGGCGTGCCGTACGTCGGTGCCGACTATGTGAGCGGCACCGCAGAGCTCACCCGCGCCGCACTCGCCGCCGGGCATGAACGCTTCTTCTACCTCCACGTCGACTCCGCAGCAGAATCGGTGGCGGACCGCCAGCTGGGCTTCCATACCGAATTGCAGAAGGCGGGAATCGAGAGCGTGCAACTGCGCGCCTGCACCGGCGACGACTACCTCGCCGACTGGAAGGCGATCACCACCGCCGATCCCACTGTGCTCTTCATCGAAGCGCCCCGCCATGCACTGGAGATCTACGAGCTGGCCAGGCAAGCGGGCGTACGTGTCCCGTCAGACCTGTCGATCGTTGTCCTGGGCGAGCCTTCCAGACCGAGCGCCCAGGCGATCGACTTCACCCGTCTCAGCCCGCCCCGCACCGAACTCGGTGCCGAGGCGGTCACCCTGCTCCGCCGCATCCTGTCTTCCGACGACGCGCCATCTGAATCCGAGAGCCGGATCCTGCTGGACTGCGTCGTCGAGTCCGGCACCACCCTCGCCCCACCCCGCAACGAAGGAAAGCACCTGTGACCCTGACCCCCGCCAGCACCATCGACGGTACAAGCAGCACGACCGAAGCCAGCACGACCGAAGCCAGCACCGAGATCCTCGTCGTCGGAGGCGGCCTCGGCGGCGTTTCCGCTGCGCTCGCCGCGCTCCGCGCCGGTCGCAGGGTGGTGCTCACCGAGCAGTACGAGTGGCTCGGCGGACAGCTGACCAGCCAGGCAGTGCCGCCAGACGAGCACACCTGGGTAGAGCAGTTCGGCGTCACAGCTTCGTACCGGGCGCTCCGCGACGGCATCCGTGACCACTATCGCGCCTGGTACCCGCTCACCACCGAAGCCCGCGCAATCCGTGCCCTGAACCCGGGCGCCGGGCTGGTCAGCCGGCTCTGTTCCGAGCCGAGGATCGCCGTCGCCGTCATCGACAACATGCTGGCGCCGTACCTGGCGACCGGACGCCTGCGCCTGGTCAAGCAGGTAGTCCCCGTCGACGCCCAAACGGATGGCGATCGAGTCACGTCCGTGACACTGCGTCACCTCGGCACGGGTGACACCCTGACCGTCACCGCAGACTACGTCATCGACGCCACCGAGACCGGCGACCTCCTTCCACTGACCGGCACCGAGTTCGTCACCGGAACCGAGTCCAAGGCCGAGACCGGCGAGCCGAGCGCGCCGGAGACCGGCGACCCCGACAACGTCCAGGCGCTGTCCTGGTGCTTCGTCGTCGATCACATCGAGGGCGAGAACCACGTCATCGACAAGCCACAGGACTACGACTTCTGGCGCGAGTACGAGCCGGAGTTCTGGGGCGCAAAGCTGCTCTCGCTGACCGGCCCCGACCCGCGCACCCTCGAAACGGTGACGCGCACGTTCACGCCGACCGTGGACGACGACCCGCTGACGCAGGTCGCAGACCAGCGTGCAGGCGGAGGTGACCGCGAACTCTGGATCTTCCGCCGCATCCTGGCCCGGAAGCTCTACACGCCCGGCCACTTCCCGAGCGACCTCGTGGTTGTCAACTGGCCGATGATCGATTACCTCGAAGGCAACATCATCGACAACCCGGATGCCGAGAAGCACCTGGAGGCCGCCCGGCAGTTGTCGCTGTCGTTCTTCTACTGGCTGCAGACCGAGGCTCCCCGCCCCGACGGTGGCACCGGCTGGCCAGGTCTCCGCCTGCGCGGCGACGTGACCGGAACCGAGCACGGACTGGCGATGGCTCCCTATGTTCGCGAATCGCGTCGCATCCGTGCCGAATACACGGTGGTGGAGGACGACCTCTCGATCGAAGTGCGCGGACACGGCTCCCCCGCCACCTACCCAGACACGGTCGGTGTTGGCATGTACCGCATCGACCTGCACCCCTCGACCAACGGCGACAACTATGTCGACGTGGCGAGCGCACCGTTCGAGATCCCACTCGGCGCGCTCATTCCCGTCCGTATGCAGAACGTGCTCCCGGCCGGGAAGAACATCGGCACCACCCACATCACCAATGGCGCCTTCCGGCTGCACCCGGTGGAGTGGAACATCGGCGAGGCGGTCGGCGCACTGGCCGCCTTCAGCCTGGATCGGAACACAGATCCGCGAACCGTTCGCAACACCCCCGCATTGCTCGAGCAGTTCCAAAGCCTGCTCGCCGCCGACGGCGTCGAACTGCACTGGCCAGACGTCACCGGCTACTAACCACACAGGTGTCGATCACCCGATCGACCATTACAGAGGAGAAACACCATGCGATCAGCAAAGCCGCTGACGACAATCGGAGTGCTGGCGGTATCCGCCCTGCTCCTGTCCGGATGCTCCGGCACCGCAGAGACACCCACGGCAACGGATGTCGACCTGCGCATGACCGTCTGGACCTCAAACGAGGATCAGCTGGCCATGTTCGATTCCATCGCAGACGAGTACATGGCCGATCATCCAGAGGTCGCCTCGGTCACTTTCGACCCGCTGCCGTTCGAGGACTACACCACCACGCTGACCACCCAGGTCGCCGGCGGCAAGGCGCCTGACCTCGCCTGGATCCTCGAGAACGCCGCACCCGACTTCGTGGCCTCCGGCGCGCTCGCACCGATCCAGGAGACGCTGGAGAACACCAAGGGTTATGAGTTCGACGATCTGAACGAGGCGGCAACCGCACTCTGGAAGGCAGACGGCGAGCTGGTGGCGTATCCGTTCTCGACTTCTCCCTTTGTCATGTTCGCCAATGATGATCTGTTGAAGGCCGCCGGTCAGCCGACCGCTGCCGAGTTGCAGGCACAGGGCAAGTGGAACTGGGAGGGCGTGTCGGAGGTCGGCGCTGCGGTCAACGCCGCAACCGGCAAAGCCGGGTTCGTCATCCGCGACTTCGACTACACCACCTGGGACAACCTGGCCTCGGTCTGGATGGGCTGGGGTGCCGCGCCCTGGAGCGAAGACGGCGCAAGCTGCACCTTCGACTCCCCCGAGATGGCCGACGCATTTGCGTTCCTGCACGATGCGGCCTTTGTGAAGAAATCGATGCCGGGTCCCGGCACGACGGCGGACTTCTTCGCCGGTGACGCTGCATTCACCGTAACCCAGATCTCCCGGGCCTCCCTGCTGCCGGATGCCGGCTTCGCATTCGACCTGGCACCACTGCCCGAGGGACCTGAGGGCTCATACTCGATGGTCGGCCAGGCCGGCATCGGCGTGATGGCCCAGGGAGAAAATACCCAGGTCGCCGCGGAGTTCCTCGCATTCTTCAGCAATCCGGAGAACTCCGAGAAGCTGGCGCAGTACTTCCCGCCGGCCAGGGACTCGCAGCTCAATGTAGACACTCTGGCAGCCGCGAACCCGGTGCTCACCGCCGAACAGATCGAGAACGTGGTTGTGCCCGGAATCGCCACCGGCGTGGTGCGCCCGGGCCACACCGACTCGGCCGAAATCGGCCAGAAGGTGCGCGCAGCCCTGGATGCGATCTGGACGCCGGACGCCGACATCCCGGCCGTTCTGAGCAGCGTGTGCAAGGCCGTCGACCCGTTGCTGGAGAAGTAGGAACCACGTGACGACAACAACGAGCACTCGGCCGGACCGGGCAGCAGCCCGGTCCGGCCGGGTGAGCCCCGACCCCGCGCTTCGCAAGCGGCGCCCGCTCAGCTATCGGCAGCGCGACCAGATCGCCGGATACATCTTTGTAGCGCCGCAGGTTCTCGGCATCCTGGCATTCGTGCTGATTCCCCTCGGGCTGATCGGCTATTTCAGCGTGCACGAGTGGAATGTGCTCGCGGGCAGCTTCACCTTCGTCGGTGCAGAGAACTTCGAACGCCTGTTCACCGACCCAGAGTTGGTGCCCGTGCTGCAGGCGACCGGGGTGTTCTCCGTCGGACTCGTCGTTTTCAACCTGGTCCTGGCCCTGCTCCTTGCCGTCATGCTCAACCGCAAGGCCAGGGCGATGACCTTCTATCGCACCCTGTTCTTCTCTCCCGTCGTGGTCTCGCTGGTGGCCTGGACCATCGTGTGGGGCTTTCTGCTGCAGGATGACGGCGGCATCAACGGCATCCTGCAACTGGTCGGCATCGAGGGCCCGAACTGGCTGCGTGAAGGCCCGACCGCCATGGCCAGCGTCATCATCGTGCAGGTGTTCAAGAACGTCGGGCTGAACATGGTGCTCTTCCTCGCCGCTCTCCAGGGCGTTCCGCAGGAGATCCAGGAGGCCGCCCGAGTCGACGGCGCGAATGCGCGCACCCTGTTTACCCGCATCACCGTTCCGCTCATTTCACCCACCATCCTGCTGACCTTCATCATCACGATCGTCGGCTCACTGCAGGTTTTCGCACAGGTCGCTGTGCTCACCCAGGGCGGGCCGGGCATCTCGACCACCGTGCTGGTCTACTACCTCTACCAGCAGGCGTTCCTGTTCGGCCGTTTTGGCTACGGTTCTGTGCTGGCCATCGTGCTCTTCGCCATCGTGCTGATTCTCACTGTCGTGCAGTGGCAGCTCCGCAAGAAGTGGGTGTTCTATGAGAACTGATGCCATCGCCCCTGACGTGTCCGTTGCCGGATCGCAGCCGGAGCCGGATCGACACCTGCCGCCCCGCGCCGGCCGGCAGCAGAAGCCGAAGACCCTCAAGCAGGTGATCTTCTACGGAGTGCTCAGTGTTCTGGCCATCCCGTTCGTATTCCCGACCTGGTGGATGATCACCTCATCGTTCAAGCCGATCAACGAGATCTTCTCGTTCCCGCCCACCCTTTGGCCCGCCAACCCGACGCTGGAAGGTTATGCGGAAGCGTTCGCCGTGCAGCCGTTCGGGCTGCAGTATTTCAACTCGTTGTACATTGCGGTGATCGTCACCGTCGGCACCATGTTCGTATCGTCGCTGGCGGGATATGCCTTCGCACGCATCCGTTTTCGCGGGCAGAACCTGCTCTTCATGGTGGTGCTCGTCGGCCTGCTCATTCCGAGCGAGGTCACGATCGTTCCGTTGTTCCAGATCTTCAACCAGCTGGGCATGGTGAACACACATTGGCCGCTGATCCTGGTGTCTACGTTCGGGGCGCCGAGTGTGCTGGCCACGTTCATCATGCGGCAGTTCTTCATCTCGCTGCCAGGCGAACTCGAAGAAGCGGCCAGGCTCGACGGTCTCGGCCGGTTCGCCATCTGGTGGAAGATCGCGATGCCGCTGGCGAAGTCGGCGCTGGCCGCCGTGGCGATCTTCACCTTCCTCCACGTCTGGAACCTCTACCTCGAGCCGACCGTGTACCTGCTGTCGCCCGACCTGTTCACGCTGCCACAGGCGCTGACCAGGTACGTGGATGCCTACGGTGGGCAGATGTGGAACGTGCAGCTGGCCGCGGCCACCATGACCGCGCTTCCGGTGCTGATCGTGTTCGTCGTCGCGCAGAAGCAGTTCGTGGAAGGGCTCGCTCAGTCCGGGCTCAAGGGCTGACCGGCACTGGTCGACACGCCACGGCTGCGCGCCGCCAACCGCTCCAGCATCGCCGGGCTGGCTCCGCCTGAATTGGATGACGTTCGATCCACGCACGAACGCGCCGCAGCATCCGTCGCATCGGGTGCGTGGAACTGCTGCCGATCTCGATATCGCGCGCGATGGTTCCGGACATGCGCCCAGCGTATGCACCGCCGCTGGGAGCGCGCTGGCCACCGGACTACAGTCCGCAGGCTCGGGGGTGCGCCAGTAAGCGACGCGGCTACTCGGCGGGAGTCTCGGACGCCGGCGGCGCCAGCGTCGTGGCGATCAGCTGCTGGATGTAGGCGTAATCCGGCTCTTCGGGGTCGACGTCGGGCGGCACCAAAGCCAAGCGCTGCACCGGAAGCTCCTTCGTCTTCGACGCCAGGTTGACGAAGTACCCGAGCATGCCCTGCGGCACATCCGTCTTCACCACCTGCGACCCCGCCTGCGCCACACCCTGGAACTTGGTCAGCACATTCGCGGGATTGAACTGCTGCAGTATCGCGTCCTGCAGCTGCCCCTGCCGCTGGATACGGTCATAGTCGCTGGTCTCATAACGCGACCTGGCGTACCAGAGGGCCGTGAAGCCGTCCATCTTCTGCTCGCCAGGTTCGATCCAGTAGTCGATCGCCACTTCGTTGCCGTCTTCGTCGTGGCCGGCGCCCATCGGCACGCGATCGGCGACCGTGATGGTCACTCCACCGAGGGCATCGACCATATCTGCGAAACCCTGCATGTCGATCAGCACGTAATACTGGATCGTCAGGCCGGTGATGCCCTCCGCCGCGTCGCGCATCCCCTCAATGCCGGGCTCGCTGCCTTCAGCCACGGCATTCGGATACATCTCGGGGCTCTTCAGCTCCACCTCGGTGAACACCGAGTTGAGCATGCAGGCGTCGACCTCGCAACCGTCGATCGCACCGTATCCCTCCGGATACACGGCGGCCAGCGGGGAGTCCGCCGGGAACGGGTTGTCCTCGAGGTTACGCGGGAGGCTGATCATCGTCGCCTGCCCCGTCTCGGCATTGATGCTGACGACGGAGATGCTGTCTGGCCGCAGGCCGTCACGGTCAGGACCGGCGTCGCCACCGAGCAACAGGATGTTGTAGTGCCCGTCGACAGGCGGCTCAGACGGACCGGCGACGAAGACCGACGACAGGAATCCGCTGGCCGTTGTGGCCACAAACGCGCCGTACGCGGCAGTTCCGCAGACGGCGATCATGAGCACGGTGGCGAACCCGGCGATCAACGGGCGCGCGCCCGGCGCAGCACGCACCAACCGCACCAGCCGCAGGGTGTCGATGGTGAGGATCACCCAGACCACGGCGTAGAACACCAGCACCGCGGCGGCCAGCCAGAGGCCGATGGTGTTGGTGAAGACGGTGTAGACGACTTCTGGCCAAAGCAGGTACGCCACACCGGCCACGACGGCGAGACCGAGGAGGGTGAGGGTCGCGCCGAGGCCGAAGCGGCCGAGCCGACGGTTGCCGGCCAGCACCTGTGCAGAGCCAGGCAGCACAAAATTGAGCACGACGAGCCACCAGCCGCGTTTGGTCATTACCCGCGCTGAGCCGACTTCCGGATGCCGAATCGGGCTGCTCACACTGCTCATAGTTTCGCTTGGAGGTCTCTGTTCTTCTGCTCCACCTGTGCGGCAAGCTCGAGCGCGTACGCGTCGAGCTTGTCCTGGAGGGCAGTGTCGGAGGTGGCCAGTATCTTCACGGCTATAAGCCCAGCATTGCGAGCGCCACCGATCGACACCGTTGCCACCGGGACGCCGGCCGGCATCTGCACGATCGAGAGCAGCGAGTCGAGGCCGTCGAGGCGGCCGAGGGGAACGGGCACGCCGACCACAGGAAGGGTCGTGACGGAGGCGAGCATGCCGGGCAGGTGAGCCGCTCCGCCCGCGCCGGCGATGATGACCTTGAGTCCGCGATCGCGAGCGCCTTTGCCGTATGCGATCATCTTCTCCGGTGTGCGGTGAGCCGAGACGACCTCGACCTCGCACGAGACACCGAAGTCGCGAAGGATCTGCGCGGCGTCGCTCATGACAGGCCAGTCAGAGTCAGAGCCCATCACAACACCAACCCTGACGACACCGTTCTCTGCGGCGGCAGAATTCTGCGCGGCGGCAGGAGTTGCCACCGTCTGCTCCGGCGGGAACGCGTCTGGTGCAAAGGGTTCGGGTTCAGGGTTCTCTGGCACGGAGACGATCTTATGGCTCAGTCCTGAAAAAACGCCGCAGTGGCACGCGCCTCGTACATGACGTCGTCGAGATTGTCGCCGCCCGCGGTGACGTGGCCGATCTTGCGACCCGGCCGGGGATCCTTGCCGTAGTTGTGCACTTTCACCGTCGGATGCTCCGCGAGAGCGCCCGCATACCGGTCGATCAGCGACCCGCTGGAAGGCCCACCGAGAATGTTCACCATGACCGACCAGTCGTCACGAGCGCCGGTGCCACCCAAAGGCAAGTCGAGTACAGCGCGCAGGTGTTGTTCGAACTGGCTGGTCGTCGACCCGTCGATCGACCAGTGACCGCTGTTGTGGGGGCGCATCGCCAGTTCGTTGATCAGCACCCGCTCATCCGTCGTCTCGAACAGTTCGACCGCCAGCACCCCGGTCACCCCGATTCCCTCAGCAACGGCGAAGGCAATATCGGCGGCGACATCCGCGATGCGTCCGGCAGAACCAGGGGCAGGCGCGATCACCTCGGCGCAGACGCCATCGCGCTGCACGGTCTCTACGACGGGCCACGCCACGACCTCGCCGGACGGCCTGCGGGCGACGACCTGCGCGAGTTCCCTGGTGAACTCGACCAGTTCTTCGACCAGGAGCGCTCCGCCGTTCGGGTCGCCGCCGTTCGGGTCGCTGGCGAGAGACGCGAACCAGTCGTCGACCTCGTGCTCGCCCCGCACCAGGCGCACGCCCTTGCCGTCGTACCCGCCGCGAGGTGTCTTGACGACAGCGCGACCGCCGTGAGTGCCCAAAAACTCGGCCAGCTGGGCCGCGTTCTCGACCCGCGCCCAGTCCGGCACAGGAAGACCCAGGTCGCTCAGTCGCTGCCGCATGAGCAGCTTGTCCTGCGCGTACAGCAGCGCATCCGGCCCTGGATGCACGCGGACACCGCGCTCGACCATGGCCCGCAGAATCTCCTGCGGCACATGCTCGTGATCGAAGGTGATCACGTCGACGGTCTCGGCGAAAGCGAGCACAACCTCACGATCGCGGTAGTCGCCCACCGTGGAGGCGGCGAGGCCCGCCGCCATGCCGTCGGCCTCCGCGAGCACCCGAATGTCGATCCCGAGATTCACGGCCGCGGGGATCATCATCCTCGCCAGCTGCCCCCCGCCGATGACTCCAACCGTCGTCGCCATGTGTTCACCAAATTCTCTGCGAGCGTTTACCAGACCCCAAGAAAACTCTCAGGTCGCGCCGAAATCATCGCCGTAGACTGCGAATCGCGCGGTGGTCGTTTCGCTCAATTATCGCGCACACGCTGGTGGCCGAGAATCCAGATCCCGGTCGCCGGAAGCAGAAACTCTGCACGATGACCAGACCGGACGGATACATGTCGAAAACTTCGGTTGCAAGGGCCAGACTGCTGGCCCTCGCCGCGCAGCTGGGCAAGTTCGGCGCTGTGGGACTCGTGGGATTCGCCGTGGACGTCACGGTCTTCAATATTCTGCGCACAACGATGTTCGACCCCGAACTGGTGCATGCCGGACCGATCTACGCGAAGATCATCTCCACGGTCCTGGCGATCCTGGTGAACTGGATCGGCAACCGGTACTGGACATTCGGTGCCAACCGGCAATCGCAGACACTCCGTGAGGGCATCGAATTCTTCGCTGTCAGCCTCGCAGGGATGGGCATCGGCCTGGCCTGCCTGTGGTTCAGCCACTACGTGCTCGGGTTCACCAGCGTCGTCGCCGACAACATCTCCTCAAATGTGATCGGCCTCGGGCTCGGCGCGATCTTCCGCTTTGCGCTCTACCGCTACTGGGTGTTCTCGCCGAACCGTGGTCGCACAGTCGGTGTCGGAGTGGCGCAGGGCGGCGGCGAGGCCATCGCGGTGGCGCGTCGCGCGCAGCCGGTGGATGCTGCGGCCAGGCGCGAAGTGTCCGCCAGCTCGAGCAACGTCTAGCTGCCGAGCCGACGGCCTGGTCAGGCCTGGCTAATGCCCGGTCCAGAGCGTCGAGTGGTCGGTCTGCGCCGACTGCTCCTGCCTGCGAGCGCCGAGAACCGTCTGCGACGACTCCATCAGGTCGTGCAAGACCTCCTGAACAAGGTCGGCGTTCGGCACATCTTTCAAGACGAGCGGATGCTCCAGCCCCGCATTGATGCGCACGTCGCCTGAACGGAACGCCGACTGCAGCCAGGTGCGCCGGAGCGACACGTCGTACCCACGGCTGTGCAGCAATTCCTGCCTGGTGCGAACGAAGAAGCCGTGCCGGAAGATGATCCGCCTGGTCGTGATCGTGTACCGGCGATTCAGCCACGAAGCAAGCGGCAACAGCCACAACAGCACGATCACCACGACCGCACCGACAGCGATCGCGATGTTCTGCCACTGCTCCGGCAGCCTCCCGAGAAAGTATCCGGTTACGCCGCAGACGGCAAACAACAGCAGGGTCGGCCAGAACAGCACCCGCGCGTGTGGACGCACGCGCGCTACGATTTGTTCCGCCGACTGGTCGACAGCCGGCGAATCGTGGGACTGACCCGCGCTATTGCTCATATCCCATTAATACCGCAGATGGGTCACATCGCCGGCGGCGACAGCCTGCAGTTCGCCATCCGACCGATCACGCACGATCAGTCGCCCGTTGTTATCCAGGCCGACCGCCAGCCCGACCAGGTCGTCCCCGCCGGGCAGTTCGATGCGCACCGGCGAGTCGATCGTGCCGCAAAGTTCGGAGACCACGGCACGGAGCCCGCTCGCCACCGGATCGCCGCCCGCTGCCAGAAAAGACCGATACAGCCTCGACAGCTCAGTGAGGTAGCGGGCGAGCACGACGTCGGGATCTGGCTCCGAGCGGGTGACCAGCAGCAGCGAGGTAGACGTCAGCGTCGGGAGGTCGTGTTCATCGAGTGCGACGTTCAATCCGGCACCGATGATGAGGCCGTCGGCATTCGGCAGGAGTTCAGAGAGGATGCCGGACACCTTGTACCCATCGATGAGCACGTCGTTCGGCCACTTGAGTGCAACCTCGTGACGCGGAATCTCTTCTTCCTTCACATCGGGCACCGGAACCGTGAACTCCTCGACCACCGATCGCACCGCGCGCGTCATGGCCGCGCCGGCGAGGAGCGGGAACCAGCCGAAAGCATCGACGGGGAGCTGCCCACCGTCGCCGAGGGCAGGCCGCAGCAGCACCGAGATCGCGAGCGATTTGCCGGTGGGCGCAAGCCACGTGCGGCCGAGCCGACCGCGGCCGCGAGTCTGGTTGTCGGTGACGACCACCGATAAATCAGGCCAGGCCGCGGCATCCGTGCCCGTCGCATGCTCGACCAGCACGTCGTTCGTCGAGCCGGCCTCACCGAGAAACTCGAACCGACCAGACGCCTCACGGCTCAGCGTAAACTCCATACCGGCTCCTCTCCGTGGCTAACTCAGGCTATTCTCGCGAATCAGCCCCTATTCCGCCTATTCGGGAGGCGAATCGGCGGATTCTCCTGAGTTAGCCACATCGAGCGCCTCGAACATGACCAGCGATCGAGCCGGGATTTGTAGGGAATCGTCAACGGTTCGCTCAAAGGGGTGGCCGGTAGAGTGAATCGCGTGACTGAGATGACTCCCGACACTGCACCTGACACCGGCGCCGCTTCCGGCCCCGACCTGCACACGACGGCTGGGAAGCTTGCCGACCTCAAGCTCCGCTACCACGAGGCCGTCACCGCGAGCGGCGACGCTGCCATCGCGAAACAGCACGCCAAGGGCAAGATGACAGCCCGCGAGCGCATCGACGAACTGCTCGATCCTGGCTCCTTCGTCGAGCTCGACGAGTTCGTGCGGCACCGCACCCACGCATTCGGAATGGAGAATAAACGCCCGTACGGCGACGCGGTCGTCACCGGCACCGGCACCATCCATGGCCGTCAAATCGCCGTCTATTCACAGGACTTCACCATCTTCGGCGGTTCACTTGGCGAGGTCGCCGGCGAGAAGATCATCAAGGTGATGGACCTGGCGCTGAAGACCGGCGTGCCGATCATCGGCATCCTCGACTCCGGCGGAGCACGAATCCAGGAGGGCGTAGTCGCCCTCGGCAAGTACGGTGAGATCTTCCGGCGCAACACAGCGGCATCCGGGGTCATCCCACAGATCTCGATCATCTGCGGTCCAGCTGCCGGCGGCGCCGTCTACTCCCCCGCCCTGACCGACTTCGTGATCATGGTCGACAAGACCAGCCAGATGTTCGTCACCGGCCCGGACGTCATCAAGACCGTCACGGGCGAAGACGTCGGCATGGAAGAGCTCGGTGGCGCCCTCACCCACAACAAGGTCTCCGGCGTCGCCCACTACCTCGCCAGCGACGAATCCGACGCCCTCGACTACGCGCGCACGCTGCTCAGCTTCCTGCCGGACAACAATATGGCGGAGCTGCCGGTGTTCGACAACGAGGTTGAACTCGAGATGACGGATGCCGACCAGAAGCTGAACACGATCATCCCCGATTCGCCCAACCAGCCCTATGACGTGAAGACGGTCATTGAGCACGTGGTCGACCACGGCGACTTCCTCGAGACGCAACCGCTGTTCGCGCCGAACATCGTGGTCGGGTTCGCCAGGGTCGAAGGACGCAGTGTCGGGATCGTCGCAAACCAGCCCAGCGCGATGGCGGGAACGCTGAACATCGAGGCAGGCGAGAAGGCGAGCCGGTTCGTGCGGTTCTGCGACGCGTTCTCGATCCCGATCCTCACCCTCGTCGACGTGCCCGGCTACCTGCCGGGCACGGAGCAGGAGTGGACCGGCGTCATTCGTCGCGGCGCCAAACTGCTGTACGCGTATGCGGAGGCAACCGTGCCGCTGGTCACCGTCATCCTGCGGAAGGCCTACGGCGGCGCCTACATCGTGATGGGTTCGAAGCAGCTCGGGGCCGACATCAACCTGGCCTGGCCGACGGCCGAGATTGCTGTGATGGGCGGGCAGGGCGCGGTGAACATTCTGTACCGGGCCGAGATCAAGGCCGCGGAGGATGCCGGTGAAGATGTCGCCGCCGTGCGCACCCGCCTGGCGAACGAGTACACGTATAACGTCGCCAGCCCGTTCCTGGCCGCAGAGCGCGGCGAGCTCGACGGAGTGATCGAGCCGGCCGCAACACGCGTGTCGGTGACGAAGGCACTGCGGGCACTGCGCACCAAGCGGGCCAGCCAGCCGCCGAAGAAGCACGGGAACATCCCGCTGTAGGGACACGCCATGACATCCTCATCGAACTCCCGAGGCCCCGCTGAACCTGACCCGTCAGAATCTGATCCTTCAGAATTTGATCCTTCAGAGATCGTTTTTGTGACGCGCAACGTGACCGATTCCGAAATCGCGGCGGTGACGGCCGTTGTTCGCGGATTGCTGCGAGAGGAATCCGAGGCCGCGCACAGCACGCCAGAGACAGGTCGAAGCGCCTGGGAGCTCAGCCAGCGGGCATTGCGTAAGCCGATGCATCCGGCACATGGCGCCTGGCGCGGATTCCCGGCGTAGCTGACGTTTCCGGACAGACCTCCGCACCTGGACCGCCGGGCCAATGGACGGCTCGTGTCCCCCAAAATGCCGACTTACCTTAATCGCCCCGAACGTCCAATATAGTAATTGCTAGGTGTCTCTCTTTGAGTTACACCACCAATCATTCGCCCACTAGGGTAAGCAGGCGAATGTTTTGGGGGCGAGTCAGGGTTATATTCGGGTTATCGCCCTGACTCGAATTTGGAAAGGGGATCGGCCTTCGGGTCGGTCCCCTTTCTGCCGCCCGGATGCCGACGGCCGGGACCTCGTCGAACGTCGCCGCGTGCGCTGAGAATCGCCGCTACAGCAGCGATTGTGGGCGCAACCGGCGATGCTCGGCGCTAGCGGCGATGCTGTGCGCCGCGAGCCACGGCGACGCGCGGGATCTCCAGCCAGAGAGCGACCTCGTCTTCGGCATTGTCTGGCCCGAGCGCGCTGACGCTCGGGTCTGCGGTGGTGAGTCCGACGACGGTGACCGCGGTGTCAGATCCGTCAGCCGAAGTGCGCACGATGATCTTGTCTGCCGACGTACGCGACAAGGCATCGGCCAGCTCGCCGAGCACGGCCTCCAGCGCACCTCCGTCAAGATCATCGATGCCGCCCTCGTCGAGCAGGGTGACGAGTGCACCCCGATTCCTGGCCGCCATCACTTCTGCCCGTACGGCGTCATTCAACAGCCGACGCCCGCGGATCTCATCGCGCACCGCGGCCTCCAGATACCGGCATTCCTGCCGCTGCGCGTCGCTGAGGTCTCCGCCTCGGTCGACGATTCGGCGGAGCATGGGCGCTGCGAGGCGGTTCGTCTGCGCCAACCGTACTCGGCGCTCGTAGAGGTGTGCCTCCTGCGCCGCCTGCCATTCCGTTGCCTCGCGTTCGGCGAGCGCGTACTGCCTGGCGTCTCGCCCGGCTTTGGCCATCGCCCGCGTCAGCACCACGGCGATCGCGACCCACACCACACTGCCGATGACACCCATCGATCCCAGCTTGCCCGCGCCGGCCCAGACGACGGTGTGCACGACCAGAAAGCCGACGCCGAGCCAGGATGCGCTCTGCCGCTTTCGCGTCGCCGTGATCGTCATCAGCGTGCCAACCGCTGCGACATACCAGGTTGCGTAACCGTTCTGGGCTGCGCCGGTCAGCTGGCTCGCCACCAGCAAGGGCAGTGCAATGGACACCGCGAGATTGAAGAACGACATCCACAGCGGCATCCGGAGCTCACCGAACGGCCACAGGCTGAGGACGGTGGCCAGCGCGTACAACCCCAGCGCGGCGATCGTCGGCCCGGGCATGACCGGTGTTCCGATCGCGTAGACGCCGAGCACGATGTGGTACGCCGAGAACAGCGCCGCCAAGCCGAGAACCAGGCCGCGGGGGACGGTGATCATCCGCGGTCACCGCCCTGTGGCTGCGAGTGGTCGAGACCGAGCACCGGGATCTCGTCTGCAGAGAACTGGTCGGCGAACGGATGCAGATCGCCGTCTGTGCGCGGCCATTCGATCATGATCGCGGTCCCCTGTCCGATGCCCGTGCGCACGTGCACACGACCGCCGACGCTGTTCACGCGCTCCTGGATCGAGACGCGCAGGCCAAGCCGTTCGCTCGGGACGCTCTCTGGATCGAATCCGATACCGGTGTCCGCGATCTCGATAGTGCAGCCGCCCTGCAGGTTCGGACGGATGGTGAGGGTTCTCGACACCGTCGCATCTGCCGGCCCGGCGTGCTGCATGCTGTTGACCATCGCCTGCACCGCAGCGGAGTAGAGGGCCTCGCTCGCCTGCAACGGGATGGCGAACGAGTCGATGTCGTGCTCCATGATCTCGAAGGGCCGGGCGAACGCCATCGCGGCGTCACGAATGCGACTGCGCAACCGGTGGAACCCGATCATGGTGTCGTCGTCCGTACGCACTGCGCCGGCTTCATCGAGCCGCGCAATGGCATTCCTGGCCATCGTCGCTGCCAGCTCAGACTCCTTGGGGCTGTGCGCGTTCGCCGCCGACAGCAGGGTCGTCAACACGCTGTCGTGCACGATGGCGTCAACCTGCACCCGCTCCAGTTCGGTGGCGTGCTGGCGTACCGCTGCACCGTACTTGCGGAGCGCGTTGGACTGGGCGAGGTCCACTGCGGCCGTGGTCTGGCGCAGCAGGTAGATGATGATGAGCGCGACCTCGCCGAGAATGATGGCATACGCGACGTCGAGCGACGCCAGCAGCGGGTCGGCCCCGCCACCGGACGGCAACGTGCGTACCACGCCGTAGACCAGCGGCACAACCACTGTATAGATGGCGGCCCACAGGGGCCGGAAGGCAACGGCCGCGCACGTGGTGGCGATGGTGCAGAGGTACCAGAGGTACGGCTTGCCGTCCATCTTCACTGCAGAATCAATCATCAACGGCGACCAGAGGAGCAGCGCTGCGACGTAGTAGGAGGCGAGCACCGTGGCTGCGATGCGCACGCCCGACTTCAGCACGGCGGTGACGACGAGGCCGACCAGCGCGATCACGTAAATGGCAGCACCGATGAGTGCCAGGTCTCGCTTGCGGTAGGGCAGCTGGGCGAGGAAGACCGGCGTCGCCTGGAGAGAGAAGATCAGCGCGATGACAGCGACACACCGGTACAGCACGGTCTCGATCTGCTGGCGACTGATCGGATTGTGCGGCGCACGCGCCAGCCCCGGCCTGAAGAGCCTGGGGCCGGCCGGGGTTGTGTCGGCTTCCGCAGCCGCCTCGTCAGCGAGCGGCTCCGCGCGCGCCTCAGGCCTCTTCATCTCCGCCATCAGGGTCAAGCCCGGGCAGGATGCCGTCTTCAACGGCGCGGCGCAGCAGGTCGACCTTCGTCGGTGCCGGCCGGCCAACCTCGACATACTTCACCCGAATGCGGTCCAGGTATTCCCGGGCCGTCGAGTGCGCGATACCCAGTTGTATGGCCACCATCTTCAGCGGCAGGCCCGATGCGTACAGGTGCAGCACGTCGCGCTCGCGCCGGCCGAGTTGCGCCTTGGCGAAGTCGCGGTCGGCATCGATCGCACTGGCCCACTCAAGATTGTTCAAAACGTCACCACGGGCGACGGATGCCACGGCCGCCATGACCGTCGTCGTCGGCGACGACTTCGGAATCACCCCGGCTGCCCCGGCCGCCAGCGCTTCACGCACCGACGCAACGCGGTCGGCGATGCTGTGCACGAGCACCGACGCGCCGGTGCGCCGCGCCAGATGCACGTTGTCGGTCACCCGGGAGTTGTCTCCGAGCGACAGGTCGAGCACGATGACATGGCAGTCGCGACCAGCCAGCCCTGCCACCAACTCCTTGGCCGTTGCCGCCGCGAACACCACTTCGTAACCGGCGTTCTCGCACGCAGCCCTCAGCCCGAGGCGCACCGACTCGTGATCGTCGACGATGCCGACTCGAACTATCGGCGTCTCACTCTTTGTCACTCGAACTGCTGGGTTCACGGCAGGATTCTTTCGTTTCGTCGTCGTTGCCAACGATAGCTACTTCGTCAACAGTGCGACGGCTTCGACGTGATGAGTATTGGGAAAGAGATCAAAAGCCCGCAGCGACTTCAGCCCGTAGCCGTGCGCCGACAGCAGCGCGACATCCCGAGCCAGGGCCACCGGGTCGCAGGCGACGTAGACGATCTGACCGGGCGCGAGCTTGCCGAGCTGATCGACCACCGCCCCACCGACACCGGAGCGAGGCGGGTCAAGTATCACCGTTGCGGCGGCGTACCGATCGCGATCGGCCGCCCCGGCATCCCGCACCGCGCGTTGCAGGAATCGGTCGACGCGGTCGGTCTGGGCCGTTGCGCCCACCCACTCTGCGAGGTTCTCCGACGCGTCGTCGGTGGCGCGGGCATCGGCCTCGACCGACGTGATTCGCACGGTCGATCCGAATCGGTCGCCGACGGCCGCGGCCAGGAGCCCCACTCCCCCGTAGAGGTCGAGGTTCGCGGCGCGGGGATCGAACAAGTTCTCGTCGATGGCCTCCTGCACGGCTGCGTACAGGGTCTCGGCCGCTCGGGAGTGCACCTGCCAGAATCCGCCGGCGTCGAGGCGGAATGCACGGTCACCGACCCGTTCGGTGATCCGGCGCGGTGGCAGCGGCCTCCGCTTGCCTTTGCCGTCTTTCTCGGCCACGAGCACCTGCACGTCGCCCTCGCCAGGCAAGACCACGTCGACGGATGCTGCGCCAGGGAAGCGGGTACCCAGCGGCGCCGCCGCCTCCACCTGGCGTTCGGCCAGCGGCAGATCGTCGATGGGGATGACGCGGTGCGACCGGGCAGCATACGGACCGACCGAGCCGTCGTCGGCGACCTGAAGACGGATGCGGGTGCGCCAGCCGGTTCCATCCAAGGCATCGCCCGGTGACGCGTTCTCGCCGACCGGCACCGGCTCGACCTGGACATCCGTTTCGATGCCGGCCATGCGTTTCATCGCATCAGCCAGGACCTGGCGCTTGAGTTCACGCTGGTGGGAGAGCTCGATGTGACCGAATTCGGCGCCGCCCGCGCGGTCCTCTGGGGCACGTTCGAGCGCTGCGGCCGACCAGATGTGCGGCTGGCGCTCCGGAGCGGCCTTGAGCACCTCGACCGTCTCGGCGCGCCAGAAGCTCTTGTGGCTGGCCTCGGTGAGGCGAGCGCGCACGCGTTCGCCCGGCAGGGTGTCGCTGACGAAAACGACCCTGCCCTTGTGCCTGGCGACGAAGATTCCGCCGTGGGCTACGTTGGTCACGTCGAGTTCGAGTTCGGTGCCCGGCTGGGGCCCGGCTGGCCGGGTTCCGGCCTGCTGGGGTTCTGCTGACTGCGGCTCTGCCTGCTGGGGCTCTGTTGACTGGGGTTCTGCTGGATTGTCTTGCGGTGCTGAGTTCTGCTCGTTCGTGCCCATTGTTCGAGCATCCCACACCCACGCGTCACGCCGGATACCTTCTGAAGGGAAACATGCGCCTCTACCTGGCTTCTACCTCACCCGCCCGCCTCACTCTGCTCCGTTCGGCCGGCATCGAGCCGGTGACGATCGCTCCGGATGTCGACGAGAGCGCCATTGCGGATGCCGCGGCGGCAGCATCCGGTGCCCCACTCACTCCTCATCAGGTGGTGGAGCTGCTGGCCAGGGCGAAGGCGGATGCGGTGGTGAGCGGCGCCGTCGCCGGTGGGACCGATGTCTCAACGACCGGAACTGACGCCACTCCCCTCGACGGACTGGTGCTCGGCGGCGACTCGGTGTTTGTCATCGACGGTGTCATCTACGGCAAGCCGCACACCGCCCAGAAAGCCAGGGAACGCTGGCACCTGCAGCGCGGACGCACCGGGCAGCTCTACTCAGGACACTGGCTGATCGAGCACGTCGGCGGGCAGCCAGGTCGTTCGGTCGGAGCCGTTGCCGTGGCCGACGTCACCTTCGCCGACGACATCACTGATGCCGAACTCAACGCCTACATCGCCACGGGCGAACCGCTGTACGTGGCCGGAGCGTTCACCATCGACAGCCTCGGCGGGCCCTTCATCACGCGCATCGTGGGCGATCCGTCGACCGTCGTCGGACTCTCGCTGCCGACCCTGCGCCGCCTGGTGACCGGGCTGGGATACGCGTGGCCGAGCCTCTGGAACCGCGGCGCCGTCGCCTGAGGCACCCGCGGCATCTGTCATCTGCCGCCTCTCCTGACGACCGGAGTTGTAGGCATTCGCACCGCTTGCTCACTCTATTTTGTCGATCGCATCCAAAGAGCACGGGGTATCGGCCAATAGGCTAGGGGACTGTGCCGCGTATATCGAAGGTCCTCATTGCCAACCGGGGCGAGATCGCTGTCCGGGTGATCCGCGCTGCAAAAGACAGCGGAATCACCTCGGTCGCCATCTACGCCGATCAGGACCGCGACGCCCTGCACGCCAGGCTCGCCGACGAGTCCTACGGGCTTGACGGCACCACCAGCGCCGACACCTACCTGGTCATCGACAAGATCCTGTCGATCGCCCGCCGCGCCGGCGCAGACGCGATTCACCCCGGCTATGGCTTCCTCGCCGAGAACGCAGACTTCGCCCGTGCCGTCATCGGCGCAGGGCTCACCTGGATCGGCCCGACGCCCGCGGCGATCGAACAGCTCGGCGACAAGGTCTCAGCCCGCCACATCGCAGAGAAGGTCGGCGCGCCGATGGCGCCCGGCACCCTCAACCCGGTGACGGATGCCGCTGAAGTACTCGAATTCGTCGACCAGCATGGTCTTCCCGTCGCGATCAAGGCGGCGTTCGGCGGTGGCGGCCGCGGGCTCAAGGTCGCTCGCACTCGCGAGGAGATTCCCGAACTGTTCGACTCCGCGACGCGAGAGGCGATCACCGCCTTCGGTCGCGGAGAGTGCTTCGTCGAGAAGTACCTCGACGCCCCCCGCCACGTTGAGACCCAGTGCCTCGCCGACGCCCACGGCAATGTCGTCGTCATCTCGACCCGCGACTGCTCGCTGCAGCGCCGTCACCAGAAGCTGGTCGAAGAGGCACCGGCGCCTTTTTTGACCGAGGCGCAGACGGCCGAGCTGTATCGCGCTTCGAAGGCCATCCTCAAGGAGGTCGGCTACCTGGGAGCCGGCACCTGCGAGTTTCTGATCGGCAAAGACGGAACGGTCTCCTTCCTCGAGGTCAACACCCGACTGCAGGTCGAGCACACTGTGTCTGAGGAAGTCACCGGCATCGACCTGGTGCGCGAGCAGTTCCGCGTCGCAGAGGGCGGCGTGCTCGACTACGGCGACCCGATCGCCAAGGGGCACTCGTTCGAGTTCCGCATCAACGGTGAAGACGCCGGCCGCGGCTTCATCCCCTCGCCCGGCCCCGTACACGTGTTCCGTCCGCCCGGCGGCCCCGGCGTGCGTGTCGACACGGGTGTGCAGGCCGGCGATGAGATCTCCGGTTCGTTCGACTCGCTGCTGGCGAAGCTGATCGTCACCGGAGCCACACGAGAGGAAGCGCTTGAGCGCTCCCGTCGTGCCCTCGACGAATTCGAGGTGGCGGGCCTGCCGACGGTGCTGCCGTTCCACCGCCGAATCGTGCGCGACCCCGCGTTCGCCCCGGCCGACGGAGCGCCGTTCTCGGTCTTCACGCGCTGGATCGAAACGGAATTCGACAACGGCATCGAGCCATGGAGCGGAACTCAAACCGAGACGAGCGCACCGGCCAAGCGCAACAGTGTCGTCGTCGAGGTGGAGGGGCGCCGCATCGAGGTCACCCTTCCTGCTCGGCTGCTTCCCGGAGCTTCGTCTGAAAGCACGGCCGGGCCGGCTCCGCGCCGTCGCGGTAACGGTGGCGCTGTTGACACCGCGACAGGGGATGCGGTGAAGGCTCCGATGCAGGCCACGATCGTCAAACTCGCCGTGGCCGAGGGCGACGTGGTCGTCAAGGGAGATCTGCTGCTGGTGCTCGAAGCGATGAAGATGGAGCAGCCGCTGACGGCTCACAAAGACGGCGTCGTCACAAACGTGGCAGCCTCGGTCGGCGCAACCGTGTCATCCGGTCACCTGCTGCTGACCGTCGCCGACGTTGTCGCCGCGCACGCCGCCTGAGCGACGCCGTCTGCCGAGCACAGGCATCCGTTTGCCCCTCGCCGAACCGTGACCTAAGCACGTTCCCAGCGCGATTTTGGGTGCTCAGCTCACGGCTCGGCGACGGTTCTTCACGCGCGGGAGGCGATGAGCAACTCCACCCCGTCGAGCACGCGAGCCAGCCCGAACTCGAAGGCCAGGTCGGGGTTCGCCGGTGCCTCGTACGCCTCGCCCGCCGCGGCGCCGACGCGTCCTGACACCGGGTACCGGCTGCCGTCCATCACCCGTTCGAGCACAGGGGCATTGGCCTCCCACCACTCCGCGTCGGTGACGCCGGAGTCGTTCCGCATCCGCTCGGCATCTGCGGCGGCGCGCGCGGGCCCGGCCACGAACCCCGACACCAGTGTGACCACCTGGTCCATCTCGATGTCGTCGAGGCCGATTCCCTCCACCGCCCGCAACTGCCACTCGTACCGGTCAGACACGTGCGGCCCGAGCGGCGGGCGACTGGTGTCGATCTGCAACAGCCACGGATGCGCACGGTACAGCTCCCATTGCAATCGTGCGATGTATTCCAATCGGCTCCGTACGTCGCCGGGGTGTTCGGGTAGCTCCTGCTCCCCCGCTGTCGTATCCACCATCAGGTCCACCAACTCGGCTTTACCTGGGACGTAGGTGTACAGCGACATCACACCGAGTCCGAGCCGCTCGGCGACCCTGCGCATCGACAGGGCCTCGAGGCCTTCCTCGTCGGCGAGGGCGATTGCCACGGAAACCACCTCGTCGACACTGGTCTTCTGCTTCGGACCGCGCGTGGATTGCGGCTCATCGAGATGGTGACGCCAGAGCAACATGAGCGAGCGATCCGCATCACCACGCCCAGTGGATTCGGTAACCATGCCCACTAGCCTACTTTCTCCGTATGGTGTACGCTAATCTCTCGCGAGTACTCCGTAGTCTGTACGGAGTAGAAGGAGGAACGTGCCAACCGTCCACTCACCCCATCAATCACTCACCTATTCGCTCATCGCGAGCGGGCTCCAGAAGAGCTACGGAGACACCCACGCGCTCGACGGCTTCGACCTGCGCGTCGCGGCCGGCAGCATCCACGGCCTGCTCGGCCCGAACGGCGCAGGAAAGAGCACGGCCGTCAGCGCGCTGTGCACCTTGATCGACGTCGACGACGGCAGCGCGACGGTTGCCGGTCTCGACATCCGGTCATCGGGCAAGCAGGTGCGCGAACGGATCGGCCTGGTCGGCCAGGCCGCAGCCCTCGACGACATCCTCGGCGGGCGCCAGAACCTGGTCATGTTCGGGCGGCTGTTCGGCCTGCGCAGTTCGGCGGCGCGCGCCCGTGCAGACGAACTACTCCACCAGTTCGGGTTGACGGATGCCGCTGAGCGGCCGGTCTCCACCTACTCCGGTGGCATGCGGCGGCGCCTCGACATCGCGGCGAGCCTCATTCGCACCCCCGCGGTGCTGTTTCTCGACGAGCCGACGACCGGCCTCGACCCGCGCGGTCGCAACGAGGTCTGGCGGGCGGTGCGGCAGATCGCCGAATCGGGCACCACCGTGCTGCTCACCACGCAGCACCTCGATGAGGCCGACCAGCTCGCCGACCGCATCTCGGTGATGAACCACGGTCGCGTGATCGCGGAGGGCACCCCCAAACAACTAAAACGCAGGCTCGGCGGCGGCCGAATCGAGGTGATGCTCGAAGACGGCACCCGCCTCACGGAGGCGGCACGGCTTCTCGGCGAGGCACTCGGCACCACGGCAGTTGTCGACGATTACTCTCGCACCGTCACGCTCGAGGTGCCGCCCGGCGGGACAGGGCTCATGTCCGTCGTGCGAGTGCTCGACGGCGCCGCTCTGACCGCAGACGACATTGCGCTCCGACGCCCGACCCTGGACGAAGTATTCCTGGCGCTGACAGATATGCCGCCAGCGGCATCCGTCGCCGACAGCTCACCTGACAGCGCCGACCGCACGGCCGAAAGCGCCGACAACAAGGAGACCCCATGACGACCACTCAGGACGTGGAACCCGAACTCCGCCGCTCGAACGCCCTGCGCGAGAGCTGGATCATCACCCAGCGCGACCTGCTGCACTGGGTGCGGCAGCCAGCCGGACCGATCTTTAACCTGCTGTTCTCGATCATGCTGCTGCTGATGTTCGGCTTCTTGTTCGGCGGTGCGATCGAGGTGCCGGGCGGCGGCGACTACATCAGCTTCCTGCTGCCAGGCATGCTGACGCTCGCGATGCTTTTCGGGCTGGAGAGCACAATGCTGGCAATGACGACGGATGCCGCAAAGGGCATCACAAACCGTTTCCGTTCGATGCCGATCAGCAGTTCGGCGATCGTGCTGGGGCGCAGCGGCGCCGATATGGCCAGTTCGGTGCTCGGGCTGGCCGTGCTCTTCGGCGGCGGACTACTCATCGGCTGGCAGATCTCTGGTGAGGTCGGTGCTGTGGTACTCGCGGTGTTCCTGTTGCTCTGGCTGCGGTTCGCACTGTTGTGGGTGGGGATCTTCCTCGGGCTGCGTTTCCGCGGGGCGGGTGCGACTGCGGCCATCCAGGTGCTGGTGTGGCCGGTCGGGTTCCTCTCGAACCTGTTTGTCGCACCAGAGACGATGCCGGGGTGGCTCGGTGCGGTGGCCGAGTGGAATCCGATCTCAGCGACAGCGACCGCGGCCAGGGAGCTGTTCGGCAACCCGACGGGTTCGATGGGAGGCATTCTCGCGGACAACGCGGTGCTTATGGCGGCCCTCTGGCCACTGGTGATCACACTGGTGTTCCTGCCGCTGTCGGCGCGGGCGTACCGGAAGCTGCGCGCCTAACGGCCGGCGGCGTCACGCGGGCGCCGTACCGCGCGACAGTTACCATTCCGGTCGAGAGTGCCCGTTCCGCCAGTAACTCTCGACCGGAAAGGTAACTCTCGGATCGGGCGGATGCTGCGAGCTGCTAGAGCACCACGTGCATCGCGCGGGCGGCATCCGAGATGGAGCCGGTGAGCGACGGGTACACCGTGAACGCCCGCGCCACCTGGTCGACGGTGAGCCGGTGCTCAACGGCGAGCGCGAGCGGGAAGATCAGCTCGCTGGCCTTCGGTGCCACGATCACTCCACCGATCACCGTGCCGCTGCCGGTGCGGGCGAACAGTTTCACGAAGCCGTCCTTGATGCCCATCATCTTGGCGCGGGGGTTCTGCTCGAGCGGCATCTTGTAGATGTCGCCCTGGGCAATGCCCTCTTCGATCTGCTTCTGAGACCAACCGACCGTGGCGATCTCGGGCTGGGTGAAGATGTTGGCCGCCACGTTGCGGATCTCGATCGGGTTCACGGCGTCGCCGGTGGCGTGGAAGACGGCGGTGCGCCCCGACATCGAGGCGACGGATGCCAGCGGCAGCTCCGTCGTGCAATCCCCCGCCGCGTAGACATTCGGCATCGACGTGCGGGCCACGCGGTTCACCCGGATGTGGCCGGACTCCGTCAACTGCACCCCAGCATCCTCGAGCCCGATACCGGCGGTGTTCGGCACCGAGCCGACGGCCATCAGGCAGTGGCTGCCCTCGACGGTGCGGCCGTCGTTGAGGGTGGCGAGCACACCGGTCTCGGTGCGCACCACGGAGTCTGCCCTGGATTTCGACAGCACCTCCATGCCGTTGCGTTTGAAGACATCTTCGATCACGCGGGCCGCGTCTGCGTCTTCCCCCGGCAGCACCTGGTCACGGCTGGAGATCAGGGTGACCTCCGCACCGAGTGCGCGATAGGCGGAGGCGAACTCAGCCCCGGTAACACCGGACCCGACGACGATCAGGTGCTTCGGCACGGCCTTGAGGTTGTAGAGCTGGGTCCAGGTGAGGATGCGCTCACCGTCGGGAACGGCGGAAGGGAGGATGCGCGGGCTCGCTCCGACCGACACCACGATCGTGTCGGCGTCGACCCTATCGAAATCGGTGGCGGAGGGTTCTTCTGAGGTTGCCACGATCAGGCCGTTGGTGCCATCGAGGCGCCCGTGTCCATGGATCAGGCGCACGCCGGCCCGGATGAGCGAGGCCTTGATGTCTTCAGACTGCTGCCTGGCGAGGCCGAGCAGTCGTTTGTTGACGGCGGCGAGGTTGATCGCGACCTCTGGGCGAACCGGCTTGCCCGCGGCACCGCGCACATAGAACTGCACTCCGAGGTCGGTTGCCTCGCCGATCGAGTTCGATGCCTCGGCCGTCGCGATGAGCGACTTCGACGGAACGACATCTGTGAGTACGGCCGAACCACCGACGCCGACGCGCTCAACGAGGGTCACGTCAGCACCCTGCTGGGCTCCGGCTATGGCGGCTTCGTACCCGCCTGGGCCTCCGCCGAGTATGGCAATGCGCTGCTTGCGTTCGAACTCGTAGGCCATTGCTCTATTCTCTCCCACCGGCGTGACCCCCACAAACACGTTTGTGCCGCCGACGCTGACGCCGTAACTGGCCCGCTGCAGCTGGCCGCCCCGTGCAACAGCGTCGAGAATCGCCCTCCGAGCCCACAATCGCCGCTCCTGCGGCGACGCTCGGCATCACCGGCGATTCTCGACGCAGGAACAGCGCGCGGGCGCGCAGGGCGCGGCATCCGTCGCCTGTTGCTCATTCGAGCACTGAACGCGCAATATCTCCGTCGATCTCCGCGGACAAATTAGAGTGGAGGGATGCTCACGACCGACACCAACCCGCTGGACGCACCAGGCACCGACCCGTTCGAGATCGCCCGTACCGCCGCCGCCGAAATCGCCGAGTTCACCGGCGTCGCCCACCACGATGTCGCCCTCACCCTGGGCAGCGGATGGGGCAAGGCCGCTGACCTCATCGGCGAAACCACCCACACCATCCCCGCGCAGGACATCACCGGTTTCAGCGCCCCGGCGCTGGAGGGACACGTCGGCACACTGCGTTCCGTGCTCACGCCAGACGGCAAGCGCGCCCTGGTCATCGGGGCACGCACCCATTACTACGAGGGCCACGGCGTTCGCCGGGTGGTACACAGCGTGCGCACCGCTGCGGCGACCGGGGCGAAGACGATGATCCTCACCAACGGCGCGGGCGGCATCAAAGAACACTGGACTCCCGGCACCCCCGTGCTGATCAGCGACCACATCAACCTCACCGCGGATTCCCCGCTAGAAGGCGCAACCTTCATCGACCTCACCGACCTGTACTCGAAACGACTGCGCGACCTGGCCAGAACGATCGATTCCTCGCTCGATGATGGTGTGTACTGCCAGTTCCGCGGGCCGCACTACGAGACCCCGGCCGAGGTGCAGATGGCGAAGACCATCGGCGGAGACATCGTCGGCATGTCGACGGCGCTCGAGGCGATTGCCGCCCGTCAGGCGGGCATGGAGATTCTCGGGCTCTCGCTCATCACCAACCTCGCAGCGGGCATCCAGAAGACGCCGCTCAGCCACCAGGAGGTCATCGAAGCCGGCCGCGAGGCCGAGCCGGTGATCAGCGCGCTGCTCGCCCGCATCGTGGAGGCACTGTGAACGACGAGACACGCACCAACGACCCGGTGATCGACCAGGCCAGGGCCTGGCTTGCCCAGGACCCAGACCCGGTCACCCGCGCAGAGCTCACCGAGCTGACGGATGCCGCGGTGCGCGGCGACGAGGCCGCCATCGCTGATCTTCACGACCGTTTCGACACCCGGCTGGAGTTCGGCACCGCCGGACTCCGTGGAGAGATCGCGGCCGGCCCGAACCGTATGAACCGCGTGCTGGTGACACAGGCGGCCGCCGGGCTCTCCGCGTTCCTTCTCGAACGCGCCGGTAGCGACAGAGACGGCGAGACGCCCTCCATTGTGATCGGCTACGACGGCCGCACGAACTCCGATGTCTTCGCCAGAGACACCGCCGAGATCGCCGCGGGCGCCGGGCTGCGGGCCATCCTCCTCCCCCGTCTACTGCCGACCCCCGTGCTGGCCTTCGCCGTGCGCTACTTCAACGCCAGCGCGGGCGTGATGGTCACCGCCTCGCACAACCCGCCGCGTGACAACGGCTACAAGGTCTACCTCGGCGGAGCAGATGACGGCTCGCAGATCGTGCCGCCGGTCGACTCCGAGATCGCCGCCCACATCCTCACAGCCGCAGCCGGCGACATCACGAACCTGCCGCGATCGGATGCCTGGATCACCGCAGGCGAAGACGTGGTCGACGCGTACATCGCCGCGACGGCCTCACTCGCAGCTGAGCCCGCCACCGAGAAGCCCGCCACCGATGAGCCCGCCGCGGGCAGTGCCGTTGAGTCGACCCCGGCCTCCGAACTCACCGTCGTGTACACCGCGATGCACGGCGTCGGCTGGGAGACGGCTTCGCGGGTCTTCGCGGCCGCCGGCTTTCCAGAGCCGCACGTCGTCGCCGCACAGATCGAGCCAGACGCCGCCTTCCCCACCGTCGCCTTCCCGAATCCGGAAGAGCCTGGCGCCATGGACCTCTCCTTCGAGACCGCGCGTGCGGTCGACGCTGATCTGGTGATCGCCAATGATCCGGATGCCGACAGGCTGGCGATTGCCATCCCCGATCCGGGCGATGCCGCTGGTTACCGCCGGCTCAGCGGCAACGAGGTCGGCGCGTTGCTCGGCTGGATGGTCGGCGAGGAAGCCCACCGTCGGGGCGAACACGGCACGCTCGCCGTCTCTCTGGTGTCTTCGCCCGCTTTGGCGGCCGTCGCATCCGCTTACGACCTCGACTTCGCGGAGACGCTCACCGGTTTCAAGTGGATTTCCCGTGCCCCGAACCTGATCTTCGGCTTCGAGGAGGCGCTGGGCTACCTGGTGAACCCGGAGACCGTCGGAGACAAGGACGGCATCTCGGCGGCGACGCTGTTCCTCGCGCTCGCCACCCGGTTGCAGGCTGACGACCTCACGGTCGCCGATCGGCTCGACCAGTTCACGCAGCGGTTCGGGCACTACGCATCCGGGCAGATCTCGGTGCGGGTCTCTGACGTGTCAAAGATCGCCGAGGTGATGGCGCGCCTGCGGAAGTCGCCGCCGGAGCGAATCGGGTCGGCTGCGGTGGAGTCGATCGACGACCTGGCCGGCGGCTTCGACGGACTGCCGCCGAGTGACGTGCTGAGGATTCGGCTGGAGGGCGCCTCGCGCATCATCGTGAGGCCGAGCGGCACGGAGCCCAAATTGAAGGTGTATCTCGACACATTCAGCGCAGAGGGCTCGGTCGCCGAGCGGAAAACCGCGGCAGAGGCCGAGCTGGCCGAGCTCGACGCGGCGATGCGCGAGCTCGTCGGCTAGTCATCTCCCGAGCGTTCGTGAGGGGTCACAAATAGTCGTTTCCCGGGCCTCGGGAAGAGCGATTTGTGACCCCTCACGCGGCATTGGCCGAGTCAAAGGATTGCCGAGCGCTGGGTTTCGGCCGTGGCGGGCCTGGTCAACCAACGCTGGTCAACCAACGAGAGGGCTGCCCTACTCAGCCGAGATGCGGAACACCAGCGTGCGCGCTTCCGGCCGCAGCTGGTAGTCGGGCCACACATCCGGGCCGCACGCCCGCGATCCCAATCCGTGTTGCGCCGCATCGAGATAGAGGTACGAGGCATCGCTCTGCGGCAACTCAAACGGATGCCCGGCCGAAGCCAGCTGCTGCGCCGTGTGCCGTGCGAGGGTGAACCCCGGGAGCCGGCCGCGAGCATCCGCCACCGCATCCAGCCGCAGCCATGGCTCGCCATCCTGCGCGAGTGACAGCGAACGCACGTCGCTGCGGTGCCCGTTCTCCTGCGGCTTCGCGTAATCCACCGCGAGGTCATCGATCGACGCCTCGTAGCGGCCGACAAGCGATGCATGCCTGCTGTCTGGATACGACGGCAGCGGACCCGCTCCAAACCATGACGCCCCATCGACAGCGGCAGGCAGGTCGAAGCGCACGCCGACACGGGGCCAGATGATGCCCCACTCCGACGTCGGAATGACGTCGAGCCTCAGCCACAGCTCTCCGTTGACAAGCTGCCACGACTCGTCCACCTGGACCGCATTGCTGCTGTCAGCCGGCGCATAGCGCGTTCGCACCCGAATACCGTCGGTCACCGCTGAGACCGTCTCGACTCGAGCGGTCAGCCGGTCGAGGCCGGCATGCCGCCAGACGTCGACCGAGGAGGGAGCTTCAACCCCGTTGCCGTTGTTCAGCCACGGATCGCCCAGGTCGTACGAGCCCCGCCCCGCCCCGTAGTCGTTGTCGGTCGGAGCGCGCCAGAGTTCGAGACGCGGGCCGGCGACGGATGCCGCGCCCAGCGACACGAGTCGACCGTCGACGAATTCTGCCAGCCCGAGCGTCGTGCGACCCTGGGCAGGCTGCGCCGCGATGCGGTCAACGGATGCCGTGGGCCGCGGTGGACGCAGGCCGTCAGGTGGCCCGCTCGTGAGGTCGGTCTGTGCCGCCACGAGCACGTGACCCGATTCCGCCCACGCGGTATCATCCCGGAGCACAGCCTCGAGTGTGAGCCACACCTCCCTCGCGGCAGGTGCACCATCCAACTGCGCAGCATCCGTCACCGCGACATCCGTCACCGCGGCATCCGTCACCGCGGCATCCGTCACCGACGCCGGCAGCGACACCCGGGCGGTCTCACCCGCGGCGAGCGCACCGCCCGCCGCGCCGACAACGGCAAGTTCGCCCGAACGGGCCCGCCTGCCATCCACCTCGACGCGCCAGCGGAACACCACATCGGATGCATCAGCCGTGTGCCGGAGGTTCGACACCGTGACAACGCGCCCAGCGCCAGCACCAGCACCAGCACCAGCGAACCGAAGCCGAATCGGCGACACGATCTGCTTGTACTCCCACAGCCCCGGCGACGGCGTGCCGTCGGAGAGCACCATGCCGTCCATCACGAAGTTGCCATCGTGCAGAACCTCACCGAAGTCACCGCCGTATGCGAAGAATTCGCTCCCGTCGTCGGCAACGGAGCGGATGCCGTGATCCCTCCACTCCCAGACGAATCCGCCGTGCAGCCGCGGGTAGCGGTCGACGAGGTCTTCGTACTGGTCGATCGCACCGGGTCCGTTGCCCATGGCGTGCACGTACTCGCACAGGATGAACGGCTTCGTCCGCTGCCGCGCAGACTCCGCTGTCGAGCATCCGAGCAACTCCGAACGGGAGTCGTCTCTGCCGATCGCGTCTGTCTCCGGAACCGACGAGTACATCCGCGAGTACACGTCGGTGTACGCGCCGGAATAGTCGCCCTCGTAGTGCACCGGCCGGGTGTCGCGGGCGTGCGCCCACGCCGCCATGGCCGCCAGGTTCGCGCCCGTGCCCGACTCGTTGCCGAGCGACCACATCACGATGGACGGGTGGTTCTTGTCGCGCTCGATGGTGCGCTCGATTCGGTCGACGTACGCCTCGCGCCAGGCGACATCGTCGCTCGGGTTACCGATCCAGTTGTTCGCGGAGAATCCGTGCGTCTCGAGGTCGCACTCGAGAATCACCCAAAACCCCAGCTCATCGGCCAGGTCGAGAAGGCGCGGATGCGGCGGATAGTGGCTCGTGCGAATCGCATTCACGTTGAACCGCTTCATGAGTGCGAGGTCTTCGCGGGCGAAGTCCTCATCGAACACGCGCCCGTGGTCTGGATGCGTCTCGTGCCGGTTCATCCCATGGAACACCACCCGTCTGCCGTTCACCAGGAACTGGTCACCGACGATCTCCACAGAGCGAAAACCGAGCCGCATCGACACGGTCTCTGCCGCGCTCGACACCTCAGCGTCGTAGAGTCGCGGCTCTTCAGCTGACCAGGGCAGGGCGCCGTCGATTAAGACGGGTGCAACATCGGATGCCGCGGCCCACGTCACCTCGATTCCGAGCTCTGGCACCGTGAGCGACACCGGGAACGCGGCATCCGTCGCCGTGATCTCCGGGTCGATTGTGCCGGCCCCCGCGGCGCCAGGCACTCCGGCGTCACCCGAGAACCCGGTGCGCAGCCACACGTCGTCGAGGCCGCCGACCGGGCGCGCCTGCAGCGTCACATCGCGGAAGATGCCCGGCATCCACCACTGGTCCTGGTCTTCGAGATAGCTGGAGGCCGACCACTGGTGCACGCGCACCACGAGGAGATTCGGGCGGCCCGCACGCAGCGCTGAGCTCACATCGAACTCCTGCGCCAGGCGGCTGCCGACGCCCACTCCGATCAAGGCGCCGTTGACCCACACGCGATACCGCGACTCGACCCCGTCGAATCGCAGAACAACGGATGCGGCATCAGACCATTCGGCGGGCAGCTCGAAGCGCCGCCGGTAGTCGCCCGTCGGATTCTCGTCTGGCACGTTCGGCTGGTCGGTCGGAAACGGATATTGCACGTTCGTGTAGATGGGCCGCCCGTAACGGCCGTCGCCCTGCAGCACCCAGTGCGACGGCACAACCATCTCGTCCCACGCGGTGTCGTCGAATGACTCGGCAGCGACATCTTCGGCCGCCTCATCATCAGGGAGCACCCCGCGCCCGCCGGGTGTTCCCGGCGCCCCGGCCAGCAGCCTGAAGCGCCAGTCGCCGTTCAGCGACAGCGTCGGGGCATCGGAGTGCAGCCACGAGCGGGCTGGCACTCGGCGCCCGGAACTTGGGCCGCGATCAGTGATGTAGTCGGCGCTGCTGTAATCGGCGCTGCCGGCGCTGTTCGTGAGCTCAGACAGCGGTCGAACAGATGTGGGGAGCGTGGTCATGCCTTGACGGATCCTTCGGTCAGCCCACCGCGCCAGAAGCGCTGCAGGACAATCATTGCGATGCCGAGCGGGATGACTGAGAGCAGTACCCCGCCGGTGGTGAGTTCGTAGAATTCGGGCAGCCGGTCGACCTGGCTGAGCCAGTTGTTGAGGCCGAGGGTGATCGGGAACAGTTCGGTGTCGCTCAGCATCACGAGCGGCAGGAAGTAGTTGTTCCAGATGCCGACGAGCTGGAACAGGAACACCGTCACCAGTGCAGGCGTCAGAATGCGCAGGCCAAGCGTGTGGAAGATACGTAGCTCGCTCGCCCCATCGATTCTGGCGGCCTCCATGAGTGAGTTGTCGACGGTTGCCTGCGCGTAGATCCGGCAGAGAAACAGTCCGAACGGCGAGACGAGCGACGGTAGCAGCACGCTCCAGTAGGTGTTCGCGAGGCCCATCTGGCTGAACAACAGGAAGAGAGGCAGAGCGGTCGCCGTCCCGGGCACCAGCACGCCGCCGAGGATCGTGCCGAACACGAAGTTACGACCCTTGAAGTCGTACTTGGCGAGTGCGTACCCGCCCGCCGCGGCGAAGTAGGTGGCGATGACGCCGCCGACTCCGGCGTAGAGCAGCGAGTTGAGGAACCAGCGCACGAAGACTCCGCCGTCGTAGCTCAACACCTGCGACAGGTTCTCCCACAGCGAGAACGTCGGCGCGAACCAGAACCCGTATGTCGAGAAGAGATCCTCTGTCGACTTGGTCGACGCGACGAACACCCAGTAAACGGGAACCAGGAAGTACAGTGCCACGATCGCGAGGATCGCCGTCACGATGATGGTCGACGAGCGGCGCTTGCCGGCCATGCGATCAGAGCGGCGGGTGCTCTTCGTTTGACGTGCGGATCGCTCCGTTTCGGCATCCGCTCTCTGCGCTGTTGTGGCGGTCATGCGGACTTCCTGTTCGTCAGTTTGAGGAAGATGAAGGAGAGTGCGAACGCGACAACAGCGATGAGCACGGCTTGGGCCGCCGCGACGTTGTAGTCGTTGTAGGCGAACGCCGTGGTGTATGCGCTGAGGTTCGGCGTGTACTGACTGTCGATCGCCGGTGCCACTTTCATCAGCACTTGCGCCTCGGCGAAGAGCTGAAGCGTTCCGATGATCGAAAAGACCGTGGTCAGCACGAGCGCGGGGCGAATCAACGGCAGCTGGATGCTGCGCACGACGCGCCAGGTCGACGCGCCGTCGACGCGAGCCGCCTCATACAGTTCGACGGGGATCGACTTGAGCTGCGCGACGATGATGAGCATGTTGTACCCGGTGTAGCTCCACACCACAATGTTGGCGATCGACCAGAGCACGCTGCCGGCGCCGAGGAAGTCGGGTTCGAGCCCGACGAGCGCGGCGACGTCGAACAGTGGGCTGAGGCCGGGAACGTAGAGGAACGACCACAGGATCGTGGCGATGACACCAGGAACGCCGTACGGCAGGAAGTAGGCGGCGCGGAAGAACCCTGGCCACCTGGCGCTCGCCGACTCCAGCATGAGGGCGAGCACAGTGGCCAGGACGATCATGATCGGTACCTGCACGACACCGAAGAGAAGCATCCGCCCGATCGATGCGATGAAGTTGCCGTCGGCGAGCGCAAGTGCGTAGTTATCGAACCAGGCGAACTCGCTCGTGACGCCTTCTTCGCCGAAGAGGCCGCTTCGCCTCACCGATGTGAAGCTCGAGCCGATCGCCACGATGATCGGCAGAATGAAGGTCAGCACAAAGAGCGCGAGGAATGGTGCAAGGAGCATCCACGGGGCCCTGGCGGCGCCGCGCGTGCGTCGGGCTCTGGCGGGCTTTCCTGTGCGCAGCTCGGTGGGTTGTTGGCGCTCGGCGGTGCCGGTGGCGACTGGCGTCGTTGTCATGCCGTCTCCTTACGGATGCTGAGGCCCTTGTTGGTGAAAACCGAGATGATCTGCTTCTCGGCTGCGGCAACGGCGTCGACGAGCGTTCCGCCCGAAGCCTTCTTACGGAAGCCGTCGCTCAGAATGTTGAACGACTGCTGGGTGACCGGCCACCACGACCATTCGGAGTTCTGTTGCTGCGTGGCCGGGACGAAGACCTCTTCGTTGTAGTTCTGGCCGCTGAAGAACTCGGATGGCTGCTGGCGCTGGGTACCGATGAAGTCGCGGGCCGGCGACCAGCCGATGCCGCTGTTTTCGATCATCGCGTCGATGCCCTCTTTCGAGGTTGTCATCCACACGGCGAAGTCCAGTGCTTCCTTTGGGTGCTTGCTGTTGGCGAGCACCGCCGCCGTGGAACCACCTTGATAGCTCGAGCCGTAGCCACCGTTTCCCCACGTCGGCATCGGCGCGGCCATCCACTTGCCCTCGCCTCCCGCAACGCCCTCAATGAGCGCGTCGCCCCAGCTGGCCGTGACGCAGGAGGCGATCTGCCCTGAGGATGCGGCCGCGAACCAGGCCGGGGAGTAGTTGCCGTATCCGGTCTGCACGAGGTCGTCATCGATCGCCTTGTCGAAGAATCGCGCCACTTGGAGTGTGGCGTCGTCTGTCATGTTGATAACCCAGCCGTCTTTCTCGGCGCGAAACCAGCTGGCGCCGGCCTGGGTGGCGTATGCCGCAAAGGACGAGGCATCAGCGAGGCTGAACGTGTCCAGGTAGACATCCTTCGCCCGCATCTCTGCGGCAACGACCGCCCAGTCGTCCCACGTGGCCGGCGATTCGGTGCCGAGCACGTCTGGCTGGTAGAACATCGCCATCGGGCCGGAGTCCTGCGGAATTCCGTACACACCGTCGACGTAGCTGACCTGCTTCCACAGTGTCTCGTCGTAGAGGTGTGCGTGCTCGTCTGCCCCGTACCGCGACAGGTCGACAAGCCCGTTGACAAGCATGAACTCGGGGATGGTGCGCATCTCCACCTGTGCGAGGTCTGGTCCGCCACCCGATGCCAGAGCCGAATACAGCTTCTGATATCCACCCTCGTTGCCCCCAGGAATCCAGACCGCTTCTACCTGCACGTTCGGGTTCTTCGCGTTCCAGATGTCGGCGACGTTCTGCAGGTCTTTCAACCATGACCAGTAGGTGAGGGTGATCTTCTCGCCGGATGCTGCGGCGGCGATTGCCGGGGCGGAATTGACCGAGGTGGTTCCGGGGGTCGCGCATCCGGCGAGCAACCCGACGGCTGCGGCGCTGAAGCCTGCGCTCAGGAGTTGGCGTCGTGTGAGTGGAGTCATGTGCCTTTCACTTCGTTGTGTGTTGGCCGATGATGCTGCGAGAGCCTCATCGCTCTGTTCATCGCGGTTCACCCCCCATTCAGGGGTGCGACGCGCGAATGGGTTGACGCTAGCACAATTTCGAGCCGTCACTCGAAATTCGATTCATTTCGTGTAGCGCGATAGCCTGCCGTCATGACCAGTGTCGATCGAGGCAGCCGTCGCGGGCCCTATGCGAAGTCGGTTGAGCGCCGCCGCACGATTGTCGCAGCGGCACACGGCGTCTTCGCGGCGCGGGGATTCCGGGGCGGCACGTTCCAGGAGATCGCTGATCGCGTCGGCATGAGCCAGACCAGCCTGTTGCACTACTTTCCGACGAAGGACGACCTGTTGGTCGCCGTACTGAACCATCGCGACGTGATTGCCGACGGGGGGCCGTCCCAGGAGCGGCCGCCTGAATTCGCCGACACACTCGTTCATCAGGCGGAGTACAACGAGACCGTGCCGGGAGTGATCGAGCTGTACACCGTGCTGTGCGGCGAGTCAGCGACCGACGACCATCCGGCGCGCGACTACTTCGTCGCCCGATTCGACCGGCTGCGCGAGGAGTATGCGGGAGAACTGCGTGCGCTCGGCGCCGCCGGGCGGTTGCGTGACGGCGTCGATCCGGATCGAGCGGCGGCGTCGATCATTGCATTATGGGACGGCATTCAGACGCAATGGCTGCTCGCCCGAGGCACCACCGACATGGCCGGATGCCTGCGCGACTACCTCGACCTGGTGATCCTGCCCGCGTCAGCGCCGACGTAGTTGATCAAGGGCCGGTCAATCCACGGCTGGCCAGGCTCAGCCGAGAGCGACCTCGAGCTTCTGCGTGAGCTCGTCGAGGTCGAAGTAGTTGTCGACCACGATCACATCGGCATTGGTCTTGCCGATCGCCTCGACCAGCTCAGAAGAGCTCAGAATCACCTGCGCATCAGAGGCGACCGCGCGCACGCTCGCGACATCCGTCGCCGTCACCTCGGCATCGATTCCCAGCCGCTTGAGCGCACGCTCTGCGGTCACCTTGAGAATCGCGGATGTTCCGACACCGGCCCCGCACAACGCCACAATCTTCACGAGAGCAGCTCCCTTTCAGCGAGAGCGTTCGCGCCGAGCAGCGAACGGATGCCGTCGGCATCCGTCGCCGCAGCGACCGCTGGAATCACGCTCGCATCGTTGAACACGTTCGCCAGCTCCGCCACAAAGTGTATGTGCTCGTCTGCGCCAGTGACGGCCAGGCCGATCACCACGCTGACCGGGTCATTGTGAGGGTGGCCAAACGACACCGGCTCGGCCAGGGTGACGACGCTGAGGCCTTCAGTGAGTACATCGGGACCCGGACGCGCGTGCGCCAGCGCCAGCCCGGGTGCGATCACGATGTACGCGCCGAACTCTTCGATCATCACGATCATGCGACCGGTGTAGTCGGCCGTCGTCGACCCGGAACCTTCCAGCGCATCGCCCGCTGCTCGCACCGCCGCGCGCCAGTCGTCGGCGTGCACGCCGATGGCAATCGCAGTGTCTGGCAGTGGAGGGAGGGGCATCGCAGGATCTTTCCGGGAGAGGCGGGTGGCGGTTGTGTTGCTCGATGGAGTGGCCGGAGCGGCCAGACCGGTCAGGTGCCGGATCAGGCCTCCTGGAAACCCGCGATGATGGCATCCGCCAGTTCTTCGCGGTCTTCGAGCGGCTGAAACGATGCGGCGGCGGCATTCAGCTGGAAGGTCTCGAGATCGTCGAGGTCGTAGCCGAACGCATCGCTCAGCAGCGCGAGTTCCTGCGTCAGGCTGGTGTTGCTCATCAACCGGTTGTCGGTGTTGACCGTCACCCGGAAGCCGAGCTGGTAGAGCAGGTCGAACGGGTGGTCGAGCAGGTCGTCACCCCACGCCGCGATCGCACCGGTCTGCAGGTTTGACGACGGGCTCAGCTCGAGCGCGATCTCACGGTCACGCACCCACTGCGCCACCGGGCCGAGGGTGACGTAGGTATTGTCGTCGTCTTCACGCTCGATGGTGATGTCCTCCGCGAGTCGAACACCGTGGCCGAGACGCAGGGCGCGTCCGTCGAACAGGGCGCCACGGATGCTGCCCGGCCCGTCGGCCTCGCCGGCGTGCACCGTGACGGGGAGGAACTCCTTGGCGAGATAGTCGAACGCGGCCAGGTGGTTGCGGGCCGGGAATCCGAGCTCTGCGCCGGCGATGTCGAACCCTGCCACGCCGTCGTCGCGGTGGCGCACGGCGAGTTCGGCGATCTCGAGGCCGCGGTTGGCGTGCCGCATCGCCGTCACCAGCTGGCCGATGCGGATCGAGGAACCGGACTGGGCGACGTCGTCGATGCCCGCTTCGATGCCTTCCTGCACAGCCTCAACGGCCTCGTCGAGGGTGAGTCCGCGGCCGAGGTGCTGTTCGGGCGCCCAACGGATCTCTCCGTAGATGACCCCGTCGCGGCCGAGGTCTTCCACAAACTCGCGGGCGACTCGGCTGAGGCCCTCGTGCGTCTGCATGACGGCGGTGGTGATGTCGAAGGTCTTCAGGTACTCGACCAGCGATCCGGAGTTGGACTGGTTCTCGAACCACGAACCGAGCTGAGCGGCATCCGTCGCCGGCAAATCGAGTCCGATGGAGTCGGCAAGTTCGATGATCGTTTGCGGACGCAGGCCACCGTCGAGGTGGTCGTGCAGCGAGACTTTCGGCAGGGCGTTGATGCTGGTGCCGCCGCCGGACAACAGATATTCCTCTGGAATGACATTCACGTGCCTAATCTACCGGCGGCGCGGCGTTTTGGCCTGTCCGTTTGCTGAACGTCGCCTGCACGTCCTCCCGCCGTTCGACCACCGGTTCAAACGTCGAGCGCCAGTTACGCGCGTATGCACCACGCGCGCATGGCGCATACGCGCGCAAATGGCGCGTGGCTCGGACCAGAGACGCACGAGAGAAGCACGCCGGTCAGGCTCCGCCCTGCACGACGCGGGAAATCTCCGCCGCCGTGCCGGCCGCCCTGGTGAGCACGTCGCCCGCGTCGACCTCGCTGTAACTCGTGGCCAGGTATGGCACCGTGAATGCGGCCACCGCGTGGGGCGAGCGCCCGAACACCGGATACACGATGTCCAGGATTCCCTCCTGCCTCGGATCCGGATCCGATGCCCAGCCGCGTTCACGCGCCGCAGCGATCCGCTCGTCGAGCACGACGAGGTCTGTCCCGTGTACCGCAAGCTCCGCGCGTGCGAAGTCGAGGGTGTCGGGCTCTGCGAAGGCCAGGAGCACGATCCCGGTCGACGTGGACGCGGCAGGGAACCCGGCGCCGACGCGCACCCGGAACCCGAAGTCGGCGGGGCTCTCCGCGTGCGCGATGACGCGCACGACGGTGGACTCAAGGGTCGAAAGATTGCACGATTGCCTGGTCTCCTGTGCGAATCGCCTCATCGGGTCAGACGCCGCCTGCACGAGACCGCGAAGCGGCGGGTGCTGGTTGGCGAGTTCGAGCATCCGTGTGGACAACACGTACAGGCCGCTCTGGCGCTCGCGCAGAATGAAGCCCCGCCGCTCGAGTGTCTGCAACACGCGGAAGATCTCGCCGACCGTGCGGCCGACGGCCTCCGCCACCTGCGCCTGGCCCAGTCCGCCGGCGTGCCCGGCGAGCAACTCGAGGATGTCGAGCGCCTTGTCGAGCGCCGGGACGGCGTAATTGGTGGCCATCGCGGTCAGCGGGACGCGTCGAGTGCAGCCAGGAAGCGCGTCGCGATCTCTCGCTCAAGGTCGGCGGGAACAGGTTGTGCGCCCGCGGCCAAGCTGTCGGCGGCCGTCGCGATCCGTTCGAGGGAAAGCACCTGGAGCAGGAACCCGAGGTCCATCGCCTCCAATGAGTTGCCCTTGGGGTGCGGGCCGGCGAGGTTGAACATGCGCCCATCGGCGATCAGCACGACGTGGCGGCCGTCTGGCAGGTCGATCCGTTCGATTGCCTGGTCGACGGTGGTGACGGATGCTGCGCGCGCCTTCAATCGGGCGACGTCGATCTCCCAGGGGAAGTGACCGCTGTTCGCCAACACCGCGCCGTCACGCAACCGGTCGAACACCTCGTCGCCGATCACGCCGGGGTGTCCCGTCGCGGTGATGACGACATCGGCCCAGCCCGCGAGGTCGGCGGCGCTGCCCACGCGGTAGCCGTCGAGCGCAGCCTCGAACGCCTTGAGAACGTCGAGTTCGACGACAGCGACCTGGCCGCCGAGCGCGCGCAGGTACTGCGCGATGCCGCGCCCACACCAGCCGTAGCCGACGACGACGAAGTGGCGGCCGGGAACCATCAGGTTCGTGATGCGCATGAAGCTCTCGACCACCGACTGGCCGACGGCGTGCCGATTCTCGCCGATCGCCTTGAGCAGGCTGTCGTTGATGACGATGACCGGGAAGGGGACGGCGTCGGCGAGCTCGTCGCGCAGGCGGATACCGCCCGACGTGGTCTCCTCTGTGCCACCGATGAGCGTCGCGGTTCTGCCCTGGGCGATGATGCCTGCGGCGAGGTCTGCCCCGTTGTCGAGGAGCATGTCCGGCGCGGCATCCAGCACCGCCTGCACGTTGGCGTGGTGTTGCTCGAGGGTGTCGTCCCTCGCACCGAACAGGCTCATACCCCCGTCGCGGAGCACGGCGACGATGTCGTCCTGCGTCGAGCCGTGGTTGCCGGTGGCGATGATCTCGGCGCCTCCGGCCTGCAGGGTCTCGAGGAGTACGGCTGTCTTCGGCTCCAGGTGCAGGGACATCCCGATGCGACGGCCGGCGAATGGGCGGGACTCGGCGAAGTCCGCACGCGCCCTCGCGAGGAGCGGCATGCGGGAGCGAATCCATTCGATGCGGCTCCGGCCGGTGGAAATCAGATCAGTCATGGCCAGAGTTTACACATATGAACTGAACTTTCATATATGTTCGAGGCGCAGCACCGCTTCGACCCGGGTTTGCAGAACTCGGCAGCATGTCCTCCCGTTGTTTGACCACCGCTTGACCAGCTGCGCGCCAGTTACGCGCGTATGCACCACGCGCGCATGGCGCATGAGCGCGCTAATGGCGCGTGGCGCGGCCCAGACGCACGAGCTGGGGGTGGCGCCGCGGCGGGCGCGGCGGGCGCTAGCCGCCGACGCGGTCGGCGATGAGCGGCCCGCCGGTGAGAACTTCGTCGCCCTCGTCACCGATCCGCCACGCGCCATCGACCGACTCGAGCGCCCGCGGGAAACGGGCCGGCTCGTCGGCGCTCAGCGTGAACAGCGGCTGGCCCTTGGTGACGGTGTCACCGGGCTTCGCGTGCAGGTCGACGCCGGCGGAGTGCTGCACCGGGTCTCCCTTCCTCGCACGCCCCGCGCCGAGCCGCCAGGCTGCGATGCCGAACGGCAGGGCATCCTGCTGCACGAGAACCCCGTCGCGATCGGCGTAAACGGTATGCGTCTCCTTCGCGACCGGCAGCGCCGCATCCGGGTCGCCGCCCTGCGCACGGATCACCTCTCGCCACTTGTCCATCGCCCGACCATCCTGCAGCGCGGCCTCGACGTCGACGTCGGTCTTGCCTGCCAGCGCGAGCATCTCACGGGCCAGGGCAACGGTCAGCTCGGTGATATCGGCCGGGCCGCCCCCGCCGAGCACTTCGACCGACTCGCGCACCTCGTTCGCATTGCCGATGGCGAGCCCGAGAGGCACGTTCATGTTGGTCAGCAGAGCGGATGTCGCGACGCCCGCGTCCTGCCCGAGCGCCACCATTGTTCGCGCAAGCTCCCTGGACTCCTCGATGTCTTTCAGGAACGCGCCGGAGCCGAACTTCACGTCGAGCACCAGCGCACCGGTGCCCTCCGCGATCTTCTTGGACATGATCGACGAGGCGATCAGCGGGATCGACTCGACCGTTCCGGTGATGTCGCGCAGTGAGTAGAGCTTGCCGTCTGCGGGAGCGAGCCCGCTGCCGGCCGCGCAGATGACCCCTCCGACATCGCGGAGTTGGGCGAACATTTCCTCGTTGGAGAGGTTCGCACGCCAGCCCGGGATGGACTCGAGCTTGTCGAGCGTGCCACCGGTGTGGCCGAGGCCGCGGCCGGAGAGCTGCGGAACCGCGACGCCGAACACGGCAACGAGCGGCATCAACGGAAGGGTGATCTTGTCGCCGACCCCGCCGGTGGAGTGCTTGTCTGTGGTCGGCTTGCCGAGCCCGTCGAAACTCATCCGCTCACCGCTGGCGATCATCGCCATGGTCAGGTCGCGAATCTCGGTGCGGCTCATGCCGTTCAGGAAGATCGCCATGGTCATGGCGGCCATCTGCTCGTCACCCACATAACCACGGGTGTAGGCATCAACCAGCCAGTCGATCTGCGCGGTCGAGAGTTCGCCGCGGTCGCGCTTGGTGTGGATCAGGTCGACGGCGTCGAAGTCCTCGACAGGGCTGCCGGCAGAAGCGCCGCCGCTCACAGCTGCACCCCGCTCACAGCTGCACCCCGCGATACTCGGCGAGCTGTCTCGGTCCGAAGGCGTCTGGCAGCACCTCGTCGATGGTGCGGATCCCAGACACGGTCTCGAGCAGCATCCCGGCGGCCGAGTGCTCGTAGAGCAGCTGCCGGCAGCGCCCGCACGGCATCAGCGTGTTGCCGCGCCCGTCGACGCAGGCGAAGGCGACCAGCCGGCCACCTCCGCTCATGATCAGTTCAGAGACCAGGGAGCACTCCGCGCAGAGCGTGACGCCGTACGAGGCGTTCTCCACGTTGCATCCGCTGATCACACGCCCGTCGGTGACCAGCGCGGCGGCGCCCACCGGAAAGTTCGAGTACGGCACGTATGCCTTGCCCATCGCGTCGGCGGCCGCTTCGCGCAGCGCGCCCCAGTCGATGTCGCCCGATGCCGGGTCGGCGGGTATGGATGTCACGTGCAGAACCTCCGGTTACGACTTGATATACGGTTTGCCGGATGCCGCCGGCGGCCTCGAGACGCCGACCAGGCCGGCGACGGCGAAGATCGTGACCACGTACGGCAGCATCAGCATGAACTCGCTCGGTACCGGCGAACCGATGATGCTGAGCACGTTCTGCAGGTTGCTTGCGAAGCCGAAGAGCAGCGCGGCCAGGGTGGCGCGGATCGGATCCCAGCGGCCGAAGATGACCGCGGCCAGGGCGATGAATCCGGCGCCGGCCGTCATTTCCTTGCCGAAGGCGCCGACGGAACCGAGGGTGAAGTACGCACCGCCGAGTCCGGCGATCGCGCCGGCCAGCGACACGTTCCAGAACCGGGTGCCTGTCACATTGATGCCGACAGTGTCAGCAGCCTGCGGATGCTCGCCGACCGCCCGTAGCCGGAGGCCCCACTTGGTGTGGAAGATGCCGATGTAGACAGCGATCACCGCGATGTACATCAGGTAGACGATGAGCGTCTGCCGGAACAGCACCGGTCCGATGATCGGGATCTCGCTCAGGAGCGGGATGTTGATGCGCTCGAACCGCGGCGGCTGGTTCAGGGTGGCCGCGTTCGGGGCGAGCAGCTGAGAGAACAGGAAGCCGGTGAGTCCGGTGACCAGCACGTTCAGCACCACACCGACGATGACCTGGTCGACGAAGTACTTGATGGAGAACGCGGCAAGCACAAACGACACCAGCACGCCGGCGACCATGGCGGCAACCAGGCCGAGCAGCGGCATCCCGGTCAGCGAGGCGACCAGCGCCGACGTGAATGCACCGGCCAGCAGCTGGCCCTCGATGGCGATGTTGACCACGCCGACACGCTCGGAGATAACGCCGCCCAGGGCACCGAAGATCAAGGGAACGGCCAGACTCAGCGAGCCGAAGAGGAGCCCGGGAACCGGGATGGTGTGGCCGGCCGCCGCCCAGGCGAGGAACCCGATCAGCACCAGCACGGCAAAACCGCTGATCAGCCAGAGCGAGACCTTGCGGTGGCGGGAAACCAGCCAGGTGCTCAGTGCCGCGAGGATGACGAGCAGGATCGTGACGACGATGCCCGTGGCACGCGTGGGCAGTTCGACATCGGGCAGCTGCACGAGGTCGGTCGACGTCGACAGGCGCATGGTGCTCGTTCCGTCGCGGCCGAAGACCACAAGGAGAAGGAACGAGAGCACAGCGAAGACACCGAGCGCAATCGGTGACTTCCAACTGCGGATCATGGCGACGGCTGGACCGTTCTTCGGTTCAGTCGGCTGGGTGGGCTGGATGATGGGGGCGACGGTGCTCATTTCGCTGCCACCTCCTGCGTGACGTTCGGAAGTTGTCGACGCGATTTGGAGCCGGGAGCCGGCAGACGGAAGATGGTGCGCACCAGCGGAGGCGCGGCGATGAAGAGCACGATCAGCGACTGCACGACGAGCACGATGTCAACCGGCACACCTTCGGCCGCCTGCATCGAGAATCCGCCGGCCTTGAACGCGCCGAACAGGATGCCTGCGGCGAAGACCCCCCACGGTTTCGAGCGCCCGAGCAGCGCGACGGTGATCGCGTCGAATCCGATGCCGGAGTCGAGCCCCGCGCCGAATCCGCTTGTGGTCGTGCCCAGCACCTGGTTGATGCCGGCCAGGCCGACCAACCCGCCCGAGAAGAGCATGGCGTACACGTACATCTTCTTCACACTGATGCCGGCGACCCTGGCCGCGTTCGGGTTCTCGCCGACGGCGCGGAACTGGAATCCGAGGTTCGACCGGTTCAGCAGCCACCAGGTGAAGACGGTGGCTGCGATGACGAGCACAAAGCCGAAGTGCAGGTTGTATTCGGGTCCGAGCAGGTCGAAGAAGATGGCGGTGTCTTTGCTCGCCGGGCTCTTCGGGTTGTTCGACCCGGGTGCCTTCAGGAACCCGTCACGCAACAGGTACATGACGAGGTAGCCGGCCACGTAGTTGAGCATGATGGTCGTGATCACCTCGTGGGCACCGGTGCGGGCCTTCAGCAGGCCGACGATACCGCCCCAGATCGCGCCTCCGAGGATGCCGGCGATGAGTGCCGCGACCATGTGGATGCCATACGGCAGGTCGACGGCGAAGGCGACCCAGCCGCCAAGCGTGGCGGCGATGAGCATCTGGCCGCGACCACCGATGTTGAACAGGCCGACCCGGAAGCCGAGGGCCACTCCGAGCCCGGCCGCGATGAGCGGCGTGGCAAAGGTGAGCGTCTCGGTGAGCGGCTTGATGCCGTCGCCGAAACTCGGCCGGCGGAAGTTATAGACGGAGCCCTGGAACAGCGCGACGTAGGCGCCGGACACCGCGTCCCAGATGGCGGCGATGGTGTCGCCCGGGCGGGAGAAAAAGTATCCGGATGCCTTCTGCACGTCTTCGTTCGTGAAGGCGATCAGGATCGCACCGGCGATGAGTGCGAGCACCACGGCAAGCACCGAGATGATCGCGCTCCCGGTCGTGATCTCGCGGAACATCGAGTGCCACCGGCTCGGCGGTTCTGCCTGCTGCGGTGTGGTCTGGGTGGGTGGCGCGGCGTTGGACGGTGCGGCGGCCTGGGTTTCGGGCACCTGGGGGTCGCTCATGCGGCGGCTCCTCCTTGTTCGGGTACTTCGCCGGCCATCATGAGGCCGAGAACGGAGCGAGGGGTGTCGCCGGGAACGATGCCGACGATGCGGCCGCGGTACATGACCATGATTCGGTCGGCCAGGGCGGCGACCTCGTCGAGCTCGGTGGAGATGACGATGACCGGCGTACCGGCATCCCGTGTCGCCACAATGCGCTCGTGCACGAACTCGATCGAGCCGACGTCGAGGCCGCGGGTGGGCTGGGCAGCGACGAAGAGGCGCAGGTCGCGGCTGAGCTCGCGGGCGAGCACGACCTTCTGCTGGTTGCCGCCGGAGAGCCGGCCGACCTTCGTGCCGATGCCCTGCGAGCGCACGTCGAATTCTTTGACCTTCTCTTCGGCGAACTCGTCGAGATAGGCCAGCTGCAGGTTCCAGTGCTTGACGAACGGTTCTCTGTTGGAACGATCGAGCATGAGGTTCTCGGCGATGGTGAACTCGCCGATGAGGCCGTCTTCTGTGCGGTCTTCCGGCACAAAACCGACGCCGGCGTCGAGCACCTTGCGCACTGAATGGCCGCGCAGCGACTTGCCGTAGAGAGCGATCTGGCCCACCACGCGGGGCTGCAGGCCCATAAGTGCCTCGGTGAGCTCAGTCTGCCCGTTACCCTGCACACCCGCGATGGCGAGGATCTCACCGGTTGCGACCTCGAAGCTGACGTCGACGACGACGATCTGGCCGCGGGCGTTGAGCACGGTGAGCCCGGTCACGATGAGCGCAGGCTCCCCCGGTGTCGCCGGCGTCTTGTCGACGGTGAGGTCGACGGCACGGCCGACCATGAGCGACGCGAGTTCTTCGTTGCTGGCGGTCGGCGACGCTTCACCGACGACCTTGCCGAGACGGATGACGGTGATGCGGTCCGCGACTTCGCGAACTTCCCGCAATTTGTGCGTGATGAACACGATCGAGGTTCCGGAATCCTTGAGTTGGCGCATGATCGCCATCAGCTCATCGGTTTCCTGCGGGGTGAGCACGGCTGTGGGCTCGTCGAAGACGAGCACCTTCGCGTCACGGGAGAGCGCCTTGATGATCTCGACCCGCTGCTGCACGCCGACGGGGAGGTCTTCGACAAGGGCGTCGGGGTCGACGTCGAACCCGAACCGGTCGGAGATCTCGCGAACCCTGTCCCGCGCCGCGGCGAGGTCGAGGCGACCGCCGAACGTGGTCTCCTCGTGGCCGAGCATCACGTTCTCTGCCACGGTGAAGACCGGGATCAGCATGAAGTGCTGGTGAACCATGCCGATGCCGGCGGCCATCGCATCACCGGGACCGGAGAAGTGTTGAACGGCGTCGTCGAGCAGGATCTCGCCCTCGTCGGCCTGGTACAGGCCGTAGAGCACGTTCATCAGGGTGGACTTGCCTGCGCCGTTCTCGCCAAGCAGCGCATGGATTTCGCCAGCCTCGACGATGAGGTTGATGTGGTCGTTGGCGACCAGGGTACCGAATCGCTTCGTGATGCCACGGAGTTCGAGCTTCATAGTTCTCGATTCTATTGATGCACGAGCAGATGTGCGCGGCTGCGCGCGAATGTGGAGAGCGCCACGACGGACCTGCTCATATGTTGCCGGCCACCGCTCACCTGCGCAGCATCCGTTCACCTGCTCCGCAGCCGGTGAGAGTGATACCGGCAGTTAACGGATGAGGGGAGGCCAGCGTTCGCTGACCTCCCCTACTGTTCAGAGGTGCGGTATTACTTCGGGGTCGAAGGCGACTCGACGGTGATTGCACCGCTGATGATGTCGGCCTTCAGCGCATCGACTTCCTTCACCAGTGCCGGGTCGACCTTGGACTCCCAGTCGTGCAGCGGTGCCAGGCCAACGCCCTCGTTCTCGAGGGTGCCGATGTACGGGTCAGCCGAGAAGTCGCCGTTGGCGGCGTCGACGATGATCTGGTCCGTGGCATCCGTCATCTGCTTCATGACCGAAGTGAGGTACATCGCACCGAAATCGGGAGCCGTCTCGAACAGGTCGCTGTCTACACCGATGATGGCGACGTCCTTGCCGGAGTCCTGGATGGCCTGCGCCGTGCCCTGGAACAGCGGACCAGCGACCGGCAGGATGATGTCTGCGCCCTGGTCGATGAAGCCCTGGGTCAGCGTCTTACCCTGGTTGATGTCGTCGAAGCTGCCCGCCATCGTGCCTTCCTGGGTGTCCTTGTTCCACCCGAGAACCTGCACCGCAGTGCCCTTGGTCTCGTTGTAGTGGGCAACACCGTCGACGAAGCCGTCCATGAAGATGGTGACGGAGGGGAACTGCTGCCCACCGTAGGTGGCGACGATTCCGGACTTCGACGTGCCTGCCGCAAGGTAGCCGGCGAGGAACGCCGCCTGTGCGGTGTCGTAGAGGACCGGCTTGACGTTGTCGAGCTCCAGCGGGCTGAAGTCGTCGTTCGAGAGCGCGGAGTCGATGAGTGCGAACTGGACGTCCGTGGAATCCTGTGCGGCGTCGCGGGTGGCGTTGGCCAGCGCGAATCCGACGGTGAGGATGAAGTTGCAGCCCTGGTCGACCATGCTGCTCACGTTGCTGGCGTACTGGTCTTCTGACTTCGACTCTGCCTGCTTGAACTCAACGCCGAGTTCGTCTGCAGCCTGGGTGATGCCTTCGAAGCTGGATTGGTTGAACGACTTGTCGTCGAATCCGCCGAAGTCGGAGACGATGCAGGGCAGGAAGTCTGCTGCCGCATCGCCGCCGCCGGTCGTGTCGTCTGCGGTCGGGGCCTGTGCACAGCCGGCGAGGAGCGCCAGAACGCCCAGAGTGGCAAAACCGCCGAGGGCGGTCTTACGGATCGAGATAGTCAAGGTGACCTCCAAGGAAGAGCAGCCGGCGCGCAGTTGCGCGGCGATGTGACTACACGTTACCCAAAGTTTCCCTGCTCAGATGAGCAAAATGACACTGACGCCGAATGGTTATGATTCCGCGACCATTGAGGGTGCTCACGCGCCCCGAAAGCGCTACAGAGGCACTGTGTCGCTGGGCTGTGTACTGGGCTGTGCCGCTGGGCTGTGCCGCTGGGCCGTGACTACTCCGGCTTCGACGGCGAATCGACGGTGATGGTGCCGGCGATGATGTCCGCTCGCAACTGGTCGATCTCGGCGGCCAGTTCGGCAGACACCCGGCTCGCGAGGTCGTGATACGGGGCGATGTCGACTCCCCCGTTCTCCAGCGTGCCGATGAACGGGTCGTTGCTGAACTCACCATTCATGTCGTCGCCGACGATCTGCACCACGGCATCCTGCGTGTTCTTCAGCACGCTTGTCAGCAGTACCGGCTTGAATTCAGCCGGCAGGGTGTCGTAGCCGTCGTTGTCGACCCAGATCACTGAGACGGCGCCGGCTTCGACGGCCGCAGCCGCCGCGCCTTCTCCGACCTGGCCGGCGACCGGGAGGATGACGTCTGCGCCCTGGTCGATGAACGCCTGCGTGTATGCCTTGCCCTTGTTGATGTCTTCGAAGTCGCCGGTGAACGTGCCGTCCTGGGCGGCCTTGTCCCAGCCGAGCACCTGCACCGCTGCGCCGTGCGCCTCGTTGTACTTGGCGACGCCGTCGGCGAAGCCGTCCATGAAGAGGGTGACCGGCGGCTGGTTTCCGCCGCCGAATGTCGCTACCTTGCCGGTCTGGCTGACCCCGGCGGCGAGATAGCCGGCGAGATACGAGGCCTGCGCGGTGTCGAAGACGATGGGCTTGATGTTCTCGCCGTCGACCTGTTCGTCGACGATGGAGAAGTGGATGTCTGGGTTCGCCTTCGCCTCGGCGATCGTGGCGTCAGCCAGCTCGTAACCGACGGTGAGGATGAACTTGCAGCCGGTGCCGACGGCGCTCGTCACATTGGGTTCCAGGTCGGATTCTGTCGTGGAGACGATGGCGTCGACATTGATGTCGAACTCGGATTCAGCCAGCTGCAGCCCTTCCCAGCTCGACTGGTTGAACGAGCGGTCTTCGAGGCCGCCGGAGTTCGTGACCATGCGGGCGCAGTAGTCGTTGTCGGCTCCGGTGCCGGCACCTTCGTCTGTGGGTGCAGGGGCGCAGGCTGCCAGCAGGGCAACGGATGCCCCCACCAGGGCGATCAGAAAGACAAAACGGCGGCGTGACATGGCGACTCCTCGGCTGCGGTGCTGTGTAGCTCGAGTCTAGGAGATTCGCCAGAGGGCGACCCCGGAGAGTTCGCCGAACCCCCTGACCATTCGACGGAGATTCTCGCCGAATGGGCCTGTTTCGGCCCGGTGACGAGCAAAAACGTCACAATCTCCGTCGAATGGTTCGGGAGCGGGGTTCAGGATGAGGGAGCGGGGAGCAGGATGAGGGAGCGGGGAGCAGTTCGGTCAGAGCACGTCGCTGGAGCCGGACAACTTCAGTGCGTCGACCACGGACTTCACCTTCTGGGCGTTGGCACTGGTGGTCACCAGGAGCGCATCCGGAGTGTCGACCACGATGATGTCGTCAACGCCGACAAGGGCAATCATGCGCCCGGTGTGGCTGACCACGATGCCGCTGGATGAATCGGCCAGAACGCGCGCACCCTCACCGAGGATTGCGAGGTCGCGCTTGCGCCCGCCGGAGTGCAGCTTGGCGATCGAGGCGAAGTCGCCAACGTCGTCCCAATCGAACGGGCCGGGAATCACGGCGAGCCGGCCGGCCGCGGCGGCCGGCTCTGCGACGGCATAGTCGATGGCGATCTTCTTCAGCGTCGGCCAGACCCTGTCAACCACGGCTCCGCGCGCCGGAGTGTCCCAGGCTTCGGCGAGTTCGAGCAGGCCGGCGAGCAGCTCAGGCTCGTTCTTTCCGATCTCCTCGAGCAGGATGTCCGCGCGGGAGATGAACATGCCCGCGTTCCAGAGGTAGCGACCTTGCGCGAGGTAGCGCTTTGCCGTCTGCAGGTTCGGTTTCTCGACGAACGAGTCAACGGTCAGGGCGCTCGGGGCGCCGGGGATGTCAAGCGCCGCCGCGCCCTTGATATACCCGAAGCCGATCGCAGGCTCTGTGGGCTGGATGCCAATGGTGGCGATGTAGCCGGCATCCGCTGCGGCGATGGCCTCACGCACGACGGCGCGGAACAGCGTCGGGCCCTTGATGACGTGGTCGGCGGCGAATGACCCGATGATGACGCCGGGCTCCCGCTTCTCGAGGATCGCGGCGGCAAGGCCGATGGCCGCGGTGGAGTCGCGCGGCTCGCTTTCGAGCACGACGTTGGGGTCTGCGAGTTCTGGGATCTGAGCTTCGACGGCGGCCCGGTGCGCCCGCCCGGTGACCACCATGATCCGCTGGTCTCCCGAGATGGGTGAGAGGCGGTCCCAGGTGTCGCGCAGCAGCGTCTGGCCCGAGCCGGTCAAATCGTGCAGGAATTTCGGGGCGTCCGCGCGCGAGAGCGGCCACAACCGGGATCCGATCCCGCCGGCCGGAATCACGCTGTAAAAGCGGTCGAGGGCGTTCGAAGTAGGCATCTGGTCAGACTACCTTGGGGCCCCTGCGCCTCCGCTGATTGCGCCTGCCGAAACCACGGGTCTCGACAAGCTCGAGCACCGGAGAGTGCAGCTCGACCACCGGAGGGGCAGAACGTTCACCGGTGGTTAATCCGGCAGACATCCCGGCCCTCTAGCCTCTGGCTATGAGGGTCGCGATCGTCAGTGAAAGTTTCCTTCCTACCGTCAGCGGAGTCACAACAAGCGTCTGCAAGGTGCTCGACCACCTGCGGGACACCGGACACGACGCGATGGTCATCGCACCGGCCGGCGCCCCGTCTGAATACGCTGGCTTTCCCGTGCATACCGTTCCCGCCGTCGCCTACCGTCAGTTTCCGGTCGGGATGCCGAGCCCGCACGTTCAGCGTCTGCTCGCCGACTTCAACCCGGACGTGCTGCACGCCGCATCCCCCTTCCTGCTCGGTGCCCAGGGCATCGCCGCCGCGAATCGGCTCGGCGTCCCTTCCGTCGCAATCTTCCAAACGGATGTCGCAGGGTACGCCAGGCGCAATCGCCTCGGCCCCGCGACGAAACTGGCCTGGCGTTACGTCAAGTGGGTGCACGACGGCGCAGACCTCACCCTGGTTCCCTCCGCCGCCTCAATGGCGGACGTAACCCGCGCGGGCATGAGGCGACTGGCGCACTGGGGTCGCGGCGTCGACCTCGACGGGTACCACCCGAACCGCAAGAGCGACCCTGCCGTGGCGGCCCTCCGCGAGCGACTCTCCCCCGACGGCGAGATCGTGGTCGGCTACGTCGGCCGCATCGCCCCGGAGAAGCAGGTCGAACGCTTCCGCGCGCTCCGTGGCATCCCTGGCATCCGTCTCGCGCTGGTCGGCGACGGCCCGTCGGTTCCGCTCGTCAAGAGGGAACTCGAGGGGATGCCGGTGAGCTGGCTCGGTCGGCTGAGCGGCGATGAGCTCTCTGCGGCATACGCGAGCTTCGACCTCTTCCTGCACGCGGGCACGGAGGAGACGTTCGGCCAGACCATCCAGGAGGCCCACGCCGCGGGCGTTCCCGTGGTCGCACCACGGGCAGGCGGGCCGATCGACCTCGTCGACCACGGCACCAACGGCTTTCTCTTCACGCCTGACGACGACCGGGATCTGCGGCAGTGGGCATCCGTTCTCATCGAAGACGGAGCGCTCCGGCGCCGTTTCGGCGAGGCGGGCCGCCGCGCGGTTCTCGGCCGATCCTGGCCACGGGTGTGCGCCACACTTCTCGAGTATTACGAGCAGGTCGTCGACGCACGCGCGGCGATTCTGGCAGCGTCATCCGTTCCCCTCACGATGCAGCGCTGACCAACGCAGCTCTGACGCCGCTGAACGACAACGTGCGGTTAGGCATGCCTAACCGGAAAAAGAATCTGGGCGACGCATAGAATGGAGGACGGCGACCTTCGAGCGCCGAACGGCCCCCCATCACCCGTCGGGCCCACCACTCAGCCAGGGAGGGTTGTTCATGCCAGCGGCAGGAACAGTTACATCTCAGCAGCAGAAGACGACCTCACGTCGCCCGGCAGGCACCCTTTATCGGGGCCGCGAGGGCATGTGGTCGTGGGTCCTGCACCGCATCACCGGTGTCGCGATCTTCTTCTTCCTGCTGGTCCACATTCTCGACACCGCCCTGGTGCGGGTGAGTCCGGAAGCGTACAACACGGTGATCGGCACGTACCAGACGCCCATCATGGGACTCGGTGAGGTCGCCCTGGTGGGCGCGATCGTGTTCCACGCGTTCAACGGCATCCGCATCATCCTGATCGACTTCTGGAACGCCAAGTACTCGAAGATCATGTTCTACGTCGTAGTCGGACTCTGGGTGCTCACCATGCTGGCCTTCGTTCCCCGCCACCTGATCAACGTCTTCAGCCACTAGGAAAGGGGAACAGACATGACAACAACCATCGAAGCTCCCCGCAGCCCGTACTCCCGCGCGCCCCGGGGGCGCGGTGTGAACTGGGAGAAGTGGGGCTGGATCTATATGCGCGTCTCCGGCGTCGTGCTGATCGTGCTCATCTTCGGACACCTGTTCGTGAACCTCATGGTCGGCGAGGGCGTCAGCGCCCTGAACTTCGGCTTCGTCGCCGGCAAGCTTGCCGACCCGTTCTGGCGTGTCTGGGACATCGTGATGCTCTGGCTCGCGCTGATCCACGGCGGCAACGGAATGCGCACCCTCGTCAACGACTATGCGACCGCGCGGCTGACCCGCGGCATCCTGAAGCTCGCCATCCTCGGCGCCGTCGTCGTGCTGATCGTTCTCGGCACCCTGGTGGTCTTCACCTTCGACCCCTGCCCGGCCGGTGCGCCCACCGACCTTCTGCCACTGTTCTGCCAGGCCAGCTAGGAGCTGCAACACTTCCATGACTACGGATGCCCCTGTGAACACGCCCGCGCCCGCCCCCACGTCCACTGTGGTGGACGGCGTGCACTACCACCAGTACGACGTCGTGATCGTTGGAGCCGGTGGTGCCGGCATGCGTGCCGCCATCGAAGCCGGCCCGCAGGCCTCGACCGCCGTGATCTCCAAGCTCTACCCGACGCGGTCGCACACCGGTGCGGCGCAGGGCGGGATGGCTGCTGCCCTCGCCAACGTCGAGGAAGACAACTGGGAGTGGCACACCTTCGACACGGTCAAAGGCGGCGACTACCTGGTCGACCAGGATGCCGCGGAGATCCTCGCCAAGGAGGCCATCGACGCGGTCATCGACCTCGAGAACATGGGCCTGCCGTTCAACCGCACGCCCGAGGGCAAGATCGATCAGCGCCGATTCGGCGGGCACACCCGCGACCACGGCAAGAGCGCCGTGCGCCGTGCGTGCTACGCGGCGGACCGCACCGGCCACATGATCCTGCAGACGCTGTACCAGAACTGCGTCAAGCGCGGCATCAACTTCTTCAACGAGTACTACGTGCTCGACCTGGTGATGACCGAGGTGGATGGCCCAGACGGCAAAAAGATCAAGCAGCCGTCGGGCGTCGTCGCCTACGACCTCGCCAGCGGCGAGCTGCACGTCTTCCAGGCCAAGGCCATCATCTTCGCCACCGGCGGGTTCGGCAAGATCTACAAGACCACGTCCAACGCGCACACCCTCACCGGTGACGGCGTCGGAATCATCTGGCGCAAGGGTCTGCCGCTCGAAGACATGGAGTTCTTCCAGTTCCACCCGACCGGCCTGGCCGGCCTCGGCATCCTGCTCACCGAAGGTGCTCGCGGTGAGGGAGCAATCCTCCGCAACGCCAGCGGCGAGCGGTTCATGGAGAAGTACGCGCCCACCATCAAAGACCTGGCCCCCCGCGACATCGTCGCCAGGAGCATGGTGCAAGAGGTCGCAGAGGGCCGCGGCGCCGGCCCGAACAAGGACTATGTGTACCTCGACTGCACGCACCTGGGCGCTGAGGTTCTCGAGACCAAGCTCCCCGACATCACCGAGTTCGCCCGCACCTACCTCGGGGTGGACCCGGTCACCGAGCCGGTTCCGGTGATGCCGACGGCGCACTACGCGATGGGCGGCATCCCCACCAACGTGAACGCCGAAGTGCTGCGCGACAACACCACAGTCGTGCCTGGTCTCTACGCCGCCGGCGAGTGCGCCTGCGTCTCCGTGCACGGCTCCAACCGTCTCGGCACGAACTCCCTGCTCGACATCAACGTGTTCGGCAAGCGCGCAGGCAACAACGCCGTCGAGTACGCCAAGACCGCTGAGTTCATCCCGCTGCCGGATGACCCGGCGAAAGAGGTCAGGGAACTGGTCGCCAGGCTTCGCGATTCGACCGGAACCGAGCGCATCGCCGCCATCCGCAAAGAACTGCAAGACACCATGGACGCCAAGGCGCAGGTGTTCCGCACTGACGAGTCGCTGGCCGAGGTCACCCACATCATCCACCAGCTGCGTGAGCGGTATATGAACATCGCCGTGCAAGACAAGGGCCGTCGGTTCAACACCGACCTGCTCGAGGCGATCGAACTCGGCTTCCTGCTCGACCTGGCCGAGGTCGTCGTCTTCTCCGCGCGCAACCGCAAGGAGAGCAGAGGCGGACACCAGCGCGACGATTACCCGAAGCGCGATGACGAGAACTACATGAAGCACACGATGGCCTACCTGACCGGAGATCCGCACTCGGCGGAAGCGGGCGATCACATCGATCTCGACTGGAAACCGGTGACGATTACCCGTTACCAGCCGATGGAGAGGAAGTACTGACGTGTCAACCGCAACGATCGACCAGCCGGCCGCACCGGAGGCAATCGAGTCCTTCACGGTGACCCTCATCATCCGTCGCTTCGACCCGGAGGTCGACGACGAGCCGCGCTGGCAGGATTTCGACGTCGAGATGTTCCCGACCGATCGCATCCTCGACGCCCTGCACAAGATCAAGTGGGAGCAGGACGGCTCGCTCAGTTTCCGTCGCTCGTGTGCGCACGGGGTGTGCGGCTCTGACGCCATGCGCATCAACGGGCGCAACCGGCTCGCGTGCAAGACGCTGATCAAGGACCTCGACGTCACAAAGCCCGTCTATGTGGAGGCCATCAAGGGCCTTCCGCTGGAGAAGGACCTCATCGTCGACATGGAGCCGTTCTTCGAGTCGTTCAAGGAGGTGCAGCCCTTCCTGATGGCTAGTTCGAAGCCTGCGGACGGTAAGGAGCGCATCCAGACGGTCGCGCAGCGCGCGCGGTTCGACGACACCACGAAGTGCATCCTCTGCGCGGCGTGCACGTCGAGCTGCCCGGTGTTCTGGACAGACGGGCAGTATTTCGGCCCGGCTGCGATCGTGAACGCGCACCGCTTCATCTTCGACTCCCGCGACGAGAACGCCGCCGTGCGCCTCGACATCCTGAACGACAAGGAAGGCGTGTGGCGCTGCCGCACGACCTTCAACTGCACCGAGGCGTGCCCGCGCGGCATCCAGGTGACGCAGGCGATCGCCGAGGTCAAGCAGGCGATCATGCGCGGAAAGCCGTAACCGCCCGTTGACCCTCACTGCCCGTTGAATTGTCTAAAAAGCACCTTCGTTGCCACAACGAAGGTGCTTTTTGGTGATCTCGGCCAGATTAACCGACGGATGCCCCGGGTCGGGTACCCGGGGCATCCGTCGTCCTCAACGGCGGAGTCGGTACTACATCTGCTGGTCGTCGGCGAGGGGGCGACGACGACGGAGCAGATAGAGCCCGACAGTTCCGAGGAGGATTGCCCCGCCACCGATCGGGAGGAGCCATCCTCCGTCAAATCCGGTGCTCGCGATTTTCGCGGGCTTGGCGGGAATCGTGAACGGCTCGCAGGCGCTTGAGGTGTAGCTCAGCGTGCCGTTGGTCATCTCAGCGGTGTTGAAGAAGCCGGTGCCAGACCCATCACACTTCGCGTTGGCCGCCGTGGCGACTCCGGAGATGTTCACCGTGAACTCGACCGTGTAGACGTCTTGCGTCGCTACCTCACCGTCGGCCGCGCCGATCACCCGGTCGTCGGCGAGCGGCTTGCTCGCGTTCCAGCCGGAGATCGTCGTGCCGTTCACCTTCGCCGATGCACCGACGATGCTGGTTCCGGCCGCGAAGTGCGGGGCGTCGACCAGGTCGTAGTACAGGGCGTGCTCCGATCCGTTGGTCACCGTGATCGCGTACCGCACCTTCCACGTGCCGTCGGCGTTCTTGTTCGGGGCGCCGAGACTGGTCTTGGCGACCGTCGCGTGTCCCGGCTCGCCACAGGCCGTGGCCGAGGCCTCGAATGCGGTCGTGTCGGACGAGTCAGGCGTCGAGCGCGCCGCGGTCGGTGCTTCCACCCCGCCGGTGCGCACCGTGGCCGTGTTGCGGAATCCGCCCGGCGTCTCATCTGGCAGGCACTCCACGGTGTCATCCGTCCAGGCCTGCGCGGTGACCGTCGCGTTCACCGTCACGGTGTAGACGTCTGAGTCGTCGTAGTCAACGGACTGGTCGGTGGCCAGAACCGTGTTCGAGTCTCCGTTCCACTCAGCTGCCTGGTCGCTCGGACCGGTCGCATCGGCCGAGTTGACCTGGATGCCGTCGCCGAACTGCAGCTCGTCTTCGAGGTCGTACTCGATCGGAACCACGTTGCTCGGGTTGGTCACCGTCACGTCGTACTCCAGCGTCCAGGTGCCGTCGGCATTCTGCACGTTCGACGTGAGCGTCTTGTCGATGGTCGGATCAGCTTCACACTCGACGATGTTGGTCACCGTGAAGTGGTTCAGCGCCTTGTCCAGCTCGAAGTCGCCGGTTCCCTCGTTGGTCACCGTGCAGGCGTCAGGGGCCGCATAGTTCTCGTCGATGTTCACCGAACTGCCGAGCTCGTAGCCATCTTCGATCTCACCCCAGGCCGGCATAGTTCCGTCGGGAACCGGGTCCAGAGTCAGGTCTGCGGTCAGCGGGTCCGGCTGGTCACCCTCGTCGAATTCAACACCGTTGACGATCCAGACCTTGTCGACCTGCACCTTCACCGGGATGTCTTCACAAGCGGAGGCCGGTGTCTCGACGGTTCCGTTCTCGAGCAGCGCTCCGTTGAAGAAGCCATGACCCGATGTCGTGGACTCGCAGGCGATGACATCCGTCTTCGTCACGTTGTCGACGTTGGCCACAACCGCGATCGTGTACGTGTGCACGGTCGCCTCGTCACCAGCAGCGGCAATCGCTTCGTCATTCGCCAACTGCGTGTCTGCGTTTCGGGGGCACTAGTCCAGTCGGGAAGTAGTCGGATTCCCAGCCGTTCGTGAACATTCCCTTTGGGGCATATGATCGCGCAGCCCGCTGATTCGCCGGCGCACCTGCGATAGTTTGCCCAACGCGCATAGGCTGGCCCCGTGGCATCCGTTGACGAAAGAAAGCCGAAAGACAACCAGACCGACGGGCCGATCGGCTTTGCGAAACGCGCCATCGCCTGGGTGATGGGTCTTCGACCGGTGCGTGTCTTCCAGCATTTCGGCGTCAGCAATGGCGCGATCCTGGCCGGCGGCATGTCATACCAGGCGATCTTCGCGGTCTTCGCCGCCATCTGGGTCGGCTTCTCGATCGCCGGCCTGTGGCTCACCTCGAACCCCGCGTTGACCGCGTCGCTGTTCGACATCCTCAATCAATCAATTCCCGGTCTGATCGGAGACGAAGGCGTGATCGACCCGGACGACCTCCTGAGCGCCGGCGTCTTCGGCTGGACCGGTGCGATCGCCCTCATCGGACTGCTCGCCACCGCCCTCGGCTGGCTGTCAACGACCGCACAGGCCGTACGCACCATCTTTCGAATGCCGCAGGATTCGACCTTCTTCGTGCTGGCGAAACTGCGCGAACTCGGCCTCGGCGTGCTGTTCGGCCTGGCGCTCGTGGTTTCAGCCCTCGTCTCACTCGCCAGCACCGAGGCGCTCGGCGCCCTCTTCAACCTGTTCGGGCAAGACGACGAATCCGTCGGGTTCACCATCACGGCCAGGATCGTCGGCCTCCTCATCGTGCTCCTAATCGATACCGTCACACTCGCCACCCTGTTCCGGGTGCTCTCCCGGGTGCGCATCCCCCGTCGCAGACTCATCGTCGGCGCCCTGCTCGGCGCTGTGGCACTCGGGATACTGAAAATACTGGGCTCCCTGCTGCTCGGCGGCGCGGGCAACAATCCGCTGCTCGCCACCTTCGCCGTGATCATCGGCCTGCTCATCTGGTTCAACCTGATGAGCACGGTCACCCTGCTCGCGGCATCCTGGATCGCCGTCGGCATGAACGACGCGGGCATCTCGCCCCGCTCGCTGAGCACCGAACAAGTCGAAGCCGAGCAGGAGGCACGCGAGGCCGCGGCCGTTCGCCTGGCTGCCGAGGTCGAGTTGAGAGATGCCGAAGCGGCGAGAACGGATGCGCCCTGGTATGGCCGACTCGCAGCCGGCCGCCGGGTGCGTGCCGCGAAGCATCGCCTCGACGAGCTCGGCCGACGTGATTCCCTCGCAGATCAGAGCGATGTTCCGGCCGCCCTGCCTGGCAATGGCGACGGGGCGACGGATGCCGGACGTGCCGGCACGCGGGCGGGTGTCTGAGGCCCGACCTAGAATTGGAGTATGCCCTCGACTTCGTCCAAGCCGCTTCGTATTGCCACCATCAACACCAACGGGGTACGCGCAGCGTTCCGCAAGGGGATGGGCGACTGGCTGGCGACACGCGACGTCGACATCCTCGCCATTCAGGAGGTGCGGGCGTCGATCGAAGACCTCGAGGGTCTGCTCGGCGCTGAATGGGACATCGTGCACGACCCGGCTTCGGCAAAGGGCCGCGCCGGTGTGGCCATCGCGAGCCGTGCCAAGGCGTCCATCCACCGGGTGGAATTCGGTGCAGAAGAATTCGACAGCGCGGGCCGTTGGCTCGAGGCCGACTTCGAGGTCGACGGCAAGATCGTCTCTGTCGTGAGCACCTACGTGCACTCCGGCGAGGCCGACTCCCCCAAGCAGGTCGAGAAGTACAAATTCCTCGACGCCATGATGGAGCGGCTCCCGCAGCTCGTCGAGCACAGCGAACTGGCAGTCGTGCTCGGCGACCTCAACGTCGGCCACCGAAAGTTCGACATCAAGAACTGGCGCGGCAACGTGAAACGCGCCGGGTTCCTGCCGGAGGAGCGTGCGTACTTCGACCGCATCCTCGGCGCCGAAGACGACGAGGCGTACAACGCCGGTGCCGGCCTCGGCTGGGTCGACGTCGGCCGCAAGTGGGCAGGCGAGGTCGACGGCCCATACACCTGGTGGTCGTGGCGAGGCCAGGCATTCGACAACGACACCGGCTGGCGAATCGACTACCAGCTCGCGAGTCCCGCACTGGCGGCATCCGTCACAAACTACGCCGTCGACCGTGCAGCGGCTTACGACCAACGCTGGTCTGACCACACGCCCGTTGTCGTCGACTACGCCATCTAACTCCCACTACTCGTTAACTTCTTCTCGAAAGACTTTCACCATGAGCTCGAAACCTCGCCTCTACTCAGGCATGCAACCGTCCGCCGAATCGCTGCAGATCGGCAACTACATCGGAGCACTGCTGAACTGGAAGGCACTCCAGCAGACGCACGACGCCTACTTCTCCATCGTCGACCTCCACGCGATCACCGTCGCGCAAGACCCGGCGCTGCTGCGCGAGAACACCCGCCGCACGGCAGCGCAGTACATCGCCGCCGGCATCGACCCGTCTGCCTCAACGCTCTACGTGCAGTCGCACGTGCCCGCGCACGCCCAGCTCGCCTGGGTGCTGAACACCATCACCGGTTTCGGCGAGGCCAGCCGGATGACCCAATTCAAAGACAAATCAGCACGCCAGGGAACGGATGCGACCACGGTCGGCCTGTTCGCGTACCCCACGTTGATGGCGGCTGACATCCTGCTCTATGACACGCAGATCGTGCCGGTCGGGGAAGACCAGCGCCAGCACGTCGAACTCACGCGCGACCTCGCCGAGCGGTTCAACTCGCGCTTCGGGCCGACGTTCACGGTGCCAGAGGTGTCGATCGTGCGCGACACCGCGAAGATCTACGACCTGCAGAACCCGGCCGCGAAGATGTCGAAATCGGCCGAATCGCACGCCGGGGTGATCTGGGTGCTCGACGAACCGTCTGTGACGGCCAAGAAGATCATGCGGGCGGTGACGGATGCCGATGGCGGCGTGGTCTTCGACCGCGAGAACAAGCCGGGTGTCTCCAACCTCCTCACCATTTATTCGGTGATGGCGGAGCGGTCCGTGCAGTCGCTGGAAGACGAATATGCCGGACGCGGATACGGTGACCTGAAGAAGGGTCTCGTCGAGGTGGTCGCCGGAACGTTCGGGCCGATTCGCGAGCGGGTGCAGGAATTGCTGGGCGATCCTGCCGAACTCGAGCGGTTGCTCGCGCACAATGCCGAGCGCGCGGCATCCGTTGCCGATGTGACGCTGGCGCGCGCCTACGCCGGTGTCGGCTTACTTCCCCGGACCTCACAGTGAGCCGGGCGCTGGCCATGAAGCCCGTCGAACTGTCCTCTCCCCTGCTTCGGCTTGACCAGCCGGTTGCGGCCGATTCCAAGCTGATGTTCGAGTACTGCCAAGACCCGCTGTTCGAACGCTTTCTCACCGTGCCGTGGCCGTACAACGCCACAGACGCAGAGACATTCATTTCGCGGTATATACCGAGCGCCTGGAAGTCGAAAGACGAATACACCTGGGCGCTCCGGGCAGTCGACAAGCCGGATCTGCTGGGAATCATCAGTCTCCAGCCCGGGAGCGGATCGATCGGTTTCTGGCTCGGTGCGCCGCACCGCGGAAATGGCTATGTGCCTGAGGCGCTGCGCCTGGTCGCCGATTGGGCATTCTCCACGGATGTGGTCGACGCGATCCACTGGGAATGCCTGGTTGGGAATATCGCGTCGGCGCGGGTGGCCAGGAAGGCCGGTTTCATATTCCAGGGCCAGGCCCCGTCGATGTCTCCCTACCGCGACGGCTCGCACCCGATTTCGTGGCAGGGCCGCCTGCGCACGGTCGACGACCGCAGCCCGAAAGACGACTGGCCCGATGAGGTCGTTGCACCGTGACCCACTCGGCTGCGCCTGCCGTGGTGCTGTTCGACCTCGATGACACCCTGTTTGCGCACCGCGATGCCGTCGACGACGGCATCCTGCGACATCTCGGTGCTGTCGGCGGGCCGTTCACCGGTGCCGATCCGGCCGAGGTGATCGCCCTCTGGCATTCGCTCGAGGAACAGCACTATCATTCCTACCTCGCCGGCACGCTGGACTTTCAGGGCCAGCGCCGTGCGCGGGCTCGGGATTTCGCTGCTGCGCACGGTCTCGAGCTGGCTGACGCCGAGGCGGGTGCCTGGTTCGATGCGTACTTCATTCATTATGAGAGCAGTTGGAAGCTGCACGACGATGCGCTGCCATGCCTCGATGCGCTCGCGCGCACCTTCCCCGGCGTGCGGATCGGCCTGATCACCAATGCGGCGCTCGCCTACCAGTTGCGAAAGCTGCGGTTCACCGGGCTGACCGAGCGGGTGGAGCACGTCGTCGCATCCGGCGAGCTAGGGATCACCAAGCCCGACCCACGGATCTTCGAGCACGCCTGCGAGCTGTTTGGCGCGGCACCGTCAGCCGCCGTCTACGTCGGCGACCGGTTGAGCACCGACGCGATCGGGGCTGCGGCAGCAGGACTGACCGGCGTCTGGATTGATCGGCGCGCGGCATCCGTCGCCGGGGCAGACGCGGCCGAGGCCGATCGCCTGGGCGTCATCCGCATCACCGGTCTGGCCGAGCTGCCTGCCGCTCTCGCCCCGTCACCGACTGCCCTATGAGTCCCTTGTTGAACCGTCGTGGCTAACTCAGGAGATTCCGCGAATCGACCGAATTAACCCGCATACCAGTGCGGTGGCCGCGTACTTGTTCACGTGATCTCCTGAATACGCCACGCCTGTTCTCGGCCGAGGCATACTCAACGACATCTCCGGACCTGTCTCCCTCCCTCCCTCCCTCCCTCCCTCCCTCCCTCCGGTCGGCGACCTCATTTGTTGGCCGGATTGTAGTTTCGGTTGACGGCGAGGAGACCAGCGATGGCTTCAAGCACGATTTCGGGGTGGTAAAGGATGTCCTCATGGATGGCCCGATAGCTCACATATTGGGCCCTTGCCAAGTCGCGGTCACGGGTTCTGTCTCGCTTCTGCGCGGCCCAATCTTGGTGAAACTCGCGGCTGTCGGCCTCCACGACCAGGCAGCCTTCGATGACCATATCGACACGGCCAACGCCATCGATCCTCACTTGAATCTCGAACTTGTATCCAGCCTCGTGAACGATGAAACTGAGCACTGTTTCTTGCCCTGAATCACTCCTGGCATCGACCCGCGCCCGCAGATATTGCAGTTCGCGGGGCAACGCTGCAAATATCTCGTTCACTTCGTCAGGGCGAATCAAGTTCTGATGCATAGCATTGTCCAAGGAAGCAAGTGCAAATCGAGGCTGCTGGCACCGGAAGGTCTGGACGAGCGCATCCGTGAGTCCGACGCGATACTCGTTGCCGTCTTCCGGGTGAAGCAGCTCATCCCAATGCAGCTCAGCACCGTGCCTATTGTGGTCAGTCAGGCGTTGAAAACGATCGTGCGGCGCCCGCAGTCGGGATGCTGTCGGCTGCACCTGAATGTGGACGAAGGTGTTGTCCAGCGCAAATACGCCATAGTCTGCTGCGGCCGAAATACAGCCAAGCCTCCCGCCCAGCCTCACAGCCTCGAGTGTGTGCGGGTCCGTGCCTGGCAGTGCGTAGTGACCTCGGCGCGCACGCACCAGTTGCCCGAGTTCCACCGCCGCCTTCATCGACCGCCAGGTCGCGCCGTACGCGATCAGCCTCTCAGTCTCAGCGATTCGAAAGTTGTTCTCGTTAAAGAAGCTGTTCCAACTCATGGCCGATAGCCTGCCGAAAAGAAACCAGTGAATTCAGCGAACAGCGCACATCTGTGGACAACGTGAATTGCAGCCGCACTGTTGGTAACTCAGGAGATATCTCCATCGGCCGGCACCTTCCCGTACTGCTCCGCAGGTTGCTCACCGCCCGTACCGGAATCTCCTGAGTTGGCCCCGCGGAACGGGCGAAGCCCGGCGACCGCGATTGCGGCCACCGGGCTTCGGTGGTGAAACAGACGCTTCGCGTCAGTTGCCGACGTCAGTTCCCGACGTCAGTTCACGTCTTCGTCGACCCAGTCGAAGGTCTTGGTCACGGCCTTCTTCCAGTTGCGCAGCTGGCGGTCGCGCTCGGACGCGTCCATCGACGGCTCCCAGCGCTGGTCTTCCTGCCAGTTCGCGCGCAGGTCGTCGAGGCCATCCCAGAAGCCGACCGCGAGGCCGGCGGCATAGGCGGCACCCAGCGCCGTCGTCTCAGCAACCACGGGACGAACAACCGGTACGTCGAGGATGTCGGCCTGGAACTGCAGCAGCAGGTTGTTCGCCGTCGCACCGCCATCGACTTTCAGCTCGGTGAGCGGAACGCCGGAATCGGCGTTGACAGCGTCAATAACCTCGCGGGTCTGGAAGGCGATCGCCTCCAGCGCGGCACGGGCGATGTGACCCTTGTTCACGTACCTGGTCAGTCCGACCAGCGCGCCACGGGCATCCGACCGCCAGTACGGCGCGAATAGCCCGGAGAACGCTGGCACGAAGTATGCGCCACCGTTGTCGTCGACCGTCTTGGCCAGCGCCTCGATCTCGTCGGCGGAACCGATGAGGCCGAGGTTGTCACGCAGCCACTGCACCAGCGAACCGGTGACCGCGATCGACCCCTCAAGCGCGTAGTGAACCGGAGCGTCGCCCAGCTTGTAGCCGACGGTCGTCAGCAGTCCGTTCTTGCTGTGGATGATCTCTTCACCGGTGTTGAAGATCAGGAAGTTGCCGGTGCCGTAGGTGTTCTTCGCCTCCCCGGTGTCGAAAGCCGCCTGGCCGAAGGTGGCCGCCTGCTGGTCACCGAGAATGCCGGCGATCGGCACCTCGCGCAGCAAGCTGGAGGTGTGGGCGGTGCCGTAGACCTCTGAGGAAGACTTGATCTCCGGCAGCATCGAGCGGGGCACGTCGAACGCGGCGAGGATGTCGTCATCCCACTGCAGCGTCTCCAGGTCCATGAACAGGGTGCGGGAGGCGTTGGTCACATCGGTGACGTGCACCCCACCGTCCGTTCCGCCGGTCAGGTTCCAGAGCACCCAGGAATCCGTGGTGCCGAACAGCAGGTCCCCGGCCTCTGCCTTCTCCCTGGCACCTTCGACATTCTCCAGGATCCAGACGATCTTCGTCCCCGAGAAATACGTCGCCAACGGCAGACCGACCTGCGGTTTGAACCGCTCGATTCCACCATCGGCGGCCAGGCGATCAACGATCGACTGGGTACGGGTGTCCTGCCACACGATCGCGTTGTACACGGCCTTGCCGGTGGTCTTGTCCCACACCACAGCGGTCTCCCGCTGGTTGGTGATGCCGACCGCCTCAATGTCGTGACGGGTCAGGTTCGCTTTCGACAGCGCCTGCCCGATGACCTCGCGCGTGTTGTCCCAGATCTCCTTCGGGTCATGCTCGACCCACCCGGCCTTCGGGAAGATCTGCTCGTGCTCCAGCTGCCCGGTCGAGATGATCGACCCCGACTTGTCGAAGATGATCGCTCTGCTACTGGTCGTTCCTTGATCAATCGCGAGAATGTAGTTGCCCATTACTGACTCCTTTGTGGTGTGGGAAGTTGTTCTATAAAAACGGGAAATTGAGAACGGATGCCACAGCGCGGCTAGCCGAGGATCGGCAGCAGCACCAGCGAGGCCCAACCGGCGATCACACCACCGATGATGGGACCGGCAACCGGCACCCAGGAATACGACCAGTCCGATGACCCCTTGCCCTTGATCGGCAGGATGAAGTGCGCAATACGCGGACCGAGGTCACGAGCCGGGTTGATCGCGTACCCGGTCGGGCCACCCAGCGACGTACCGATCACGATCACCAACAGGGCAACCGGCAACGCACCAAGCGCGGCCAGGCCACCATCACCCTGACGCCCGCCGCCGAACGCGATCACCACGAACACCAGCACGAACGTGCCGATGATCTCCGTGACCAGGTTCCATCCGTATGAGCGGATCGCCGGACCGGTCGAGAACACACCCAGCTTGTTCGCCGGCTCCGGCTCAGCATCGAAGTGCTGCTTGTATGCCAACCACACCGCGACCGCACCGAGGATGGCACCGATCATCTGCGCGGCGATATACGCGAGCACGGAGAGCAGGCTCACTGCGACACCTGATCCGAACTCCGTGGCACCCGAGCTGACCAGCCCAAGGGTCACCGCGGGGTTCAGGTGGGCGCCCGAGCTATACGAGACGATCACACCGGCGTAGACCGCGAGGCCCCAGCCGATGTTCACCATCAGGAACCCGCCGCCGAGACCTTTGGTCTTGGCGAGAGCGACGTTGGCGACAACACCACAGCCGAGGAGCACGAGCATCGCCGTGCCGACGACCTCCGAGAGGAAAACAACACCGAGATTGTCCACATTGACCTTTCTTGTCGGGACGAGCGCGGATCCATGAATAGCGGATCCTGTGAAACCGTACCGATGTCAGGGTGTCGAAGTGGGGAGTTTCAGGTGCACGTTCGTGCAATCTTCACGTCGCACGTGGCGAGGCGGCAGCGGTCAGGGCACGGGCAGAACGGATGCCGCGGCGAGGGTGACACCGTGGGCGTCACGGAGCTCTGCGATAGCGGCATCAACCTCGGCAGCACGGCGCGAGGCGCTCCAACCGAGCACCGGCGCCACCACATCGGCCAGCTCGTCGAGAAGCGCACCGCTCAGCCCACCCACGAATGCCATGCTCGTGCGGCGCAGCAGCACGTCGACCAGGTGCACAACGGCTTCCGTGTCGGCGAGATACTCGATCTCACGCCGGGTGTAGTCGTGATTGTTCGCGAGCGGGGCATCCGGCTCCTCCACCAGGAACTCGATCACGTCTGTTGCACGCGTGCCATACCGGGCGAGCAGCTGTGCGGCACGCTGCGTGCCCACCTCGTCACCGTGTGATGCAAGCCAGACGCGGTGCGCGGCATCCGTCACCGGAAAATCACGCCCCCCACCGATGGCAAGGCCGGCGGTCGAGACGACCCGCGGCATCCCGAGCAGAGTCAGGATCTCGCCGCTCAGGTGCTCGCCGAGTGCGCGGAACGTCGTCCACTTGCCGCCGACGAGGCTGAGCAGCGTGCCCGGCCGCGCTCCGAGCGGGCGCGCCTCGATGCGGTAGTCGCGCGATACGAAGCCGGGAGCCTCGTCGTCGTGCCTCGGCAGCGGCCGCACTCCGGCGAAGCGGTAGACGATGGCGGAACGATCTACCACAACTTCTGGGAAAACGTGCGCGATCAGTTCGAAGAAGTAATCGACTTCCTCCTCCGTGCTGCGGATCGGCTGCGTCATGTCGTGCTCGAGGTCGGTGGTTCCCACCAGCACCCGGCCCTTGAGCGGGTAGATCAGCACGATGCGTCCGTCGCTGTGCTCGAAGAAGATCTCACGCCCGCCGGTTGCGGCGAGCAGCTCTGGGCTGTCGAGCACGATGTGCGACCCCTTGGTGCCGCCCATGAACGTGCTCGGCTCGCCGAGCGACGCGTTGGTGAGATCGGTCCACGGGCCGGAGGTGTTGACGACGACGTCGGCGGTGAAGCTGAACTCCTCGCCGGTCACCGTGTCGCGCAAGCGCACGCCGTCGGCGTCCATACCGATCGCCTCGACGTAGTTCGCACTGCGGGCGTGCTCGCCGGCATCGAGGCCGTCACGCAGAACGTCGAGCGCCAGCCGCTCGGGATCGTGCATCGACGCGTCATAGTAGGTGGCCGTGTACTTCAGGTCAGGGTTCAGTCGTGGCAACTGCTCAAGCGACTTCTTCGCCCCGCGGAACTCGTGCCGCGGCACGCTTCCGCCGTCGCGCGAGAACGAGTCGTAGAGACTCAGGCCGAGTTTGATCAACAGGGCCCCACGTTCCTGCGGCTTGCCCTGCTTGTGGGTGAGGAAGCGCAGCGGAGCGCTCAGCACCCCGGAGAAGGTCGAGAAGATCGGCACGGTTGTCTTCAGCGGCTTGACGTAGTGCGGCGCGATCTTCAGCAACCCGTTGCGCTCGGCCACCGACTCCTTGACCAGGCGAAACTCGCCGTTCTCCAGGTAACGGATGCCGCCGTGAATCATGTGCGACGAGGCAGCGGATGCGCCGGAGACATAGTCTCCGCGATCGACGATGGCGACGTCGACTCCCTGCAGGGCCAGGTCGCGGAACGTGGCGATGCCATTGATTCCCGCGCCGATGATGAGCACCTGCGCGTTCGGACGCTCCTGCAGGGCATCCGTCGTCATGGCCATTGACTTGATCATGTTGGACGTCACGAGCACTCACACTTCTCTCTGCCAATCAAAAACTGCCAATCGGAACATTCAGACGTCGGGCTTGCGATCAGCCCGCGCGTATGACTCAATACATATCAACACGGATTCACGAAATACCATTCCAAATGAACAAACGTGCAAGGAGTGCGATGACCCTCGTCGATGACCCGATCCATTCCGAGCGCACGAGGGATGCCCTCACCGCGGCGCACCTCTATTACATGCAGGACCTGACGATGGATGCGATCGCCCAGGAACTGCACACCTCGCGTTCGTCGATCTCCCGACTGCTCAGCCATGCCAGGGCAAGCGGTCTGGTCGACATCCAGATTCGCTCACCTCTCGATGCACCGAGCCTCCTGGAGAAGGAGATCCAGAACCGGTTCCAGGTCAGCGCGCACGTCGTTCCGGTTCCCGACGGCGCCAGCGACGTCGACCGGCTCGAGCGGGTCGGCCTCTCCGTTGCACGAATTCTCGGGCAGTACTTCGATTCGAACATGACGATGGGCATCGCCTGGGGCTCGACGATGAGTGCGATCAGCCGGTATGTCACCCCGAAGCAGACGCACAACTCGCAGATCGTCCAGCTGAACGGCGCGGGCAACATGCGCACCACCGGCATCGCCTATGCGAGCGAGATCCTGCGCCGGTTCGGGGATGCGTACGGCGCCCACGTGCAGCAGTTTCCGGTGCCGGCGTTCTTCGACGATCCGGCCACGAAGCAGGCACTCTGGCGCGAGCGCAGCGTCAGCCGGCTGCTCGAGATCCAAGGGCGGATGGACGTCGCCCTGTTCGGACTGGGTTCTCCTTTCTCCGAGGTGCCGAGCCACGTCTATGCCGGCGGCTACCTCGAGCCGGCCGACTACGACTCCCTCAGCCGATCCGGCGTTGTGGGCGACGTGGCCACCGTGTTCTTTCGCGCAGACGGGCAGGCCGACGGCATTCCGCTGAATGACCGGAGTTCCGGTCCGGAGTTCAGCGTGCTGCGCCGCACCCCGCGCCGCATCTGCGTGGTGTCGGGGAGCTCGAAGGTCAAGAGCCTCCGTGGCGCCCTCGCGGCAGAGCTGATCACCGACCTCTACCTCGACGAAGGCACCGCGCGGGGTCTGCTCTCCGCCGACTGATCTGCACAACTCCTGCGGAATGCGCAGGAGCACGCGCGCGCCTCTCTGGAACACCGGGCACGCCGAGCGACCTGGCGCCGATAGCAGGAGTTATGCACCGTGCGCGAGCGGGAATACCACGCGAGCGCCGGTGTTGGGATATAACTGAAGAGAAGAAACGTGCTCCGGGGTCGGTGAGAGTCCGAACCGGCGGTGAAAGTCCGCGAGCTGCGTCGTGCGAAAGTGCGATGTGGTTGAGCTGGTGAAATTCCAGCACCGACGGTTAAAGTCCGGATGGGAGGCGCACGAGTCGAATGGCCATTTCGGCCGCTCGACGGGTTTGTGCACGCCCACCCCCGGAACTCGTCTCAAGAACCATTCGGTTCGAAACGACGCAGTCAGAGACAACGGGAACGGGCATGACAGACCAGCAGCTGAGCGAACGCCCGATGCGTCGCGCGCTCGCGCTCGCCGCCAACGGTCCGGCAACGGGTGTCAACCCTCGGGTCGGATGCGTCATCCTCAACGGCGACGGCCAGACCATCGCCGAGGGCTGGCACCGCGGGGCAGGCACCCCGCACGCCGAAGTCGACGCGCTCGCGAAGATCCCCGCAGGCGGCGCCGTCGGCGCCACCGCCGTTGTCACCCTCGAACCCTGCAACCACACCGGTCGCACTGGCCCGTGCGCTCTCGCACTCATCCAGGCCGGCATCTCCCACGTCGTCTATGCCGTCGGAGACCCCGGGCACGCCTCCTCTGGCGGGTCCGCGCGCCTCCGAGCGGCCGGTATCGACGTCGAATCCGGCGTGCTCGCCGACGAAGCGACTGCTCTCATCGCCGACTGGCTCGCCGCCGCGCGCCTCGGCCGACCCTTCGTCACACTGAAGTGGGCGTCCAGCCTCGACGGCCGCGCCGCTGCCGCCGACGGCTCCAGCCAGTGGATCACCGGCGAGGCCGCACGCGCAGACGTGCACAGCAGACGAGCGGATGCTGATGCAATCCTGGTCGGGACCGGCACCGTTCTCGCCGACAACCCGTCGCTCACGGCGAGGGCTGCAGACGGTTCACTGCTTCGCGCACAGCCCAGGCCCATCGTCATCGGAACCCGGTCGATACCCGCAGACGCGGCCATCCGCTCACACCCGCAGTCCCCGATCTTCCTGAAGACCACCGACCTCGCTGCGGTGCTCCACGACCTGCACGACCGCGGCATCCGTCACGCCTTCATCGAAGGTGGGCCGACCCTGGCCAGCGCATTCGTCGCAGCGGGCCTGGTCGACGAGTACCTGGTCTACCTCGCGCCGACCCTGCTCGGCGGCGACCGTCTGGCACTCGGCGACATCGGCGTGGCCGGCATTGCCGACGCACGCCGGCTCGGCATCGCGAGCGTCGACCGCCTCGGCGACGACGTGCTCATCGTCGCCCGCCCGGTAACCACGCAGAACCATCCAACTCCCTCCCCCGCCGTCGCACCGACGGACAGAGACGCACACAGAACCACAGACCTCAATAAAGAGACAAGGAACTGACATGTTCACCGGAATCATCGAAGAGCTCGGCGTCGTCGAACGCGTCGACCGCACCGCAGACGCAGCCCGGCTCACGATCCGGGGCCCGCTGGCCGTGACGGATGCCGCACACGGCGACTCGATCTCGGTCAGCGGTGTCTGCCTCACCGTGGTCGACCAGACCGATGAGGGCTTCACAGCCGACGTCATGGCGCAAACGCTCGCGATGTCGACACTCGACCGCGCCGAAGCCGGCACCGCGGTGAATCTTGAACGCGCCGCCCTGGTCGGCGACCGCCTCGGCGGGCACATCGTGCAAGGTCACATCGACGGCACCAGCATCATTCTCGCAATCACGCCAGGCGATGCCTGGCGAGTCGTTCGGTTCAGCCTCTCCCCCGAGCTCGCGCCACTGGTCACCGGCAAGGGTTCCATCGCCCTCGACGGCGTCTCGCTCACGGTGAGCAACATCAGCGCGCCGAGCGAACCCGAGCAGTGGTTCGAGGTCTCCCTGATTCCGGAGACGCTGACGGCGACAACGCTCGGACGCCGCGAGGTCGGCGACGTCGTCAACGTCGAGACCGACATTCTGGCCAGACACGTCGAACGGATGCTGGCGCTGGCCGGCGCGCAGACGCGGCCGGGGGCATCCGTCGCCGCGGCACCCACCGGGTTCCAGGCAACCGCCGACACCTCCATCGCCGAAACCACCACCGCAGGGAGCGCATCATGAGCCTCGCCGATATTCCCACCGCACTCGAAGAGCTACGCCGCGGCAAACCGGTCATCGTGGCAGACGACGAGGGGCGCGAGAACGAGGGCGACGTCATCATCTCGGCCGAGCTCGCAACCCAAGAATGGATCGCCTGGACGGTTCGCTACTCGTCGGGTTTCATCTGCGCGCCGATGACGAACGAGATCGCCGATGCTCTCGAGCTGCCGGTGATGGTGCTGAACAACGAAGACGCGCGCGGCACCAACTACACGATCACCGTCGACGCGGCCGACCGGCTGAGCACCGGTATCAGCGCGGCGGATCGTTCGCACACGCTGCGGGTGCTGTCTGATCCGAAGTCCACCCCGGCCAGCCTGCACCGGCCCGGCCATGTGCTGCCGCTCCGCGCGCGGGATGGCGGCGTGCGCGAGCGCGACGGCCACACAGAGGCCGCGGTCGACCTGATGAAGCTGGCCGGGCTCTTCCCTGTTGCCGGCATCGCCGAGATCGTGGCCGAAGACGGCGAGATGATGCGACTGCCAGGGCTTCTCGAACTCGGCGAGCGCGAGGGCGTTGCCGTGATCACGATCGCCGACCTGATCGAGTACCTCGACCAGGTGCGCCCACACGATGCGCTCGAGGGGGCCCAGGCGATTCGGGAGTCGCCTCGCGTGGACTTCGAGGTCGAGACGACCGTGCCGACCACGCACGGCCCGTTCAAAATGCGCGCATACCGCGACCGGATGACCGGTGCCGATCACGTTGCGGTGGTCGCCGGCGTCCCCGGAAACGGTGCCCTCGTCAGGGTCCACTCCGAGTGCCTGACCGGCGAGGCGTTCGGCTCGCTGAAGTGCGAGTGCGGCCCGCAACTGGACGCCGCGCTCGACATCATCCAGGCCGAAGGCGGCGTTGTCGTCTACCTGCGCGGGCATGAGGGACGCGGCATCGGGCTGGTCAACAAGCTGCGCGCCTACAAACTGCAGGAAGACGGACTCGACACGATCGACGCGAACCTCGCACTCGGCCTGCCCGTCGACTCGCGCGACTATGCCGCCGCAACGGCGATTCTCGAGGATCTCGGGATCTCGTCGATTCGCCTGCTCACCAACAACCCGGAGAAGGTGCGTCAGCTGCAGGAACGCGGAATCGCGGTGACCGAGCGGGTGCCGCTCGTTGTCGGGGTCGGCGCACACAATGAGGACTACCTGGCGGTCAAGCGCGATCGACTCGGCCACCAGTTCGACCAGCACGACATCGTGAAAGGAAGCACGCAATGAGCGGAGCAGGATCCCCAGAACTCACCGTCGACGGCACCGGTCTGAACGTGGTGATCATCGCCGGTCACTGGCATGAAGTCATTTCCAACGGCCTCATCGCCGGGGCAGAACGGGTGCTCGAGGCATCCGGTGCCACCTGGTCACTGGTTCGTGTGCCCGGCAGCTTCGAGCTGCCGGTCGCCAGCAAGGTTGCGCTCGAGAACGGGGCGGATGCCGTGGTGGCGCTCGGGGTGATCATCCGTGGCGGGACTCCGCACTTCGAGTACGTGTCTGCGGCGGCAACGGATGGCCTCACTCGCGTTGCGCTGGACACCGGCAAGCCGGTCGGGTTCGGCGTTCTCACCCTCGACGACGAGCAGCAGGGCATCGACCGGGCCGGGCTGCCTGGCTCGAAGGAAGACAAGGGTGAGGAGGCGGCATCCGCTGCCCTCGTCACCGCGCGCGTGCTGGCCGGCCTGCGCGGCTGAACCTCGCGACCGAGCCCCGCTGGTCGAACTTTCACGCTGAGAGGTACCTTTCCGGTCGAGAGTGCCCGTTCCGCCGGGCACTCTCGACCGGAAAGGTCACAGTCATCGGTGTGACCGGATGCGGCTGGACCGGCGCTACGGCTTCCAGACCATGAGCACGACGACAGCGAGCAGCAGCAGTGAGACCACGCCGCTACCGGCGGCAATGGCCGGGTAGCGGCCGGACTCCTTCGAGGCGAGTCCGCCGTTGCCCTTCAACGCCTCGGCGGCCTTGCGCATGGTCGGCACGACAAGGAAGAGGCTGAGGCCCAGCGCGACGACGTAGAGGATGACCGACCAGAGGATCCACGGCGTTGTGAACGAGAGGTTGTACTCGTCTGGAGCCATGCCCATGACGCCGAAGCCGAGCACCGCGACGACCAGCGAGAGCAAGCTGAACAGGTAGGTCGATTTCGCGAGCGTCGCGACCTGGGCACCGTTACCCGCGCGCACAGCGCGCATCGCGGTCATCGGCAGGATCGCCATCGGTCCGATGATGAAGACGGCGGCGACCACGTGCAGAACATTGAAGACGATATCCATGTGGCCAGCCTAGCGAGCGGCGGCCGCGCATGATCCGTGGCTCGCGGCCTCGTGGCGCATCCGTCTTCGTCCGCGCTCCGCCAGAACGCCGGCGATGCCTCGCCCGGCACTCGATATTGCGCTGGGCACCCACAATTGCGAGTGCCCACGGCATTTTCGGGTGCCGGGGCGAAGTGGCAGGCAGGCCGTGCACAAGCGATACGGCCGTAAATGACGCTCCACGGCGCCGCACTCCACAGCACTGCCCCATTCTGACTGCCTAGAATCGGGCACGGTGCGCGAATCGGAATCACCCCGAACGAGAAGCACCGCGAGAGCAAGAAGGAACGATGAGCACATCCACCGATACCCGTACGCGACGCTCGGCCGACCGTGCTGCCGACCGCTCAGCCAGCGGTTCCACCGGTCGATCTCGCGGTCGTCGAAGAGGAACTGAGACCACGGACACCGGCCCGCGCGCGAAGTTCAGCCACCTCCTTCCCTACCTGCTCGAACACAAGAAGGTGCTCGCTTTCGTCACCGTGCTCAGCATCCTCGGTGCTGCGGCCAGCCTCGCCCAGCCGCTGCTGGTCAGCCAGGTCATCGAGATCGTGGGGAAGGGTGACCCGCTCGGCATGCTGGTCTGGGCACTCATCGCGCTGGTGGTGATCTCCGCTCTGATCAGCGGATACCAGCACTACCTCCTCCAGCGCACCGGCGAAGGCGTCGTGCTCTCCAGCCGCAAGCGCCTTATCGGGCGGATGTTGCGGCTCCCGATCTCCGAGTTCGACACCCGTCGCACCGGTGACCTCGTCTCCCGCGTCGGCTCAGACACCACCCTGCTGCGTGCCGTTCTCACCCAGGGACTCGTCGAAGCGATCGGCGGCTCCCTCACGTTCATCGGCGCCCTGATCGCGATGCTCATCATCGACCCGGTTCTGCTCGGCCTCACCGTGTTGGTCATTGCCGTGTCGGTGGTCTCTGTCACCCTGCTCTCGCGGCGCATCCGTGTCGCGAGCCTCGCCGCGCAGACCAAGGTCGGCGACCTCGCGGCCAGCGTCGAGCGCGCCATCAGCGCCGTGCGCACGGTCCGCGCCTCCAACGCGACGGACCGGGAGATCCGCGCGGTCGAAGAAGACGCCATCGGCGCCTGGCGGATGGGGATCAAGGTCGCCAAGATCTCTGCGCTCGTGGTGCCCATCGCCGGAATCGCGATGCAGGTGTCGTTCCTGGTCGTGCTCGGAGTCGGTGGATTCCGCGTCGCAAGCGGCGCCATCACCGTGGCCAACCTGGTCGCGTTCATCCTCTTCCTGTTCATGATGATCATGCCGCTCGGCCAGGCCTTCGGCGCCTTCACCTCGGTGAACTCGGCACTCGGCGCGCTCGGTCGCATCGAGGAAATCATCGCCCTCCCCGTCGAAGACCAGCACGACCGCGACATCGCACCGCTGGCGATGACGGTCGGGGCTGCCAACGCGTCGGTGAATCCGGATGCCGCGGCGATCGAATTCGAGGATGTGCGGTTCGCTTACACGGCTGCGCCGATCTCGTCGGAAGGTCCTGCCGGCAAGCACGTAGCCGCAGACATTTCAGCCACGACTCCGGTCGGCGCTGAAGTCCCGGTCGATGCCGCGACCTCCACCGATGCTGACACTGGTGCCGGTGCTGATATTGATACCGATGCCGATGCCGCCGCCGCATCAGCGCCGACCGCGCGACAGCCGGTACTCCGTGGAGTGTCGTTCACCGCGCCGCGCGGGCTCCGCACGGCACTGGTCGGCCCATCTGGCGCGGGTAAGAGCACCATTCTGGCGCTCATCGAACGCTTCTACGACCCGACGGAAGGCGTCGTGCGGTTGGGAGGCCTCGACATCCGTTCGCTGGATCGCACCGCCTTGCGCTCGCAGATCGGCTACGTCGAGCAGGACGCCCCTGTGCTGGCCGGCACCATTCGCGACAACCTCACACTGTCGACGCCAGAGGCGACGGATGAGGACTGCATCGCCGTGCTGCACGCCGTCAACCTGACCGAAGTGCTCGAGCGCGACCCGGCAGGGCTCGGTGCCGCGGTCGGCGAAGACGGTGTGATGCTCTCGGGCGGCGAGCGCCAGCGGCTGGCGATCGCCAGGGCGCTGCTCGCTGCTCCCCCGATCCTGCTGCTCGATGAGTCGACCTCGAGCCTCGACGGAATGAACGAGCAGAAGATGCGCCTGGCGATCGACGCGGTCGCCCAAGACCGCACCCTGATTGTGATCGCACACCGCCTGTCGACGGTCGTCGACTCCGACCAGATCGTGGTGCTCGACCACGGGCAGGTCATCGGTACCGGCACCCACTCCGAGCTCGTGCAGTCCACGCCGCTCTACCGCGACCTCGCCAAGCATCAGCTGCTCGTGTAGCACCACACGCTCCCCGATCCCACACAGCTGTGCGGGACGGGTGCCGAAGGCTCGCCGCGCGCGCTACTTCGTGCGGGCGAGCTTCTGCTTGTCTTCGAGTTCGAGGCCCGTGACCTCGGGCAGCAGTGCCTTCACGAACCAGAACGAGAGCGCCGCAAAGAGGGCGAACCCGGCGTACACGAAGCCCAGCCCGACCGCTTCGCTCAGCACCGGGAACAGCAGTGTCACGAGGAAGTTGAAGATCCAGTTGAAGGCGGTCGCGATGCCGAGGCCCAGTGCGCGAATCTTGTTGGGGAACACCTCACCGAGCACTACCCACATGACCGGGCCCCAGGTCGCGGCGAAGGCGATCACGAACAGGTTCGCACCCACCAGGGCAATCGCGCCCCATGGCGCGCCCAGGTGAACGTCGCCGCCAGACTCGGTCGCCTGTGAGAAGGCGACGGATGCCGCGACGAGGCCGACGAACATGCCGATCGAGCCGGCGAGGAGCAGCTTCTTCCTCCCGACCTTGTCCACGAAGAAGATGGCAACAAACGTCAGGGCAACGTTGATCACGGCGGTGATCACCGAGGTGATGAACGAGTCGTCTTCGCTGAACCCGACGGACTGCCAGAGCGTCGTCGAGTAATAGAAAATGGCGTTGATGCCGACCAGTTGCTGGAAGGCGGCCATTCCGATTCCGACCCAGAGAATCGGCTGCAGACCGAGCGCGGTGCCCCGCAGTTCGCGGTAACTGGCTCGACGCGCGTCTTCGAGGCTCTCCTTGATCTCGCCGAGACGCTTCTCGGGGTCGGCCGCCCCTGTGACATCTCGCACCACGCGCAGCGCTTCGTCGTCACGCTTCTTGCGCACCAGGTACTGCGGGGACTCCGGAATCGTCAATGCCAGGATGCCGTACACCAGTGCCGGAACGACGCCGACGAGCAGCATCCATCGCCAGGCCGGCAGACCAAACCACAGCTCAGAACTGGCCGACCCCGCGAAACCCGCCAGCGCGGCATCCGACAGGAGTGCCAGGAAGATGCCGAGCGTGATCGCCAACTGTTGCAGCGAACTCAGCGCCCCGCGGTACTTGGCCGGTGCCACTTCGCCGATGTAGGCGGGGGCGATCACAGAGGCGATCCCGATCGCCAGGCCACCGATCAGCCGCCAGCCCATGAGATCCCACTCGGCGAACGCGAGGCCGGACCCGATGGAACTGGCGGTGAACAGGACGGCAGCGATCACCATGATGATCTTGCGCCCCCAGGCATCTGCCAGCTGGCCGGCGAACCAGGCGCCGACCGCACACCCGAGAAGGGTGATGGCGACCGTGAAGCCGACAACTCCGACGCCCAGGTCGAACGTGGACTGGATCGAGTTGACGGCCCCGTTGATCACCGACGTATCAAAACCGAAGAGCAGGCCTCCGAGTGCGGCGGCGAGCGTGACGCCGATGACCTTGCCACGGTGGAACTGCCCCGTCGTCTCGTTTTGCTCCGTGCGCGTACCCGCCATCACGTTCCCCCTCGATCGATTTCTATAACGTACCGCGCATCAAACAAAAAAGTCGCCGGCGATGGCGCGCGTCTTCTCGAAAATGCGAAGCGCCTCGTGGCGGTTCTCGAAATGGGCCTTGAGAGAACGCTCACGTCAAAGCGCGACGACGACGCTGACGGCATAACGAATGGCCTGTTTAGCTGACCGGCCCTCCCCAGCCGCCATCACTCTGAGGGAGAGGCCGGAGGTTCGCGTCCGGTTCACTGCTCTCTTTGTCGGCGATACCGACTTCGCCGCCTTCGCTCGCACCTTTTCCGTTCATCAAATTGGACGTGAATCGGGTGATGTCCTCCGTCAGCGCGAAGTGAGCGCCGGCGCTCGGTCGTTCCTCCCTGACGAACTCGGCGATCGTGTTGATGGTGTCGTCGACGATTGCTCGACCGTTGCGGATCCCCCACCGTCGGCCTTCCTCTACGATGTCGTCGCGAGTGATGGCCGCATGCCCGAATTCACCGTTGATGCTGAATGCGAAGTCTTTGTCTAATGGCAGGTGCATCTGCGGCACCACGTCGTACATCGGTGCCAGTTCGACGGCGCCGTCAGGCAGGTGCAGTACCGAGATGTTTTTCGCGTGCATGTCGAGGTTTCCGACTGCGATAGACAGCGTCGTCATTCGCAGCAGGGATTCGACTGCCTTTCGGCCGATGTTGTCGCGAAGTACGTGCGCAATACTCAGGAGTCCCGGATGTCCGTTTTCCTCGTACTTTCCGTCACCTCGGAAGCCGAGCGCTTGGTTGAAGTCCTCCTGGTGAATTCGACCGCTCGGTCCACGGTCGTAGCGTTCAATGACGAGAGCTGACACTCCATCGAACCGTTCAATGTGAGTGTCAAAGGTGCCCAGGCCAAGATGGCGAACTATTCGCGCGCCGTATTCCTCGTCAAATATGAGACTCGGGAAACGCCCAACGACCGGCTTGATGATGTGCGTGGATGGATAGCCATCGAGCGCTTCTGCCCATCCATCCGTGGTCCGCACCAGCACGATCTTGTCTTGCACCCCCGCGAGCGAAGACAGGTGACGCACGCTGGCATTGCCGAGTGGTGCGCGTCCGACGTGAGCCAGCAATTGCCTCACACCCGTCGAAGTGAGCGGACCGATAGAGGGAGTTCGTGGTTCGTTCGGGTCACTTGGGTCCCACACTTGCATTGCGCCGGCGACATCGCGCCCGTAACGACGCAACAGGGAGAAGGTGTTCTCCTCGTCGATCTTCGCGTTCGCAGCGAGACGGGCGCGCGCCTTGCCCTCTGCGAGAACCTCGTCGAAGAAGTTGCGACGAAGCCCGGCCTCTTCTGGTCGCGGGGAGGTGGTCAGCGGTACGGCGAACGAGAGCACGGTGCTGCTGATGCCGTAGTCGCGCACTGCGTCTGGGTCTGCCACGAAATCAAACTGTCTCCGGTTACCGATCAGGCGCCCGACCCGACGACCGTAAAGGTCGACATTGAGCTCACTCATCGGAGACGTCTGCATGCAAGACGACGCCGGTCTCCCGCATGAAATCGAATATGCGCTCGAGCGCTTTTGTTGGTCTTCCTCGCTCGATTTCGACGACATAGCGCTGGCTTATGCCAAGTGTCTCGGCGAGTTCACGCTGGCTCAAGCCGCGCTGCAGGCGAGCAGTGCGCAGCACGTTTCCGAGGACTGCGGCGTTCACGATTCGTGCGCTTCGCATGATGACCTCCTAATTACCTTTTCGACATCAACCCTACGTGATTACATTTTCGTAATCAAGAGAAATGATTACATTTTTGTAATCATTCCCCTTGATTACGTTTTCGTGATCGCGCACGTCGGCGTTGTCATGAGCACGCCAGGGATCATGGCGGAGAACGCCAACTCGGCCTCAGCGGCGGAAGCGCAGGGTGACCAGCTGGAACGGGCGCAGGCTCAGTTCGACACGAGAACCATCGACGGCAACCACCGCGACGGGCGCAGCGACCTCCCGCTCGAGCAGGTCGGTCTCCTGCACGGCAGACACCTCCCCGCTCGCGACAATCGTACCCGATGCCCGCGAACCGCGCGCCTCGTAGAGCCGCACGATCAGGTCGCCTGAACGGTCCTCTGCCAACTTGACCGACTCGATCACGATGCTCTCCGACTCGCTCCGCACCAGCGGCTCCACCGCTGCTCCGCCGTCGATCAGACGCACTGGCAGGTTCAGCCGATACCCCTCGCGCGCCGCATCAAGCACGTCGCTGCCGATGCTCACCGCCGTGCGCAGCACGTGAACACCCTGGTCAGCGCTCGGATCGGGAAACAGCGGCGCACGCAGCAGCGACTGCCGCACCAGCGTCGTCGTGCCGCCCTCCGGCCGTGTCGTGCGCGTGATGTCGTGACCATACATCGAACTGTTTGCCACGCTCACCCCGAAACCGGGCTCGCTGACGTGTACCCAACGGTGCGCGCAGGTCTCGAACCGCGCGGCATCCCACGACGTGTTTACGTGCGTCGACCGGTAGACATGGCCGAACTGCACCTCGGAGGCCGCCCGGTCGGCATGCACATCCAGCGGGAAGGCCAGTTTCAGCAGCTTCTGCTTCTCGTGCCAATCGACTGTGGTCTCGATGTCGAGCGCCACCGAGTCGCCCGAGAGGGTCAGCACCTGCGACACCGTCGAAGCACCGAACCGGCGCTCGACACGCACGCTCGCTCGCTCGAGGGCATCCGTCACCAGGGCATCCGTCACCAGGGTCACTGACTCAGCCTCGCGCAGGTCGGTTCCCGAGCGCTGGTAGTGCTCGTCGATGTCCCAGGCATCCCACTGAGTGGGTGTGTCCCTGAACAACTGCAGCAGGTTGCCCGGCTGCCCGGCCGGTATCGCGTCACGGCCGGTGGCGACGTCGATCAGCGACGTCACCAGCCCGTTCGAGTCGATCACCACTCGCAGTCGCGCGTTTTCCAGCACAAAGCCACCGTCGGCATCACTGGCCTGCACCGTTCCAGGCGCCGTGATCGCGCCGGACGACATGGCCTCCACACCGGACACCGCGAAAGGCGACGCATTGAACGCCACGATCTTCTCGGAAGCGCCTGCCTCGCCAGAACCCGTCTCGCCAGAACCTGTCCCGAGCGCCGCAATCGCCCCGGCGATGATCTCCTCGAGCTCCTCCGCGATGCGCGCATAGTTCGCCTCGGCCTGCTGGTGTACCCAGGCAATTGAGCTTCCGGGCAGGATGTCGTGGAACTGCAGCAACAGCACCGCATGCCACAGCTCGGCCAGCCGGTTGTACGGGTACTCAGCGCCGGTGCGCACGGTCGCGGTCGCAGCCCAGAGCTCCGCCTCGCGCAACAGGTGCTCGCTGCGGCGGTTGCCTGCCTTGGTCTTCGCCTGCGAGGTGTACGTGCCCCGGTGGAACTCCAGGTAGAGCTCACCAGACCACACCGGCGGGTTCGGGTAGTCGCGTTCGGCCTCTTCGAAGAAGGCCTGCGGCGAGGCGATGGTCACGGTCGGTGAGCCCTCAAGCGACTTGGTTCGGGATGCCGCGGCGAGCATCTCGCGAGTCGGCCCGCCTCCGCCGTCGCCATAGCCGAATGGCACCAGCGAGACGTTCGTCGCTCCCTTTTCTGAGAACTTGCGCTGCGCCCTGGCAAGGTCGGTCCCCGAGAGATCCGAGTTATAGGTGTCGACCGGAGGGAAGTGCGTGAAGATGCGCGAACCGTCGATGCCCTCCCAATCGAAAGTGTGGTGCGGCATCGCGTTGGTCTCATTCCAGCTGGTCTTCTGGGTGAGGAAATAGCGGGAACCGGCTGCGGCGACAATTTGCGGGAACGCCGCCGTGTAGCCGAACGAGTCGGGCAGCCAGACCTCGAGCGGTTCGATGCCGAACTCCCGCATAAAAAAGGCCTTGCCTGCAATCAGCTGCCTGGCCAGCGCCTCACCGCCTGGCATGTTGGTGTCTGACTCGACCCACATGCCGCCGACCGGCACAAAACGGCCCTCGACGGCACGCGCACGGATGCGCTCGAACAGGTCTGGGTAGTACTCCTTCATCCAGGCATACTGCTGGGCAGACGACGCGGCGAAGATGAATCCGGGGTCGCGTTCCATCAGGTCGAGCACGTTCGAGAAGGTGCGTGCGCACTTGCGGATGGTCTCCCGCACCGGCCACAGCCAGGCCGAGTCGATGTGCGCGTGGCCGACGGCCATCACCCGATGGGCACTCGCGTAGGCCGGTTGGGCCAGCACCGGCGCGAGGATCTGGCGGCCGAGCGCCGCGGTTCCACTGATGTCGTCCGGGTCCATCCGGTCGACGACGGACTCCAGGGCATGCAGGATGTCCGCGGTGCGCGGCAGGTGCACGTTCAGTTCGTTCATCAGGCCGGTGAGCGTCCAGATGTCCATCTGCAGTTCCCACACGACGGTGTCGAGCAGGGCAACGTCGACGCGGCGCAGCGAGTAGATCGGTTCGACTCCGGCTGTCGCCTTGTCGCCGACCGGCGTCGGCCGGAAGCTCCAATCGCTACCGACATCCGGGTTCGAGGCGGCCTCGACGTACACGTCGATGGCACCGCCGGGACCGACATCGATGGGCACCTGCTGGTTCATCGGTTCGATGGCCTTCAGGATGCGCCCGGCCGGGTCGAAGACGAGGCCCTCGGCCTGGAACCCAGGCTGACCGGAGAGGTAGCCGAGGTCGATCACGAGCTCGACGCTCCCGGTCTCACCGCCGTCGCCCGCGTCATGGCTACCCTCGTCGCCAACTCCGGACCACTCGGATGGCACCGTGCCGGTGACGTGGAACCACGTTGTGCCCCACGGCTTGCCCCATGGCGAACCGATCTGGAACGGTTCGAAAGTCTGGCCGACGGCATCCGTGAATGAAACCGGCTCGTCAGGCACTTCCCACGCCGTGACGGTCAGCGGCACGGAGGCGCGGTACAGCGCGGGATTCACGCGCTCCTCCACAAACCGGGCGACCCTGGCTCGGACGAGGGGGGACTTGTCGTGCATGTGGCAGTGCTCCTTGTGGTCGGTGTTGGTGGTGCGGGTCGTGCGGGTCGTGCAGGTCGTGCAGGTCGTAGGTCGTTGGTGCGGGTCAGCCCTTGACGGCGCCGGCGAGGGCCGACGCACCGCCGAGTCCTCGCGACACGAGAACATAGAGGCCGATGACGGGAACGGAATAGAGGAGAGAGAACGCGGCAAGCTGGCCGTATGCCACCGTGCCGTACTGCCCGAAGAACGAGAAGATGCTCACGGCGGCCGGCAGCTTGTCTGGCGAGAGCAGCAGCACGAACGGAACGAAGAAGTTTCCCCAGGCGCCGATGAACACGAAGATGAACACCACGGCGATGCCCGGCCGCATCAGCGGAACCACGATCCCGGTGAGGATCTTCATCATCGACGCGCCGTCCATCCAGGCCGCTTCCTCGAGGCTGACCGGCACGCTGTCCATGAAGTTCTTGGTCATGTAGATGGCCATGGGCAGGCTCGTCGCGGCAAGGAACAGTGTCGTCCCCAGCGTCGAGTCGATCAGGTTGAAGGTCACGAACAGGCTGTAGACCGGCACCATCATCGCGGTGATTGGCAGACAGGTGCCGAAGAGCACACCGTAGAGGAACGGCTTGTTGATGCGCATCCGGTACCGCGACAGCGGGTACGCGGCCAGCACAGAGACGATCACCGTGATGATCGCGCATCCGCCAGCGAGAATCAGGCTGTTCAGCAGCGGGGTGAACGCCGTCTCCGGCGTGAGCACGTCGAAGAAGTTCTGCAGCGAGAACTGCTCTGGCAGCTTGATCGAGAGGGTCGCGCGAGTGTCGACGGATGCCAGCACCAGCCAGACCAGCGGCATGGCGAAGGCGACGGTGATGAGCAGCAGCACGCCGTTCGACACGGCACGCAGGCTCCGCTTACTCGGTGAGGTGAGTCCCATGGTCAGTCCACCTCCGGTTTCAGGGCACGGATATAGACGAGCGAGAACGCTGCCCCGACCAGCAACAGGATGGTCGCTATCGCGGTTCCGAAGCCGAGCTTTCCGAACTGGAACGCCTCCTGGTACGCGAGCACCGGCAGCGTCGAACTGTTCGTGCCAGGCCCGCCGCCGGTCATCACGAAGATCAGTGTGAACACCGACAGGGTCTGCAGGGTGGTGAGCATCAGGTTGGTCGAAATGCTGCGACGGATGACCGGCAGCGTGATGTAGACCAGTCGCTGCCAGCCGGTGGCACCGTCGACCTCGGCCGATTCGGTGATCTCGGTGGGGACATCCTGCAACGCGGCAGCGTATACGAGCATCGAGAAGGCGGTGCCGCGCCAGATGTTGGCGAGGATCACCGACAGCATCGGCAGCGCATAGAGCCAGTTCGGCCCCTCGATTCCGATGAGGGCCAGCACGCTGTTGATCGTGCCGGTGTCGTTAAAGAATGCGTAGGCCGCGAACGCCGCGACGATTTCCGGCAGCACCCAGGCGGTCACGACGAAGGTGCCAACCATGGCCCGCACGATCTTGTTAGACGACCGCATCAGGATGGCGAGGCCGAGCCCGAGCACGTTCTGGCCGACGATCGCCGACGCGATCAGGAAGATCAGCGTCAGTACGACCGATTTCGGGAAGTCGGGATCAGCGAACAGTTCGACGTAGTTGTCGAAGCCGACGAACGAGGAACTCTGGGCCGTGGCTCCCGTGAGGGATGCGTCGGTGAGCGAACCGTAGAACGAGCTGATCACCGGGCCGAGCAGGAAGATCGCGAGGAGCACGATCGCCGGAAGCAGCGGAACACTGCGCACGAGCGACCGGCGGGTGCCGGTCTTCTTCCGCCCAGGCCGGGGAGCGTCTCCCCGGCCTGGCTCCAGTTCCGGACGAACCGGAGTGAGCGTTGCCATCTGTTACTTCGCGCCCATTGTGTTCTCTTCGCCGACGATTCTGACGAGCGCCTCGTCGTAGGCTTTCGCGGCATCCGTCGGCGACTGCTGACCGGTCATGACGGCCTCCATGGCCACGGTGATCTCGCTCGAGATCTGGCCGTAGTCGCTGGTGGCCGGACGGAAGTTGGTGACTTCAACGATCTCGGAGAAGAAGCCGAACGACGGGTTCGCCGCCTGGTAGTCGGGGTCTTCAGAGACATCGCTGCGCACCGCGATCTGGCTGGCGGCGATGTCGTATGCCTGCGAGTTGTCTTTGTCGAGTGCCAGGGCGATGAAGTCCCAGGCCGCGTCCTTGTTCTTCGATTTCGCCCCCATGGCGAGGGTCCAGCCACCGGACATGCTCGTCGCGCCCGGCTCGTCGCCGTCCTGGGTCGGCATCGGAGCCTGCCCCATCACGTCGTTCCATTCCGGCCACGGTGCCGTGCCGGTCTCGAGCCAGGTGCCGCTCAGCCAGGAGCCGTCGAGGTCGATGGCGAGCGTTGCCTGTGGCAGCCACTCTGCCGCGACGAGGGTTCCGACGTTCTTGTCGAGTGCCTGCTCAGGGGTTGGTCCGAGCTCACCCTGGTAGAGATCCTTGATGAAGGTGAGGGAATCTTCGAAGCCCTGCGATCCGGTGACCCACTTTTTGTCTTCGGTGTCGTAGAGGGTGTCGCCGGTGCCGTAGAGCAGCATTTCGAAGCCCTGCATGGCGGCGGCCTCACCCTGCGCCTTACCGGAATACACGTTCAGCGGGATGACGTCTGGCAGCTTCGCCTTGACGGTCGCGGCGGCATCGAGCACGTCTTCCCAGGTCTTCGGCTCCCACGGCACGGGGAGGCCGGCCTGACCGAAGAGGTCTTTGTTGTACCAGAGGGCGCGCGTGTCTGTGCCCATCGGGATGCCGTAGGTCTTGCCGTCGCCACCGAGGCCGGCCCCCTTGGCGTTGTCGTAGAAGGCATCCCAGTCGGTCCACTCTGCCGTGTACTCATCGAGGGGCGCCAGGTATCCCGCGTCGGCGTCCGACTCGACCATGAACGTGTCTTCGTACATGACATCGGGGGCGGTGGCCGCCGACTTGTTCATCAGGGCGAGCTTGGTGAAGTAGTCGTTCTGCTGCGCTTCGATCGGCACGAGCTCGACGGTCATCCCCTCGTTCTCCGCCTCGAAGGCGGCCTTGACCTCCTTCATGTGGGCGTCGAGCTGGGTGAAGGTGCCGAACTTCTGGTAGGCGACCTTGATGGTGTTCGAGTCGCCTCCTGAATCGCCGGCAGAGCAGCCGGATAAGACGAGAGCGGATGCGGCGCCAAGCGCCAGGACTGTTGCGAGTGATCTCTTCATCGAATTTCCTCTGGGTGGATGGTGGTGTTGGGATAGTGCGGGTGGGGTTGGTGCGGGTGCGGATCAGTACAGGTCGCGCCAGTGGCCGGGCGCCCAGCCGAGCACGGCGTAGATCTGCACCATGGCGGCCTGGTCGAGCAACTGGGTGCTCTCTCCCTCGAAGGTGAAGAGCCCGGTTGCCGGGTCGCGGTTCTCCGCCCACACGAGGTCTCCGTAGTCCTGCATGGCCTCGCTGTACTTCTTCTCGTGTGTCACCGACTGGAGCAGGAGCAGGTTCTTGAAGTAGATCGAGTTGAAGAATGCGGGCTGGTCGTCGAGGCGGCCTTCGTCGATGTAGTACCCGTACGCAGCCTCGGCGACGCGCTTCGCCTCATCGAGGTATTTCTCGTCATCCGTCGCCTGGTAGAGCAGCACGTTCACGCCGATCGGCACACCCTGGTTGTACGACCAGATCGTGGATTCGATGGTGCCGTCCAGTCCGAGGTGGTCGTTGTAGAGGCCGTCGGGGCGCTGCAGGTAGGTGTTGGTCCAGTCGTACATGCGCACCGACCAGTCGAGATAGCTGCTCTCCCCGGTGATCTGGTACAGACGCAGGCCGAGCTCTGCGGCGGGCATGGTCGAGACCGTATTGCGATCGGTGCTCCACGGGGCCTGGGTCCAGAACACTCCACCGGGAGCGGCGTGGCTGGTGTCGGTGTCCCATCCGGAGACGACGAGGTCGAAGATCTGCTTCGCGCGCTCCAGCGCAGCCGGGTCTTTGTCGGTCAGGTAGCGCTGCACGTCGAGCAGGCCGACCCACTCGTTGTCGTCGTAGAAGAAGTCTCCGCCATCGCCGTATTCGCCGACCGGGTACGACGCGTAGCCGGGCAGGCCGGTCTTACCGGTCTCGGTGTCCCAGTAGTGCTCTTGGGCCGCCGCGGCTACTTCGAGCGCGGCGTCGTACTGGTCTCCGTGCCGGCCGGGCTGGTTGGCGAGGTCGGCAATGGCGATGTGCGCCTGCGAGAACGGCCACTCGTATGAGTACGGGCGATCGGCCGCGTCGACGGGATACTGCTCGTTGTACAGCCCACTTCCGTCTGCCACCAGCAGGTATTCCTGCATCGCCTGGAACGACTCGGCGGCGCGGGTGTCGTTGGTGCGACCATTCGAGACCGAGGCCTGTGCCTCGACTGTCTCCTGCGGTGTTTCGGGCTGTACAGGCTCCGCGCTGGCCGGCGCCAGCGGCGAGAGCAGCAATGCCGTTGCCGCTGCTACTGCGAGCGCGGCGGTGAGTGTGCTTTTCATGGATTCCCCTTCGATTCCATTGCGAACAGGGCGGCGCCTCGGGACTGGGGCGAAGCTGCCTCAGATGCGTGTCTTGTATAACTAAAACGCTTGGACTTATTCCTGTCAAGCCCGGATCGGCAGTTCGTCGGATTCGCCGCCCTGTCCCCCACGCGGGGGTCGGCTAGATCAGGAGGGTGGCCGGTCGGGGCGACAGGGTATTGTCGAGCACCAGGCACGCGGCACCGACGGCTGCGACGTCGGCGCCGATTGCCGAGGCGGACACCTCCACCCGATGCGGGGTGACCAGCACATTCGAGTCGTTGATCAGCGCCGGAAGCTGCGGCAGCACGTAGGCCGACACGCGCTCCCAGTACGGCCCGCCGAAAACAGCCATGTCGAGATCCAACAGATTGACGATCACGACGACGGCCGCCGCGATGTGCTCGGCCAGCTCGTCGAGAATCTCGCGCGCCACGGTATTCCCGCGCTCGGCCAGCGCCGCGAGCCTGGTGAACGCTTCGTCGACGGCCCCGGTGTCGAATGGACCGACGGATGCTGCACCCGTTGCGTTGGTTTGGGCGTCGGCCGGGGCATCGATGATTCCCCGCTCGATGGCGAGTTGCACCAGTCGACGCGGCATGACCGCGTCGCCGAGGCATCCGCGGCGCCCACAACTGCAGACCGGGCCGTTCGGGTCGACGATGATGTGCCCGGCGTCGCCGGCGTTGCTGCTCGACCCCCTGACCACCTCGTGGGCGAGGGCGAGCCCCACCCCGATGCCGGTGCCGTAGTAGAAGAACACGAAGTCATCGCGCTCGCGACCCTCGCTGGTCCAGAGTTCGGCGACCGCGGCGGCGGTGACGTCTTTCTCCAGGAGCACCAGCAAGCCGGTCGCCTCGGCGAGCGCGTCACGCAACGCCACACCGTGCCACCGGTCGAGAAGAGGCGGTTCGAGCACGATGCCGCTATCGAGATTGACCGGCCCTGGAGCAGCGATTCCGACCCCGAGCACCCGGTCGCGTTCAACGCCCGACGTGCTGATCAGGTCCTCGATGCAGTGGTGCATATCGGCGATGACACGGTCGGGGTGTACGGCAGATGCAGTGCGAGTCGCGTCATGCGCGATCACGTCGCCGTCGAGGTTCAGCAGCACGTACGTGATCACGGAGGGGTCGATGTGCACGCCGATCGCGTACAGTCCAGACGGGTCGAGTCGCAGGATCGTGCGCGGTTTGCCGACGCCGAGAATGCGCTGGCCGGCCTCCCGGATCACACCGTCGTCGAGAAGTCGGCGAGACACATTCGACACGGTCTGCGCGCTGAGGCCGGTGATCCGGGCGATCTCGACACGACTGAGCCCGTCGTGCGCGCGACGTATGGTATCGACGATGACGGTCTGGTTGAACCCGCCGAGCGCGTGCACATTGGTGCCTCGTCGCATCCGTCACCTCCCCGGGGCCTCGCTTGCGGCTCTCGACACCAGTATGGCGGGCACCGCACCAGGCAGCCGCATGCCGAAAGCCGAAAGGTAGCGCACCCGAACCGGTCGAATGGTAACCAAGGATCGGTTTCGACAGGCTGACCGACGTCGGACTCGGTTCTGAGGTGTCGGCAGGCAGGGAGGGAACGCGGCGGGAAGCTAGTCCTTCAGGTGGTAACGGATGCTGGCGAGCTCGGCTCGGAGAGCCGCCGGAACCCGCTCGCCGAACTGCTCGAAGTACTCTTCGGTGAGATCGCACTCCGCCCGCCACGACGCGTGGTCGATGCGGAACAGCTGCTCTACGGCATCCGTCGACAGGTCGAGACCATCGATGTCGAGTTCACCGTCGGCCGGGAGGAGGCCGATCGGCGTGTCGACACCCTTCGAAGCGCCCTCCACGCGGCGCACGATCCACTCGATCACGCGCGAGTTGTCGCCGAAGCCCGGCCACAGGAACGTTCCGTCTTCACCCTTGCGGAACCAGTTCACCTGGAAGATCGCCGGCGCCTTGGTGCCCAGGTCTTTGCCGACCTTCAGCCAGTGCGACCAGTAGTCGGCCATGTTGTAGCCGCAGAACGGGAGCATGGCGAACGGGTCGCGACGCAACTCGCCGACGGAGCCCTCTGCGGCCGCCGTCTTTTCGCTCGAGATGGTGGCACCCATGAAGACGCCGTGCTTCCAGCTGCGGGCCTGTGCGACCAGCGGAACGTTGGTGGCACGGCGCCCGCCGAACAGGATGGCGTCGATCGGCACCCCGTCGACGGCATCCCAGTCGTCGGAGATGGACGGGCACTGCGCGGCCGACACGGTGAACCGGGAGTTCGGGTGCGCAGCCGGGCGCCCGGAAGCGGGCGTCCAGTCGTTCCCTTCCCAGTCGATGAGGTGCGCGGGCGGAGCCTCGGTGAGGCCCTCCCACCAGACATCTCCGTCGTCGCGCAGGGCCACGTTGGTGAAGATCGTGTTGCCCCACATCGTGTTCACGGCCGTGGGGTTGGTGGTCGCTCCCGTTCCGGGCGCGACGCCGAAGAAGCCGGCCTCAGGGTTGATCGCCCACAGACGACCGTCTTCGCCCTTGCGGAGCCAGGCGATATCGTCACCGATGGTCTCGACCTTCCAGCCGGGAATCGTGGGCTGGAGCATCGACAGGTTGGTCTTGCCGCACGCAGACGGGAATGCGGCAGCCACATGGTAGACGCCGCCCTCAGGCGAGGTGACCTTGATGAGCAGCATGTGCTCGGCGAGCCAGCCTTCATCGCGGGCCATGACGGAGGCGATGCGCAGCGCAAAACACTTCTTGGCCAGGAGGGCGTTGCCGCCGTACCCTGAGCCGTACGACCACACCTCGCGGGTGTCGGGGAACTGCACGATGTACTTCTCTTCGTTGCATGGCCATTCGACGTCAGAGCGACGGGAACCGTCGGCCAGGTGCAATGGGTAGCCGACGCTGTGCACGGTGCGTACCCAACGCTCTCCGCCTTCGATCAGGCGCAGCACACGCTCGCCCATGCGGGTCATGATGCCCATGTTCAGCACGACGTACGGCGAGTCGGTGATTTCGACACCGAGCTGGGAGATCGGACCGCCGAGCGGGCCCATCGAGAACGGCACGACGTACATGGTGCGGCCGCGCATGCTGCCTTCGAAAACACCGGTGAGGGTCGCGCGCATCTGAACCGGGTCTGCCCAATTGTTGGTGGGGCCGGCATCATCTCGTTCGGCGGATGCGATGAAGGTGCGGTCCTCGACCCGAGCCACGTCTTTCGGGTCTGACCTGGCAAGGAAGCTGTTGGGGCGCCACTCGGGGTTCAGACGGATCAGTTTGCCCTCGGCGACCAGCTGCTTGGAGAGCGCATCAGCCTCGCGGAGGGAGCCGTCGCACCAGACGATCTCGTCTGGATGCGTGATGCGGGCGATCTCGTCGACCCAGGCGAGCAGGTTGGCGTCGGTGGTGCCCACCGATTTCGAGACGGTCGGCGATGTGTCCGCGGCGCGCTGCTCGGGTTCAGTGGAGTCTGTGCCTCCGCTGTGCAAACCTCCACCGTGCAAGCGATGTTCTGCGATGGTCATCTCGAGGGCCTCTCTCGTCTCTGTTCAGTGTCGCTTGTGGCGAAACTTTTCCCGTACCACCAGAATGCGGCAGAAAATGCAGACTGAATCATGATTCAAGGGGTTAAGAATTGCGCTTCTTTCGCTATTCTTAAGGAATGTCAACCGCGACCTCCGATCTGATGACACTGGGCCACCGCATCCGTCACTACCGCGGTGAGCGCGGACTGACACTCGACGAACTCGGCGAACGTGTGAACCTGGCCGGCAGCCAGCTCTCACTCATTGAGAACGGGCGGCGCGAACCGAAACTCAGCGCGTTGAACGACATCGCCGCAGCCCTCGACGTCACGCTCACCGACCTGCTGAGCTCCGAGGCGCCAAACGGCAGGGCCGCGCTGGAGATCGAACTGGCGCGCGCCCAGAAGAACCCGCTCTATGCGGCGCTCGGCCTACCGCAGGTGAAGGTGACCAGGGGGATGCCGCAACCCGCGATCGAGGCGCTGGTCGGGTTGCACCGCGAACTCGGACGTCGCGCCAGCGAGGCGATCGCGACGCCGGAGGAGGCCAGGCGGGCCAATACCGAACTGCGCGAGCGGATGCGCGAACAGGGTAACTACATGCCAGACATCGAGCAGCTGGCCGAAGACCGCGTGCGCGCATCCGGTCACATCGCCGGCGCGCTCACCCACCGCGAGGTGATCGTGATGGCCGAGCAGCTCGGGTTCGACCTCCTCTACGTGAACGACCTGCCGAACTCGACCAGGTCGGTCACCGACCTGGCGAACGGGCGCATCTACCTGCCGCCGGCCTCCATCCCCGGCGGGCACGGACTGCGGTCGATGGCGCTGCAGGCGATGGCGCACCGGCTGCTCGGCCACGAGAAGCCGGCCAGCTATGCGGAGTTCCTCTGGCAGCGGCTGGAGATCAACTACTTCGCGGCGGCCTGCCTGATGCCCAGGGAAGCGGCTCTCGCGTTCCTCTGCGCGGCGAAGGTCGAGCGTGAACTCGCCGTCGAAGACTTCCGCGACGCCTTCGGGGTGACCCACGAGGCCGCCGCGCTGCGCTTCACGAACCTCGCCACGTCCCACCTCGACCTGCCGCTGCACTTCCTGCGGGTCAACGGGGATGGCGCGTTGCAGAAGGGCTACGAGAACGACGGCATTCCCCTGCCGGTCGACGTCACCGGCTCGATCGAGGGCCAGTTCGTCTGCAAGCAATGGGGCGCGCGCAGTGCATTCACCCACACGAACCGCACGACCGAGTTCTACCAGTACACCGATACTCCGGCGGGAACCTTCTGGTGCGCGACGCAGACGGGGGCGACGGATGCGGGAGAGTTCTCCATCAGCCTCGGCGTGCCGTTCGCGGAGGCGAAATGGTTCCGCGGACGCGAGACCTCCCAGCGCATGGTGTCGCGCTGCCCAGACGAGACGTGCTGTCGGCGACCCGCGTCATCCGTCGCCTCGCAGTGGGCGGGCAAGGCCTGGCCGAGCGCGCGCCTGCACGCGCATGTGCTGTCGCCGCTGCCCTCCGGCACGTTCCCCGGCGTCGACGACATCGAGGTGTACGAGTTTCTCGAGGCGCACGCCGCGCAGTAGCCGGCTTGGCGCAGTCCGCAGCCCGCAGTGCGCTCCGCGCGAAGCCGCTCCCATTGTGACCTTTCCGGTCGAGCGCGCCCGTTCCGCTGGTCACTCGGGGCTGGAAGGGTCGCTCTCACCGCGCCGGTCAGGTCGCGAGGCGCTCGATGCCCGCGATCAGGGTGTCGACGAGAACCTCAAAGCTGCGGTCGAGGTCGTCAGGCATCCTGAATCCACCGCCCAACTCCAGCACGATGAAGCCGTGCAGGCCGGAGCGCAGTACGCGAACGGCGTCCACCGTACCGCCAGGGGCCAGCCCGAACCCGCGCAGCACACTGTCGAACGCGGTGACTGCCTCCGCGCCGGCCGCGGCGAGTTCCGCATCGGCCGGGTCGGTCGGGTCAGCGGCGATCTGACTCGCGGCATAGCGGCCCGGATACCTGTGCGCGAAGGTTCGCATGGCATCCGCAACCGCCCGCAGTGCGTCGGGGCCGGCGCGCCCGATCGACGCCGCTTCGATGGCGGCCCGGAACTCGGTGACGGATGCGACGGCCACCAGCCGACGCAGGTCCCCGAGCGAGACCACGTGTTTGTAGAGGCTCGGAACGGCCACGCCGGCGCGAGTCGCCACGGCCGCCAGGGTGAGCGCGCCGAATCCGTTCGTGCCTCCCTCGTCGACCAGGTCGAGGGCGATGACATTGACCGCAGACCGACTGAGGCCCGCCCTAGGCACGTGTCGCCCAGGCATCCGTCGTCGTGGTGTCGCGGAGTCCGCCCAGGAACTCGATCGTCGCGGGCACGACCAGGTCTGGCCGCTGAATGTGCGGGTAGTGGCCGACGCCGGGCACCAGTTCGGAGTGCGCGCCGAGGCTGGAGATCCAGTCGCTTTCTGCGGCCTGGTCGGGAAAGTCAGGGTCAAGGGAGCCGATGAATGCACGCATCGGAGCTCGCACCTGGCCGAGCCGTGCCTCCACCGGGGAGTGGTCGAGCTGCAGGGCGAGGTGACGGAACGACCGCAACCGGCCTGGCTCACGCATGTTCGAGCGGATGGCGGCGACGTGCTCATCGAGCCACGAGGCACGGGATCCCTTGTTGAGCGAACGGTAGAAGCCGGCCCATGCGGCCGCACCCCACGGCCGCACGAAGGCAACCCGGTAGAGCAGCCGGGTGAATGCTCGTGTGACAGCGGTCGACGGCGGCTCCCGCAGGAACGGGCCATAGAGCGCCAGGCCGGCGATTGCATCCGGGCGCTCCGCGGCGGCCCACACTGCTGCCCCCGCGCCCATCGAGCTGCCGAGAACGGCGGCGGTTCCGCCGAGTTCATCGACCAGGGCGAGGAGATCTTCGCCGGTGACGACGTCGCCGTGCAGACGGAATGTGGTGTCGCTGTCGCCGTGACCGCGCAGGTCCATGACGGCAACGCGGTAGCCGGCGGCGACCACACTCTTGGCCACCTCGCGGTAGCTGGAGCGCAGGTCGCCCATACCGGGGATGGCGACGACAAGCGCACCGGAGCCTTCCACGGTGTAGGCGATGCGGCCCTCCGGTCGACTGAGGAACTGCACGTCGCGGGTGGTTGAAGTGTTCATGCCCTTAAAGCTAATGCCATTAGCTTTGGGATGCAAGTGGATTCGTATTCTCGCGGCGCGCCAATTACGCGCTCATGCGCCACGCGCGCATGGCGCATGGGCGCGCAGATGGCGCGTGCACACGCAGGCAGCCTGGGCGGACAGCGGGATGCGTCTCCGGGGCGAGATGTGTCTTCGGGGAAGGCGACCCCCGGGCGATGCGACCCCGGGCAGGGGAAGCACGGGGGTGCGCTAGTGCGGTTCTTCGGGTTCCGGCAGCACGTGCAGACCGCCGGTGCTGTTGGCAGAGATCATCAGCTCCTCGATCCAGGCCCTGTTGAGTGTCGGCTGCTTGCTGCCGAGGAAGATGAACTGCAAGGGAATGGCGGGATGCATCCACAGCGATTCGTGTCCGCCGCCGTTCTCTGAACCGGTCGACCACGAGAGCAGGAACTTCTCGTCGCGCCGCAGCTTTGCCACGATCGCAACCTTGAGGTGCGCGAGCAGCCGATCGTCGAACTCGATCTCTGTGCCGGCGGAACCGTAGATGAGTTTTCCCATCGTCTCCCGATTCTTCTTCAAACGACCGTTTCAGCCTTGGTCCAGGTCATCCCATCCTAAAGCGTCAGACGTCCAGGCGCGCGGGACGGGCACGGCGCGCGCCGACCTCAGTACTGTGACGCGTTCGCGCAGCCGCGACACGACATCCGTGGTCTCTGGCTCGTCGAGCGTCTCCTGCTCCGGCACGCTGACGAGTTGACTGGCAGGCCCGACCACCAGCTGCACCAGCACGGTGCCGCCGCCCGGCGTGACCGCCGGAATCTCCAGCGCCTCGGGGCCGTGCCCGCCCCCGAGCGCAGCCACCAACCGCACTACCTCGTCGGCCACGGCATCCGCTGTCAGGAAGGATTCGCCTGCGTACGAAAGTCTCTTCATGGCTTCCACTCTTACCCCGATGCATCGGGGTGGCAAGGGGTGTCGCGTTACTCCTCCGCTGCGCCACCAGACGCGGTGTCCTCCTCCGTCGACGGGTTGTGGTGCTCCTGCTGCGACGGTTCGGATTAGCGGGGTTGCATCCTGATCGCGCCGTCGAGGCGGATCGTCTCGCCGTTCAGCATCGGGTTCTCCACGATATGGCGAACGAGCGCGGCGAACTCGGCGGGGTCTCCGAGGCGAGACGGATGCGGCACCTGCGCCCCGAGGGAATCGCGCGTCTCCTGCGGAAGGGCGCGGAGCATCGGCGTGTCGAAGGTTCCGGGTGCGATGGTCATCACGCGTATCAGCGTCTGCGCGAACTCCCGGGCCAGCGGCAGGGTCATCGCTGCAATTGCCCCCTTCGATGCAGAGTACGCCGCCTGCCCGATCTGGCCGTCGAAGGCCGCGACCGACGCGGTGTTGACGATGACGCCGCGCTCCGGGGTCGCCCCCACCGGCTCGGTCTGCTGCATGGCCGCGGCGGCGAGCCGGATCACGTTGTAGCTCCCGACCAGGTTGATGTTGATCACCCTCTGGAAGTCCTCGAGCGGCTGGGGTCCGTCGCGCCCAACGGTGCGCGCACCCGGCGCGATGCCAGCGCAGTTGACGACGATCCGCAGCGGACCGACGGCAACCGCGGCGTCGACAGCCGCCTGAACATCGCCGGCGTGAGTGACGTCACCCGGCGTGAAGTGCGCACGCTCTCCGAGCGCGGCGACGATATCGTCGCCGGGCGTGCCCGGCAGGTCGAGCAGCACGACCGCGGCCCCGGCGTCGTGCAGGGCGGTTGCCGTGGCCAACCCGAGGCCGGACGCGGCCCCGGTCACCAGCGCGGAGGATCCGTGTATCAGCATCAGAGCCTCTCAATGATCGTGGCGTTGGCCATGCCGCCGCCCTCGCACATGGCCTGCAGACCGAAGCGGCCGCCACCTGCTTCGAGTTCGTTCAGCAGCGTGCCGAGCAGGCGCGTGCCGCTCGAGCCGAGCGCGTGGCCGAGGGCGATGGCGCCGCCGCGCGGATTGAGCTTGGCGGGATCGGCGTCGAGCTCGCGCAGCCAGGCGAGCGGCACACAGGCGAAGGCCTCGTTCACCTCATAGGCGTCGAGATCGCCGATGCCGAGACCGGCCCGGTCCAGGACGCGACGCGTTGCGGGGATCACGCCGGTGAGCATGAGCATCGGGTCGCTTCCGGTGACCGCAAAACTGTGGAACCGGGCGCGCGGTGTCAGGCCGAGTTGGGCTGCGCGCTCTGCGCTCATGATCAGGGCGGCGGAGGCGCCGTCGGTGAGCGGCGAGGAATTGCCGGCGGTGATGTGCCAGTCGAGTTCGGGGAAGCGCGCGGCGAGCTTCTCGGAGTGAAAAGCGGGCTTCAGGACGGCGAGGCCGCCTGCGGTAGTGCCGGCGCGGATGGTTTCGTCTGCGCTGATGACGGAGCCGTCTGGGGCGATGACGGGGACCATTTCGCGGCCGAAGTCGCCGCGCTCGGCGGCTTCTGCTGCTCGTTGATGCGACCCTGCCGCGAATTCATCGAGGTCGTCACGGGTGAATCCCCACTCGGCATTGATGAGTTCGGCGGAGACACCCTGGCTGACCAGTCCGTCTGGGTAACGCTCGTGCAGGAGGGTGCCGTACGGGTCCTGCCCGCCGAGGGAGGAGCCGAGCGGCACGCGGCTCATCGATTCGACTCCGCAGGCGATGGCGATGTCGTAGCTGCCGGCGATCACGCCCTGGGCCGCGAAGGTGGCGGCCTGCTGGCTGGATCCGCACTGCCGGTCGATCGTGGTGCCTGGAACGGAATCGGGGAAGCCGGCACCAAGCAGCGCGGTACGGGTGATGTTGAAGGTCTGCTCGCCGACCTGGCTGACGCATCCGCCGATCACGTCGTCGACCTGTGCCGGGTCGAGGCCGTTGCGGCTGACGAGTTCGCCGAGCACACCGGCCAGGAGGTCGGCAGGGTGCACGCCGGAGAGGGCTCCGCCCGGCTTTCCCCGCCCAGACGGAGTGCGGACAACATCAACGATCACGGCATCATTGCTCATGCCTCCAGCCTAGGCTCCGGTTGCCGCTGGTGCGCCTTCGTGCTTCTGCTGCCGGCCGCTGTCCACACCCCGGCCGATGGTGGCCAACTCAGGAGATCCCGGACCGGCCAGCCACGGCGTCCGCAAACCAGTGCGACGGCCAACGGATGCCGAACCGAATCTCCTGATTTAGCCACACTCTCGCCGTGCGCAACTCCTGCAGAAGCGGCCACAGCCACGACGGCGCCCGGCCGTTCCGGGCCTCCAGCCGACCGCCACGACATCCAGCAGGAGCTGTGCATCCGCCGCGGACTACGAACCGATCGTTACGGCGGCTGGCGCCGGAGCAGAACCACCGTCGACGCCGGAGACCAGCGGCACCATCGGGATGCGCCGCGCCCAGATCGACACCAGCAGCAGTGCCACCGCCGCGAATCCGGCGCCGAACAGCAGCGCCGTGGCGGTTCCGGTCGCAGCGCCACTCGCGGCTGACACCGACACGAACACCGTCGTGAGCACGGCCACCCCGATCGAACCGCCCAGCTGCTGGGCGGCCTGGAGCAGGCTCGAAGCCGAGCTCAGGTCATCCGCCGGCGCCTGGTCGAGGATGATCGACGTCAGCGGCGCGAACGTGAGCCCCGCGCCGAACCCCATGATGAGCGTCGGTGCCAGGATGCCGCTGAGGAAGGTGCTTTCGGCATTCAACTGTCCGAGCCATAGGAGTCCGACCATCAGCGCGCTCAACCCGACGATGAGGAACGTCTTCTCCCCCAGTCGCGGTAGCAGCGCCGGCGAGAACTGGTTCGTCACCAGCATCGCGCCGACGAACGGAAGCAGCGCCAGCCCGGTGCCGAGCGGGTCGAAGTGCAGCACATTCTGGGTGAACAGGTTCACGAAGTAGAAGAACGCGAACATCCCGGCCGGCACCATCATCATGGCCGCGAACGGGGCAGCTCGCCGCGCGGTCGAGAACAGGGTGAGCGGCACAACCGGAGCCAGGTGACGGCGCTCGACGATCATCAGCGCGCCCAGCGCGAACAGGGCGACGACGAATGAGGCGACGACGAGCGGATGCGTCCAGCCATCGCTTGCCGCCGTGGTGAAGCCGAAGATGAGTGCCACCATCGCGATGGTGGACGCCGCTGCGCCGCCGAAGTCAAGCCTGGCCGGCAGTCGATCGGTCTCGTCGAGGAACGCGTATGCACCGGCGACGATGAGCAGCCCGACCGGGATGTTGACGAACATCACCCATTCCCAGCCGAGGGTGGTGGTGAGGATGCCGCCGAGCACCAGCCCGATCGCTCCCCCGCTGCCCGCCGCGATCACGAACATCGCCATTGCCCGGGAGCGCTGGGGACCAGGCGTGGTGTTCTTCATCAGCAGAACGAGTGTGCTCGGCGCAGCGATCGCCGCGCCGATGCCCTGCAGCACGCGGGCGACGATGAGCAGTTCGGCCGTCGGCGCGAAGCCACCGAGCGCCGACGCGACGATGAACACCAGGGTGCCGATCACGAGGGCGAGCCTGGTGCCGATCATCGATCCGATGCGGCCGCTGAGCAGGATGAGGCCCGCAAACGCGAGGGCGTATGCGGTGACCACCCAGGAGAGGGAGGTGGGCGTGAATCCGAGTTGGGCCTGGATGGCCGGGAGCGCGACGTTCACGATGCTGCCGTCGATGACGAGCATGAGTTGGGTGACGAAGACGACGACAAGGCCGAGCATCCAGCGACGTCCGGAGTGTGGTGAGGGTGCAGGAACGACCGGAGCCGCGCTCGTTCGTGGGGGTGCTGACGTGGTCATGCTGGAATTCCGCTTCTATTCGGCATACGATGACATATGTGGAGAACATCTCCGCTTCAGTGAATATACGGAGAGTGTCTCCGCTTTGTCAAGGAGTTGGACATGAACAGTGATGTTTCGCTTGCGAAGCGACCACTGCGCGCGGATGCCCAGCGCAACTACGACCGCATCCTCGAGGTCGCGTTAGAGGTGTTCACCCAGTCGGGAATCCAAGCATCCCTCGATGACATCGCCTGCCAGGCCGGCGTCGGCCCCGGCACGCTGTACCGGCATTTCCCCAACCGCGAGTGCCTGCTCGCCGCCGCTCTCGACGAGAGCTGGCGTGGGTTGGCTCGCACCTCAGACGATCTGATGACGGCGACGGATGCCGGACGCGCGCTTCGCTCCTGGCTGATCGAGATCTCCCACCACATGGGTGTGTACGGCGGCTTGCCAGACTCGGTGGCGAAAGCGTTCAGTGACGACCAGTCACCGCTCGCCCCTCGGTGTTCGCTACTGGGAAAATCGACTTCTGGCCTGTTGGCACGAGCTCAGGATGCCGGCGCGGTGCGGCAGGACGTCACGGCCGACGATCTGCTCACCATTGCGAACTCCCTCGCCTGGGCGACGGACAAGAACGGCAGTTCGCAGGACGACGTTGCGCGGTTGCTCGACATCTTCCTCGCCGGTCTCCGCTGAGCCAGGCGCCTGCCCGCCACGCGCCATCTGCGCGCGCATGCGCCATGCGCGCGTGGCGCATGCGCGCGTAACTGGCGCGCGGCGCGTCGATCAGCGAGAGCCGGAGAGAGCCCACATCGCCACGGCACTGGCTGCGGCAACGTTGAGCGAGTCGATGCCGTGCTTCATCGGAATCTGCACCACGGTGTCCGAAGCCGCAAGCGCTTCATCAGTGAGCCCAGAACCCTCGGCGCCGAGCACCAGGGCCAGCCGTTCATGGGACGCGCCGTCGAAGTCGCGGAGGCTCACGGCATCAGTCGTCAAGGCCAATGCCGCCACGTGGAACCCGCGCCTGGTCAGCAGCTCCCGAGTCGACGTCCACTCGTCGACTCTGGTCCACGGCACCTGCAGCACCGTGCCCATCGACACCCGGATCGCCCGTCGGTAGAACGGATCTGAGCACCGCGGCGTGACCAGGATCGCGTCGGCGCCGATCGCGCCTGCCGAGCGAAAGATGGCGCCCACATTGGTCGGGTCTGCCACATTCTCGAGAATCACGATACGCCGCGCGGCGGCAAGGAGCTCGTCGGGGTCAGGCAGGGCGGGGCGGTTCATCGAGGCGATGAGCCCACGATGCAGGATGTACCCGGTCAGCTCCGCGAGGAGTTCGCCCGGCCCCGAGAAAACCGGCACGTCGTCGCCAACCTGCGCCACCGCCTCGTCGACGGTGCCGCCCAGGGCGAGCACCGACCGCGGCCGGTGGCCGGCGGCGAGCGCGCGCTCCAGCACCAGCGCCGACTCCGCAAGGTAGAGACCGTGCTCGGTGCCACGCGCCTTCTTCAGCGCGACGTCCGTCAGGTGCGAGTAGTCCGCCAGACGCGGGTCGCTGAGGTCGGTGATGGGGATGACGGGCACCCGTGAATCCTACCGACCGGTCGCGTTGCCCGTCTGGCCACGTTGCCCGTCCTGACCGGTTCAGCGCCACTCTCGACTCGCACGCGTGGCTAACTCAGGAGAAGCCGCAGACGGCGACTCCCGCGCCGGACTGGTCCGCGGTCCTGACGCACCGTGGTAACCGGATCTCCTGAACTAGCCACCGAGAAGGGCTGGTGGTGAGCAGTCTTGGTCAGGACGCCGGGCTTACCCGGCGAAGGGGTCCGGGGTAAGTGTGTACTTGGTCGAGAGGTACTCGTGGATGCCCTCGAAGCCGCCCTCGCGCCCGAGACCGGACTGCTTCACGCCGCCGAACGGCGCTGCCGCGTTGGAGATCACGCCGAGGTTCAGCCCCATCATCCCGGTCTGCAGGCGTTCGATCATCCGTTGCCCGCGCGCAAGATCGCGCGTGTACACATACCCAACCAGCCCGTACTCGGTGTCATTGGCGATCCGCACCGCGTCGTCCTCATCGGTGAACGAGGTGATCGAGAGCACCGGTCCGAAGATCTCCTCGCGCAGGATGTCGCTGCCGGGCTTCACCCCTGTTATCACGGTCGGCTCGTAGAAGGTTCCGTCGCGCTCCAGCGCAGACCCGCCGGTGAGCAGCGTCGCGCCGCGCCCCAGCGCATCCTGAACTAAGGCGTCGGCCTTGGCCACGGCGCGGTCGTCGATCAACGGGCCGATCGTGACCCCGTCTTCCGTGCCCCGCCCGATGCGGAACGCCTTCACCCGCTCGGTGACGCGGCCGGCGAACTCCTCGGCGATCGACTCGTGCACGATGAACCGGTTGGCGGCCGTGCAGGCCTGCCCGATGTTGCGGAACTTCGCCGCAATCGCGCCGTCGACCGCCTTGTCGAGGTCGGCGTCGTCGAAGACGACGAACGGCGCGTTCCCACCCAGCTCCATCGACGTGCGCAGCACCCCCTTCGCCGACTGCTCGATGAGCTTCTGGCCGACCGGCGTCGACCCGGTGAATGAGAGTTTCCGCAGCCTCGGGTCTGCGATGATCGGCGCCGACACCTCACCGGACGTCGACGTCGTGATCACGTTCACGACCCCGGCCGGCAACCCGGCCTCCTCGAGAAGGGTCACCAGCAACAGGGTGCTGAGCGGCGTCAACTCAGCCGGCTTGATCACGACGGTGCACCCGGCGGCGAGCGCCGGCGCGATCTTGCGCGTGGCCATCGCCAGCGGAAAGTTCCACGGCGTGATCAGGAAGCACGGACCGACGGGATGCTGCGACACGATCATGCGCCCCGTGCCCTCCGGGTTGACTCCGTAGCGACCGGTGATCCGCACCGCCTCCTCGCTGAACCAGCGCAGGAACTCGCCCCCGTAAGCGACCTCGCCGAGAGACTCCGCCAGCGGCTTGCCCATTTCGAGCGTCATCAGCAGAGCGAAATCCTGCTTGCGCTCCTGCAGCAGGTCGAACGTGCGGCGCAGCACCTCCCCGCGCACTCGCGGCGGAGTCGAAGCCCAGCTCTCTTGGGCTGCAACGGCCGCGTCGAGTGCGGCAGCGCCATCCGTCACCGACGCGTCGGCGATCGTCTTGATGACCGTGCCCGTCGACGGGTCGTGCACCGTGAGCGTGCGGCCACCGGCTGCCGGCACCCACTCGCCGTTGATGTACAACTGGTTCGGAACCTGGGCCAGAAGTTCGGCTTCGGCGGTTTCCGTGCTCGTCACAGCAGGGGTCTCAGACATCATGCCTCCTCGCGAAAAAAGTCTGTTTCAAATCTACCCGCTCCGGCTGGGTCCATCCGGGCGATGAAAGCGCGCCGGGACCACAACCACCCGCACTACAGCTCCAGATGCAGCCGCAGCGCGTCATCGAGTGCGGCCATCAGCTCAGGGGGAACGCGCCCGACGACCGGGCCAACGCGTTCCAGCGCCACCGATCGAACCTGCTCCGCTTGCGCTTTCGAATCGACTCGCATACCTGTTCTCTCCGCAGGGAGCAGCGCTTGGAATGGGAAAACCCGAGCGACGTTACTCGTCACGGGCACCACCGTCACGAAGCCGCGACCCAGTCGCTCGGCAGTCTCGTTCGCGCGGTCATTGCTCACGATCACGGCGGGTCTGCGCTTGCTGTTTTCGCTGCCGCGAACCGGCTCGAGATCGATCAGGCGCACGTCACCGCGCCGCATCAGGCAACCCGTCGGACGCGGTGACATCCCACGACGTCTGTTCGCCAGCGGACTCCCATTCGTCCCAGGCTGCGGAATAGTCCTGCTCAAGTTCGGGCAATCGCAGCTTCCGGATTGCGTACAACACTGCTGCCGACCTCGACGCCAGTCCAGCCGCGCGTGCGAAGTCGTCGAGAACGGCGACGTCTTCTTCCGGAAGGCTGATACTCAGTTTCATACCCCTATCCTACTCTGGTAGCACTGCGTTCCGAGCGGACCGGTGCCACGGGCATCCGTCACCTGGCCATGCCGACGATCTGGCCCCGCGCCTGCTCCGCCTCATTGTCGGGCCCGAGCGGTATGCCGGTGCGGTCGCGCAGCAGCAGCGTGGCACCGAAGGCAATCAGCGTCACGGTGGCGATGTAGAAGGCGACGGATGTTGCGGTGCCGGTCTGCTGCACGAGCCAGGTGGCGATGGTAGGTGCGAACGCGCCGCCGAGGATCGCGCCGAGCGCGTAGGTGATCGAGACTCCCGAATACCGGATCGACGCCGGGAACAGCTCGGTGAAGTAGGCCGCCTGCTGCCCGTAGGTGAAGCCGTTGCCGATGGTGAACAGCGAGAGCCCGAGGAACAGCAGCCAGACGTTGCCCGTGTTCACCAGGGGGAACAGCATGAACACGGTCACGAGCTGCACGATCCAGCCGATGATGTAGGTGTTGCGCCTGCCGATTCGGTCTGAGACTCCTCCGGCGATCCAGGTCATGGCCAGCCAGACCACGGCGGAGCCGGTCACCGCCAGCAGCACCGGTGTGCGTTCCATGCCGACGAACCCGTTCGGATCTGTCGCGTAGTTCTGGATGTAGCCACCCGTTGTCATGTAGCCGGCGGCATTGTTGCCGGCGAAGGTGAGCGCTGCGAGGATCACCAGCAGCCAGTGGTTGCGGAACAGTTTGACGATCGGAACCCTGGTCTGCTCTTTGCGCTTCGCGATCTCCTTGAACACCGGGCTCTCATCGACGCTGCGGCGCACGACGTAGCCGACGATGATCAACACAAAGCTGAGCAGGAACGGGATGCGCCAGCCCCACTCGAGGAAGGCCGCTCCAGGTGAGATCACGCCGGTCATCAGCGCGAGCACACCGGAGGCCAGGAGGAGGCCGATCGGCACGCCGATCTGCGGGAAGGCGCCGTAACGTCCGCGCTTGTCGTTCGGCGCGTGCTCGACGGCCATCAGCACCGCGCCGCCCCACTCACCGCCGGTCGAGATGCCCTGCAGGATGCGCAGCAGCAGGAGGATGACCGGTGCGGCCACCCCGATCTGCGAGTAGGTCGGCAGCACGCCGATGAGGGTCGTCGCCGAGCCCATCAGGATCAGTGTGAGCACCAGCATGGCGCGCCGCCCGATCTTGTCTCCGAAATGCCCGGCGAGGAACGCTCCAAGCGGACGGAACAGGAAGCTGACGCCCACCGAGCCGAAGGAGAGCAGGATGGCGATCTGCGGGCCTGCCGGCTTGAAGAACAACTCGGCGAAGATCAGGCCGGCGGCGCTGGCGTAGAGGAAGAAGTCGTACCACTCGATCGTGGTGCCGATGACGGTGGCGAACGCTACCCGCCTGCGATCCGACGACAGTTTGCTGGCGGGTTGGGTGACCGATACTGCAGACATCTGTTTCTGACTCCTTCGTCACGGCGGAATCCGATCGGCCGGGTGAATGGGCGCCTTGCGGAATAGGCAAGATCGTATATCATTTGAAATACGAACGCAACGATTCAACCGCAACGGTGCGAGGAGAGTGGCATGACGCAGGGACAACACCCGCAACAGGCTCGGCCGGGCAAGATCATCGCCGTGCATCTGAACTATCCCTCCCGCATGGCGCAGCGCGGTCGGGTGCCGGAGCAGCCATCGTATTTCCTCAAGCCGAGCACCTCGTTGAGCGTCTCCGGCACTCCGATTGAGCGCCCAGCTGACACGGAACTGCTCGCCTTCGAGGGTGAGATCGCCCTGATCATCGGGCGCAGCATCCGTCGTGTTGAGCCGGAAGACGCCTGGGCCGCAGTCTCCGGCCTCACCGCCGCCAACGATTTCGGCGTGTACGACCTGCGCCATGCCGACAAAGGGTCGAACCTGCGGTCGAAGGGCGGCGACGGGTTCACCCCGCTCGGTTCGAGGGTGATTGCGGCCACGGATGTCGACCCTGCCGCCCTGCGCGTGCGCACCTGGGTCAATGGCGAATTGGTGCAGGACGACACAACGGCAGACCTCGTCTTCCCCTTCGAGCGGCTGATCGCCGACCTCTCCCAGCTGATGACGCTGGAAGCCGGCGACATCATCCTCACCGGAACACCGGCCGGGTCCTCTGTCGTGCAGCCGGGCGACACCGTCGAGGTCGAGGTCGACGCTCCAACCGCCCCTGGCGCACCGACGACCGGGAGACTGGTCACCCCCGTCACCCAGGGAACCGTGCCGATGGCGCCATACGGGGCCCAGCCGAAGGTCGACGACGCACAGCGGGCGGATGCGTGGGGCTCGCCCACCAAGGCGGGCCCGCCTGTCGAGCCTCCGGCGTTCGCGTTGACCGAGGAACTCACAGCGAAGATCAACTCCGTCGGCACCGCCACCCTCAGTTCGCAATTGCGGAAGCGCGGGCTCAACAACGTTTCGATCGATGGGCTGGCCTCAACCCGACCCACCGAACGAATGGTGGGCCGCGCGCGCACGCTGCGGTTCATTCCGGGCCGCGAAGACCTCTTCGACTCGCACGGAGGAGGCTACAACGCGCAGAAGCGTGCCTTCGACGCCCTCGGGCCCGGTGACGTACTGGTGATGGAGGCCCGCGGCGAGCGCGGAACCGGCACCGTCGGCGACATCCTGGCCCTCCGCGCGCAGGTGCAGGGTGCTGCCGGGATCGTGACGGATGGCGGGGTTCGCGACCTGGCCGCGGTTGCCGCCCTCGGCATCCCGACGTATCACGCCGGTGCGCACCCCGCTGTGCTCGGCCGTCGCCACGTGCCGTGGGACACCGACCTCACCATCGCTTGCGGTGGTGCAGCCGTGCAGCCGGGCGACGTCATCGTCGGCGATGCGGACGGGTTGCTGGTCATTCCCCCGCACCTGCTCGAAGAGGTTGTCGACGCCGCGATCGAACAGGAGCGTGAAGAGACGTTCATCGCCGAGATGGTCGCGGCCGGCGAGAGCGTCGACGGGCTCTACCCGATGAACGCCGACTGGAAGGCGAGGTACCGCGCATGGCTGGAGAAGTAGCTCCCGACGCTTCGACCCTTCGACCGACCCAGGACCAGCGGGGGCTGAGCAAGTCCCAAGCCGCCTACCAGTGGGTCAAGGCCCGCATCGCCGACGGCAGCTACTCCCCCGGTTACCGGCTGGTGCTCGGCCAGATCGCGAAGGAGCTCGGTGTCAGCGTTGTTCCGGTGCGCGAGGCGATCCGGATGCTCGAGGCAGAGGGCATGGTGACCTTCGAGCGCAACATCGGCGCCCAGGTGGCGATGATCGACCCGCGCGAGTACGAGATCACGATGCAGACGCTCAGCCTGGTGGAGGGCGCGGCGACAGCCATGGCCGCGCCGCTGATCTCCGTCGACGCTCTGCGGCGGGCGCGCGAGATCAACGACGAGATGGCCGACACCCTCGCGCACTTCGACCCGGCCAGCTTCACGAGACTCAACCTCGAGTTCCACTCCGTCTTGTTCGAGGCCTGCCCGAATCCGCACATCCTCGATCTCGTCCACCGCGGCTGGAACCGGCTCCGCGCCCTGCGCGAGTCGACCTTCAGCTTCGTTCCCGGTCGGGCACGCGAGTCCGTCGCTGAGCACTCGGCATTGCTCGACCTCATCACCGGCGGTGCCGACGCGTTACAGATCGAACTCTCCGCCCGCAACCACCGTCTCGCCACCCTCGACGCGTTCCTCGCGCAGCAGGCACAGGCCAACGCTCCAGCCCAGAAAGGCGCCGACCAATGAAGTTCCGCAGCAATCCGGCCGCAATACGCGGCTCCATCGCCCCCCTGATGACCCCTTTCACCGCCGATGGAGCAGTCGACCACGCCGGCCTGGCGAACCTGGTGAACTGGCAACTGGCATCCGGGTCGCACGGAATCTCGATCGGCGGCTCAACCGGTGAACCGAGCGCGCAAACCATCGCCGAACGCGCCGAGGCCATTCGAACCGTGGCCGCCGCGATCGACGACCGGGTGCCATTCATGCCTGGCACCGGTTCGGCCAAGCTCGACGAGACTCTCGAACTCACCGCTGCTGCACGGGACGCCGGCATCGACGCCGCTCTCATCATCACGCCGTACTACGCTCGCCCGACCCAGGAAGCGCTCTACGTCTGGTACAAGACGGTCGCTGAAGAGTTCCCAGACCTGCCGATCGTCGCCTACAACGTGCCCAGCCGTACAGCGGTGGACATCAATCCGGAGACCATCGCCCGCCTGTACCGCGACCTCGACAACTTCGTCGGCGTCAAGGAAACCACGAAGGACTTCGAGCACTTCTCGCGCGTGCTGCACCTCTGCGGACCAGACCTGCTGGTCTGGAGCGGCATCGAATTGCTCTGCCTGCCGCTGATGGCGCTTGGTGGGGCCGGCTTCGTCAGCGCGACGGCGAACATCGCGCCGGCGGCGGTGGCCGAGATGTTCGAGGCCTGGGAGGCCGGCGACTTCGCCCGTGCCCGAGAGATCCATTACGGGCTCCACCCGCTCGTCGACCTGCTCTTCGTCGAAACCAACCCGGCACCGGGCAAATGGGTGCTCGAGCAGCGCGGCCTCATCGCGTCTGGCTACGTGCGCCCTCCCCTGATCACGCCGACGGATGCCGGACTCGCGCAAATCCGCACGCTACTGAGCGCGGGCGAACGGTTCCTCACCTCGCCGGAGGGTTTCACGGTTCCCACCGACACGGCCTCCTCTGACATGGCTGACAAGGCTGACAAGACACCGTCAGACGCGACGAGTTCAACTGCGACTACCACCATGAAGGGACTCTAACCGTGGCCTCCGACATCCCAGCAGAGACCTCCGCCACCGTGCCGGCCGGCACCCCACTGGCGACCACACAGTCAGCGCACCACGTTCCGGAGAACCTGCCCACCAGCATCCGTCACTTCATCGGTGGGCAGTTCGTCGACAGCGTTGATGGTACGACGTTCGATGTGCTCGACCCCGTTTCGAACCAGACCTACGTGACGGCTGCCGCAGGGAAGCAGGCCGACATCGACCTGGCGGTCGCCGCGGCGAAGGACGCATTCGACAATGGCCCATGGCCACGGATGCTGCCGCGAGCGCGCGCCCGCGTGCTGAACCGCATCGCCGACGCGGTCGAGGCGCAGGATGCCAGGCTCGCCGAACTGGAGTGCTTCGACACCGGCCTACCGATCACCCAGGCGCTCGGGCAGGCGCAGCGTGCGGCCGAGAACTTCCGCTTCTTCGCCGACCTCATCGTGGCGCAGGCCGACGACACCTACAAGGTGCCCGGCCGGCAGGTCAACTACGTCAACCGCAAGCCGGTCGGCGTCGCCGGCCTCATCACGCCCTGGAACACGCCGTTCATGCTGGAGAGCTGGAAGCTCGCACCCGCACTGGCCTCCGGCTGCACTGTGGTGCTGAAGCCTGCCGAATTCACGCCGCTCTCCGCGAGCCTGTGGGCCGAGATCTTTCGAGAGGCCGGTGTGCCCGACGGGGTCTTCAACCTGGTCAACGGGCTCGGCGAAGAAGCAGGCGACGCGCTGGTCAAGCATCCGGATGTTCCGCTCATCTCCTTCACCGGTGAGACCACGACGGGGCAGACCATCTACCGCAACTGCGCCGCCAACCTCAAAGGCATGTCGATGGAGCTCGGCGGCAAGTCACCAGCCATCGTTTTCGCCGACGCCGATCTCGACGCGGCCATCGACTCGACCCTGTTCGGGGTGTTCTCGCTAAACGGCGAGCGCTGCACCGCCGGGTCGCGCATCCTGGTCGAGCGGTCGATCTACGACGACTTCTGCGAGCGCTACGCCGCCCGCGCCCGCAACATCGTGGTCGGCGACCCGCACGACCCTGCGACCGAGGTCGGTGCGCTGGTGCACCCCGAACACTACGAGAAGGTGATGAGTTACGTCGAGATCGGCAAGGGAGAGGGCCGGCTGCTGGCCGGCGGCGGACGGCCTCCCGGCCTCGAGGCGGGCAATTACGTCGCTCCGACTGTGTTCGCGGATGTCGCCCCCTCGGCCCGCATCTTCCAGGAGGAGATCTTCGGACCGGTCGTGGCCATCACCCCGTTCGACACCGACGAGGAGGCCCTCGAACTCGCCAACGGCGTGAAGTACGGCCTCGCGGCCTACCTCTGGACCAGCGACCTGACCCGCGCCCACAACTTCGCGCAGGCGATCGAGGCTGGCATGGTGTGGCTGAACTCACACAATGTGCGCGACCTCCGCACTCCGTTCGGCGGCGTGAAGGCATCCGGACTCGGGCACGAGGGCGGCTATCGCTCCATCGACTTCTACACCGACCAGCAGGCTGTGCACATCACGCTCGGCGAAGTGCACACGGCGCGCTTCGGCGCATCGACAACGAGACCGTGAGGGGTCACAAATCGTCCTTCCCGCCAATGAAGAGCACTTTGCGACACCTCAGCACCCATTCCGACTAATTTCACCCACTGCACCACATCCACATCTCGATGAGGAGACCACCCCCATGAGCCCCACCAACCCCAGCACGCACCCCACGCCGCCCGACATCATCCGCGCCGCATATGCCGAGCTGATCGTCACCGACCTCGCCACCTCGCGCGCCTTCTACCACGGCGTGCTCGGCCTCGTCATCACTCACGAAGACGACGACGCCATCTACCTGCGCGCCTTCGAGGAGTACCTGCACCACTCGTTAGTGCTGCGGAAGGGCCCGGTCGCCGCCCTGGCCGCCCTCGCCTACCGGGTGCGCACGCCGGAAGACGTCGAATTCGCTGCCGACTATTACACGGGTCTCGGATGCCGCGTCGAGCGCCGCGCAAGCGGTGCGACTCGCGGAATCGGGGCATCCGTTCGCGTGGAAGACCCGTTGGGCTTTCCAATCGAGTTCTTCCACGAGGCCGAGCACGTGGAGCGGTTCACCCGCCGCTACGACGTGCACGGGGCCGGGGCGATCTCGCGGCTCGACCACTTCAACGTGATGACGCCAGACATCGGCGCCGCCCGCGGATACTACGAGGGTCTGGGCTTTAAGGTCTCTGAGGACATCCAGGACGAAGCGGGCACAACCTACGCCGCCTGGATGTACCGCAAGGCGACGGTGCACGACGTCGCTCTGACCGGCGGAGACGGCCCACGGATGCACCACATCGCGTTCGCGACGCACGAACGGCACCAGATCCTGCACATCTGTGATCACCTCGGGGCCATTCGCGAGTCGGACAAGATCGAGCGCGGGCCGGGTCGGCACGGGGTCTCGAACGCGTTCTACCTCTACCTGCGCGACCCAGACGGACACCGCATCGAGATCTACACGCACGACTACTACACCGGTGACCCAGACAACCCGACGCTCACCTGGGACGTGCACGACAACCAGCGACGCGACTGGTGGGGCACGCCGGTGGTTCCGAGCTGGTACAGCGAGGCATCCGCTGTGCTGGATCTCGACGGCAACCCGCGGACGCTGGTCGAACGCGAGGAACCGGCCGAGGAATCCGTCACCATCGGTGCAGACGGATTCTCCTACACGCGGGAAGGCGAACCCCAGCCGGAGTACAAGCTCGGGCACCAGGTCTGAGGCAGCGGGGTGGTCTCACCACGAGGGATTGTTCGACCTCGCCGAGTTGGCGCTTCGGGTGGCTAACTCAGGAGATCCGTCGCCAGACCGCCATCACATCCACAGACCGTGCGACGGCAAACGGATGCCGCCCCGAGGTCTCCTGAATTAGCCACCTGCGCAGCTCAGCTCAGGAACTCGAGCACGGCGTCCTTGAACTGACGCGAAGTCAGCGCATTGATGTGCGTGCGGCCAGGAAGCTCCAGGTAACGGGCTCCGCGTTCGGCGGCGAGCGCCTCGACACCGTCGGGAATTGAGTCTGCACCACCGGCCACATACAGGGTCGGGATACCGGCGGTCACCTCGAGCGTCGCGCCGGCAACACCCTGCACGCACGCCATCAGTGCCTCGCGATCTGCACCCGCGTCGATGGCAGCGCCGAGCACGGTGGCGATGGTCGGATCGGCCGGCAGCGTGCCACGGTCGACGAACGCGCGCACGGCGTCGAGGTTCCACGTGGCGAACAGTTCGAGCGGTCCTGCACCGCCGAGCACCAGCCGCCGTACTCGTTCCGGCGCCAACTGCGTCAGCGCCGCTGCGACCCGCGAGCCCATCGAATAGGCGACGACATCGACCTCTTCCAGCTCCAACTGGTCGAGCACGGCGACGAAGTCTGCGGCGAGTTGGCGGGGCGCATAGTCCTCTGGCCGATGCGGCTTGTCGCTGCGGCCGTGCCCGCGAAGGTCCGGCCGGATCGACCCACGCCCGGCGTCCTGCAGCGCGCGTATCCAGCCAGGGCCCTCCCAGGTGACGGCGGCCGTCGACGCGAAACCGTGCACGAGCAGGATGGGACTCTCGCCTGGCGAGAAGTCGTAGGCGATCCGCACGCCGTCGAGGCGCCGGGCGAACTCGGTCATGCCGTCACGCCCGCGGCACCCGGCGGGCCATCCATGCCCGCCACAGGCGCCGAACGGCCCGAATCGGCTCTGTGCAGCGTGGCTTGAGACCAGAAACGGGCGGGTCGGCGTGCACCGCGTGCGAGGTGGCGAACGGATGCGACGGGTCGGGATACGACGGATCGGGGTGCGACGGGTGGGGATGCGACGAGGCGGGGCTCGACGGGGCGGGGCTCAGCGGACCTCATGAGACCGATTCCGATGTCGCCAGCACCGCACCGGCGTGCGCCAGTTCAGCCAGCGCCGCCGTGCTCGTCTCCTCGGCCACCCCCGCGATGAGATCGGTCAGGATGCGCACGTGCTGGCCGTGTTCGATCGCGTCGAGCGTTGAGGCGCGCACGCAGTGGTCGGTGGCAAGGCCCACGACGTCGATGTCGGTGACGCCGTGCTCCGCAAGCAGCGCACCGACGGTCTCGCCGTTCTCGGTGACTCCCTCGAAGATCGAGTAGGCCGGAATCCCCTCGCCCTTGCGGATGTGGTGAGTGATCGCATCCGTCGACAGCTCTGGGTGGTACTCGGCCCCGACCGTGCCTGCGACGCAGTGCACCGGCCACGTGGTGCGGTAGTCAGGCTCGGCGTCGAGGGCGAAGTGGCCGCCGTTGTCGGTGTGGCCCTCGTGCCAGTCACGCGAGGCGTAGACGAAGCCATAGGCATCCGGATGCTGCTCAAGCAGACTGGTGATTCCACTCGCTACGGCCGCGCCTCCCTCGACGGCGAGCGCGCCTCCCTCGGTGAAGTCGTTCTGCACGTCGATGATGAACAGTGCGCGGGTCACGGTGTGCTCCTTTGCTCGTGAGCGGGCCGGTGTCGGTGTCGGTGGCCCGTGGCAGGATTCAGTTGTTCGAGAGGTTGTCGCCGCAACGGAAGAAGGCCGTTGTGACCGTGTCGATCGCCTCTTTGGCATTGTCGCTCACATCGCCGAGTGCGTACACAGCGAAGGTGAGCGGTGTGCCGTCTTCGGCGTTGATGATGCCGGCGAGCGTGTAGCCGGTGTCGATCCAGCCGGTCTTGGCGAAGACCGCGCCATCGGCATCCGAATTGTCGCCGGTGAACCGGTCATCGTAGGAGAGCGAGCCGGTCTGTCCGGCGACGGGGAGGCCGTCGAGGATCACCCCGAGGTTGCCTTCGCGCGCGTTGATCTTGATGAAGAGCTGGGTCAGGTATGAGGGCGGCACGGCGTTGTTGTCGCTGAGTCCTGAACCGTCGGCGATGACGATGCCGCTGGTGTCGAGCCCGTATGGGGCGAGGCCGCCGACGATCGCCTCCTGCAGCGCGCCGAAGGTGTTGCCGGTTCCGGCCTTCACGGCGACAAGTCTGGCCAGCATCTCGGCGAGCGCGTTGTCGGAGACGATGAGTGACTGCTGGATGAGCGTTGACACCGGCTGCGACTGCACGGCAGCGAGCTGTGTCGCACCGGCCGGGGCGGTACCGCGGCTGATATCGACATTCTCGCCGAGCGCGTCGGCGAAGGCCTCGCCCGCACGCACGATCGGGTCGTCGCTGCGCTCCGAAGTGTTGCTCGACGGGTTCGCCCGGTCGCCGTCGACCTGCAGCGCGGTGATCTCCGGCATGTAGCCGTCGGTGAGTTCCTTGCGGTTCCAGCTCGGCTCCCACCCCGGCTCACCGAAATAGGAGGAGTCGAGAACGACGCTCGTGATCGGCTGGCCGGCCGATGCCGGGTCGGCTTTCCACGCGGCAACCGCCTGGTCGGCGAGGGCGTCGATGTGCGGCGCGCCTGCGTACACCGACTCTTGGCCGGTCGGTGTGCGCGACAGCGTGAGGTCTCCGCCGCCGACGAGCACGATCTGGCCCGGCGAGCTTCCTTTGACGACGGATGTCGTGGCGCGATACTCAGGACCGAGCACGTTGAGGGCGGCCGCAGAGGTGAGCACCTTCAGAACGCTCGCGGTGCGCGAGGGTGTCGTGCCGCCGCGGTCGAAGAGCACTTCCCCGGTCGCGGCGTTGACCACCTGGGCCTGGAAGTTCGCGAGCCGGGGATCTGCGGCCTGCTCGCCGACCGAACAGGTGCGAAGGCGGCTGGCAGCGGTGGCCGCGCCTGGCACCGGTCGCGGGTCAGCGGTTGGGGTGGGCGTTGGGGTGTCGGCGGCTACCAGCGGCCCCGCCTCTGAGCCACCGGTGGCCGCCCCGGCGACCACAGCGCCGGTGCCGAGCAGCGCGAAGGCGAGTGCGCCCGCAGCGATGAGCGAGGCGGTTCGGTGCTTCGCGAAGAAAGCCCCGATGCCAGACACCGCGGTGCCAATTGCGCCGGTGCCGGATGCGCGAGGGCTGGAAGTCGGCGAGGTGCCGGTCGCGGTTGCGCTGCCCGCGCCGGCAGACGGGGTACCGGCGGCCGAGGCGGCCGGGAAGAGACTGGTCGCATCGTCCGATCCTGCGCCGGATGCGGGCGGGACGGCAGCGGGGAAGGCGACCGTCGATGCGCCTGCTACACCGGTGGGGAGAACCGTTGTGGCGTCTTCCACCGTGTCGTCATTGGATAGCGAGCTCTCAGGAATTATCCGCGTCGTGTCGTCGGGAACACCGGCTGCATCCCTTGCACCGACCGCTGTCGGCAGCACGGTGGTCGCATCGTCGGCGAAATCGGAACGGGCACCATCCGCACGGTTCGAATCCGCGTCGTTCGAATCCGCGTCGGCGCCAGTCGCACCGTTCGAATCGGCACCGTTCGAATCGGCACCTTTCGAAGCCGCGTCGTCGCGAGCGGTGCTGATGCGATCAGCATCGTCGGGGAACCCGCCGCCGCTCAGCGTCCAGGAACGGGTGGGGGTCGCGGCGGTCTGCTCTGCACCTGCATCGGGTTCGGCGTCGGGGACTCGGCCCACAGCATCCGTCTCACCGGGTGTTTCATCACCGGGAACGCCGCCCACAGCTTCCGGTGCGGGTGGAATCGGGGTCGCTTCCTCCTCAGCGCGCCTGCGATCGCGGCGGCTCTGGGGTGTATCCGATTCTTCCACCTGAACATTTTACCCGCCACTGTCTGGGCGGTTCCTCCGCGACCCCAACGCAGGGTCTCGACGCACGGTCTCGACGCACGGTCTCGACGCACGGTCTCGACGCACGGCTCCGGCATGGGAAGACCGGCGACACCACCGGAGCGTTCCGGCAGGCGGCGCTGCTACTCCCCGGGGTACCGCAGCCCGATGATGGCACGGATGTCGTCGAGCGTTTCCATGATCGCCACCGATTCCTCCGGCGACAGGATGTCGCTCGCCGTTTTGCCCGCGCGCACCAGTTGCTCAGCCTCAAGCGCCTGGAACTGCATGCCACGACCGGAGACATCGGAGACATACGTCTCGATGACCTCATTGGCACTGTTCAACACCCGGAACGTTGTCGGCGAGTACCAGACCTGGTCGATGTCGATGCGGCCCTCTGTGCCGAGGATGGACGCGACGTTCGGCCCCTTGGTATCGCTCGCCGACAGGGTCGTCGCGACCTGGCCGCCCGGGTACTGGAAAATGGTCGCAACCTGCCCGTCGACCCCGGTGTCCTTCATCGTTGCGGTCGCCACAACGCTCTCCGGCTTGCCGAACAGCGCCGACGCGAACGAGATCGGATAGATCCCGAGGTCGAGAAGTGCGCCGCCGCCGAGCTCCAGCGCGTTGATGCGGTGCGCAGGGTCATCCGTGATGTCCTGGGTGTGGTCGGCCATCAGCGTGTGCACGTCGCCGAGAACCCCGGAAGCGATAATCTCGCGAATCCGCACCATGTGCGGAAGAAACCTCGTCCACATGGCCTCGAGCACCAGCAGGCCCTTGCTGGCGGCGAGGTCGACGATCTCACGGGCCTCGGCCGCGTTCAGCGTGATCGGCTTCTCGATCAGCACGTGCTTGCCGGCGTTCAGGGCGAGGCGGGCATTGTCGGCATGAAACGGATGCGGCGTCGACACGTAGACGATGTCGACCTCAGGGTCAGAGACCAGGGCTTCGTAACTCGCATGAGCGGTGGGGATGCCGAACTCCGCCGCGAACGCGTCTGCCGATTCCTGCGAGCGCGAGCCGACCGCCTGCAGCGCCCTTCCGCTCTGCACCAGGTCGCCGGCAAAGGCGTGGGCGATGCCGCCAGTGGCCAGGATTCCCCAGCGGATGGCTGTCCCGTTTTCTTCGGTGAGGTTCTCGTCAGTCATCTCGAAATCATATCGCGCTACCAGTTCGCGTGAGAGCGCTCTCAGTCTGATGCAACCCCCGATGCAACCCCGCGCTGTGAGCGTTGCTGCCGGGCGATGGGGTGGGCGGCCGCAAAGCCAGTGTTTCTGTGGGGCCGCCTACCAGAATCGAACTGGTGACCTATTCATTACGAGTGAATCGCTCTACCAACTGAGCTAAGGCGGCGTGTTCCTGGAGTGCTCCACGGGGAGCCGCTCGGTGACACAGCAACAAAGCTTACCCGGTCTCACGACTGCTCGTGAACATCCGTCGACCCTGCTCGCTGGCTAGAGGGCAGGGTCAGCACATCGGGTCGGCGTCCGGCACCGTTCCGTTGATGAGGTAGTCGTCGACCGTGTCATTCACGCAGGAATTCGACTTGTTGTACGCGGTGTGGCCCTCCCCCTCGTAGGTGACCAGCTGGCCGCTCTCCAACTGCTCGGCGAGGTTCTGCGCCCACACGTATGGGGTGGCCGGGTCGTTCGTCGTGCCGACCACAAGGATCGGTGCCGCACCCGCCGCGTGCAGTTGGGTGCGCTCCCCCTCGAATTGATATGGCCACGCGGCGCAGCCGATATCGCCGTAGCTCATGTACTTTCCGATGACGGGTGCTTCCGCCTCGATCTGAGCCGCCTGGGCGCGCATCGCGGCCGGGTCACCGTCATAGGAGTAGTCGAGGCAGTTGATGGCTGTGAACGCCTCCGTGGAGTTGTCGGCGTACGTTCCGTCTGAGTTGCGTCCGTTGTAGCCGTCGGCGAACTGGAAGGCGATATCGGCGCTGCCGTTGAACACGCTCTCGAACATCTGACTCAGCTGTGGCCACGCCGTGGCCTGGTAGAGCGGGTAGATGATCGCGGTCAACAGAGCGCTCGACCCGAGCTCCCTGCCGTCTGACACGGCAATCGGGATCCTGTCAACGACGCCGAGGAGCGCCGTGATGGACTCCATCGCCTCGTCGACGGATCCGCGGAACGGACACGCGTCGCCGGCGACACAGTCCGCCAGATAGGCGCGCAGCGCGCTCTCGAAGCCCACCGCCTGAATTCGGGTTACATCGAAGTTGCTGGTCGACGGGTCGATCGCCCCATCAAGCACCAGCCGCCCGACCTTGTCTGGGTACAGGTCGGCGAACATCGCACCGAGGAAGGTGCCGTAGGAGTAACCGAGGTAGTTCAGCTTCTTGTCACCGAGGATCGCCCTCAGCAGGTCGAGGTCGTGCGCGGCGTTGACCGTGTCGACCTGGGCAAGAAGGTCACCGGTGTTCGCGGAGCACGCGGCGCCGAACTCCACGGCCGACGCCTCGATCTCGGCGATCCAGGCATCCGTTCCCCGCTCCGCCCCCGGCAGTCCATAGAGGTACTCATCCATCTGGGCCGGCTCAAGGCACGACACCGCCGACGAACGGCCAACACCGCGCGGATCGAATCCGACGATGTCGAATCGCTCCTGCAGCGTCGCATCTGTCGCGAAGTCGACCGAGTCCTTGACGAAGTCGTAGCCGGATCCGCCTGGCCCGCCCGGGTTGACCAGCAGCGACCCGATGCGGTCCCCTGTCGCCGGATGCCGCACCAGCGCCAGGTCGATCTCCCCGGCCTCCGGGGCATCCCAGTCGAGCGGCGCAGAAGCGGTTGTGCACTGCATCCCGTCTCCGCAGTCTTTCCATTTCAGCACCTGGCTGTAGAACGGATCGAGCGCGGCATCCGTCTTCTCACCGGTCGGCGTCGAGGTCAGCGGCGCCTGCTGTGGCAGGAACCACGACACGCAGCCGGAGAGCCCCATCGCGAGGGCGGCGGCGAGCGCCACGGCCGCCAGTGAGCGAGTTCTACGGGTCAACGGATGCCTCTTTCCGGTCGTGCGTGCCAGCGTACGTCAGTCGGTGTTCTTCATCGGGTCGGTGTTCTTCATCGGGTCGGTGCTCATCGGTATCTCCGGCCGGTTCAGCGCCGGATCGCCGACACCAGCATGGCTTCGAGCGCGAGCGCCGGTGCGACGTTCGCCTCGATCCGCTGCCGTGCCAGCGCGATCGCATCCATTGTCGCGACCGTAGCTGCTGGAGTGCTGGACGTGCCCGCCGACTGCAGTTCGGCAAGCAGCTCGCGGTTGATGACCGCCGTGTCGCGGCCGAGCTGCACCATGATGACGTCTCGGTACAGAGACGCGAGATCGACCAGGATGCGGTCGATCCCGTCACGCAGGCTCCGGGTGGCACGCCGTTTCTGATCGTCTTCGAGCGCCTTGATCTGACTGCGAAGCGCCGTGGGAACATTCTGGCCGGGCTCGACACCCAGCGAACGCAGCACGCCTTCGCGCTCCGCGGCATCCCGCTCCTCGGTGATCGCCTTCGCGTCGTCGCCGGCGATCGCGAGCAGACGGGTCGCGGCGTTCACCGCGGTCGACACCGAACGGATGCCCAAGGCCGTTCGCAGCGTCTCCTCGCGCCTGGCCCGCGCCTCTGCGTTGGTGGCGAGGCGCTGTGCCATGCCGATGTGGCTTTGGGCCTGGCGCGCCGCGCGTTCTGCGGCCTGGGCATCGATGCCGTTGCGCTTGACCAGGAGTTCGGCCACGTCTTCGACGCTCGGGACACGCAGGCGTACGGTGCGCACGCGCGACCTGATGGTGGGGAGGAGATCTGCGTCGCTCGGGGCGCAGAGAATCCAGACTGTGCGCTCCGGCGGCTCCTCGAGTGCTTTGAGCAGCACGTTGGAGGTGCGCTCGACCATGCGGTCGGCGTCTTCGACGACGATGACGCGGTAGCGGCCGATCGACGGCGAGTACTGGGAACGGGCGACGACCTCTTTGACGGACTCCATCTTGATGATGACGCCCTCCGTGGTGAGCACAGTGAGGTCGGGGTGCGTGCGCGCCTCGACCTGGCGCGCGGTGGCGACCTCGTCGTGCGGGCCGCGACTGAGGAGTGCAGCGGCGAAAGCGAAGGCAAGGTTCGAGCGGCCGGACCCCGGCGGGCCGGTGATCAGCCAGGAGTGAGTCATTGAGGCAGAGGAGGCCGAAGACGCCGAACCGGTCGAAGGCGCCGATGCGGCAGACCTGCCGGTCACCACGGAGTCGGTGGCCGCGGTGCTCTCGGTGGCCGCGGCCTGGGCGGCATCCGTCGGCGGGATCGCGGCAGCCGCGCGGAACACGGCGATAGCGTCAGCCTGTCCCGTCAGGTCGTCCCACACGGTCATGCGTCAAGGCTACCGGTCGCCGCTGACAGTCCCCGCCGGGGAGCTCGCGGCCACCCGCGCCAATCGCGGGCCCGCGTTTTGTGACCGGGCCCACCACCATTTATCGCGGGCCCGACCGCATATCGCGGGCCCGAACACGACGTGCACCCCGACGCCGCGGTGCGGTGCGCGACGTTCGCAGCAGAGTAGTGGCACGATCAAGACTGATGCGATCCATGGCCTGGTACCTGCGAGCCGCGCTCGCGCGAGCCATGCTTTCGCGACCCGCGCGCCGAATCGGTCCGGCCTTCATTCCCGGGCTGCATCTGCGTCTCTTCCACCTCACGCGTGGCCGCTTCGAGCTCAGTCGGCTCGTCGTACCCTCCCTCGTGCTCTACACCGTCGGTGCACGCACCGGCGCACGGCGCGAGACGCCGCTGCTCTGTTGCCCGGAACCGGGCGGAACCCTGCTTGTCGCCGACAGCAATTTCGGCCGAGACTTCCACCCCGGTTGGAGCGCCAACCTGCTCGCCCACCCGCACGCCCAGATCTCCCGTCGCGGCCACCGCCGCGCGGTCACCGCCGAACTCCTCGAGGGCCCCCAGCGCGAACTCGCCTGGACCCGCCTCGAGGGCATCTGGCCCGGATACCGCGAGTATGAACGAACCGCGAATCGCCAGTTCCGCGTGTTCCGGCTGACTCTCGTCACAGAGACGACGGATGCCTCCAGTCTGCCAAACCTGACGGGTCGCCGGATCGTCGTCACCGGCGGCAGTTCCGGACTCGGGTATTTCGTGACGGAGAAGTTGGCCGCGGCCGGCGCATCCGTCGTCATCGCGGCCCGCGACCCTGGGCGGGCGGCGACGGCGGCCCGGTCGGTGCGCGACCGTGTGCCGGGCGCACACGTCACCATCGTGCAACTCGACCTCGCCGACCTGGAATCGGTCGCACGTGCGGCCGCAGAGCTCGAAGGCACACGGATCGATGCCCTCGTCGCCAACGCCGGGCTCCTTCCGCAGCGCAGACGCGGTACGACGGCCGATGGATTCGAGCTGGTGTTCGGCACCAACCACCTCGGGCATTTTGCGCTCATCGGGCGATTGCTGCCGACCCTGCTCGCGACGGAGGGTTCGCGGATCGTGCACCTCGGGAGCGTGTCGCATCGGCGCGCCAGGCTCGATTTCGACGACCTGATGAGCCGACGATACCGGCCGTATCGCACCTATCGCCGGTCGAAGCTTGCCGTGATGCTGTTCGCGTTCGAGCTCGATCGGCGCCTGCACGCCGCCTTTGCGCACAGGCCCGGTGCGCACAGGCCGGCCACACAGAGGCGCGGCACACAAACCCGCAGTCTGGTCGCCGACCCCGGCTATGCGACGGATGCGTTGAGTCCCGCTCGCGATGGAATCGTGCCGCCGGCAAACAGGCTGTTCCGGTTCGCGGTGCAATTCATCGGGCAGGGGAAAGACGTCGGGGTATCCCCCATCGTGCACGCCGTCTGCCAGGGCACGGGCGGGCAATACTGGGCGACGTCTGGACGGTTGCGCGGTCGGGCCGTGCTGGCACATCCGGATGCCGGCGCGCTGGACGAACGGGCGGCCCGCCGGCTCTGGGATGAGTCGGAGCGCCTCACCGGCGTCACGTTCGACGCCCTCGACTGACCGCCGCACGCCGCACGGTCTCTCCGGCCCTGGCGGTGGCTAACGCAGGAGATGTGGGGACGACGACCACATCTGCCGCGGAACCACGAGGCACCGACATCCCCATAACGAAATCTCCTGAGTTAGCCACAGTTGGCCCAGCAGCCACGGCATTACTCCTGCAGGGAGCTGCAGATCAATCCGAATTACGCTCTCAGGAGGCACGCCGCACCGGATTGCAGGAGTTGCGCACGAGCCCCAGATGATCGACAGAACACAGAACACAGAACACAGAACACAGAGGACAGAGCGCTGAACGCGGCGCACTCAACTCGACAGCCAGAGCCCGGCACACTGAACCCGGCAGCAAGAACTCGACAGCCAGAACTCGACAGCCAGAAGCGAGGCTGCCGGCGCCCCGCGCCACGACGACCTACGCGGCAATGAGCTGGTCGGGCGAGCTACCCGGCGAGGAGCGCAGCGACGCGCGTGCGGATGGAGGCGGCGATCGCCTCGGCCGGGAACTCGGCGTCGAGCACGAGAAAACGGTCCGGTTCCGCCAGCGCAAGCTCGAGGAACGCCTCCCGCACCCGGGCGTGAAACTCGCCCTTCTCCGCCTCGAGCCGGTCGAACCGCTTGTTGTCAGCATCGAGGCGGCCGCGCGCAACGGCCTCATCGAGGTCGAGCAGAATCGTGAGGTCTGGCAGCAGACCCTCCGCAGCCCACAGCGACAGATCGCGCACCTCCCCGGCTCCCAGGACACGCCCCGCGCCCTGGTAGGCGACCGACGAATCCAGATACCGATCCTGGATCACGATCTCACCGCGCTCGAGCGCCGGTCGCACCTTCGTCGCGATGTGGTGCGCGCGATCCGCCGCGTACAGCAGAGCCTCAGCACGCGGCGCGATGTCACCCCTGTGGTGCAGCACGATCTCACGAATCTCGACACCGACCTCGGTTCCGCCCGGCTCACGCGTGCGCAGCACGGTGTGTCCCTGCTCCTCAAGCCATTCCGTCAAGAGCTCGGACTGCGTGGACTTGCCAGACCCGTCCCCACCTTCCAGCGTGATGAACAGGCCACCGACCAGGCGTTCGGATGCCGCTGGCACCGACACCCCTTCGACAGACGACTCGCCGGCGGTTGTGGTGAGTGGCTCGGGTGTCGCGTCTTCCGTCACTGCTTCGGTGTCCTCTTTCGGCTGGTCGTGAATGTCAGGGAGTGGATGTCAGGGAACGGATGTCAGTTGCCGGCGGCTTTGGTCGAGATGCCGGTCTTCTTTGCAGGAGCCGGCTTCTTCGCAGCAGTGGTTGTCGTCTTCGCCGCAGGCTTTTTTGCCGCAGGCTTCTTCGCGGCCGTCTTTTTGGCCGGAGCCTTCTTCGCCGGAGCTTTCGCCCGCGACTTGGCCGGGCCGTTCGCCCGCTTGTCGGCGAGCAGCTGCACGGCCCGGTCGAAGTCGATGTCCTCGATCATCTCAGACTTCGGAATCGTCGCGTTCGTCACCCCGTCGGTCACGTACGCACCGAATCGGCCGTCTTTGATCTTGATCGCCTTGCCGCTCTCCGGGTCCGGCTCTTCGAAGTCCTTCAGCGCGCTCGAGGCGCGGCTGGCACCGTACTTCGGCTGCGCAAACAGGTCGACGGCGCCGGCCAGGTCGATGTCGAAGATCTGGTCTTCGCCCTCCGGCAGGGAGCGGGTGTCCGTGCCCTTCTTGAGGTAGGCGCCGTACCGGCCGTTCTGAGCGGTGATCTCCGCGCCAGACTCCGGGTCGGTGCCGACAACCCGCGGCAGGTCGAGCAACCGCAGCGCGGTCTCCAGGTCGATCGACGCGAGATCCATCGATTTGAACAGGGATGCCGTGCGCGGCTTCTCCGCGGCTGCTTTCTTCGCTGGAGCCTTGCGCTTGGGCTTCGCCGCAGGAGCGGTGGTGACCTCGCCGGTGACCGGGTCGACCGTCTCGGCCTCGCCGGAACCCGCGCTGGGTATGGCAGTTTCGGTCGGCGCAGGTTCCGGGTCGAGCTCGGTCACGTACGGACCGAAACGTCCGTCCTTGGCGACGATGTTCTTGCCGTTGTCTGAGTTGACGCCGATCACGCGGTCGGTGATGACCGGAGCCTCGATGAGCTCACGGGCCTTCGCCGCCGTCAGTTCGTCTGGAGCGAGTTCCGGCGGAATGTTCACGCGACGAGGTGTTGCAGGGGCGCCATCCGCGCCAGCCGGGGCATCCGGGTCAATCACCTCGAGGTAGGGGCCGTACTTGCCGATGCGCAGCGTGATGTCGTCGGCGATGGTCACCGAGTTGACGGCGCGGGCGTCGATCTCACCGAGGTTGTCGATGACCTGGCGGAGCCCGCGGTGCTTGTCTGAGCCGAAGTAGAAGCTGGTCAGCCAGTCGACCCGGTCGGCTTCTCCGCCGGCGATGCGGTCGAGGTCGTCTTCCATCTCTGCGGTGAAGTCGTACTCGACGAGGTCGGCGAAGAACTCCTCGAGCAGGCGCACAACGGAGAACGCGATCCAGTTCGGAACCAGGGCCTGGCCGCGCGGGGTGACGTAGCCGCGGTCGGTGATCGTGGAGATGATCGACGCGTAGGTCGACGGGCGTCCGATGCCGAGTTCTTCGAGCTTCTTGACCAGGCTGGCCTCGGTGTATCGGGCGGCGGGCGTGGTCTCATGACCCTTGGCCTCCACGTCGGCGAGCGCCAGGCTCTGGCCCTCCGTCAGCGGCGGCAGCTTCGACTCGGTCGGGTCTGTCGATGCATTGCGCTCTTCGTCGCGGCCCTCTTCATAGGCGAGGAGGAAGCCGCGGAAGGTGATCACGGTGCCGCTGGCAGAGAATTCGGCGAGGGCGCCGGATGCGGCAGGGTGCTCGGCGGTGCCGGTCGGGCCTGCGGCAATGGTCACGGAAGCTGTCGAGCCGGTGGCGTCCGCCATCTGCGAGGCGACAGTGCGCTTCCAGATCAGGTCATACAGCTTGAAGTCGTTGCCGCGCAGGCTCGACGACAGCGAGGACGGCGTGCGGAAGGTGTCGCCGGACGGCCTGATGGCCTCGTGCGCTTCTTGGGCGTTCTTGCTCTTGCCCTTGTAGAGGCGGGGCTTTTCTGGCACGGTTTCCGGACCGTAGAGGGCACCGGCCTGGGCTCGCGCCGCACTGATCGCCTGCTGCGAGAGCGACGGCGAGTCGGTGCGCATGTAGGTGATGTAGCCGTTCTCGTAGAGCGACTGCGCGACGCTCATGGTCTGGCGGGCGGTGAAGCGCAGCTTACGGGCGGCCTCCTGCTGCAGGGTCGAGGTGGTGAATGGTGCGGCAGGGCTGCGCCGGTAGGGCTTCGAGGCGACCTTCGTGACCGTGACGTCGATGCCGGGCTTCTTCAGTGCTTCGGCCAGGGCCAGCGCAGACGCCTCGTCGAGGGTCGCCGCGGTGACGCCAGGCTTGAGCATGCCTGAGTCGTCGAAGTCGCCGCCGGTGGCGATGCGGTCGCCATTCAGGCGCACCAGCTTGGCGTCGAAGGCGGCCGAATCCGGGGTGCCCGCCGTAGAACCAGCAGTGGCGGATGCCGCGAGCCGAGCGAGTAGGTCCCAATACGATGCAGACACGAACGCCAGGCGCTCGCGCTCACGCTCGACGACGAGGCGCGTTGCGGCGGACTGCACGCGTCCGGCGGAGAGGCCGGGACCGACTTTGCGCCACAGCACCGGCGAAACCTCGTAGCCGTAGAGACGGTCGAGGATGCGGCGGGTCTCCTGCGCGTCGACCAGGGCGGTGTCGAGTTCGCGAGTGTTGTCTTTGGCAGCGAGGATCGCGTCTTTGGTGATCTCGTGGAACACCATGCGGCGCACCGGAACCTTGGGGGCGAGCACCTGCAGCAGGTGCCAGGCGATGGCCTCGCCCTCGCGGTCTTCATCAGTTGCGAGCAGGAGTTCGTCGGCGTTCTTGAGCGCGCGCTTGAGATCGGCGACGGTCTTCTTCTTGGAGTCGGAGACGACGTAGTACGGTTCAAAACCGTTGTCGACGTCGACAGAGAACTTGCCGAGCGGGCCTTTCTTCAACTCGGGCGGCAGGTTTTTCGGTTCAATGAGATCGCGAATGTGACCGACGGAGGACAACACCTCATAGCCATCGCCGAGATAACCGGCAATGGACTTCATCTTGGTCGGCGACTCAACGATGACCAGCTTCTTAGTGCCTGGCACCAGACTCCTCTTATATGTGATGGGAACTAGGCACACCATACACACAGGAATCGGGTGCACGCCTAATCCACGACCAGCATGTTTGTCCAGTGTTTGCCGTGAGAACCTTGCAACCGGGTCATTGCAGAGCAGAATGGACCCATGGCTACCACATCTACGGGCACGTACACCGCGAAGCTCACGGACGGCCCACTCGAAGGAAAAACCATCAGCGTCACGTTTCTGGATTCGGGCGATCCGCAGCCTCGAATCGAGATTCCGGCGGACTCCGCTGGCAAGCGCTACCTCTACGCGCGCGGAGCCGGGCTCGAGTTCGAGAACGAGGAGCACACCGACCGCCCGAGTGCTGTCGATTATCGCTACCTCGAAGCCGTCTTCGAGGAACGGTCACAGGAAAAGGCGCAACCCGCCTAACCATCCGGTGGCCCTGCCCTGGCGCGCGACTCCACGTCGAAGCCGAGAAACGAGCGTGCGACGCTGACGGATGCGATGAGGCCGTCCACAGCGCATAAGGTGACGGATGCCCCGCCCAGCGTCGCCGCCTCACCCGCAGCCTCGCATGGCACTCCGGCCACCCTGCCCGATGCCGTGTCGGCGGCGGCCAGCGCCGCGGCGTCAGCGGCGTTCTGCACCGACTGACCGACCGCGAATGCCGCGAAGAGTGGAACGATGAGTGCGGTGGCGAGCATGGTCGCCGCGATGAGCGCCACCATCAGGATCGATCCAGAGCCGGCTTCACCTGGGCCGACATCATCTGAGCCGGCCGAACCGGTGGACTCACACCGCGGACTGCGGTGGCGGGGCGCCGGCGGGCTCATCAGAGTCCGCCGGCGAGCGCACACGAGCTGGCCTCGAGCGTGAGCCCGAACAGCGCAAACGGGCCGAACGCGCTCGGCGCCGACAGGTGTGCGCAGACGAACTCACCGCGGTTTTCCGTTCCGAGCGAGGCACCGCTCACCGCCTGGGCGACGAGGCCGGCAGCACGGCCGGCCTCGTCGCCACGGGACAGTGAGCGGGCGGCGTCTGCCGCGGCATCCGTCAGCCGAACCTGCTGGCCGGTGACCTGCACGGCCGCCAGGCAGCAACCGAGAACCAGCACAACGGCGGGGAGTGCCATCGCCAGTTCAGCGGTGACGCTGCCACGATCCGGGCCCCACCGTTTACCCCACGGTGAGGGCATTGCGCACCAGATCCGTGAGGATCCCCTTGACCTCGTCACCGCGCAGGATGACGATGAGCAGACCAGCGAACCCCACCGCAGCCATCGTGGCAACGGCGTATTCTGCGGTCGCGGCTCCCTCGTCGTCTGCGAGGTGTCGCAGCACCGTTCGTGCCGTGCCGCCCAGCGTGTTCCGCTGGCGCCCGTTCCGTCGCAGCTCACCCTGTCGGCGCTCACTGAGCCCTGGCGGCTTCTTTCGCACCGTGTTTCGCACCGTGTCCATTGATGACTCTCTTTCTGCGTCTTTCGACGCGTTTGTGGCGGCGCGAGTAAGACCAGCGTGACTGATCCCGGCGGCGCGCAGGCGACGTATCCGCACATCTGTGGACAACGTCACAATGTGGAGAATGTGGAGGACAACACGGTCATCAAAAGCGGTGCGACTCCGACGAGCATGAACGCGGGCAACACGCAGACGCCGAGCGGAATCATCAGCGACACCGCCAGAGTTTCGGAGTTGCGTTGTCCGGCGCTTCGGGCGTCCCTCCGCACCTGCTCGGCTTCACTCCGAAGCAACTCCGCCGCCGGCACCCCGGCGCGGGTCGACAACTCGAGAACCCGGTCGATCACCTCGCCCGACGATGCCTGGGCCTCGGCGCCACCTACACTGCCAGCCAGCCCGTACCGCGCGACGGTACCGGCGACCAACGCCCGCGCACGCTCCACCGACCCGCCGCCGGCCATGCCGATCGCGACCAGGTCGAGGTGGAGCCCGGGCGTCGCGCTCTTCGGCTGTGCCGACCTGACCAGACGCGCGTTCCAGCGCGACCCGGCGAACATCAGCGCGGAGCCGACGACCAGACACACCAGCCCCGGCACCGTGCCGAACAGGGTCGCCAGGGAGTTGAACCCCATCAGCGCGCCGAAGCCGATGCCCACTACCGGCAGCATCATGACCATGCGCGCCGTCGCATTCGGGCCGGCCAGGGCAACCCCCAGGTCGCGCTGCACCTGGCCGAGATCGCGAAAGGATTCCGCCAGCTCACGCAGGCTGCCCGCCAGCGGCGCACCAGCATCCGTCGCCACCCGCCACGCCGCGGCCAAACCGAGCCAGGCATCACCTGACTGTCCACCGGCACCCTGCGCCACGAGCGCGATGGCATCGGCGATGCTGTCGCCGCGCGGACCGGCGAGCGCTGCTGCGCGAATCACCCGCACCGAGAGCGGCTCCTCGTCAGGGGTATCGTCGGCACGGCCCCGGCCGTCAGCACCGCCGCGGCGAGCGCCCCGACCGACGGTCCGACGAGCGGCTCGACCAGCGGGAAATCGTCGACGCCCGTGCGCGCCGACCGACTCGGCAGCGGGAGGGTCTGGGTCACCATCCTTCGGCAACAGGTAGCCCCACGCCGACACCGGCGACACACCGGCGGCGAGCAACACGGCCAACCGCTGCGTGACGGCCGCGACCTCCTCAATCGGCGGGTTCGCTGGCGTCCGTCTGCGCACGAGAGGCACGCGCAGCCGCGGAAGACGCAGCGGCAGGATTCGCGGGGCGCTCATGCCACCTCCATCGCCAGGCGGTCGTGCGCGTCGAGGCGAAACCGGCCAGCCTGAGCCAGCCGACGCACGCCGTCGACACGCTCGAGGTGCAACACGAGGTCGATCGCGCTGACCGTCTGCCTGGCCACCGCCTCCGCACTCATTCCAGCGAGCGCTCCCAGCGCCTCGAGCCGCGCTGGCACATCGTGAAGGGAGTTCGCGTGCAGGGTGCCAGCTCCCCCGTCATGCCCGGTGTTGAGCGCCGCAAGCAGCTCGCGCAATTCGACCCCGCGGCACTCCCCGAGCACCAGCCGGTCGGGGCGCATGCGCAGCGCCTCCCTCAGCAGGCTCTCCAGGCCGATGCGGCCCGCACCTTCGAGATTCGCCTGCCGCGATTCGAGTGCGGCAACATGCGGATGGTTGATGCGCAATTCGGCGACATCTTCGATCACAACGATGCGTTCGTCGTGCGGCGTCTCGGCGAGCATCGCTGCCAGGAGCGTGGTCTTGCCGCTGGCTGCGGCACCGGTAATGAGCAGGTTCTCGCGGTTCCGCACCGCGTCGCGCAGCCGCTCGAGGCGAGGCACCGCTGAGTCGCCGATACCGAACAGCCCGCGCGCGGCGAGCGCATCGAGGGTGAGCCGCTCGGCACGCGGAAGCCTGATCGAGAGGAGGGTGCCGACACTCGAGACCGGTGGCAGCACAGCATGAACACGGATGCCGTCGGCCAACCTCACATCCACACACGGGCTGGCCTCGTCGATGTGGCGCCCGCCCAGCGCGATGAGGCGCACGGCAAGTTCGCGGAGCGCGGGTTCATCGCACTCCCAGTCTGCCTGTCGCACCAGACCGTGGCCGGCATCGACCCAGAGCCCGGCTTCACCGTTGATGCAGAGGTCGGTGACGTTCGGAGCCTCGGCGAATGGGGCGAGCGGGCCCAGCCCCGAAGTATCGAGCTGTGCGGCTGGCGCCGACTCATGGTCGGCGCGCCGCACTTCGTAGGAGGGCACGGCGATGAACAGCTGGGGCATGAGGCGACGGTAATCTGCCTCGGAGGGTGCACGACCCCCAGCGGAGGCAATCTGTGGAGAACAGGCTCGCCCAGAGCCTGTGGAGGAGCCGCGGAGTACCCGACGTCAAAACATCAAAAACTGGCCAACTGTCGTCGAGAACATCAAACACGGGGCGATTCTCGCGCGAGTTTGCTGTACTCGCTACGAGAGCGGCCGGTAAAAAATGAGGGGCGGTTAAAAGGGGGGGGCGGCACCTATTGGGGGGAACAGGTACCGCCTCGGTGACACGATGATTGGGGGGAACCATGCGCGCCACAGGTCAGAACTTTCGTTCGACGTGCTTCAGTGTACGCGGAAACCGGGTATCCACACTACTCTTGCCCTCATAATTGGGGGCAGTTTCTCAGGGAGTGGAATGGCACCGATTCCGCCAGGCCGGCGGAGCATAAGCGCTACATTCGTACTATGCCTCACGAACCCGCTGAAGCCGCCCCCGATGGAGCAGCCGGAGAGCCGGCGCGCGAGACCTCGCGGCCTCCAGCCGGGCCGGACACTCCCCCTCCTGCACGGCCGCCGATGTCGAATATGACTCCGGCGCCGATCCATAAACCTCTCGAGCCGACGGGGCCTGTGAAGGTTTCGAACCGGCTGTGGATGCTCAGCTTCCTCTTCGGCGTCGTGGCTATCGTCTTCACGTTCCTTTCCCGCAACACGCAGGTCGAGAAGCTCACCGAGTTCATCACCGACCTCGACCCCAAGCAGGATGACGCCACCGTCGAGACGGTCACCGCCGTCGTCTACTGGGCCACCGTCGCCGCCATTGCCCTGGTCATCCTCATCGAGCTCCTGCTGGTGCGCGGGATGATGAATCGTCACGGCGCGGTGCGGTGGGTACTGCTGGTGATGCTGGTCTTTCACGCGGCCGTCACCCTCCTCGGCGATGCCTTCATCGCCTTCGGCGGGGAAGGCATCTACATCAGCTCACTCCTGGTGGCGCAGTTGGTGCTGGCCGGGGCCGGGCTCGTCGCCAGCCTGTTCCCCCGGGCCAGCAGTTGGTTCAGGTCCAAGAACGAGACGGACCCGCTCGCGCCCGCCTGATTCGGCGGGAATCTGCGCCAGCGCCGCTTCACAGCTGCGCACGACGATCTCGCACACCTCGGCGCCCGCACGGTCGGTCGCCGGACTCTCAGCCAGCGTGCGCCAACGCTGCAGTGCCGCCATAGCCACCGATCGAAGTTCGGCCGCCGGTGCATCTTCTGCGACCCCGAGCCGAATCGGTAGCGCCACCCCCTGGCCGCCGATGAGGCGCTCGGCTTCCTCCGCCAGCTCCGGTGCAACCGGGAGCCCCGCAGTGCGCGCGGCGGCCAGCAGTCGCAACTCCCGAAACTCGTGTGCACTCGACTGGATTCGCTCAATCGACGCCGCAAGCTGCTGGGTGCCCGCCCGCGGATGCGCGCGCAGCACGGTGTCCACTCCGACCAGGGTCGCCCGCGCCTTCAGGTGAGCGGCACGGGCCTGGAACTGCACGCCGATGAAACGCAGCAACTCGTCCAGCCCGCTGCGACGCGCGAGTTCGTGGGCAAGATCCGTCGCGTCGTCGAAGCCGCCTCGAAGCAGGGCCGAGGCCAGACGGATGCCGAAGAGCCCGAACCGGTCGAGAAGCGCCGCGCGAACTTCCGGACTGACATCCACCCCCTCTGTCGGCCGCACGAAGCGGTCGACAGAGATCATGAGCCGCTCACGCTCTGCACGGCCCAGCCGGGAGAGCGTGGCCAGCGCAGTGAATTCCGTCTGGCGGAGGCTCCGTGCACTCTGAGCGAGTAGGCCAGCCATCGGCACGACGCCGAGCGCCACGGCCCGGAGTGTTCCGTCTCGTCGGTACCGATCGGCGATCTCCTTGGCCGAGAGCAGAGAGTCGATGCGACCGGCACCGATCTCGTCTGCGCGAGACAGCACGGCGAGGGCGTTGATGGCGTTGGACTGCCCGACGGTCGTATCGCGGAAAGACTCGAGAAAATTCAGGTCTGCCGCGTGGAGATGGCGCATGAGATAGATGATCGCGTCCGCCTCAGACGGCGCGTCTTCCGGAGTGAGAAAGTCCGTCGAGCGCATCGAGACCTCTGTCGAGAGCGAAGCGATACCCGGGGTGTCGATCAGGGTGATGTCACGAAGTTTCTTCGCCGGCCAGTCCACTACCAGCCGCTCGACTTCTTCTGCGCGGGTCTGCCCCAGATCGAGGGTCAAGCGGCCGTCGTTTCGAATGACCGGAAGGGCACGAGGGGACCCGATAACCGGATACAGGGTGATCCGGGGCGTGTCCGAATAGCGGTACCAGGTCAGAACCTTGGTGCACTCCCCCGTGTCCGTCGGAGCAATCTCCTCACCGATGATGGCATTCAGCAGCGTCGACTTTCCGGCTTTCACCATGCCGGCAACCGCGACCCGCAGGGGCTCCTGCAGCCGCCGCTCGTAGGTCTCGAGCGCTCGGAGCACGACCGGGTCGTCCGCGTAGAGGGTGGCGGCTTCGCGCACCAGGTCGTGCACAGCTGTGCTGACCGCTCCCGTCACGCGCGCGCCGCTCCGGTCGCCCCAGTGATTGCCACTGCGGCGCCCCGGCTCGGCTCACTCTCCAGCGCCGGTGCGGCCTGGCGCAGGGTCTCGACCCGCTTGAGTTCGATCCTGAGTGTCTTGACCCGCTGCTCCCGTTCAGCCGTGAACGTGCTGGCGGCCCTCTGCGCGGCCAGCACGGAATCGCCGAGCGACCGCAGGTACTCGTCGGCAATCTCGGTGAAATGGTCCCTGGTGCCGCGTTGCACCAGTCTGAGCCGGTCTTTGAGTTGTTTGCCCACCTGGAAGATGACGTCGTCGATCTGGCGACGCACGATATTCTTCGCCTCGGCCTGGCGTTGCTTCAGGCGCGCCTTCTTGTCGTCTTTGTATGCCTTGCTGCCGATGAGGATGCCGGCGGCCAGTGACAGCGGGTTGATCAGCGCCATGCCGAAGATGCCCGTGGCCAGGCCCACCATCAACACGCCGCCATAGGAACCCCGCATTCCGGTCAGGATCTTCTGCATGACAGTGACGTTGCCCGGGTCGAGCAGGGGAATGACCTCGACCGGGTCGAGCACGTCTTCCGTGTCGTCGACGTGCAGCACCGGAAGCGGCACCTCGTCCTGACTGAAGTGCTCTGCAACCCGTTTGGAGAGCCACGCCGCGCGTTCGTTGGTCCAGACGAACGTGTCAGACACACCAGAGGCGATGCGTTGCTCCAGCCAGTCGATCATCTGCTCCCACATCGGGCCGGGGTCGCCCTCGTTGATCGCTTCCTCGGCGTCACGCTGGATGTTGCGCAGTCGATCGCGCAGGTCGTGTTCCATATCGGAGATGAGGTCGCCGACACCGTCGTTGAGGGTGATCTGCCATCGGGCGGAGCGGCGGCGCAGTTCGTCGGCCCGCGCCTTCGACGCCTCGAGTTCTGCGATCAGCTGTGGGGTGCCATCCGGGTCGACCAGGGCGCTCAACTCCGACTGCATCGACAGCCGCAGGTGTTCCGTGCTGGAGAGCAGGTCTTGGGCGACCGCGCGCCGCTGAAGCCGTTCACTCTTGCCGAGGATCTCCTTGCGGAGATACGAGATCAGCGCGGGAAAACCCGACTCGACGTTCAGCTCGCTGTCGCCGAGCTTCGCTGCGGTCAGGCGCAGGTCAGATGAGAGCGGGAAGAGGGGGATGTCGGTTCCCACCTTTTCGAGGTGCGCCCGGTCGAGTTCCTCAACCTGCCGCCACTGGGGGTAGAGGTCGGTCTTCGACAACACGCAGGCGACGTTCGGGCAGATCCGCAGTGCCTGCTTCAGAAACTGGATCTCTGGCTCGGTGTATTCCTGGGAGGCATCCGAGACCAGGATCATGGCGTCAGCCGTCGGCAGCGCGGTGAGCGTGGTCAGCGAATGAGCCGAGTTCAACCCGCCGACGCCGGGCGAATCGATGATCGACAGCCCGCCGGCGAGGATGGCACGCGGCAGGAACACCTCTGCGGCCACCAGCTGGCGACGGTTGCCGGGGTTGCCGGCCTCTGACACGTGGTCTGCGAGATCTTCGAGCCTGACGGACTCCCGCGAGAGCGCGGGCTCACCGTCAGGAGACGTGGCGCTGCCCTTTGCGGTCACGATCACCGCAGAAGCCGGATCGCCGTGGCGAACAACGGTGGGAACGGATGTCGCGATGTCGTCGTCGACGGGACACACCGGGGCATTGACCAGCGCATTGATCAGCTGGCTCTTGCCCTGTTTGAACTCACCGACGACGATGACACGGATGTTGGGGTCAAGCAGGCGTTTACGGGTCTGTTCCAGACGACGGCGCAGGTCTGGGCGATCGCCGGCGCTGACCAGTTCGATGCCCTGTTCGACGAGCTTGACCAGTTCAACCACGATTGACTCCTCTTAACCAGACTATGGCATGAGATCGGCCCGACAGGAAGCGATCGCTTCCCGCCGGGCCAATCTTGCACTGCTGGACACTCAGATTGAGCGGCTACTCTCCGGCTTCCACTACCGGGATGACGACAACCACGTTGTCTTCGACTTCGACTTCGTTGCCGATCGCGTTACCGTTGCCGGAGTCCACGATGGCGGTGTTGTCGTCGAACGAATCGACAGCGACATTGTTGTCTTCGATGACGGTGTTGTCTTCGATGACGGTGTTGTCTGCAACCACCGTGTTGTCGGCGATCACCGTGTTGTCGGAGACCTCGGTGTTGCCGATGGCGACGTCTTCAACGTCGACGTCGACATCCGTGTTGCCCTGGTTCGAGTTATCGGTGTTGCCCGAGTCCTCGATGTCAACGTTGGTCGAGTTGTCGTTGCCAGAGTCAGCCACGTTCGTCGAGTTGTCGTTGAACGAGTCTTCGACCTCAAGGTCGACGGAGTTGTCGGTGTTGAACGAGTCGTCGATGTCGACGTCCACGTCGGTGTTGCCGATGTTGACGTCGTCTCCGGCGATGATGGCCGTGTTGGTCGAGTTGTCGACCTCGGCGTCGTCGCCGGCAGCGACAGCCCCGTCGCCAGAGGCGATGACGGCGTCGTTGTCGAAGATCTGCGTGACGTCGCCGTGCGCCCAGACATTCGTGCTGACCGACTGGTCGGTGTTCGTGCTGTCATCGGTGTACGACCAGTTGTTCACGACGTGCGTGATCTGCTGCACTGCGTGACCGTGGTCGCTGCTGCCGCCTGCGCCACCGGCACCGCCTGCGCCGCCACCGCCACCGCCACCTGCGCCGCCGCCGCCGCCACCGCCGCCGCCACCTGCGCCGCCGCCGCCGCCTCCGCCGCCACCGCCACCGGCCGAAGCAGAATCGAGGATGACCGGCATGACGGCGTCGACGTCGTCCATGCAGACATTGCCGAGACCCGCGCTCTCGAGAGCGGCCTCGGGGTCGTTGTTGAAGTCTGCTGCCGCGTCGGGGTTGCGGAGCAGGTCCATCAGGTAGTCCAGAAGGACTGTGGTGATTGCAGGCATGAGCTTTACCCTCTATCTAGAAGTGTTGTCATCTGTCACCCGGTTGAATTGCCGGGCATGACTTCGAAGTTACGGCTCTCTGACTCGGCCGGCATCGGTGAAAAACCCCCTCTAGCCCGGGCGGGGCATGCGGGTTTTCGCACACCGGCGTTAGGGGGTGAGGGGGAGTGCCCCGCCCACCTGCGTCGCGCCCACCTGCACCGCGCCCACCTGCACCGAGGCATCCTGCGCGCCAAGGGCGAGGCGCAGTTGCGCGAGGAGCTCAGCACGGGTGGTGGCGCCGAGGCGATGACGGATGCGGGCGATGTGGTGCTCTGCGGTGCGCGGTGAGATGAACACGGCCTCGCCGATTTCACGGTAGGTCTTGCCGTCGAGCACGAGTTTGGCGATCTCCTGCTCGCGGGCGCTCAGGCCGGACTCGCCTCTGGCGGAACCTGAGGTGGCGCGGGGCGACGCGGTGGTCTCGCTCTTCCCGCCCTGATCGTCGACGGAAGCGGCAGCACTCGGGTGCAGTTCGCGTGCGCAGGCGAGGAGCCTCGCCATGTCTTTGCGCTCCTCGGCGCGCGCGGCACCGTGCCCGGCGAGGCGCGCTCCGTCCCAGGTTCGTCCTGCTGCCGCCAGCCCCCTGGCAGCACTCTCCACGAGGGCGACGTCAACCTCTCCGGCGAGCACCAGAACCCAGGCCCGGCCTGCCAGCGACAGAACCGCGGCCAGGTTGTTGCGCTTCGACTCGCGCACGAGGGCGGCAGCGGGAGGAGCGAGGGCTGCGGGCTGCTCCGTGAGGATGGCGACCTGCACCGCAGACCAGTGCAGGGAGACCGACCAGAGCGGTGGCTTTCCGAGTCTCTCCAGCAGCTTCCAGGCGTCGGCGAGATGCGACTCGACCCTGGCTGACTCGCGAAGGCGACCCGCCGCCACCACCAGTTCCTCAAGCGGCAGCAGGCTGTAGAGGTCCACTGGAACGTGCAGGATGGCCTCGCACGCCCGCTTCCAGGTTCGCACCAGGGCGAGGGCGTCATCCGTTCGGCGCGCCAGGCCCACCTCCAGGGCCCGCAGGAGCAGTTCGTCGCGGGGCGTGAGTTCCACGCCGCACGCGGTGGCCTCACTCACCGCGACGCCGGCACGCTCGAGTCGGTCGCCGTACATGTCGATCCAGGCCCGAAACAGCAGGAGCCTGGGCCTGGCGACCGGTCCGCACTGGTCACCGGCGAGCGCGGCATCAATCACCGATTCTGCGACGCCGAGCTCTCCGCTGTGGAGGGCGACCGTCGCCGCGAGAACCGCGGGAATTTCAGGAAACTGCATGGTGGTTCCGGATGCCGTGCACAGGTCAGAGGCACGAACCAGCCTGGAGAGTGCCTGGCCGGGAGCACCACCGATCGATTCTCGGACGCCCTCCCCCATCAGCACCTTCGCCGCCGCGAGAAGGGTGGGTGACCCGCTGGGAACAGGGGCCGAGAGCATGGCATCTGCACCCGCGCGATCTCCGATTCCGATCATCGCAACAGCGGCCGGTGCGGCGGCGGAACCGATGCGCTCAGCGCCGAGCCAGCGGTACAGCTCAGCGCTGCGCTCGAGCATCCCGCGCTGCGCCCAGACGGCGGCAGCGACATCCACACCGCGAACCAGATCCGGGGCATTCTCCAGCGCGAGCAACACGTCGGTGATGCGCCCAGCGCCGTCGATGTCGCCGGTGGCCGACGCGACCTGGGCGCGCCTGGCTGCCGTGGACGATCGGTCGAGCCCGGCTGCTGTCGCCTCGTCGTAACGGAGGGCGGCAATCTCCGGTTCGGAGTTCAATGCGGTGTCTCCCGCGAGCTCGAGGTTGCGGGCAAGTCGCGGATCCTTCACGCCGGCCCTCGCCAGGATGGTGGCGGCATCGTCGAGCGAGCGACCGCCCGTCGTGAAGTGGTCGATGAGTTCTCGCTGGAGGGAACGCAGTCGGTAGACCGGCGTCGTATCGAGGATCGCCTGACTCACCTGTGGGACGAGGGTGCCGTCGTTCAAGAGCAGTCCGGCGGAATGGGCGCGCTCGATGAGGCTGTCGATGTCTTCGTCAGCGTGCGCGAGGGAGGCCGGCAACGGTGCGGTCAGGTCAAAACCGGCCGCGACGGCGAGCAACAGCGAGTGCAGTCCGTCGTCGACCAGCTGGGGATCGAATCCGGGCAGGCCGAACTCAGCGCCCACGAACTCAGCGCTCCCGAACTTAGCGCGCTCGAACTCAGCGCCCCTGGACTCAGGACGCGCCGGTTGGATCCCCCTCAATACCACGGGCGATCACACAGCCGCTCCCGGTTCCTGGGCAGGCATGGCCGGTTCTTCTACTGGCGCAGGTGCCGGCTCGGGTGCCGGAACTACTGTGGGTTCGGGTGTCGGTTCGGGTGTCGGTTCAGGCGTCGGTTCAGGCGCCGGTTCAGGCGTCGGCTCTGGCGTCGGTTCGGGCGTGGGCTCCGGGGTGGGTTCCGGCTCGGGCGTCGGGTCAGGACTCGGGCTCGGGTCAGGACTCGGGCTCGGGCTCGGGCTCGGGTCAGGGTTCGACGGCGGATTGGTTGCCGGGCCCTGCTCGGCCGGCTTCGTTCCCGGCGGGGTGCTGTTCGATGCCGGCGGCGATGAATCCTTGTCGCCGGACTTGTCGCTGCCGTTGTCGCTCTTCTTCGAGTCGGGCGGCGTGGAATACGGGCTCGGTTCCGGCTCGGTCGGCTGCATCACCGGAACGGCAGTCGGCGCCTCGCCCGCTGCCGTCACCTGAGCCGATTGCCCGCGAGGATTGGGCTCGTTCGCCTGGGCTTGACTGGCCACCGGAGACATGTTCGAGGACGTCTGAGAAATCGTTCCGGTCAGAACCATGAGCACCGCCACAACGGCGGCTGCCGCGGTCAGGCGAACTCCAGAGCGCGCGTCGACGAAATTGGCTACAGCGACAGGGCGCTGGAAGGGGATGACCGTCGCTCCGTAACGACGTCGGGGTGGAGGGGTGGTTCCGTCGCCGACGCCCTCCGCCGGTTCACGCTCACCGTCGGCGTCCTCTTCGCCTGGCGCGGCATCCGTCACCTGGGTCAGAGCGGCAGCAGCGGCGAACGCGGCACCGAGCGAGATCGCCGCCTTCGGGTCGGCGTCGATCGCGATCGGGCGGTCGAATTCCTGCGACAGCAGTTGCGCGACCAGGGGGATGCGGGAGGAGCCGCCAATCAACAGGATGGCGTCGAGGTCGTCTGCGTGCAGGTGCGCCGCCTTGAGCGCATGCTTCAGCGACTTGATGGTGGAACGCACCGACCCGTCGATCAAGCCTTCGAGCTCCGAACGCACCAGTCGCACCTGGCTCTGTGCGCCGGGCAGCAGCACCGGAATGGACGATTCGGAGTCGAACGAGAGTGCCTCTTTCGCCTCTGTGCACTCCCGACGCACCCTGGAGAGCGCGACGAGCACCGCGGGGTCTGTGGTATCGAGCTTCTCGAAGACATCAGCGACGCTGGCCGTGACGTGCGAGAACACCGCTTGGTCGAAGTCGGCACCACCGAGCCGTTCGATGCCCTCCGGACGGCCGAGCACAACAAAGGTGTCTGCCTCGGCCTTCTTCATAATGGCGATGTCGAACGTTCCGCCGCCGAGGTCGTAGACGGCGATGGTACTGCCGGTCTCCACGCGCTCTTGCGCTGCGTAGTGCAGCACGGCGGCCTCCGGCTCGCTCAGCAGGGTCACGTCGGCCAGCCCGACGCCGGCGAGAGCCACTCTCACTAGGCCGGTCTTGTACTCGCCCCAGTTCGCCGGGTGCGAGACAGTGATCGCCGCAGGGGGCGCGCCCTCCCGCTCCTCTGCGCGGTCGACGACCCAGCGCACCATGATGGCGAAGATGTCTTCGGGGGCGACGGTGAGATCACCGACAACGATCGGCACGGTGTCGCCGACCCTGCGCTTGAACTCCCGCACCACACGGTCTGGAGTGGTCGAACCTCGTCGTTCGGCCGCCTCGCCGACGAGTACCACTCCGTCTTCGCCGAGGAAGATCACCGAGGGCACCGAACCGCCGCGCACCCCGAGCCCTAAGGTTTGTGGCGCGGGCAGGCCATCCTCCCCGGCGCGCACAATGGCGGCGGCTGTGAAGCTCGTTCCAACATCAACCCCGAGGACGTAGTCCATGATTCACCTAAATGAGTAATCATCAATATGCCGTCAATCGCTGCAAACGATACGCTGAACGCAGGGTCGAGGGTGAGGATAGACAGGGAGTTTGCCCCAGCAGTGGGGGTGATCGCCCACGGCTGCCAAGGCGGTCGCGCTCTGGCAGCTCCCTGCGCGTGCACGTGTTACACCACCATGCGGGGGCTGTGCACCCGGCGGAGTAAGGTAATTCTGGGTCAGCAACACCCCCGCCAGAACTCGGCACGATGCCCGCAAAGGAGCGACACCACAACAATGAACGTGCAGATCGACCACCTTCTCAACGAATCCAGGCGATTTGCGCCATCCGCCGAATTCCAGGCCGCATCCGCCGCCTCAGGGCAGCTCTATACGGATGCCGCGGCTGACCGCCTCGGCTTCTGGGCCGATCAGGCCCGCGACCTCCTGCACTGGGAGACCCCGTTCACCCGCACGCTCGACTGGTCGAATCCGCCGTTCGCGAAGTGGTTCGACGACGGCCGTCTCAACGTCGCATACAACTGCCTCGACCGGCACGTCGAGGCCGGCAACGGCGACCGCGTCGCCATCCACTGGGAAGGCGAGCCAGGCGACTCCCGCGCCATTACATACGCCGAACTCACCGCAGAAGTGAAGCGGGCGGCGAACGTGCTCCTGAAGCTCGGCGTGAAAGCCGGCGACCGGGTGGCCATCTACCTGCCGATGATCCCGGAAGCCGTGGTGGCGATGCTCGCCGTCGCGCGCATCGGCGCTGTGCACTCCGTCGTCTTCGGCGGTTTCAGTGCCGAAAGCCTGCGCTCGCGCATCGATGACGCGAACGCGGCGCTCGTGATCACGGCAGACGGCGGATTCCGCAAAGGCAAGCCCTCTGCGCTGAAGCCCGCTGTCGATGATGCCCTCGCGAGCGGCGACTCATCCGTCACCAACGTGCTCGTGGTCAAGCGCACCGGCCAGGACGTTCAGTGGAACGAGCGCGACCTGTGGTGGCACGACGAAATGGCGTCGGTCGACGCCGAGCATGTTGCAGAGGCCTTCGGTGCGGAAAACCCACTGTTCATCCTCTATACCTCCGGCACCACCGGAAAGCCGAAGGGTATTCTGCACACCAGCGGCGGCTACCTCACGCAGTGCGCGTTCACGCACAAGTATGTGTTCGACCTGAAACCGGAGACGGATGTCTTCTGGTGCACCGCCGACGTCGGCTGGGTCACCGGCCACAGCTACGTGGTCTACGGGCCCCTGGCCAACGGCGCAACGCAGGTGCTGTTCGAGGGCACGCCAGATTCCCCGCACCCCGGCCGCTGGTGGGAGCTCATCGAGAAGTACAAGGTGTCGATCCTCTACACCGCGCCGACGGCGATCCGTACCTTCATGAAGCTCGGAAGGCAGATTCCGCAGGAGTTCGACCTGTCGAGCCTGCGCCTGCTCGGGTCGGTCGGCGAGCCGATCAATCCAGAGGCGTGGATGTGGTACCGCGAGGTCATCGGCGGCAACCTGACTCCTGTCGTCGACACCTGGTGGCAGACCGAGACCGGCGCGATCATGGTGTCGGCGTTGCCCGGCATCACCGAGACGAAGCCAGGGGCCGCACAGGTGGCGATCCCCGGCATCAATATCGACGTGCTGGACGACGACGGCAAGCCGGTCGGCGAGGGCAACGGCGGGCTCCTCGTGGTGACCGAGCCGTGGCCGGCCATGCTGCGCGGAATCTGGGGCGACCCTGAGCGCTTCAAGGAGACCTACTGGGACAAGTTCGGCGACAAGTATTTTGCCGGCGATGGCGCTCGTCTCGACGAAGACGGCGATATCTGGCTGCTCGGACGCGTCGACGATGTGATGAATGTCTCTGGTCACCGTCTCTCGACGGCAGAGATCGAGTCGTCGCTGGTGGCGCATCCGTTGACGGCGGAAGCCGCAGTGGTCGGAGCGGCAGACGAGACCACCGGGCAAGCCGTTGTCGCGTTCGTGATCATCAAGGCGAGCCAGACGGAGGCCGCATCTGCGGGCGACGTCGCCGAACTGTTGCGGGCGCACGTGGCCCAGCAGATCGGCGCGATCGCCAGGCCCAGGCAGATCTTCGTGGTGAACGAGCTGCCGAAGACGCGCTCGGGCAAGATCATGCGGCGCCTGCTGCGCGATGTTGCGGAGGGACGTGAGGTCGGCGACACCACAACACTGGCCGACACCTCCGTCATGCAGATCATCACCGACAAGCTGAGGTAGCGCGCCGTTCGACGGCTCCCGCTCCCGCGACGCCCCACGCTGAGGGCCAACAACGGTGGCTAACTCAGGAGAATCCGGAATGCGGCACTCGCCGGCCCCGTCACCACGCGGCACACCCTCTGCCGCGCGCGAGATCTCCTGAATTATCCACCGGGCGCGGCACGCAGGCACGCAGGCACGCGAGCACGCGAGCACGCAGGCAACGTTCACCCGACGTGCCTACGGTGGGGGCCATGACACGGGTCACAGCGGCGGGGCGACTTGTGGCCCTGGACGCGCTGCGCGGCCTCGCGGCTGCCGTCGTGCTCGTGCACCACATCGCGATGACTGTGCCGGCCATCGCGAACGCCTATGAATCCAGCGACGACGTCGCGTTCGGCTCCGCCGTTTGGTGGGCGACCCTCTCTCCCCTCAAGCTGCTCCTTGCCGGTCCGGAATTCGTGCTCGTCTTCTTCGTGCTGAGCGGATTCGTCCTGGTGCGATCCCCGCTCGCGGCCCGCGGCTACGACTGGATCGCGTATTACCCGCGCCGCGTCATCCGTCTCGGTGTGCCGGTTGCCGCGTCGATCGGGCTGGCCGCAGCCTGGATCGTGCTGATTCCGAACTATGGCGGCGACTCCGGCAGTGCCTGGCTCGCGCGCCAGGGCGATCGACCAGACCTCAGTCTCGGCAACCTGCTCGCCGAGGCCAGCATCATCGGCGACCACACCCGTCCAGATGTGAACCCGCCGCTCTGGTCGCTGACCTGGGAAATGTGGTTCTCGCTCCTGCTGCCCGTTGCGGTCCTGATCGCAGCGCTCACCCGGCGCCCACAACTCGCATCCCGGCCCGTGCTCCGCGTCATGCTCTGGGCGCTCGCCCTCTGCGCCCTCTGCTCGTTCGGCTACCTCGCCGACGTGCGGCCGCTGATGTACTTGCCGACTTTCGCGCTGGGTGCCCTGCTCGCCGCCAACTATGAGGTGCTCCGCGAGCGTGCAGCGCGCCTCGCCGCCGGGCCATGGGGCACGGCCGCCTGGATCGGCATCACCGCTCTCGGGCCGCTCCTTCTTATTGCCTATTGGTTGCTGCGGCCATTCACCGACGGACCATGGAGCGACCTGACCCTCTCGCTGCGTGTGCCCGGCGCGTTCCTCATCGTCGCCGCGGTCGCGCTCTGGACGCCGCTGCAGCATCCGCTCACCAGTCGACCACTGCTCTGGCTGGGGTCGATCAGCTTCAGCCTGTACCTCGTGCATTTTCCGGTGGTCGTGGCACTCGGCGGCATCTTCGGGCCAGACAGTTTCGGCCCTGTCAACTTCGGCCGCGCTTACTGGTGGGCTGGCGCTGTCGCGACCGTGGCCGTCAGCCTGCTGCTGGCGCACGTGATGACGGCGTGGGTCGAGCATCCAGCGCAGAAGCTTGCGACGCACACGGGCGCCTGGTTCGGCGCGCGCTTCTCCCCCTCATCCCGTACAACGACCGCTACCGCAAAGACCGCGACCGTTCGACGGAGATTTTCACGCGGCCAAACCGAGCCCGATACCGCCGATTGAGCAAGAATCTCCGTCGAATGGTTTCAGCGGTGCGGGCTGAGAGCAGAGAAAATGCGCGACTACGCGAAGGAGACGACGATCTCCACCTCGACGGGCGAGTCGAGCGGCAGCACGGCAACGCCGACCGCCGACCTGGCGTGCGCCCCGATATCACCGAAGACCTCGCCGAGCACCTCGCTCGCACCGTTGATCACTCCAGGCTGCCCGTTGAATGACGGGTCGGATGCGACGAAGCCGGTGACCTTGACGACCTGCGTGACGCGATCCAACGATCCGATCACGGACTTCACAGCCGCGAGGGCGTTCAGTGCGCACTGCCTGGCGTGGCCGTGGGCATCCGCCGCCGACACCAACCCGGCACCGTCGCCGACCTTGCCTGCCTGCGGAAGCGAACCATTCACCATCGGCAGCTGGCCGGAAGTGAACACCAGGTCGCCAGACACGATGGCCGGTACATAAACGGCAACGGGCGGAACCACCTCGGGAAGTTCGAGGCCCAGTTCAGCCAGGCGTGCGTCGATCAGCGACATTAAGCGGCTCCTTCGGAATCGGTTGCGGAATCGGTTGCGGAATCGGTTGCGGAATCGGTTGCGGAAGCAGTTGCGGCGTCAGGCTCGACGGCAACCGGCCTCTTGAGGTACGCAACGAGCCCGCCTTCCGGCCCGGTGACGACTTGCACCAGCTCCCAGCCCTCTGCTCCCCAGTTGTTCAGGATCGCCGAAGTATTGTGGATGATCAGGGGCGTGGTGAGGTACTCCCAGGCAGGCATAAGGCTCCCATTCAGGCGGTTTTTCAGTTTTCTCGCGTACTCTCCATTCTATGTCCGCCAAAAATCGAACGGTAAGCGGAGCCCTCGGCGGCTTCCTCGGCTTTGTCGGGATGAGTGCCGTCGCCGGCGTGCTCGTCACCGCCGCCGTCACACCTGCGCTGGCCGTCAGCGGCATGGCCGCGACGAACACCATCAACGTCTTCGAGAACCTCCCCGACTACCTCGCGATCGACCAGCTCTCCCAGAAGAGCAACATCTACGCGACGGCTAGCGACGGAAGTCCGGTTCTTCTCGCCTCGTTCTACGACCAGAACCGGGTCGAGGTCGGCTGGGAGCAGATCAGCCAGTACGCGAAGGATGCCGCGGTCGCCGGTGAAGATCCCCGCTTCTACGAGCACGGAGGCGTCGACCTCGAGGGAACCGTCAAGGGCGCCGTGCAGACCGTTGCCAGCGGCAACACCCGCGGTGGCTCGTCGATCACCCAGCAGTACGTGAAGAACGTGCAGGTGCAGAAGTGCGAGCTCATCACGAAGGATGAGGAGAAGCACGACTCGTGTTACGAAGAAGCGACCGAGACCACGCCTGATCGCAAGCTCAAGGAGATGCGGCTGGCAATCGGCGTCGAGAAGAAGTACAACAAGGACGAAATCCTCCGCGGGTACCTGAACATCACCGGCTACGGCGGCACCGTCTACGGAATCGAAGCCGCCGCCAACTACTACTACAACGGCACCACCGCCGCGAATCTGACGCTTCCGCAGGCTGCCAGCCTCATCGCCATCGTGAACAATCCGGTCAAGTTCCAGCTCGACAAGCCCGACAGCGAAACCAATGGCGCCGCCAACGGGTACGCAGCCAACAAGGAACGCCGCGACTACATCCTCGGTGAGATGGTCAAGTACAAGAAGATCACCCAGGAGGAGTACGACGCGGCCATCGCCGCGCCGATCGAACCCGTCATTCTTCCGCCGAGTACCGGTTGCGCCACTGCGCTCGACAACGCGTTCTTCTGCGACTACGTCACCCACATCCTCCAGAACGACGAGACGTTCGGCCCGGACGAAGACACGCGGATGACCAACTTCCGCCGCGGCGGGTTCGACGTGTACACCACACTCGACCTCGACCTGCAGGGCGCTGCCGTGACCACCATGAACGAGAACGTCCCGAAGGTACTCGACTTTTGGGATGTCGCCAGTGTGATCTCCAGCGTGCAGGTCGGCACCGGACGCGTTCTGGCGATGACCCAGAACAAGGATTACAGCCAGGACCCTGAAGTTCAGGCCACTGGCGCGAATGTCACCAGCATCAACTACAACACCGACTTCGACGAGGGAAATTCGGGCGGCTTCCAACCGGGATCGACCTACAAGGTCTTCACCCTGGCCGAGTGGCTGAACGAGGGCCATGCCCTCAACGAGCGCGTCGACTCCCGTCGCAAGTCGAACTGGGGCACTTTCGAGGACACGTGCCTGGGGCCGCAGACCTACCCGAACTGGAACCCCAAGAACGACGCGAACGAACCGGGCTCCAACTACAGTGCCCTCGAGTCGACCGTCGGCTCGATCAACACCGGCTTCGTCGGTATGGCGAAGGAGATCGACCTCTGCGGCATTCGCAAGACCGCCGAGAACTTCGGTGTGCACCGCGCAGACGGCGACCCATTGCTGCAGAGCGCGTCGACCATCCTCGGCACAAACGAGATCGCACCGCTGACCATGGCGGCCGCCTTCGCGGGAATCGCCAACGGCGGCACCACCTGCACTCCGGTTGCCATCGACAAGATCATCGGGCCTGACGGCACTGAGCAGCCGGTTCCGGCGTCGAAGTGCACACAGTCCGTGACACCCGAGGTGGCGGCCGGCATGACCTACGCCATGCAGCGGGTAATGTCGGGCGGCACGGGCTCGTCGTCGAACAGCCGCACCGACCCGCGGGTGCCGATGATCGGCAAGACCGGTACCACCGACGACAACATGGATACCTGGATGACCGGCTCAAGTTCCAAGGTCGCCACCGTGGCCGGCGTCATGACGCTGCGCGGCGGACCCAACGGAGTCGCCAACCAGCGCGACATCGAATTCGACAGCGGTGAAGCCGCGACCGCCCGTCACCGCATGTGGCCAGCCGTCATGTCGGTCGCGAACGCCAAGTACGGCGGAGACGAGTTCGCCGAGGCATCCTCCGACGTGATCCAGGCCGTTCAGGTTCCGGTTCCCGACCTGCGTGGCCAGTCGATGGCCGACGCGCAGGCCACCCTCGAAGACGCCGGATTCGAGTTCGCCGACGGCGGGCCGATCGACTCCGAACTGCCGGTTGGCACGGTTGCCGGCAGCGACCCGGCCGGCGGCACCAGCGCCGGTAAGGGCTCCACCGTCACCGTCTACTCGAGCAACGGGGCGGTGAAGGCGCTTCCGAATGTCGTCGGCATGACCGAGGTCGAGGCCCGTGCGGCCCTAGCCGGATACGACGTGAAGAAGAAGGACGACGATTCCAAGAACCCCGGCGACAAGGGCAGGGTCATCAGCATGGAGCCTGGCGCGGGTTCCGCCGTCAAGCCGGGAGGCCAGGTCACGCTGGTCATCGGCAAGTAGACGGCGCCAACGGATGACGCCACAAAGCGTTGGAGGTAAGGCCCTTGCCGCGGCGGCCACTGTGGCCGGCGCGGCGGGGCTTGCCGCGTTCGCCTGGGGTTCGCTCGTGGAGCGCCACCGGTTCACGCTGAGGGAGGCGACCGTTCCGGTGCTGGCGCACGGGGCAGACCCGATTCGAGTACTACACCTCTCCGACCTGCACATGGCGCCCTGGCAGCAGGCCAAGCAGGACTGGGTGCGCTCGCTCGCCGACCTGCAGCCAGACCTCATCGTCGACACCGGCGACAATCTGGGTCACGAGGCCGGATACTCGGGAATCGAGTATGCCTTCGAGCGTTTCCGCGGCATCCCCGGCGTCTTCGTGAACGGGTCGAACGACTATTTCGGCCCGCAGCTGAAGAACCCGCTGAAGTATTTCGGCGGGCCGTCGCTCATCGAAACACAGCGGCCCAAGAAGCTCGACATCACGCGGCTGCACGCGATCTTCGACGATCTGGGCTGGAGCAGCCTGAACAATGCCGCCGAGTCGCTTGACCTGAACGGCACCCACCTCGAGTTGTTCGGCGTCGACGACCCGCACATCGGACTCGACCGGCCTGAGGTCATCACGGGCGCGATTGATGAGCTGCGTGCGAATGATCCGTTGTCGGAAGAGACCTGGCCAGACCCTGTGGTGTCTGCGACCAAACGGTCAACCCTCACGATCGGGGTGGCCCACGCGCCGTACCAGCGGGTGCTGAGATCGTTCGTGAACCACGGCGCGCAACTCATTCTCGCGGGGCACACGCACGGCGGGCAGGTGTGCGTGCCGGGCTTCGGCGCCCTGGTGACCAACTGCGACATCCCGCGGAAGCAGGTCAAGGGGCTGAGCCTGTGGAACGTAGGGCTGCGCACGGCGTACCTCAATGTCTCTGCCGGGCTCGGCACGTCGATCTATGCGCCGGTGCGGTTTGCCTGCCCGCCAGAGGCGACACTGCTGACGCTGACCGCCGGCTAGGCTGCTGCCCGGCCAGCCGCGGTCACGGATGCCGGATATCGCTCGCAGCGAGTGGGGGGCTTCGGCGGTCGAGGCATCGCATTCTGGGCGTTATACTTGTCGAGGCCCACGGGCCATCGGGGTATGGCGCAGCTTGGTAGCGCGCGTCGTTCGGGACGACGAGGTCGCAGGTTCAAATCCTGTTACCCCGACCAGCACACCAGCACACAGAACCCCCACTCCACGCGGAGTGGGGGTTCTGTCGTCCCACCCGCGATTGTGCCCTTGACCAGCCGTACGTGGCATGCAGGTCCGCGCTGCACTGCGCGACCACCCCTCTTCGGGGCACTCGTCGCGAGATTGCTGGCGCACGACCGAGGGCGCTCGCTACGGTGAAAACATGTCTTCAACGCAACGCGTCCGTAAGCCGCCGCGCCAAAAAAGGCTCCTGCACATCGTTGACGACCGAGGCGAGGGCAGCGCGATCATCCTCATTCACGGCATCGCCTCCTCGTCGCTCACGTTCACCCATCTCCTGCCGTTGCTGGCCGGCCATCACCGGGTGATCACGATCGACCTGCTCGGCTTCGGTCAGTCGGCAGACGGCGTGAGCTACACGATCGACGAGCACGTTGCCTGGCTGGAAAACACCATTCGCTCCCTCCACCTCCTGGAGCCGGCCACGATCATCGGTCACTCGCTCGGCGGCTTGCTGATGGCCCGCTACGCACGCCGCAACCCGCGGCGCGTCGACCGGCTCATCATGGTGAACCCGCCCATCATCCTCGACGCCGACGACATCGGCGATCGCCGCGAACGGATGGCCGTGCAGGCGTTCGTGAGAACGTACCAGTACCTGCGACACAACAAGGCCTTCACGCTGCGCAACTTCGGGATGGTCGCCAGGCTCCTGCCGATCAAGGGGTCGCTCGTTGTCAGCGAAGAGGACTGGGAGCCGTTCATCGGCACCATGCAGCACTGCATCGAATCGCAGACCACCATCAACGACATCGGAGCGGTGAACAGCCCGGTCGACATTGTCTACTCGTCCACCGATGCCCTGGTCGTGGCCAGCGGGCTGCGTCTGGTGAGACGTTTTCGGCACGTGGAGACCCATCGACTGACGGGCGGCGACCACCTCATCGGAAAGCGCCTCGCACGCCTGGTCGCGACGGTCGTCGACGCGGGCTAGCCGAGTCTCCGAGCGCCGCGGCTACCGCGCTGCATCTTCGAGTTGGGCTGGTTCATCGTCCTCCGCCGGTGTCGCCCTCCGCAGGATGAGCCAGGCCACGAGAGCCATCACGGCGTAGCCGATCAGCACCAGCAGCCACACCCCGAGGTCGCCGACCTCAGCGCCGGTCAGTTCGCCCGGCAGCACCAGCAGCGCAAACAGCGTACCGATGACGAGGAACATCATCACCCAGAGCCGCTTCGAATGGCCGAACAGCTCCTTGCCGTCGAGGAACCCGATCGGCAGCATGGCGACCATGACTGCGGTCAGGCCCTCCGCCGTGATGGCGACGAGCGTGTCCTGGGTCAGCGCGCTGAAAAATGTCGGCTCGGCCGCCCCCTGCATCAAGGCCGCCATCGAATAACCCAGCCACGCCGCCACCGAGATGCCCACGACAATGGCGAGCTGCACCACGACGGCGCGGATGCGCTGCCCTCGGCCGATCCTGTTGCCGATCTCCAGCCCGATCACGAGCCCGATCAGAAACCCGGGTGAGAAGTCGAGGAGCCGCGCCAGCACCACCCCGATGATGGCGAAGACAAGGGCGACCGGTTGCAGCGTGATCGAACTTTCGACCTGCCACCTGCGCCGGATGACGAGTGCACTGAGCGCCGACGCGATCCAGGTCACCACGAAGAGTGCAATCCCCAGGGACAGCACCAGCCGCACCGACGTGATGTCGAACCCGAAGTGGGGATCGGTGAACCCGAAAACGATCGCGGTGACAACGATCAGCAGCGCTGCCGGCAGCGCTGTGCCATGGAATCGGGAGGAGAGCCACTTCTCCCCGCGCACCGTGGCATCCTCCAATCGCGCGAAGCGCCTGCCGAGGCGACCGGTGCTTGCCGACAGGGTCGAATTGAGAATCTCGGTGGGAATGGCCACCAGAATGAGGATCGCCAGCGCCAGTCCACCCGCCGCTGCAATGCTGACTGGACTCAGGATGACATCGACGGCCGTCGGCACCGCCCCGGTCAGAGCGCTCGGTGCGCCGGGCTCGGTGCGGGGCAGGTTCTGGCCGGCGGATGTCGCGGCGCCGCCGACCGCGCCGGCCGCGTCTTCCTGCCCGCTCGCCGTGGTGCCCTCCTGCGCCGAGGCGGCCGGAGCTTTGGCCCCTGTGGGCTCCGTGCTCGAGGCGGAAGTCACGTGAATGGGCGCCTGTGCCTCAGACGCGACACCGCCCGGAGGCGTCAATACGCCGACGATATGGTGGCTACCCGGTTCGGCGGCGCCCGGAATCGTGGCGACATAGTTCAACGCTCCACCGGAGGCGACCGTCGCACTGCCCAGCGGCATCGGGGTGGAGTGAAGCTCGAAATTCACCGTGCTGCCTGGCGGCAGGCCCGATCCGCTGAGCACCACCCGGTCACCGGGCTGGAGCGGACCGGTCGCGTCGATTCCGAGTACCCAGCTGATCGCCTCTGGGGCCGCGATCACCTCCGGCGTGGGTCGCGGCGACGGCGCGGGTGGCGCGGGAACCGGCGGTGCCGGAACCTGTGGTGCCGGTGCAGCGTGCGTCGGGGTCGGGGTCGGGGTCGGCGTCGGGGTCGGCGTCGGGGTCGGCGTCGGCCCGGGCTCCTCGACCACCTCCAGCACCAGCGGCGCGCTCACCGGCGACCGGTGACCGAGAAGGCTCGTCTGCACGGCCTGAAAGCTGTACGTTCCGAGCGAGAGCGCCTGCGGCAGGGCGCACGACCACTCGCCCGCCACCGCGACAGTGGTCGTGCAGACATCCGTTCCGTCCATCGACAGCACGAGCGTTGCGTCGCCGAGGCCGCTGCCGCCGAGCGTCGACACGGTCTGGTCGTACACGGGGTCGGCGGGCGCCGTGATCACCGGGGGTGCCGGGGTCTCGGTGTCGACCCAGAACGTGCGGGGTGCGAGTTCGATTCCGTTGACGCTGTCGGCGGCGATGTAGTCGTGGAAGCCCTCGATCATGTTGTGGGCAGGGCAACTCCAGGTGCCGTCTGCGTTCACGCCCGACTGACAGTACAGGCCAGGATCACGCACGTTGCGAATCTCCACCCAGCTGCCCGGTTCGGCGGTTCCGGCGAAGTTGGCCACCGTGGTGCTGATGTGTTCGCCCTCGGTGGGCGCCGTGACAACGGGAATCGCGGCCGGCGTGTAGGTGATGAGAACGGATGCGCCGGGCGCGGACCGCGCGCCCGTGTCGTCGACAACCGTGGCCCGGAGCCAGTTCGCGCCGGGAGTGAGCGCACCGGCGATGGTGGTGCAGGTCCAGGTGCCTGCTGTGCCCGACCCATCCGTGCAGTATTCACTCCAGCTGAAGTCGTCGGTCGAGACCTCGACATCGAAGCGAGGAGAGACGGTATCCGGATCCACCGCGCTGAACGTTCCGCTGACGGGCTGATGTTGATTGTGTACGGTGCTGCCCGCAACCGGAGAGTCGATGGCCGGGGGTGTTGGCACCGCATAGGCGGCAACCGCGCCGAGCGAAGCCCCGCCGAGCGAGAGGGTTCCGAATGCGAGCGCGAGCAGGCCAAGGCCGACGCTGGCGCGGCGCAGTCGCATGGCTCCCCCTCGACCGTCCACGCTAGCGATGACGTGCTCCGGGTCGCCACCCCCTTTTCTCCCCCCGTTCGGGCGACGCGACGCGGTTCACGCCGCCCACGTGGCCGACCGCCTGTCGGCGCGAAGTTGCGGATTCACGACCCCGAGGGACCGTGGTGCGGCGTCAGCGCTCGTCGGAATGCGGAAGCCAGGTTTCCGGGGGCTCGATGCGGCCGGTCTCAGCCAGCCACTTCTGGCTTTGTGCTTTCAGCGCCTCCATCAGCGGAAAGATCTGCTCCGCCGGAATCCGCACACGGGCCGCGACACCGGCCCGCAGCATGGCGCTGGATTCGCCGGTTTTGTCATCGGTGACAGCCTGGGCCGGGCCCTTGACCGACAGGAAGTCCATCACGAAGGTCGCAGGCGTGTGCCAGACATTCGCGAAATCTGCGAACACGCCGACTTCCTGCGCGGGCGGCAGGTCGATCGTGAATTTCAGGGGCTGGTTGTGCTGATGTTCGTCCACAGTCACACGCTACTCGCGCCAACCGACATCCGTCACTCGAATGCCGCCATCGCGCACCCTTCTAGCTGGCGACGAAGCGCACGTCGACGGTCGCTGACATCTCGATGTCTTCCGGCTTGAACGACAGGGCTGGGCCGCTGCCGGCATCCGGAATCGACGCACTGCGCGCGTACGTCATCAGCTGCGGCGCACTTTCGCTGGATCCGCCGTCGCCGAGCATGCCGGGGTCGGCGACCGCGATCGCGCGCACCGGGCCGAGTCCCAGGCTCGCGCCGTAGACGGATGCTTTCGCCACGGCATCCTGCACCGCGCGAGTGCGCACTTCGTCGATGAGCTCCTTCTTGCGCGCGTCGGTGAGCGCCCAGACCACGCCGCTGATGGCGACGCCGTTGACCGCAGCGACCGATTCCGACCACTGGGCGAGGGCATCGAAGTCCTTGAATTTCACCCGGAAGGTGACGCGCGAGTGGTGCACGAGAGGCAGTTGTTTGCCATCGTTGTTCCACGGCTTCGCGCTCCACACCTGCACCTGGTCGCTCGACCACCAGGTCACGTGCCCGGCAACACCCTCGTGCAGGGCGGTGATCTGCGCGCGCACCGCGTCTGCCGCTGCGACGGTGGCAGTGAACGCGCTCTGTCGTTGTTCGGACTCGTGGTGCACAGACAGACTCACGGTCGCCCGTTCGGCCGGCTGGTAGTGCGAATACGTTCCCTGCACCGTGATCACGGTCTCATTCATGTCGTCCTCCAACGCTTACCGACACTTTACGGTGCGTGCAGGGCCGGCAGCCGTTGCCAAACTTCGCCCATGTTCGGCCCGGCCGACGGGTCAAGCGCTTCCCAAGGTGGCGATCGACTTCGCAATGCGGCGCTGGCGGGTCTCGGGCGTCTTCGCGCCCTCGATGGAGAGGGTGTGCTGCCGCTTCCCGCTGTATGAGAGCTTGTCGAATGCGGCCTGCGCCGCGGCATCCGTCGCCAACGCGGCAGCGAAGTCGGCCGGAACCTCAACCTCACGCGGTGCGGAATCGACCTCGATCGTGACGTCGATCTCCTCGTCGCCGACCAGACCGGCGGCCTCGCGATTCTCCACGCTCAGCGCGATCATATATTCGCCGCGATAGGGACCAACCGTGTTGCGATAGGTGTAGCCGTTCAGCGTCACGGCCACCGGCACGCGCTTGCCGGCGCCGAGGCCGAGAACGACCTCCTCGGGAACCGGGATGCCTGACACCTTGCCGGTCAGCTGCAGTGCTGTGCGAAACGTGGTCATGATCTCGGCACCGTGAAGAATTCGACGAGTTCGGGCGCGATCGCCTCGTCTGCGACCTGGTGAGTCTGGCCGGCCAGCGTCTTCCGCGTGGAACCCGGCACCGCATCGGCCACACCGCTCACGGCCCTGGCCATGTTCGGCTTCGCCTTGCTGCCGCCCATCACGAGCGTCGGCACGCCGACGTTCGCCAGCACATCCGCCGGAACGTCGAAGCTACCCAAGACCGCCGCGTCGTTCGGCAGCGTGTGCGCGACGCCCTTGAGCTGCTTCCAGATCTTGGGCATCAGGCGCATCATGATCGGCAGGAAGGCCGGACCTCCGACGATCTTCACCATGAAGTAGCCAACGGCTGCGCCACGCTTGTCAGTGGCGACCAGTTCGTTCAGATGGGCCAGGTAGTCGGGCTTGACGCCCTTCACCTCTTTCAGGCCGATATACGGGGCCTCGTAGACGGCCAGCTTCCGCATGGCGACACCGGATGCTGCGGCCTGCAACGCCAGGGCGGCTCCCGATGAGAAGCCGGTGATGTATGCGTTCCCGCCAGCCGCGTTGATCACCGCTGCCAAGTCTTCGTACTCGCGCTCTGGAGCGTACGGCTGGGTGTCACCACTCTCGCCGCGACCGCGCCGGTCGTAAAAGTAGACGGTGAAACGGTCGGCAAGGTGGTTCGCAAGACTGCGGCACGGCCCGAACCCGCGGTAACAGAGGGCGCCGTCAACGAGCACCAGGGCCGGTCCGGTGCCGACCTTCTCGTAGGCGATGGCCGTGCCGTCTGCGGAACGCGCGGTGTGGGTTTCGGTGCCGGCGGCATCCGTTGTGGGCTGGCTCATGCTTCTGCTCCCTCGAGGATCGTGTCGAGCTTCTGGAACGACTGGTTCCAGCCGTCTCGGGTCATGTCGCGCATCTCCGGCGCGAACGGCCCTTGGTGCAGCGTCAGCCGGGTCTTCTCGCCGTGGTCGTGGAACTGGATGCGTAGAATCTCGTTCTCGAGCAGGCCGGCGCCGGACTCGGCGCGCAGGGTCATTTCGAGGTATTCGTTCAGGACGAGCTTCGTGATGGTCGCCGTGATCGGGTACTCGCCTGCGTCGTCTTTCATGGTGAGGTTCCAGCTGCCGCCCTCGCGCGCCTCGATGGCGATCGAGTCTGGTGAAACGGTGATGCCCTCTGGGCCGAACCACTGGGCGAGGAGTTCTGGCTGGGTCCAGAACTTCCAGACCACGTCGACCGGGGCCGCAAAGCTGCGGGTGATGAAGACGTCGCGGTCGGTCACCTCTGGGATGCTGTTGCTACTCATTTTCGTTCTCCTTGTTGGTGTGTGCGTCGTGTTGGGGAGCGTCTTCTGCTGCGCTGTTCGCGGTGTTTTGGTAGGCCGCGAGGGCTTCGTCGAGGCGGTCGAAACTCACCTTCCAGAAGCGTCGATACTTCTCCATGTATTCGGTCGCCTCCTTCAGCGGCTCGGCTTCGAGATGACTGAACCGCGCAGTGGCCACGCGATTGCGCGAGATGAGGCCGGCGGACTCGAGTACCTTGAGGTGCTTCGAGATGGCCGGCTGGCTCATCGCGAAAGGCTCTGCAAGGTCTGCAACGTTGGCGTCGCCCTGCGTGAGGCGGTGCAGAATCGCACGTCTTGTCGGGTCGGCGAGTGCTGCGAAGACGGTGGTGAGCTGGTCTGCCATGTTCCATAACCCTTTCGTTCTAGAAGCGATTGGTTACAGATTACCGCGCTGACGACGGATGTCAACCCCGCGTCCCAGAATCCTGTCGCGTCACCTGCGTTCGAGCTCGCCGAACCGTGAATTAAGCACCTTCCCAGGGCCCGGGAAGGTGCTCAAGTCACGGTTCGGCGGGTGGTGGGAGGGGAGAGAGATGGGAGGAGAGGGAGAGGGCAGGGCCGCTTACGCGCGGCGGGTGAGAACGCCACGAACGAAGGATGCCTGCCCCGCGTGCTGCAGGTCGTCGGAGATCACGCTCACGAGCCGCACCGCGAGGGTGACGGGCGGGTTCCACGACATGTCGACGACCCGGTCGAGATCGCTCTCGCCGAGGGTGCCGAGGTAGTGCAGCGTCTGGTCGGCCACGGCGTCGTGGTACGCACCGAGGTCTTCGGCCGCGACGCCGCGCACCCCTCCGACATCCGTTGCCGACTGCCCGTAACCGGTGGCCGACGCCTCGAACGGGAGGGCGAATCGTTCGTGCCAACCACCGGTCGTCCAGACCTGGTCGGTGCCGGCGACATCGGCGACGTGGTCGTCTTGCACGCGGGTGAGGTGCCAGACGAGCCAGGCGATCGTGTTCGCTTCGGGGTCGATTCTGAAGGTCAACTGGTCGTCGTCGAGACCGGCGAGAGTTCGATGCACAACACCACGGATGCGTTCGATTGCGTCGGAGAGCAGTTCAGTACTTGTCGTCATCGTTCCACTCTCCCCCAGCCGTGGCGCGAGTGCCAGTGATACTTCTGCAGATGCCTATTCGGCCAGTTCGATCGGCTCAACGAGGGTCGGGTCGTCTTTGGCGACGCTGTCGTCGCGGGAACTGTTCACCCGTCGCGAGACCGGGTAGCTGGTGATGGTGGATGCCATGGTCAGCGACACCGAGTCGAGCATGCTGACCATGCTGTCGGTTTCGCCCAGCTTGGCGGGGCGCAGCCAGTCGGCGCGCACGTCGTCGGTCAGGAACACCGGCATCCGGTCATGGATCTCGCCAGACGCATCCGCTGCCTCGCGCGTGATTATCGTCATGCTGAGCGCCCACTCGCCGTCGTCGTCTTTCCGCACCTCGTAGAGGCCGGCCGCCGCCAGCACGGGCGTCTGGCCGTGAATGTAATACGGCTGCTTGCCGTCTGGCAGCGTCTGCCACTCGTAGTAGCCATTCATCGGCACGATGCAGCGGCGGGCCGCGAACGCGTTTCGGAACATGCCGTTCGTGGCGACGGACTCGAGCCTCGCGTTGATCGGGGCAGGCGACTTGCCCTTGCTCCAGGCCGGGCGGAGACCCCAGCTCACGGCGTCGAGGGTGCGCGTCACATCACCGTCGTGCTCGCGCTCCCGCACCACGAGCGTGGTCTCGGTGGGGGCGACGTTATAGCTGGGGCGCCAGTCACGAAAGTCGCCGCCCTCTGCGACGAATTCCTGGATGAGGTCGTCGGTCTTCTGGTCCATCGCGAATCGTCCGCACATGGTGTCAGGTTAGGCGTGCCGCGCGGCGGCGGCAACCGCTCCGGCGCACTTCCCCGACCACGCGAGTGCGGTCAAACGGTGAGGTCTCGGCGGGCGAAGACGACCATCTGACCACACTCGCGTGCACAGAGGCAGGGCGCTCAGCCGGCGAGCGCCTCGGCGATCCAGTCGGCCGGCACGATCTCCGCGAACGTCGGCGGGTCTTCTACGAGACCCGTTTGCAGGTGGAAGTCTGCCGACTTCTGGTACCCGTCCTCGCTCGGCTGCGGATCGCCGGGCATCTCAGACTGCAGGATCGGCACAAGCGCCTCCACCGTGGCAGGCTCCATCCCCGACTGGTAGAGCTCAAACAGCGCTGCGACATCCGCGGAGTCGCCCTGGATGACTTCCTCTGCCCGCGCGATCCCGCGCAGGAAGGCTGCGACAGCCGGACCCTTCTCATCTATCACCGACTGTGTCGTGAAGACGATCCCGTGCATCGCGCCGTCGAGCGTCGGCACGTCGCCTCTGGTCGGCGAGATGTAGATGCTGCCGACATCCGTCGTCTCGGCCTCCTGCCCGATCGGCTGGAAGAACGAGAGGGCATCGACCTTGTGGGTCTTGAGCGCACCGATCGCCGCAGAACTGTCAGCGCCAAGGTTCACCAGGGTCACCTCCGTGCTCGGATCGATGTTCTCCTGCATGAGCAGGTAGTTGATGAACGCCTCCGTTCCGCTGCCGGGGCCCGTCATGCCGATCGTCTTGCCCTTCAGGGACTGAATGCGTTCCGCCAGGGGCGCATCCACGTCGGCACCGTCAAACTCGTCACCGACGATGATGTCGACATAATACGAGTCGACGAGTGAGCCGATGATACGAGCCTCATCGTTGACCTTGTACAAGTTGAAGGCATCCGTCATCACCCCGCCGCCCACGTCGATGCTGCCCGACTGCAGCGCCGCTGCCAGTTTGGCGCCGGTGCCAAGGCGTGGGCGGTCTTCGCCGAGGGTGAGCCCCTCTTCGGTGAAGAATCCCTCGTTCTCGGCGACGAAGATGGGGAAGAACGCGACCGAGTTACTGATCTGGCCCACGTTCAGGGTCAGCTCTTCTCCGGCACTCGCCGACGTATCCGCCGACGTATCCGCCGCACCTGATGAGGCGCAGCCAGAGAGCACAATACCGACGGTCGCGGCCAGCGCGACCAATATTCGAGCACGCGATGTGCTATGGGTGGTACTCATTTCTATCTCCTTTGATCGGGTGTGAGTAACGCGGGTGATGCGGGTGGTGCCAGCGACACAGGTGCTGAGAGTGCGACAGGAAGAACGTGAGAACGGATGCCGCGGGTCACCCCTCGGCGGAGAGCGGCTTCCATCGGTTGGCCCGTTTGCTGATCAGGCTGACCAATGAGTTGAGAATTGTGGCGAGGATGCTGAGGACGACCAAAGCCGCGAACACCCCGTTGGTATCGAAGCTGGCCGACGAATCGCTGATCAGGTAGCCGAGGCCGCGGTTGGACGCGACCAGCTCCCCGATGACGGCACCGATCACGGCGTACGGGATACCGACACGCAGGCCGGTGAGCAGCCCGGTCATCGACGCGGGAAGTATCACCTTGAGGGCGACGTCCCGGCGGCTTGCGCCCATGAGTCTGACTGCATCGATGAGACCACGGTCGACCTCCTGCACGCCAACCGCCGTGTTGAGGAACACCAGGAAGAACACCGACACTGCGGCGAGCAGCACCTTCATGTCGATGCCGATTCCGAACCAGACGATGAACAGTGGGGCGAGGGCAACCTTCGGGATGGCGTAGAGGGCCATCACGAACGGACTGATCACGTCCCAGATCGCACGCACGGGGGCGACCAGGTAAGCGAGCACTGCGCCGGCGACCGCGCCGAGGAGGAAGCCGAGCACCACCTCCTGAACCGTGATCCAGGTGTTCGACCAGAGCACCCCGTTGCCTGTCCACTCCACGAGCCGCTCTGCGACACCGAAGGGCGAGCCAACGAATTGCGGGTCGAGCACTGGACCGGACAACAGCCACCACGCCACCAGAAAGATGACGAGCACCAGAGCTCTGGCGGTCCAGATCATGGTGCGGTAGCCCTGGCGTTGCCGCCAGGTGTTCTCGGTACGGATGCGCAACGGCCCTGTTGGTGGAGCGGTGCCTGGAGTAGCCCGGGCGACCGGCGACCCGGCGGTGGATTCGATGGTCATAGCGCACCTTCTTTCAGCGCCGCCGAGAGTTGGCGGTGCAGGGCGACAAAATGAGGCGCGACCCGCATGTCGTCCGGGTCGCGCGGCCGAGGGAGGTCGATCTCCTGGTCGAGCACGATGCGACCGAGGGGCCCGAGCACAACCACGCGGTCGGCAAGAAGCAGCGCTTCCTCGATGTCATGGGTGACAAACACGACGGTGCGACCGCTGCCGGCCCAGAGCCTCAGCAGTTCGGCCTGGAGTTCGGTGCGCAATTGGGCGTCCAGAGCACTGAAGGGCTCGTCGAGCAACAGGGTTTCCGGGTCTCCGCTCAGCATTCGCGCGAGGCTGGCCCGGCGACGCATGCCTCCAGACAACTCCCTGGGGTAGCTCTTCTCGAAACCGGAGAGCCCGACTCTCTCAATCAACTGCCCGGCGGCGGCCCGGCGCACCTCGCGCCGTTCACCGCGAAGCTCCCTGGGCATCTCGACATTGCGTTGAACGTCGCGCCAGGGCATCAGTGTGTCCTGCTGTGTCAGGTAGCCCACCTGAGTGCGCACGTCGGTGATCTTCTCGCCCTGGTAGGTGATCGCCCCCGACGTCGCCGTGGTGAGGCCGGCGAGCAGGTTGAGGAGCGTCGACTTCCCACAACCGCTCCGCCCCAGCAGCACGACGAAGCTGCCCTCTTCGACGTCAAGGTCGACTTCGCGCAGGGCAACGAGATCTTCACCGTCTTTGCTGAAGTGCTTGGACACCTTGCGTACCGCGAATTGGGTTGTCATTTCGTCGCCTCACTCTCGCGTGCCCGCAGTCCGTGGATGTCATAACTGAGCTCGCCCGCCTGCAGACGCTCCCGCATCCGCGCCTCGCGTTCCAGCCGGGATCTCGCTGCGACCAGCACCTCGTCGACGTCGCCCTGTGCGACGACGACAGCGCCATCGGCGTCGAGAATGACGATGTCACCTGGGCGGATCACGGCACCGCCGACGGTGACGGGCACGTCGACCTGGCCGGGGTCGGACTTAGCCGCCCCGCGCACCCGCACCCACCTCGCCCAAACCGGCAGACCGAGTTCGCGCACGTCTTCCAGGTCGCGAACGGATGCGTCCACAAGAACTCCCGCAGCGCCGTGCACTTTCGCCTGGGTGAGGAGCAGGTCCCCGACAAGCGCCACCGGCCGCGGCTCAGGCATGGTCAGGATGAGGACGTCGCCCGGTTGCACCGCGGCCATCACAGCGTGCACGGCCCAGTTGTCATCCTGGGCGCATGCGGCGATTCTGGCCGGCCCCGCAGCACGGGTACCGGGGACGATCTGGTGCAGGGGCACATCGATCAGGCCGCGCCTGCCGTAGGCCTCGTAGACCGTGGCGCTTCCGAGCCGAGCCAGCTCGGCAGTCACGCTGCTGTCTGTCACGGCACGGTTGGTCATTGTGTTCTGCGTCGTCGCGTCGTTCATAGCTCCGTCACCACATTCGGCAGGATTCGCTGGAAGGCCTCCGCATAACGGATGTCGGCGTTGCCGGTGACCTTGCGCGCGTGATTCCCGCGTTGCTCCGCGCGCTGCTGGTAGTACTCCTTGAGGTAGACCTGCGCCGCCATCGACGACATCGCCTCTGCCTTCGCGTCGATAGTGCTGGTGATGTCCACGTAGACGGTCGGCACAAATCCGCACAGTTCCGGCTGGTGCGGTTCGAACACCAGAAACTCCGACGGCGCCGCTGTGCGGAAGCCGCTGGCCACCCCGGCACCTGACGTCAGCAGTCGGGCGCGGGCGACAGCGGCGTATGCCGCGGGGTGGTCGGGGTTGAACGGATCGAGTTGCGGATGGGTCAGCACCACGTGCGGGGCGAAGTCACGCATGAGTTCGGCAAGCTGATCGACCCGTTCCGGTCCGACGTCGAGTGGGTAGTCACCGAAGTCGAATGCCCGAAATGTCGCGCCGACCGCAGTGGAGGCACGCTCTGCCTCCCCGTGACGGATCCGCTTCACGTTCTCCTCGGTCTGCCCCTGCTCCTTCCAGAGCCCGCCGGACTCACCGCGCTCACCGTACGAGAGCGCGACAACGATGGCTTCCCCACCGCCCGCAGTGTGGCGCGCGATCGTGCCTGCCGCGCGCCAGACGAAGTCGGCGCTGTGTGCGCCGACCACCAGCATCCGCCTGCCCGTCATGCCGCACCCACAGCCTGAGACGTGGCGGTCGGTGCCGCTGCGCCCCGCGTGTTGACAACCGCCATGATGTTGATCTCGTCGTCGCTGAATCCAGCGGCAAGAAGCTGGTCAGCCATGAGCGCCAACCCGTCTTCGACCGGCGGATTAAAGGGTTGCCCGAGGTCGCTCGAAAGAATGGAATGCTCGGGTCCGACCTGGCGGATGTGGTCGAAGACTACTTCCCAGGAGACCTTGCCGCTGTGTGGCGTTGTGAAGCAGCGCTCCATCAGCGCACCGCGCTCCGCCAGTCGCTGCTGCACGTCGACGGACAACTGCTGGGAGGTGAACTCCGGATGGGTGACGATGACCCGGTTCACGCCGGCGTCGATCGCTGCGTCGACGACGACGACGATCTCCCTACTGCTCAGGTGTCCGGTGGCGAGCACCATGTCGTGCTTGGCGATCACCGTGAGGACATCGCCGACCTCCGGCAGGATGGCGCCGGACCCGTCGAGAATCCTGATGGCGGGCGACATGATGCCCTCGCGAGCCAGATCGTCCTGGAGTTCCGCCCACATCGGAGGTGTCGACCCCGCAGGGGCAAGCGCCCTGCTCTCACGTTGATTGACGCTGTCAACGGTCGGGAACCAGACGATCCTGGCTCCCTGTCGGCCGGCGATCTCGACGGCGACGGGGTTGAGGCCACCGACCGACCCGTTGAGGGTCAGCGCACCGAGCACGTCAACACCGGGGATGACGCCGCGCACAACTTCTGCGCGCTCGGCAGTGGGAACGTAATGCGACTTCAAGACGAAGCCGGCCATGCCGACCTCGGCGAAGCGTCGAGCGAGCGAGACATCGTCGATGCGCCTCTTCATCACATCCGGACCAACATGGATATGCGTGTCGTACGCGCCGGTGACGAGGGCCCTGGCACGGTCGGTGGGAATTGGGTGGTCGGACATTGAGCCTCCATTGGCTTTTTCGGCGCGCTTCTGCAGCGTGACCTCATCGGTACTTGTTGGGTCTGATCGGTGTTGGTGGGGCCTGGCGGCCGTCGGTTACGGCGCGGGTTCGCCGTGGGCGCGCTGGGAGCGCGCTCCGGCGGTGTCACGCAGCGTTTCCGCAACGTGCGAGAGGTGGGTGCGCATCGCGGCAGCTGCCCGTTCGGGGTCGTGGGCGGCGATGGCCTCGACGATCTCGGTGTGCTCGGCGAACGAGTTCTTGGCGCGGCCGACAACGAGCACTGTGCGGTACTGAAAACGCACAAGTTGAGCTTTGAGTTCGGCGATGAGCCTGGCGGCCGTCTGGTTTCCGGATGTCGCGGTGACCTTGGCGTGAAGCAGCGAGTTGACATCGGAGTACTTCAGGAGATCGCCGCTTTCCATCAGCTCACGCATCTGCACCAGCATCGCGCGCATCTCGGCGATGTCGTCATCGGTGGCGTGCAGTGCCGCCCCCTCCGCGGCGAGCGACTCGATGGCCGCACGAATCCTGGTGATCTCGAATGCCTCTGACTCCGAGACCATGCGAACACGTGCACCCCGGTTGGGTTCGCGTACGACAAGACCGTCGTTCTCCAGCCGGGCGAGGATGATTCGCACTGCCGCCCGTGGCACGCCGAGCGACTCCGTCAGGTCGAGCTCGACAAGCCGTTCGTTCGGCATCACGCGTCCCTGCACGATATCGCCGTGCAGTCGCCGGTATCCTCCTTCGGCCGCCGTGGCCTTGGACGCCCTGGCGGGCAGGGCCCTGTCGTCGTCACGATCCGCAGAAGCGTCGCGCCGGGAGAGCATGCTCACGGTTGTCCTTTCGATAGTGAAGCCAGCCAGCGGAGAGTGCCATCCGCCATCCAGCCGGGTGTGCCCAGTTCGGTCACATACTCCAGTGCGTCCTCGACCTCATGGATGCGGCGTTCAGCATGAGCGTGACTGCCGGTGACGAGCCGCTCGACGAGCGCAGGACCATTCGGCCCGAGCTCATCGGCCATCTGGTTGCGGATCCAGTCTTCGCTGCCCGCTGCCCGTCCGGCGGCGAGCGATTCGAGAACAACCCCTGCGAGCCCTTTCATGAAGAGACTGCGCTGGAGTTTCCGACCGGCGGCGTCACCGGCGATCTCCGAGATGGCTTCGATGGGCACGCCGAGCGGGGTGAGCAGCTGAGATGCCCGGGCGGCCCCGGTACCACTGGCGAGGAGGGGCGTTGCGCTGCCCGCTCGCGGAACCGGTGCGAGAACGGCGATGTCGGCAAAACGGATGCCGACTTCCGCGGCGCGGCCCGCGATGGCGGCCTTGGCCCACGGTGAACCGGTGTTGAAGTCGGCGAACACGGCGTCGTGGTCAAGATGTGTGAGTGCGGCGTCGGCAACTCCGGCCGCGGCGTTCGCTCCGACGAGGCTGATCACGATGTCCGCGGCTGCCACCGCGGTCGACAACTGATCGAATTGGTGGATCCCCTCGTCGTCGAGGGTGACGAAAGGGTCGTAGCCGCTCACGCCGGCACCGGCGTCGTGAAGACCGGTGGCGTACAGTCGCCCGGCTTCTCCAAGCCCCACAACGGTGACAGTCGTCACAGCGCCTCCTCATGAACATCTTTGTTAGTTAGATAGCGTACAAGATTGTTAACAATCTGTAAAGAGGGAGCGTGATCACGCCCCACAGCACACAAACGAGCCGTCGCAAGTGCGGTCAAATCGTCGGTTCGCGGCGCTCACGCCGACGATTTGGGCTCGCGCGTGCGCCGCAGGTGCCGCCTCCCGCGTCGAAGAGGCGGCACATGGGGCGCACTGGTGAGAAACAGAGGCGGCAAGTGCCTCGCGCCCCTACTTACTGATCGTGTCGGTGACCGAGAGCCCTTCGACATCGACCGTCGCGATGGAAAGGTCGCGGTTCAGCACGTACGCCTGCTCTCCCGCGTCGTCGAACACGATTGCCTGGCGAGGTTCGTTGAACTCCGTCAGCGTCTTCACGATCGTGTTGGTGGCGGTGTCGATGACGTCAATCGTGTTGTCTGCCTTGTTGCTCGCGAAGAGCAGCGTGCCATCGGGAGACAGCGAAGCACCGTAGGGTTCGACACCGACGGTGATCTCGCTCGTGATCTGACCCAGTGCAACATCGACGACAGAGATGCCGTTGCGCCCACTGTTCGCCGCATACAGCGTGTTGCCATCGGGCGACACCGAGATTCCCCGGATCTTGTTGAATCCGGTCAACTCGCCCACGATCGCCTTGCTGGCAGTGTCCACGATGATGACCTTGTCGCCCTCGAAGTTGGTCACAAAGAGCTTTGTTCCATCGGGTGACACCGTGGTGCCCTGACGCGGCTGGGCAAACCCGGTGACGACGTCGATCGGCTTTCGCGACTCGAGATCAACGATCGTGACGGAGCTGTGCGCCTCGTTGTTCACGTAGATAGTCGTGCCATCCGGGCTCACCGCGGTGCCGAATGCGCCTGGCCCGACGATGATCTCGTCCTCCAGGGCGAGATCATCCGTGTCGTAGAACCGGAGAGTTCCGAGCGTGCTGTCCGAGACGACGAACTGCGACCCGTCGTCAATGAAGGCGATGTCTCTCGGTGTGCCGAACCCACCGATCTTCTTGCGCAACTCTTTCCCAGCGATGTCATAGACCAGGATGGACTTCTCACGACTGTCCGAGACCACAGCAGTGGCCTCATCTGGACTCACGGCAAGCGAGTTGTTGGTGATATCCGGATCAAACCCGTCACCCTCTGCCGGAGCCGCCGTCGCACTGGCCGATGGGTCACTCGAAGACGACTCGGAACTGCCCGGCGAGCCCGCTGTAGCGCACCCGGTCAGTGCCAGCGCAAACAGCGAAACCGCCGCCGTTGTCGTCATCGTTCGCCTGTGCTTCATGAGCGCTCCTCGCTGAAAGTAGTCTGCATTGTGTGCATGCCTCTCGTTGGATATGTAAACAGATTCGATTTAAAATTTGATCATGCAAAGATGAGTGACGTCTGAGAGCGGGCTCACCGCCGAGTTCGCGCTATGCTTGATTGAATTTGAAATCTAAATGAGAGAAGCGCCTGATGCCAGAGCAGTTCAGCTACCTGACCGAGCTTGAAGAATCCGGTTCGGGAGTTCGTTCGTCGTCCGATGAGGTTCGTAACCTCGGATCGGATGGCACACCCCTTCTGGCGCGTTACGACCTCGATACGGTTCGATCTGCTGTGACGCCGGCCATCATCGCGGAGCGAAAGCCCACGCTTTGGCGCTACCACGAGCTACTGCCTGTTCGAGATCCGGCCTTCATTCGCGGCTTCGGAGAGGGCATGACGCCGCTGGTCGAGTTGCCGCGCCTCGGAGCCTCACTCGGTGTGCCGCGGTTGAAGGTCAAGGATGAATCCGCGCTTCCGACGGGCTCGTTCAAGGCGAGAGGAGCCGCGGTCGGAGTCGCCAGGGCGGCAGAACTCGGCATCACGCGACTGGCGATGCCCACGAATGGAAACGCGGGCGCAGCCTGGGCGGCCTACTGCGCCCAGTACGGCATCGAAGCGACGGTGATCATGCCCGTCGATGCTCCCGCGATCACACGCTCGGAGTGCGTGATGGCCGGTGCCCGCGTGGCGCTCATCGACGGTTTGATCTCGGATGCCGGCCGGGTTGTCGGTGAACTGACGCGCTCGGGGGACATCTTCGATGCATCGACGCTCAAGGAGCCGTACAGAGTCGAAGGCAAGAAGACCATGGGGCTCGAACTCATCGAGCAGCTGGGCTGGAAGGTTCCGGATGTCATCGTCTACCCGACCGGTGGCGGAGTTGGGCTCATCGGAATCTACAAGGCGATCCTGGAGCTGCAGAAACTCGGTTGGATCGGCGCGAAACTTCCCCGCCTCGTGAGCGTTCAAGCTGCGGGATGCGACCCGATCGTGCAGGCGTTCACCAGCGGCGCGAGTGATGTCACTCCCCAGACCGACACCCGCACGGTGGCATTTGGCATCAACGTGCCAAAGCCGCTCGGCGGGCGAGCCGTGTTGGAAGCCGTTCGTGCAACCGAAGGAACCGCCATCGCGGTCTCGGACAGCGACATCCTGAACTTCATCGAGAAGTGCGCGAGCAGCGAGGGGATGATGTTCTGCCCGGAGGGGGCAGCAACCCTCGTCGCCGTGGCTGAACTGCGTGGTTCCGACTGGATCGACGCACAGGACGAGGTCGTTGTGCTCAACACGGGCGCGGGCAACAAGTACCCGGAGGCGGTGGCCGTCGACCTGCCGACGGTCGCTCGCGATGCTGGCACGGACGAGGTGCTGGCAGCCTTCCAGTGAGCGTGACAGACTGCGGCGCCGCAAACATCTCCCATGTGCGGCGCCGCGCGGTATCGAATCGCCACGGTCTCGAATCGGCGCGATGCCGCACACGGCCTCAGTCGAAGGAGAATCCGCGACCTTCGAGGTAGCTTCGCAGCAGCCGTCGCCCGAAATCGGCGGGCTTTCCGAGAACCTCCGGCGAACTGCACCGCAGCGCCGTGTGCTCGGCCCAGCCGTATTCGGCGTCGTCCTGCCCCACCTCGCCCGGAACCTGGATGTGCCGACCGGCATACGTGCGCCGCCGCATCATCGTGTCGTCGTAGTCACTGATGCCCGCCTCGAAAGCGTCTTCACTGTACTTATTGCGGTGAATGGTCACGTTCTCCGGCAACCGCGGCTTCGTTCCGCGCCGCTCCCCCGCCCGCTCGAAGCCCACGCACAGCCCGGCAACGGCATAGACGCCTTCGGGCAATTCGAGCTCTTCTGCAATCAGGTCAGGTCGGTCTCTCACCGAGCCGATCGGCGTCGTCGCCAGGCCGAGCGACTCAGCTGCCACCAGGGTGTTCTGCATCACGAGGGCAGCATCAACGGATGCCAGGAGGAACATCTCGAGCGTGTCGCCTCCGAATTCCCTCCCCTGACGATGCGCGACGTAGCGGAGCCGGTTGACGTCGGCACAGAACACTAGGAGCAACGGCGCCTGGGCGATGCACTCCTGCTCACCGGCGAGGACGGCCAGACGCGACTTCGATGCTTCATCGTCGACCACAATCACGCTGTACGCCTGCAAGTTCGACGAGGTCGGTGCGCTTCTGGCCGCGGTCAGAATGGCTGTCAGCATTTCGTCTGGGATCGCCCGCGATTCGAATGCTCGCACCGACTCGTGGGCCGTGATCACGTGAACGGTGTCGTTCATGTATGCGTCAGACACGGGGATGTCCTCGTGCATAAACCGGTTGCGGTGCGCCACTGAAGTTGTCTCCGTCATGTCGCGATCATACCAGAGCAGTTTAGATTTTGAATCTAAATACGGATGCCTGAGATGTGCGCCAGCAATGCGACAGTATTATTACCAGTGCGCCATTATTACCAGTGCGCCGCAGCCGCCAATGCGCCGCCGCCGCGTATGGTGAGAATTCAATCAGCTGAAATGGGGTCGACCGAGTGATGGAATCCCCGGACGCGTTTCCTCGCTTCAGCCTGACGCAGGAAGCGTACGCGGCCATTCGATCGATGATCATCGCCGGTGACCTCCCGCCCGGGTCACGGGTGACGGTGCGTCCCATCGTTGAGAAGCTGAACCTGTCGGCCACACCGGTCAAAGCCGCACTGATGGCGCTTGAGCGCGAGGGTGTGCTTGAGTCGAAGTTGCATCGCGGATTCTTTGTGCCGGCGCTCAGCACAGCTGATCTGCGGGAGATCTATGAGATGCGTGAGGCGCTCGACTGGCTGGCCGCGCAGCTTGCCGCGTCGGCGGAGAATCACGCCGCAATCGCGACCCAGCTGCGCGCCAAGTGTGAACAGCAGCGCACGTATCTGAAATCCAGCGACGTCGACGCCTACCGGCGCATGGACCTCGAGTTTCACCACGACCTGTGGGCGCTCTGCGGGAACAGTCGGCTCCAGCGCACCGGCGAGCAGCTGATGGACCAGATGCGTCTGGTCAACAGTCTGTCTGCACGCGTTCCCGGGAGGGTAGAGCAGTCACTCACGGAGCACCTCCTCATCGTCGACGCCATTGAGAAGGGCCTCGCCGAACAGGCGGGTGCGGCCGCGACCCAGCACATCAAAAGCGTGCTGGGAACGTTCCTGGAATCCGTGAACGACGAGAACGCTGCCGCGAACGGCACCGAGGCCGTCTGAGCCCGACGCCGCGCTGACGCGCGACGACTTGGTCAGCGCGGGCGGTTCCGCCGTGGAGGTCAGTTGGAGGAGTTGATCTACCTGAGCACGTCCGCGCTCCCAGTGATTGATCATGAGTGCGACTCAAGTAGATCAAGGCGGACGAGTGGACGCTCGGTGAGAGTACGAAGGAACGGATCCGACGCTGCCGCCTCCCACGCATCGACGCTGATAATACGCGGGTTGACTTCACGCCCGAGTGCAGCACCGGCGACGCTCGCCGCTTCGTAGATCTCGCTTCGGGATGGATTGCCGACGATGAGCAGGTCGATGTCCCCCGGGGTGCTGCCAGACTCTCCTTCCCTGCGGGCCGCCCACGACCCGTAGAGGTAGGCTTCACCGATGCCAGCTATGCCAATGAACTCACGAGGAATCACGACCGCGGGACCGTAGGTGAGCCCGAGCAATTCTGCAAGAGGCCGAAACGTCGGCGTATCCCGACGCGATTGGACCTCAACCGCCTGACCGCGCTTTTCGGCGGTGACGAGTCCCATCCCTGCGAGTCGGGAGACCTCGCGGTGCGCACTCGCATACGGTGTTTTCGCCAGGCGCGAGAGTTCTGCGATCGTGAATGACCGCTCCGGATTCAGAAACAGCCGCGCGAGAATCTCTCCCTGCGCGTCTGAGCGGAAAAGCGGCGCGAGTGTTGGCGCCTTAGTGTTCATATACACGATATTACTATCGGTTATATGGATAGGCAAGCAGACGGATCCCTGAGCACGAGTGAACCATCGGCCGCAGCCCAACGGGTGAGCACGGCCAGATCGTCGGTGTAGGCCGCTCGAAACGGCGATTGCACCGCACGCGTGCGCTCTTTGTGTCGCCTCGCAGGTCGGAGAGGCGGCACAAAGAGCGCACGGGTGGCGGCGCAGTGCGGATTAGACCGCCGCGGGCTCCGATGCGACGACGTCGCTCTGCAGAACCTCGATCAGCAGAACGGATGCCTCGTCATCGGTCAGAGCCTGCGCCAGCGCCAGCTCGGAGACGAGGATCTGACGTGCCTTCTCCAGCATCCGCTTCTCGCCGGCGGACACGCCTTTGTCTTGGTCGCGGCGCCACAGGTCGCGCACGACCTCTGCCACCCGGTAGACGCTGCCACTGGCCATCTTCTCCTGGTTGGCCTTGTAGCGGCGTGACCAGTTGCCCGACTCCTCGACGAACTCCTCTGTCAACACCGCGTACACGGCCTTCACACCGTCTGCGTCGATGACGTCGCGCACTCCGACCAGCTCGATATTGTCGACTGGCAACTGGATCATCAGCTCGCTGGTGTGCACGTTGAGCGTCATGAACTTCTTCTTCTCACCCTTGATCGTGCGGGTGGTGAGTTCGGTGATCGTGACGGCACCGTGGTGCGGGTAGACGAGGGTTTCGCCGATTACGAGTTTCATGGATACTGCCTTCTTCTGTTGTGGGGTGGACCGGCCGGGTAGCCGGCGAAAGTCATGGGTGAAGTTCTGTATGGGGTTCTGCGTTGGGATCAGCGAGCCAGTTCGGGAGCAACCGCACCAGTTGGTCAACGACCTCGTCGTCTGTCGCCTCGAACCGGCCGCGCATCCAGGCGCTGATCAGGGTCATGGCGCCACCGGCAATGTAGGTCGTGGCCAGCTCTGCGTTCACACCGGTCGGGACGGCGCCCTTCACCAGCATGGACTCGAGAATCTGGGTGGTGTAGGCGGCGACGATGCGGTCGTAGACGCTGCGGGTCAACGGCAGTTCGAGCACGCTCGAGTAGAGCGGAAAATGCTCGATCATGTGTTCGATCAGCCGCGCATACCCGGATCGCGCCGTGCTGCGGGCACCGTGGTCGCCATGGTGCACGTCGACACCAGCCGACCCCATACCGGCGATCTGATCGATGCTGCTGAACTGATCGCCCAAGAGTTCGGATGCGAGTTCGTCAAGACTCGAGAAATGTGCGTAGAACGAACTGCGGCTGATACCCGCGGCCTGAACGATGTCGCCGACCGAGACGCTTCCCGTTCGTTCGGACATCAGCGTTCGGATTGCCGTGAAGATCGACTGACGCGTGCGTTCCGCCCGCGGATCGTGGCTGGAACCGGCTGCGCGCTGCCTGATCGGGCCGGTGGTCGCAGCCGGTACTGCCGTCGTGGTGGCTGTCGGCGTCGCAGTCGGATTCGAGGTCGAAGCGAAACTCGTGGCTGGCGTTCTGGGTAGTACGTTTGACGCCATCAGACCAGTGTACCACTTCTCGGACAGATGTCCGAGAACGAGGCGGGCTCGGCGCCCGCCCCGTTCGCGAGTGCGGCCAGACACTACTCCACGCGCGCTACTCCAAGCGGGCCGACCGGCGTCGCTGTCGCCGCAGGAGGAGCGTCCCCAGGCCCGCGAGCAGCATGGCAAGCGCAGCGAAGCCGAACACGCCTGCGGCATCCACGGGGGAACCCGTCTTCGCCAGGTTGTCGCCGGCCGGAGCCCCGCCAGACCCGGGCGAGCCGATCGGCGTCGTCCCGCCGTCGGCCGGATCTGAGCCGCCGGGGCCGTCTCCGTCGCCGGATCCGTCTCCGGGGCCGTCGCCGTCGCCGTCGCCGTCGCCGTCACCGTCGCCGGGCACCTCCGGATCGACCGCAGCGGGAACCACCGTGAAGAGGTTCACCGCTGAGTAGTCGACTGCGTCGTACGGGTCAGCGGTCCGCACATACCAGCCGTGCTCGCCGAGCTCCTCGAGCGGCCAGGTCGCGGTCACGACAGACCCGCTCGGCACCTCGGTGAACGCCGCGATCTCGTTCGTCGTCAGAATGTCGGCACTGAACGCATCCGTCGCCAGTGTCTTCGTCGCCGGCGCCAGGCCGAGGTCTGCGTACGGAACCTCGAAGTCCTGGTAGGCGTACGGGTCTTCCACCGGGCCGAGCAGGCTCGCCTCGTCTGAGTTGTACTGGTCGAGCGAGGGCGAATACGTGCGCACGGTCACCTGGCCGGTCACGTTGTCGAAGTGCAGCAGGCGCAGGAAGCCCTGGCCGCCCTCCGGCAGGCCCTGGTAATCGAACAGCATCGAGTGAACGGAGCGGTCCGGTGTTCCATCGCCGTTGTCGTCGAACTGGTCGACGCGCTGGAACGCATCGTGGTAATGGCCGGAGAACACCATCTTCACGCCGGGGTTCGGCGCAACGACCTGGTCCATGATCTGTTGCGGGATCGCGCCGAGACCACCAGTCGTGAGCATGAACTCGTGCAGGTTCAGGATGACGGTGCGCTCCGGATGAGCCGCGAGCACCTCGTTCATCCAGGCGATCTCCTCGTCGGCAGGACCCCAGCCCATGTACAGCATCATGAAGTCGATGCCGCCGGCGGTCAGGAGGTCGTAGTGACCCCTGTTGTCCTTGTAGCTTCCGCCGTACCAGGGATTGTCCGCGTACCTGGCCTCGCCGAAGTACCGGCTGAACTCGGTGTAGTCGTTGTTCTTGTGCCCGACATCGTGATTGCCGGCGAGCACCCCGTACGGCAACGCCGCATCGTCGAACCGCTGGTACTGCGGGTCGGCGTTCTCCCATTGGTATGGCTGGTCGAAGTCGTCGACGATGTCACCGGTGTGGAACACATACTGCAGGTTGAGCTCCTCCCGCCTGTCGAGCAGGTAGTCGTGAATCGCGACCTGGTGCTGGTAGAACTCCTCGTTGTAGTACTGCGTGTCAGACTCCCACGCGAGCGTGAAGTCATATTCCGATCGCGGCATATCCGCCGCATTGTGCGGGGCCACCTCGTCGTCGCGCTCGGTCTGATTCGCTCCCGCAAATCCTTCAGAGTGCTGAACCAGGATGCTGACACGTCCTTCGACCGCGTGGGTTGCGACGTCGACGGTGCCAGTGAGGGTAAACGCCTCGTCGTCGGCCGTCGTGAGATGGCGCGTCACCTCGGTCCAGCTCGAGGCGTCTGCGGCGAGCGCGTAAAGGATGACCTGCGCGTTCGCGTTTGCCGCCCCAGACCAGGTGACCCGCACGAGGGCGTCGACTCCGGCATCTGCCGGCACCGCGACGTCGAACAGCTGGTACGGGAACTCCGAATCTGAACTGATCTCAGTGCTCAGTCCGTCAATTGTCGCCAGGGCCTCGACATCACTCGAGCGAAGCGGCTCAGGCTGCTCGCGATCGGTCGCTGCGGCATCCTGGGTCGTTCCGGACTGCGTCTCGACGTCGCCATCGGCAAGATCGAGGCGGTAGCCCTCACGGAACGAAACGTCGAGGATGTCACCCGTCGGATCGTCGACCTGCGCAGACACGCTCACATCGCCGGCCTCGACCTGGCTGCCCTCTGCCGGGCTGAGCGCCCCTCCGGTCGGCTGCTCGACGAAGGTCGTGAACGTGGCCTCGTAGACGGTGGTGTTGCCGACGACGTCTGCCGACTCGATGCTGAGGGCATGGTCACCGGCGTTGAGGATCAACGACGATGTCGTGTACGGGAGGTCGATCGGCATTCCGTCGAGCGTGGCCGTTGACGAACCGACCCCTGAGCCGGAGTCTGCGATCTCGGCCGCGATGCGGATCTCACCCTGGTACGGCGTGCCGTCGATGATCGACGAGCTCACCTCAGGTGCCGTGTTGTCGACGATGACCGTGCGGGCCAGAGTGGAAATGCCATCCGTGGCAGAGACGACGTGGTCGCCGTCTTCGACCGCGGTGGTGTCCCACACCGTGGAGTTGCCGGTGAAGGCATCCGCCGGCAGTTCGAACCTGGCGTCGTAGAAGTCGAACTTGCCTGCACTGTCGCCCATGTTGAGGGTGGCAGTCGGGTCGTCGTAGCCGATCGGGGTGAGGGTGCGTCCATCGGGCAGGATCAGACGCAGCCCCTTCACCTGGAAATCGTCGTTGTTCTCGCCCAGGTCAATCTCCGGTGCGGCCTTCGAGCCGGCCCAGATGCTCACGACGACCTCGTCGCCTTCCACCACGTAACCCTGCGGCACCGGGGTGACGATCGTTTCGAAGCCGGAGTAGATGCCGTCGTCGAAGATGTGCAGCACGTCATCGCCAATGCGCACGCCGTTCTGGAAGAACGTGTCGACCCCGCCCGCTTCGAAGGCGAACGTCGGCGCGCTCTCGAGGCTCGGCGCCGTGTCGACGGGTGTGCCGTCGATGCTCAGCTCGATCTCGCTCGGGTAGTCGTCAGCTGCCGCGATCACGGTGGACTCGCCGCCCACGTACTGCCCGTCGGTCACGTTGAGCCGGATCGGGTCGAGGTTCGCACCGATCACCGGCACCCGCCTGGTCTCGGTCGTTGCGGCGTTTGAACCATCACGCGCGGTGACCGTGTATTCGTACCACTTCTTACCGATGAGGTCGGCGGCGTTCACGACGTGGCGATAGATTCCGTCATCGCCCTGCACCAGCTTCAGCGAACGGATGTCGCTGTCCACGTTGTTCGACAACGCCAGTTCCAGCGTGCGCACCTGCACGTCGTCGCTCGCTCCCAGTTCGATGGTGAAGTTCACGGCGGGGTCGATGGCGGGCGGGTCGACCGGGTATGCCGTGAGGTCGTCGATCACCGGTGCGACGGTGTCGACGGGGTCGATCATGAGGCCGGCCGGCACCTGGTCTTGCTGAACGGCGCCCGGTGTCGCCGCGGTGACCCCCAGCATCCGTTGTAGCAGCAGGTCTTCGGGTGTCACGGCGTAACGGATGCCCTGGTCGGCGACCGCGTCGTCGGTCGTGCCCATGTTGTAGTAGGCGCGGTTGACGCTGAACCCGGTATTGGTGAGAATCTCGATGCCGCGCGGCGAGCCGTTGGCCATGCCGCCTGCTGGGATCTCCACGAGGTTCGTTCCGAGCTCGAGGTTCGTGCCGAACTGCCCGTTGAAGTCGGCGGCACCGAGAGCGTCGTTCGGACCGTTCTTGACCCAAAGCACCAGGGTCTTTCCCGGCTCGATCACGACGTCGCTCGGCTGGGCCGGCCACAGCACCTCGTTGCTGTTGGTCTGGAAGTCGACCGGGTAGAGGTAGTTGATCGTGTAGTCGCTGAAGTCGACCGGCTCACTCGTCGCGTTGTAGAGCTCGACGAACTCGAAGCCGTCTGATGCACCGACGTTGGTGGAGTCTGGCAGCAGCTCGGTCACCTGCAGGCGCGCGGTGGTGAGCGCGGGGTCAGGCTGGGGGTCCCAGTCTGGTTCGGGTTCGGGCTCTGGGGCGACGAGCGCTTCGGGCCCCACGACACCGGGGGTCGCGGCCGCAGACTCGAGCAGGGTCAGGCCGTTCTCGGCGATGTCGCCGGGGATGCGGAAGTGCGCGGTCGCGGTCGTGGAGACCGAACCGGCCGGATAGTGCGACCAGCTGACCGACTCTGCACCGGCATCCGTCGTCTGCACGACGCGGATGGCGCGGCTGCCGCCGTTGGCCATGCCGCCCTGCCCGGTGATGCGCACGACCGGCGTCTCGGCCGGAGCATTCCACTGCGCACGGAAGTCGTCGACGGTGAAGGCGCTGGAGTCGACGTTGCCGCTGGTGTAGCTGAGCCAGTAGAGCACTGTCTCGCCTGCACCGATCACGAGGTTTTCTTCTGCGGTGAGCGGCACGTCCTTCGTCATGTCGTCTGAGGTGAACGAGCCGTAGGCGAAGCTGTAGCCGTCGGCGGCGACGTCGATGGGGAGGTTCGTGGTGTTGTGCACCTCAAAGAACTCGAAGTTGTCGTAGCCGGCGTGGTCTGGCGCGATCTCGGTGACGATGAGCGGCCAGTTGGCGGCGGGACCAGGCTCTGGAACCGGGTCGGGTTCTGGCGTGGGGCGCACCAGCGCGGCGGGGTCGATGACGCCGGGGCTCAGTGCGGCGTTCGGCGCGAGAACGTCAAGGCCGAGGTCTGCGGTGTCTTCTGGCAGGCGGAAGTGCACGGCCTGGCCCTGCCCCATCGAACCGGTCGGGTAGTGCGACCACGAGAGGATGCCGTCGCCGTCGACGATGCGCACGCCGCGATCGCCGCCGTTGGCCATGCCGTTCTGACCGGTGACGCGAACGACCTGGGTGGCCGCATCCGCGCCGACAGCGGTGCGGAAGCCGTCGACAGTGAACTTGGTGGAGTCGACTTTGCCGGCGGTGTAGCTCAGCCAGAAGACGACGGTCTCCCCTGCGGCGATGCTGACATCGCCCTCAGCGCCGCCATCTGCGGTCAGGGGAACGTCGCGCCCCTGATCGTCAGAGTCCGCGTAGGAGTACGCGAAGGTGATTCCGGCGGCCGCGAGATCGATGGCATCCGCTGTGGTGTTGTGCACCTCGAAGTACTCGAAGTTGTCGTCGCCCGGGTTGTCGGCGACGATCTCCGTGATGACGAGCGGCGGCACGCCGTCGGCGGGAGCGGCGGACGCGGGGCTGGCAGCAAGCAGGCTCAGGCCAAGCGCACCGATGGTGGCTGTGGCAAGAGCTCCGCGAAACCGACGAAAACGTGGCGTGGTCAAGGTGCACCTTTGTTCGAGGAGGACTCGTCGAACGTAGGGTTGGTGCAGTAACAGCAGGTAAACGGATGCTGTCTGCCGAGCGACCGCGCGGTGTCACCACGGCCCCGCGGACCGCGCCGCACTCACGCGAGCGGCCGTAACCGCCGCCGTGCTAGAGGGATCGACGCCCCGCCCGCTCGGCGAACTGGTCGAGGGAGGCAAGCACGTCGTCGGCTCGCCAGACCTGACCGATCTTGTACTCCGCCTTCTGTTTGAGAATGCCAAGGTCGGTGAGCCTATGCAGGTGTGGATAGATGTTCGGTGCCGCGATGCCGAGATTCGCGGCAACGGAAGCCGCCGTGAACACCGGTTGCCGTGCAGCGTATTCGAGCACCTGCGCGAGCTGGGAGCCCTGCCGCGGCATTGCCTTCTCGTTCCACGCGGCGGCTGTATCACGGAGTTTAGCGACGAGTATTTTCGCGTTGCGGATGGCATCGTCGGACGCAATCGCAAGCTGTGTCACGATCGGTTCCAGGTCTCCGGCACGGTACGAAGTGAGCGCATCATGGTAGGCGCTCACGTCCGTCAGGAGTCCCGCGGAAACGGGCACGGTGACAGAACGCGTGATGTCCTTTCCGCGCAGCATCGCCTGCACAAGCGCGCGCCCGGTTCGGCCATTTCCGTCGGTGAACGGATGGATCGTCTCGAACTGTGCGTGCGCGAGGGCAATTTGCGCGAGAACCGGAAGGTCATCTCGTCGCGCAAAGGCCATGACGTCGTCCATGAGCTCTGGCACGCGCTCATGCCTGGGCGCGATGAAGCTCGCACCCACGGGGCTCCTGGCGCTGGTGCCAATCCAGACCGGCTCGGTGCGCCACTGGCCCGGCGTGTGATTCGTGCCGCGCATGAGTTCGCGGTGCATCACTCTGACCGAGTCGGGGCTGAGCTGTCCGGCCAGTTCGAGGGCGGACTGCATCGCACGGGTATTACCGACGATCTCCGTTGCATTCCGCTTACTCGTGTCGCCGATCTCGGCGGTGAGGACGGCCCGCGCGCTGGCCATCAAGTGTTCGATCTGGGAAGACGCTGCCGCCTCAGACCGGAGCAGAAGGGGCGCGAAGCCCGTCATCTCGTCGTTCAGCGACGCATCGAAGCGGATGAGTTCGTTCTCCGCAGCTCGCGCGAGTGCGGCGAGCTGCGGGCTGAGAGGGATTCCGCGCTCAGAGATGAGCGGCGGGACGGCCGCGCGGTAGCTCGTCGGTCGCGGGCTGTAGCGCTCGAGAGCAGACGGAGCAGCGTAGCGACTGGGCCACTCGACGGTCTCGCTGCCGATCGGCGGCCAATCGGCGGAGGGATTCAGGCTGATCATGAGCACCATCCCTGGGGTTCGGATCCGCGTGCTTCATTTTATGATAAATGGCAGTTTCTCATAATGTTAGGCCAAGATCTTATGAGTATCGTCGGTACCCCATAATTCGCTTGAGTGGGTTTATTGCTCAAACCGATGATTTGGCCGCACTCGCGAACCCGCGTCAGTCGTATATTCTGACGAGTTCCCACTCAGCGCGGCCGGTTTTGCGCACGTCGAAGACATGCGTCTCGCCACGCTCACTCGTGCCCTGGAACCGCCAACCGATGATCGGCTCCGGCGCGTGTGTGACACGATCGTCGAGGTAATCGAGCGTGCCACGTAACGGCGTCGGCGTGTCGGTGACAGTGAAACGGATGCCAGCCCAGACCAGGCGCACCGGCACGCTGCGCTCGAACCAGACCGCAACGGTGTCGGTTGCGTGCGTGACCATGATGACTCCTTGCTCTCTCATCGATTCGAATGTTTGTTCGATGATTAACGAGCATAGGCACGTGGCCCGCGAAACGCCAAACGTTCCGTCCGTGCGTTGGCTGCAGGAAGAATGACACCACGGAGGCTTGACATGACACCATCATGGTGTCACCATGGTGCCATGGAACTTGGACAGTACGTCATCGACCTGCAACGCCAGCTAGCGGATGCCGGGGCGTTCGGCGCGGAAGACACTCGCGCCGTCGCCGAGCGACTCGCCGCCGGACTGGATGCAGCAACTCGGCTCGTGCTGCTCGACGCCCTGTCGGCGGCGGCCGGCGAAATCACCCGCGATCTCGCGCCCGGCTCAGTTGACCTACGCCTGCGCGGACGCGAGGTGGAATTCGTGGTGACCCAGTCGAGCACCGAAGTCGACACCGAGACTGACACTGCCGAGCGGCTCGCGGCATCCGTCGACCAAGGCGACGCGAGCACCTCACGCACGACCCTCCGTCTGCCTGACGCCCTCAAGGCTCGGGTGGACGACGCGGCCGCGGCCGACGGACTGTCCGTCAACACCTGGCTGGTGCGTGCGGTTGCGACCGCTCTCCAACCCAAGCAACGACGATCGGCGCAGCGCACGCTGCGCACCGGCGACAACTTCGCAGGGTGGGCGCGCTAGGCGTAGACCCGGGTAGAACGCCCAACCCCACGATCTGAACCAGCCACGCGCACCCGCGTGGTCCGACGACAGCGCCCACACAAGCCCAGAAAGGGAGCGCCAGCATGCCCACTTACAACACCCCCACCCCCATCGACCTCGCCGTCAACCTGCAGGTCGGCGCGCTCGAGGTCTTCGCCAGTGACCGCACCGACACGGTCGTGACCGTGTCGCCCACCAACCCGGCAAAGGCCGTCGACCGCCGAGGCGCGGAGGAGACCAAGGTCGACTTCGACGGCCAGCGGGTGACCATCACGGGCCCGAAGCCCAGGATCAACTTCATCGGCCCGACCGAGTCCGTCGACGTGAAGGTCGAGTTGCCAACGGGATCGCGGCTCACCGCCGAGATCTCGGTCGGCGGCCTGCGCACGGCCGGGCCCCTCGGCGCCACCCGCATCAAATGCTCGATGGGCCCAGTGGATGTCGACCGCGTCGGCGACCTGTGGCTGCGAGCCTCGCACGGCAACGCGACCGTGGGTACCGCAAAGGGTGGGATCGAGATCACGGCCGACCACGGTCAGATCCGGGTCGGAAAGGTCACCGGTGACGCGATCCTCAAGGCTTCGCACGGTTCCATCCTGATCGGGGAAGCAGGCGGCGACCTCGACGCCAAGCTCTCATACGGCGACCTCGAGATCACGAAGTCACTCGCCTCGGTTACAGCGAAGACCGCGTACGGGAGCATCCAGCTGCGAGAGGTCGGGGCCGGTTCCATCCAGGTCGAGAGCGGCTTCGGCCAGGTCACCATCGGCGTCGAGCCCGGCGTCCCCGCCTGGCTCGACCTCTCCTCGAAGTCCGGGCATGTGCGCAATGAGCTCGATGGCGACCGCGCTCCAGAGGAGTCAGAGCACACCGTCGCAGTGCGTGCGCGCACCCAGTACGGCGATATCACCATCCAGCGCGCCCAATGACCCAGGCGCATCGACAGAAAGGAATGAAACGCATGACCACCCCAGCGATCGAAACCCACGGGCTTCGCAAGTCATACGGCGACAAGACGGTGCTCGACGGCATCGATCTCAGCGTGGGCGCGGGCACCGTCACCGCGCTGCTCGGCCCCAACGGCGCAGGCAAGACGACGACCGTGCACATTTTGTCCACTCTCGTGCGGCCAGACGGCGGTACGGCACTGGTGAACGGATGCGACGTCGTTCGCGATCCAGGCGGCGTGCGGGCGGTGATCGGCCTGACCGGTCAGTTCTCGGCTGTCGACGGCCTGCTCACCGGCGAGGAGAACCTCCTGCTGATGGCCCGGCTGCGTCACCTCGGCGCGAAGCGTTCGAAAGCGCGGGTGACCGAGCTGCTCGAGCAGTTCGACCTGGTCGAGGCCGCCCGCAAGCCGCTCGCCACCTACTCCGGTGGGATGCGCCGACGCCTCGACCTTGCGATGACGCTCGTGGCGACACCGAGTGTGATCTTCCTCGACGAACCGACAACGGGCCTCGACCCGCGCAGCCGGCACACCATGTGGGACATTGTGCGCAGTCTGGTCGCTGAGGGCACGACCGTGCTGCTCACCACCCAGCAACTCGAGGAGGCCGACGAGCTCGCTGACCGAATCGCGGTGCTCGACGGCGGCCGCATCGTCGCCGACGGAACACCAGACGAGCTCAAGCGCCTCGTGCCAGGCGGGCACCTCCGGCTGCGGTTCGCCGATGCCGCGACCCTTGACGGCGCCTCCCGACTGCTCGACGAGTCCGCTCGCGACGACGCCGGACTCGCGCTCACCGTGCCGAGCGATGGCGGGGTCGGTACGCTGCGCGCCGTACTGGATCGCCTCGATGCGGCCAAACTCGAGGTCGACGACCTCAGCATCCATACCCCGGATCTCGATGACGTGTTCTTCGCCCTCACCGGTAAGAAAGATCAGAACGGCAAGAAGGATCAGCCCGACCGGGTCGATATGAAGGGAACCGAACCATGACCACCCTGAGCCCCGAGCGCCCAGCCGCCCAGCGCACCCCAGCCCTGGGAGCCAGCCGGCAATCGCACGTCGTCGCCGACTCGATCACAATGCTGAGCCGCAACCTGCTGCACATGGTGCGCTACCCCGGTCTGTCGATGTTCACCATCCTGGGGCCGGTGGTGATCCTGCTGCTGACCGTCTTCGTGTTCGGCGGCACACTCGGCGCCGGCCTCCCCGGCGTCGACCCGGCCGGCGGGCGAGAGGCGTATCTCGCGTACGTCATGCCGGGCATCCTGCTGATCACCATCGCGGGCAGCGCCGGCGGCACAGCGACGACGGTCTCCATGGACATGACGGAGGGGATCACCGCGCGGTTCCGCACGATGGCGATCTCGAGGGCTTCTGTGCTTGCCGGGCACGTGCTCGGCAACACCATCCAGGCGATGATCGCCGTCGCCCTCGTGCTCGGCGTCGGCCTGCTGATCGGCTTCCGCCCGACGGCCACGCCCATCGAGTGGATCGCCGCCGTAGGCATGATCGCACTCATCGCATTCGCGGTCACCTGGATCGCGGTCGGCATGGGAATGCAGTCGAAGTCCGTCGAGACGGCGAGCAACCTGCCGCTCATACTGATGCTTCTGCCGCTCCTCGGCAGCGGCTTCGTGCCGACCGACTCGCTGCCGGCTGGGCTGGCGTGGTTCGCGCAGTACCAGCCGTTCACCCCGTTCATCGAGGCCATCCGCGGGCTGCTGCTCGGCACCCCGCTTGGCTGGAACCCGGTGCTCGCGATCGGATGGGCTGTCGTCATCGCGGTCGCCGGATACTCCTGGTCGATGCTCATCTACGAGCGCAAGTCGGTGCGCTGAGCCCCCTCCACCCAGTCCCAATACCGTTCGACGGAGATTCTCGGGATTCCAGCCGAAAACCGGCCGCTTCGGACCGCTTCGGGCAAAATCTCCGTCGAACGGTATCCGGAAGAAGCGACCCTAGGCAGGGCGACATATCGTCAGCGTAAAGGGAATCCAATCGGATGACGGGAGATGGGTGTGCGGAAGTGGAGATGAGCGCGGCTGGTTGTCGAGCCCATCGACCCCGCGTCGTCGCGACCCCCGCGACCGTCGCGAACCCGCGGCCCGTCAGCGTCGCTTCGAACTCGCACGCACGATGAGCTCCGGCTGGATGACGATGCTGCGCACCGGCAGTGCTTCCTTTGAGTCCGCCTGGTCTCTCACGAGGTCAACGGCGCTCCGGCCGAACACCTCCCGAGGCCTCCGAACCGTCGAGAGCGGCACAGCGGCCGACGAGGCAAAATCGATGTCGTCGTAGCCGACGACGGCGATGTCCTCTGGGATGCGCAGGTCTGAACCGGATGAAATCGCCTGCATGACTCCCATCGCGAGCGAGTCGTTCGCGGCGAAGATGCCGTCTGGCCAATTCTTTCTCGCCCTGCCGAGCAGCTGCTCACCGACGTCGAGGCCGGCGTGCACCGACCGCTCCACGGTGGGGATGACCTCGAGTTGCACTCCCGGGTGCGCGTCGACGGCGGCGCGAGCCCCGCGCAAGCGCTCGGAAATCTGATGAATCTGCACCTCACCGCCGATAAACGCAATCGAGCGACAGCCTTGTTCGATCAGGTGCAGAACGGCCCGCTCAGCACCGAGAAAGTCGTCAACGGATGTCGACGAGAACCTGCTTGACGCCCCATACGCATCCACCAGCACAGTCGGTATTCGTCGTGTGAACAGCAGCTCGAGCTCGCGCTCCCTGGTCATGCCCGACGCAAGGATCACGCCGAAGACCCGTTGCTGCACGAACATCTCGATGTACTGGCCCTCGCGCTCAGGGTCGCCGTTGCTGCTCACGATGAACAGGAAGAGCCCGTTCTGGGCCGCCCGCCGCTCCATCGCATCGGCGACATCGCCGAAGAACGGATTATTCAGCTCGAGGGCCACGAACGCCAGGGTTCTGCTCTCGCCTGCACGGAGTTGTCGCGCGGCCTCGTTGCGCACGTAACCGAGGTCGCGGATCGCCTTGCCGATGCGCTTCTTCGTGTCTGGCGCGACCCGCTGCGGAGTGTTCAGGAACTTGGAGACCGTGCCGATGGACACGTCTGCCCGCTGTGCCACATCTCGAATGCTGACCAAAAGTATCGCTCCCGCGTTTCGCGCGACGCCATCGATCGAGTGGACGTCACTGTCGGGCAATCATATCGATTACTGACCGCTCTGCACTGATACTACGGCAATGTATTCGCTCGAATTCGTGGCAAACCTGTGATACGTTTCACCGCGTGCAGCACCTGCTGACAATGGCGTCGATCTGACGAGGAAACACCAGAACATGATTCGACCGAGCATCACCGATGCAACGGAGCCCAGGCCGCACATCGCACCAGAGCTCGGCGCCCCGAGCAAGCTCAGCGCGCCGACCGAGCTCAGCGCTCCCGTCGGGCTGCAGGCCGACGGCCGCTCCGGCCTGCGGGCGCACGGCGAGAATCTGGTGCCGACAGTGTCGTCGAAGACGCCCGTTCTCACCTGGAAGATCTCTCCCGAAGTCGGACCGCAGGGCACCTTTGGCTTCGAAGTCCAAGTCACCTCGAGCCGACCGGTATGGAGCTCAGGAACTGTCAGCTCACGCGCCACCGAGGTGGTCGTCGGTCGTGAACTCGAGCCGCATTCGGCGTACGACTGGCGCGTGCGCACTGTGACGAGTGACGGACAGTGGTCGCCCTGGGCGCACTCGAGCTTGGAGACCGGCCCGTTCGACTTCTCCGATTGGCAGGCACAGTGGCTGTCGGTTCCTCATCTCTCGCGCGTCGTGACACGCTTCCGGGTCGACGCGCCGGTGAGGCGGGCGCGGCTGTACCTCACCGGCCAGGGAGTCATCCGGGCCTGGGTCAACGGGGCCGTGATCAATCCAGACCGGATGGATCCGACGAGGACGGACTTCGTTCGGGCCCTCTTCCGAAGCTACGACGTCACCGAATCGCTCAATGCGCCGGGCGACGCCACGGGCGAGAACACACTGGCTTTCGTCGCCGGTCTGGGGGAATGGGCGCGCACCGGCGAGCAACCCAGACTGCTCGCTGAGCTACTGATCTGGCACGACGACGGCTCCATCACCAGGGTGAGCCCCAGCGCCGACTCCGAGGTCACCGCGTCGGTCGTCACGGTCGACGAGCCGTTCTATCTCGAACGCCACGACGCAGCCACACCGTCAAGCGCAGCAACACCGTCAAGCGCAAACACCCTGAAGCCCACTCCCCCGCAGCACCCCGTGATCCTCGAACCTGCGGCAGCGCCGACCTCTCCCGCCACCCCGCCGCAGGACGTCACCTCAGACCCGACCCCGCCATTGCGCGCGGTTGACACCTTCACCCCGATCGAGATCGCCCGCACGAGCGGTTCCCGCCTGTTCGACGTCGGAGTGAACATCGCTGGCCGTTCGAAGCTCGTCGTGCACCAGAACGTACCGAAGGGCACGGTCATCCGTGTGCTGCACGGTGAGCACATCGGCGACGACGGTCATATCGACACGACAAATCTCACGATGCCCTACGACAACGGCCGTGATCGGCAGCTGGTCGAATACGTGGCGAGTGGCATGGCGGGCGAGACGCATGAACCGTGGTTCGCCTACCACGGCTTCCGCTACCTTGAGGTTCGCGGACTTCCCGATGACGCGATCGTCACCGTCACCGCGCACTCGATGCACACCGACCTGGCGCCGTCCGGCTCCATTTCTACCGACAGCCCGTCGATCGACCGCCTGCTCGCCGTGGCGAGCCGGACGCTCCTGAACAACGTGCACGGCGTTCCGGAAGACTGCCCGACCCGCGAACAGGCAGCGTGGACGGGAGACACGGCATCCGTTGCCGAATATGAGCTCGCGGCCTTCGACAGCGGGGCGTTCCTCGACAAGTGGATCGCCGATCTCGAGACCAGCCAGCAGCCAGACGGACAGTTGCCTGGGGTCTCCCCCGACCTGCACGCGAGCCGCATGCCGTCAGACCCGGTGTGGGGGTCGGCGCTGCATCGCATACTGCTCGGCCATCTGCTGCACTACGGCGACATTCGGCTGGTTCGGCGGGCGCTTCCGACGTTGCGCAGGTGGGCTGACTTCCAGCTCCGCTGCGCCGACGAAGACGGCATCATCTCCCGCTCCCCCATCAGCTATGGCCACGACTGGCTGGCGCTCGAGCAGACGCCGCCGCCCATTCACCACACCGGTGCCGTGATCGACTGCCTGCTTGCACTGGCTGATCTCGAAGACGCGACAGGTGAAACGGATGCCGCCGCGCACCGCCGCGAGTCGGCCGAGGCGCTCCGCGCATCCGCTCGCCGCATCTTCTTCGACCCGGCGAGCGGCACGTTCGGCAACGGCTCACAGGGGTCGTACGCCGTCGCCATCGAGGCCGGCATCCTGACCGGCGCTGACGCGCAGCGCGCCGGCGATCGGCTCGTTGGACTGGTCAGGGAGCGGGGCAACCGGGTGTCGAGCGGCTTCGCCACGACCCGCAGCGTGGTGCGGGCGCTCACCGCGCGGGGCCAATCGCAGGTGATCTACGACATCCTTGGGCAGCCGGAAGCGCCCGGCGTCGGCGCCATGCTGAACTCCGGTCCAGGCACGTTCTGGGAATGCTGGTGGATTGACCCGACCAACACCGGCACCGGTTCCCTCAACCACGTGGGGCTCGGCGGCCCATTCGCCGCCTGGGCCTGGGAGGGCCTCGCCGGGCTGCGGCCGACGGCACCTGGCTACTCGAAATTTCGACTCGAACCGCAGTTCATCGACGACGTCACCAAGCTCGACCTCCGCACCGAGACCGTGCGCGGGGAGGTGGCGATCAGCTATACCCGCACCGGGTCGGCCACGCGCATCGAGATCACCGTGCCGCCCGGCAGCGAGGGCACACTGGTGATCGCCGGGCGAGCGGATGCCGTCTTGCCGCCAGGCAGACACCTGGTCACCATCGAAACACCGGCCCGGCCGCCTGCCGGGACGCCCGAGATCGGCGCCGGGCTACCCGCGCTCGAGAACACAACGCCACACACAGCGCCAGCCACCCCTCACCATGCCCCGACGGCGGCGGATGTGGTCGGCTCACGCAGCCTTCTCACACAGTCGCGCCTCGCACCGGGCCGGGCCGCCCCGACTATCAAGACACTCGAACGTCTCAGATGCATGCCCGTTCCCCACGAGCAGCCCGACCATCCCGTGCTCAAGATCGTCGCGACGTCCGATGGCCGCGTCGACGGCCACGACCGAGGCCACGACGACCTCGCCCCGACCGTGATTCTCACGCCCCACGCCCCACTCCCGCTTGCCGGCGTCAGCTTCTTCTACGCGCTGGTCGACCAGTGCCTTGCGGCCCCTGAGCGCGTTGCCGCCCCCTTCCTCCTCCTGCACCTGAGCAACGGCGAGACGCGTGGCAACTCCGCAACGCGCTGGCCGGCGGGCTGGAACCGGGTGGCAGTCGACACCGCGGGGCTCGACGAGAACATCGAGGTTGTCGCAATCGAGATCGGTTTGGAGTTCGGCGACGACCCAGAAGGCAATGCCCTGGCCGTCTATCCGAGCGAGAACGGCATCCGCGCTGGATTTCACCTCAGCGACGTCGGTTTCAGCACCGTGGCCCGCACATGGTGAGCACAAATCGAATGAATCGATTTCTTCAAAGAGGGCACTTGACACACCCCATGCATTCGATAGATCATGGTGAAACGTTTTATTCCGTTTCGAACGCGGCTGTTTCAAACGCGGTTGTTCCGAACGCGGCTGTTTCGAACACGTGCGTTTCAAACTCGATGGTGAGGTGCTGACATGGTGGTGACACTCGATGCCCCCTCGCTCATGCCCCCTTCGACTGAACCGCGCACCACAGGGAGCAGGCCGCGCAAGCGCGTCGTCATCCGTTGGTGGATCTATCTCGCACTCCTGCCGCTCGCGGTCTTCATCGGGTATTTCGCGTACTACCCGGCCGTCTCGGCCATCTTCTGGTCGTTCTTCCACTGGCAGCCGGCCGCAGAATCGACCTTCCTCGGCTTCGGCAACTACATCACCATGTTCAGCGATCAGATCTGGTGGTCGTCGTTTAGAAACCTCGGCTTGATCTTCCTGTTCGCCGTTGTCTCGTGGGTGTTCCCACTGCTCGCGGCCGAGCTCCTGATCTCCCTGAGAAGTGCGCGCTGGCAGTTCACCATGCGCACGCTCCTCATCGTTCCCATGGCCTTCCCCGGTGTGGTCACGGCGCTGGTCTGGGGCTTCTTCTACAGCCCGAACGACGGCGTGATCAACCAGACGCTGAAGGCCCTCGGCCTTGAGGCACTCGCGCAGAACTGGACAGGCCAGGAAAGCACAGCACTCCTTTCCCTGCTCTTCGTCGGGTTCCCCTTCATCGCCGGCCTGCCGTTTTTGATCTTCTACTCCAGTCTGCAGAACATTCCGACAGAGGTGCTCGAGGCAGCCCAGCTCGACGGCGTCGGTCGATTCGCGAGGTTCTGGCAGATCGACCTTCCGCTCATGGCCAGCCAGGTGCGCATCCTCCTGTTCCTCGCGGTCGTCGGCACCCTGCAATACGGATTCGTCGCCTACATACTCACGGCCGGCGGCCCAGACAACGCCACGATGGTCCCCATCCTGCGCATGATCAATGTGGCCTTCCAGGGTGGCGACTGGGGCTATTCCGCCGCCCTGTCGACCACGCTCTTCCTTATCACCATCATCATCAGCGCCGTTGTCGTACTGGCGCGCAAACGCGGCTCGTCAACGGCCGACGGGGGTGCAATGTGACCACCATCCAAAGCCGCACGATGAGTGCCGGAGGCATGACCACAGGCACTGCAACTCCACGCAGGTCACGCCTGGAGCGGCAAATCGGCCTGAAGACCGTGCTGATCGCTTTCGCCGCTGTCGCGCTTGCGCCCTACCTGTTCATGGTCGTCACGTCACTGAAGACGAACCAGCAGTTCGCCGACAGCTTCTGGCAAGTCTCGTTCCCACTGCACTTCGAGAACTACGCGGTCGCCTGGGAGCAGATCCAGCCGTACCTCTTCAACACGGCCATCGTCGCGGCGATCTCCATCGCGCTCATCCTGTTGATCGCATCGATCTCGGGCTTTGTGCTTGCGCGGTATCGGTTCGCCGGCCGGGGTTTCATCTACGGCGCCGTGCTCGTGCTCATGATGGTGCCTGGCCTGGCCAACTTGATCCCACTCTTCATCATCATGAAAGACCTGGGGCTGCTCAACACTTACATCGTTCTGGTGATTCCGTACACGGTGGGCGGCAGTGTGCTCGGCACCATCCTGATTCGCAACTTCGTGGAGGGCATTCCGCAGACGCTGTTCGATGCGGCCCGCCTCGATGGGGCCAGCGGAGTGCGAATGTACCGTTCGGTCATGCTTCCGCTCTCGCTGCCGGTGCTCGGAACGATCTCGCTGATCACGGTCAGCGAAGTCTGGAACGACTTCTTCTGGCCGTTGCTGGTGATCTCCGACAACAGCCTGCGCACGGTGTCGGTCGGACTGCAGTTCTTCCAGGGCCAGAATGCGACAGACTACGGCCCGCTGATGGCCGGCTACCTGATTGCCAGCCTGCCGCTGGTTCTCCTCTTCACTTTCCTGTCGAAGTATTTCCTCGCCGGAGTCCAGGGGGGTGTGCCCGGCGCCCACTGAGCCGCGCCTGCCCCCTGGATTTCGGCGGGCGACGATGGAGCGGTCCCTTTCGGATCGCGATTGAAACGATTTACCAGGCACCTGATTCACACATCAGCACTACCGAACCACCAACGAAATCCTGCAACACCCAAGAAATGAGGAAGCATGCTAGAGACAACGAAGACGTTGCGACCGAGGCGAGTCGGCCTGGCCGCAGTCGCGTCTGTGGCCGCACTCGGCACCATGGTCGCGCTGGCCGGATGCACACCGGCGGCGTCGGGCGACTCGGACAAGGTGACCATCACCCTCTCCGGTCCCAACCAGTTCACGAGTGACACCAAGACGTTCGGCCCGGCGTGGGACGACCTGATCGCGGCATTCGAGAAAGACAACCCAGACATCACGGTGAAGACCAACGTGCTGCCACTCAGCTCGTGGTCGCAGACAGCCGCTGCCCAGCTGACGGCCGGCACCGCGCCAGAGCTGATCTTCAACCAGACGCAGCACACGCCAGAGCAGGTCGTCTCGCTCGATGACGCCGTTCAGAAGCCGAACGAGTTCTCCGACACCGGCAAGCCGTGGATCGAGGACTTCAACCCGGAGTACTTCGGCGGTGAGGATCGCCTGGGCGCGAACGTGGCGGGCAATTATGAGTCGATCCCATTCAACCTGGTCTCTGTCGGCATCTACTTCAACGAAGACATCCTCAAGGAGGCCGGGGTCGAGGTGGAAGACCTGAAGACGTTCGACGGGTTCACCCAGGCGTGTGGCGACATCAAGGACGCCGGGTACACCCCACTCGCAACAGACAACGGAAACCTGCCAGTCGGCTGGGCGACGACAGCCTTGTCGTCAATGCTGCTCGTGCCGGAGACCGAAGCGGTGAACCAGTTCGGTGCAGACGGCGAAGCGGGCACCAGTTCTCCGGTGACCATCAAGAGCGTCGCCCATGGCTACCTCACCGACGAGCTCAACATGACGAGCGACCCCGGGTTCGCCGCGACTCTCGAGTTGCTCAAGAAGCTCTACGACGAGTGTGCAACCCCGAACTGGTCTGGCATCAAGTCTGAGGGCGCGTTCACCGGTGGAACAGAGTTTCCCGGAGGCAAGGCGGCCATGGCCTGGGGAACGAACTTCGCAACCAGCCAGCTCGGGGAGGTCGACTTCGACTACGGCACGGTGCCGTTCCCGACAGTCTCCACGAGCGACTCTGACCTGGCGACCGGCGAGCCGGCCCAATTCGGTGTCAGCAACGGTGGCACCGGTTACATGATCCCCGCCTACATCGAGGGCAAGCAGCTCGACGCGGCCCTCACCTTCCTGCAGTACGTCTCCAGCCCCAAGGTTCAGACCTGGCTCGACGAGACCGGCGGCATTCCAGCCGTGACCGCTCTGACGGCACCTCCCGGACTCGAAGCGATGAACGAAGGTGTCTGGGCGACCGTGTCTCTCGGCGGCCAGAACGGTGGCCTGTGGCGCGGACCGAAGGCGGTCTCGGCCGAGAACACGCGCACCGGCTATCTCCTCGGCACGACGTCGCTGGATGAGCAGCTCGTGAAGATGAACGACAACGCCATTGCCTGGTCTAAAGAGCAGGCAGTCGATGGCAAGTGGACGGAGCCGTGGGCGGCGCAGTAAGCCGCACCTAGCACCACCTGCATGTGGGGCGGGCCCCGACGGGGCCCGCCCTTCTGCACGACCGGCGACACCCTGCCCCACACCGACACCGACTTCAACGAAGAAGAGGAATGCCATGAAGCGAAGAATGATTGCGGTTCTGACCGCCACGTCCCTTGCCACGCTCGCCTTGAGCGGGATCAGCCAGCCGGCGTGGGCGGCCGGCGCGACGTATTACGTCAACAATCAGGCCGGCTCGAACTGCAGCGACTCTGGTGCCGCGACGCAGGCGCAACCCTGGTGCACGTTCAATCCGATCAACTCACACGGAGCGTTCGGGCCAGGCGATGCGATCCTCCTTGCGAAGGGGGCCACCTGGAACCAGCAGATGAATCTCACGGGTTCCGGAACCGCGGCGAACGGTATATCCGTCAGCGCATACGGCAGCGGTGCAAATCCGAAGATCATGCGCAACGGGTCGGTAGACGACCGCGTCATCAAGCTCGTCAACGGTGACTACTGGAGCTTCAGCCACCTCGAAGTCTCCAACGCGGCGTCGGGCATCCTCGCCTATTACGACACCCTCGGGCACAACGGGCTGCGCTTCACGGATATCTACGCGCACGACATCAAGGGCCTCATCTTCTTCACCGATGGCGTCGTCGACAAGCCGGTGCCCAGCGCACTGGCCGACAATGTGCGCAACTCGTCTGGCATCCAGATCACCGGCAAATACACCACGTTCTCGTCGACCGACTACTTTCTCAAGGGCGTGCGGATGGACGACATCACCGGCACCCACAATCTCAACACCATCGGTATCGACATGCTCGGGCAGATGCAGCAGGTGGAATCCAACGTCGGCGGAAGCGGCGGCGCTGGCGCCAATATGGTGCAGGATGTCGTCATCAATCACTTGGCCAGCCACGACAACGACTGGGGATGCGACGAAGCGCTCCGTCTCTTCACCGTCAAGCACGCGGTGGTCATGAACTCGTCCCTGAACAACGAGACGCCCTGCCACCATGTCGGCGGCACGACGGCCGTGATCCTCGGCCACCTGGAAGACGTCACGTTCGTCAACTCCATGGTCACCAATGTCACGAGCACCGGTTCGAACGACGAGAACGCGCTCGACTTCGAAATCCTCAACAACAATGTGCGGGCTCGCAACTCTCTGTTCGCGAACACCCCGGGGTCAGCGATGTCGTTCCTGAAGCTCGGTAACCGCCCCGGCGACTACTCGACGAACAACGAGTCGTCGTCCAACCTGATGATCAACAACGGGGTCACGAAGGGTTATGGGCCGATTCTGGTCCTCAATCAGGTGGGCGCCGCGTCGCCGATCACGGGCACGATCAAAGACAACATCAACATCAACTCGAACTTCCTGTTCGACCAGGGCAACGGTTTCACCGGCTTCACGACGACGAACAACCAGACGCTCTCCAACGGATCGGGCAACGCGTATTTCTCCGCGGCCGATTTCAGCGGCATCCAGGGTCTGAACGGCTGGTCGTACCAGTCCTTCGACGGTGCGGCCTATTCTGATCTGGTCTACAACGAGGGGGCAGAGAAATGGACCCCTGCGGGGCAGAACGCGCCTGAGATCACCCGGTTCGACCAGCATCCCGGTTTCACATCGGACGGCTGGGTCGCCAGGGCGTGGACGGCTCCGGTCAGTGGCGCGGTGAGCCTGCGCGGGCGCATCCTCAAGTCTGACAACACCGGGCAGGGCAACGGAATCCTGGCCAGGATCACCATGAACGGCACGCCCATCTGGCCGACCGGCGGCGCCCAGACAGTTGCAGCCGGAGACGAGTACACCGGAGTCGGGTACGTGCTCGACAATGTTGCGGTGAACGCGGGGGACGTGCTTCGTTTCGAGACGAACGAGAACGGAGAGTCGTCGAACGACAAGGCGAGCTGGACTCCGAGCGTCGCGTACACCTCGAATCCTGGTGAGGCATACAACTGGGGTTTCAACAGCGGCCAGGAAGGCCGGTGGAAGGTCTGGGGTGCAACGTCGACGACCGAGGAGGGCGCGGATCTGAGTGCGCTCAACCTCACGTCGACCGGAACCGATCCGCGAATCGAGTCACCTGACCAGCTGCATCTCGATGCAGCGTCTGCGACGACGGTGACCGTCAGGATGAGCAACGCGACCACCAGCGCAACGGGGAGGATCTACTTCACCACTCCGTCGTCGCCTGGGGCAAGCGAAACGAAGTCCGTGGCCTTCGCGGTGGAGCCGAACAGCGGTTACACGACCTACACCGTCGATATGGCATCCAACCCGCTGTGGACCGGCGAGATCAGGTTGTTGCGGATCGACCCGATCGACGCGGTCGGAGGCGCCAACATCGACAGTGTCGTGGTTTCCGGAAGCGGCGCGCTCTACGCGAATCGGCTGCTCAATGGGAGCTTCGAGGACCCGTCGACGACCTTCTACACGTACGAACCCGCTGGGGTGTGGCAATTCGCCGGATCAGCGGGGGTGCAGCGCAACACGAGTCCGTTCAGCGGCACGCAGCGCGCGCCAGATGGCCAGCAGACGGCGTTCATCCAGGGAACGAACTCCGCGTCACAGGCGCTGAATCTTTCTGCAGGATCCCACACGGTGAAATTCTCGCTCGCACAACGCAAGAACAATGGCGGTGCACAGGCACTCGACCTCTACATCGATGGCACCAAGGTCAACACTTCGGCGTTCGTTCCACCGTCGACCGGGGCGTTCCAGACGTTCACCTCGCCCGCCTTCACGACCACGGCTGGCACGCACACCATCCAGTTCAGGGGCGCGAACGCCGGTGACAACACGGCATTCGTCGACCAGGTCACCATTCAGTAGGCCGACGCAGGGTGCGGGGGCGCGTTCGCCGTCGCATCCGTGCGGGCAAATCGTCGGTCTGAGCGCGCGGGCTCATTCGGTCAGACCAACGATTTGGCCGCACGCGCGACGGCTGGCCCCGGTGCCACTGACGATCAGTGCCACCCGACGAAGACCGACCCGGCCTCGTAGGTCGCGACGGGGTTAGCGAACGGCATCGGCTCGTTCTGCTCCGCCCGGGCGAGGTAGAGGCCAGGCAGACCGGCCAACATCTGCGTGATCGCCTGACGGATCTCGAGGCGCGCGAGTTGCTGACCGACGCATCCGTGGATGCCATGCCCGAATCCCAGGTGGCCGTATGCATCCCGCGTGATGTCGAAATCGTCGGGATTCTCGAAACGCCGATCATCGTGGTTCGCCGCCACCGGCGACACCGAGACGGAGTCGCCCTTGTCGATGTGCACGTCGCCGAAGTCAACGTCTTCTGTGGCCGTGCGAGCGAAGAGCGTGATGAACATCGCCCCGTACCGCATGAACTCTTCGATGGCACCGGTGATCAGTGTCGGGTCGTCCCGCAGGGCTACCAGCTGATCGGGATGTGAGAGCAGCGCGACCGTTGTCGTGGCGATCATGTAGGCAACCGAATCGCGGCCAGACGTGAAGAGCACGTGGGTCACACCGGCAACCTCGGCATCGGTCAGGTCGGAACGAATCAGCTCGCTGAGCACGTCGCCGCCGAGGTTCGCACGCTTGATGGCGAGCACCTCACGAACGAACACCATCTTCTGTTGCGTGGTCGCCGTGCCGACGAAGAGCGTCGTGAACTGCTCGGCGTGGCTCGAGGGAATCCCGAGAACACGACAGTGGACCGCCGCCGAAATGGGTACTGCGAAGTGTTCCGTCAGATCGGCAGGCGACCCTTGTGCCTTCAGGTGTTCGAGCTGGGCAGCGATGATGGCTGCGACGTCGGCCTCGTATCCGCGCACCGCGCGCACCGAGAATCGGCCAAGGATTGCTCGTCTGACGCGGGCGTGCTGGGGCGAGTCGAGTGCCAGTAGGTTCGCGACTTCCATCGCCGCGAGCGCCTCGTCGTCGATATCGGGCTCATTGTCGCCGTCCACTCGTAGTTCGCCTGGCATGCGAGATGGACGCTGGCTGAACCGACTGTCTTCGAGCACGAGGCGCGCGAGCTCGTGACGAGTCACGATCCAGCCTTCGTGGCCGTCTGTGTAGTGCAGGGGCGTTGCCGCGGCCTCCTCACGCCACTTGGCGAGAGTGGGCGAGGGAGTAAGTGGAGTGCCGTCCGTCGGAATCGTACGGATGTCGTGGTGCGGGCAGCGGGCCACGGCGGGCGGCGAGGTGGCGGGCGGCGAGGTGGCGGGCATCGATACTGCTGGCGTCGATACGGAGGTCGAATCTGTCATGCGACCATGCCTTCTTTCACGATTTCGCTTCCTTTCACGGCTTCGGTGGCCTCGACTGGTTGTTGGACAACGTGCTGAACAAGTCGTGCACGTTCCTGACGGAATTCGCGGGGCATGTTCCAGCCGACGAGGCCGGTGGGTTGTCCTCGCAGGATGGTCGCGGCCACGAATCGGCGCTCGGCCGGGTCGCCGGCCAACACGGTAAGCGGGAGGTTCGGATCGAGGCGCCCGTGCACCAGGATGCGATTGCCGAAAAGCTCCGACCAGAACAACGGGACGATCGGTGCGGTCCGCTCTCCGGTCACGATCAGCCGCGCGACGGCGTGCGCCTGCTCGATGGCCGTGGCCTGGTGTTCAACGCGACGCGCTTCACCGGTGACCGGGTCGAGCCAGCGAGCGACGTCGCCGACGGCGTAGATGTTCGGCGCCGCGACGCCGTTCGCGTCGCACAGCACACCGTCGGAGATGTCGATGCCGGTGCCGGCAAGCCAGTCAACGGCGGGCGAACAGCCGATGGCAACGACGACAACGTCTGCGGGAACGACCGACCCGTCCGACAGCCGCAGCGCGGACACGGTTTTGTGACCGTCTGCGTCTCGGCTCTCGATCTCGTCGACGTCGACGCCCACACGCATCCGTACGCCGTTCTCACGTAGGAGCTCGGCAATCATGGCCGAGAGATGTCCTCCGGTCTGGCCGAATCGTGCCTTCGCGGATCGCCCGATGAGCGTTACATGGTGTCCGGCGCTGCGAACGGCCGAGGCAATCTCGCAACCGAGCACACCGGCGCCGACGACCGCGACCTGAACGGCAACCTGGCCGGCATCGCCCAGATCCTGCTGCAGCGCCAGTGCATCGTCGGCTGTGCGGAGGGAATGGATGCCCCGCACGCCGTGCGAATTCAGCAGTCGCCGGGCAGTCACACCCGTTGCCGCCACGAGATGTTCGAACGGCTCTGCAACGCCGCCGACGGTGACGGTGCGGGCCGCGACATCGACGGCCGTCGCACGGTGGGCGCGCAGGTGCTGCACGCCGAGGCGTTCCAATTGGTCGGCCTCGCTCATCGTCGTTTGGTCGATGCCCCACGTTCCGGCGAGCACCTGTTTCGACAGCGGCGGTCGGTTATACGGCATCCGGTCTTCTTCGCCGACCAGGGTGAGTGGGCCGGCGTAACCTTCGCTGCGCAGCCCCTCCGCCGTCGTCAGGCCGGCCAGCGACGCACCGACGATGACGACACCTGCGCCCGAAGTCTTGTTCACGCCGACTCGGTGATGGTGATCGCGCGTGCAGGACACAAAGATGCCGCGCGGCGAGCGATCACGTACTGAGACTCGGCAGGCTCGTCGCCCAGGAGTACGACGATACCGTCGTCATCCTGATCGAACAGATCGCCGGCGACGAGAGCACACTGCCCCGCACCGATGCAGGTCGCCGTGTCGGCGCTGATCTTCATCACTGTCCTCCTGTTGCGCTGGCCGCACAATGGCGACCTTCACAGGCTAGGAGCGCCGACCCGATGGCGGCCATGGCTCCAGGTAGCAAAACATGGATATTTCGACCATCAGCGACACCGTATTTAGGCGTAAGAGCGGCCGGGGTACAGTGATCATATGGAGACCGCGAGCGCGGACGGATCGATCCCACTTCTACGTGATGGAGAATACGACGCAGGGGCTCACCACGGCGGACCGGTGGTCGTCGCCGCGAACTGGTATCGATTCCGCTCGGGCCAGCACATCCGTCATTCGCACGTCGAAAGCGTGTCTTTCGTGTGGGTGGTGCAGGGCTCGGGAACGATTGTCAGTGGCGGTGAGAGTTTCGCCCTGACGAGCAATACCATTCTGCGGTTGCCCTGGAAGCACGAGGTCGACTATCGACCCGATCCGCTCTCCCCTTTCCAGGTCGGCACCATTCATCTAATCCCGGAGCATGACGCTTCCGTTCCCGTGGATTTCCGGGTTGGTGTTGGAACTTCCGATCCACTCATCGACGCCGCATGGCGCCGCGGCCCTGCCCAGCCCGGCCCGGCCGTAGCGCTCTCGAGTCGCGCGGTCTCTGGTCGCAACGTGATCACGCTCGCCTCGTACTGCATTGAGCGCTTTCTCGCGGAGCGCGTGAGCGAGCCCGCGATGCGCTCGCTCGCGTCATTGATCTTCGAAGAGAGCGCCGAGTGGGGAGAAGGGGGTGCGACCGCTAAAGCCGTGCCCACGGTTCTCGAACTGATGATCGACCATATCCTCGCCAATCTGGATCGCCACCTGACGGTCGCCGAGGTCGCCAGGGTTGGCCAGTGCAGCTCGACCACCGCGGAGCGGCTCTTTGCCCGCTACACCGGGCTCTCCGTGCTGTCGTGGTCGCGCCGGCGACGGATGCAGGAGGCTGCGCTCCTGCTTCGAACCAGCGGCCTGCGCGTGAACGAAGTCGCGCGCCTGGTCGGTTACGCCGACCCGCTCTACTTCTCGCGGGTATTCACCGCGGTGCACGCCGTGCCGCCCAGCCGGTACGCCAAAGAACAACTCCGCCCGTAGATAATCCCGGCAGCGTGCAGTGCCTGCCCTTTAGATCAAGCCGTGGCGAGCTGCCCAGACGGCGACCTGGATCGGGGCGCGCGCGCCGAATCGATCGCACATGGCTTTCGTGCGACGCCGCACAGTCCTGCTCGAAAGATTGAGTCGCTGCGCGACAACATCGATCTGATGACCGTCAGCGACCATCGTGCTGCGGCAGTCCCCCGATTCGGAAGATGCGGGCGGTGCACAGCGCGTCGCGCTCTTACAGGCGGCGCGTCGCCGAATTCTCCGAATCCGGGGACAGGAACGGATGCGGAGGAGGATGCTGGCAGACTTCACTGGACACTAGCTCGCAGCTCGCTTTCGAATCCCGGCAGGTCCTGCTCGACAGTGTCCCGGATGATCGTCAGATCAATGTAGGCATAGCCATGCGCAATGCGATTGCGAGTAGCCCAAATTACCTTCCACTCGTCACCGAAATGGTTCTGGCGAAAGGACGCACTCGTAGTCGAGATTGCTTCGATCGCGGAAGCGAGCCGCAGGCTGACGGCATCGGCGATGGTTTGATCTGCAAGGTCGCCTCGCTCGAGGTGTCGCCGGAGTACGTCGATATGGTCGAGAGCCTCGCGCACGAGTTCCTCGTCCGATCTGCTCACAGCGGTATCGCTTCGCGCATCACACGGTCCTCCAGATGTGAGCGTAGGCTGCTCGCCGACACAATGTCCACGTCGGCGCCGAGCAGCTCACCGAGCGCGATTTCCAGACGGGCCAAGGCGAACAGGCTGGTCCCCGGTGCGACATCTACGAGCAGATCGATGTCTGATTCGGAGTCGTCAGTCCCGAGAGCAACACTGCCAAATACGCGGAGATTCTTTGCCCCGTGCGCCATCGCCATATCGACAACCGCCTTGCGGTTTCGAGTGAGCTCCCGAGCGAGAGGCGAACTACCGTGAAAACGCAGAAGGCGAGATACCTCAGGTTGACTTCGCCCGATCGCTGCCGCGATCTCTCGTTGCGTCAACCCCGCCAGGGAGCCAGACCTCGCTGCCTCCACCAGTACGCGACGAGAGCGCTCATGCAGTTCATCGGCAGCGCGCCCCTGCGAGCGCAACTGCTCGGCCATCCGCGCGTCTCCGCTCATATAGCAAATACTATCGCATTAGTAGATAATCCGGGCAGCGTGCAGTGCCTGCCCTTTAGATCAAGCCGTGGCGAGCTGCCCAGACGGCGACCTGGATCGGGGCGCGCGCGCCGAATCGATCGCACATGGCTTTCGTGCGACGCCGCACAGTCCTGCTCGAAAGATTGAGTCGCTGCGCGACAACATCGATCTGATGACCGTCAGCGACCATCGTGAGAATGCGCAGGTCGCTGGCATCCAGCGCTGGCCCACTCGACCGCGCTGGCCCACTCGATTGCACGGGCTCAATCAGCTGCGCTGGCCGGCGCGCGGCGGTGACTGTCACTGATGTTCCTCTTCGTCGAGTCGAGCGACCTACTGGCTCATCCCTCGCCGGATGGTCAGTGCCGACGAGTATGTAAAACGTTTCATTAGGATTTCGGAAATACCAGTGATCTGTCAAGTGCACACACCTCGCCAGACGACTGCGCCTGGTGGTCGATTGTCGCCGCGCTGCCCCGGTGTGTCCACTTGCGGCCAGTGTTCACGCGATTCATTGCCCCCGCGAACGGGGGACGACAGGCTGTGTAGACGCGAAATGGGCTCCGCCCTGGCGGGAAGGAAAGTCATGCACACGGGTAGAAAACGATTCAGGGGAATCGCGGCGATTGCCACGACAGCGGCCCTGCTTCTGAGCGGTGTCTCCGCGGGGGCAGCGGCAGCTTCGCCACGACCAGCGGAGCACTCTGTTCTGCAGAGCGAAACCGAGCCGCCTGTAACACAGCCGTCTGAAACAGCACAGCCGTCTGAAACACCACAGCCGACCGAAACACAGGTGCCTGAGTCACCACAGCCGACTGACGTTCCGCAGCCAGCTGCCGAATCAAGCGCTGGCGTCGCATCCGTCGCTGTGGCAGACGAAGTGATCACCGTCGCCGGCTCGGTCGGCGCTGAGCAGGCCGGCACCGACGTTGACGTGTTCGTCTCGAGCGCACACTCAGCCGCGACCACCGAAGACGCGCAGGAGTTCGGCACCACCGTTGCCGGTGCAGACGGCTCATTCTCTGTCGAGGGGCCACGCCTTCAGGCAGACGGAACCGACAGCCTCTACGGGCAGTTCACCGCGGCAGTCGATGGCACTGCGATCGGTGCGCCGCACTTCGCAGACGACCTGCAGTTGACACCGGCAACTACGGCGGACTTTCCTCAGGTGCTGGACAAAAAGGGCCTTCAGGTGCAGATGTCAGACGATGCTGAGAGCCTCGGTGTGCAACACGCAGCGATCAACCTCGACCTGGCCGCCATCATGCTGAACAAGAAGACGAGCGACGACAACATCGCCTTCGCCAGCGGCGGCCAGGAATACTATTTCGACGCCGCCGAAGTCGAAGCGCTCGATACACAGATCAAGGCGGTGTCGGACAACGGCACCCTGGTCAACTTGATCGTGCTCCTTTACGAACACGATGACGAGCCAGACAGCGCTGCAAACATCCTGATTCACCCAGATGCCTCACGCGAGCCCGGCGCCGGACCTGTGTTCGGGTTCAACACCGCCACCGACAAAGGCATGAAGTACACGACAGCTGCGATGGAGTTCATCGCGAGCCGCTGGTCGCGTACCGATGAGGAGTTCGGGCGTGCCGTCGGTTTCATCGTCGGCAACGAGGTCGACGCGCAGTGGATCTGGTCGAACTCGGGCGAGAAGACGATCGACGAGTTCCTGAATGACTATTCGCGTGCGTTGCGCATCATGTCGCTGTCATCGCGCAAGTACTACGACAAAGCGCGCACATACACCTCGTTGACACAGCACTGGACGGTTCCGGCCGGGGGAAATGCGACCCGCTTCTATCCGTCTAGAGACGTGATCGACAAGCTGAACGCGATCTCGAAATCGGGCGGCGACTTCCCGTGGTTCCTCGCGTTCCACCCGTATCCCCAAGACCTGTTCAAGCCCGATGTCTGGAATGACACGAATGCGACAGACAGTGTCGACAGCAAGCTGATCACATTCAAGAACATCCAGGTTCTTCCGGAATACTTGGCATCGAGCGAACTGATGTACGAGGGCGAACCACGCCGGATCATTCTCTCGGAGCAGGGCTGTCACTCACCTGGACCGGGCAGCAATCTCACTCCTGACGCGGAGAAATTGCAGGCAGCATGCTTCGCATACGCCTATTACAAGATTCGATTCCTGCCGTCGATCGACAGTTTCATCCTGCACCGCCACGTCGATCACCAATTGGAGGGCGGATTGAATCTGGGCCTGTGGGCGTCCGACTACACGACGGACAGCCCGAATGCGCCGTTGCGTCAGAAGTACAGCTATGACGTGTTCAAGTACATCGACACGGCACGCTCGCTCGAGGTTACGGAGTTCGCCAAGGAAATCATCGGGATCGATGACTGGGCAGATGTGATCGACGGTTTCGACCCGGCCGTGCTTGACGAGCGGCCGATCACGACCACCGTGGGAACACGCGTCGACGGGCGAGAAAGTGGCTCCGATTCGCTGGGTTCGTTTGACAGCGACGAGAACGGCTGGGAGCCATCAGACAACGTGGCTGAGGCGACCGCAGGCGACGGCGTACTGCACGTCGTCGACGCGCCTGAAAAATTCGCCAAGCAGCGGCGAAGCGTCGCCAAGACGTTCACGGAGGATGACGCGATTGCGGCCAGCGGCTGGCTCAGTGCCTCCGTCAGGATTCCGGCCGATACCGAACTGGGCACAGAAATATTCGCAGGGATCAGGGCAACGACATCCTCCGGCCAGGTGGTCGAGGGTGAGGCCCGGGTTCTGGCCGATGGCGAGTTCCATTCCGTCGCGCTGCAACTGCCGGAGGCGGTTGCAGGTGACAGCCTGGCCAGGCTGAAGGTCATGGTTCGCGGCACCGGGACATCCGAACCGGTGACGTCCTTCGATATCAAGTCAGTCTCGCTGTCGGAGTCGGTCGGCAAGTCCCAGTCTCCGAACGTTGTGGTTGCTGCCGCAACGGACAGTGCAGAACTCGTCGGGTCGAAGCTGACGGTGACTCTCACCAACCTGGACGTGGATACGCTCCGTGGTGCCGTGCGTATCCCGGACGACTGCGGTGATTTCGACGTGCGCGGGAATGCTGCGCATATCCCTCAAACGCCGACAGGAGGCGTTGCCACGGTGGACTTCACCGTCAGTGCAGTTCGCGGTGACGCGAGCACGCTCTGTGTGAGTCTCGGACGTGACACCGTCAAGGCGACGGTGACGATACCTCCACCTGCGCCGAACGGGGCGTACGACTTCGAAGTCGATACGCAGGGCTGGGAGGCCGGAGCAGAAGTCGACTCCATCGCCCGGGTCACGAGTTTTGCCAACGGCCCAGGTACGCCGCACGGCGGCGTCGGAGCGCTCGAAGCAACGAGCTCGCCCACTCCAGCGACGACTCCGCGGGTCATTTCGGCGACACCGGCGAAACCGGTCGATCTGAGCGAGGCGAAGTCGGTGTACGTGTGGGCGGACTCGTACGGCGGTGCTCCGGGTGCCACCGGGTATGTGGCCACGTTCACGTTGACCGCTGCGGACGGCACCACCGTGACGCAGAAGAACACCGAGTTCTCACCGGACAAATGGAATGAACTGTCGATCGATGTGAGCGATTGGGACTCGCGCAGTGCCGTGATCTCGTTCGAGGTCTCGTTCGCCGCGATCGGGACCGACTATCCCAATTGGGTTCCCAAGTTCCAGATCGACGATGTGGGGTACTTCACGAACTAGTCGACACCGGGGCCCGGGGAGGCCAGCGCGTCGCACCCGTGCGGTCACATCGTCGGTCTGAACACTCAGACAGACGATGTGGCCGCACTCGTGCGTACCCCGCACGCTCAAGGTCACCCCATGCCGGGCACGGCAGACTCCTCGCGTGAATCGATTAAGAAAGCATCGCGAATTTCACTGCATGCCCACACGTGCACGCTCACGTGTAGAGCCCCTCGCGCATCACAGGAACTCTACGGAACGACGATCGCTTTCAATGTCGCCGGATCGCCTGCCGCATTGAGCGCAGACTCAACGTCGTCGAGGCCAAATCGTCCAGTGACAAGAGCGTCGAGGTCTACGCGACCAGACGACACCAGTTCGATCGCGAGAGGCCAGGTATTGGCGTAACGAAACACCCCGGTCAGTTCGAGTTCCCGATTCTGGATCCGCGAAACGGGGAGCTCAACGTCGTCTGCACCCATACCGACGAGCACGATCCGGCCAGCCGGCGCAACCGCCATGACTCCGGCTCGCACCGCTGGCGCTGCTCCAGAAGCGTCAATGAAGGCATCCACTTCGAGGCCCGACGTCGCGATATCTTCGACCATTGGATCAATCACTCGGGTTGCACCGAACCGCTTGGCGCTGGCGCGTCGGTCGGCAACCGGGTCACTCACGATAATTTCGCTTGCGCCGAAGGCGGAAGCGACCTGCGTGATGATGATCCCGATGGGTCCGGCTCCCGCGATCAGAATCCGTGAACCGGGCCGTGTGTGCGCCTTCTGATTCGCCCAAATTCCGACAGACAACGGCTCACACAAAGCTGCGGCATCCAAACTCATGGAGGCGGGAATCGGATACGCATAGTCGGCCTGAATTGCCACATATTCCGCGAATGCTCCGTCGATGGGAGGCGTCGCGTAGAACTCCATCGCCGCGCACAAGTTGTAGCGGCCGTTCTTGCATTGCTCGCAGATCCGACAGGCGCGCTGAGGTTCGATCGATACCCTTTCGCCGACACGGGTTTCAGAGATCAGGCTGCCAACGGCGACGATCGTGCCGGATGCCTCGTGGCCGAGGATCAGCGGCTGATCGACAACAAAGTCTCCGATTCTTCCCTCTTGGAAATAGTGCACGTCTGAACCGCAGACGCCGACGGCCGCTACGCGCACCAGAACCTGGTCGCCATCGATCTGCGGTACGTCGATATTCTCGACACCCACCTGACCTGCTCGGCTGAGAATGCTGGCTCGCATTGTCGGATTCTTCGATGACATGTTTGGTTCTCCTGGCGGCATAGCGCGATTCGTAGCGGTGGGCACGGTTACTATAACTTCGACCGTTCACATATTCACAACATGTCCGCTCATCTGAGCGCAAAGGAGTCCCACCCATGGGTCCAGAGGAATCAGTGAAACTCGCATTCGCCGCCAAACGCCATTACATCGACGGCCGCTCACGTGTTGAAATCGCAGCCGAAATGGGCGTGAGCCGATTCAGGGTTGCCCGCATGCTTGACGATGCGCGCGAGGCGGGCATGGTCAACATCACTGTTCGCGCGCCTGGCCCGGTCGATGCCGATCTTTCCAAGCGACTCCAGGACGCTTTCGGACTTCGCCGTGCGCTCGCCGTGGCGACGCCGGTCGAATCACCGGAGCTCGTGCAACAGTACCTCGGTCGAGTTGCCGCTCTGCTCCTGTCGGAGATTGCCGTCGATGGCGACGTGATTGGCTTGACCGCCGGGCGCACAATGAGCGTTATGGCGCGGACGCTTACGAACATCTCCCACTGTGACGTTGTGCAATTGGCAGGCGTCGCCGGCCCTATCCAAAGCACCGCAGTCGACGTCATTCGCCGTGTCAGTCGCGCCGCGGAAGGCAATGCTTTCACGCTGTACGCTCCGCTGGTGGCATCCGACAAAGCCTCCGCGCGTGCCATCCGACGCCAGATCGACGTACAGAATTCGCTGGAGCAGATCAACCGTGTGACGCTCGCAATGGTCGCCATCGGCAGTTGGGCTCCGCCCGACTCTGAGATGTATCACAATGCCGCAATCGGAGGCGAACGGCGTCAACAGCTTCTGGAACGGGGCGTCCAAGCAGAGATCGGCGCGACGCTCATCGACACGCGCGGTCGGGTAGTCGATGACATCGCGGAACTCTGCATCGCTGCCTCAACAGAGCAGTTGCGAGCCATCGGCGAGGTGATCGGTGTGGCGGGCGGCGAGAACAAGACAGAGGCGGTGCGAGTCGCGATCGCATCGGGAGTCATCGACTCACTTGTCACAGATTGCGAGTTGGCACGACGACTGCTCAGCGCGTAAGCCGGGCCGCGCTCATCTGAGCACGGAAGTTTGACGATTGACTTATCAGTGTGTTCTTCTATCGGTTGGAAACGTTCCCGGTCTGCCCAGGCCATCCCGACACGAAGAGGTGAATGCAATGAAAAGGAAGGCTAGGTTCTTACTGATCACGGGTGCAGCGGTGTCTGCTGCTCTGATGCTCAGTGGCTGCGGTCTGGCGAACGGCGGGGGTGGCGGGTCAACAAAACTCGCCGTCTGGCACCAATTGTCCGGTTCCGGTAATGAAGCGATGCAAGCTGTGGTCGACGGATACAACGAGGAACACCCTGACGCCGAGTTCACGAATCGCCAGCTCGCAGACGGCGAAGCCGACACGGTGGTCAGAACCGGCATCTCTGGCAAGAATCCGCCGGCAGTCCTCCAGTTCGAGGGGTTCAAACAGACGGAGGATTATGCCAAGGCCGGTCTCCTGACCGACATCACAGAGTGGTGGGAGAGCAACAAAGACTCATTCTCATACGCGGACAGCCAGTCGGTGAAGAGCCTCTGTTCGTACGAAGGCAAGGTCTACTGCATCCCCCTCGACCTCTACACAAGCAACGTCCTCTACGCGAATCCAGAGATCCTGAAGCAGTACGACATCCAGATGCCGACCAAGGTCAGCGACTTCATTGACATCGCAGCCAAGCTGAAGGGCACGGGTGTCAGTGCCGTGTCCCTCTACAGTGGCGAAGGGTGGCAAGCCGCGCAGTGGTGGTATCTCCTGGCCATCCAGCGCTGCGGCATCGACACCATCAACGCAGCTGCGGCACAAGACGGTGTCACGTGGGATGACCCCTGCTTCCTTCAAGCGGCCGAAGACCTGGCGTCACTCGCGAACGCGGGGGTGTTCCCCGAGGGAGTTGCGGGTTCGGACTACAACTCGATGATGTCGCTGTTCCTTTCTGGGAAGGCGGCCTTCATGCAGACCGGTTCGTGGTTCGAACAGACGATTGCTGAAACGCCACCGCCGTTCGAAGTGCAGGGTGCCGCGTTCCCGCAGATCGATCCGTCCGCTCCATCGGTTGAACAGCTCGGTGGGGTCAACGAGGGCTTTGGTATCCCCTCAGCCGTGGAGGATACCGAAGCCTCATACGCGTTCCTCGACTACCTCGCGCAAAAGTCAACCGGGAAACTGTTCTCCGAGGCTTCTGCGATGAACCTGATTGCGGGGTCAGAAGCTTCTCTGCCCGACGGGCTGAAGCCGGCGTGGGACCAGGCAGCAGCCGCGTTCGAAAGCGGCGGACAAGGCTTCATCACGTACTTCGAGGGCCTTGTTGAACCCGCAGTCGGCGACCAGGCGATGTACAACGGGGCGACTGCCGTCGCCGCGGGCACCATGACGCCGTCGGACTTCGTGACATCGGTGCAGGCCGCAGCTGCCCAGGTAGCCGGATAGCCGCTTGACACATCCTCAAGGCGCGGGTCGCAGTAGCGGCCCGCGCCCCACACCAACAGAAACTCGCGTGGTAAAGATGACAAGCACAACTGTGGTCGCGACGAAGAAGCCAAGGCGGAAGGGCTCGTCAGCGAAAGCGTTCGCCTGGATAATTCCCGGGTATTTCTTCTTCATCGCCTTCCTCCTCATCCCGCTGCTGCTCACGGTGCTGCTGAGCTTTACGGACTGGAACGGTTTCAGCTACGACCAGATCCGCACCAACGGAATCGACAACTACATTCGGCTCGCAAAAGACACTGTCTTCTTGCAGGCTCTCGTGCACAATGTCGCCTTCCTCCTCGGCTCCGTGGTTCTGAAAACCGTGCTCGCCCTCGCGCTCGCGCTGGCGTTCCGACGCGCGTTTCCTCTCAGCAACCTGTTCCAGGGAATCTTCCTGGTGCCGACAACCCTCTCTCTGGTCGTCGTGGGAATCGTGCTCAAGTTCGTGCTCGATCCAAACAACGGACTGATCAACCCTCTCCTGACATCTATCGGACTTGGCTCGTTCGCGGGTTCGTGGCTCGCCGATCCGTCGCGAGCACTTCCGATCCTGATCTTTCTCGATGTCTGGGTGGGATTCGGGCTCTATCTCTTCATCTTTTTGTCGAGCATGTCATCGCTTCCCGGAGATGTCTTCGAAGCAGCAAAGGTTGACGGCGCCGGGAGCTGGAAAGAAACCATCTACGTCACCATCCCTATGCTCGCGGACACCATCAAGCTGGTGGTACTGCTCGCAGCCATCGATAGCTTGAAGGTCTTTGCCACGATCTACGTCAGCACCGGTGGGGGCCCCAACCATGCCACCGAAGTGCTGTCCACGTGGGCGTTCTTCCAAGCGTTCAGCGGAAACCAGGTCGGCTACGGCAGCGCGATCCTCGTCGTGCTGCTCGTGATCACGCTGATACTTGCGTTCTTCTACACCAGACAGAGCCGCGCAGACCGAAAGAGCGGAGACTCAAAATGAGAACGAAAATTCTCCGCCCCGGCATCCGTTATGTCCTGTTGGGCCTGCTCGCGCTCACCATCGTCTATCCGCTCTTCTGGATGGGGACGATTTCGTTCCGCGACAACAGTTCGGCACTCTCAGACCCGTTCGGCCTCGGCGGTCGCTGGAGCTTCGACAACTACGTATTCCTGATCCAGGATGGTCGACTACTGGATTGGATCACCAACAGCGCGATTGTCAATGTGTTGAGTGTTGTGCTCATCGCCGCACTCGCGGCCGTCGCCGCGTATGGCTTCTCCACCTTCGAGTTCCGCGGAAAGCAATTCTGGTTCGGCCTCCTCATCGTCGGCCTGATGGTTCCGCCCCAGGCCCTTGTCATCGCGGGCTACCGCTGGGTCGAGGTGCTCGATATCCAGGATTCACTGCTCGCGCTCGTCGTGACCTACTGCGGGTGGACGCCGTTTGGAATTCTGGTTCTGCGTAACTTCTTCGATTCGGTTCCGAAAGAACTCCGTGAAGCAGCCACCATGGACGGGGCGTCGCACCCTCGGATCTTCTGGCAGGTACTGCTGCCGCTGGCACGCCCGTCACTGGCTACGGTGGTGATCTTCAACGTCATCTGGGTGTGGAACGACTTCATCTATCCGCTCGTCTACATTCAAAGCCCCGACCTTTACACCGTGCCCGTCGGCGTGCTGCAATTCGCAGGCCGGTCAACGTCGCAAATTGCCGTGCAGATGGCTGTGCTCGCCGTGGCGACCGCTCTTCCGCTTCTTGTCTACCTGCTCTTCCGAAAGCAGTTCGTTCGCGGTGTGCTCGAGGGCGCGGTCAAGGGATGACGGCCGATGGAGCTCCTGGACGGCCCAACCGGCCGCCGACCATGAAGGAAATCGCTGTCGCTGCGGGAGTGGGACTCGGAACGGTGTCCCGTGCGCTGTCCGATGGCCACCATGTGTCAGCAGCGACACGTGCCCGCGTTCAGGATGCCGCCCGCGAACTTCGCTACCGGTCGAGCGCGCTTGGCCGCGGGCTCAAGCGGCAGCAAACCGACACCATCGGGCTCATCGTGGCCGACCTCTCCAATCCGTTCTACGGAGAGTTCGCGCAGGGCGTTCTCACGGGAGCGCAAGCTCGCAACCGCCATGTGATCGTTGGATCAAGCGGTGAGGACCCCGCGTCCGAACTCGACTACATCGACTTGCTGCTGGAGCAGCGGGTGGGCGGCATCATCGCTTTTCCCACCGGGCAGAACATCGAATCGTGGGAGGCCGCTCGCGCGCTCGGCGTGCGTATCGTGTTCGCAGACCGCACGATCGACGGGTTTGATGCTCCCTCCGTCGTCGTTGACAACGCCGGAGGAGCCAGGGAACTGACGCAGCACCTTATCGACCTGGGCCACCAAAGGATCGGTTACCTCGGCGGACCACTGGACGTCTCGAGCGGACGGCTGCGCGAGGAAGGCTACCGGGCAGCTTTGGCCGGCGCCGGTATCCCTGCCGTGGAGCTGCTGATAGTGCGACAAGGCTTCATTCGGGAGACCGCGCACGCCCACGCGCTCCGTCTACTCGACGAACGCCCGAGCGCCATCGTCGCCTCGAACAACGTGCTCGGCGAGGCAGTGCTCGCGGCGCTGCGAGACCGCGGCCTTCGTTATCCCGCCGACGTGTCTATCGCGATCTTCGACGATGTTCCGTGGTCACGACTGACTCAACCGGCTATGACTGTGCAGGCTCAGCCCTCGGCGGAACTGAGTCGAACGGCGGTCGAGCTGTTGCTCTCCAACGAAGCCGCGGATGCCGAAATCATGTTGCCGACGCAATTGATCGTTCGTGAGAGCACGCGCACGTTTACTTCTCGCCTTTAGCTGAACAACCTCACCACTAACGTATTGGAGAACACCCACTATGGAACGCAGCGTCTACTTCGACGGATGGTCACCACAGACCTATTGCCAGCACCCCAGCATGCCGCCGCGGCGATTGAGCATGATCGATGATCTCGATGAAATGGGCGCAACCATGCTCGTCTGGGCAGGTCTCGGCGGGGGCTCGATCAGTCTTCCCTACCTCGAAGAAGAGGCGTACGGCGCGATTCCGGCACGCTTTCGCCACTATGGCTACGTCAACGATTCAGAATTCATCTCCCATTCGCGCGCCCGGTCGATCGATCTCTTCGCGATCGTTTTCGAGTCCCAGGCGTGGGAGTTCCCGGCCGAGATCGTCGGCGGCGAGGTCGTGGCCCAGAACGAACTGCGGGGAGTGGCGCCGAAGAGTACCGTCGGGCTCCGAGAGTTCAGCTCTGACACTGGGCCGGCCTCGTGGAAAAGTTTCCGGTCGTACTTTCCTGATGGGCTGACCAACAGTGATGGTGACGATGTCGTTGACCTCTGGGAAGAGGTAGCGTGTCGCGACCTCGAAGGTGCCCCGATCCATGCGCATTGGGTCGAGGTGGCAGTGCGTGATCAGGATTGCTACTACGCCGACCGAAACAACCCTGTGTGGCGCGAGTACCTCAAGGCTGTGATCCGCACCCAAATCGATGCAGGTGCCCGCGGCATACAGCTGGACGAGACTGACACTCCGATGAGTGCGCTCCGATACGGAGGCTGTTTCTGTAAAGACTGTGTTCTCGAGTTCCGCTCGTATCTTCTGGCGCTGGCACCGAACGATCTCCCCGAGGAACTCGCAGGCGTCGACCTCACCACGTTCGATTACCGTGCCTGGCTGCTGGAGCGCGGGCACAAAGCACGCGAGAACCCCCGTGCGCTCCCCCTCTATAAGCACTTCAGCCGCAGCCTTCAGATCGCAATTGCCCGCACGTTCGAAGAGCTGGCACGATTCGCGAAGGATTATGCAGCCTCCCGCGGCGTTCAGATCCGTGTGGGCGGGAACTTCTACGACCTCGCTCCCTACTGGGACCCCATGGTCAGCCACGTGGACGTGCTCGTGACCGAAATGCGTGAGACTCGTTTCCAGCAGCCCTGGTACTTTCGGCACGGTGTCGGACTCTCTCGCGGGAAGCCACTTGTGGCGGTGGAGAATCCATATGGGGGTGTGACCCCGCTTCTTCTCGCCAAGTTGCAGGAGGGTCGTGCGCGCGATCTCTTTCGTCTGACCATCTTCGAAGCGAGTGCGATGGGGGCGAACATGTCTCTCCCGTACGGTTCGTGGCTCGGCACTGAGATCAAGGACTCCTATTGGGTTCCGCGAGATCTCGTGGTGGAAACCGGGCAGTTCCTGAAGCAGATCGATCCTCTGATCTCGAACGTCTCACCTCACCTCACCGCGGTGATCTTCTCCGTGCATAGCCTGATCGACAACGCAATCGATTCAGACCAATTCGCCGATGGCGATCGCTGGTTTCCGATCGTTACTCAGCCGGACGCCCGCCCTGCGTCATATTGGGAGAGCATCGAATCGCTCAGCCGTAGTACCCGTACTTTCGATGTTGTCGTCTTCCCCGACGAGATCTTGCGGGAAAATGACTCCGTCGCCCAGTCACTCGATCGATACGACACCGTCGTCCTTCCAGACGTCTGGGGCGTGAGTAGCAGTCAGCACGCCCAGCTTCTCGAGTATCTCGACCGGGGTGGGCGAATCGTGGTGCACGGCCATTACGGCACGGAGCTCGCTAACGGGGAAGCTGAGCGCCTACTCACTCACGAGGGTACGACCGTGATTAGGTCCGTCGACGAACTGCCTGCAGAAGTCCCCGTCGATGTGATCGCCGATCTGGGCGAACTCGCCGCTGTGAGCTTGCACGAGATTGAAGACGGCGTCGCCCTCCACATCGTCAACTATGACTACGACGAGGCCCAGGATCGAGTGCGGGTGCGCAACAACGTCAATCTTGGCGTCAGTTCACAGAAGCGGGTGACACGAGCGACCGTGCATGCGCCTGGGCGCGCCACCGTCGAGTTGCCCGTGACCGAAATATCCGAAGGACGATGGCACGTGATCGTTCCCGAAATTGCAAGCTACGCAGTTGTGCACCTGCACTGAGCGGCTACCATCGTGACTTTCGCACTGGCACCGGTTGCCCTGAGTTCTAATCAACCCGAGCGTACCTATCGTGGTGGAGAAGGCATCTCGCGTCTCCGTCGGGAAACACAACGCGGAGAATTCCACCCTGAGGACTTCGTCGCTTCGACGACCGAGGTTTTCAGTGGGGGCGGGGTCGGCCTCTCATCACTGCCGGATGGTCGGTTGTTGAGAGATGCCGTCACGGCTGACCCGATCGGGTATCTCGGGCGAGAGCATGTTGCGCGTTTCGGCGCCAGCACCGAGATCCTCGTGAAGATTCTTGACACTGCCGAGCGATTGTTCGTGCACTTTCATCCGGCTGCAGGGTTCGCCGCACAACACCTGTCGCTCGGGCATGGAAAGACCGAAGCGTGGATCGTCGTCGCAGTGCGCGAGATTGATGATGATTCACCTCACGCACATCTCGGTTTCACTCGCGACGTCAGCGAAGGGGAGATTGAGCAATGGGTGGGTGATCAAGGTGTCACAGGGATGCTTGGTGCCATGCACCGCGTCGAATTGCGGCAGGGAAGTACGCTCTTTGTACCGGCCGGCGTGCCGCATTCGATCGGCCCCGGCATCACGCTGGTGGAGTTGCAGGAGCCCACCGACCTGTCGGTCCTGCTCGAAGCGACACAGAACGGACAGCAGGAAGATGCGTTTCTCGGGCTCGATCGCGCGGTTGCGTTATCGGCCTTGGACCGGCATGGCTGGACCAAGGCCGACCTGAGCACGCTGACTGCGACGCGTCAGCGCGCTGATCGCATCGACACGGTGACGCAGCTATTTCCTGCACTGGCTGATCCCTTCTTTAGGGCCGAATGGATCCGCGCAGACGGGTCGGTCCTACTCGATACCGGATATTCGGTGCTCATTGTTCTCGACGGCGCCGGCGAACTCACGTGGGACGGCGGCATTCAACGTGTTCGAGGAGGCGAATCACTGCTGTTACCGCACAGCGTTGGTGACGTTACGTTAAGTGGGAAGCTCAGCGCCATCCGCGCGCGACCGCCAGCGGTCTGAGCGGGTCGCGTATGTCCGTTACAGCTGGGCCGCGCGGTGCGAAGCGATCACGTCTCGGTACCAGTGAGCAGAATCCTTCGGCGTGCGCTCCTGCGTTTCGGGGTCGACCCGCACGATGCCGTACTTCTTGCTGAAGCCTGTACCCCACTCGTAATTGTCCATCAGACTCCACAGGTAATAGCCGCGCACATCAGAACCCTCCGCGACGGCGCGATCGATCCACTCCAGGAAGCCATTGACATAACGGATGCGTTCCTGGTCACGAAGCGGGTCGTCGCCGGGCGCGGCGGGCGCGTCTGGAAGTCCGTTCTCCGTGATGTAGATCGGTCCGCTCCAGCCATAGTCATCGCGCACCATCTGCAGCGCCTCGTAGACGGCGCGCGGGTAGAACTCCGAACCGTCATCGAGAAAGTTGCCGCCGGCGGGCGGATCGCTCTCTGCCCATCCGGTTCCGTCATGCGTCTTCGAATTCACGACTACACGGGAGTAGACGTTCAAACCGAGGTAATCGACGGGCGCCTCGATGATCTCCTGGTCGGTGTCGTGGATCTCCGGAAGCGTTCCCTCCGCCTCCAGACGCGCCTGAATGCGCTCACTGTAGCCACCGCCTCGAAGCGTGTCGAGGAAGAACCGGAAGCCATCGTCTTCGCCCTCGGCCGCCAGTGCGAGGTCTTCAGCAGAATCGGTGGCCGGCTGGCGCTTCCAGATGTCGAGCACAACGCCGATCTCGCCAGGTGACCCCGCCGCGCGGAACGCCTGCACGGCTTTGCCGTGGGCGAGCATCTGGTTGTGCATCGCCGCCCGGCCGGCGCGCTCGTCGTGCAAGCCGGGCGCGAACGCTCCGAGTGCATACCCCACCCACACAGAAATGGGCTCGTTGACCGTCGCCCAACGACCGATGCGATCGCCGAGCGCGTCATAAGCGACCGACGCGTACTCAGCGAACCAATCGGCGACATCGCGATTGGGCCACCCACCGCGGTCTTCAAGCGCCTGCGGCAGATCCCAGTGATACAGCGTGGCGTTCGGGGTGATGCCGGCGGCCAGCAATTCGTCGGTGAGCCTGCGGTAGAAGTCCAGGCCCTTCTGATTGATTCGGCCGACCCCGTCTGGCATGATCCTCGACCAGCTCAGCGAAAATCGGTAGCTGTCGAGCCCGAGCCACTTCATGAGTTCGATGTCTTCTGAGTACCGGTGGTAATGGTCGCAGGCCACATCGCCCGGAATGTCGTTGTAGACCTTCCCCGGGGTGTGCCCGAACGTGTCCCAGATCGACGGACCCTTGCCGTCTTCGTTCCACGCCCCTTCGATCTGGAAGGCGCTGGTGGCGACCCCGAACTCAAACGACGGGGGGAGGTTCAGGAGGCTCATGTGGACTGCCTTTCGTGAGATATCAGAGACGGATGACGGTGGGAATTACGTTCGACCAGGATTCGCACGGGGCCGATCAGCCCGTGCGGCCGCGACGGAACTTCATCGAAGACATCGATCCCGCTCTCGATCACCGCGTTACGTAGCGAGGTTCGAACCTCGATCTCGATTTCCGCTTCATTCACAGCAGAAGTGCCGAGGTCGATGACCGTGTTGCTGACGTACGCCGTGCCGAAGACCCGTCCGCCCACCCGAACGACCGCAGAACCCGCCAGACCGCCGAGGTCGATCTTCGCCGCCCGCCCAGCGAGCCGCTCATCAGGCAGCACAACCCGCGCGCTGTAGCGCCCCACGCCCGAAACTCCCCTGAGCGCCGCGATTCCCCGCCAGTCGCCGGGGCCGACGCCGTCCAGCTCAATCTCGCGCGGGCCACCCGGCTCCTCGCTGACCACGTGCAGGCGCCAGCCCTCGAGCTCCACCGCGGCATCCGCCACCGTCGGCGCGTCGACAACGCGCGCGTCGGCGACGGTCTCGGGCTCCACTCCTACATCGAGCTCGAACACCCGCACCCCGAGCGCGGGAACGAGCGCCTCCACAGTGGTGCGTTCGCCCTCCGCCGCATGCGGCACAGAATCGATGCGCCCGCTCCACAGGTCGAGCTCCCGCACCCGCCCGGCCCCCTCGAGCGACAGTCGCGCCGACACCGGCTGCGACAGCGTGTTGTACACCAGCAGGTAGCGGCACGACCCCGCTTCACGCCACTGGGTGAGCAGCGACTGGCCGTCAACGGTCACCCTCGGCACGAGACCAAGTCGGGTGAAGGCGACGGATGCCTCGGCCAGCGTCTCGACACGCGTCACCGACGGCAGCGCCAGGGCACGGGCCATCGCGGCACACACGCGCTCGTCGCCGGCCCGCCCGTGCGCAAACCCGGAGTCGGCCGATGGCGGCTCGCCGACCACAACGAGGCGCACGCCGCGCTCCGCGGCCGAGGCGAGCGCCTCTGCCGTCTCGGGCGGCAGCATCCGTTCGTCAATGACCAGGCCGCGGTAAGCGGGCCCGTCGGCAAACACGGAAGAACCGGCCGCACCCCCCTCAACAACCCCCTCAACGACCCCGCCCGGATCGATGAACTGCACGCTGAACCCCGCCAGCTCGAGCGCCTCGGTGTCGGCCAGCCGAGCGGGAGCGGTGGCGTCTGCCGTCGCGTCTCGCACTCCGCGCGCGGCCGATGTCAGAAAGCCGTCGCGGTAGACGGCGATGTCCGTGCGCGGCACTCCTGTTTCGAGTACGACGGTGCCTCGCGCCCAGTAGTCGGTGAGGGGTCGCCAGTTCGCCCACTCTGGAAAGTGGGTGTCGTTCCAGCTGTCAGACACGATCTGCTGGAATCGGGTCTGCGTCGGCCAGTCCGCTTCAGGTGATTGTGATGCCACCCCGTGCACGAACGGCTTGGTGATGCCGGCAGCCCATTCCTTTGCGAGCATCTGCTGCAGATCGCCGAGGGTGACCGCGTAGGCCGCCCGAAACTGCGCGCCCAGCTCGGTGCTGATGCGCACGGCGCCTCCCTGGTGGGCTCCGCCCACGACGGAGCGTTGCCAGTCGAGCGCGAAACGCCAGGTGGCATCTGTTCGCGTGAGGGGAACCCGGTCCCCCGAATTCAGCGATTCGCCCTCTGCGCGGCCGCCGGCCCGCACGAAGGCGCGATTGCTCCGCACCGCCTCGAGGTTCTGCCCATACGCCGCTTGTGATTTGTGCCGCAGCCCGTGGCTCGCCGCCCAATCCTGCAGCACCAGCAGGTGATCCGAGATGTAGAGGTCGGTCAGCAGCCGGTAGTAGTCGCGGCGCACCCGCGCGCCAACGCCGGCGTCGAACACGTCACCGGTGTCGAGTTCGAAGTCGGGCACGGGCTCCTCGTTCGGCACCCAATAGCGGCACATGCCGTGCGCGAACAGCAGCGGAAGGTACGGCGTCGGATCGTAGCCGTGGCGCTCAATGAAGCGTTCAAGCAGGTCGGATGTCCAGTACAGCGAGTCGGCGTTCAGCTCCAGCGAGTCCTCGAAAAGCTCCGTGCCGGCTGCGCGCAACAGCTCCAGGTTGTCGGCGCCGATCTGGTGTTCGTCGAGGTACGCGGTGGCGGCGAGCGCGGCGTCACGGTCGAGAAAGTTCGTGACACCCTGTTCGCAGTCACGCATCCAGAACGCGAAGAGCACCCAGTCTCCCTCCCGTGGCTCCCAACGGATAGCAGATCCGACGACCTGCGACGTCAGGTCGATCAGCGAGGCCCCGTTGAGCACGGTCGAAGCCGCGGGCGGCTCGATAACGCGACGACGGGGGGACGCCGGGTCCGCGATCGTGACGACGGATGCCGGTGCGTTGCGTTCCACAACTCGGGCCGCGGTGACGCGCACGAGCGTGGAGAGGCGATCGGCGGCGTCGTTGACGGGCGCGGGGTCGTCGAACTGTGCGGGGTCGTCGAACGCGGCCGGCAAATGCACCGATTCGGTGCGATCGGCGGGGAGTCGCACTGACCCATACTGCAGCTCGCGGGTGGAGAAGGGTGTGCCCGCCGTGGTGTTCGGGGTGCTGAGTGGCCAGGACGCTCCGAGAGTCATCGCCACACCAACACCGAGCCGTTCCGCTTCGAGCAGCACGGCGGTGAGCGCGGTGCGTTGCGCCTCGTCGCCCCAGAACCCCCGGCTGAACGCGATCTCCACCTCCCGAAAGCCGGCGTCGGCGATGGCGTTTAACTGGCGAACGAGTTCTTCGGTCGCAACCGGGCTCTGCCACCACCAGCGTATGCCGGGGCGATCATCGGCCTCTGGCTCGGCGAAACGCCCAGGGTCGAGTGGTTCGAGTCGCACACGAGGGCGATCGAGCACGGTGAGCTCCTTTGCTGAATCGTTTCAGACGGCCTGGATCAGACTACGCCATAACCGCATCCCTTCTGCCGGGGCGACGTCAGACGTACGCTGGCGGAAGACCTCGCGGACGCAGACCGTAAGCAGGCGCGTCGCCACAAGGAGAGCGGGAACCGATGAACGACGCCGACACCGATGCGACTACCGTGCTCGCGGGCCAAGCCGGGATACGAGACTGGCAGGAGAACGTCTACAAGACTCTCCACCAGCATCCGGAACTCGGTCATCAGGAGGTCAAGACGGCCGCCACAGTCGCCGATGCCCTGCGCGATTTCGACTACGACGTGCACGAGAAGATCGGCACCACCGGCGTGGTCGGCATCCTCAGGAACGGCGACGGGCCCGTCGTGCTCATGCGCGCCGACATGGACGCCCTGGCCATCAAGGAGACGACCGGCCTCCCGTACGCGAGCACCGACCACACGACCGACGCGGCTGGTAACCAGATTCCGGTCATGCACGCGTGCGGACACGACGTGCACGTCGCCTGCCTGCTCGGCGCGGGGCGGCTGCTTTCAGAGAGAACGGATGCCTGGCACGGCACCTATATCGCGCTCTTCCAGCCTGCGGAAGAAGTCGCCGACGGAGCCGAGGCCATGCTCACGGCCGGCCTGGCCGACCTGATCCCCCGGCCCGATGTCGCGCTCGCCCAGCACGTGCTGCCGTTTTCGGCCGGCCGGGTAGGCACGAGGCCGGGCGCGTTCCTCTCCAGCGGCGACAGCATGCGCGTGACCGTGTGGGGTCGCGGCAGCCACGGGTCGATGCCGCACCTCGCCGTTGATCCGGTCGTGCTCGCGTCGATGATCGTTGTGCGGCTGCAGGCGATCGTCGCCCGCGAGGTCACGCCAGGCGAGTTCGCGGTGCTGACGGTCGGTCGCATCCAGGGCGGGTCGAAGAGCAACATCATCTCCGACCATGCGGTGCTGGAGCTGAACATCCGCACCTTCAACGACGTCACGCGCACCATGATCGTGGAGGCGATTCATCGCATTGTGGAGGGCGAATGCGCAGCGTCCGGTTCCCCGAAGCCGCCCACCTTCGAGCTCTACGACCACTACCCGGTGACCGACAACGATCCGGATGCGACGAAGACAGTCACCGACGCGTTCCGACGCCATTTCGGCGACCGGGCGTTCACCATCGATCGCCAGTCGGCCAGCGAGGACTTCAGCGAGATTCCGGATGCCCTGAAGGTGCCGTACACCTATTGGGGAGTGGGCGGCATCGACCCGGCCGAGCTCGCGAAAGCGGAGACGGCTGGAACTGTTTCTTCCGACATTCCGGCGAATCACTCCTCGAACTTCGCGCCCCTGATCGGGCCGACGATCGAGACGGGAACGGCGGCGGCGGTTGTGGCTGCGCTGGCCTGGCTCGGCGCCGACCAAACCTGAACTACCAGTTGCCTCACTGGCGACCCGGGGCATCCGTTGCACCTTGTGTTCCAGGTGGCCTGGGCGCGTTGAGGTTGAACCGAACGCCGATCAGCCGGATGAGGAAGCAAATCGCGGCCGCGATGAGCGCGGCGGGCAGACCGTAGAGACCGATCGCGATGGCCGTGACCGTGAGCGCCGCAGCGACGAGCGCCGGGATGGCGTAGAGCCCTTCGCGCATGACGGACGGAACCCGCCCGACCAAAACATCTCGAATGGTTCCGCCGCCGACCGCGGTGATGACGCCGAGAATTACGGACTGCACGGGGCCGAGACCGAATTCCATGGCCTTGCTGGCGCCGGTGACGGCGAACACGCTGAGCCCCACGGCGTCGAGCACCTCGATGGGAACGGCGAGCCGATGGAGGCGCACAGAAAAAGCGAACGCGATCAACGCGCCGGCCGCGGCGACAGCCAGATAGTGCCAGTCGAGAAAGGTGGCCGGCGGCAGGTCGTCAAGCAGAATGTCACGGATGATGCCGCCGCCGAGCGCGGTGATCATGCCGAGTGTGATGACGCCGACGATGTCCAGTCTGGCCACACGCACAGCCGTCAAGGCTCCGTTGAGTCCGAACGCGAACGCGCCGATCAGGTCGAGCACCAGCAGGAGCGGTGACTCGTCGCTCATCGGCGTCCGATCTGGGTGCGGCGCTGCGGCGGCTGGCTCATCTGGCCATTCTTGCCGTGTCGCGCGGCCGAGGCAATATGAGGCAGACGGCTCGGGACCCCAGGGCTGGACCGCCCGCCGCTGACGATCTGGGGCTACGATGCCCTCGGGAGCGGCCGGATCCCGTCAAGCTCTGCTTCGTGAGCAGCGGTTTCGACGTCAAGGTCATGTCGCACCTGAAGGTTCATCCAGAATCGATCCGACGTGCCGAACGCTCTCGCCAACCGCAGTGCGGTATTCGGGCTGATGCCCCTTTTCCCGTGCACGATCTCGTTGATACGCCGAGGAGGAACGGCGATTGCATGAGCAAGCCGATACTGGCTGATGCCCAGCGGCTTCAGAAACTCCTCAAGAAGGATCTCTCCAGGATGGATGGGTTCGTGCGCTGCAGTCATGATGTCTCCCTTCAGTGGTAGTCGACTATTTCGACGGCAGTTGGACCTGCGTCTGTCCAGGTGAAACAGATGCGCCATTGGTTGTTAATACGGATGCTGTGCTGACCGTTGCGATCGCCCTGGAGCTGCTCAAGACGATTTCCCGGCGGTACACGCAAGTCGTTGATGGCCTCCGCCGCGTCAAGCAAAAGTAGCTTTCGATTCGCGGCCCGTTGCAAATCTGCCCCAAACTTTCGCACATGCTCTCTTTGCCACACGCGCTCGGTGTCTTTGCCCGCGAATGACTGGATCACATCGAAAGCATAACGCGGCGCGTTACTACAGTCAATCGTGCAGCACGCTGGTGCGTCCAAGAGAGTCCTGCACCCGGGTGACGGCGACCAGGGTGCGTCAGTGCGCTTCGCCAGTTCCTCGAGAGCAGTCGCATCAACGCGTCCATCACAGTCGCGTCCTCCCGATCACGATCCGATGGTCGGGCATGTTCCATGACACGGCGGCCTCGCCCGGCGCACGTGTGCGGTCAAATCGTCGGTTTGGCGCGCGTGGGCTCATTCGGCCGCACGCGTGGCCAAAGACCGCAGCATATACGAGCGTAATTCAAGTAGATCACGTTCTACTTGAATGGAACGGCAACCCGTTCAAGTTTGATTGAACGACGCTCGCATCGGAAACGCGATGCGCATGTGGAGTGGCGGGCAGACGCTCGAGACCGGAACGCCCGCCCCTGACGAAGTCTGGCGCTACGACCAAACGGGCCAGCCGCGTTCAAAGCCCGAGCTTCCGGGCCGCCTCATCTGCGGATACGGCCGCGGTGCGTCCGGAGTCGAGATCGGCCAGTCGCTCCAACGCGAGGCGCGCATCCTCGCTGTCAATCATCGCCTCGTAGCGGTCAACGAGTTCAGCTGGCACGATAGCCGCGGCCCGCTTCTGACCCCGCCCACGCGTCACGTACGTGATCTCGCCACCGTAAGCAGCTCGGTTCACGGCATCGGAAAAGTGATCTCGCGCTTGGCTGACAGAAAGCTCGATGTTAATGCTCATCCCCTGAGACTACGCCAAGAACGCCAACTTCGCCATCTCCACCCAAGCCGCAATAGTCACGCCCGTTCGAATCCCATCCGCGAGCCGAGTCGGATGAGTCCGAACGGCGCCGCCAGTCTCGTCGCCGGTAGGCTGGCGAAACCACGGCGACCTGTTCACCCCCGAATAGGTCGCGCTCGCACCAGGTCACACTGACCGTCCGTCTCCGAGCGCAAGCGCCAGATCTATGGACATCAACTGAAGTGCAGATGACAGGTGGCGAGCATGTACACGGATGAGCGGCGACGGATCATCCTCGCGACGGTGGCAGTGAACGGTTCAGTCTCGGTGACCGACCTCGCCCGCATCACTCACTGCTCTGAGATAACGATTCGTCGCGATCTCCGGGTGCTCGTTGACCTGAATCTGGTGAGAAGGCAACGTGGCGGCGCGTCCGCACTCAGAGGTGCGATGGACGAGCCGACCTACCTCGACAAGTCGCGCGTCTCGCACAGCGAGAAGGCCCAGATCGCCCGGGAAGCGGCAACTCTGGTCAAAGACGGCGATGCAATCATGATGTGCGCCGGAACCACCACCGAGCAACTCGCCGTACACCTGGTGCGCCGACGCCTGGTTGTGGTGACCAACTCGACGCTGGTTGCAGAGGCCCTGGCCAACGCCCGAGATGTCGAAGTCTTCATGCTCGGCGGGCTCCTCCGCGGCAGCATTCACGCAGTCGTCGGCGGCGAAGCGGAGCGAGCACTGGCCTCACTGCGCTTCGAGACAGTCTTCATGTCTGGCAACGGACTCACCGCAGAACACGGCCTCTCTACCCCGAACTTGCATGTCGCGAGCATCGATCGGGCAGCCGTGCGCGTGGCTAATCGGGTGGTCGTGCTCGCCGACCGCACCAAGATCGGCCAGAGTTCCCTGGTGCAGACCGTGCCGACCGACCGTATCGATTTGCTGGTGACGGATGCTGGGGCGCCAGTCGATCAGGTCGAGTCACTGCGAGGAGCGGGCGTCGAGGTGCGCCTCGCAGCACAGAGATCGTAGACAGTCGAAAGCGTTACATGTAACATTGGCGTATGGCTGTACGGGATCGTGTGAGTGCACACCGGGAGCGAATGCGCGAGCAGGGTTTTCGACTTGTTCAAGTGTGGGTGCCAGACGTTCGATCCGAGAAGTTCTCCGCTGAGGCGCACCGACAGTCGACCGCCGTCGGTGCGGCCGATCGACTTTCTGACGACCAGGAATTCATCGAGCCTCTGTCAGTGAGTTGGGACGAGTGAACCGGGGCGAGATTTGGTTGCTTGCCGGAGGCGCCTACGCATCCAAGCCACGACCCGCCGTTCTGATTCAAGATGATCGATTTGACGGCACCGATTCGATTACGGTCTGCCCATTCACGTCGACAGAAGTCCCGGCCCCGCTCTTGCGCGTTCGAACCTCGCCGGATGAAATGAACGGGCTCGATTCAGTGAGTTGGATCATGGTCGACAAACTCACCACGGTGCGTCGCGCACATGTGACCCAGCGGATAGGACGCCTCTCTTCGACCCAGGTTGTCGACGTGGAGCGCCTACTCATGGTCTTCCTCGGCCTGGCCGATTGATGCACAGACGGGCCGACCGTGCCCGGAACGGGGCCGGTCGTCCTGGCCGGGGCCACACTGATCTCTTCCCACCCCAAGCGATCAGTTCCGATCACTTGATTGTTCCCGGTGAAGCCCTTTCCTAGGCTGTGACACGGCGCGTCGACGCGCCCACGTCGAAGGAGACATTTCTTGCGTTCCCACCATCATCGCCGAACACTCGCGGCCGTCATCGTCACCGCATTGGCCGCTTCTGCAACACTCGTCTGGGCATCGTCAGCAATCGCTGCTGAAGAAGACGAATGGCAGACCACCGCCCCCGCCGGAGAAATCAGTGCGACCCTGACGGCTGACGCTGCAGGCACGTTGTCGCTCGCGGTCAGCAACTCCGACGCGGTCGCAGTGTCGGCCGATTCACTCGGCATCACGACCGAGGCTGCTGCCTTCACCACCGGTCTCTCGGTGACCGGTCATACAGTGGCGACGGTGGATGGCGAGTCGCTCGATGTCGGGGCGTTGTCCGCCGGTGATTACACGGTGTCGGTGTCGGTGACGGATGCCGCGGGCCGGGACAGCGCTGTATCACTGGCGTTCACCGTGGTCGGTGCAAACGCACCCGGAACCCCGGGTGATGGTGACAGCGGGGGCGACCTGGCTGTGACCGGTGTATCAACAGGGTGGAGCATGGTCATCGCCCTGCTCGCACTGGCTGCCGGTGCAGTGCTCGTGCTCATGCGGCGCCGGGCACACACCCGGTAATCGCTGCAACACATCGCGGCGAGCGAGGGAACGGGCGTGCCGCCCGTTCCCTCGCTCGCGTTACATTTGCTCCGGCTACGCCAGAGTCCCCGCTTCGATCTGGTCGTAAATCTGACAGATTGAGCGCACCTGCAGCATCTCCAGAATGTCGTCTGGGTAACCGACCGACCAGTCCGGTGTCGCCCCGTGAATATTGTCTTCGTATCGAATATTCTCAGCCGCTTCTTCACGCGAGGAGCCAGCCGACCGAGCCGCGGCGACCTGCCCGACCACTTCCTGCATTTGCGCCTTGAACGTCGCCACAAACGCCTTGTTGGTGAGGTCACCGTGCCCTGGGACGAGCACGTCGAAATCCAACTCGCTGATCCGGTCGAGAGTCCTCAGCCACTCATCGACATACGCTTCCTGAAACGACGGCAGACTTGCAGCGCAAACATTGTCGCCGCTGAAGAAGATGCCTTCATCTGGAAGAAGGACACCAATCGTGTTCGGCGTGTGCCCGCTGAGCGAGATGAGACGCAATCGGGTGGTGCCGACATAGAGGTCCATTTCGTCGGTGAAAGTGATGTCCGGCAGTCGCGGTTTGTGGCCCGCCATCAGCGGCACGCCTTCCGGATCGATGATCCGAATCAGATCGTCGATGTATCCCGGTTCTGGAAAGTGATTGACGAGCCCATCGCGAGTGCGATCCTGGCCTACGACGAGACCGGGGAGATAGTAATTGCCCATGGTGTGATCGATGTGATGATCGGTATGAATGAGGTACCTGATCTCACCGAACTTCTCTGCCGTGGCTCGCCATGCCACTGCATCCGTCGGCCTGTGCGGCGCGTCCACCAGGACCACGCCGTCGGTCGTTGACACGATCGCGTTATTCGAACCCAGGTGAGCGGTTTCTACGAAAACTCCTGGAGCAACACTTTGAATCATCAGCCATCCTCGAATCAGTCGTGTGGGTATCAGCGGTGCAGCGTCAGTGGTGGAGTGCTGCCAATGGTGGAGCGAGATCAGAGAGTACGTCGATATCCAGGTCCCCAGTTCCCGTGAAAGCCTGGAGGATCCTGTCGCGCTTCTCCTCCGTCAGCAGGGCCAGTGCGGCATTCTTCGTGAACTTGCCCACCACCTGTTCCGTGCTCCAGGGACGAGTCCGATTCCCGTTCACATCTGCCACGGTCACGATCTCGCGTGAACCGTCGCGCAGGATCAGCTCAATCTCCGCGGGGAACGTGTTCGGGTAACCCGAATCAGACCACGGCTCCCAGGTGATCCGTTTCGCCAGCTCGACGACGCCCGGGTCGGGCGTGCCCTCGAAATCCTCGATGGAGACGTCACCGGTGACCAGCTGGAGGGCGATGGCGTACGGCAGACTCCACCGGCCCTCGTTTGCCCCGGTCGGCGACTGTTTACGCTCCCAGGGAATTGCGATGATCGATTCCTGTCCCACCGGCACCCGACACCTGATCTCGGCGATGTTCTCGGGTGACGAAATGTCAAAGGTGCTGCGTGTGACAGCCTCGATAAACGGATGGACGAAGTGGCAGCAGGGAAACTCCTTGAATGCGGCATCGCTGATCAACCACTCCGAACCCAGCGAGGTCAGGCTTGCCGAGAAGCGTCCATTCGCCGTTTCGTCCCTGGCATAGATGCCGAAGAATCCGTCTGAACCCTCGAACACTCGGGTGGCCCCGGTCACACCTCCTCGCGCCAAGCGGGTGGACGAGATCGCTCCCTGGGCAGCGATGCCCGGTTGGGCCGCTTTAACCGAGGCGCCCTCCGAAAGGAAAGTGAAATTGCCCGAAGAGAAACTCGCCGCGATGCCCACCGAGTTCAACAGCTGCTCATACTCGAAGCGCTGGGTCAGCCCAACCGCAACCGCACCCGCGATGGTTCCGGCGACCGACGTGCCTTGAAAGCCGTTCTTCTGGAAAGCGCTTGGCGCCGCAAGGCCGATTCGAATGATGGTCTCCCACCCCGCGACGAAAGCGTTGAGCATCGTTCTTCCGTCTGCGCCGCACTCTTGGGCGGTCGCCAGAACCGCCGGTGCGAGGACACTGCTCCCGTGCATCACCGAACCAGTGTGCGTGTCATCGAATTCAATGGAATGGATGAGAGTTCCGTTGATCAGTGCCGCGTCGGAGGCGGAGTATCTCTCGGTCGACCCAAGTACGGTGCACGGCCCCGATCCGGGGATACCGAGTGCCGCCAGATGCCGCACCGGTCCCACCCGGGCAGCGGCGAGACCCACCCCAAGGGCATCCAGAAAATGGAGCCGGGCATTGGCCTCCACATCTGACGGGAGCTGGTCGGGAAGTTTCAGCACCCGGCCGGTGAGAAGTTCAGCGCTTGTGGTCATTTCGTCATCCTTTCGAGAGAAGCGCGGACAGAAAAGCAGACAAGGGCATGTCCAGATCCGCTCTCTCGCCCTTCATGAATCTTTGGGCCACGGATGCGAAGTGTGGATGGCGAGACGCCGTCACCGTTTCAAACTTCGAGATCAGTTGTTCTTGGGTAAGCGCGCGATCAGGGCCACCGATGGCGCTGAGAACCGTCTGTTCTCGAGTACTTCCATCACGCAGTGTCACGCTGATCTTCGCTGGACGGTCCTCCGGGGGCTCCGGGAGCGAAGCCCACTCGCTGATTCGCACGCGGGCCCGAAGTGCGCGAACGGCAGGATCGTGCAGGAGTTCTCCGGAGAACACGGCCGGGGCAATCGACCCTGTGGCGAGCACCACCGAGACAGCGTGGGGCAGCGAAAACTTGCCGCCGAGCACGGTGGATGGGTCGACGGTTCCCAGCGCACGAGCGAGCGGATGCGTCTCAACATGGATCTCGACGATGTCATCGCGGTTCACGTTCGCGAGTTCCGACCGAGTCAGCAGATAGGCCGCCTCCACACTGGAATGCAGGTATTGGCAACAGGCGTACAGCTTGTGGTAGGCATCTTCAATCGCATAGCGATCGCCGAGTCCGCCGGTCAGAGCGGAAGTGACTTCGGGGTAACCGTAAGACGTACTGAACACATCGTGCAGCGCAGTCGTGCTGCCGGAGAGGCCGGCCTCTACCAGATCGGCCGCGAGGAAACCCAGCCGCGCTCCTGCTCCTGCCCACCCATTGCGAATGGTGGCGCCCTGTTGCGCATGCGAGAACGGGCCGTTCAGAGAGAACGTTGCGGCGCTGAGAACGGTGTCAGCGAACGCGACGTCATCGAGCTTGCGAGCGGCGGCGAGCGCTGCAGCGGAGCCCAGTGGTGAGAGCGTTGCATGCGGATGCGCGGCAAGTGGCAGAGGAGGCCGGTACGCACGTGCAACCCGGGTGACGACCTCATACGAAGAGACCAACGCCGTGATCACGTCGCCAACGGTGCCCCCGCTGACTTCCAGCTCGGCCAGGGCGGACGGCAGGGTGTACAGCGATCCGTGGCAGGTCGCCAGCCGGTACCCTCCGTCCAATTCCAGCCAGTTCGCCGCGATGGCATTCGCGGCCGCGGCCCATTCCCGTCCAACGTGCTCCATCGGTGCGCCGAGGAGTGTGGAGCCGCCACCCGGTGCCCGGGATACTGCGAGAGCATTGACCTTCCGAACTTCAGGCTCTCCACTGGCCGCAATCGCGGCCGCGATGTCATCGCAGATGACGGCCAGCGCCTTCGCGATGACCCGGGGAGGGAGGTCGTGCACACCTGCCCGTGCGGAGGCACTCGCCCACCCGAGGAGGTGCCCGACCGCCGCGGTCTCCTCCGCCCGGGTGTCATCCTCATACATCGGCGGTGACCAGTGCCGGTGCGGCGGTGGCCGCCTTCCGGTGCTGCCGGTGTGCGACCTCCGCGCAGAAGGCCGCAACCAGGGAAAGCACGATGATGTAGCCGGCCATCGCAAGATTGCTCTGGGTGACGGAGAAGAGCCAGGTCGCGATGAACGGAGTGGTACCGCCGACCAGGGTCGTCGGGAGCGCGTAGCTCAACGATGCTCCGGTGTAGCGAATTCTTGCCGGGAAGAGCTCACTGTAGATAGCGGGCTGCGGGGCGTATGCGGCCGATTGAATCACCGCGAGACCGATGATCATTGCCAGGAGGATAACGAGGGCGTTGCCGGAGTCAATCATCATGAAGTAGGGGATCACGAAGACCGCACTCAGAAGGGCGGCGTACACCACCTGTCGACGCAGTCCAATGCGATCTGAGAGCCAGCCGAAGAACGGGATCGAGACCAGGTAGAACACGGAGACGATCGTGAGGTGGTTCAGGATGTCCGTCTTCGGGAGACCCAGGGTTCCGGTCGCGTACGCCAGCGTATACACCGCGACCATGTAGTAGATGGCGTTGTTCGCCGCGCCGAGCCCGGCTCCCACCAGGACATTTCTCCAGTTGTGCTTGAGTACCTCGCCGATGGGAAGTTTCACCAGCCCGTCGGCCTTCTTCACAATTTCGAAGTCGTGGGATTCCGTAATGCCGGCACGAATATACAAGCCGATCAGAACGATCACAGCGCTCGCCCAGAAGGGAATACGCCACCCCCATTCGTTGAACGCGTCGCCACTCAGATTGGCCACGACTGCGATGACGACGACGGCCAGCAGGGAACCAGCCGGCGATCCCATCTGAGTTGCCGATCCGAAGATGCCCTTCTTGCGTTCCGGTGCATGCTCGACGGACATCAATGCGGCACCGCCCCATTCGCCGCCGAGGGCGACTCCCTGCATGACACGGAAAATGACCAGGAGAGCGGGTGCCCAGACTCCGATCTCCGCATAGGAAGGGATGCAGCCGATCAACACGGTGCTGATGCCCATGATCATTAGCGTCAAAACGAGCATGTTCTTTCGCCCGATTCGGTCGCCGAAATGACCGAAGAGGATGCTCCCGAGCGGTCGGGCCGCGAATCCGACCGCGAAGGTGGCGAACGCTGCCAGGGTCCCGACCACACCGTCTTGCTCCGGGAAGAACACCGGACCGAAAACGAGAGCAGCCAAGGTGCCGTAGATGAAGAAGTCATACCACTCGAGGGTGGTTCCCACGAAGCTGCCGATCGCAGCCCGGCGGGACTGATCCGGCATTTTCCCAACGTCAGTTGCAGACATACGAAACTCCTTTGTTCGGTTGCTGTGCACAAGGCCGTGCGGCCTTAGGTCAATCTGTTATAGCGAGCCCACGTGACGACCGGCGAGGTACCCGAGGCCCGCTGCGGTGCTCAGCCCATTGCCGGAGGCGTAACCGTCGGCGCCGGTTTGCCCGGAGATCCCAGCTGCGACACCACCGCCCGCATAGAGCCCGCTGATGGGTTCGCCATTTGAACGGATGACGCGGGCATGGTGGTCCACCTTCACTCCGCCCTGCGTGTGGAACATTCCCGGTCGGCTGCGGCACACGAAATAGGGTGCTTCAAGCGGCCCCTGGCCGAAATCAGTGCGACCGAACTCGTCCGCCGCGCTGCCTGACGCCGAATCGGTGCTGGTCTCCAGCGTGCGCGCCAGATCCTTTTCGGTACAGCCGATGCGCGCGGCGAGTTCGTGCACACCGTTCGCCTGCGGCACGCAGCCCAAATCGATGATCTTCACGAACCTCGGCTCATTGCGGGCGACGTAATCGTAGATTCGTTTGTCCATGATCGTGAAGCTTTCCGACGCCTGGCTTGCGACCGTTTCGGCGAATGCCGAGTAGCCAACCGACTCATCGCCGAGTCGCTTTCCATCCGGCCCCACGATGATGGCGCCGAGTTCAACGGTGGTCCACGAAAGAATGTCGCCAGCGTCGGTGGCGACGACCGCATAGCCCTGGTAGGCGCCGACGTTGGCGAGGTCCGCGCCCTGCTGCTCTGCCCAGCTGATTCCTTCGCCGGTTGAGCCGGCCGCCCCGAAGTACGGGGTGTCGACCATTTCGGGGATCCAGCGCGCGAGGAGCTCTTTGTTGTTGCCGAAACCGTTCGACGCGAGCAGCACGGCACCCGCATGTATCTGGCGCGACTGTCCGCTCTGCAGTTCGACTGTGACACCCCGCACGGCGTCGTCCTCTTCGATCAGACCGACCGCGGGAGTACGAGTGAGAATCTCGACGCCGTTGGCCTCGCAGGCCCGAAGCAGGTCGGCGGTGAGATTCGCACCGTTCCTGTCGGCCGGCGCGTGCAGACGGGGTACGGAGTGGCCGACATGCTTGTAGTCGGTGATCAGTAGCAGCCCGACCTGGTGCTTGTCGACCAGCCACTCGATCATTTCTGCCGACGACTCAGCCATCCAGGTCACCAGGTCTTCCACCTCGTGGGGGCCGCTGGTGCGGAGAAGGTCACGCACCATTGTTGCCGGAGAGTCCTCGATGCCGGCCTCCCTCTGAAAACGAGTGCCGGCTCCCGGGAGGGAACCGGTGCTCAACGTGCTGTTTCCTCCTGCGGTGTCGAGCTTTTCGAGGAGAAGGACCGACTTGCCCGCGTCGGTTGCCGCGAGGGCGGCCACCATGCCGCACGCCCCTGCTCCGACAATCACCAAGTCGTAGCGTTCCGCTCTCGGCTCCGTGCCGTGTGTGTTGTTCAATTGTTGCCCTTCCGTCTGGCGAGCTCATCGAGCTGTGCTTCCACCTGGTCGGCAGATGCGATGTCGGCGTATTTCTGCGCCATGTCGAACAGGTTCACCTTGTGCACGGTCTCGGTGCGGTCGTACACCGCGTCATGTGGAACGACGACATGGAAGTTGTACGAGAATGCATCGACGACCGTTCCCCGAACACATCCACTGGTCGTGCAACCCGCAACCACGAGTGTGTCGACCTGGCGTTCGATCAGGTAGCTGAGAAGAGCGGTGCCGAAGAAGGCGCTGGGGTGCCGTTTTGGAAGGAGGATATCTCCCGCTGCGGGAGCGATGATATCGACGAACTTGTACCCTTCCTCCGGGATCGTCATGATGCCAGGGACCTTGGCGCCGAGACGACCCTGGTCGAAGGATTCCTTGGGGGCGACGTAGGGATAGATGACCGGCCAGTCGTTTCGTCGAAAGACCGGGAGGAGGCTCTCCTGCACTCTGCGAAGGGCATTCCAACCCGTCTCGCCGCAGCTCGTTGAAAATTCTTCCGCAACAGACTGGAAGAACGGCTTGGGCTCCATACCGACGGTGCGGTACTGCGCGTCGATGATGAGCAGGGCCGGCCGCTTCCCGATACCCGCTGGTTGTCCGAACCCAGCCGCCTCATAGCGCCGCTCGTCGTCATCGGTGATGACGCCTGCCCAGGGTCGTGGGGAAACTGTTTCTGCGTGTGTCATGGATGTTCCTTTCCTGCGGATACCGGTTATCGTCCTGCTAGTTCGGTGAGCGCTCTGCGCCCGCTGAATCGACGCGGGATGTACTCCCCCGTCGTGTCAGTGAGCTCTCCGTTTCGGAGGGCGAACCGACCCTTCACGATGGTGTGCTCGATACTCACGTCTGAGGACCATCCCTCCCACACGCTGTATTCGGCTCCGGAGTGCTGGGTGGCGGCGGTGATTTCGAACGGCGTCGTTGGATCGACGATCGTCAGGTCAGCGTCGAAACCGAGTTCGATCCTTCCCTTGCGGGCACCCATGCCGAAGATCTGAGCCGGCCGGGTGGATGTCATGTTCACCACCGTCTCGAGCGAAATACCGCGACGAATCGCCTCTGAGAGGAACAGTGGGAAGAGGGTTCCGGTGCCGGGGAATCCCGCGGACGCACTCCAGATGTCCTTGTCCTTCGCGCTGAAATGGCGCGGGACATGGTCGGAGCCCAACACGTCTATCTGATTCTCACGAATCGCTTCCCAGAGCGCCTCGTTGTCGCTCGAGGTCCGCAACGGCGGATTGACCTTCCCCCGGGAACCGATTGGGGATTCGGCGTTCAGCGTCAGGTAGTGAGGACAGGTCTCAATGAAGAGATTCCCGTATGCGGCCTGCTGACGTTGTATCGCGGCAAGGGATTCTGCGCTGGTGACGTGAACGGCGTATGCCGACGCACCCGTCACGCTGGCCAGGTACCCCACTCGGCCCTCGGCCTCCGCTTCGACGTAGGTCGGACGAATGTCGTTCCAGGCGGGTAGTCCGGCATCCGGACTCTGAGTGGTCTTCTGGCGGAGCCGCCAGACCAGCTCGATGTTCTCGGCGTGCTGGGCGATCATGGTGCCGGAGTCGGCCGCAGCCTGCAGCGCGTCGAACAGGAAAGCGTCATCGTTCCCCGGCAATCCCAGGTAGGCGCCTTCGTCGCCCCGGAAGTTCGTGAATACCTTGAAGCTTGAGACTCCAAGATCCTCTGCGTAGCTGCTGATCGCTTCGACCTGCTCTGGCGTGACGACGCAGAAATGAAATCCGAAGTTCGTATGGGAGTGCGCGAGCATTGTCTCCTTCGCGTCAGGGAAGACATCGCCATACGGCTTCGGGCTCATCAGGTAGGCCAGCATGGTGGTCACGCCACCCGCGGCAGCCGAGGCAGATTCTTTTTCGGCGTCGGCTGCATTCTTCGGGGCAGAAATGTCCTGACCGAGGTGCACATGGGCATCGATGACTCCCGGCAGAATCCAACGACCGGTCACATCGACGGACTCAATAGCTTCCATGCGGGAATCGGCCGTCGCGATCGCGGCGATTGCGCCGTCGGTGACATAGATATCCGCTCGGGTGAGACCAACGCCGGGCAGCATTGTCCTTCCGCCGCGCAGGGCAAGATCAAATTGGGTCATGGTGTCACTCCTCGTGATGATGCGCTCAATGGTGTGCTGGTCGTCACGGAACTATGCGACCGTGCTCAGTTCGATTCCACGGGTTTCTCGCATAGTCACCGCGGCGATGAGCGTAATGATTCCGGTACCGATCACGAAGAACGCCGGTGCGACCGGATTGCCGGTAGCGGCGACGAGCCACGTGGAGATATATGGGGCGGTGCCTCCTGCAAGTGCCGCGCCGACGCTGAACCCGAACGCGATGCCGGTATAGCGGATGCGAGTGGGAAACATCTCTGCGAACGATGACAGGGCGACGCCCATGAGTGCCGAATCGGTCAAGCCGAGGATGATGTGGGCGCCGACCGCTACCGCGCCGCCTTGCTCGAACAGGAGGAATGCCGGAACAGCCAGGACGATCGCGGCAACCGTGGCACCGATGAAGACCGGCTTGCGTCCCACTCGATCGGAGAGCGCACCGAACAGCGGCATCGCGATGACGGAGACGAGAAGGGTCAGGGTTGTTGACATATAGGCGAAGTCCGAACTCAGCCCGACGACCTTCTGCATGTGGATGTTCACGTAGACGTAGGCGACGTAGTACGCCGAGAACAACAGGATCGACAGTCCGACCACACGCAACAGTGCGCGCGGGTGGCTCTTCAGGAGCTCGAGGAACGGGGCCTTCTTGGCCTGTGACTTCGCGATCGCTTTGAAGTCCTTGGTCTCTTCTAGACCATTGCGAATCCAAAGCCCGATCAGTCCAATGGGGATGGCGATCAAGAAGGGTATGCGCCAGCCCCACTCGATCATTTCATCGCTCCCCAGCGTCAGGTTAAGGATCGCAACGGTGACGGATGCCAGGAGCGACCCTGCGAGGGCTCCCATCTGGGTGGTCGCGCAGAGCAGGCCACGCTTCGCGGACGGCGAGCGCTCAGCGACGAATGAGGCGGCGCCGCCCAGTTCGCCACCCGCGGCAAGTCCCTGAACGCACCGTGCCAAAACCAGAAGAAGCGTGGCTCCAAGGCCGATGGCCGCGTAGGTGGGCAGGATGCCGATCAGTCCGCTGGCAATGGCCATCAGCAGCACGGTCCACGCCAGGGCGTTCTTCCGCCCGTAGCGGTCGCCGAAGTGGCCGAAGAGCAACGCCCCGACTGGCCGGAGGACGAATGCGACCGCAAATGTCGCCAGAGTGGCAAGCAGCGCCGATGCCGGATCGCCACTGGCGAAGAAGTGCACGGAGAGAATTGTTGCTACGTAACCGTAGACACCGAAGTCGAAGTATTCGACGATCGAGCCAACGGCCCCGGCCACGACGACGCGACTCGAGATCTTCTGCTCGTCCGACGGAATGGAAACCTCTGGAATAGCGCTCACTTGTATCCTCCTTGATCCTGCGAGATAGTTAACAGGGTTTAGTGTCAACTGTCAACAGTTGCCAGTTGCGGCTCTGGCCGAAAGTCTGGACAGTAAACTCAACCTGCATGTCGCCTGAGTCGGCGACGGTGGGATCCGACAAGAAACTGGAGGTACTTCCGTGGTCGACGTGAATGTCGGCGGCAGGGCGCCACTCAAGCTCAACGTGACGTATTCGCGACAAACCGAGGCCGTGCTTCGCGAGATGGTGCTCGACGGAACGCTGACGCCGGGGGAACGGCTGAACGAGGTCGCGTTGTCGGCCGCGTTGGGGATCAGCCGAGGGCCGCTGCGTGAAGCTATCCAGAAACTTGTCGGTGAAGGTCTCCTCCGCGTGCAGAGTCACCGCGGTGCCTACGTTCGCGAATATGAGCCACGCGAAATAATCGAGCTGTATGAGATGCGCGCCGCCCTCGAGCTCTACGCTGTGCGGTTGGCCGTCGAACGGGCGAGTGATACCGATCTCGAACGGGTGCACAACATACTTCTCCAGAGTTCGGACTCACCCGGTCACCAGCCTCAGCCTGGCCCGTATGTGGCCGAGCTGGATTTTCACCAGCAGCTTGTCGAGCTTGCCGGGAACTCCATCATCAGCGCGAACTGCCTGGAGATGAACAGGCGACTCTACCCGCCGCTGTCGCGCACGCCTCGCGACCCGCAGAGAGTGCAGAACGCGGTGGCCGAACACCAGCGCGTCATGACGGCTTTGCGCTCTCGCAGCCGCGCCGGCGCATCCGCTGCGATGGAGCAGCACCTGGCTAACTCCATGCGCAACTCGCTCGTGGTGCTGGGTCTCGAGACCGTCACGCTCGAGTCATAGTCTCGTCCAACGCTTCATCCGTCTCCCTTCGAGAGGTCTACATTCGTGCTGTATGCAACCACACCCGCCCCCGAGAAGCGCAGCCTACTGCGCGAAAGGCTGTCCAGTGGAAAACTGCTGAGGCTACCCGGAGCGTTCAACCCACTGTCCGCCAAGCTCATCCAGGCCAAGGGCTTTGACGGCGTGTATATCTCCGGCGCCGTAGTTGCGGCCGATCTTGGCCTGCCTGATATCGGACTGACGACGCTGACCGAGGTGGCCGGGCGGGCAAAACAGATTGCGCGGATGACAGACCTGCCCGCGATCGTCGACGCCGACACAGGCTTCGGCGAACCGATGAACGTCGCGCGAACCGTGCAGGAACTCGAAGATGCCGGCCTGACGGGCATGCACATCGAGGATCAGGTCAATCCGAAGCGCTGCGGCCACCTGGACGGCAAGCAGGTCGTCGACGAAGACACCGCGCTGAAGCGCATCCGTGCTGCTGTCGACGCACGCAGGGACCCGAACTTCCTGATCATGGCGCGCACCGACATCCGTGCCGTTGATGGCCTTGATGCGGCAATCGACCGGGCGAAGAAGCTCGTTGACGCGGGCGCTGAAGCGATCTTCCCAGAGGCGATGTCATCGTTGGCCGAGTTCGAAGCCGTACGCCGAGCTGTCGACGTACCCCTGCTTGCGAATATGACGGAATTTGGAAAGAGCGAGCTGTTCACCAGCGAACAGCTGGGAGACATCGGCATCAATATCGTCATCTGGCCGGTCTCTTTGCTGCGCATGGCGATGGGGGCAGCTGGCCGGGCACTCGACACTCTCAACGACGAGGGGTCGCTGACATCGAAGCTCGGCGAGATGCAGCACCGTGCCGACCTGTACGAGCTCATGGCTTACGAGTCGTACAACCACTTCGACGCGTCGGTTTTCAACTTCCGCGTGGCACGGCAATGACCCGGTACCTTGACGACGACATTGTTGCATCCGAACTGAGTGCGCAGGATGCGTTCGCCTGCGTCGAGCGGGCGTTTCGACTGTTGGCCGACGGGTCAGCCACAAACGCAGTGCGCCAAAGATCGCAGATGGGCACTGCTGTGATTAACGTCATGTGGGCGCTGGCGCCGACAGAGGGCGTCATGGGAGTCAAGGCGTATCCGGTGGTGCGAACAGATGTCAGCCAGGGCAGCGTTCTGACCTTTTTGCTGTATGCCATCGACACAGGAGAACTGCTCGCGGTGATGAAGGCCGACCGACTCTCACAGATCAGAACGGGCGCAGCCACTGCAGTTGCCACTCGAGCGATGGCCCGGCCCGATGCGGAGGTGCTATCTGTTTACGGCGCTGGCCTGCAAGCGGAGACGCAGATCAGGGCGCTTGTCAGTGCTCTGCCGAACCTGCGCTCCGTGCGCGTTGTGGGGCGAAGCGTCGAGCGCCGCGATGCGTTCATCACGCGCATGCGGAGAGAATTGGGCGTCGATGTGCGGGCGGATGAACCGGAATCTGCGGCGAGGGCAGCCGATGTCATCGTCACTGTGACCGGCTCTGCCGCTCCGGTGATTCGTGGCTCCTGGCTCAAGGCGGGAACGCATGTAAACGCTGTGGGTTCGAACATGGCGACCAAGCGCGAGGTGGACCGCGAGGTGCTTGAAAGGGCTGCATTGATCGTGGTCGACGATCGCGAGGTCGCGCAAGTCGAGTGCGGTGACTTGATAGCAAACGGCTGGGATCCCTCATCGGTCGGAACCATCGGCGAGCTGCTGTCTAATCGCATACCTGGCCGAATGAGCCCAGAGGACATCACCGTTTTTGAGTCGCAAGGGCTCGCTCTTCAAGATGTGGTGTGCGGTGCACTTGTCGTGAAGAGGGCGACCGAGAAGGGCTTCGGATTGCGCATCAGTTGATTTGACGCCTGCCGAACAGGTGACGTTCTGAATCAGCCGCCGGTCAACCGCTGCACCAGAGGATCGTCGACTAGATCTTCTGCGCTCCGACTTTCGCGAGCAGTGTGCGCTCGGCGAGGCGCGCTATCTCTCTCGTTGCCGGCGAGAGGAACGTGCCCTCCCTCTGCACAAGGGCGATGGTGTCGTACAGCGGTTCGGAGAACGGAAAGGTGCGGATGTTGCCTGGGAAGCCTGAACTCTCCGAAATCGTTCTGCACACCATCGTCTCGCCGGCCCCGGAGGCCACCATTCGGATGGCTGTTTCGACGTGCTCCACCTCGATCACGGGATCGATCTTCACTCCGGCCAACTGAGACCGTTCGAGAATCTGACGCCGAGTCGGATCCTTCCACCCTGAGTGCGCGTCGTACAGGATGAGGTTTCGTGCGGCGGCCATCTCCTCGATCGTCACCGCACCAGCGTCGAGTCTGCGAGTTGTGGACGCGAACAGCACTTCATCCTTGAAAAGCGGCTTCACGACAAGCCCCTCCTCGTTGAACGGGAGTACGACGAGACCGGCTTCGATCTCTCCCGCGGCGATCGATTCCGCAACCAACCCGGAATTCAGGCCGACCATCCGCACGCGCACTTTCGGATAGCGGGTGTGAAACCGCTGCACCAGGTCACCCAGGTCGTAATAGCCGGCGTTACGCAACACACCGAACTGCGTCACACCACTCTCCAGAGAGGAGATCGATCGCAGCGCTTCCACGCCCGCGTCAAGAGATGCGAGAGCCTGCTGGGCGAAACCTCGGAACTCTATCGCGGCAGCCGTGGGAATCAGCTTCCGCGAGCCACGCGTGAAAAGGCTCAGTCCGAGCTCATCTTCGAGACGACTGATCAGCTCCGAAATCGACGCCTGGCTGGTGGACAACGTCACGGCGGCGGCGGTGAACGAACCGTGCTCAAACGCGTTAAGAAATGCTCTTACCTGAGCGAGTGTCATAGGGTTATCCTATCCTTTCCATCGCAATATATAGGGTTGTCCTATGGACCGCTCTCGGGTTAACGTCAGGTCATGCAGATCAACAAGGCCGACGAGGCATACATCAGTGGAAGCTACACCGTGCTCAAGAGCCCCGAAATCGGTGGCGTCCCCGCACAGCGGTTACCGGCAGTGGTTGAAACGGTGTCAGCGATGCTTGCTGACATCGAAAAGAACGGCATGGATGCTGTTCTGAAATATTCGCGGGATCTCGACGGCTGGGAAGGCGACGACGTCGAGATGAGCGCAGACCAGTTGGCCAAGACCGGCGACGAGCTCTCTCCGGAACTGCGTGAAGCACTTGCGGCCGGCGCCGAACGGACACGACTGTTTGCAGTCGAACAACGCGAACGCCTGACCGACTTCGAAATTGAGCTCATTCCCGGTGTGACTGCGGGACACAAGTATGTGCCGGTATCCCGAGTTGGGGCATATCTACCAGCCGGGCGCTTCCCCATTCTCGCCAGCGCGTTCATGACCGTCGGCGTCGCCAAAGCTGCGGGCGTGCCCAACGTCATGGCGTGCTCACCGCCAGCCAGTGCCACGAGTGGACACCCCGCAGTGTTGTACTCGGCTTATCTGTCGGGCGTCGACCGTGCCTTCACAATCGGAGGGGTACAGGCGTTGGCGGCAATGGCCTTCGGACTCCTCGGTGATCAGCCCGTCGACATTCTCGTTGGGGCAGGAAACGCGTATGTCACCGAGGCGAAGCGTCAGCTCTTCGGCCGGGTGGGAATCGATCTTCTCGCTGGGCCGTCAGAAGTCGCCGTCATCGCCGACGAAACAGCTGACCCTGAGATCGTCGCTGCAGACCTGCTCGGCCAGGCAGAGCACGGACCTCAGTCGCCCTCATCGTTGGTAACGACGTCGCGAGAGTTCGGCGAGGCAGTGATCGGCCACATCGACAGTCAGCTCCGCACCTTGGAAACACGCGATATCGCCGGACCCGCATGGCGCGACTACGGAACCGTGTACCTGGCCGACAACCGGCAGACCGCAGCCGAGATCATGGACCTTCTCGCTCCTGAACACCTCGAAATCCAGACGGCTGACGACACCTTCTACCACCAGACTCTCAAGAACTACGGTTCGCTCTTCCTGGGGCCCTGGTCGACGGTCGCCTATTCAGATAAGGGCATATCGGGAACCAACCATGTACTGCCGACGGGCGGCGGCGCGAAGTCGTCGGCAGGGCTCTCCGTGGCTCGCTTCCTCAAGCCGCTCACGTTTCAGCGAGTCACCGAAGAGGCAACACCCCGCCTCGCCAACTATGTGTCCACCATCGCAGAATTCGAAGGGATGAAGGCTCACCAGGCCACCGCAACTTTGCGACTCCGTTCGGCCAAGTAATTCCCTCTGTTCCCCCTCAGGAAGGCAAGTCAATGAAGATTCAGCAACGAGGCATCCGTCGCCTCAGTTTCGCCATACCGATGGCCGTGGCCCTCACTCTGGTCGCCACCGCATGCGCGGGCACCGAAGGCGGCAGTCAAAGCGGAGAAGAGCAGAAGACGATCACCGTCATCACGTCGAACGATGCTCCATTCTCGATGGACGACGGCGATGGTGGCCTCACCGGCATCGACGGCGACATGATCACTGCGATCGCTGAAACCAACGGATGGAAGATCAAGGTCTTTGTCACCGACTTCAACACCATGATTCCAGCGCTGCAGTCCAACAAGGGCGACGTCATCGTCGATGCGATGTACATCACCGATGAGCGCGCCAAAGAAATCAACTTCACTGACACCTGGTACATCCAGGGCGAAGGGATGCTGGTGCCCGGCGATTCCGACCTCAAGTCGCGTGACGACGTGAAGGGTAAGGTTCTCGGGGCGCAAACGGGAACCGTGTTCGCTGAGTTCATCGAATCACTCGGCGGCAGCGATACGAAGTTCTTCGACTCCCAGGCTGCGATCATCCAGGCAGTGGAGAACGGCCAGGTCGATGCCGCGTTCACGGACAGCGCCGTCGTCGCATACAGCCTCGTGCAGAATCCGAACGACAAGGTCAAGCTCGTCACACCATACGAGCCGCACTTCCCCGGCAAGATCGGCGCCGGAATCAAGAAGGACAATCCCGAGCTCCTTGAGGACATCAACACGGGGCTTGCTGAACTCAAGGAGTCGCCTGACTACCTCGAAATACTCAAGAAGTACGGCCTCGGCGAGGACAACGTAGCCGAGTAGATACCTCGCAAGTCGGCGCCCTTCTTCGATTCATCGACACGACGAAGCGGAACGGGCGCCGACTTCGGTATCTCAGGAACTTTCAATTATGGACTTCATAGAACGCACTCTCGCAGTGTTCCCTGCCCTTTTGGGGGCAACCCCAGTCGTACTGCAACTCGCGCTCGGCGCCATGGCGCTGGCGCTCTCACTTGGGCTCTTGATCGCCCTTGCCCGAATCTCCTCCTTCCGTGTGCTTCGCGGAATCGCGGTCGTCTACCTCGAAGTCATGCGAGGCACACCACTACTCGTGCAACTCGTGTACATCTTCTTCGTGCTGCCAAGCATCGGCATCAACATCGAACCGGTGCTCGCAGGAATCCTCGGCCTCGGTTTGAACTATGCGGCTTACTTGTCTGAAGTCTTCCGGTCGGCCATCCTCTCGGTTGAAAGCGGTCAAGGCGAGGCTGCCCTCTCTCTCGGATACACCCCCACCAAGGCACTCTGGAGGATCGTGCTTCCACAGTCATTCGTGGTTGCGTTGGGGCCGATCGGCAACTACTTCATTGCCGTCGTCAAGGACACTGCGCTGACATCCGTCATTGCGGTGACGGAAATTCTGAAGACGGCCAACATCCTCAACAGCCAGACGTTCCAAACCACAGAGATCTACACGGCGGCCGCGTTGCTCTACCTGATCATCAGCCTTCCGCTCTCGCGGATCGTCGTACTGCTTGAAAGGAAGGCGCGAACACGTGGTTGACAACATCGTCATCGAAGTCAAGGACCTCCACAAAACGTTTGTGTCGGAGGTCAAACCGTCGTGGTGGGGTCGACTCCGAGGCCACAAGAAGGAGATCACTCGCGTCGAAGTGCTGAAAGGGGTCAACCTCACGGTGGCCCGCGGAGCGACGGTGGCCATCATCGGCTCGAGTGGGTCGGGGAAAAGCACGCTCCTCCGGTGTATGAACAAGCTCGAGACTCTCGACGGGGGCAGGATCTTCGTCAACGGCCATCTCATCGGGTACGAAGAGCGAGACGGCGAACTGGTCGCAGAGAAAGCATCCATCACAGCGAAAAAGCGTACCGATCTCGGGATGGTCTTTCAGCACTTCAATCTCTTCGCCAACAAGACGGCCCTGGGTAATGTCATGGCGCCGCTTCGGGATGTGAAGAAACTGTCAACGCAGGCTGCGCAAGATATTGCGATTCCGAATCTGGAAAAAGTCGGCCTCGGCGATAAACTGCACAACTATCCGAGCAAACTTTCCGGTGGGCAGAAGCAGCGAGTAGCCATCGCGCGGGCGCTGGCGATGTCTCCGAGCGTCATGCTGTTCGACGAACCCACCTCTGCGTTGGATCCGGAGCTCGTTGGCGAGGTGCTTGCGGTGATCCAACAGATCGCGCTGGCAGGAACAACCATGGTGATTGTGACGCACGAGATGCAGTTTGCGAGGGACATCGCAGATGAAATCGTGGTGATGGACCAGGGGAAGATCGTCGAACAGGGACCGCCGGACGTCATCTTTTTGAACCCGCAGCATGCGAAGACCAAAGCTCTGCTGAGCCGCTCGGGGATGAACCCGCCGGCATAGCAAACCACCCGACACGAGGCAGCAACACCCTAGAGGCTGCGATAGACGCTGCTCCGGTGCGCTACCCGCAAAGCTAGAACCACGAGTTCGGCGTCTTTGATCGTGTAAATGACCCGGTACTCGCCTACGCGAATACGCCACAGGTTTGGGTAGCCGACGAGTGGGCGGGTGCCACTCGGTCGCGGGTCGTCGCTCAGAGCACTAATGGCTTTTACAATGCGGCGAGCAACTGGCTTGTCGAGCTTGGCCAACTCTTTGAGCGCCTTTGGATCATATTCGACAGCAAACGGGCCAGCCGCACTCACAGTCCGAGCTTCCGGGCCACCTCATCTGCGGAGACTGCCGTGGTGCGTCCGGCGTCGAGATCGGCCAGTCGCTCCAACGCGACGCGACCATCCTCGCTGTCAATCATCGCCTCGTAGCGGTCAACGAGTTCAGCTGGCACGATCGCCGCGGCCCGCTTCTGACCCCGCCCACGAGTCACGTACGTGATCTCGCCACCGTACGCAGCTCGATTCACGGCATCGGAAAAGTGATCTCGCGCCTGGCTGACAGAAAGCTCGTTGTTGGTGCTCATGCACCCAAATCTACGCCAAGAACGCCAACATCGCCACCACGCGGGGGCCCGATTCAGCGAGTTGGAACCCGTGCGGGCAAATCGTCGGTTTGACGTCGCGCAAACCGACGATTCGGCCGCACGCGTGACGACCGACGGCGCGCGACGGCGCGCTGAGCCGCGCCGCTACTTCACGGCGCCACCGGTCACGCCGGCCGCGATGTAGCGCTGCGCCACCACCAGCAGGAACGCCGCCGGGATGCTAGCCAGCGCCGCCGTCGCCATCAGCGCCGCCCAGCTCTGGGTGTGCGCCCCAATGAACTGGTACATGCTCAGCGTGATCGGCACCACGCTCGAGTCCGTCGTCAGCGTGAGCGCGAACAAGAAATCACTCCACGCGAACAGGAACGCGAACACCGCCGCCGTGACGAGCGCATTCCGGCTGATCGGCAGCACGATCGACACGAAGATGCGCAACTCCCCCGCCCCGTCAATGCGCGCGGCCTCGATCAGCGACGACGGAATGTTCATCATGAACGCCCTGATCAGCAGAATGCAGAACGGAATGCCATGCGACGCATTCGCGAGAATCAGCCCCGGATACGAATTCACCAGCCCCAGGTCGTTGTACAGCGGAAACAGCCCGTTCGCAATCACAATGCCCGGCACCATCTGCGTGATCAGCAACAGCACCAGAAAAGTGTTCGAACCCGGTAAACGGATGTTGGTGCGCGAGAGCCCGTAAGCTGCCGGCGCCGCAATAGCCAGGCACACGATCACCGCACCGACCGCGATCACCAGGCTGGTGATCAGGTTGCCGAGCTGGCTCTCGATCGCCTGCTGGTACCCCTCGAGGCTCAGCTCGAACGGAAACCACTGCGTCTCCAACAGATTCTCGTTGCCCTGCAGCGACGAGTTGATCATCCAGTACACCGGAAACAGGAACACCGCAATCATCACGACACCGAAGACGGTGCGCAGGTTCATCCGAACGTTCGATTTCCTGCGCGGCGATTTCAACGGCGCCGATCTGAGAGGCGCCGATGACAGAGGGGCGGAGGTCAGAGAAGTCGATGTCATGTCAGCCTGCCAAGTCGTTCGAGCGGCGGCTCGTGCGCAGTTGCAGGGCTGCAACCAGCAGGGAGACCACGATGAGAATATTGCTGAGAGCGGCGCCGACTCCGAACTTGAAGTCGACGAACGACAGCTGGTACGCCTGCGTCGCATACGTCTGCGTGGAGTTTGCCGGCCCGCCGCCGGTCAGCGCCAGAATGATGTCGAGCACCCGGATCGTATAAACGAAACCGAGTATCAACACCACGGCGACCACCGGTCGAAGCAGCGGCCAGGTGATGTACCGAAAACTGTTCCACCCGGTCGCGCCGTCGAGCGACGCCGCCTCGTAGTACTCCGTCGGAATCTCCTGCAGCCCACCGTAGAGAATCACCATCGTGAACGGGATACCAATCCACACATTCACGATGATGATCGAGAACAGGGCCACGTCGGGGTTCGTCAGCCAGGGCACAGAGCCGATCCCGACACTACTCAGAATCTGATTCAGGATGCCGCTTCCCTCGTCCATCATTCGCCGCCAGACGGCCGCAGAGATGATCAGTGGCAGCAGCCAGGGCAGCAGGATGAGCGAGCGCAGCAGCCCGCTCAACTTGAAATGCGCGTTGAAGAAGAGCGCCAGAAGCATGCCGATCACGAACGTCACGGCCAGCGAGAGAATCGTGAAGACGGCAGTATTGACCGACAATCGGGCGAACAGCGCCGACGACACCACTGACACGTAGTTGTCGAAGCCGACCCACGGGGCCTCGCCCGTGTAGAAGGTCGTCGTCGTGAAGTCCTGGAAGCTCATCGTCAGGTTGTTGACGATCGGGTATCCGAAGAAAATGGCCACGTAGACGATCGCCGGCGCGATAAAGAGCCAGGCAAACAGCTGGCGACGACGGATGACCCGGTGCGAGTTGGTGTCGCGCGGGCGGTTAACGCGGGCCGCGCCGCCCGCCGCAGGAGCGCGGCGGACGGTGGCGGTCTTATCAGACATCAGCAGGGTGGTCATAGTTGGTCACTTACTCGCCGACAGTCGACTGCGCGGTCTTCAGCGCTTCCTCCGGAGTCTGCTGACCGGTGACCGCAGCCTGGATCGCGGCAGACAACGCGGCGTTCACGTCGTTCCACTTGAGGCCGGAGTCGCTGGTGAGCGAGTTCGCCGTCGAAACCGTCTCGACGATCGACTCCATCAGCGGTGCCTGGGCGATGAGTTCCTGGGCGACCGACTCGTTGCTCGGCACCGTGTTGTTGGTGAGCGCGGTCTCGAGTTGGTTCTCCGGGCCGTTCAGGCACTCAATGACCGAGGCGGCGCGGGCTTCACGGTCTGGCGTGGTGACCGGCACGGTCCACAGCTCGCCGCCGAGTGGAGCGATCGGGGTGTCACCGGCTGCCGGAACCGGGATGGTTGTGCTGCCCCACTCCAGCCCCTCGGTCTCCTCCAGGCTCGGAATCTGCCACGGTCCGTTGATCATCATCGCGGCCAAGCCCGAGGTGAACTGGTCTTTGGCATCGGCCTGCGACCAGTTCACGACCGACTTGGAGACGTAGCCGTCACGGGCGAGCCCGGTGTAGAAGTCCAGAGCTTCAATGGCCTCTGGCGCGTCGAGCTCCAGCTGCGAACCGCCGTTCGACCATAGGAACGGGATGAAGGTCCAGGTGCCCTCAGTGCCGCTCGCGGCTGAGTAGGCGAAACCGTACCGGTCGCCCTGGGTCAGTGTTGCTGCGGCGGCGCCGAGTTCGTCCCACGTGGTGGGCACGGCGACGCCGGCCTCGTCGAGCATCGTCTTGTTGTAGAAGAGAGCCAGGCTGTTGACGTTCGGCGCGAGACCGTAGAGCTCGTCTTTGTACTTGCCCACCTCGAGCACCGACGGGTAGAAGGCGCTGGTGTCCACATCCAGTTCGGTGAGCGGTCGAAGGGCGCCGGTCTCCGCGAACTGGGGCAGGTCTGGGTTGTTGACCATGAGGATGTCTGGCAGCGTCTTCGTCGAGATCTGCTGCAGAATCTTCGCGTTCAGCTGCGGCGACGGCACGCTCTGGTGGTCGATGGTGGCGTCGACGTCGGCGGCGCACGCGGTGAGCCGCTTCTCCATGTTGCTGTGGCTCGGCTCGTCTGTGTAGTAGTCGAGCACGCTGAGCTCGATGGTCTTGCCTTCGGTCGATTCCTCGGCCGCAGAGCTGCATCCGGCGAGCAGAATCATCGGCAGGGCGGCGGCGAGGGCGAGAACGGCTGTGCGTCTCGGGGCTGTGCGCCTCGGGGCCGTGCGTGTCGGGGCTGTGCGCCTCGGGGCCGTGCGTGTCGGTGCGGTGTGTGTCGTCATTGACGTGCCTTTCATAAGGGTGGTGCGCGGGTCAGGCGTTGTACTGCTGGTGAAGGGAATCGAAGTCGTTCGTCGTCAGCTGCTCGCCGAAGACCACGGTGCGAAAGCGCATGTCGAGGCTCTGGCCGGCATCGAGCGCCAGGTCGTCGTGCATCAGTGGCGCTGCGGCGATGAAACCAAACTCGTCGGCCGCGGAGAAGGTGTAAGCGGGCGGCTGTGGGTTGCGGTTGGCGTCGTGCGAGAGGATCACGAGCCCGCCGAACGCCGGGTGGTCAGGGTCGTCGGTTCCGGAGCCGTCGACATTGCCCGAGTAGGCGAGCCACGATGCTGGTTCTGCGTGCACGGCGTCCTTGCCGGTTCGACCACCGGATGCCTCGATCCTCTCGCCCGCAGCAAGCGAGCGCGCGGCTCGAAAGTTGAGGCCGCCGTATCCGCCCCACCAGTTCTCTGGGTATGGCGTCGTGGTGAATCGGCTCGGCTGGGTGGCCGTCCAGGAGAAGTGCCAGTCGATCGCCCAAGCCGACGCCGGCGCGACATCCGTGTGAATGCGCATCGTTCGTTCTTCGGTGAGCACCGATGCGGTCTCGGAGTCTGGTCGCCACTCCAGCGTCTCGCTGATGAGCACGCCGACGCCAGCGCCGACAACATCAGTGGCATGCGACGTCACGTGCGAGCGGCCGAGCCCGATGCGGTTGCCGCCGTATCCTTCGTGGTCTTCCCAATAGAGCACGTCGTTGATGAATTTCCACGACCACCAGAGGCCATGGTGCCACCGGTGGTCCCACGGGGCCGTGTTGCTGATGACTCCGGCGTGGTTCAGCGGCCGGATCGCCGCAAAATGCGGATGATTCTTCGCCTCGCCATAGCGGTACTCGGCGAGCGCCTCTCCGTTGGCGCCCACGATCTGTGCGGCGGAATCGCCGGTCTCCCGCAGCGTGAGATCAGCCACGGCCGACTCCTGACAGTGTTGCCGAGACCCAGTCTGAGTAGCCGTGCGACCAGCCGGTGCCGTAGTCGGGGTCGTAGCGCTCCCCCATGATCTCGGCGAGCGGCACCACTCGGTTGTTCTCACTCGACTGGTATGCCGCCTCGATGACGGCCATCACGTAGAGGTTGTCAGATACCGAGCAGAGCGGCGGAGCACCGTCGGCGAGCGCCGCCCGAAAGTGCGCCATGGTGAGGCCGAAGGCGTGCGGAAACCATTTCTCCTTGGGGTTCCAGGTGATGCGTTCGCGCGAGAACTCGCCGGCCTCGCCGCGGTGGGAGAGGTCGAGCCCGCCCTCTGGGCGCCAGTCGGCGATGCCGTCTGCGCCCTGGATCCAGATCTTCTCGTTGCCGTGGGGCACCGGGTCGGTTCCGTAATAGGTGCCAGTCGACGTGACGGCCACGGTCATCCCAGACGGGTAGCGCATGAGCAGGTGTCCGAATCCGTCTGACGTGACGCCGGGCTGGCCCGGGTCGTGTCCGGTGACGGCGTACACCGTCTCCGGCGGTCCGAACAGCAACTGCAAGAGTCCGAAGTGGTGCACGGTGAGCGCGCCGGTCCACCAGCGGTCGTCTTTGCCGAACCACGGGTGGTAGTCGGTGTCGAACACGTACTGCACGGTCACCTGCGCGAAGGCGGGTTCGCCGATCGCACGGTCGGTCATGATGGCGTCGAGCAGGCGAAGCGAACCGGGGGTGAAGGCCATGTTCTGGTTGACCATGCCGACGGTGCCGTACTTCTCGAACACCTCCACGATCTCCACCGCCTCCGCGTAGGAGTACGCGAGGGGCTTCTGCACCAGAATGGGCTTGCCTGCCGCGGCGATCTGCTCGATCAGCGGCAGCCGGGTGCTGCGGTGGTGCGGCGTTGCGAGGTCGATCACACCAACCAGCGGGTCGACGATAAGGTCGTCGAGAGATTCGTAAAAGGATGCCCCGGGCGTGTCCGCGAGAAATCGGTCACGGGCTTCGGCGCTCGGGTCGAACCCGGCCACCACCGGTTGGTCGTAGATGCGGTACCCGTCGCGGTGCACAACGGTGATGCCGCCGAGGCCGACCTGGCCGATGGCGAGTTCTGTAGAACCGGAAGGCTGGGTCACCGCACGGCTCCGAGGCTCTCGAGGTAGGTGGCGGAGCCGAGCACGGCGTCATCTCCGCCGACTTCGAGTGTGGAGTACCCGTCGAACCCGGCCGCTTCGAGCGCCCGGAATGCCCCTTCAATGTCGATGACACCGGTGCCGACGGCGATCGGTGACATCCCGCATCCGTAAATTGTGCCTCGTTTTTCTTCCCACTCTGCGCCGAGGTCTTTCCAGTGCACGTGCTGAATCTTCTCGCCGAAGGTTTTCACATATTCGACCGGGTCCATGCCGGCCAGCCAGCTGTTCCCTGAATCGAAGTTGAGGCCGAGCGCCGGCGAATCGAGACGCTCGAGCAGGGCGCTGGTGCCGTCGATGGAGCCGGTGATCGGTCCGTGCGGTTCCAGGAGGATGGTGACGCCGTGGTCTTCGGCGACCTTCAGGGGTTCGTGAAGCTTCTCGGCGATCAGGAACACCGCGTCGTTCAGGCTCAGCTGCTGGCCGAACGGGGTGGTCGGTTCGCCTTCGGTGGTCACGACGTGCTTGACGCCGATCGCGCCGGCCGCCCGAACGGCTTTGATGATCTGCGATGTGCCGTAGCGCCATGGCGCTGACGGGTCGAGCAGGTCGGCGTGCGCGCAGTAGGAGGTGATGGTGAGGCCGCGCTCGGCAAACATCCGTTGCAGGTCGAAGGGGTTGGCGTCGAGGCTGGCCACCGCGCTGAACCCGAAGTGGTTGCCGAGCACCGCGCCGTCGCCGGTATCGGTCACGTCGGCGTACTTGAAGCCCCAGTCCCGAACGCGGTCGAGTTGGTGCTCGAGTGTGGAGAATGGGTCAACCAGGGCGAAGCACCCGATTTTGATAGCCAATGCAGGCTCCTCTTCTTTGAGTCGTGGACCGATGTTCCGGCGTTGTGAGTACAGTCACGATAAGCAGAACCGACGCCCGTTGTCGTTCACAATCGGCCAATAGCGTTTTTTGAACAACATATTCGTTGCCCCCGGTGCTCCGGTCGCCCTAGGGTGGTGGCACAAGACCATTGCAGGTGGAGGCACATCAATGCTGATGAACGACAGAGACGTTGACCAACACGAACGGATGCCTCCGCTCGCGCATTTGACGGCGCCGCCGACGTTCATCGGCAACGGTGAGACCTTTGTGGCCGACACCTGTGCGCCGCTGCGAGCGGCCGGCGACAACGGTGATGTCGGGCTGTGGGCGTATGGCAGGGGAACGTATCCCGGGCAACCGATGGACCCGGCTGTGCTCCCCCAGCTGCGGAGCGTTGGCATGTGGGAGGCCACGAGTGACCAGGGGTGGGGGCTCGACTGGCATCGCAATGAGGGCATTGAGATCACGTGCGTGACGGCGGGGAGTGTGCCGTTCTCGTGTGAGGCAGAGGACTTCGATCTGAGTGCCGGCTACCTGAGCATCACGCGGCCGTGGCAGCTTCATCGGGTGGGGCGGCCAGAGGTGACGTCGTCGACGTTGACCTGGTTCATTCTCGATGTGGGTGTGCGCCGGCCGAACCAGGAGTGGGAGTGGCCGTCGTGGTTGCCGATTCCGGCGTCGGACCTCGCTCGGTTGACCGAGCTGCTGAGTCACAATGAGCGGCCGGTGTGGCGGGCGAGCAAGCCGTTGCTGACGGCGATGGGTGAGATGCAGCGCACGCTGCGCACCGATGTGAGCCAGCCGATGGCGCGGGTGGCGACGAGTGTGGCGCAGGTGTTCATTGAGCTGGGCGATCTGCTGGAGCAGCAGCATCCGGTGTTGGATCCGTATCTGTCGTCGACGGAGCGAACGGTGAAGTTGTTCTTGAAGCGGTTGCCAGAGCGAGTGCAGGAGCAGTGGGCGATTGACGATATGGCGCGGGAGTGCGGTCTCGGGAGAACGCGCTTTGTGTATTACTGCCGGCAGATGTTGAATGTGTCTCCGCTGGAGTACCTCATGACGTTGCGCATTGAGAAGGGCAAGCAGTTGCTGATGGAGACGGACCTGCGAGTGTCGGATATCGCGCAGCTGTGCGGATTTCAGTCGAGCCAGTACTTCTCCACCATCTTCCGCCGGCAGACCGGCATCCAGCCGGTGCGGATGCGTCAGCTGAACCCCGCGCGCGTGCACGCGCAGCACCCGCTCTCTGCTTGACGGACACACACCGATGTCAACATGAGAGATTCCAGCTCGCTCACGCGAGGGGCCATACGCCGCAGGTCAGTCGGCGAGCGGCGCCTGCTCGACGAGGTTCTTGATCTCACCCAAGAATCGCGCGCCGGTGGCTCCGTCCACGGCGCGGTGGTCGCAGGTCAATGTGAACTCTGCCGTCTCGCGCCACATCGCTTCGCCATCCGCCAAAACGTAACGCGGTCGTGTCGATCCGACTGCAAGAATCGCGACCTGCGGAACATTGAGTATCGCGTTGAAGCGATCGATACCGAGCATCCCCAGATTGGAGATGGTGAAGGTTCCGCCAGTGACATCCGGCATCCCCAGCTTCCCGAGACGAGCGCGCTCGACGACATCTCTTCTCTTGTCCGCGATGACGGACAGTCCGGCAGCTGCGAGATCATGGATTACAGGAACCATCAGACCCGCTTCTGTGGCAACGGCGATACCGATGTTGACGCGCTCGAACGTTGTGGTCGACATGTCCCCGTACCAGGCATTGACCGACGGATGCCGCCCAAGCGCGAGAGCGCATGACCGGATGATGTGGTCGGTCACCGTCGCCCCGCTAAGAACCTGCTTGACGCCCAGCGCGGCCGTCATGTCGACTTCCACCGCAAGCTGGAAGCTCGGCGCCTCCCACGCCGCGATCATTTGACGGGCTGCTGTTCGCCTGATTCCCTTCAGGGGTACGGTCGTTCCGCCAGCCGCGACATCAAGATCTGACACGTCAGTCCTCTTCGATGATTGCGATCACCGTGCGCACGTCGGCCGTATCGCCCTCTTTGAGGAGGATCTCGACAAGTGTGCCGCTTGCGGGTGATTCGAGGGTCTCTTCGACCTTCGCCGCTTCGATTTCCGCCAACGGCTCATCTTCATCAACGTGGTCGCCGATCGCTTTGAGCCATTCCACAACGGTGCCTTCGCTCATTCCCATTCCCCACTGGGGCAGCAGTACGTCTACGCGCATGGTTCTTTGTTCCTTTTCGTCTGAGGTGTTTTTCAGCGGGAGATTTCCGCTGCGAGCCGTTGCGGAGCACTGTCCAGCACACGCCGGACTGCATCGCCGATAGTTGCCCGTGTTGGATACATCTGCTTCTCCAGTGACGGGCTGAAAGGAATCTGCATGTCGGGCGCCGTGACACGAACGATGGGTGCCCGCAGCGCGTCAAAGATCTCTTCAGCGACAAGTGCCGAGATCTCGGCAGCTGCGCCGCAGGTACGGTGCGCCGGCTCTGCGATCACGAGGCGCCCGGTCTTCGCGGTGGACTCGAGGATCGCCCTGGTGTCGAGTGGCACGAGGGTACGAGGGTCGATGATCTCGACGGATACGCCTTCGTCTTCGAGGTCCTGCGCTGCCAGGATCGCCTCCGGCACTGAACCGGAGATTGCAACGATCGTCACGTCAGTGCCCTCGCGCACGGTACGCGCCTTGCCAAGCGGGATGCGGTATTCGTTGTCGTCCACTTCCTCTTTCAGACCCCAGAGGAGAACAGCTTCAAAGGTCAGCACCGGGTCATCGGAATCGATGGCAGCGCGCAGCAGTCCCTTCGCATCGGACGGAGACGCCGGTGCGATGATCTTCAGCCCGGGCACGTTCATAAACATCGGGTATGGACGGTCAGAGTGGTGCGCACCGGTATTCAGGCCATAGAACATCGCCGAACGGAACACCACGGGCATCGAGGCCTGGCCACCGAACATGTAGCGGTTCTTCGCGACCTGGTTCACGAACTGGTCCATGGCCATGTACAGGAAGCTGGAATAAGAAAGGTCGACAATCGGTCGCAGGCCGGTCATCGCCGCGCCTGCGGCGGCACCGACTATGCCCTCCTCCGAGATCGGAGTGTTCCTGATGCGCTTCTTGCCGAACATCTGCAGAAAGTCACCTTCGCTGCTGCGGGACTTTCCCCCGCCCGTTGTGCCATAAACATTGGCCTCAACGTCTTCGCCCATGATGATGACGCGCTCATCGGCTTCCATAGCCTCACGCTGAGCAGCGCCGATGGCTCCGAGATAAGTCATGACGCTCATGCCGCCACCTCCACGTCGGTGTACAGATCCTCGAACGCTGCCGACGGCTCCGGGTACGGACTGTCGTTGGTGAAGGCCACTGCGAGATCGACTTCGGCGAGCACTTCGGCTTCGAGGGCATCGAGCGTGTCAGCAGAGACCCCGCGCGAAACGAGGTGGTCACGGAAGAGCACAATCGGGTCGCGGTCCAGCCACGTGGATCTCTCCGCAGCGTCGCGGTAGTCGGTTCCCAGACGCAGTCCCTCTGAGTGCTCGTTGTAGCGGTAGGTGATGACTTCGACCAGCGTTGGCCCCCCACCCTCTCGAGCACGACTGACCGCGGTCGAGACCGCGTCGTACACAGCGAGAACACTCTGGCCGTCTTCGACCCGCACCCCCTCCATGCCGAAGCCGGCGGCTCGCTCGGCGATCACACCCGAGGTGACGGTGTGCGCCGGTGTGCTCAAGGCATACTGGTTGTTCTCACACAGGAAGATGACCGGGAGCTTCCAGACGCCTGCCATGTTCATCGACTCGTAGAGAGAACCCTGGTTTGCAGCGCCGTCCCCGAAGAACGCCAGGGATACCCGGCCATTGCCCAAGACTTCGGCCGAGAGGGCAGCGCCGGTCGCGATCGGAATGGACGAGCCGACGATGCCGGACTCGCCGAGACTGCCAACGGCGAAGTCGGCGAGGTGGAGCGAACCGCCCTTTCCTTTGCACACTCCGGTGGCCTTTCCGACCAGCTCGGCCATGAGCGGGCCGAGTGGGGCGCCCTTTCCGATCGGATGCCCGTGGCTCCGGTGGTTGCCGGACATGTAGTCCTGTTCACCCAGGGCCATGCACGAACCCACGACCTGAGCCTCTTGCCCGATGCTGGTGTGGACGGTGCCTGGAATTTGGCCTCGTTTGACCATCTTTGAAGCTCGTTCGTCGAACCGACGGATTCGCAGCATGCGCCGCTGCATTTCCAGGAGCGTCTCGATTGGCAGAGTCGCGTTCACGACATGGTCCTCTCTCCCCGACTACAACGTCGAGGCGGTAATGCATACTTATTCATTCCTGATTCATTATTCTACACAGCAAAAGGCCTGCCCGCTACCAGGATGTATAGCCCCCATCTATCAGGAGATCAGTCCCCGTGCAGTAACTGGCTGCACTCGAGAGCAGGAACACAGCCGGCCCCGCCATCTCCGCAGGCTCAGCCAAACGATTCATCGGAGTCTCCGCGGCGAATGCGCTCACCTGCGTAGCGACCTCCGGCCGACGGTTCATGGCCGTCAGCGTGTATCCGGGACTCAACGAGTTCACCCGAATATTGTGCGGTGCCCATTCGACGGCGAGCGACGTCGACAGATGCTTCACCGCCGACTTCGCGCTGTTGTAATGCACCTGCTGCAATCCGCGGTGAGCCATGGTCCCCGACATCGAGGCAATGTTCACGATGGCCCCGCCACCACCTCGAATCATGGCTCGACCTTCGGCCTGGCAACTCAGGAACACTCCAGTGACGTCGATGTCGTAGATGCGCTGCCACTGTTCCTGCGACATGTCCTCTGCAGGAGCGGCATCCGCCACACCGGCCGAGTTAACCGCATGCGTCAGCGGCCCGAACATCGACTCGATCCGGTCTACGGCATCCGTCAGCTCGGCCGCCTGGGTGACATCACCGCTCACGATCATTCCCGTTGAGCCGGCAGCTTCGACCATTCGCAGTGTGCCCTCGAGGTCCGACGAAGGAAGGTCGAACAATCCGACCTTTCCCCCTGACTCCGCGATCCCGACGGCGATTGCCTGGCCGATGCCTGATCCGGCGCCGGTGATGATGGCCACTCCACCATCCATTCGAAAGTTGAAAGATGTCATGTGCTTCCCTGCTATTTGTGAGGCGGCCCGCCGTCGACGAGGCCGTTGGCTGTGCGTACATCGGTGATGAGAACGTCGATCCATCCGCCGCGGACAGCACCGCGGATGGCTTCCAGCTTTCGAGCGCCCCCGGCGATGCCGACTCGGCGAGGAATCGCCCTGAGCTCTTCGACCCCGATCCCGACTACCCGAGAGTTCAGTTCGGACTGCACGAGTTGGCCGTCGGCATCGAAGAATCTCATGGCCACATCCCCTACTGCACCAAGCTCGCGGAGGCTCGCCATCTCCTCTTCTGAGATGGAGTTACCGGAGACCCTGAGCAGGGGCGACGGCGTCACGCTCCCGATCCCGAACAATGCGACGGTGAGTCGCCTCCACTCCGATGCGGTGTCGGCAACGATTGGATCGTCGAAAAGCGCATCTCGGGCAGACACAGTGGACACCAGGCCCGGTGTCGGAAGAAACATGGGTTCCGCACCCGTCATCCTGGCGAGTCGATCGGTGAGTTGTGTGGCTTTGATCTGCACTTCAGGGCGGCCGATTCCGCCCATCACCTGCACGATGTGTTCTGCTCGTTTGCGCGGGGACGGAAGCATGGCATTGACTGTCGAGAGCAGCGTCTCAGACCAGGACGAGATCCCCACCCGAGCGTCTCCGGTGAGCGTCGTTTCCAAGTAGCCGGCGGCCACCCCGCCCAGGGCGGACATTATTGATTGCTCATCGTCTTCGGCGTCGACGACGATGACGTGCCGAAGCCCGTACTTCTCGCGCACGGCGTCTTCCAGCTCCGGATACACACCCTCGGGCGCCAGCACGATGGTCCTGATGATCCCCGCCTCACTGGCCTCTTTCAGCCAGCGCGATACGCGGGACTGCGACACGTGCATCCGCGCAGCGATCGCCGGCTGGCGCAGATTCTGCTCGTGATACAAGCGGGCTGCTTGCACGATCAGCGAGAGTGAATCGCGGCCGGGCATGGCTTGTCCACCAGAGATCATTATTGGGACCCTTCGATTTCGGGGCGAGGGCGTGGGCCATCGCCGGCTCGCGCTGAGCCTGCCTCTATGATTGCCCAGTCACACTCAGTGAGCGGCCAATTGCATCACCCGGTCTGGTGTTGCTTCTTCCTGCGAGAGGATGCCCCTATTCTGGCCCTGGGCCAGAACCATCACCCGGTGGGAGAGGCCCAGGACCTCTTCGAGATCCGAGCTCACCAGGATGATGGCGTTTCCCTTCGCCGCAAGTTCGGCGATGATCTCGTAGATCGAAGCCCTCGCGCCAACATCGATTCCCCGTGTCGGTTCGTCCAGAATGATCACTCTGGGGTCAAGGGCCAGCCACTTGCCGAGAACGACCTTCTGCTGGTTTCCTCCGGAGAGTGATGAAACCGCGTTGGCGACATTGCCTTTGATGGAGAATCGCTCGGAAACACCCTTGGCGAACTTGCGGACATCCTTGGAGCCGACCCATCCACCTCGTCCCAGCAGCGGCAGGTTCGGTAGAGCGAGGTTGTTCTCTATGGTCTCTTCGACGATGAGGCCCTGCTGCTTGCGGTCCTCTGGAATGAGTACGATTCCCGCGCGCATCGCATCACGAGGACGATTGGCCTTGACCGGGGATCCGGCGACGACGACCTCTCCGGACTTTCGTGGTTCAAGTGCCGCGATGGAGCGGACCAGTTCCGTGCGCCCGGCCCCTACGATTCCAGCGATGCCGAAGATCTCTCCCGCCCGGACCGTGAACGAGATGTCGGCAAACCGGCCGTCCTTGTCAGACAGATTCTCGACCGCGATTACCTCGTCGCCCATGGACTCTGGAATATCAGGAAACAGCCGATCGACGCTCCGGCCGACCATTTCCCGCACAAGCTGAGCGGGCGGAACGTCCCCGGAGCGGTGCTCCGCGATTTTCTCACCATCGCGCAGAACCACGATGCGATCGGCGACCCTGCCAATCTCGGACAGCCGGTGGCTGACGTAGATGAAGCTGACGCCGTCCGCCTTGAGCTCAGCGACGCGTTCGAAGAGTGCGTCGGTCTCGGCCGCACCAAGTGCAGCAGTGGGTTCGTCAAGGATGAGTAGTGAAGCGTTCAATGTGAGCGCCTTGGCTATCTCCACCTGCTGCTGGCCCGCGACACTAAGCGCTCGGACTGGTTGGTCCATACGCCCGGTGAAACCAAGGCGACGAAGGTGGCCCTCTGCCTGTTTACGCATCTGTCGAGCGTCAACGAATCCGGCACGCCGGGGCCAGCGACCGATCAGGACGTTCTCTGCCACGCTGAGATCCGGCAGCAGCCGCATCTCCTGGTGGATCAATCCGATACCGGACTCGATAGCTTCGCGAGGATTGGACGGAGCGTACGGTTCGCCTCGCCAGTACATGCTGCCTTCAGACGGCTGCGTCACTCCGGCAATGATGCTCGACAAGGTCGACTTACCAGCGCCGTTCTCACCAAGGAGCGCAACCACCTCCCCTGGACGCAGTGCGAGGTCGACGTTGTTCAGGGCTATCGTTCCCGGGTACGTCTTGGACATTCCCTTGAGAACGAGATGAGGGGCAGGTGCGTCAACAACCATGGTCGGCTCCGATTTGTAGAACATCCGAGGTGGGGGTCCCGGGACGAGCGCGCGCACCCGCCCCGGGACGTGAATTGTTACGGGTGTACTTCGAGGAACTCTGCGGCATTTTCCTTGGTCGCAAGGATTCCTTCCTGCAACTGCTCTGCCGGCAGTTCTTCGCCTTCGATCAGCTTCAACGCTGACTCGACGGCGAGCTTGCCCATCAGGGTCGTCTGCTGCACGATCGTTGCGCCAAGCTGACCGTCGACCACTGCCTGAATTCCGGAAGGGTCACCGTCGAATCCGACCACCAGAATGTCGTCCAGGCCGGCGTTGCGAGCCGCTTGCGCGGCACCGAGGGCGAGACCGTCCGCCCGTCCGAAGATCACGTTGATCTCCGGGTGCGCCTGCAGCATGTCGGTTGCGATGTCGTAACCTTCGTCCTGAAGCCATGCCTCGGATGCCTGACGAGCGACCTCAACGATGTTCGAGCCCTCTAGTGCCTTGGTGAATCCCTCGTCGCGCGCTTCCTCCGGGGTCGTACCGATCTGACCCTGGATGATCCCGAGGTTTCCCTCACCGCCGGTCTGCTCGACGACCCATTCGCCGAGCGCCTCTGCTCCGCCGACACTGTCGCTCGCAATGAAGGTTGCTCCTGGTGCGCCGTCGGGGTTGCGGTCCACTGTGACCACAGGTATGCCTGCCTCACCGGCAGCACGCACCGGCACTGTTGCGGCGGTGGCACCGGCAGGAATGTAGATGATTGCGTCCACACCCTGCGTGATGAAGTCCTGGACCTGATTGACCTGTGCGTCGGAATCGCCCTTAGCGTCAGCGAAAACCATCTTGACGCCTTGCGCTTTAGCCTCTGCCTCCGCCGACTGCCGGATGGCGACAAAGAATGGCGACTGCTGGTTCGGCACCGCGAGACCGATCGTGATCTCGCCATCGTCTGCACCGCCGCCACCGCCGCCATCACCGCCGGCCTGCGCGCTACACGCCCCAAGGGTCGTTACCAGGGCAGCTGCTGCACCGAATGCAACGATGCGCCCGATGCCTCTACCGTATTTACGAAACATGATTGTTCCTTTCTTCGTGGGTGTTCATTTCTTGGTGTTGAGAGAACCGGGCCGGTGGGCCCGTGGTTCGTCCGCGTCAGGACTGGCGACGGCGGAGAACGTCCATGGAGACCGCAACGGCGATCACAACGCCGATGGTGATCTGCTGGAGGAACGGCGAGACTCCGAGCAGGTTGAGACCGTTGTTCAGAACGCCGATGATCAGGACTCCGACGATCGTCCCGGTTACTCGACCGACACCGCCCACGAGTGACGCGCCCCCGATGACGACCGCAGCGATCACGTTGAGTTCGATTCCGGTGCCGGCACTCGGCTGCGACGAATCGAGTCGACTGGCCATGACAATGGCGGCGAGGCCCGCGACGGCGCCGGCGAAGACGTAGACCCACATGGTCACCGACTTCACGCGAATGCCGGCGAGTCTGGCGACCTCCGGGCTCCCGCCGACCGCATACACGGCACGGCCGCCAGCCCGGTATTTGAGTACCGCCCAACCGATGACGTAGAGCAAGACAAGCCCTATGGTCGTGATCGAAAGGAATCCGAGATACCTCTCCGACGACAGCAGGTAGAACCACTCGGGATACCCGGTGATCTGCTGACCGTCCGTGATGAGGTTGGCCAGTCCGCGGGCGATCGACATCATTGCCAGCGTCGCAATGAACGGTGGCAGCTTGGCGAGAGTCACTCCCAGCCCGTTCACGGCACCCGCCAGCCCGCCCACAGCGACGCAGGCGATCATAGCGACCCAGAGCGGCATTCCTCCTTGATGGGACAGCCATCCGAGCACCATGGTGGAGAGGGCAAGAATGGCCCCGACCGACAGGTCGATACCACCGGTAATGATGACGGCGGTTGCCCCTAGTGCCAGGATGCCCAGCACCGTCACCTGGTCGACGACGTTGATGAGGTTGCGGGCGGTGAGGAAGTTCGGTGCCAGAATCGAGAGCACGACGAACAGCACGACCAGCCCAATGAAGGGTCCGCCTGCTCCCGAAAGTAGACGCGAGGCAACCGCTCGGACGGTGGAACCGTTCGTTGCTCGCTCCGGCGACGACACCGGGCTGGGAGCAGAATGGGTTTGAACACTCGTCATGATTCTTCCCTGTTCTGTGAGTTTGTTGGCCTGAGGACGCTTGTCATCGTCAGTTCATCTCCATTCCGCCGTCGATGTTGATCGCCTGCCCCGTGATGTACGACGCGGCATCGGAGGCGAGGAAGAGCACCAGGTTCGCGACATCCGTTTCGGTTGCCGGCCTCTTCAACGGAATGTTGTCGATCCACTCCTGGATCAGTTCGCCGGGCGCATATCCGCCGAAGCGTTCCGCCCACGCACCGTCGAGGTATCCCCACATGTCCGTCTTGACGATCCCCGGGCAGTATGCGTTCACGCGAACGTTGTCCGGCGCGAATTCCTTGGCCAGGGACTGGGTGAGCCCCATAACTCCGAACTTGCTTGCGGCGTAGTGCGGTGTGTAGATGAAACCGTGCCTCGCCTGGGCACTGGCTGCGTTCAGGATTACGCCGCTTGCGCTCTTGCGCAACCAGGGAGCCGCCTCCCTCGCGATCACGAACGGGGCGACGGTGTTGACGTCGAGGATCCGTTTGAACTCAGCAGTGGAGAGCTTGTCGAGATACTCGACGCTGATGACGCCGGCATTGTTCACGACGATGTCGATTCGCCCCCACTCCTCGCCCGCGTCGGCGATCGCATTCGCGACCTGGCCCTCGTCCGTCACGTCGGCGATCGCGCTTCGAACGTTCATCCCGGCAGCGGCAAGTTCGGCCGTGGTTTCCTCAACCGTGCTGTCCCGGTCGACGAGCAATACGGCCGCACCAGCGTCGGCGAAGGCTGCGGCGATGCTGCGTCCCATCCCCCTGGATGCGCCGGTGACGATTGCCGTCTTGCCGGCGAAATGTCCGGTGAAGATCGGGGAGTAGGCGCCAGGCTGCGTCATAATTGCTCCTTTGACTGTGGTTCGGTTTGCGCCGGCCCGGGTTCGGATGGCGCGTGGAATCGGGAGCGTGCTACGGCGGCTCGCCACCTGGCACATCGTGCCTCGGCGAGACTTTCATCGACCGATGGGGAGAACGGAGAGCGATCGCGAGGAAGTCGCCCGCACTGCTCCACCGTCCACAGCCCGCTGGAAATACCGGCGAGATGCGCGGCGCCGGTTGCAGACAGTTCGGCGACATTGCTTCGCACCACCTCACGCCGGCTGAGGTCGGCCTGCAGCTGCATCAGCCAGTCGTTCTGGCTTGGGCCACCGTCGGTCAACACTGTTTCAATGCGAGTACCGAGGCGTGCCTCTGCGGCACGGAAAAGATCTTCGGTCTGGAGGGCCACGGATTCGAAGGCCGCGTGTGCCAATTGTGCCGGCCCGGTACCGAGCCCGAACCCGCTGATGACGGCCACTGCCGTCTCATCCCACCAGGGGGCGCCGAGACCGGCGAAGGCCGGAACAAGGTCAACGCCTTGAGAGTTTTCGACAGACTCTGCGAGTGCGCTGAGTTGTGCCGGTTCCATGCCGAGTACCTGGGCGAGCCAGAGCAGGGTGGCACCTGTCGAGAGGATCGTCCCTTCAAAGGCATAGACGGGTTCGGGTTCCGCCCAGGCAATGGTCCGGACGAGCCCGCCTGCTTCCACCGTCCCCGGGGAAGCGGCAATGTCGGGATCAATCAGCCCCATGACGGAGCTGCCGCTCCCGTAAGTGGCTTTGACCTGGCCGGGGCTGCGCACACCATGTGCGTAGAGGGCCGCGTGGGAGTCCCCGAGTACCCCGTAGAACCGCGATCCGTCTGGCAGCGAGCTGACACCAGCGATTGCGCTCGTCGGCTCATTCGACGCAGCGAGCCGGGGCATGCACTCACGCGGAATCTGGAACAGGTCCAGAAGCTCCTGGTCCCAGTCGATCGTTTCGAGGTTGAGAAGCTGGGTGCGGCTGGCGTTGCCGACCTCGATTCGATGCTCGCCGGTGAGAGTGTAGATCACCCATGCATCGACGGTACCGATGGCGATCCTGCCAGCTCGGGAAAGACTGCGGTCTGCATCGACCTGGTCGAGCAGCCATTGGAACTTGAGGGCGGAGAACATCGGATCGAGCGGAAGACCGGTCTTGGCACGAATTCTTGCCGCCCACCCGGATTCTTCCAGCGGCGCGACTTTGGCCGCCGTCCGACGATCCTGCCAGCCGAGAAGCGGACCGAGTGGCTGCCCCGTTTCGCGATCCCAGATCACAGCAGACTCGCGCTGGTTGCTGAGGCCAAGCCCGACCACGGTGACGGCGAGCCCTTCCAGTGCCGTGTTGACCGCACTGATCACACTGTCGCGGATCTCCAGGGCGTCCTGCTGCACCCAGCCGGGTGCCGGATCCGCCCGGGAGACGCGAACGGATGCCCGGCTGAGGATCGCGCCGTCAGAATCGACCACAATCACCTTGGTCGCGCTCGTTCCCTGGTCGACGGCGACGATGACCGGTTTCCCGGTCGACGCAGTGGTTTCAGTCACCGTTCAGCACCTCCTCGACGGCACGAACCAGTCCCGCCGCGTTCAGGCCGAAATGGTCGAGAAGGAAGTCCGTGCTCCCCGTCGGAGCAAAGTCGCGAAGGCCGAGAATGCGCATCGGAACCCGCTGGGACTTCGGGAGTTCCGCGACGACCGCTGCTACAGCAGCGCCGAGTCCCCCGGCGACGTTGGCCTCCTCCGCGGTGACGATGGCGCGGGTGTCCCGGGCGGCAGCAGCGATGGCCTGCTGGTCGAGCGGCGCGATGTAGACGGCATTCAGCACGCGCACGCTGACGCCGCGACCGGCGAGGATTTCGGCAGCTTCCAACGCCTTCGAGACTTCCGTTCCGGCGGCGATGATCGTCGCATCCGAGCCCTCTCGCGCAAGGGCGAACCTGCCCCTCTCGAGTACATTGGTCTCCGGTGACACCGGCGGCACCTTGTGGCGTCCGATTCGGATGTAGGTCGGGCGTGGTTCGGCCACGGCCTGGCGAAGGGCGATGCGTGTTTGAGCCGCATCGGCCGGCACCACGATGTCAAGCCCGGGCAGCGCACGCAGCCAGCTGAAGTCCTCAACAGAGTGGTGCGTCGGTCCGAGTTCGCCGTAGGCCATACCCGGGCTCATTCCACAGAGGATGACATTCTGTTGGCTGTAGGCGACGTCGGCCTTGATCTGTTCAAGTGCACGTCCGGTGAGGAACGGTCCCGCCGCGCAGACGAAGGGAATGAGTCCGACAGCCGCCAGTCCTGCTCCGACACCGACCATGTTCTGTTCCGCGATGCCGACATTGACCAGCCGGTCCGGGAAACGCTCCCGGAATGCAACCAGATTGCTCGATCCGACTGAGTCGTTGCACACGGCGACGATTCGATCGTCGTGGCTGGCAAGCTCGATGAGCTCTTCAGCGAAGGCGACCCGGTTGTCTACTGGTGCGGTGTCGAGAAGAGTGCTCATTGTGCCAGTTCCTCCAGGGCCATTTCGACCTGTTCGGTGCTCGGTACTTTGTGGTGCCATTCGACGCGGTCTTCGATGAACGAGACGCCCTTGCCCTTGATCGTGTTGGCGACGATCGCAACGGGCTTGCCAGTGGTGGACGGCCCGAACGCAGCTTCCAGCTGACGGAAGTCGTGCCCGTCGATCACGCGGACCTCAAGACCGAACGCTGCGAGCTTCTCGTCGAGCGGGTCGAGCGCATTCGTCTCCTCGGTCCGCGCACCCTGCTGAAGTCGATTCCGATCGATGAATAGGGTGAGATTGTCCAGCCCGAGGTGGGAAGCGGACATCAGGGCTTCCCAGTTGCTTCCCTCCTGCATCTCGCCGTCTCCCGTGACAACCACGACGCGAGCAGGCGCGCCCTTGATCCGTGAGCCGAGCGCGGCGCCGACGGCGACCGGCAGGCCGTGTCCGAGGGGACCGGTACTGGTCTCCACCCCGGGCACCTTGGTGTTTGCCGGGTGACCGTTCAGGTCGGAGAGAGGTTTCATGAACGTCGCGAGCTCGTTTGGCGAGAAGAACCCGGCACTTGCCAGCGTGGCGTACAGCGCGGCCGCGCAGTGGCCCTTGCTCAGGATGAAGATGTCGCGCCCGTCACGGCGTGGCTCGTGCGGGTCGACGTCGAGCACAACATTGAAGAGAACTGTGAGCACATCCGTCACGGAGAAATCTCCACCGATGTGGCCCTGCCCCGCAGCGGAGATCATCCGCACGATGTCGCGGCGGATCGAGTTCGCCTGCCGTTGCAGCGCCTCCGCACGCATGGACGGATCGAGTTCGGCAAATGCCGCTCGACGCTCATGCCAGCGCGAAACCTGTTCGGTGCTCTCAAGCAACATTCTGCATACCTATTCATCCTTGAATCGAGTTACATAATGATCACACGCGTCGTTGATCGTGTCAAACGAAACGCGGGAATCCGGTCGGTTTCCGGCCATTACGACCTGGCGGCAACTCACTGCCATTCGACGTAGACGGTCTTCTTTCGCTGGTACAGCTCGAGGCCGTGGCTTCCGTCGTCCCCGCCCAGCCCGCTGAGGCCCCAGCCGCCGTGGAACCCGTTCACCTCTTCCGGGCCGGCCCGATTGACGAAGACCTCACCGGATTCCAGGGCTGCACTCATCCGCATGACTCGAGAGAAGTTCTGCGTATAGAGGTAGGAACTCAGGCCGAATTCGGTGTCATTCGCCCACCCGACAACCTGCTCCTCCGAGGAGAACGCCGTCACGGAGAGTACCGGTCCGAAGATCTCCTCCTTCAGCGCCGGTGACGACGCCGGAGCGTCGACGAGCACCGTCGGCTCGAACCAGTGCCCCTCGGAGAAGGAATCACTGGTCAACCGGCGCCCTCCAATTGTGGCGCGCGCTCCGACGGCAAGTGAGTCCCCGACGATGCGTTCGACGTTGGCGAGCTCGCCCGCGGATGCCTTCGGTCCGATCTCCGTCAGGTCGTCTAGCGGGTCCCCGACTCGAAGGCTGGACACCCGCTCAGTCGCCAGGGCGACGAACTCCTCGAAGACGGATTCCTCGACGTAGGTGCGCTCGTTGCATACGCACGCCTGCCCGTTGTTCATCATTCGCATTCCGACAGCGGCTTCGACAGCTTGTTCGACGTTCGAATCGGCAAACACGATGAATGGGGCGTTGCCACCGAGTTCGAGCGACACCGGAAGCACTCGGTCGGCTGCGTTGGAGAGGATGGATCGCCCCGCACGCACGCTACCGGTCATCGTGATGAGTGACACCCCAGGTGAGGCAACGAGCGCCGGCCCGAGGATCGATCCTGAGCCAGGAAGCACCGACAAGAGCCCCTCGTCCACCCCCGCTTCGAGCACCAACTCGGCAAACGCCAGCGCCGAGAGCGGAGTCAGTTCGCTGGGCTTCAGGATGATGGCGTTTCCGGCGGCCAGCGCAGGGGCGACCTTGCGTGCGGCCAGCGCGAGCGGGTAGTTCCACGGGATGATCCCGGCGACCACACCAACGGGTTCTCGTCGTATCCAGAGCTCGCGGTTCGGCCCCGTGGAGGGGAGGAGCTCGCCAGAAGACGTCACAATTGCGGCGGCGAAGTACCGGCAGAAGCCGATCGCTCCTCCCACTTCTCCCCTGGCCTCTGTGATCGGCTTGCCGAGCTCAGAGGTGATGATCCGGGCGAGCCGCTCGCGGTCCCGCTCCAGGAGTTCGGCAAGTCGCGTCAACACCGCTGCTCGTTCGCCCACGGTACTCCTGGCCCATCGCGGCTGCGCTACGAGCGCGGCGTTGACCGCTCTGTCGACATCGGCCGGGCTGGCAACCGATACCCGGCCGGCCGATCGGCCGGTGGCCGGATTCTCGACCTCGAGGACACTATCGGAGCTGCCGTCCCCCCACACGCCGCCGACCAGGAGGGGAGAAACTGTGGTTTCAGACATGGGTTATGACCTTTCGATGATCGAGTTCTGGCGCATCCGCGTTTGCCGGAGTCACCGTCTGCGCGGTGATCGCTCCCCCGTTTTGGGCGATGTACTCGGCCGCCCGCACGGCCAGGGCTCCGATTGTCGGCGTCGGATTGACCGCCGCCCCTGTCGTGAGCGAAGAACCGTCAACAACAAAGAGGTTCGGCACCTCCCAGGTCTGGTTCCATTTGTTGGTGGTGGAGTCCTCCGGGGTGTTGCCCATTCTCGCTGTGCCCATGAGATGCCAGCCCGGCTGCAGGTCCTGTGCCCCGGTGGAGCGCACCCGGGACGCACCGGCCGCCGCAGCGACTTCTTCAAGACGACTCACGCCGTAGTTCGTCAGGTCGATATCGTTTCGGTGCGCCTGGAACTCCACTCGCACGCCGGGCAATCCTGATGAATCGGTGATGCTGTCATCCAGCAAGACGCGGTTTGACGCCACGGGAAGGTCTTCAGCCAGCACATAGACCAGAAGCTGGTTCCCGAAGTCTTCGTCAAAACGACGACGATGGCCAGGACCCCATGCGATGGGCTCCCTGGTGTGCGAACCCGTCGCCGTGAATGCGGCGCCGTACGACCGTCCAACCTGCATCGTGAACCCGTTGACGAACGGGTTCGCCGGGTCGGTGTCGTAGAACTCCTGGGAGTAGAACGGAGCACCGAATGATCCTTTGTAACCTTCGATCGGCTCGTCGAACCATACATCGCAGTTCGCATAACTGTGGTGCATGAGGTGGCGGCCGACCAGACCGTTTCCGTTGGCAAGCCCATCCGGGAATCCGCGCTGGCTCGACATCAGGAGCAGGCGAGGGGTGCCGATTCCGCTGGCCGCCACGACCACCATTCTGGCTTTCACCCGGTGCCGCTGTCCGGTCGCGATGTCGATATAGACAGCACCCGTTGCGCGACCCTTTTCGACGTCAATCTTCTCGACCCGTGCTCCGGTGCGAAGGTCAACCCCGTTACGGAGTGCCCTGGGCCAATAGGCAACATGGACACCGCCGAGGGAACCGCGAGGACACCCCGAGAGGCAGGCACCACATTCGTTGCACGGGAGCCTGCCCTCACGCCCCGTGGTGATGATGGCGTTGTCTGACGGCCACCAGTGCCAGCCGAGGGCATCGAACCCCCGCGACAGTTTCAGGCCGAGCTTCCCCGGCCGCGTCGTCGGATCGCGAGGTGCGCCGGGTCGCGGCGGATATGCGGGGTCGCCCGGCACACCGGAGACTCCCATTTCCGCATCGTTGATGTCGTAGAACGGCGCCAGGTCTTCATAGCTGATCGGCCAATCGATCGTCCCTTCGAGTCCATGCTCGGTGCCCTTGCGGAAGTCGACCGGCTTGTAGCGCGGCCAGTGGCCGCCGTAGGCGTTCGTACTGCCTCCGACGGCGTTGTAGAGGTGGGGTTTGATGCGACCACCGATCGGATAGTCCTCGGGAAGCTGCCGATCGTTCGGGTTGTACGACCATCCGCGTAGCTTTTCGAGCTCCCAGGTGTTGAGCCCGTGCGCGTAGTCCTTCCCTGAGTCGAACCAGTAGCCCTGTTCCAGACAGACGACACGGAGCCCGTGATCCGAGAGCCGAGCCGCCATTGCTCCGCCGCCCATCCCGGATCCGATCACCAGAACGTCATACTCTTCCTCAGCGGACATCGTGTGTTTCCTTTCTGGTGCTGCGGATCCTGACGACGTCGTCGGTCCGGAAGAACGCGCCTGTACGAGTGAGCGGTTTGTCGCCCCACGTCTCCAGCGCGCTGTCGTAGCCGAGCGGTTGCGGGGCGCCGTGGAAGTCGGCGCCGTGTCTCGACCGTGAAGAGATCAGTGATACGACGGACTCGTGGCCGTAGTAGACGTAATAGACAAAGTCACGCAGAAGGCAGAAGAGCGAGGGATCGCGCTGTTCCAGCGACGCGAGGAAGTCGGTACGTTTCTCCGCGGAGTCGCCAAGGAGCGGAGCGAGAGTCGTATCGAGGATCTCGCGGAGCTCTGCCGCGCGAAGATGTGGGTACAAGCTCAACTCTTCTTCATCTGGCACGATATACCGCATCGCGAGGTCGCAGATGCCGAGGGCGGTCGACGCCGGCCAGCCGTCCTCCGGGGGGATCAACGTGTCGACGAGCGCATCGAACGTGCGCCGTTCGCTTTCGGTCAGGGCCGCTTGGTTCCGCCATCCTCCGTGCATCATTCTGCTGTTCGACAGCGCACGGGTGTCACGTGAAGACATTGGATTGCCTTTCTGTTCCAGTCCCGTCGCCTGAAGCACGAGCGAGAGAGTCTCGGGTCCGCCGACGTTGCCCGGGACGATGATGAAGAGGATCTCCCGACCATCGGCCGCGTTGAGACGCCACACGGACACGCCGGGCAGTATCTGCCCGAGTACCCTCCCTGACCGCGCACCGAGGCTCTGCCTGGCCACCTCGGCCGACGTGATCCCGCCCTTGGCGATCACCACGCCGACTTGTGACCGAACACTCTCCACGACAGCGATCAGGGACTTCATCACCAATTCGCCATGCCGCAGTGTGTTGTCGGATTGGCGGCGATTTCTCTCAGTCGCCAGGATCGCCAGTCCGTATTCGGTGATGTCGCTCGTCACGAGTGTGGTGGTCGTATCGGCGGCGGCCTCCGTCGCGAGCAGCGCTTCGGCCGTGTCGATTACGTTGATCCGGCCCCAACCGGGGACGAGCTGGGCGAGCTGCGCCGTTGCACCGGTGGTGTGTGACCCGCAGACCAGCACTGTGGGCAGCGGTGTCGGCACGAGCGGAGTGCCGAGCAAAGCCCTGCTCTCGACCCCAGCCAACATCGCCGCGAGGGGTGCCGCAGAACGAACCACGATGCGAGCACCCCGCGCCCGCGCCCGGTCTGTTGCCTGGGCGATCTCCCGAATGTCCTCATTGGAGTGCGCATCGGGGAGTACGACGGAACCGGCATGGGCCTCGAGGAGAACGTTTTCGAGACCGCCGGAGCGCACGACGTCAATTCCTACTTCGACCGGTCGGTAGCTGCTCGTTTCTTTTACGAACTCGGACAACCGGGAGTTCGTGAATGGGAACACTGGATCTGACGCGTATTCCGTCTGGCCTGCGGGCACCTCGACGCCGGCCACCGTGACCAGGTGGATGCCGTTACGCGTTACTCGCCCGCCATCGGGAAAAGCCGGCACAAACAGGACGACGGACTCGTCGTCCATGAAGACCGCTGTCTCGGTGAAGACGTGGCCCCGGAGGGTTGAATCGCCCCGCAGCACAAAACGAATGTCTTCGCCCAGGCGGTCCCCGGCCTCGAGCGCGTCCGACCGAATGCGCGCGGCAAGCTGAACGGCACTCGCCGTGTCCAGCGACCTGCTGTTCGTTTGGATATAGACGCTGTTCTCGGTGCGCAGGACATCTGTGATCATGTCGGCGTCGCTGGCGAGCAGGACCGTCACATCAGAGGCGGACTGGGTGCCTGTCGGATCATCGTCGAGTACGACCGTTTTCACTGATCTACCTTTCAAGGTCGGTCGGTGGCGATCGTCGGGCATCGCCGAACGACCGCTTCACCGGGGATGGTGTGCGTTTTTGTAGAAGAGTTGCCGAGGGCCACTAAACGGGCTGGACGAGTCCTCCCACGTTGCCGAGCTGATAGAAGCTGTGGATGTGTGACGTCACCAGTCGCACCGCCTCCGCGGAGTCTCGGTTCGAGATCGCATCGAGAATCGCTCGATGCTCCTGTCGAACCTCACGCGCCGTGGCCCGCCAATCGGACAGACGTGCATATGCCTCGATCATTTGCCGGTTGATGGCGATACGGAGCGACTGCATGAGATGAGACGTGAGCATATTTTCCGTCGACTCCGCGATGCGCACATGGAACGCAGTATCGAGCCGATTGAATTCGTATGTCTCGATCTGTGGATCGTCCATTTGATCAAGGATGCTCGCGAGGTCTTTGATGTCCACCTCGGTTGAGCGAGAAGCCGCCTCTGAACAGGACCAGGACTCGAGCGCGATGCGCGTTTCGAGCAGGTCAGTCTGACTGAAGTGACCGAGCGCGATTTGTAGTTTGAGCAGGTTGACGAAGCCGGGACCGGCCTTCGCCAGCAGTACTGCGCCCCCATCTGCGCCACCCCCTCGCCGGATGTCGACGACGCCAAGGGCCTCAAGAACGCGGAGCGATTCACGCAACGACGGACGCGAAACCCCGAGCAGGACCGCGAGATCCCGTTCGCTCGGCAAATGATCGCCTGCCTTGAGACGGCCGTCGAGGATCCGTTCTTCGATCTGCGCCATGACTTGCTCGTAAGTGCGCAGCCGCTGGACGGGTTGCCATTCCTCAGGTGACGGCATGTCGTTGTGTCCCTTCAGTTGCGTCATAGGTGGGTCGAATCAGGATACGAGTGGTCACTGTGTCACGCGCCGACAACGTCGGCGGCAAATGCGATTTCCATCTCCCGGCGAAGCTGGACGGCAAGTTCGTTTTCGTCGATTACCACATCGGCCCACGACACAGTGTGATCCTTCGCAACGTCCCTGGTGAGCTTCGCACCATGAGCAAGTCCGAGGGGAAGCGCGTTTCTCTCCAGGGAGATGTGAGCTGGAGCGAGCTTCCCGAAGACGGTGTAGCCGCCCTCGCCGTCGAGCGTGTCGCCTGCTCGGAGATCCTTTTTCGCCGTTGTCACGACATCCCCGCGGAAACCTGTCGGAGAGCCCGTCGGCTCACCCCTCAGCACCGCGGAGGCGATGCTGATTCCCAGCTCGAGTCCGATCATGTGGTACGGGCGATACAGTGATCCGTAGCGACCGGTCTCGTCGGTGAGTACTCCATATTCGGCGAAACACTGGCGCGCGTATTCCGTTCGTGCCTCGAACGTGACGAAGACCCCCCAGCGAAGGTCACGGCTGACCTGTGAGCCGTCACGATGCAGGCTTGAGGCGATCTCGACCGTGCCCCGCCGGGTCAGGGAACCTCCGAGTGCGGACTCTCGGTAGACCTGCGGCAGATCGTCGACTCCTGCAGGGGGAAACAGAAGACCTTCATCCTGTGGGATGAGGCCCGTTCCATTCGCCACCGCAGCCATCTCGATGGCTGACTTTGTGCCGTCGAGGAAGGAGTTGAACATCTTGGGGTTGAAGTCGCCGGTCTCAAGCTGTTCGCTGGTAAAACCGTAATAGTCCCACACGGTATCCGGGGTCGAGTAGTTGTACTCGGGGAGATACTTCGTGCCTTTGCCTGCGGACACCACATCGAATCCGACGACACGGCACCAGTCGACAAGTTCCGAGATCAGAGCGGGTTGGTCTCCGTAGGCCATGGAATAGACCAGGCCGGCAGCCTGCGCGCGCTTGGCAAGCACAGGCCCAACCATGCAATCTGCTTCGACGTTGACCATGACGACGTGCTTACCGTGATCGATGGCATTGTGGGCATGGTAGGCACCGATGAGAGGATTACCGGTCACTTCGAGGATCACCTCGATCTGAGGTACGCCGATCAGATCGTCTGCGCTCGCCGTTACGAATGTGGAACCAGTACTCAGCGCCTCATCGAAGGACGAAGCGCTGTAACGCTCCACCGGCCATCCCGTTCGCTGGAGGGCGTTCCGAGCCTTGGGCACGTCGATGTCGGCAACGCCCACAACGTGAATGTACTCGCTGCTCACTGCCTGGGTGAGGAACATCGACGCAAACTTTCCCGCGCCGATAACGCCCACACGGATCGGGCCGGACGCTTCCGCCCGCTTCTTCATTAGTGAGTAGAGATTCATGGAACGGAGTCACTCCTTCGTGAGGTGTTACAGCCAGATGGTCTGACCATCTGAACTTAGTCTCTGGGAAGAGGCTGCGGAATGTCAAGTCCGCGCTATGAGTCGTCGGTGTCGAGCACGTCGAGACACCGCGGCATTGGCCGGTCGAGCCGGGGGGCGCGAAGGGTCATCGGTCAAGCCTGCGCCGTCCCGAGCCAGTCGAAGGCTCAAGGTCCCGTATTGGATTCGACAGGTTCAAGCAGCGGAGATGATGCCGAGCGCGTCAGCGCCGCGCCAGCATCGACGTCACGCGCAGCATCTTGCTGTTGATCCAGACGTCGGAGTACTCGATCGGACGACCATCGTCGAGATACGTCACCTGCTCCAGGTACTGCACCGGCGACCCCACCGCCACACCAAGCTCGGCCGCGACCTCAGAAGACGCCTCCTCAGCGGTGAACGTACGCCGCCCTGAAGCGATCTTCAACTGGTACCGATCCTCCAGCGTGCCGAACAGGCTGTTGAGCCCGAAATCGATCTTCTCAATCCCCGGCGTCAGATCAGTACGCACATAGTTGAACAGCGGCGCCTCAATCAGCTCCGCCGACAGCACCCGCGTCTCAACCGCCACCCCCTGGCTCGCGAAATCCTCAGACAACGTGCTCAGCTTTTGCGCGATCGCCGGCTCAATCAGCGTCGACGTCACAAACGTGCCCCGCCCCTGCACCTGCTTCAGCAGGCCTTCCCGAATAAGCGTCGTCAACGCCCGGCGCAACGTGCCGCGGCTCACGCCCCACGAGTTGACGCCGCCCTCCACTTCGCAGTGCCACCGGTCACACTGTTGTGACGCCGGGCACACACCCGATAATCGCCGCAACACATCGCCGTAGCGAGGGGGAGGGCAGGCTGCCCATTTCAGCCACGCATGACTTCTGAATGTAGAGTCACCAATCTTTCTAGAGGCTGCTCCGGTGCGCTACCCGTAAAAGTCAGGACCACGAGTTCGGCGTCTTTGAAATGACCCGGTACTCACCTACGCGAATACGCCACAGGTTTGGGTAGCCGACGAGTGGGCGGGTGCCACTCGGTCGCGGGTCGTCGCTCAGAGCACTAACGACTTTTACAATGCGGCGAGCAACTGGCTTGTCGAGCTCGGCCAACTCCTTGAGCGCCCTTGGATCATATTCGACAGCAAACGGGCCAGCCGCACTCACAGCCCGAGCTTCCGGGCCACCTCATCTGCGGAGACTGCCGTGGTGCGTCCGGCGTCGAGATCGGCCAGTCGCTCCAACGCGACGCGACCATCCTCGCTGTCAATCATCGCCTCGTAGCGGTCAACGAGTTCAGCTGGCACGATCGCCGCGGCCCGCTTCTGACCCCGCCCACGAGTCACGTACGTGATCTCGCCACCGTACGCAGCTCGATTCACGGCATCGGAAAAGTGATCGCGCGCTTGGCTAACAGAAAGCTCGATGTTGGTGCTCATGCACCTAATCTACGCCAAGGACGCCAACCTCGCCATCGCGAGGAAACCATGCGGCGTCGGGCGCGCACCCGGTAATCGCCGCACCCCATCACGGCAGCGAGGGAACGGAAATACCGCTCATTCCCTCGCCCGCTTCAAGAATGCGGGGCTGCGCCGAAACGTCAACCAGACGTCCGGTCTCAACCGCGGGCACCGACGTCACCACGGAACAACGGTGCCATCCCACGAAATGAACGAGCCGGTCGACCCGTCGTCCGGCAGCGTTGCCAGCCGCACGGCCTCGACCGCAGCCTCCGCCGGGTCGCCGGCGTTCATCGCCGCGAGCTGCTCCGGTATCGTTGCTCGCACGGCCGGGGTGAGATTGGTGGCCCGGCGCCCTGGAGCCAGGGCATTCACTTTGATGAGGTCGGCAGCGAGCGTCTGCGAGTACAGAACGGTGAGCGCGTTGACCGCTGCCTTCGACGAGCGGTAGCAGCTCGCGTTCGGGGCCACTCACGCACCGTTCCAAGCACCTGCCGAGTGGATCGAACGATATCGAGGTCGTTACGATGCCGGCTGGGACCAACTACGCGAGGAGCGCCTCGTCCGTCAGCTCGAACCTGGCGTGATGCCCGAAGGGACCGAGCTCACCGAGCGCGACGAGAATGTGCCGCAGTGGGAGGAACTATCCGAGGTCGAACGAACGAAGCATTGCCGCTGGTGGCCAGGAAGCCTTCGTCGGCTTCTTGGAGCACACCGACGCGCAGCTTGGGCGGCTGGTCTCCTGGCTTGAGCAGACCGGGCAACTCGACAACACAATGATCGTCGTGTTGTCCGACAACGGAGCGGCAGGCGACGGCCGCGATTTCGGTACCACGAACGTGCTCGGCCCGTACAACAACCTCGCTCTCGACGCCGATTCCGAGACAGCCGGTCTCCCCTTTATCGGCGATCACACGCACCCGACGCACTATGCGACCGGCTGGGCGATGGCTGGCAACACTCCATTCCGGCGCTACAAGCAATACGTCGACCTCGGCGGGACGCGATCTCCCCTCATCGTGCACTGGCCGGGAGTCGCGCCGGCCGGTGAGGTGCGCTCCCAGTTCGCACACGTCATCGATCTCGCTGCCACCTTCGTGGACACGGCCCTCGACCGGGAAGACGACGATCGCTTCGACATCATCGCCGCGCTGGATGGCGCATCGATGCACACCATGATCGCCGACGACGCCGCGCCGCCGGCACGACAGACCCAGTACTTCGAGATGCTCGGGCATCGAGGAATCTGGCACAACGGGTGGCGCGCCGTCACGCAACACCAAAAGGGCACCCCCTATGACCAGGACCAGTGGCGCCTCTACGACCTCGAGCGGGACTTTGCCGAAACCACCGACATCGCGGATGAGCAGCCTGACAAGCTCAAAGCGTTGACAGAACTCTGGTGGGACGAGGCGGCGAAGAACAGTGTGCTCCCTCTTGACGATCGATCCTTGAAGGAGCTGCTCGAAGCACGCGGCGGAAGTGCGCGAGCCCTGATGCGGAAGATCGTGCTTCGCCCCGGCCAAAGCCACCTCAGCTTCACAACCCGGCTCACCGGAACCAACCGGACGATGCGCGTGAGCGCGCGACTGACTCGCACCGGCACCGAGAACGGAGTCCTGCTCGCATCCCGTGCCGGATACGGCGGCTATGTGCTGTTCGTCAGGGATAATTTCCTCCACTTCGAGCACCACATGCTAAGCGAGCGTGTCGCGGTCGCCTCCAGCACCCCCGTGCCCGCCGGAAAAAGCACCGTGGGCTTCTTCTCCCAACGCGGGCCGGGCCGCGTCGCCGACGTGAGGCTGTTCGGCCAGTCACCTATCATTGGTCCAACCTTTGTCGACTTGACTGACCTCTACAGCGCGCTTTTGCGAGCTCGCGCGAGAGGTGGACGCAACGCTCGATGACGGAGTTTATGCCCAGCTGGCCGGCCCTCATTACGAGACGCCGGCCGAGGTTCGAATGGTGCGCGCGCTGGGCGGTGACATCGTCGGAATGTCCACGGCCCTTGAAGCGATTGCGGCACGTCAGGCGGGGCTTGAGGTGTTCGGCATCTCGCTGATCACAAACCTAGCTGCGGGAATTCAGGAATCGCCACTCAACCACGAGGAACTCATCGACGCGGGCAAAACCGCTGAGGCTCGGCTGGGGCCGCTGCTGGCCCAGATCGTGACTCGCATTTCGGACGCGGACTCGTGACAATCCCGCACGACCGGGAACAATTGCTCCAATCGGCGAGGAGCTGGTTCGATCCGGATCCCAACCTCGAAACCAGGATAGAGCTCGCCGAAATGATTGTTCGCGTCGAGCACAACACCGACCCGCGCGCACTCGGCAACCTCGCTGAGCGTTTCAACGGGCGACTCGAATTCGGCACCGCACGCCTCCGGGGAGCGCTCGGAGCCGGGCCCACCCGCATGAACCGAGTCGTCGTAGGCCAGACGGCCGCTGGACTCGCCGCATACTTGGGCTGGATTGTGGCTGGATTGTGGCTGGCGGTAACCACGACCATATGTGGAGACCTTGACTGGATTCAAATGGATCTCACGCGTTCCCAACCTGCTGTTCGGATACGAAGAGGCGCTTGGCTACCTTGTTGATCCGGCGAATGTGCACGACAAGGATGAAATCTCCGCAGCCATCGATTTCCTCTCGCTCATGAGCGACCTTAAAGACCACGATCCTGGGATTGTTCTCTGATGAGCACCTCAGGGTGTCCGCGACGGAGGTTGCCTCCACACTGGGCGTCGCCAGATCTACGGCGTATCGCTACCTACAGTCGCTGGTGACCAGTGCCTTCCTTGAGGAGGCGCCCGGCGGAGGATTTCGACTCGGCTTACAAGTCCTTGCCCTCGCCCGGCTTACCCGAAAAGGATATGGGTTCTCCGGCGCGATCCTCCCGCTGATGAAAAAGCTCACGCAACGATTCCACCAAACCGTGTTGTTGACCCGTCGCGTCGGAGACATCATCGTTTGCGTTGAGCGTGAGGAGTCGACGGGGCAATATATTCGACTGTCTTATGAGCGCGGCACGACGCTAGACATCAACGCGGGAGCGTCTGCCCTGGTCTTGCTCGCGTGGCTTCCAGAAGACGAAGCGCGCTCACTGCTGACCAGCCGCGAACTTCGCAAATTCAGCCCCAACACGCTGACCGACGTCGATCTACTCATCGAGCGGCTCGCTCAAATACGGACCCAGGGCTATGCCATTTCATACGGCGAAGTGGATGCTGACGCTCTCGGTATCGCGGCACCCATCTTCGACGAGTCCGGGACGGTCGTCGCTGCACTGAGCATTGTCGCCATCGAGCGACGTTTGCCCGAGAGCGCCCGGCCAGAGCTCATCGAGGCGCTCGAGTCAGCGGCCACCGAGGCGAGCCGCACTCTCGCAGTCATCATGAGCTGAACTTTCTCGCCGTATCGGTCAATCAGCGTGATCGCCGTAGAGCCAGTCGATGTAGCGAAAGTCGTCCGGGTCGCGGCGAGCCAGGAGCTCGTCACGAAACACCCGCTCGAGTCCATCGGCATGCGTGATGTTGCCCCAGGTTCGTGCGGTGCGCTGAACGCGGCCCGCTTGTGGCGCCCGCTTTCGAGTGAACGACTCGAGCGCTTCGTCCCAGCCATCGTGATTCGTCACTCCGTCATCGGTGAACACGTGTAAGCCAGCTGCGGATGCGGCACCCGCGCATTCTCAATTCCCTGTGGGTGTTGCTGCTTGTCGCAGACGTACAGCCGTTTGGATATCCGTAGATTACTGGGTCTCTCAACTCATTCGTGGCACCCTGACGAGCGGTCCGACGGATTCGTGATCCCGGGTCGGACGTTCAACAGCGGCGCCGACCGGTATTGTGCCCGTATGACGACTATCGAGGTAATCGCGCCGAGCAGCGAGCGGCGCAACCGCGCCGCGGTCACTGCGTTCGTATTCGGGCTGCTGGCAATCGCGGGCGGCGCAACCTTTCTGCTGGGAAAGGCGCTTCCGGACGCGATGGTGTTCGCGGTGATCCAGGGCATCCTCATCGCCGCGCCCGCGCTCTGGTTGGTCGTCGTGGTGCTCGCGATCGTGCTCGGGCACATCGGGTTCGCCAGGGCCCGTCGGCTCAGCGGCTCGGGGCGCGGTCTCTCGATCACCGCGTTCGTCCTCGGCTACCTCGCGCTCGTGCCGATGGCCACCATGGTGTGGCTCACGGTGTCCGGCCTGGCGCTGTGGGGACCCTGGTTCGGCATGCTCCGCTAGCAGCCTCGCTCAACAGGGCGCGCCTGTTCGATTCAGTGCGCCTGTTCGATCCAGCCGTCGCCTGTGACGGGCTCGCCCTGGAACGTGCCGTCCACCGAGCCGATGCCCTCGTACACGGGAGCGCCCTGCGTCGGGAACTCCTGATCACCGATCGGCGCCGTCACGGTGAAGTCCACGTCGAAGAGCGGGATCTGCACCCGGACGCTCGTGTAATAGGTCTCCCCAGTGACCGGGCTCTTCCACGTCGGCGCGAGCGGCGTCATCGTGCTCGCGACGTAATACATCTGCCCGTCTGGGCTCTGCAACGTCGAGTACGACGGAACCGCGACATCCGTGGGCGGATCCTCGCCAGCCTTCGAGAGGAAGTAGTTCGACAGCGTCCAGCCGTTGTCGAGCTGCTGGTCGGTGAGGTTCCACTTGACCGGGTTCGCCGAGTCGCCGAACGCACCGTACTCATGGTCCATCCACGTCTCGCCGGTGACGGGGATCTTCTCTCCGTCGAGCGTGATCGTGCCCGTCGTCTGCAGGTGGGTGAGCGAGTAGTAGTAGTTCTTGTGTTGCAGATCGAGCGCATGATCCGTCGAGTTCACGCCGCTGCCCCACACGACGAACGGGCTGCCCTGCTGCGACTCCGTCAGGTCGAACTGCACCGGCGTCAACGTGGCCTCATCCGCCATGAGCGCCTCGATGTGCAGCCCCTGCGTCGGGTCGTCCCCCTGCGCCGACATCGAGACGTACGAGGGATAGGCAACGGCCTTCGCGCCGGTCCCGTCGCCGCTGATCGTGATCTCGGGCACCGAGGTATAGCCCGTGCCTGGATCACTCACCAGGACGACACCCACCCCGCCGTCCGTGCCCAGGGTCGCGATCGCGGAGGCGCCGGTCCCGCCATCGCCGATCGTCACCGTCGGCGCGCTCGTGTACCCGCTCCCGGGGTCGGTGACGACGATGCCGCCGAGCTGGCTCGCCGGGTCACCGAGGCGGGCGAACCAGTCCTTCGTCGGGTCCGACTCGGCCCAATGTTGCGGGTCCCAGGACTTCGGGGGGAGGTAAACGGTGGTCGACTGGTAGTGCTTGCCGTTCTGCACATCGGTGAGCATGACCTGCGTGAAGGCCCAGCCATTGACCGGGAACCCGGCCGCGTTGATCTCGAAGCCGAACACCCGGTCTCCCGACCGGAGCGTTCCGATGTTCCACCACCACTCGGTCGGAGCGCCGAGGTGGAGGTACATGTCCTCCGGCAGGCTGACCGCAGCGCTATCCGCGGCCACCGGAATTGGTGTACCGCTCGACTGGGGCGCCCCCTGCGGGGCCGGTGAGGCGCACGCGCTCATGGCGACGATCGCTGTCGCCGCGATCACCGTGCCGATCATTCGTCGTACTTGACCCACTGTTCGCACGCTCACGCTCCCCGTCGAAGTTCGTGTTGACCGTACCATGTGAGATGGCGGCCGAGGTCGCAGTTGGGCCAGCGGAGATGCGACAGTTCCTGTCGGCGGTCGGCACATCGCCATTCGCGTGCCGCCGCGCGAACGCAGGCGACGAACGCCTTGCCGGCGATCGGCGCGTCCGCCGTAATCAGACTTCGATGGCGGCAAATTGCGGCGGGCTACGGTTGGCGCATATGAGCGCCCCGCCCGCCATTAGTTAGGGCACGGCGTGCGGGGCGTTTCAACGCGAGCACAAGGGGGTGCGCACGCGTCGCCCAATTATCGTTGACCGTTCACTTTCGAGTCGACCCCCCATTGTGTGGGACGGCCCGCTCGCGCGCACAGCGCAGTTCAGCCGGATTTGGTTGTGCCGCGCACATTCCGACAAAGTAGAGCGCCTGAGAGAACGTCACAGTAGACGACTTATGAGAGCCTTGGCCACGGCAGCAACGGCAGCAACGGCAGCCGTGATACTCGGGATGTCCCTTCCGGCGCACGCCGAGGAACCCGACGACGACGGTGCGACCGGGTCGATATTCGACCTGCTGCCTGCGGCCGGTGCCGAAGTGCAACCGGTCGACAGTACCGGGAGACTTACGGTCGAGGTCTACGTTGAACCCGGAACACCGCTCGGCGAGGTGCAGACACTCGTTGCCCCGTACCTCGATGTGACCACGACGGCGCCTGAGTTCGGTGTGATAACCGGGTCCACTCTCCCCGACCAGGTTGAGCTTCTTCGGGCGGTTCCCGGCGTGCGCTTCGTCGTTGCGTCGACTCCACCAGCCGTGGGCAAAGTCGAATCCCTGACGCCGCCCGCTCCCGCGTCGGGTGTGGTGGCCGGCGGCACCGTAGTTTCACCGCCAGCGTGCCGAGCCGTACCGGTCGAAGCGGACGCCCCGCTGAGCGCAGCCGTGCACGAGAGGAATTCGGGGTTGATGGCTCGGGTATCACCGTGGGCATCATCTCGGATTCCTTCGATGCCTCGACGGAATCGGCCACAACGCCGTAGGACGATGTCGCCCTGGGTAGTCTCCCCGGCGCGGCGAACCCTTGCGGGTACCGGACGGAGGTCAGCGTCGTCCGCGACGCCGAACCCGGTTCGGACTGGGTCGGCGACGAGGGCCGCGCTATGGCACAGCTCGTGCACGGCATCGCTCCCGGCGCTAGCGATCCTTGGGGGTCAGAATTCCGACGTTTGTCTTGAGTTTTCAAGGGGCCTTTCCGAGGCGTGCGCGGTCGATGTAGTTCTCGACGTGAGTGTCGATGGTGCGAAGAGCATCGCGTAGTTCGACGGGGGCGGGCGGTTGATCGGCTGTGCAGAGCGGGATGAGGAGCCGGTCATGGACCTTCGTGTAGAACAGCGCGATTCGGAGTCCGTCGCTGGTCAGGGCGTATGTGTTCGTTCTCGGGATGCGCTGGATGAGACCTTTGCGGGCGAGGCGCGACAGGTCGTAGCTGATCTGATTCATTCGATAGGGGACGCCCGGCAGCATGCTCACCTGGGCGCGGAGGCTCTTGTTGGTGAAGCCGAGAACATTCCTGAACATGCAGAGAGCGCCGAGCAGGGCCATCACCCGAGGATCGCCGAACCTGAGGGCCGGGGCCCTCCTGCCATCCTCGGTGAGGGTGGACTGCGTGGCCCGCTCAAAGGCTGGGCTCGCGAGGATCAGGCCCTGCCCGACACGTTCAGTATCGAGCAGACGGGTGTTGATGTCACGTGATTTGTGTTGCAGTTCGTCCAAATGTTCCAGACGCCGTGCGACGCCCAGATCAGTGGGTGAGTTGATCACGGTCTCGATCCGTAAGGCGCGACCGTCTTTGAGATATTGCTTGATCCGGGAGTGCTTGTAGAACGTGTTCAACGTGACGCCGGTATCAGCGGTGACGACTTTCGTGTTGAAAACCTCCTGAGTGCGACGTTTCTTGCCATGGATGATCCTCCTTCCGAAGATGACCTCGAGCGTGTCCGGCCGGCCCACGTTCAGATTGTCCGTGATCAGCGCGTCGACGAACCCGCGGGCATGACGCGGGGCATCGAACACGATCGTGCGAGACGTTTCGATCTGACGCATCGACAGCTCCCACCAGTAGCCGAACGTGCGGTCATACTCATCCAACGGACAGGCAGCTGGTTCATCCACCGGTCGAAGAACGCCTCGATCTGTGTCGGGCCGAGCCGGTCACAGATCTCTTGCAACGCTCCCGGGTCCTCGCAGGATTGGAACCCGTTGGACAACGCGGTGAACACGACTCCGGCCTTCGCGGCTTGACGTTTAGCCCATTCATGCCCGTTGATCCAAACCTTAATCGGGTAGGGGAAGTATGAACAGATCTTGATGAACCCCGGCCCGAAGTCCTCGTCCCAGAGATAGAAGTAGAAGCAGGTGACCCGCCGGTCGGCTTTCGTGAACGAGTAGAACGGAACACCGCCCGCGTTGCCTTCGCGCCGGTTCGCGGCGAACACGTTCTGGAACTCCTGCGCGACACCGACCGCAGCGACCCCGGAACGCCCGGTCTTCTCCTGCCGGGCCAGATGCTTGCGCATCACGTCGAGCTTCCGGTCGCCCCTCGCAAACCGGACCAGCGGGATCCCGCCCTGCTCCGTAAACGCCGTCACGTTCGCGCGGAACCGGGAACCGATCTTCTCCAGAATCGCCGGCGAGGGGATGTTCTTCCCCAGATGCTTCTTCATGAAGTTCACCACCTGACCGCCGACCTGCAACACAGGGACGTACCCGTTCAGATAGATCCGATCCAAACACTCAATATCCAACTGCGTGTGACCTTCAAGAAGGTTGTTCACGTTCGCTGTCGCTGTTGACGCATCCATGACAACAGGAATACCGCAGTCAACAGCCGTGAACCAGCCCCACGACTCGGCGGTCAGAGGCTCGCCTCATTGGAAGGGTGCGTCTTGAACATCGAATAGTGGGTCCATCCGAACGGATTGCTTATGCTTCTCGCCGCTTTCGTCATACCATTCGATGGTCAGAGGCGTGCCATGCTCGGGCGCACTACCGCTGACCGACACGTTGAAGCTTCCAGAGTTTTGTCCGGATAAATCCTCCCAATATCCGCTGCTTGTGATGCGCCCATCAGTGTTGGCCGGCTCGATGCGGACACCTCTTGCGACGCTGTCTGGCATTCTGTTATGCAGCGCTGCCTGCGCGGCTACGCTGTCCCGGGTTGCAGACCACGCGGCAGCTGTGACATCCCAGCGCGGCTTGGGTGGTGGTAGCCGGACCGCGGTCTCTTCAGCGGCCATGGACCTGCCCGCTTCGATGCCGTTCAAGTGAGCTTCGTCTAGCGCCTTGTCGCGGGCCGCGCGCACGTCTTCAGGCAAGAGGAGCACGTCCTTCTCATGGGAGTCGCCATTCCTGTCGATTCACGTCACGCCGAAGGTCACTCCTTCAGTGCGACCGCGCTCAGTGGTAACACCCTTGAACCAGCTACCGATGCTACCGCCGGAGCTGTCGGAGCCGAACGTGCCTTTCCAGAAGACGTCACCATCGAGAGCGAAGAACTCTGGATTGCACGACAACGCCACGTCCGTCACGGCATACCCCTGGTTGTTCAGCCAGTGGACGTTGCGCTCACCGAACGCGTCGCGTGCGTCTATGCGCCAGCTCGGCTGAGGAACGCTGGTGCGCTCCGCAGCAACTTCACCGCTGCGGCGATCATATCCAGCCTGCTCCAGCAATTCCTTCTTGCGTCGAGTTATAGGGCGGATCGCAAAGAACCACTTGACGTCCTTAGCGACGTTGTTCCAGATCAATCGTCGCCAAGGCGGAACGACCAGCGACGCCACGATCAGCGCCACCCCAGCGACTACGAGGTACGCCCAAGCTGGTGCCTTAGCCTTTGTTGCCTCGGAGATTGCCCAAGGCACGAACCAGGTCACAGCGAAAACAACGACGCCGCCCACAACGGTTGCGTTCAACGTGCGGTCGTACCACGCGAGCCTGGAATCGTTCACATCAGAACACTACCGAACAGTCGTGACATAGCACTGTGGGGAGCATAGGCAAGACACCTTTAGGTCCAATACCGTTCAATTAGGGGTTTTTGGTGTAGTTTGCGGGTATGCCTCGTACTGGTTGGAGAAAGCCCGAGTCGGATCGTCGGTTGTCGGATCTGGTGTCCGTTGGTGTGTTGACGAAGGTGTTCCCTCCGGATGTTGTCGATGCGGTGATCGCGGAGTGCGGCCGGACTGAGCAGCGGCGTCGTTCGTTGCCGGCGAGGTCGGTGGCGTATTTTGCGATGGGGATGGCGCTGCACTCGGATGGGTCTTATGAGGACGTGTTGGCGCTGATCTCGGATGGGTTGGCGTGGGCGGAGCGGTCCGAGGAGTCACCGAAGTTGGCGAACAAGGCCGCGATCTCCCATGCCCGTGACCGGCTTG
>NZ_ATWH01000004.1 GCF_000421145.1 Glaciibacter superstes DSM 21135 | reverse complement strand
ACACCAACACCAACACCAACACCAACACCAACACCAACACCAACACCAACACCAACACCGTCACCCTGCCCGCGATCGCGTTTCTCGGCGCCGGTTCGATGGCACGGGCCATCCTCACCGGACTGTTGAAGCCGGGAGTGGAAGTCGACGGCGGCATCCGTGCCACCAACCGGAGCCAGGCGAAGGCCGACGAGCTGAGCGCCACGGATGGCGTCACGGCGTGGGCAACGGAGAGCGACGCGGACGCGAACCGCAAGGCCATCGACGGGGCGGCCATCGTGGTCGTGGCCGTCAAGCCGCACATGGTGCCAGACCTCCTCACCGAGATTGCCGACGCATTGGCCCCGGGAACGCTGGTGATCAGCGTCGCGGCCGGTGTGACGATGGCGACGTTCGAGTCGCTCCTGCCAGAGACGGTGCGCGTGATCCGCTCGATGCCGAACACGCCGGCCACCGTCGGTCAGGCGGTCACCGGCCTCAGCGCCGGAACCCGGTCCACCGACGACGACCTCGCCCTGGCTGAGGCGCTGTTCGGCACCGTCGGCGAGGTACTCGTCGTGCCGGAGGAGCAGCTCGATGCGCTCAGTTCCATCTCCGGTTCCGGCCCGGCCTACGTCTTCTACCTGATCGAGCAGCTCACCGAAACGGCCGTGGCCAAGGGTTTCACCGCCGAACAGGCGGCCACCATAGTGCAGGGAACCTTCCGCGGGGCCACCAGCCTGCTCGCGGCATCCGGCGAATCGCCGACCGAGCTGCGGCGCAGGGTAACCAGCCCGAAAGGCACGACGGAGCGCGCGATTGGCGTGCTCGAGAAGGCCGGCCTAGCCGAGATCTTCACCGAGGCGACGGATGCCGCGGTCGCCAGGTCCCGCGAGCTCGCGGCCCCGGCAGAGTAGCGATGATGCCGCGCCGGGCCATGCGCGCATCGTGAAAAGCACCGTCGCGCCGCCATCGAAGCTGAACCGTGCGCGCCTCGTCAGGAGCCGAGGGCTGCGAATCGCTCGATGTCGCCTTCTGTGCCAGACACGATGATGAGGTCGTGGTTTGAGACCACGGTCTCGGCCGTGGCATAGGTGAATGGCTTGCCGGGGCTCTTCACGCCGACGACGGTCACGTTGTGCCTGGTACGCACCCCGGACTCGGTGAGGTTGAGTCCACGGATCGGCTTCGGCGGATACATCTTGACCAGGGCGAAGTCGTCGTCGAATTCGATGAAGTCGAGCATGCGGCCGGAGACGAGGTGGGCGACGCGCTCGCCGGCTTCGGCCTCCGGATAGATCACGTGGTTCGCGCCGATGCGCTCGAGGATCTTGCCATGGGACTGCGAGATCGCCTTGGCCCAGATCTGGGGCACCTTCAGGTCGACCAGGTTCGCGACGATGAGCACACTGGCCTCAATCGAGGAGCCAACGGCGCAGACGGCGATCGAGAAGTCCTGGGCGCCGACCTGGCGCAGGGCGTCGATCTGCCTCGCGTCGGCCTGCACGGCGTGGGTGACCCGCTCTGACCACTTCTGCACGAGGGACTCACTCGCGTCGACGACCAGCACTTCACGGCCGAGGCGGTCGAGTTGCCCGGCTGTCGCTGCCCCGAACCGGCCGAGTCCGATGACGAGCACGGGGGCGTCATGCTTGATGCGGTCAACCAACGATGGGCCTCTCTTCCGGGCGCTTGAACAGTTGCCTGCTCGTACTCGCCGCCAGTGCCGCGGCGAGAGTCACTGTACCAACCCGCCCCATGAACATGGTGGCGGCGACCACATAGACACCCTCCGGAGGCAGGCTCGCTGTCAGGCCGGTTGACAGCCCGCAGGTTGCAAAAGCGGAGATCACGTCGAAGAGCACCATGTCGAGCGGTGCCTTAGAGATCTGCAACACAACCACGGTCGCCACAGCCACGGTCGTCGCGCCCCAGAGCACCACACTCACCGCCAGGCGCAGGATGTCGCGGGGGATACGTCGGCCGAATGCCTCCATGCTCTGCTTGCCGCGAGCTTCGGCGAACGCGGCGAGGAAGAGCACCGCGAGCGTTGTCACCTTGATGCCGCCTGCGGTCGAGGCCGAGCCGCCGCCGATGAACATGAGCATGTCGGTGACGAGCAGGCTCGACCCGTGCAAGTCGCTGATGTCGATGGTGGCGAAACCCCCCGACCTCGTCATGACCGACATGAACAGCGACTGGAAGATCGTGTCGCCGGCGTTCAATGAACCGAACGTCTTCGGATTGTCGAACTCGAGAATGATGTAAACGACCATGCCCGCGAACATCAGGAGGACAGTGGTGAGCAGCGTCAGCTTCACATGCACAGACCATCGGCGTGGCCGACGCCATGCCCGGGCGAACGTGTAGATGACCGGAAATCCGAGGCTTCCGAGGAATACGCCGATCATCAGGGCGCCGAGGAACCAATAGTCGTTCGCGAACGCGCCGAGCCCGTCGGCGTTGGGGTTGAAGCCGGTGTTGGTGAACGCCATGGCGGAGTAGTAGAGGCTGTGCCAGACCGCATCGCCGAGGGCGACGCCGTCGATCAGCATCCGTGGAAAGAGGATCGCAGCGACGGCCAGTTCGATCACCAACGCGCTGATCGCGACGGTCAGCAGCAGGTTGCCGACCTCGCCGAGTCGTACTGCCTGTCCTTCATTGATCGGTCCGGCATGCAGGCGCGAGGGGTTCGAGTCGCTCGCCGCCATCAGCTTGGCCCGGAGGCCCAGGCGGCGGGAGATCACCAGGCCCATGATCGAGGCCAGCGTCAAAACGCCGATACCGCCGATGTTGACGCCGATGTAGACGAGCGTGTTGCCGAACGGAGACCAGTGGGTCGCCATGTCGACGGTGGAGAGACCGGTGACGCAGATGACCGAAACCGCGGTGAAGACGGCGTCGTGGAGCGGCGTCATGGCGCTGTCGGCTGAGGCTATCGGCAACGAGAACAACAGCGTGAAGAGCAGGATCAGCGCGGTGAAGATCAGAATGGCGAAGCGAGAAGGCGACGTGCGCGCGAGTCCGTCGACGGCCTCGCGAATGCGCCCGTACCAGGTCGTGTGGTGTTGCACGAACCGGGTATTCCTGCCCATTGTGTGCACGCTGCACCCCCAGTGAGATCACGCCTGTTGACGACTTGTCATGGTACTCCGGATCGGGATTGACTAGCCTGAGGTAATGGCAGACATCTTTGACGTGGTTGCAGACTCGACCAGACGGGACATCCTGCATATTCTGCTTGAGCGATACAACGCCTCGAAGGATGCCGGTGGCGAGATCAGCGTCTCGGACATCGTCGGGCAGCTCGGTCTCAGCCAGCCCACCGTCTCCAAACACCTCAAGGTGCTGCGCGAAGCCGGCCTGGTTGCCGTTCGGGAAGAGGGCCAGCACCGTTTCTACCACCTCGACTACGCGCCGCTGGAGGAGATCGAAGACTGGCTGATCCCCTTCCTCAGCGTGGACTTCGACGCGGAGGTCGATGGATTGGACGCCGACGCCGGCCTGAAGGTCGAGCAGCGCGCCTTCGCCTCCCTAATCGGGAAGGCGATCGCAGACACCTCATACCAGGTGACGCATGTGGTCAAGGATGCGACCGGGCGCAAATGGCGCAAAACAGACTAGACGCCGCCGCCGGTTAGTCCTAGAGTTACCAACAACCGCACGGGTCACTCCCGTAACACCCGCTGCTTGTTCTGCGAACCCAAGGGGGTCACGCCATGGCTGCCGATCTTTCCGAGGCCCGTTTCCTGACGGTGGCCGAAGTCGCCGAGATGATGCGCGTCTCAAAGATGACGGTGTACCGCCTGGTGCACTCCGGCGAGCTGCCGGCGATCCGTTTCGGACGCTCCTTCCGCGTGCCGGAATCGGCCGTCGCGACGGCCCTGGAGCACCACGTCGCGGACACCGCGTAAGTTCCCGCCGGTTTTTCCGGTAGAATAAGACTTTCGTGTGGTCGCGATTCCCGCGTCCACCCAATAACTTGTGAGGTCTGTGTGGGTTCTGTAATTAAGAAGCGGCGCAAGCGCATGGCGAAGAAGAAGCACCGTAAGTTGCTTCGCAAGACTCGCCACCAGCGCCGCAACAAGAAGTAGACGGCCCAGGCCGCTGTGCAAAGCGTCAGATCCCTCGGGTCTGGCGCTTTTTGCTTGCACGCACCGCGGCCTTGATGCTGGAGGGCTTCATCAGCATGATCGGCCACTGCCTGGCCAGTGCGTAGCGGTGCAGGATGCGGTCTGGATTCACCACCACCGGATGCCCGACCAGGTTCAGCAGCGGGATGTCGTTGTGCGAGTCAGAGTACGCCCAACACTCTGCGACGTCCACGTGGGCGCCGCGGGCGCGCGCCTCTGCGGCATCCGCCTTGTTGCCGCCGTGCATGACCGACCCGACCAGGCGCCCGGTGAACACACCGTCAGCCGTTTCGAGCACCGTTCCGAGTGCCCCGGTGAAACCGAGACGCTCTGCGATGACATCCGCGATCTCCTGTGCGGTTGCGGTGACCAGCCACACCTCCCGGCCGGCTTCGAGGTGCTCACGGGCGACGGCGACGGTTTCCGGCCAGAGCCGACGAACAAGCTTGCGGTCGAAGATCTCGTGGCTCAGGCGCATAAGGTCTTCCCTGGTGTGGCCGACGACGATCTCGAGTGCCCGTTCCCGAACGCTGTCGAGGTGGGCACGGTTCTCGCCGACGGCGACGAACCTGGCCTGTTTCCAGCCGAACGAGAGGATGTCGCGCATCGAGATGAACCGACGCTGGAAGGCGCCGACGCCCACGTGGTAGAGGCTGGCGCCGCGCATGAGCGTGTTGTCGACATCGAAGAATGCGATGGCGCTGGGGAGGGGTTCGGAAGACATCTCGAGTGATTCTATTAGCGTGGGGAGTCTAGGGTGGGGGAATGCAAACCGCACAACTCACCCTGATCGGCAAGCCCGGGTGTCACCTCTGCGATGATGCGCGCGAACTGATCCACAGCGTCACGTCGAAGATCACGGGCCATCCGAGCGCACCAGAGGTCACCTTTGAGGAGCTCTCCATCCTCGACGACCCGACGCTCTCCGACCTCTATGCTGACGACATCCCGGTGTTGCTCATCAACGGCGAGGTTCACAACTATTGGCGCATCGATCCGCTGCGCCTCCGCAGCGCACTTTTGGATATTCGATGACTATCCGTCACGTGGTCTCCTGGCAGCTGGCGACGACGGATGCCGGTGAGAAGGCCGAACAGGCTGCCCGAGTCGTCAGCGGGTTGCAGTCACTGGTCGGCGTCGTCACCGAGATCCGGACGCTCAATGCCGGCACGGATGTTGTCGGCAACGGCAACTGGGACGTGGTGATGGTCTCTGAATTCGACGACGTGGCTGCGCTGGAGCGCTACCAGGTGCATCCAGAGCATCAGAAGGTCGCCGACTACATCCGTTCCGTCGTCGCCCAGCGTTCCGCCGTCGACTACGTCGTTGGTTGAGCCTGCGCCGTCCTGAGCCTGTCGAAGAGTCGAAACCCTCGCTTGTTTCGAGCAGCCGTCAGGCGTTCTCGAGTTCGGCGATCACCACCTTCTTCTGCTGCATCATCACTTGGATCTGTTCCGGCCGCCGGATCAGTTCGCCCATGTTCGCCGGGATGATCTGCCAGCTCACGCCGAACCGGTCTTTGCACCAGCCGCACTGTTCTGACTCAGGCACGTGCGAGAGTTTCAACCAGTAGTGGTCGATCTCGGCCTGGTCTGCGCAGCTGACCACGAACGAGACCGCCTCGCTCAAGGTGAACGCCGGGCCGCCGTCCAGGCAGACGAAGTCCACCCCGTTCAGCGTGAACTGGCCGTTCAGCACCTTCCCTGACATGCCGGCGAAGTGCTCGTCAAGCGACTCACCGGGGTACTCATCGATGGAGTCGATGCGAGAATTCGGAAAGACGTCGACGTAGTATTCCATCGCGTCGCGCGCCTGGTCATCGAACCACAGACACGGCTGGATGGGTGAGAGCTCGGCCATCGGAAGTCCCTTCGTTGGGCGTTCGCTGCTGCGATCTACGCTACGCCGATCCGGCGAAGCGGTCGAGGGCGGATCTCGATGTTGTTGCGAACCCTACGGCTCGAGGCGCGTCGGACCGCGGAACAGATAGGTGACCTCGCGGATCGACGCCTGGTGCAGCAGGAGCATCAACACGCGGGCCAGGCCCATGCCGAATCCACCATGCGACGGCACCCCGTAACGGAAGTAGTCGAGGTACGTGCCCAGCTCTTCCGGGTCGACACCCTTCTCCTTCGCCTGTTCAACCAAAATGTCGATACGGTGCTCGCGCTGGGCGCCGGTGGAGATCTCGGTGCCGTTGAAGATCAGGTCGTAGCTCTTGGTCAGCCCAGCGTCGGCGTCGTGGCGCATGTGGTAGAACGGCCGGATGCTCGACGCGTAATCGGTGAGGAACACGAACTCATGCCCGAACTTCTCCGCCACATACGCGGAGATCTGGCGCTCGCCCTCCGGGTCCATGTCGTCGTCATCACGCGGAACCTCGTAACCGCGTTCCTTGACGATCTCCTTCGCCTCGGCGAGTGGGATGCGCGGGAACGGCGTCGCAGGCACGGTCACCAGGGCGTCGAACAGCGCCTTGACCTCGTCGCCGTGTTTTTCCTTCACTGCGGTGAAGCCCGCCACGATCAGCGCTTCGTGCAGCTTCATGACGTCTTCGTGGCTCTCGATCCAGCTGATCTCCGAGTCGACGCTGGTGAACTCCGTCGAGTGGCGGCTGGTGAACGACGGGTCTGCCCTGAATGCCGGCCCGACCTCGAAGACCTTGCCGAACCCGGCGGCCTGCGCCATCTGCTTGAAGAACTGCGGGCTCTGCGCGAGGTAGGCCTTGGTCTCGAAGTACTCCACCTCGAAAAGTTCGGCGCGCGACTCGCTCGCGCTCGCCATCAGCTTCGGCGTGTGGATCTCGATGAAGTCGTTCTCCACCCAATACGTGCGCAGCGCATGCAGGAACGTGGTCTGGATGCGGAAGATCAGGTTCTGCTTCGGGTTGCGAAGGTCGAGGAAACGCCAGTCCAGCCGCTTGTCCAGGCTGGAATCGGCGGCGATCGGTGTCTCGGCGATGGCATGGCTCTGCACAGTGAGCGAGTCCAACTTGACCTCGATCCCTCCGAGCTTCACGCGTTCGTCGTGTTTCAACTCCCCGGTCACGGTGACGAAGCTGCCTTGCGAAAGCGTGGAGATGGTGCTGGCCGGCTCATCGGCGACCACGACGCCATCGGCATCCGTCGTACGGGGATTGACCAGTTGAACAGCGCCGGACTCGTCGCGCAGCACAACGAACTGCACCTTCTTCTGATCGCGCACGGTATCGACCCACCCGGATACGGTCACGGGACCGTCGTCGAGCGCGGACAGGTTCTTGATCAGGATGCGGGAAGTCACCCGGCCAAGTTTAGCCGTAGACTCTCACGGCGAATTCGCGGTTCTACGCTGCGTAGACTGGTTGCCGTGGTAGCCAGCCAGATACACCTCGTACGCCATGGAGAGGTGTTCAACCCCGATCGCGTGCTGTACGGACGGCTCCCCGATTTTCGCCTCTCTGAGCTCGGCGAGAAGATGGCCGAAGCCGCGGCCGCCGACCTGACGTCCCGTGGTCGTCCGATGGCCAGGCTCGTCTCCTCGCCGTTGCAGCGCACGCAGGAGTCCGCAGCCCCGATCGCCGCTGCCTTCGACCTGCCCGTCGACATCGACGAGCGGCTCATCGAACCGACCAATCACTTCGAGGGCAAACGGATGCGCGGCGCGGGCGGCGCGCTGCGCGACGCCCGCAACTGGCCGGCCCTGACGAACCCGCTGCGGCCGAGCTGGGGAGAACCATTCCGTGCCATCGCCGTGCGCATGCTCGCTGCGGTCTATGACGCGTGGCAGTCCGTGCCGGGCGAAGACACAGATGCACCGGGCGGCGATGCCATTCTGGTGAGTCACCAGCTGCCGATCTGGATGGTGCACGCCGCGCTCACCGGAGCGCGCTACGCACACGATCCGCGCCGGCGCCGCTGCGCCCTGTCGAGCATCACCACGCTCGAGCGCCACGGTGATCGCTTCGTTGAGGTCGGTTACACCAACCCCGCGGCGCCACTGTTGGCCACCGCGACGGATGTCGGCGCAGTATGAGGCGCGCTTCTGTGACGCGTGCTTCTGTGACGCGTATTTCTGGCAGCCGCCGCCCCGTACTGCTTGCGACGGCGCTGGTGGCACTCTCCGTGCTGCTGGCCGGCTGCTCGTCAGACCCGCTCGCCGACCAGTACCGAGAAGGCAGCAACAAGGGCTACATCGCCGGTGACGGCAGCGTCACCGAGATCCCCTTGGACGAGCGCGGGAGTGCTGTCGAGTTCACCGGCACGACGGAGAACGGCGACACCGTCGCATCCGTCGACTACGCCGGCGAGGTGCTGGTGGTGAACTTCTGGTACGCCAGTTGCGCACCGTGCCGGGCAGAAGCTCCCGACCTGCAGAAGCTGAACGCGGAATTCACCGACAACGGGGCGAGCTTCCTCGGTGTGAACGTGCGCGACCAGGCGGCAAACGCGATCGCTTTCAACGAGAGCTTCGGCATCACATACCCGTCGGTCATGGATGTGAACGACGGCGGTATGCAGCTCGCTTTCAGCGGCGACATCCCGCCGAATGCGGTGCCGACGACGCTGGTGCTCGACGGAGAAGGTCGCGTCGCCGCGCGCATCCTCGGCCAGGTGACAGAGTCGTCGATCCTCAAAACGCTCATCAGCGACACGATCGCCGAGGGTTCCTGAATGGGGAATCCGTTTGGCGAGATCGTCTTCAGCGGCCAACTCCTGCTGGCGATCCCGGTGGCGGTGCTGGCCGGTCTCGTCTCGTTCGCGTCCCCCTGCATCCTGCCGTTGGTGCCAGGGTACCTCGCCTACATCGGCGGCTTCACCGACGGGAGTTCCAGCGCGAAGAAGGGTGACCGGCGCGGCCAGGGCCGGCTCCTGGCGGGAGTCGCCCTCTTCATCCTCGGGTTCACCCTGGTCTTTGTGCTCACCGGCGTGGTCTTCGGCGCTGCCGGATTCTGGCTCAACCAGTACCGTGACCTGATCACGCGCATCGCCGGTGTCGTCGTCATTCTCCTGGGGCTTGTCTTTGTCGGGCAGTTCCGCTTCGCCCAGCGCACTGTGAAGTCGCAGTGGCGACCGCGGATGGGCCTGGCCGGAGCGCCCGTGCTCGGCGCGGTGTTCGCGGTCGGCTGGACCCCATGCACAGGACCGACTCTTACCGCCATCAACTCGCTCAGCCTCACCACCGGTTCGCCCTGGCAGGGCGGACTGCTCGCGCTGTTCTACGGCCTCGGCCTCGGTGTGCCCTTCCTGATCATCGCGCTCGGCTTCAGTTGGGCGACCGGCGCCGTCTCATTCCTGAAACGGCATATACGAGTGATCAACCTGCTGGGCGGTCTGGTGCTGGTGCTCATCGGCGTGCTGATGGTGAGCGGTCTCTGGAACCTCTGGATGCTCGAGTTGCAGGGGGTGATCGGCGGTTTTGTCCCGGCCATCTGATCACTACGATTCCCGCCCGCCGGTCAGTGAGGCCGGCGACGGCGTCACCCAGCCGAAACTCGGGTTCATCGGCTGGTTGCGCTGGTTCTGGCGCCAGCTCACCAGCATGCGCACGGCGCTGTTCCTGCTGCTGCTGCTGGCCATCGCCGCCGTTCCTGGGTCACTGGTGCCGCAGCGCAGTTCAGACCCGAACGGCGTCACGCAGTACTTTGCAGACAACCCAGACCTGGCACCGGTGCTCGACAATTTCCAGGCCTTCGACGTCTATTCTTCGGCCTGGTTCTCGGCGATCTACCTCCTGCTGTTCGTCTCGCTGATCGGCTGCGTCATTCCGCGCACCGCGCACCATCTGAAGGCATTGCGCGCCGCACCGCCGAAAACGCCGGCCCGCCTCGCCCGGCTTGCCGGCTTCACCACGCGCCAGGCGCCAGCAGGCACAGATGCCGCCACCGCCGTCGATTCCGCCCGTCGCCTCCTGAAATCCACCGGCTACCGGGTCGCGCTCTTCAATTCGAGGTCGCGCGCGGGGCGCAGCGAGTTCTCCGTCTCGGCGGAACGCGGCTACCTGCGCGAGACCGGCAACCTCGTCTTCCACAGTGCGCTGGTGGGCGTGCTGGTCACTGTGGGCTTCGGCAGCGGGTTCGGCTTCAGCGGCCAACGGGTGCTGGTCGAGGGGCAGACGTTCGTGAACACCCTCGGCGCTTACGACTCGTTCAACCCTGGGCGCTTCTTCGACGACGGCACGCTCGACCCGTACAAACTCTCCCTCGACACGTTCGAGGCCGATTACGAGATGGAGAATCTCGACGCCTACGGCCAGCCCATCGACTTCACGGCCGACGTCACCATCACCCACCGTGGCCAGGAGAGTGAAGCCGGCACGGTGAAGGTCAATGAGCCGCTGTACACCGGCGGTACCGACGTTTACCTGCTTGGCAACGGGTATGCGCCGACGATTACCGTCAAGGATCCGGATGGCAATGTGGTGTTCACCGACTCCATCCCCTTCCTGCCGCAGGACGCCAACCTCACCTCCATGGGCGTCGTGAAGGTGCCGGACGGTCTGGACGAACAGCTCGGAATGCTCGGCTTCTTCTACCCGACTCAGGATGTCGCGGCATCCGGTGCCTACTTCTCTTCCTTCCCCGACCTGGTGTATCCAATGTTGACACTGAACGTCTACGCGGGTGATCTCGGCCTCGACAGCGGCGTGCCGGCATCCGTCTACACCCTCGATGTCGACGAGCTCACGCCGCTGACCGGGCGCGACATCGGAATCGACTCCATCGAATTGATGCCGGGCGAGACCCAGGATCTGCCTAACGGGCTCGGTTCCGTCACCTTTGAGAACGCGAACCCGGATGCCGCGGACGGCGATTTCACCGGCTCAGTGCCGCGGTTCGCGTCGTTCGACATCCATCACGACCCGACGCAGGGTTGGGTGTTGTTGTTCGCGATCCTGGTGCTTCTCGGCCTGCTGACGTCGTTGTTCGTGCCGCGCCGGCGGGTCTGGGTGAAGGCGCTCGAAGGCGACGACGGTTCGATCCGCCTGGAATATGCGGGTCTTGCGCGCGGGGAAGACCCCACCCTTGAGGCGGCCGTCTCCGCGCTCGCTGACCGGCATGCCGCGCTCCTCGAGGCAGACGCGCCCCCGGCTGATGCCCCTGCAGACTCCCTACCCGGCGGTTCCCAACAGACCGATTCCCAACAGACCGACACCAGACAGACTTAGGCTTGCACCGTGAATCTCATTGAGCTCTCCATCATCAGCCTCACCTCGGCCATGGTCGTGTACGCGCTGGCGTTCATCGCGTTCGCGATGGACCTCGCCAGGCGCTCCGCCGCCGTCGGCGCTGCACAGCAGGGGCAGGTCTCAGAGGCCGAACAGCCGGTTGCCGTCGCGGCCGGCTCCGTTGCGGGCAGTTCAACTTCAGTCAACTCTGCTTCAGTCAACTCTGCATCGGCCGGCTCGGCATCCGTTGGCCCCGGCCCCCTTCCGCGGGCCGGAAAGCCGAAAGCCGCTGACACCGGGCTGGCATACGGGCGCTCCCCAAGCTTGCGGGTGGGGGTTGCCCTCACCGTGCTGGCCTGGGTGTTGCACCTCGCGGCCGTGCTGATGCGCGGAATTGCGGCTGAGCGGGTGCCGTGGGCGAACATGTACGAGTTCTCGATGACGGGCACGCTGCTCATCGTCGGGGTGTTCCTCCTCGTGCTCACCAGGGTCGACCTGCGATTCCTCGGCACGTTCATCACCGGGCTGGTGCTGGTGCTCCTGCTGCTGGCGAGCATGAACTTCTACGTCGAGGTCGCGCCGCTGCCGCCGGCCCTGCAGTCGGTGTGGCTGGTGATCCACGTGTTCGTCGCGTCGCTGGCAACCGGTCTCTTCGCTCTCGGGTTTGCGCTCTCGGTTGTGCAGCTGATGCAGTTCAGACGGGAGAGCATCGCGGCCGGTGGCAAGCCAGCACGCCTGCGGTTCCTCGCCACGCTGCCCTCGTCCCAGAAGCTGGAGAACCTCGCATACCGGGTGACCATCATCGGCTTCATCCTCTGGACCTTCACCCTGATGGCCGGCTCGATCTGGGCAGAGAAGGCCTGGGGTCGGTACTGGGGGTGGGACACCAAGGAAGTCTGGACGTTCATCATCTGGGTGATCTTCGCCGGGTACATCCACGCGAGGGCGACTCGCGGCTGGCGTGGCTCCCGGTCGGCGTGGCTGGCGATCATCGGCTTCTCCGCAGTGCTGTTCAACTTCGGAATCGTCAACGTGTTCTTCAAGGGACTGCACGCCTACTCCGGCCTGTAGGCCACCGGAAAGTCACCCCTGAAGGCGGGGGAGAACCCGGCGCGTTGCTCGGATAACTTAGGAGGGTGACAGCCCTCCTGTACAGAGTCGGCGGGTTTGCCGCACGACGGCATCTCGTCGTCGTTGTCATCTGGATTCTGATCCTCGCCGGGGCCGGCACCCTGGCCGGCACTCTCGGCAGTCACCTGCAGAGCAGCTTCACCATCCCCGGCACGCAGTCGCAGGTCGCGATCGACATGCTGGCGCAGCGATTCCCCGCCGCCAGCGGTGCCAGCGTGCGCGTGATCTACATCGCTGAAACCGGGTCATCCGTCGCCGGTCAAACGGATGCGATCGGCACGTCGGTCGCGCAGCTCGAGCAGTTACCGCACGTCGCCGCCGTCTCTGACCCATTCGCTGACGGCAACGAGGCGCAAATCGCGGCAGACGACTCGATGGCTTTCGCCACCGTGCAGTACGACATCCCCGCGACTGACCTGACCGAGTCCGACTTCGCCGCCGTTACCGGCGCAGGTGATGTTGCCGCATCCGACGCGTTGACGGTCGCGTTCAGCGGAGTGGCCGATGAGGCGGAGAGCGCCGTCGACTACACGGAGCTCATCGGCCTCATCGTCTCACTCCTGGTGCTGATCATCACCTTCGGTTCGCTGCTTGCCGCCGGGATGCCGCTGATCACGGCGATCATCGGAGTCGGCATTTCGGCATCCCTGATCACGATCGCCTCGAACTTCTTCAGCCTGTCGTCGACGGCACCGCTCCTGGCCACCATGCTCGGCCTGGCGGTCGGCATCGACTATGCCCTCTTCATCGTTGCCAGGCACAGGTCGCAACTCGCGCTCGGCATGGCGCCTCGAGAGTCGATCGCCACCGCAGTGGCCACAGCAGGCAGCGCGGTCGTGTTCGCCGGCCTGACGGTGATCATCGCCCTGCTCGGCCTCTCGGTCGTCGGTATCCCGTTCCTGGCTGTGATGGGAGTCGGCGCGGCATTGGCGGTCATCGTTGCCATCGCCGTCGCCGTCACCCTGGTCCCCGCCGTCCTCGGCATGTTCGGGCGCCGCCTGATCCCCAAGACGACGTCGCGTACCGCCCGCCGCGAGCGCGGGGAAGGCAGCCGCACGTTCGGCTCTCGCTGGGTGCAACTGGTCACCGCTCGGCCGATCGTCACCATTGTGGCAACCGTCGTCGTCCTGTTGTTCCTTGCGGTGCCCGCGCTCTCGCTCAAGCTGACCCTGCCCGATGCCGGCTACGACCCGCCTGGGTCGACCACCCGCGTGGGGTACGACCACCTTGCAGAAGGATTCGGCCCGGGCTTCAATGGTCCGCTGCTGGTCGCCGCCGACATCTCCCACACCGATGTCACCGTTCTCGAAGCCAACCTGAACGCGTTGCACGATGCCTTCGCCGACGAGGTGGGCGTCGCATCCGTCAGCCCGGCCATCCCCAATGAGACGCTCGACATGGCCATCGTGCAGGTCACACCGGATACTGCACCGGATTCCGAGGCGACCGCGGAGCTGGTGAAGCGCCTTCGCGACGACTCGGCGGAGTTCGAGAAGACGAACGGGTTCGGCTACTCCATCACCGGCCAGACCGCGATGGGCATCGACATCTCCGACCGCCTGGAAGCGGCACTGTTGCCGTTCGCGCTGGTGGTCGTCGGACTCTGCATGGTGCTGCTGACCATCGCCTTCCGCTCGATCGCGGTTCCGGTCACGGCGACGCTCGGCTTCCTGTTGTCGGTGGCAGCCGCATTCGGACTCACCACCGCCGTCTTCGAGTGGGGGTGGCTGGCCGGCCCGCTCGGGGTCGCCAAAGTCGGGCCCGTGATCAGCTTCATGCCCATCCTGGTCATGGCCGTGCTGTTCGGCCTCGCGATGGACTACCAGGTCTTCCTGGTCTCGCGAATGCGCGAGAGGTTCACAGCCACGAGGGATGCCGCAGCGGCCGTTCGCGACGGATTCACCGGTGGTGCGCGGGTCGTCACTGCTGCCGCGCTGATCATGTTCAGCGTGTTCGCGTCGTTCGTACCCGGTGGCGCAGCCACGATCCAACCGCTCGCCTTTGCGCTGGCCGTCGGGGTGGCGGTCGACGCCTTCCTGGTGCGGATGACGCTCATCCCGGCTCTGATGGCCATGCTCGGCGACCGCGCCTGGGCGCTGCCGCGCTGGCTGGAACGCCGGCTGCCCAACGTCGATATCGAGGGCGAAGCCGTGCACGAACGATTGGCCGTGTTGTCGTGGTACGCGGCGGCGCACGCACCTGCAGGGCAGCAGGAGGTGGTGCAACCGGAGCCACCCAAGCACCAGCCGGCGCAGCAGGATGCGGGAGAATCGCTCACCGAACCGCTCTGGGCAGGTGACGCGGGTGGAGCGATCGAGCCCACCCAACTGAGCCCTACCGAACTGAGCCCTACCGAACTGAGCCCGGCCGACCTGAATCCGACCGCACCGCTGCCCCCGAGCATCGCGGCCGACGACCTGCGCGTCGCCGGAATCGCGCCAGTCGACCTATGGGTCGCCCCCGGTGACATCGCCGTGTTGCTGGCACCGCCTGCCATACCGGCTGAACGGATGCTGCAGGCCGTCACCGGGCGGGGCGCCCTGGAGGGGGCGCTGGTGGTGGCGGGGCATCCGTTGCCATACGACGCCAGCCGGGTTCGCAGGCTGAGCGCCCTGGTCGGGCTCGGCAGCGCGGACGCAGACGAGCGCGGAACCGTCGATGCGCTGATCCGCAGGCAGCTTCGGCTCGATGGCGTGCGCCACCTGCGCGCGGCCAGGCGACTCGTGCAGGATGCCGTGCAGTACCTGGCTCCGCTGTTCGGAACGACCGCTGACGCGTTCGACGGGCGCCGGGGGAGCGCCGACCTGGGCAGTGACGAAGCCTGGCTGCTCGACCTGGCGCTGGGCCTGGCCGGGGCCCCGGCGGTGCTGGCCGTCGACGCGCGTGGACTCGAGCCTGCCGTGCTTCGGCCGGTCGTCGTCGGGCTGGCCGGCCTCGCCGCAGACACCACGACGATCGTCGTTGCCGCACAGGCATCCGCCACAGACCGAATGTCCGACCTGGAGACCTGGCGAGGCGTGCACCTGATTATGTTGAACGGTCCGGCCACGGCAGTGCCCGCGCCGGAGCCGAACGGTCCTGAAGAAGATGTCGCGCCGGATGCCAGTGAGCGGGTGTTCGCATGACGCGCAGCTCCGTCACGCGCAGCCGCGGGATGCTGGCGTTCGCTCTCCTGATTCCCCTGGTGCTCTCCATCGTCGCGATCACGGCCATCGAACGGCCCCAGGCAGAAGCCGGCACGACAGCGGCAGGCACGTCGGTAGTCGGCACATCCGAATCCACGCAGTCCGCGACGGCCGGGCAGCCATCCCTCCGCGCGGCGATCGTGAACCAGGACAAACTGGTGATGCAGAACGTCGACGGCAAAGACGTACCCGTGCCGGCCGGCCGCCTGCTGGTCGGCCAGCTCGTCGACAGCGCCGAGAGCGGGTTCGACTGGACAGTCACCGACGCCGCAACCGCCCAGGACGGCCTCGACTCCGGCGACTTCGCCGTCGTCATCACGATCCCACCGAGCTTCTCTGCCGACTACATCTCCAGCGCAGGGCCCGACCCAGTGCAGGCCGAACTGCAGGTGGCGACCAACGGCTCTCACAGCTACCTGGCCGCTGTGCTCGCCAGGGCGTTGTCCCTCACCGTCGACGATGCGCTGGCCACCCAGCTGACCCAGGGCTACCTGACCGGCATGATCGACGGCTTCACCGATGTGGGGGTTGCACTCGGGCAGGCGGGAGAGGGTGCAGGGTCGCTGGCGAGCGGCATTGCCCAGATTCATGAGGGAGCTGCCGTTCTTCCCGGTGCGACGGCCGACCTGGCCGAGGGCATGCGGATGCTGGACAGCGGCGTGGCGTCGCTCTCCAGTGGTCTCGGTGAGCTCGAGCAGCTTTCGACCGCGACGTCGGACACCTCGGTCGCGCTGGCCCTGGAGCTCGCGGCGCTCGCCGTCATCGTGGCCGGCGACGAGACCGTGCCGCAGTATGTCAAGGACAGCATCGTGGCGTTGCAGCTGCACTCAGACATTGCGGCGCTGGCGGCAGCGGGAACGAACTACGGCGTCGGCATCGCCGGTGAAGCGGCCGGCATGATCGAGAGCGGGGCGTCGGCGCTCGCCGATGGGTCAGACCAGCTGGCGGCGGGCCTGCCCCTCCTGGTCGACGGGCTGGCCGTGGCGACCGACGGTTCCCAGACGCTGGCCGAGGGACTCGACCAGGCCGCAGCGGCAATCCCGCAGCACACACCTGACCAGTCGGCGGCTCTTGCCCGGGTCGTCGCGACTCCGATCGTCACGACCTCCTCGATGTCGCCGGCGCTGCCCAATCCTGTCGGAGCACTGGCAGCGGTGATCGTGCCGCTCGCCCTGTGGCTCGGCGCGCTGGCGCTCAGCCTGGTTCGCGGCGCATTCGATCCGCGCGCGGTACGGTCGAGGGCGGGGAACGGCAAGATCGTGCGCAACGCGGTTCTGCCCTGGTTCGGGTGGTCGCTGGTGCAGGCCGCACTGGTGCTGGTGGGCGCCTGGATCGCCGGCATCGCTCCGGTGCACCATTTGGGGCTCGTCGGACTGGTGTGTGCGGCATCCGTCGCCTTTGCACTATTGCACCAGGGACTGCATGCCGTTGTCGGCCGCTACGCCTGGCTGGTTTCGCTCGCGCTCCTGTCGGTGCAGCTGGTCGCAGCCGGAGTTGTCTTCCCGGCGGTACTCGCTCCTCCTGCTGTGCAGCAGCTCGGTGACGTGCTGCCGTTGTCGCAGGCGATCTCGGGCGCGCAGGCGCTCATCGCCGGTGGATCTGTCGATGTGGCGGTCTCCGCTGTCGTGGCACTCGGGTTCACGGCGCTGCTCGGCCTGGTGCTGACCATGGTGGCAGTGTCGAGGGCGCGGATGGCGCGGCCCGTCACCGTATTCCCCGTCACCGCCTGAGCTGGCGAACGCGCTGCGGGTGCCGCCGCGAGAGGACGGTCGCTCAGCCGGCCAGCAGCGCGTGGGTTCGGGCCAGGCGGGCAAGCCACCAGTCGCGCCGGTCGACGGATGCTGCGTGCGCGCCCCCGAGCACGGCATCCGGAACCACGCGGCGCACCGTGATGCTCCCGTCAGAAGGCACCAGCGGGTCGGTCGTGACGTCAGCCGCGAGGAGGGATGCGGTGCCGAGGCCGCAGTCGAATTCCAGCTCGGGAACGGCCGCGGCCAGGTACGCACCCATCGACAGGCCGACCGAGGTGTCCAGTGCGCTGGAGACGACGACGGGCAACCCCGCCTCTGCGATGATTCCGAGCGCCGCACGGATGCCGCCGAGCGGTTGGGCCTTGATCACCAGGATGTCGGCAGCTCCGGCTCTCGCAACGGCCAGTGGGTCTTCGGCCTTTCGCACGCTCTCGTCTGCGGCGATCGGCAGGTCGAGGTAGTGCGTGCGCTCACGAATCTGCGCGAGTTCATCGATCGAGCCGCAGGGCTGCTCGACGTACTCCAGGTCGAACTCCACAAGGGCGTGAATGGCGTGTTCGGCCTCGTCGACATTCCACAGCCCGTTTGCATCGATACGGATGCGACCCTCAGCCCCGATTGCGTCACGGACGGCGCGCACCCTGGCCACGTCATCCGTCAGCGTCTGACCGGGCTCTGCGACCTTCACCTTCGCCGTTCGGCAGCCAGGAAAGCGTGCGAGCACACCGGCCACTTCGTGCGGGTCGACAGCAGGAACCGTCGCGTTGACGTCGATGCGCGTGCGCAGGATGCCGGGGGCAGGCTCCCAGCCGAAATCGATCGCGGCGCGGAGCCACGCTGCGGCCTCTGCGTCGTCGTATTCGGTGAACGGACTGAACTCGCTCCAGCCCTGTGGCCCCTCGAACAGTAATGCCTCTCGAGTGTCGACCCCGCGGAACCGCGTGACCATCGGTAGCGTGACCACATGCACGGTGGCCAGGAGGTCGTCCAGCGTGGGAAGCATGCGTTCAGTCTGTCAGGTGGATGCGTCGTGGGTTGGGGTTTCAGGCGTTGTTGGCCTGGTCGATGGTGGCGGCGGCGAGGCGGCGTGCCGCCTCACCTGGCTTGTCCGGCGAGCCGCGCAGGATGCTCGCCAGTGCGCCGTTATAGAGGAGCTGGATGTCATCCGCGAGTCGTTGTGGTGTGTCTGCCAGAGGTGAAGCGAGTTCGGTGAGTCGGCGCTTCAGCAGCTCGGTCTCTTCTCGAAGCAGGATTGCCACTGTCTCGTCCAGTTGCGGCCCGGTGGAACTGGTGGACAGGAAAGCGCACCATCGGGAACGCCGCCCGTCAGAGCGGAATTCGTCGAGCGCGTCGAAGATCGCCAACAGACGTCCCTGATCGGTGGTGGCGGCATCCACCCGTTCGGTCCAGATCCGGCTCCAGTTGTCGAGGCGCCGTTCGAGTGCTGCGGCGAGCAGCCCGTTCTTGCTGCCGAAATGCGCGTAAAGCGTGGGTGGCGACGCCGCGGCTCGTTGCAGGACGGCGTCGACGGAGGCATTCGGGATCCCGTCGCAGAAGAACAGTGACTCGGCTGCGTCGAGCAGTCGGTCTCGGGCGGTCGCTTGCAGTCTCACGCCATCGACTATAGCGTTCGTTATCATGAAACGCTCGTTGTACCTCTGGTGGATCGGTGCCACAGCGATTGCGGCCACGTCATCGTTGATCGCCTCCACCTACGGGCTCGCCCGGTTCGGTTTCGGGTTGTTCCTTCCCGAGTTCGACGAGGAGTTCGACATCCCCGACGCGGCCAGCGGAGCGATATTCGGCGGCGCCTTCGTGAGCTATTGCCTCGCGGCGGCCGTCGCTATCCGCTACCCGAGCAGAGCCGCGATGCTCGTCGTCCTGGCCGGTGCGTCGGCCGCGATCGGAAGTCTCGGGGTGGCGACGGCCTCCTCGGCTGCGGCCCTCGCTGTCGGAGTCGTGCTCGCGGGCGCCGGGGCGGGATTCGCATCGCCCGGTGTCGTTGCCATCCTCGACCGCACGCTGACGCCACGCAGAGCCTCACTTGGGCAATCGATCGCCAACGCGGGCATGGGCCCAGGGCTCGTCATCGCCGGCGTGCTGGCGCTCGTTTTCGCTGAGTCCTGGAGGGCAGCGTGGTACGTCATTGCTGCCGTCGTCGTTCTGACGACTGCAGCAACCCTCCTGGTGCAATACAGACGACATCCGGTCCGGTCTGATTCACAGGGAACGACAGGCGGCCGAAGTGCAGGAGCGTCGTGGCGTTCAGCGCAGGTGCCCATCGTTGCGGCCGTCGTACTGGGATGCGGGAGTGCGGCTGTCTGGACGTTCGGCAGGGCGACTATTGAACGTCTCCCGGAGGTGGGGGCGGCTGAGTCTGTGCTCTCATGGATTGCTTTGGGGGTCGGAGCGATTGCCGGCTCAGTAGCCGGCCCGGCCGTGGGTCGGTTTGGAATTCGAGCGAGCTGGTCGACCGCGGCCATCGGCATGGCACTCGCAACGGCCAGCATCCCACTGGCAGGCAACGCCGTGATCGCTATCGTCTGCTGCGTCATCTTCGGTGCCGCATACACTGCGCTCAGCGGCGTCTTGATCGAGTGGGCGAGGGTGACCGGGCTGGCGTCGGCCGGCACGGCCGCACTCTTCATCGCGCTCGCCGCAGGGCAGGCGCTCGGCGCACCACTGCTCGGCATACTCCTCGAAACGATGTCCGCGGGAATCGTATTTGCGCTTGCCGGCGCATTGTCAATCGCCAGCATCGCCGTCGTCGCCCGATTTCAGAACTGACGTCACGAATCTTCGGGCGGCGGGTAAGCGGGAACGGGGGATCGCGGGAGGACCGAGGTGTCAGTCGAGCAGATAGCGTTCCAGGCAGGGCACCCGCAACAGCGCCAGCGCCCGCTTCTCGAGTTGACGAACCCGTTCCCTGGTCACGCCCTCGAGCGAAGCGATGGTCTCGAGCGATTGCGGGTCACCGCCGTCGAGCCCGAAGCGCACGCGGAGGATCATCCGTTCGCGTGGTGGCAGCTGGTCGAGGTAGCGGGAGATGTCTGCGCTGCGCATGGCCTGGATGGCGTATTCGTCTGGTTGGGGCAGGTCTCCGTCGACGATCATCTCGGCGATATCCCCGTCGCCGTCGCCGACGGGTGTCTGGAGCGAGATCGGCTCATTGTCATAGCGGAGGAGGCGAGAGACGTCGCGGAGCGGCAGCTGGCACTCATCGGCCACTTCCTGGTCGGTTGGTTCGTGGTCGAGTGTGCCGACGAGATCCTGCCGCATCCGCTTGATCTTGTTGAGCTTCTCGACCGTGTGCACCGGGATGCGGATCATGCGCGACTTGTCGGCCATGCCGCGGTGAATTGATTGCCTGATCCACCAGGTGGCGTAAGTCGAGAACTTGTAGCCGGTGCAGAAGTCGTACTTCTCGACGGCGCGGATCAGGCCGAGGTTGCCGTCTTGCACCAAGTCCATGATCGGAACGCCGCGGCCCGAATAGCGCTTGGCGATGCTGACAACCAGCCGCAGGTTCGCCTCCACGAAGCGGCATTTGGCGCGCGAACCGTCGTGGGCGAGCCAAGCCAGCTCGCGTTTCAGCTCGAGGTTCGGGACGCCCGCATCCAGCTTCTCCTGGGCGAAGACGCCGACCTCGATGCGGCGGGCGAGATCCACCTCGTCTTCTGCGGAGAGGAGTGCAACGTGGCCGATCTGCCTGAGGTAGTCCCCAAAAGCATCGGTGGACGCCCTTGCGAATGTGTCCCGCGATTCTCGAACGATCCCTGGCTTCTGCGCGAGTCTGATCGCGGTCTTGCGGATGGGAGCGGCTGAAGTACTGACTGCATTGTTCATGTCATCCTCCACGTCGTTGCAGTGGTTGCGTTGCCTGATTTCAGTACACAGCGGGGCCTACGCCCCGGCAAGGGGGTTGACTTCGGCACCCGTTCGGGGGTAACAACGAAGGAGCAGGCTGCGGATGCCGACCCCGAAAAGCAGCCCTCGGAATGAGAGACGAACGGGGTTGCCATGGCAAAACAGTCAGTTCTATGAGAAAGGCAGGTAACCACTATGGGTGGCGACGACAAGATCAGGAATGCAGCTGAAAAGGCAATGGGGAAGGGCAAGGAGGCCGTCGGAGACGCAACCGATGACAAGGATCTCCAGGCCGAGGGCAAGGGCGAACAGGCCAATGCCAGCCTGAAGCAGGCCGGGGAGAACATCAAGGACGTCTTCAAGGGCTGAGCCCGCTTCGCACGATCTGGCCCCGTCCGCCTCCGCGCGGCGGGGCTTCGTCGTTGGCGGGCGGGCCGGGCCGTTGGCAGGCCGGGTGGTTGGCAGAGCATAGTCGCGGCGGGTTCCGGTCGTGCAGTCGTAGGCTGGGTGCATGACTGACCAGGCGCCGGATGCCCCCGTTTCTGAGAACTTCGTGTCTGAAATCTTCGTGTCTGAAATCTTCGACGCGAGCCAGTGGCGTTCTGTCGACGGCTTCACGGCCCTCACCGACGTGACCTATCACCACGACGTCAGCGGCCGCATCGCGCGGGTGGCCTTCAATCGACCAGAGGTGCGGAACGCATTCAGGCCGCACACTGTCGACGAACTGTATGCGGTGCTCGAAGACGCCCGCCTGAACTTGCACATCGGCGTGGTGCTGTTGACCGGGAACGGACCCAGCCCCAAAGACGGCGGCTGGGCCTTCTGCTCCGGGGGCGACCAGCGCATCCGTGGCCGTGACGGCTATAAGTACGCAGAAGGCGAGACGGCGGCAGGTATTGACCCGGCACGGGGCGGGCGCCTGCACATTCTCGAAGTGCAGCGGCTGATCAGGTTCATGCCCAAGGTCGTGATTGCCGTGATTCCCGGCTGGGCGGCCGGCGGCGGGCACTCGCTGCATGTGGTGTGCGACCTGAGCATCGCCAGCGCAGAGCACGGCAAATTCAAGCAGACGGATGCCGACGTCGGGTCGTTCGACGCCGGTTACGGGAGCGCGTACTTCGCCAGGCAGATCGGGCAGAAGAACGCCAGGGAGGTGTTCTTCCTCGCCCGCGAATACTCCGCCCAGCGCGCCTATGAAATGGGTGCAGTGAACGCCGTGGTGCCGCATGCCGAGCTGGAGACGACGGCGCTGGATTGGGCTCGCGAGGTGCTCACCAAGTCGCCCACCGCCATCCGGATGCTGAAGTTCGCCTTCAACGCGGTCGACGACGGTCTGGTCGGGCAGCAAGTTTTTGCGGGGGAGGCGACGCGTCTCGCGTACGGCACCGATGAAGCGGTAGAGGGCCGTGATGCGTTCCTCGAGAAGCGCGAGCCGGACTGGGGTCCGTACCCCTGGCAATACTGAGATGCGGCTGTACTGAGATGCGGTGTCATGCCGGGCGTGTGGGCAGGTACTGAGGTGCGTTGCGGTACCGACCTGCGCCGCGAATCGCCCCTTGCGCCGAGCGTCGCCGTTGTAGCGGCGATTGTGGGCGCCTACGGCGATTGTGGGCGTCGGGTGGAAGCGGGCGCAGCGGTGAACCTGGGCCCGGCGGGGATCGGCGTGGTGTCGCCGTGTGCGCTGTCGCCGTGCATCGAGGATCGCCATTTGCGCCGGACATCGCCGGTGCTGCGGCGATTGTGGGCGCATATGGCGATTGTGGGCGAGGGCGGCAGCGGTGAGTAGACAGCTGCGGACGATCAGCGCCGACAACCCGGCCGAGGTGCTCGCCGCGCTCAGGAGCGCGCTTGTCGGCGACGGGCCGGCCATCCTTCCGTTGCCCGAGGTGCTGGCCGCGACTGATCCGTTCGCCGCGACAGATCCGTTCGCCGCGACAGACGCACCGGATGCGCCGAACACAACGGATGCGCGCACGCGCGTGCTCGGCGGCGTACCGCTGCCGGTGGCGGTGGTGATCGAGACGTCGGGGTCGACGGATGCGCCCAAGCGCGTGATGCTCTCCACCGATGCCCTTCTCTCGGGTGCTGCCGCGACCACTGTTGCCCTGGGCGGGCCCGGCCAGTGGCTGCTCGCGCTGCCTACGCACTACGTCGCTGGAGTACAGGTTCTGGTGCGTTCCATAGCGGCAGACACGTCGCCGGTGATTCTGCCGCCCGGTCGCTTCGATCCGCTGGTCTTCGCCGAATGTGCTGAGCAGCTCACCGAGCCGCTGCGGTACACGTCGCTGGTTCCGGTGCAGCTTGCGCGGCTTGTTGACGCTGCCGACGATCCGCGGGTGCTCGACGTTTTGCGCCGGTTCACGGCGATTCTGGTGGGAGGTCAGGCGATGCCGCCCGAGCTGATCCTGCGCGCCCGCGAGCTCGGGGTGAGGGTGGTTCGCACCTACGGATCCTCGGAGACCTCGGGAGGATGCGTCTATGACGGACTGCCGATCGGCAACACCGCGGTGCGTGTGGCCAGCATGGGTGAATCGAGCGGGGAACTCGAGATCTCGGGTTCGGTGCTGGCCGAGGGATATCTCAATGACCCCGTGCGCACCGCCGACCGGTTCATCGATGATCATGGGGTTCGCTGGTATCGCACCGGGGACCTTGGCGAGGTGGATGCGGAATCAGGCGCCGTGCGGGTGCTCGGCCGCGCCGACAACGTCATCATCTCTGGTGGTGTGAAGGTGTCGCTCGACGCGGTGGAGCGGGTCGTGCGAACGGTCGCCGGATTCGTCGATGCGGTCGTCGTGCCTGCGGCCGACGCCGAATGGGGCCAGGTGCCCGTTGTTGTTGTTGCCGACCACGATGCCAGCGGTATCGACGGCCGGTCGGCGTCAGATCGCGTGGCAGTGCCGGCGGAACTCGCCGGCGCCGTCGCATCCGTTCTCGGCAAGGCGGCCAGGCCGGCGCGCGTCGTGACGGTGGCTTCGATTCCGATGCTGGCGTCTGGCAAGCCGGACCGGCAGGCGCTGCGGTCTCTGGTCTCGCGGGGCAACCCCGCCAAACCGTGAGAGATCGACCTTCAATCGCGAACGAAGGTCGATTTGCCACGGCTCACCGCGTGTGAACGCGTGGTGGTCGATGGGTAACATGTAGGCGTGCCCCAAGGATCACGGCCGACACGGCCGAAACAGCAACGATTGAACCCCGCCGAGCAGCTCGGCAAAGCCCGTGCGAACGGGGTGTCCGGGCATCCGGCGAAGAAGAACGGGCCGACTCGGCGCGGCCCGGGCAAGGTGAAGCCGGCCACGGCGCGCGACTGGGTCGCCGGTGCAAGACTTCGCACCCTGCCACTGGCGATCGCGCCGGTTGCGCTCGGAACCGGTGCGGCCGTCGTCGCAGAGGGTGCCGGTGTCTATCACCCCGTGCGGGCGCTGTTGGCGCTCGCGGTCGCGTTGCTGCTGCAGATCGGCGTGAACTTCGCCAATGACTACTCAGACGGTGTGCGGGGGACGGATGCGCACCGGGTCGGTCCCGCGCGGCTGACCGCCTCGGGGAAGGCTCAGTCTCGAACGGTTCTTACGGTGGCCCTGGTCTTCTTTGGGCTGGCTGCGGTTGTCGGCCTGGTGCTGGTCATCCTCACGCAGCAGTGGTGGTTGCTCATCGTCGGGGCTGTGGCGATCGTTGCCGCCTGGTTCTATACCGGGGGCAAGAAACCGTATGGCTACCTCGGGCTCGGCGAGCTGTTCGTGTTTGTGTTCTTCGGGCTAGTTGCCACGCTCGGCACGACGTATGTGCAGGCTGACACGGTGAACATCGAGAGTTGGTTCGGCGCTGTCGGCGTCGGGCTCCTCGCCTGTGCGGTGCTGATGGTGAACAACCTGAGAGATCTCGTGCCAGACAAGGCCGCCGGCAAGAAGACGCTGGCGGTGCTGATCGGGAGCACGGCATCCCGCGTCGTCTTCTGCGTGCTTGTCTTGGTGCCGTTTGCCGCGGTGTGGTTCTTCACGCTGTTCTATCCGCTCGCGTTCCTCGGCTGGTTCGTGCTGCTGCTGGCGTTGCCGGCCTGCGCAATCGTGGTGACCGCGCGCACGTCGCGGGAGCTGGTGCTCGCCCTCCAGCTCACTATTTTCACGGCGCTCGCTTACGGAGTGCTGCTCGGCGTTGCCTTCGCCTTCTGAGCCGCCGGAGGGTCGGCGTCATGTCGCTGAGCCGCCGGATTCGGCTCTTAAACGGCGCAGTGAAGAGCCGGTTCGGGCCGTTCGGTGCAGAAGAGGGTTACGGCAGTGCGTCGGTCGCTCTGACGGGAACGATCTCGATCTGTGTTCGATCCCAACAAGGTCGGCCGCGTTACGCGTGTACAGGCCGTCAGCTATTCGTGAGCGGCGTCTCTCAATGCATCAGTGCTGCAACCGCCTCGATTTCCACGAGTTGGTCGTCGTACCCCAGCACGGTCACACCTGTTAGCGTGCTCGGAGCATCATGGTCGCCAAAGGCAGCGCGAATGACCTCCCACGCCTCGACGAGGTCCTCCCGGCGAGTCGTTGCGACGAGCACACGCGTGCTGATCAGATCAGTCAGCGACGCTCCAGCTTCGGCGAGTGCAGTCTCCATATTCTCGAAAGACTTCGCAGCTTGGGCCGAGTAGTCTCCGATGCCGACGGTGGATCCATCACCGTCCAGGGGACAGGCTCCTGCGAGAAAGACGAACCGGGCACCTGCGGGCGCGGTCGCCGAATAGGCGTACTCAGCAACGTTGGAGAGCGTTGACGAACGGATGAGCGTGATGGCGGATGGCATCTGTACTCCTTCGGGCGGACGAGTTGATACCGCCCCAGTCTCTCGTGCTCTGCACGGAAGCGACCGACGTGGGTGCTTCCCAGCTTGCGTACCGGGATAATTGCCGGGTGAGCACCGAGAATAGCGGCACCGACAGTAACGGTAGCGACGACAACACCATCAGTGAGAACAGCCGACTGTCCACGACAGCGCCACGCAGGAACGGCCAGCGACTGGCGTGGTTCACGCTCGCTATCGCCGTCGTCGTCGTTCTAGCCGACCAGGGCAGCAAATGGTGGGCGGAGTCCGCACTCGGCGACGGCCAAACGATCCCGGTCATCGGCGACCTCATCCGTTTTGTGCTGGTCTACAACCCGGGCGCCGCGTTTTCGATCGGAACCGAGTTCACCTGGGTGTTCACCATCCTTGCCGCCGTTGCCGTCAGTGTGCTCGTCTGGTTCGCCTGGCGCGTGACTTCCCGCGCGTGGATGATCGCCATCGGCCTCCTGCTCGGCGGCGCCGTGACCCACCTCGGCGATCGACTCTTCCGGGAGCCCGGGTTCGGCATCGGCCACGTCGTCGATTTCATCGGCTACGCGGACTTCTTCATCGGCAATGTCGCCGACATCGCGATCTTTGCGGGCGTCGTCATGATTCTCGTGCTGAGCCTGGTTGGCGATCGCACGGAACGGAAGGCCACGGAGGCTCCCTGACCCCGAGTGCCGCACCGACTAGGAATGCCGCCCTGACCCGGAGTGCCGCACTGACCCGGAATCAGCGCCCACGCACGAGCTCGCGAAGAATGTGGAGCGATTTCGCCTGCTCGTGCCGACATCACTCACGAGCACATTGCCCGGCAGCATGTCGCAATGCGCCCACATCGGCGGACCGCCCCACGCCCGCGCCGCCAGGGCTTCGTCCCAGATCGAGACCAACTATGCCACGTCCACCAGATCGTGCACCTGCTCCGCGCATTCCCGAACGGATGCGTCGAGCTCGACGAGTGGTCCCGTGCGATAGCCGGGCTGGGCATCCGTCGTATCGACGTCCCTCAGCGACAACAGGAAGCCGGCCAGGTCACGGGCGAGCGCATCCGGATTCTGGGTCGATCCAGGAACCGCGGGGTCCCCCGGCAGCCAGCTCACGACGAGCCAGGAGCTTGGATACGCCTCGTCGGGTTCACCCACGCCGAGCAACTCGGGAATCGGAGCGTTCAGCCGGCCGGCAAGTCGCGGCAACCAGGCGGCCTCGAGGTCAATTCCCTCCCCGCCCCCAGCAATGAACGGCAGCCGAACGAGCATGTTGTCACCGAGCCGGAACATGGCATTGACGGTGCCGCGCGCGACGAACTCCAGCGGCAGTTGCGCCCATTTGGGGAACTGGCGCGACAACAGACCACGCACCAGCTCAGCGTCGAGCGGAATTTCTTCTCGACCCATTCGCCGGGTTTCAGCCCTGGGGGGAGTCGCGACGGTCGACCGCGGCGTCTTCAGTCTCGGCGTCCGTTACAGGAATTGCAGGCATTGCACGCGTTGCATCCGTCGCCGCTGATGCACCCGATGCGGGCTCTGCCGCGCCGCGGTGCCTGGTCTCATACAGGTCGCGGGCAACACCGTTGCGCGAGTTGCGCAAAAAGATCACCGACAGGCTCAGACCGATCACCGCGGCGAGAACCGCTGCCAGCCACCACTCGACTCCCAGCGCCAGCAGGATCACCAGCGGCACCGCGAACATCACAACCCGCAGCACCGAGTAGTACACCAAAACCGGAACAGCCTTCATGCACTCAGCTTAGACAAACTGACTGAACAACTACTCACCGCACTCTCGGCTGGTCGGCCTACAATCAGAGCATGGCTCGTGTTTGGGTGGTCCTCGCTGTAGTGGTCGTCGTGCTGACGGTCTACTCGGCGCTCGACGCCGCCTTCTTCGATCGAAACCGCATTCGCGGTCTCCCCAAGTGGGTCTGGATCTTCGTGGTCATTCTGGTTCCGGTGATCGGCCCGCTGCTCTGGCTGATCGTCGGACGCGGCCGCCGACCGGCCGCTGGCACGCGGTCCCCTCGCACGATGGCCCCGGATGACGACCCGGAGTTCTTGAAGGGCCTCGGCAAACAGCAGAACCAGCAGGAACGCATCCGTCGTCTTGAGCAGGAACTCGCCGACCTCGACGAACCTGACACCAAGGGTTCGACCGGTTCGACCGGTGCCACCGGTTCCGCAGACACAGCCGGCACCCCGCCGAAGAAGTCCGACCCCGGCGAGAGCGACGCGCCTGGCCGACGGGATGCCTGAGACCGGCGAAAGCCCGGCCACGGATTTCACCGTCGCACTGCTCCAGGAGTTCGTGCGCCTCGGCATCCGTCACGTGGTGCTCGCCCCGGGTTCGCGATCGCAGGCCCTCGCCCTGGCCTGCGCCGAACTCGAGCGCGCCGGCGCGATCGACCTGCACGTGCGTCTCGATGAGCGCGGCGCGGCCTTCCTCGCGCTCGGCATCGCCGTCGAGACCGGCACACCCGCACTCGTCGTCACCACCTCTGGCACGGCCGTCGCCAACCTGCACCCCGCCGTACTCGAGGCCCATCACTCCGGCGTTCCCCTGATTCTTCTCACGGCCGACCGGCCTGCCGAGCTGCGTGGCATCCGTTCGAACCAGACCACCGACCAGCCCGGCATCTTCGGCACGGCGGCGCGACTGGCTGCAGACGTGTCGGCACCGGTGGGCGACCCAGGCGAATACGCGCAGGCCAGGGCGCTGGCAAAGCAGGCGACGGATGCCGCGACCGGCACAGTCACGCAGAACCCGGGCCCCGTGCACCTGAACCTGGCGTTCCGTGAACCGTTGTCTGCGGCGACCAGCGGCGCGTGGGAGGCCGCAGGGGCGCCCGCCGACGAAGCTATTGGCGCGGAAGTCTCGGAGGCCACGATTCCGGAATCACCCGATTCCCGCGAACCGTACCTGGTCACGCCGGGCCTGCGCACCATCGTCATCGCCGGACACGGCGCTGGCCCTGCCGCAGAAGAATTCGCCCGAACCGGCGGCTGGCCGTTGCTCGCCGAGGTGTCGAGCGGGTCGCACTTCGGCCCGAATCTTGTCGTCGCCTACCGCGAGCTGCTGCGCGAAGACGACTGGGGCGGCCAAGTGGAACGCGTAATCGTCTTCGGGCATCCGACGCTCAGTCGCGAGGTGTCCGCGCTGATCCAGCGAGACGGCCAGGGCGACACCAGTGTCGAGACCATTGTCATCGCCCCCACGGGCGCCGAATTGTACAACCCTGGCCACCGCGTGCAGACGTTCGCCAGGCACGCTGCGCCCGACGCGGCATCCGTCGCCCTCGCGGCAGACCGAGAGACCCGGGCCTGGACTGGTCGCTGGGTGATGGCCAGCAGGAAACTGCGCGACGCGCTGGATGCCGAAGAGTCCGGCCCGGATGTCGCGGCCTCCGTTTCGGCTGACTACCGGGTGCGCGGCGGGTTCGCCAAGGCCGAGCTGGCAGCGCTGCGTGCGCCGGTGACCAGAGAACTGCTCGTTGACGCGGTCTGGCGGGCCAGCTGGCCGCACGACCGGCTCGTCTTCGGTGCATCGAGGCTGATTCGAGAGGCCGACCGGCGGGTGCCTGGAAAGAAGATCAGTGTGCATTCCAACCGCGGCCTGGCCGGCATCGACGGTACCATCGCCACGGCCGCGGGGATCGCGCTGGCGAGCCAGGGCGGCCCCGAACCGCGATCGACCGGTGTCACCCGTGTGCTGCTCGGCGACCTCACCCTGCTGCACGATGTCGGGTCGTTGCTCCAGACGCCCGGCGAGGTGCGCCCGCGACTGCAGGTCATCGTCGGAAACGACGGCGGGGGCACCATCTTCGACAGCCTCGAAGTTGCGACATCCGCACCCGCAGCAGCGATGGACCGCGTGCTGTACACCCCGCAGCAGGTCGATCTGGCCGCCCTGGCCACCGCGTATGGCTGGGAATACACTCTCGCCGCAAAACGCAGCGAGCTTGAGAAGGCACTGACCGCTCCCGTGCAGGGACCGGCCATCGTGGAGGTGCCGCTTCGCCGATAGACCGGCCGGAAGCAGCGGCCCCCAGATTGGAGCCGCACGCGACCGGGGTTAGTATGGCGTTCCGAGGGCTGTTCGAAAGAAGTGAATGTTCTGATCCGGATTATCAGCTATAACCTGCGTAAGAACCACGCCAGTGGTGAACTCATCGACCTTGCCGAGAGCTTCGACCTCGACGTACTGTGCCTGCAGGAGTGCGACACGACGGAGCTTCCGGCCGAAGTGGGTGATCTCCATTTGGCTGACGCGACGACGCGCAATCGCCTTGGCCTCGCGGTGTACTACCGCAAGGAACGGTTCGCCTCCCTGGAGACCCAGGCATACATGCTGAAGAAGTCGCTGCATGACATCGTCCTCGCTCCGGCGCACGAGCGGCTCGTCGGCGTTCGGCTTGTCGATCATGAAACGGACCGGCAGGTTGTGGTCGCGTCCTTCCACGCTGCACCGCTGACCGCACTCAACTCGCTGCGCCGTCACCAGATACACGCCGCGCACGCGGAGCTCGCCACGCTCGGCGAGGGGTTGCCCACCCTCATGACCGGCGACTACAACTACCCATTCTTCACGAAGAACCTCACCGAGAAGGTGAACGACCGCGGGTATGACCTCTCGCTGAGTGACCGCCGAACTTATACAAGGTACAAAGTCTTCCGCGGTCATTTCGACTTTGTGACCTCGGCCGGGCTCGACATCGACGGCGTCGCCACGTTGCCAAGAGGCAAGTCAGACCACATGCCGATCCTCATCACGGCTGACTATTCCGCCGAGGAGGCCGAGCAGGGCCCGACCCGGCTGACTGCCTGACCGATGTCCGGCAGGAGGAACGCCCCGGCAGTTCGACTGCGTTGCCGCTCCGCGCTCCTCGGAGCGGCCGTCGGCGGACGCGCCTCCCTTTCAGTTGCCGGCCCTGTGCTCACCCGGCTGCTGGCCAGTCGGTCCGCCGCCGGGATCGAGCCGCCAAGCCGGGTGGCTGTCGTCACCTCTGCCCTGGCCTTGGGCGGCGAACTCATCGGCGACAAGCTGCCATTGACCGCAGGCCGCCTCGCCGGCCCTGGCCTCGCGGTGCGGGTCGGTGCCACCTTTCTGGGCACACTCATACTCGCGCGTCGGGAACGCACCGGCATCGGAACGTTCGCGGTAGTGGGTGCGCTCGCCGCAGCCGGAATCAGTGCCGCACTGTCCGCGATGGCGGGTGTGCGCTGGCGCGCAGCCACCGCCGATCGGGGCCTGGGTCTGCCAGGGGCCATGGCCGAAGACGCCATCGACATCGGCGTGGCCGTCGCCGGATCCTGGCCGCGTCGCATTCGGGCAGAATAGCCATCAAAGGAAGGTGCATCGTGGGCAAGAAGACGAAGAAGTCGGGAAAGCCAAAGAAGTCGGGCAAGCCGGAAAGGAAGCTCAACGCGCAGACGAAGGCCGCCATCCAGGAAGGCGTCGAGAGCTTCTGGGTCGACGACCCGATCGACGCGCTTCGGGTGCATCAGGGGTTCAGCCTCGCCAGCATCGATACCTCCGCAACGCCCGGCTTCGAAGGCGGCAAGTCCGAGGCCGTCGACGCGCTCGCCGAAGGAGCTGCGATCCTCTCCGAACTCCAGGAGAGGTTCTTCGCAAACAGTCGAAGCGGTGACGCCCGCAAGGTTCTGCTGGTGCTGCAGGCCATGGACACCGCCGGCAAGGGCGGAATCGTGCGACACGTGGTCGGCGCCGTCGACCCACAGGGCATCGACCACGTCGCCTTCAAGGCTCCGACGAAGGAAGAGTTGAGTCACAACTTTCTCTGGCGCATCCGTCGTCGTGTTCCGAAGGCCGGCTACATCGGCGTCTTCGACCGCTCGCACTATGAAGACGTACTCATCGCCCGGGTGCGTTCGCTCGCCCCGGCCGAGGAGATCGAGAAGCGCTATGGCGCCATCACGAAGTTCGAACAGGGGCTCGCCGACGACGACACCACGATCATCAAGGTGATGTTGCAGATCAGCCCGGACGAACAGAAAGAACGCCTGGCCGAACGCCTGGATCGCCCCGACAAGTACTGGAAGTACAACCCAAGTGACGTCGACGAACGGATGCTGTGGCCCGATTACCAGGCGGCGTATCAGATCGCCATCGACCGCACTGCGACGGACGACGCACCGTGGTACGTCGTACCTGCTGACCACAAGTGGTACGCCCGTCTTGCGGTACAGCACCTGTTGATCGATGCGCTGCGGCGCATGGACCTGCAGTGGCCGCCCGCCGACTTCGACGTCGAGGTGGAGAAGGCGCGGTTGGCTGCCTCCTGAACCGTCCATGCGAATCTGACCGTCGAATTGCCCGCGAGGCACCTCGTCGTGAATTTGTGGGCAGACCGACGCGCATAGCGGTCAACGGATGCCCGGGCTCGGCTCCAGCATGCGCCTGACGGTTGCGAGTTGCGCACCAACGAGGTGGGGAATGTTGTCAGCGGAACGCGCCCGGTCGATGGTCAGGGTCCACTCATCCATGGCGCGCAGCACGGCGAAGACCAGGCGGCTCTGCAGCGAGACCGGAAGGTCGTCTCGCACCGCACCCGACTCTCTGCCGACCACCAGCACATCGCGTACCCAGTCCTGTACAGAGCTCAGCGCTTTGCCCACCGCGCGATTGGCCTCAGCTGGCGTACCGGAGAGATAGAACATGCGGCCGAGGGCCACGAACGACTCGCCGCTCTCTGTCGCACGCATCATCTCGTCGAACAGTCGCTCCGTCGCCGGCCAGAACCGCCCATCAGAGAACTCACCGGGATCGGGAATCACCAGCGTTTCGACCAGGTCGCCGATGAGGTCGCGCAGCACCAGATCGAACAACTCCTGCTTCGACGCGATCACGTGGTAGAACGAGCTCTTGCTGAGCAGCCGAAGATGACCTGCGCGTACTCATCGTCGGCGCAGGCATCGCCGGGGTGACGGCCGCCCAACTGCTTCGTCGTGACGGCCGTCACCCGGTGCTCATCGAGCGGGCCGCAGACGACAGCCACCCCGGCTACATGCTCGCGCTCATGCCGATGGTCGACCAGGCGCTTGAGGAACTCGGCGTTCGAGAGCAGTACCGCGAGAACAGCGTTCCGCTCAGCCGGTATGCGGCGCACTCGCACACCGGGCACATGCGCCGCGAAGACTCCATGTCGAGCATCTTCGACCAATACGGCGACTACCGGGGCATCGGCCGCGGCGAACTCATCGAGGTGTTGACGACGGATGACTGCGCCGTCACGTTCGATTCGGCGGTGACCACGCTCATGGACACCGCCAGCGGTGTCGTCGCCACCCTCGCTGTGGGTGACCAGACCCATGAGCTCGAGTTCGACCTGGTCGTCGTGGCCGACGGCATCCATTCGGCCACCCGCGCAGTGGTCCTCGGGGCTCGACCAGTGGAAATCGTCGACACCGAGTGGGGCGGCTGGGTCGTCTGGGCGCCCGAAGACGCGGAGTCCGATCTCGGCGAAGAACTCTGGGGTGCGGGATTCTTCCTCGGCACCTACCCCGTCAAGGGCAGTATCGGGGTCTTCCTCGGCGGCCCGAGCGCCGATACACGAGGCGGTGCCGCACCGTTCATCGACCGCGTGCGCCGTTCGTTGAAGGAGTCCTCACCGCGAATCGAGAGCGCACTTCGCGCTGTGGCCGACGACCCCGACCCGTACTACTGGCCCCTGACCGACTGCCGCTCTCCCCGGTGGGCCTTTTTGCGCACCGCGCTGCTCGGAGATGCCGCGGCCGGCTTCCTGCCGACGGCCGGAATCGGCGCCGGCATGGCAATGGAGTCGGCCTGGGTGCTCACACGGATGCTGCGGGGCGCCGCTCCCGCTGCCATCCCCGCGGTTCTCGCCGCTTACGAGCAGGCGCAACGACCCCGCGTCGAATCAGCGCAGAGTAACTCGCGTGCACTGGCCGGTGCCATATTCCGCCGCAGTCGCATTCTCGCCGTGCTCCGCGACCTCGCCATAAGGATGGTGAGCGTCACGTTCGCGTTGAAGCCCATCCAGAATCTGCTCGCGAACAGCCCGAATCCCGAACCTGCCGTTGCCGAGGCAGAGCGCGGTCGCTGACCGGTTCCCCTGCCGAGTCGCCCGTTTCGGTCCTTCCCGAGCTCGATCCTTCCCAAGCTCAGCGAAAGTGCTCTTCGGGCCACTCGACGCGTGGGATCCGTCAGCCGAAGGCCTCCACGACCGGGCGGAACTTCATCTTTGTCTCCGCCAGCTCCCGCTCCGGCTCTGAGTCGAGCACGATACCGCAGCCTGCGTATGCCGTGATGCCGCCGTCGGCATCCACCTGCGCGCATCGCAGCGCGATCGCCCACTCACCGTCACCGTCGGCGCCGATCCAACCGACCGGACCCGCATAGCGGCCCCTGTCGAACGGCTCGAGCTCGCGAATCAGCGCGAGAGCGTCATCGGTCGGTGTACCGGCGACCGCGGCTGTCGGGTGCAACGCCGCGATCAGGTCGAGGGAGTTCGACCCGTCGCTGAGGGTGCCCTCGAGGTCGGTCGCGAGGTGCCAGAGGTTCGGCAGCTTCACGGTGAAGGGAACTTCACTCACGGTGATGTGCGAGGTGTGCGGCCGAAGAGAGTTAAGCACGCTCTGCACGGCGAACTCGTGCTCGTCGCCGTCTTTGGCCGAGGTCGCCAGCGTGAGCGCTGCCTCGTGGTCTGCCGCGGCATCCGCACCCCGTGAAATCGTGCCGGCGAGTACTCGGGCGTTCACCTCGCCGTGGTCGGCGCGGATCAGCGTCTCCGGGCTCGAGCCGACCAGGCCGTCGACGGCGTAGGTCCAGCAGTCTGGGTAGCCGAGAGCGAGCTCGGTGATCGCGCGGCGCAGGTCGGATTCGGCCGGCAGGTGCCCGACCAGGTCGCGAGCCAACACCACCTTGCTGAGATCACGATTCGCGATGTGCTCGACGGCGTCGCCGACCGCTCGCCGGAAGCCGTCTGGCGGCAGCGCACCAGGCAGCAGCGAGATGCGATACTCGTCGCCGAGCGGCCGGAGGGCGAGGGGGATGTCGGGTGCCGGGGTGCCGGTGCCAGTGCCGGTCGGACCGGCTTCTGTCAGGTGCGTGCGGGTGACCCAACACTCGCCGTTCTCCCGCCCGACCACCACCTCCGGCACGATCAGCACGCTGGTCTCTGACGACGACTCGTCGAAGGCGAACGCTCCGAACGCGATCAGGCCGGTGCCGCTGCGTGCGAGCGGATCGTTCACCGTCGCTGCGGCGACGACCTCGCGCCACGCTGCCGCGGCATCCGTCATGCGGGTCGGCCCGGAGAATTCAAGCCGCAGGGCGACGCCGATGCCGGCCAGGCCCTGGTTACGTCGCATCCAGAGCAGCGGCTTCCGCTGGTCGAGAAGGAGGATGAGTTGCCGGATGTCGCTGATCGGCGTGGTCTCGACGGTCAATGCCTGCGCTGTCACGTATCGAGCCTACCCGCGGCGATGTCGGGGTGCGGTCATGGGGCCGAGGCACTGAGGCGGGGTCCTGGGCGCGTCTTGAAAAGGGGACCTGGGCGCGGCCCTGGGCCGCCGGGCGCACCTGCGTCGGCGTCGGCTGTTGAACGACCTTTCTGCCGAAGTCTTGACGGAAAAATGATCGTTCCGTTAGATGGTCGGACGGGGAACACGCAGAGGCCCGGTGGCGGTCGAAGTCGATCGTCGCCTGCTCTCAGACGTCGCGCAAAGAGGCATGCCCGCGCGCCCGAAAACGCTGCGCACACGCGGAGACGTGGACAACGAGGGAGAACACTTCTGATGCGATGGGGAACATTCACGCTGAGGTCGGCAGCACCGAGGTCGGCAACACTGCGGGCGGCAGCAGTATTGGCCGCCGCCACCATGATCGGAGGCGGCCTGCTGCCGTCGGCCGACGCGAATCACGCTGCCGCCGCCGCAGTGGAAACCGCAGAGGAAACACCGGCAGCGTCCGGCACGTACACCAATCCGGTGAGTGCGGGCGTCGTCGACACGTTCCCCGACCCCGCGATGATTCGCGGCAAGGACGGCGCCTGGTACGCCTACGGCACCACGAACCCCATCTTCAACAGCGCAGGCGAGACCGGCGAGCACATCCTTCCGATGATGCGGTCGACCGACCTCGTCAGCTGGGAGTACATCGGCGACGTCTACCCTACGGATGCCGAACGGCCAGGCTACTGGGCCGCCGGCACGCGCCCGTGGGCCCCGGACATCCGTTACATCGACGGTGAATATCACCTCACATACTCGCTCTCGAACGGCGGGGTGGCGATGCTCACGGCGCAGGCGCCGACCGGCCCGTGGGTCGACCACGGCCTCATCATTCCAGGAGCAGGGGTCGCCGGCTGCCCGACGGGAAATATCGATCAGGCGTTGTTCACCGACAGCGACGGCACCCACTACGTGTACTGGGGCAGCTACGACGTGCTCTGCGTGTCGGAGCTGAACGCCGACGCCACGGCGCTCGCCGGCGAGGTCACCCAGGTTGCGCAGGGTCGCCGCATGGAGGGCGGCATCGTCATGCAGCGTGACGGCTGGTACTACCTCATGTACTCAGACGCAGGATGCTGCGACGGCGAGTTCAGCGGTTACACCGTGAAGGTCGGGCGCGCCGACAACCCGCGCGGCCCGTTCCTCGATGACGACGGCGTCGACCTGATGGCCCCGAGCAGCAAGGGCGGCTTCGTGCTGACCTCGAACGGCAACGGATTTGCGGGCACCGGCCACAACACGATCCAGACCGACCTCGCCGGGCAGGACTGGCTCATCTACCACGCCATCCCCACCGCCGACCCCGACTTCCCACCCGTCGACGGGCGCACCCTGTCGAAGCGACCGCTCATGATCGACCGCCTCGACTGGATCGACGGCTGGCCCGTCGTGCGCGCGGGTGCCGGCCCGTCGAACGGTGAGGAGACCGCTCCGGTGACCACCCCTCTCGTCGGCACGGACTTCACCAATACCTCACTCGATGACTGGAAAGTGAAGGGCGACGGTGAGGCAACGATCGCGAGCGACCCAGACGCGGGCGAGCACCTCCGCCTCGCGGCAGAGGGCACTGCAAAGGGAAATGCCAAGAAGTCTGGCTCCGCTGCCATCACGAGTCACGACACGGTGTCTGGCGATCTGCGGGTACAGGCTGACGTGCGTTTGAGCACAACGGATGCCGCGTCCGCGACGTCCGGTGCGGTCGGTCTTGTGGTCGGTCAGCGTGGTCAGAACGGTGCAACCGCGTGGATCGATCGTGCGGCGGGGGAGCTGCGTGTCGAGGTCGTTCACGGGAGCAAGGTCGCCGCTCAGTCGTCACCGCTGCCTGCGTCGTTCGACTACGGTTCGTGGCACGTTGTCACGCTCGAGTGGCGCGGTTCCAGTGTCACGGCAGAGGTCTCGGCCGACGGTCTGCGTGATCCACTCGCGACAGTAGAGGTCACGGCTCCGAAGCAGGCACAGACGAACGGAACGATCGGAATCGCCGCGACCGCGGCATCCGTCGATGCTGACAACCTCAGCGCCGCCGAAATCTACACACCCGTGACCGAGCGTGTTGCAGACCCCGCGGTTGGTGAACTTCTGCCGGAGTATTCAGATGAGTTCGACGCAGCGGGTGCGCCTGAGGCCGGCGACGACGCCTGGAACTGGGTGCGTCGACCCGCGTCTAGACCGAACGTCTCCGACGGTTCGCTCGTCTGGCCGACGCAGGGAGCCGAACTGTATCAGGCGACGAACTCGGCGCCGGTGCTGCTGCGCGATGCGCCGAACGGCGATTACGTCGTTGAAACGAAGCTCATCTTCGACGGGACCAAGGGCGCTCAGCAAGCAGGGCTGGTGCTGTACGAGCACGATGATCGCTACCTGAAACTCACGCATTCTGTGCTGCCATTGAACCGGAAGGGCGAGTTCCTTCACCAGACCGAGTTCGGCAAAGAGGCGGAACGGCCGACCACGACACCACCCACTGCCGTCGCCAATGGCCCGATGTTCGGGGCAGCCCCAGCGGAGACGACGTGGCTGCGGCTCTACGCGCAGCTGGACGAGGAGAACGGCGAGTACGACGTGCGAATGGCGTCGAGCACCGACGGCGAATCGTGGCAGTGGGGCGGGGTCTGGTCGATTCCGGCGCTGGGCAACCTGCGCATCGGTATCGTCTCGATGAACGCCGAGGGCGCGACGGCCGAGTTCGACTATGTGCACACCTACGCGATGGACGGCGAGAGTTCGGCGTTCCCAGCGAGCTGGCCGCTGCCGATGCCGTACGGCACCGCTGATGGTCGCTCCGAAATCACTCCGCGACCCGACAACTCGATGGTGCTTGACCTCGAGACGCGACCCCAGGATGCGGAGCTCGGGCGGGTCTGGATGCGTGACACCTACGTCAACCGCTTCGAGGTCGACGGCGAGACGCTGTACGTCGCCACCGGAACGACAAAACCGGCCGAGCTCGACAAGGCTGCCCCGTGGAACGACGGCATCTACGTGTGGACGGCGCCATCGCTCGAGGGGCCGTGGACCCTCGTCGACACGACGTCGATTCGGCCAGACGAGACGAAGGGCAAGGTGTGGTCGCCGGAGTTCGTCGGTGAGAACACCGATGATCGAGTGGTGGTCGCCGACTGGCAGACGTACAAGAATCCGGACGACCCGGCGACGCGCGCAGGAGATGTGTGGGCGCCCGAGGTGCACTACGTCGACGGAAAGTGGTACATCGTCGCGTGCATGGGTGACCACTCGAAGCTGACCGGCTCGTTCATGCTGGTCAGTGACGGCGGGCCGGAGGGGCCGTATCGCAACATCGAGGGAAGCGTTGAGAATCCGCTCGGCGACCCCGTCCGCGCCTCGAATCCGCAGTATTACCACATCGACGGTGGGCTCTTCGATGACGGGGATGAGACGTACCTCGTGTTGCACAACGATCTGTACTCCAGGATGACGGCCGATATGGAGGATCTCGAAGCGCCCCACGACCTGCCGCGTTTCGAGCAGGCGAAGTTCTCCCCTGAGCCGTATCTCGAGGGGGCGACGGTCACCAAGGTCGGCGACAAGTACTACCTGATGCACGCGGTGTGGGCGAACAAATCGGGCACCGCTCTGGATCCGACCTGGTCGTACCTGCCGAACAGCGGTGTGAAAGACCAGTACGACGCCATGGTCGCGGTGTCCGACTCGTTCGAAGGACCGTACTCCGCTCGGTACACGGCCGCTGTCGGGGCCGGGCACAACAACATGTTCATCGACGAAGACGGAACGCCGTGGATGACATTCTTCCGCAACCCGGCCCACGGGTACTGGGCCTCGCCTGGCCGCTCCGACGAGGCGGCGGTAGCGGGAGTCGTGCGCCTGGAGCAGGCGGGTCCGCAGGGCGCCATGCTCTACGCCGAGCGACCGTCGACGGATGCCGCGTCTGACTGATTGAGGACGGCAGTTGGCAGGGTGCTCACCTTTGGGTCGGCACCCTGCCGGTTTCTTCGCCCGGTGTCACATGGCTGGGTTCTGACCTTGATCGGGCGAATCTTCAAAGTTTTTCTGCCGGGTTGTTGACGGAAAAATTACCGGCCGCTTAGCCTGTCTCTCATGTCAACGACGATCGGAATCCACGCCCTCGTGCGGAGGACCCACGAAGAGCGGGTACTCGGCACGTTGCGCGCTCAGGGATCGCTGAGCCGCGGCGAACTCGCCAAGCGCGTCGGCCTCTCGCGCACGACCCTCTCCGAAATCACCGTGAGCCTCCTGCGGCGCGGTGCCATCATCGTCGCCGACACGGATGCCACGCTGCGTGCCGGCAGTGGTCGCCCCGCCGAGCGGCTCGCCCTCGACCCCGATTCCGGCCAGTTCCTCGGCGTCGACTTCGGTCACCGCCGCGTGCACGTCGTCGTGGCGGATGCTTCCCATGAGGTCATCGCCTCCGGCCTCGAACGGTATGTCGACGATACGCCATGGACGGAGCGGGTCGAGATCGCCTTTGACCTGATCGAACGTCTGAGCCGCGAGACCGGCGTGCACTACGGTGCGCTGCAGGCGGTCGGCATCGGCGTCCCCGGTCCATACCGCGGTGGGCGTACAGGCACGCCGGCCGTGAGCTGGAAGACGCAGCTCGCCCCAGACGGGGTCGACCTCGCGTTCGCCACGCGGTTCCACGCACCAGTTTTCGTGGACAACAACACCCGACTCGCCGCGCTCGCCGAGGCGATCACCCGGCCAGACGCGGTCGACAACCTCCTCTACCTTCGGCTCTCAGACGGCGTCGGCGGTGGTCTCGTCGTCTCTGGCCGCCTGGTCTCCGGCGCACGGGGTTTCGCCGGCGAACTCGGCCATGTGATGGCGGACCCGCTCGGAAGAACCTGCCGCTGCGGCAAGCGCGGATGCCTCGAGACGATCGCCTCTGTGCCGGCAATCCTGGCCAGCTGCCGGGAAAGCGGTGTGGAGGTCCAGACACTCGACGACCTCGCCGCGGCGGTGGAGAAGGGCGATCCGGCGGTTGACGTCGTGCTCCGCGAAGTCGGATCGACGATCGGCCGCGTCCTCGGGGCCGCCGCGATGACCCTGGACCCGCGCGAGGTCGTCATCGGCGGTGAGATCGTGCGCATCGCGCCCGTGTTGGTTGAGCAGGCTGCGGCCACGCTGCGCTACGAGCTCTATCCGATCCCCTCCGACCAGCCCGTTGTGGTGCGAGCCGCCGGGCTCGAAGACAGCGACGGTGCGCTCGGCGCCATCGCTGCCATCTTTCATCAGTCCCCACTCCTCGCCGGATACCCAGAGTCCGCGGCATCCGGCGAACCCGTGCAGCAGCAAAGGAGCGCACAGTGACCTTTTCCAGTTCCGTCAATCCGCACCGAGGCCCGTCATGGAGCGAGTGATCGAAATGACCGATGAATCAGAACGTGACAAATCAGAACAAGCTGCTGCCCGCGCAGTCGCCGCCGGCAGCACGGCGACCACCGCCCTGGCTGTCGCCGCGCCTCGGTCAGGTGGCAAGCCACCGCGCCGCAGTCGCGTGAGCAAGCGCACGAAACTCATCGTGTTGAATTGCATCTCCGTCGTTGCAGGTATCGCGATCTGGTGGATCCTGGCGCTGAACGGTTTCCAGTTCCCCACACCGCCTGAGGTGGTGGAGAAGGCAATTCAGCTCTGGAACGCCGGGATCCTGCAGCAGGACATCCTCGCGAGCCTCGGCCGCGTGCTCACGGGTTTCCTCCTCGGCTCCGCCGCTGCCGTCCCTGTGGGCTTCCTGATGGGGTGGTACACGGTCGGTCGAGGCCTCTTCGAACCGTGGATCCAGTTCTTCCGTACCATTCCGCCGCTCGCCCTGTTGCCCCTTGTGCTGGTTCTCCTCGGCATCGGCGAAGTGCCGAAGGTGTTCGTCATCTTCCTTGCGGCGTTCCTCGCCTGTGTCATCTCGACGTACCAGGGCGTCGTCAACGTCGACCGCACGCTCATCAATGCCGCCCGCGTGCTCGGTGCGAAAGACGGTGCGATCTTCGTGCGGGTCGTCGTTCCGGCTTCGACGCCGTTCATCCTCGTTGGCATGCGCGTCGGCCTCGGCTCGGCCTGGGCCACTCTCGTCGCGGCCGAGCTGCTCGCCGCACCGGCTGGACTCGGGTACCGGATGCAGCAGGCCCAGCTTTATTACGACCTCGCGACGATCTTCGTCAGCATCGTCGTCATCGGCATTCTCGGCCTGGTGATGGACCGACTGCTGCTCCTCGCAGAAACCAAACTCACCGGATGGCAGGAACGGCGATGACGATGACGACCAACACCACCACGACAAACACGGCCACAGCGAAGATCTCCGTTCAGGGGGTGCGAAAGACCTTCCAGTTGAAGAATGAGGAGTTCGTGGCCCTCGACCACGTCGACCTCGACATCGCCGACAACGAGTTCGTCACCGTTGTCGGCCCGTCTGGATGCGGCAAATCGACACTCATGAACATTCTCGCCGGGCTGGAGGAGCCTTCAAGCGGCCACGCACTCGTCGACGGCGAGGAGGTCTCTGGCCCCGGGCCGGAGCGAGGCGTGATCTTCCAGCAGTACGCGCTCTTTCCGTGGCTGACTGTGCGCAAGAACGTCGAGTTCGGTCTCAAAGTCGGGGGAGTGCCGAAGGCCGCCCGCCGGGAGCGCGCCGAGTACTTCATCCGCATGGTCGGGCTCGAGCAGTTCGCCGACGCCCTTCCGAAGATGCTGTCCGGCGGCATGAAGCAGCGCTGCGCAATCGCCCGTGCCTACGCCGTGAACCCGTCGATCCTTCTGATGGACGAGCCGTTCGGAGCCCTCGACGCCCTCACTCGCGTGAAGCTGCAGGAACAGCTGCTCGAGACCTGGAACCGCGAGAAGCGCACAGTCATGTTCATCACCCACGACGTCGATGAGGCCGTGTTCCTCGCGAACCGGGTCATCGTGATGGCGGCCCGTCCAGGTCGCATCTACGAGACCGTCGAGGTCGACCTCCCATACCCCCGCACCGAAGACGTGCGGCTCAGTCCGGAATTCGGCGAGCTGCGCAATCGTGTGTGGCACGCGGTGTACCACCAAGAGCCCGGCACCAACGCCGGAACCACGTCGTCTTCACCGACGGCCTGAACCCCCGAGAAAGGGACTGCACACTATGTCATACACCAGGAAGATGCTCGGCACAGCCGCCGTTGGCATCGTATTGGCGCTCACCATGAGCGGATGCGCCGGAGACGGCAACGCTGCCGAACAGACCGACGCATCCGGAGAGGCGGTCGAGGCCATCGATGTCAACTTCGGCTACATCGCGGACTTCAACGGCACGAGCCTGCTCGCGATCGCAGAAGACCAGGGATTGTGGGAGAAGCACGCCGTGAACATCACGACGACGCCATTCACGAACGGACCGCTCCAGATTCAGGCACTCGGCACTGGTGACCTCGATTTCGGGTACATCGGGCCTGGCGCGTTCTGGCTGCCAGCCTCCGGCCAGGCGAAGATCGTCGCCATGAACACGCTCGGCCAGGCCGACCGCGTTGTTGCGCAGCCCGGTATCGACTCGATCGAAGACCTGCGTGGCAAGAACGTCGCGGTGCCGGAGGGCACCTCAGGCGACATGATCCTCACGCTCGCACTCGAAGCGGCCGGCATGACGAAGGAGGACATCAAGCTGGTGCCGATGGAGCCCGCGTCGATCGTCGCAGCCCTCTCCTCCGGTCAGGTCGACGGCGCAGGGTTCTGGTACCCGGCGCTCGCCACGGTCAAGCAGCAGGTTCCGGGTCTCGTCGAACTTGCCGAGAACAAGGACTTCGAGGAGACCGTCGCCTTCCCAACGGCGTTCGTGGCCGGTAACGACCTCGTTGCCGATGAGCCGGAGAAACTCGATCGAGTGCTGAAGGTGCTGCGCGAGGCCACTGAGTTCCGCGCTGAGAACACCGACAAGGCGATCGAGCTCACCGCGGCGTTCAACGCACTCGACCCGGCTCAGGTCAAGGCCGATGCCGGCAACGTGGAGATCCTCTCTCTCACGGAGCTCGACGAGCTCACCGAAGACGGCACCGTGAACAAGTGGCTCACGAGCATGGTCGACTACTTCGTCGCCGCCGGGAAGCTCACCGAACCCGTCGAGCCGACGGAGTTCTATACCGGCGACCTCTTCCTGAAGGCTGGCGAGTAACCACTCAATGAATCCGAGCAACATCCTCTTCCTTATGACCGATCAGCATCGAGCGGACACGCTCGGGGCGTACGGCAACGAGCTGGCGGCGACGCCGGTGCTCGACGAGCTGGCCCGAACGGGCACGCGGTTCGATCGCTGGTACACCCCGACAGCCATCTGCACGCCGGCTCGTGCGAGCCTGCTGACCGGTCAGGCCCCCTTCCGCCATCGCGTACTCGCGAACCATGAACGCAACGTTGGGTACCTCGAAGACCTCGCAGAGGGTTCATTCACGTTTGTCGAAGCGCTGCGCGATAAGGGCTACAACACGGGACTCGTTGGAAAGTGGCATGCGGGAACAGAGAAGAAGGCCGCCGACTTCGGTTTCGACGGTCCAGATCTCCCCGGGTGGCATAACCCAGTTGAGAACGAGGACTACCTCGGCTATCTGCGCGAGCACGACCTGCCGCCGTATGCGATCAGTGATCGTATCCGCGGCACGCTCCCCAACGGTGGGCCGGGCAACCTGTTGGCTGCCCGGCTCCACCAGCCCGCCACGGCGACGTTCGAGTATTACCTCGCAACGCGCACCATCGAGCTGCTCGAACGCTACGCGGCAGACGGGCAGCAAGACGGCACGCCGTTCTTCCTCGAGCTGAACTTCTTCGGGCCGCACCTGCCGTACATCGTGCCCGACGAGTACTTCGACATGTTCGACCCGGCCGACATCGCGCTTCCGAAGTCGATCTCCGAAACCTTCGAGGGCAAGCCGCCTGTACAGCGAAACTACAGCGCCCACTGGACCTTCGACACGATGCCCATCGAGGTCACACGCAAGCTGATCGCCGTCTACTGGGGTTACGTCGCCCTCATCGACGAGCAGATCGGCCGTGTCATGTCTGCCCTAGAGCGACTCGGTCTCGTCGATGAGACGGCCGTGTTCTTCACCTGCGACCACGGCGAGTTCACCGGTTCTCACCGCCTGCACGACAAGGGTCCGGCGATGTACGAAGACATCTACCGAACGCCCGGCATCCTTCGCATTCCCGGCAGCCCGGCCGGCCAGGTGCGCACCGAGTTCGTGAGCCTGCTCGACTGCACGGCTACGATTCTCGAGCTTGCCGGCATCGATCCGGCGCCTGCCGTCGATTCCCGCAGCCTCGTGCGGCTCGCGGCGGGTGAAGACGTCGAATGGGACGACGACATCGTCTGCGAGTTTCACGGGCACCACTTCCCGTATCCGCAACGGATGCTGCGGAACGACCGCTACAAGCTCATCGTGAACCCCGACTCGGTGAATGAGCTCTACGATCTGCACATCGACCCAGATGAACTTCAGAACGTCTACGAGCACCCGGAGATGGGCGGCATCCGTGGCAGCATGATGCAGCGTCTGTACCGCGTTCTACGCGATCGCGGCGACAACTTCTACCACTGGATGACGACCATGTACGACGTCGGCGAGGTCGACTACGACCCCACACAGAGTGGGCTCGACGAGACGACCTACCAGGCCATTGAGCGTGGTGCCGCGGCATCCGCTGGGCCTGATGTCGAGATGAATACCGCTGAAACGGATGCTTCGGAAACGGATGTCGCGGTGGTGGCGCCAGATCCGCGTTCAGAGCCGTCGCAGCGGAGCGCATAGTGCCGTCGCAGCGGAGCGCATAGTGCCGTCGCAAAGGAGCGCATAGTGCCCTCGAAGCGCCGGCCGAACATCGTCATGATCCTCACCGACGACCATGCCGCGCACGCCATCGGCGCTTACGGCTCGGTCGTGAACACGACGCCGCGCATCGACGAGATCGCGGCGGAGGGCTGGCGCTTCGAGAACTGCTTCGCGACGAACTCGCTGTGCTCACCGAGCAGGGCGTCCATCCTCACCGGCACCCACAGCCATGTGAATGGCGTGACGACGCTGGAGACGCCGATCGACGCCGGCCAGCCGACGTTCATCTCGCAGTTGCGTGAGGCCGGGTACCGCACGGCGATCGTCGGCAAGTGGCACCTGGGCGACGGCGATGGGCACGACCCGCAGGGCTTCGACTACTGGGACGTTCTCCTCGAGCAGGGGGAGTACCACGATCCGACGTTCCTCTCGGTCGACGGTCTGCGCACGGAACGCGGCTACGCGACCGACCTCATCACCGATCTTGCCCTGGCGTGGGTCGAGCGCATTGAATCGGATGCCCCCTGGTGCGTGTTGATCTTTCATAAGGCGCCGCATCGGCCCTGGCAGCCAGACGCGAAGCATGCCGAACTGTATTCGGAGCCGATCCCCGTGCCGGCGACGTTCACCGACGATCACACCACCCGCACGTCTTCGGCCAGGCGGGCGGCAATGCGCATCGCCGAACACCTGAACACCGACGACCTGAAGATCGACCCGCCGACCGGGCTCGATTACGAGGCAGAGGCGCTCTGGAAGTACCAGAGGTACATGGAGGACTACCTGCGCTGCGTGGCATCCGTCGACGACAATGTCGGCCGGGTCATCGACTGGCTGCGTGATCGGGGAGACTTCGAAGACACGCTCCTCATGTACTCGTCTGACCAGGGTTTTTTTCTCGGTGACCACGGCTGGTTCGACAAGCGCTTCATGTATGAGGAGTCGATTCGGATGCCGCTCGTCATGAGCTACCCACGGGTGCTCAGCGCAAAAGGCGTGGCAGATGGCATCGTCACGAACGTCGACTTCGCGCGCACGATTCTCGATGCGGCCGGTGTGGAGCCGCACCCGCGGATGCAGGGGCGCAGCTTCTGGCCAGACCTCGCCGGTGGCGCCGGTGAGCCGCCTGTTGACGGCTTCTATTACCGGTACTGGGAACACGATGACGTGTTCCACAACGCGCCGGCCCACTACGGTTACCGCTCAGCGCGGTACAAACTGATCTACTTCTACAACGATGGGCTCGGTCTCCCCGGCACTGGGGCGTTCACGTACCCCGGTGAGTGGGAGTTGTACGACCTCGAACGCGATCCAGACGAGCTGTACAACGTCTATTTCGCCCCGGACTACCTGGACCGGCGCGAAGACCTGAAGGTCAGCCTGTGGAAGTTGCAGACCGAGCTGGGTGACAGTGCGCACGTCTCCCAGCCGCGGCCGGAGCGGCTTGGCCAGACGGCGTAGGCGTGCTTTCGCCATCGACCGCTCTCCCAGTGGGCGCAACCTAGACTGATGGGGTGAACAGAGCAGACCTCAGCAAGCAGCCCGCCCAGGTGGCAGCGATGTTCGACGAGGTCTCCACACACTACGACCGCACGAACGGGCTGCTCGCCCTCGGCAATGACGCGCTGTGGCGCATCGCAACCACCCGTGCCGTGAATCCGAAGGCCGGCGAGCGCATCCTCGACATCGCCGCCGGAACCGGAACGTCGAGTGTGGCGCTGACCAAGACCGGCGCATACGTCGTCGCCGCCGATTTCTCGGCCGGCATGATCGACGTCGCTCGCGCTCGCCACCAGGACAATCCGCTGATCGAGTTCGTGCAGGCGGATGCGACTGCCCTTCCGTTCGATGACGACTCCTTCGATGCCGTCACGATCTCCTTCGGGTTGCGCAACGTTGTCGAACCGAAGAACGCGCTCGCCGAGTTCTTCCGCGTCCTGAAGCCCGGCGGCCGTGTTGTCATCTCCGAGTTCTCGCGGCCCCCGCTGGCGATCATGCGCGCCGGCTATTCCGTCTACCGCAATATCGTGATGCCGGTCATCGTCAGACTGTCGTCGTCGAACTCGGAGGCGTACGACTACCTCGACGAGTCGATCGCCGCGTGGCCGGCCCAGAGGGAACTCAGCGGCTGGCTGCGAGACGCGGGCTTCACCGCCGTGGCCTACCGCAATCTGACCTTCGGCGTCGTGGCGCTGCATCGCGGGCTGAAGCCCGCTTCGCGGTCTCGCTGACCCCCTCCCCTTTCAATCGCTAGGCTGACAGAGTGAAACCGAGCTCCCCTGTGGTCCGTCGCAGCTCGTCGATGACGTCGCAACTCGGCCTGACCGATCGCATCTTCTCGACAGCCGCAGACCGCGGCCTCGCCTCAGACATCGAAACCGGGCTCGATTCCGTCGAGGCCGGACTGCTTGCCGAGGTCAGATTCGCCGACCAGATCGCCGACGCGACCGGCCGTTATCTCCTGAATGCCGGCGGCAAGCGGGTACGACCGATGCTCGCCCTGCTCACCGCACACCTCGGTGACGGGGCGGTCTCCGACGTCGTCACAGCCGCCACCGCGATCGAGATCACCCACCTCGCCTCTCTCTACCACGATGACGTCATGGACGATTCCGACCGGCGCCGCGGGGTGCCGAGCGCCCAGACGGTCTGGGGCAACTCCGTCGCCATCCTCACCGGCGACCTGCTGTTCGCCAGGGCAAGCCAGCTGATGGCCAGGCTCGGCGAGCGCGCCATCCGCCTGCAGGCGAGCACCTTCGAACGCCTGGTTCTCGGCCAGTTGCACGAGACAATCGGGCCACAAGACGGCGAAGACCCTGTACAGCACTACATCCAGGTGCTCGCAGACAAGACCGGGTCGCTCATAGCGGCCGCTGCACAGGCCGGCATCGTGTTCTCCGGAGCTCCCGCAGAATACGAGACCCCACTGGTCGAGTTCGGTGAGAAGATCGGCGTGGCATTCCAGCTCATCGACGACGTCATCGACCTCTCCCCGCAGCCGGAGGAGACCGGCAAGGTCCCTGGCACCGATCTCCGCGCCGGCGTCGCGACCCTTCCATTGCTTCGGCTGCGCGAGCGAGCGAAGACGGATGCCTCAGACGCCCAGTTGCTTGCGCATCTGGAGGGCGAGGTGCTGGGTAGCGCATTCGGTCTGAACGGTATGCAGGCGACCGGGCCGCTGCCGGTCACTTCCGCCCACGGGCCTACCGGGCCCACGACATCCGTTGCCGACCAGGCCGGGCTCGGCCAGGCCGCTGCAGGGCAGCCGGCGCGCGAACCGGCTCCGAGCGAAGAGACCATCAACGCGGCCGTCGTCGCATTGCGCGAGCATAAGGTCACCGCGCAGACGCTGGCCGAGGCCCACAGTTGGGCGCGCGCCGCGGTCGCCGCGCTCGCTCCGCTTCCTGCCGGCTCGGTGAAGAAGGCTTTGACGAAGTTTGCGGACACGATCGTCGAACGGTCGAGTTAGTCCGTGCGAGAAAGGCTCATATGACGAAACTACGACTGGCCATCGTCGGCGCAGGACCGGCCGGCATCTATGCAGCAGACATCCTGCTGAAGGCTGAACGCAACTTCGAGGTCTCCATCGACCTCTTCGACCACCTGCCGGCGCCCTACGGACTGGTGCGCTACGGGGTTGCTCCAGACCACCCGCGTATAAAGGGCATCATCAACGCGCTGCGAGACGTGCTCGACCGCGGCGACATCCGTCTGTTCGGCAACGTGCAATTCGGAACCGACATCACACTCGACGACCTGAAGAAGCACTACAACGCGGTGATCTTCTCAACCGGGGCGGTGCGCGACGCGAGCCTGAACATTCCCGGAATCGAGCTCGAGGGGTCGTACGGAGCGGCGGAGTTCGTCAGCTGGTTCGACGGCCACCCCGATTTTCCGCGCACCTGGCCGCTTGAGGCCAGGGAGGTTGCCGTCATCGGCAACGGCAACGTGGCGCTCGACGTCTCACGAATCCTCGCCAAGCACGCCGATGACCTGCTGCCGACCGAGATTCCGGCGAACGTCTATGACGGGCTCAAAGCCTCGCCGGTGACCGACGTGCACGTGTTCGGCCGGCGTGGCCCGACATCCGTCAAATTCACACCGCTGGAACTGCGCGAGCTCGGCGAACTGCGCGATGTGGACATGATCCTCCACGAAGAGGATTTCGACTACGACGATGCCGCCCGCGCCGCGGTCGCCAGCAACAAGCAGGTCTTCGTGATCGACAAGGTGATGAACCAGTGGCGGCAGCGGCCGGTCGGCGAGGCCAGCCGGCGTCTGCACCTGCACTTCTTCGCGAAGCCGCTGGAGATCGTCGATGACGGCTCGGGGCGCGTCGGTGCGATTCGGTACGAGCGCACGGCACCGGATGGCGAGGGTGGCGTGGCGGGGACAGGAGAGATCCGCGAGGTGCCGATCCAGGCCGTGTACCGGGCCGTCGGGTATTTCGGCACGCAGTTGCCCGGCATTCCGTTCGACAAGCGGCGCGGGATCATCCCGAACCGTGAGGGCCAGGTGCTGCGGAAGGCCGACCCGACGTCGGGTTCAGCCGGCTGGACAGAGCAGATGTACGGCGTCTACGCCACCGGGTGGATCAAGCGCGGGCCGGTCGGACTCATCGGCCACACCAAGTCAGACGCCATGGAGACCATCCGGCACGTGATCAACGATCTCGGCAACTGGTGGCGGCCCGAGTCGCCTTCTGAGCAGAGCGTGAGCGACCTGCTCGATTCGCGCGGGATCAAGTACACCGACCTCGACGGCTGGCACAACCTCGACCAGCACGAGATCGGGCTCGGGTCTGGCGAGGGCCGGGCGCGGGTCAAGGTTGTGCCGCGCGACGACATGGTGCGCATCTCCCGCGCCGAGTAGCGCGCGCTCGTCAGTTTTGCGCTCGCGAACCGTGAGTTGAGCACCTTCCCAGCGCTGGGAACGTGCATAAGCCTCGATCCACCGATGTCGCGCGTGGGTATGGTTTGCACTGGTTTTGCGGGCGCGGCCGAGGGAGGGCGTGGGTGATGTTCCGGCCTCGCTGTCGGTAGTGTTCCACATGTGTCGTGATCGGGCCCCGGTGGGGCTGTTGGTCAGGTGGCGGTCTTCGTGGGAGGCCCGCAAACGCTGGTGAAGAGAGTGGACCAGTTGGTTGCCCATGGCCAGTTTTCGGGTAGGTGTAGGCGAGATTTCCGTGCCGAGGTCGCGATCCGTGCGGGCACGCTGATCAGCTTCCGGCGTGTTGTCTGGGTTGTTGCTTTGATGAAAGTGCCGTTGGCGAGGGTGGCGGCTGCGCGGGTGAGGTTGAAAGCGATGCAGGCCAGGACCAGCCAAGCGGCGTTCGCGTTGAACTTGCCTGAGGGCAGATGTGCCAGGGCGCTGTTCTTCACGTCCGCGTTGACTTGCTCGATGATCGCGTGAGCGCGGTGGGTCTTATCCGCGGTGATCGTGTCGAGGGTGCTGTTGGTGAAGAACGCATGGAACCGGTAGGTATCGAACAGGGTGGCCTGGCCGGTAACGGCTTTCGGGTTCCCTTCCGGAACACGCCGCACGATCAGTCGACCCGCGATGGCGTGGCCCTTGTGCTTTGATGCGAACGCGGTGTAGTCGATCTCTGCGACCTCGGCGGAGGAGATCCACCGTCGGGTGTCCTCGTCATAGATCGCGTCGGAGTATTCGATGCCGTGCCAGGCGTCGTCGCTGATCTTGCCGATCGCGGTCTTGACCGATGGGTTCAACCGGGCGGTGACGGAAACCTCCGCCCCGGCCTTTAGCGCCGCGGACACGGACGGGTGGCCGAAGAAAGCGGAATCCATGCGGAGCAGGATCGGCGTGTTCGTGCCGTGCAGCCGCCTGACAGCGGCGAGGGTGTCCGCGATGAATTTCGACGCCCCGCGAGATGAGCTCGCCGCTCCTCTGCGGAGCCGGTGGGAGGCGATCACCGGTGCCCGATCGGGTGTGGACACCGTCGCGAGGCACACATTCAACCCCTTGACGCCGGAATACCCGTAGCTTGAGCTTTGCTTCTGGTGCCCGTGGACCTCGACGATGGTGTCGTCGATATCGACCAGCACGTGAGATTCCGCTGTCCCCAACAGCGGCGTGTGCTCGGCCAAGCCGGTCAGGAACCGGGATGCGACCGCATCGAGTTGGCGGACATGACCAAACCGGAACGTGCGCAGGAACTGCCCCAATGTCGACGGGGCGCAGCAGGACGAGAACAGTTTCCCCATCCCGCCGTGTCGAAGCAACGCCATATCGTCGATGGAATCGGCGCCGGCGACCATGCCCGCCACCAACGACGTCACTTTCAATCCCGCGTTGGCGCCCTTGTCCGTCGGGACGGACAACCACCGACTGGCCAACGCACCCAGCCCGGCTTTCTGAGCCAGAGCCATTACCGGCACCAGCCCGGCAAAGGACACCAAGTTCGGGTCATCGAACGACGCTGACACCGTTCGGGAAGTATGAGAAAGTTGCATCTACGAGGTGCCTTCCTTTTCCGTGAAAACCCGGTTCTAGACAAACCAATTTTCCCAGATCAGAAAGGCATTCTCGGTTTAAACCGCCGCACCCTCACAACTCACATCGGTGGATCGAGGATAAGTCACGGTTCGGCGAGGATCAGGGCAGTGCCGGGGTGACGGATGCCGCGGCTTCGGCAGGTCGCGTCAGCGGAAGTTCGTGTACTGCAGGGCGACGTCGAGGTCCTTGCCCTTGAGCAGCGCCATGGTCGCCTGCAGGTCGTCACGGCTCTTCGAGCTGACGCGCAGTTCATCACCCTGGATCTGGGTCTTGACGCTCTTGGGCGCCTCGTCGCGGATGATCTTGTTGATCTTCTTCGCGTTCTCCTGGTCGATGCCGGCCTTCATCGATGCCTCGAGACGGAACTCCTTGCCTGAGGCGTACGGTTCGCCGGCGTCGAGGCTGCGCAGGGAGATGCCGCGCTTGATGAGCTTGGCCTCGAATACCTCGAGGATCGCCTTGACGCGCTCCTCACTGTTTGCCTTGAGCAGCACCTTCTCGCCGCTCTGCTCGATGGACGCGCCCACGTTCTTGAAGTCGTAACGCTGGGCGATTTCCTTCTGCGCCTGGTGGAGGGCGTTGTCCGCCTCCATCTGGTCGACCTTGCTCACGATGTCAAACGTTGAATCAGCCATGTCTGCCATGGTACCCAGACCGCGCGCCGAGCGTGCGCTCGCTGGTGCCGCCGGCATCCACCCGTGAGCGACGTCGACGGATGCCGCGGGCTACTCCGGTGGGCGGGCGGTGCTCGAGCGCACGATCAGCTCGAACGGCATGGGGGTGTTCAGGCCCTCCTGGTCGCGCTTGCCAGGGTGCAGCTGGTCCATCAGGATCTCGACCGCCTTCTCACCGAGCCCGCGTGGGAACTGCGCCACCGTGCTCAGGCCGAAGAAATCGGCGAGGTCGTGGTCGTCGATGCCGATCACGGAGACGTCGCGTGGAACGGAGAGTCCCAGGTCGCGGGCGGCTAGGATGCTGCCGATCGCCATTTCGTCGGAGGCCGCGAAGATGGCGGTGGGCCGGTCGTGGGGCCGACCGAGCAGCTGCTTGGCCGCCTGGTAGCCGCCGCGGATCGTGAAGTCAGCCGGCTGGAAGTTCTCGGGTGAGACGGTGATTCCGGCCGCCTCCAGCGCTGCTTCGTAGCCGACGCGGCGGTTCGTCGGAAGGTGGAAGTCGACGTCGAAGGCGTTGTTGCCGCCGATGTGCGCGATGCGACTGTGGCCAAGGGCCAGCAGGTGCTCGGTCGCGAGACGGGCGACCGCCACGTCGTCGATGGTGAGGGTGCGCACGCCTTCGATGGGGCCGCCGACGCCCACGAGTGGCTTTCCGAGCGCGTGCAGGCGGGCCACCTCGCTTTCGGTCAGTTCCAGCGAGATCGCGATCACGGCATCCACTCGCTGGCGAAGCAGGAAGTGCTCGAAGACGCTACGTCGCTCCTCGCCGCCGCCGGTGAGGTTGTAGAGGGTGAGGTCGTAGCCCTGCCGCAGCAGCGATTGCTGGGCGCCCTCCACGACGCTGGAGAAGTACCAGCGTCCGAGGAAGGGGACAACGACGCCGACGTTCTTCATGCGACCGGATGCGAGGCTCGAGGCGCTCGAGGAGACCACGTAGCCGAGTTCGCCCGCTGCCGCCTCGACCTTGACCCTGGTCGTCGGGGAGACGTGGCCGTTGCCGCTCAGGGCGCGCGAGACCGTGGCGGTGGAGACGCCGGCCAGGCGGGCGACCTCGTCGATGCCGACCATGGGCTTCCTTTGACAGCGAGTTGGTGCGGGGGAGAGGGGTGTTCAGATCATACCGAGAGAGGCGGGTGAGCGGGCTCGGTGGTGCGGCCTGACCGGCTGATTTCTCGCTGGGGGCATGTGCCTTGTATTCTTGTTCAGCGTCTTCGGTCAGGTGTTCTGCATATGGTCGGGTGCGCATGGCGAGTTACCCAAGCGGCCAAAGGGATCTGACTGTAAATCAGACTGCTCAGCATTCGGGGGTTCGAATCCCTCACTCGCCACCCTCTCGGAGAACGTCCAGCCAGCCCACCCGATTCCTCATTTACGCGCGTCTTAGCGGACAAGCCCGCCAAAGAGAAGCGACACGACCATGGCCACTATCACCGAGTTGAACGTGAAAGCGAACAGCACGTGTGTTCTCACCAGGGACCACGCCTTGCGCGTGCGGATCTTCGCTGAGACGGTCGCCGCCATCGTGGAGAGAAGGACGGCGAGAGTCAGGTAGTCGCTGAACCGCGGGTCCCCTTCGAGGTCCATCGTGATGTGCTCGATTTCTCCGTCGCTGCCGCTGGATTCGAGTCGAAGGTACTGAAGCGCAAACGAGTAGACCATCAGAGCCCAGGATGTGGCCACGCTGAGCAGTCCCAACGCGACATACAGCGGGTCGCTCCGATAGAGGGCATTCTGGGCGATGAGGACAGTCACAAGAACGGCGACGAACGCAGCCGCCAGCGTCCAACCCGATGCGCCACCGTAACCGGCGAGCCATGACCACCAGCGTCGTTGGAGCTCCCTCTCTCGCCTGGCGTGCGAACCGAGGGACCGTGGACCTTGGTTGGAGTAAACAACGTGCGTCCAGATGAGGTAAATGCCGCCGAAAGTGGGCCACATCAGCAGATAGATGTCGATCGTGAACGAAAGGGGCTCGATGTTCGCGAGGTCACCTCGCGTTGCTGCGAGCCACACGGCCACGGCGATGCCGATGATCCCCGCGAACAGCGAACTCCAGTTCGCTCTGGCCGTATCAGTCACGTATCGCGTTGCCATCATCGGATCAGTGTACGTAGCCACTTCATCCGATCTGTCGACAATTCGGCGGCAAATTTACGGATCGCACAAACGTGTCACGTCGCTCTGCGTGTCTTGACGTAGGTTGCGCGCTCGCCGCTGTGGTCGTCACCCCAGTTGGGTAGCGTGGGAGCATGACGACACCTTCCCCAGCAGAACTGCTCGATCTGGCCCGCACGATCGCGATCGAGGCCGGCGAGCTGGCCGCCCGCCGCCGCTCTGAAGGCGTGGAAGTCGCCGAAACGAAGTCGGCACCAGAAGACATCGTGACGCACGCCGACCGCGAGACCGAGGTCCTCATCCGCCGCCTGATTGCCGAAGCGCGACCGGACGATGGCTTCTACGGTGAAGAGTCAGAGGCCACACCAGGTACATCCGGTCTCACCTGGGTCGTCGATCCCATCGACGGCACCGTCAACTTCCTCTACGGCATCCCGGCCTACGCGGTCAGCATCGCCGTCGTCGAAGGCGACCCAGAACCGACCACCTGGACCGCACTTGCCGGCGTCGTATTCAACCCGGCGACCGGCGAACTGTTCACGGCATCGGCCGGGGGCGGCGCCTACCTCGGTGACCGGCGACTCCAGGCGAACACCGGAGTGCCGCTGCCGCTCGCCCTGGTCGGCACCGGCTTCTCCTACAGTGCAGCCCGCCGAGTGCGGCAGGCGAAGGTCATCGGCGGTCTCGTCGAAACGGTCAGGGACATCCGTCGCATCGGTTCGGCCGCGCTCGACCTGTGCTCCGTCGCCTCCGGCAGAATCGACCTCTACTACGAACGCGGCCTGAACCCCTGGGACCACGCCGCCGGCGCCCTCATTGCACGAGAGGCCGGCGCCAAGGTCGGCGCCTTCGGCACGGACCGCGAAAGCAGCGACCTGCTGATCGCCGGCGCACCCGACCTCTACGACACGCTCGAGCCGATTCTCAGCAAACTCTTCGTTTCGCATATGAACGAGCGGTGAACGGACTGCCTTCGACGTTGACAACCCGTCAGGATCCGCGTCGTGATGCGCAACACCCCGGAATGCGGTTGCTGGGCCAGCCAGAGGGCCTGTCAAGGCTGCCCTCTTTTTTGGGGGCAACAGGGCGTTTTCGGTTGGATATCCGGCGCCAGCCGCGTTAGTGTTTACCGATTCGTTATTTTGGCCGTAGGTCAATTTCAACGTCAGAGCCTACCGTCAGCCCTCATCGAAAGACCCGCCGCTTTGTCACGTCACTCCCGCGCATCGGACGCCCCTGTGTCCGATGCGAGTGACCCCAGTGGCGCGTCGAACAGGCAACTCACTCGCCGTGAGATCCGTGAACGCGAACGGATGTCGGCAGGCGCCACACCGATTTCCGCGGCGGTAGCAGGAGAGCTGGCAGCTCCCGTCGAGCTGAAGCCCGCTGGGGTTGTACGCGTTGACATCGTTAGTGCTGAGATTGTTCCTGCTGAGGTCGTTCTTGCTGAGGTCGTGAACGCCGAGATCGTTCCGGCCGACACCGTTGCCGCCGAAGTAGTTAACGCCGAACTCGTTCCTGCGGTTATCAGCGCCGAGATCGCTCCCGCCGAGATCGTCCCTGCCGAGTTCCTGTCTGCCGTGGTCGTGCCTGCAGTGGCCACTGACGCTGAGATCGTCCCCGCGCTGGTGCCCGCTGCAGGAGTGGGGCAGGGACTCACCGCACCAGCCGCCAACACCATCGTCGCCGAGTTGAGGCTGCCAGATCTCGAGCCCGTTCTGCTCGAGCCCGCTGCTAGTGAGCCACGCGAAGCCGTGCTCCGCGATGTTGTGGCACGCACATCCGTGCCTGAGGCATCCGTCTCCGACTTCGACCAGCTGCTCACCGGGCTCGGTGGGCCCACAACTTCAGCCGAGATTCCGCTTCCCACGCGGGCAAGCCTGCGCGGCAACCGCACGGCCGCGGATTCGACTGCCGACGCGCCGCTCACCGAACCAGGCGAGCGCGATCTCTTCACATCGCCCGAGATCCCGCTCGCACCAGCCGGCACGGACTCTGCCTCGTCGTGGGCCGATGACGCGAAGCAGTCCTCTAACTCTCAGCCGCCCCGTAAGCCGTTTGTGCCGACGACCTCCGCTCGCGTTCCAACGCAGCCGGCCGCCGCCAAGTCCGGTGCAACCAAGAAAGGCGCCCGCAGGCTTGCTGCCAAGGGCGTCACCCTGGCAGCAATGTCATTCGCCCTGCTGATGGCTGTCGCCACGTCACTTCCGGCTGAAGCGCTGCTGTCGTCATCTGACGTCGAGGCCGCTGCCCACGAGGCACTGCAGCCGGTGGACTCCGAACCGGCCCAGTCGCTCGACATTGCCGGAGGAACCGACACTATCTCCGTACAGCGCGATGGGTACGAGTCGAAGTCCATCGCAGAGGTCGCTGCAGCCAGCGGCATCCGCCTGGAAGGCACCTTCACCAACAACCCCAACGGCACGATCCAGTGGCCATTCGCCGTGGGCGTGCACATCGGTGACCACTTCGGCTTTCGCGACTGCTCCGGCTGCTCATCAGACCACGGCGGGCAGGACTTCAACCCCGGTCTCGGCGCTCCCATCCAGGCCATTTCAGACGGAGTCGTCAGCCTTGCCGATGACGGCGAAGGCAGCCTCGGCGTGCACATGATCATCGATCACATGATCGACGGCAAGCCCGTCTCGAGTGTCTACGCTCACATGCAGCACGGCTCGATGAAGTTCAAGACCGGCGACGTCGTCAAGGTCGGCCAGGTCATCGGATCGACCGGCACAACCGGCATGTCGACCGGGCCGCACCTGCACTTCGAGATCCGCATCGGTGGCAAGGCCGGCAACAAGGTCGACCCGCTCGAGTGGCTGTACGCCAACGTCAACTGAGCATCAGCTCGCCGCACCCGCACAAACCGCCTCAGGCGCGGCCGGCACCGCCACGTGCGAAAGCGGCAAGCAGCTCGCTGCTGAGCGGCAGGTGGGGCAGGCCACGGATGCGTTGGGCCTCGTCGTCTGTTGTGCGCTCGGCCCCGAGGGCGACGACCTGGTCGTGCAGCCGTTCCATCTGCACGTCGAGCCGGCCGGCGGCATCCGCTGCCTGCTTGAGGTCGATCAGCAGCTCAGGCGGAACCGTGCCGTCGTACTTGTAGTAGATCTTGTGCTCGAGGCTGGCCCAGAAGTCCATCGCGATGGTGGGGATCTGCACTTCGACCGTGACCTTTTGCACCCGGTCTGACATGAACACCGGAACCGCAACGATGAGGTGCAGGCTTTGGTACCCGTTCTCCTTCGGCTCCGCGATATAGTCCTTCACCTCGAGCACCGTGATGTCGGTCTGGTTCATCAGCATGTCGCGGATGCGATAGGTGTCGGTGATGAAGCTGCAGGTGATGCGCACCCCGGCGATGTCCTGAATCTGCTCCCGGATGTCGTCGAGGTCCAGTCGGCATCCCTTGCGCCCCGCCTTCGCCAGAATGTTCTCCGGTGACTTCAGGCGAGAGTTGACGTGCTCGATCGGGCTGTACTCGTGGATCGACGCGAACTCCTCCTTGAGAATGTTGACCTTGGTCATCACCTCGTCGATCGCGAACTTGTACGACATCATGAACCGCGTGATCTCGTTCCTGAGGTCGCGCAGGTCACCCTGATTGTCGGTCTCCGTCTCGCGCACGGACTCGCTCACATCATCACCTTCGGCATGAAATTGATGGTAGCGAGCGTCGCTGTGAGGATAGGTGCTGTGAGGATAGGTGCTGTGCGGTTACGCGCGCAGCCAGACCGTGGTGTCGCCGGGCAGGCTGCGCCCGTCGAGTGGCCCGCTGGCCAGCAGCACGTCGCCATCCGGCAGGTCGACGGGTGCCGCACCGGCGTTCGCGATCACGGTCACGTCGCCGTTCCGGAGCGCAACGACCTCGTCGCCGAAGCCGTCCAGCCAGTCAACGGCGCCGAGCCCGAGCGCGTGCTCACGGCGCAGCCGCAGGGCGAGCTTGTACAGCTCGAGCGTTGACCCGTCAGCACCCTCCTGCACGTCGCGGGCGAGAGCTGCCCACTCGGCAGGCTGGGGGAGCCAGCTGGCCGTAGTCGGACCGAAGCCGTACGACGGAGCGGCGGCTTCCCATGGGATCGGCACGCGGCATCCGTCACGGCCGTATCGTTCGCCGTTGGTGCGGAACCAGGTCGGATCCTGACGTGCGGAGTCCGGAAGGTCGACGACCTCTGGCAGCCCGAGTTCTTCGCCCTGGTAGATGTAGCTCGATCCGGGCAACGACAGCATGAGCATGCTCGCGGCGCGTGCACGGCGCAGACCGACGACCGGGTCTGGAAGGCCGACGGTCTTCGGGCCGATGCCATGACCCTGCAGATTCTCTGCGGTGAGGGCGAGGCGCGAGGCGTGGCGCACAACGTCGTGGTTGGAGAGCACCCACGTGCTCGGGGCGCCGACCGAGCTGAACGCGTCAAGCGAGTCGTCGATGACGCTGCGCAGCGCCGGTGCAGACCATGGCGTCTCGAGATAGGCGAAGTTGAACGCCTGGTGCATCTCGTCTGGTCGCACCCACTTGGCCACGCGGGCGAGCGGGTCGACCCACGCCTCAGCCGCCAGGATGCGGTCGCCAGGGTATTCGTCGAGGAGCAGGCGCCAGTCGCGGTAGATGTCGTGCACACCCTCCTGCGCCCAATACGGTGCGGGCTCCGGGGGCTCAACACTGATACCGGGTTCCAGGGTTGCTGAGCCGCCGCCCATGCTTCCGCCCTCGACTGCGGGGGTGTAGTCGGGGAGCCCGTCTGCTTTGACCATGCCGTGCGCGACATCCACCCGGAAACCATCAACGCCGCGGTCGAGCCAGAACCGCAGCACGTCGCGGAACTGCTCCCGCACCCACGGGTTAGACCAGTCGAAGTCGGGCTGGGTGCTGTCGAAGAGGTGCAGGTACCACTGGCCGGGAGCTCCATCTGCCTCGGTGACGCGGGTCCAGGCGAGGCCGCCGAACACCGACTCCCAGTTGTTCGGCGGCAGCTCGCCGTTGTCGCCCCTGCCGTCACGGAATACGTACCGGCCGCGTTCCTCGCTGCCCGGCGCGGCGGCCAGGGCCGCCTGGAACCAGCGGTGATCGCTCGACGAATGGTTGGGAACCAGGTCGACGATGACCCGGATGCCGAGATCATGCGCAGCGCCCTGCATCAGGTCGAAGTCGGCCAGCGTTCCGAATCGGGGGTCGACGTCGCAGTAGTCGGCGACGTCGTAGCCGGCATCGCGCTGCGGCGAGGTGTAGAAGGGGGACAACCAGATGGCATCGACGCCCAGTTCGCGGAGCGCGGGCAGCCGGTGCGTGATGCCGGGGAGGTCGCCCATGCCGTCGCCGTCAGCGTCGGCGAACGACCGGGGATAGATCTGGTAGATCACGGCGGTGCGCCACCACTCGGTGCCGGCCGCGGTGCCGGTAGCCGTGCCGGTCGCGTCGGCCTCTGTCGCGCGTTCGGTGCCGGCCAGGGTCTGGGTGTCAATGTCGGGGCTCGTCATGCCTCACACATTACGGCATTCGGACCGAAGTGGAAGCGGTTGCATTTGTCCCTCCCTCTTTCGAGGGGTCACGAACTGTTCTCGATTGCCGTTCCGCGAGTTGTCAATCGAGAATTGAGCAGCTATACATGTAATCGCTTGCAATTCTGTTGGCGCTCCCACGAAAGGCTCACACCAATGCTGGTGAAGAAGAAGAAAGGCCTCCTCGCTGCCGGTGCAGTGATGGCCGTCGCATCCGTTGCCCTGGCCGGTTGCTCAGCCGGCGGTTCAACCGGCGGGAGCGGCGATTCCGACTCCGCCTCCAGCGCACTGACAGTGTGGGTCGACGCCGACCGCGCCGCCGTGCTCAAGGATGCCGCCGCCGCGTTCACCGAAGAATCCGGCGTGAAGGTCAAGCTCGTGCAGAAGGACTTCGGCAAGATCCAGGAAGAACTCATCGCGCAGGTGCCGACCGGCAAGGGGCCCGATATCTCCATCGCGGCACACGACTGGCTTGGCAACTTCGTCACCAACGGAGTTGTGCAGCCGGTTGAACTCGGTGACACCGCCGCGGACTACGAGCCGGTCGCCGTCACTGCCATGAGCTACGAAGGCAAGACCTACGGTGTTCCGTACTCCATCGAGAACATCGCCCTGCTGCGCAACACGGCGCTCGCACCGAACGCACCGGCCAGCTACGACGAGATGATCGCGGCCGGCACGGCAGCCGGCACGGAGTTCCCGTTCCTCGTGCAGGTCGGGCCGGAGTCCGACCCGTTCCACCTCTACCCGTTCCAGACGTCGTTCGGCGCCCCGGTCTTCGGCACCAACGCCGATGGAAGCTACAACCCCGAAGACCTCATCGTCGGCAACGCCGGCGGCGAAGCGTTCGCCGCCTGGCTCGCCCAGGAGGGTGCCGCAGGACACCTCAGCGTCAACGTCACCGGTGATATTGCCAAGGAGAAGTTCAACGCGGGCGCTTCGCCCTTCTTCATCACCGGGCCGTGGAACGTGCCGGATGCCCAGAAGGCCGGCATCGACGTCGCGGTCGACCCAATTCCGTCTGCGGGCGGCGCCGCTGCGCAACCGTTCGTCGGCGTTCAGGGCTTCGTGGTCAGTGCCAAGACCAAGAACGCGCTTGCGGCCAACGAGTTCCTCGTGAACTACATCGGCTCAGAAGACGTGCAGACCGCCCTCTATGAGGTCGGCGGCCGCGCCCCGGCGCTCACCTCGGCATTCGAGGCGGCGAGCTCCGACCCGATCACCGCGGGATTCGGTGCCGTTGCAGCTGACGCCGTTCCAATGCCGAACATTCCGCAGATGGGCAAGGTCTGGCAGTTCTGGGGTGTCACCGAAGCCGCGATCATCTCCGGCGAGGGCGACCCGGCGCAGCTCTGGCAGAAGATGACCGGCGACATCCAGGCCGCCATCAAGTAGTAACGGCCGAACCGCCCGGACTCCAGCGCGAGGCCGGGCGGTTCACCACGACCACGACCACAAACGCGACACAGGGACGACAACGATGACGACACCGGTGCCCAGACAAACGAGCGACGCTGAGCCAGTCAGGCAGTCGAAGCGCTTGAGGCAGGCCGCGCGCATGGCCGAGGCGGCATCAGTCGGGGTGAAGACCCTGCTGCTCAAGATCCTCCTGCTGGGCATCGTCGACGCGATCAGCGTGTATGCGCTGTTCGTACTGTTCCTGAAGCAGGACTGGGTGGTGTTCGGCCTGGTGCTCTTCGTCACCGCCGTCGTCAACTGGATCTACTTCAGCAGGCAGAAACTGCCGGCGAAGTACCTGACTCCCGGGCTGATCTTCCTGCTGATCTTCCAGATCTTCGTGGTCGGCTACTCCGGCTACATCGCGTTCACGAACTACGGCACCGGCCACAACAGCACGAAGGAAGACGCTGTCAACGCGCTGATCGTGGGCTCGCAGCAGCGGGTGCCCGACTCTGCGACCTACGACCTCACCGTGCTTGACCAGTTGGGCGCGTACAGCTTCCTGGTCACCGACCCCGACGGCGACATCAGCGTCGGCAACGCCGAGACGCCGCTGCACCGGGTGAACGATGCTGAAACGGATGCCGCAGGCACTGGCATCGGCTTGCCCGGCTATACGACGTTGAACTTCAACGACATCGTGAACAACCAGGAGGCGATCGCCGCTCTCTCTGTGCCGCTCTCCGACGACCCGAACGACGGCACCCTCCGCACGCCAGACGGCTCGAGCGCGTACCTTTACCTGTCAGATCTCGTCTACGATGCATCCGCCGACACCATGACCAACGCGACAACGGATGTCGTCTACACGGCCGACCCCCGAAGTGGAGCGTTCACCGCCGAGAACGGCGAAGAACTGCGGCCGGGTTGGAAGGTCGAGGTCGGCTTCGACAACTTCGTGACCGCGTTCGGAACCGAGGCCATCCGTGGACCGCTGATCAGCGTGACCCTGTGGACCTTCGCCTTCGCCTTCCTCGCCGTCGCCACCACGTTTGCACTCGGCATGGCCCTTGCGCTGGTCTTCAACAACATGCGCATGCGCGGTCGCAATGTCTACCGCGTGATCATGATCCTGCCGTACGCGTTCCCGGCCTTCCTCTCAGCGCTGGTGTGGGCCGGCATGCTGAACCCGCAGTTCGGCTTCGTCAACCAGGTGCTGTTCGGCGGGGCGGAGATTCCGTGGCTGACCAACGAGTGGCTGGCCAAGTTCAGCATCCTGTTCGTGAACCTGTGGCTGGGCTTCCCCTATATGTTCCTGGTGACCACGGGCGCGCTGCAGTCCATTCCAGACGAACTGCAGGAAGCGGCCACTGTCGACGGTGCGAAGCCGTGGCAGGTGTTCCGGCTGATCAAGCTGCCGCTGCTCCTGGTGTCGGTCGCGCCGCTTCTGATCGCGTCGTTCGCTTTCAACTTCAACAACTTCAACCTCATCTACTTTTTGACCAACGGCGGGCCGAGGGATGCCACGGCCGGGGTCAACGTTGGCGCAACCGACATCCTGATCTCGATGGTCTACAAGGTGGCCTTTGTCGGCGCGAACCGCGACTACGGTCTCGCCAGCGCGTTCTCGATCATCATCTTCATCCTGGTGGCGGTCATCTCGATCATCAGTTTCAGACAGACCAAGGCGCTAGAGGAGTTGAACTGACATGCAGAGTGCAGCCCCCGCCAACCGCGACGACGTGACCAGCGCCCGATTCATCCCGACGAAGCGGCCATTCAGCTTCTCCCGGTGGTTCCGCGACACCGGTTGGCGCCACCTCGTCGGCATCGTCATGATCGTGTTCTCCGCCTTCCCACTGCTCTACGTGCTGTCGGCGTCGCTGCATCCGGGTGGCACGCTGATCACCGCGAACGGCCTGTTCAGCCAGATCGACCTCGGCAGCTTCATCACCCTATTCAACCTGCCGCAGCAGCCGTACGCGGCCTGGTACGGCAACACCGTCATGATCGGGGCGATCACGTCGGCCGGCACGGTGTTCCTCGGTGCACTCGCCGCATACTCGTTCTCCCGCATGCGGTTCTACGGACGCCGGGCTGGACTGCTCATGCTGGTCCTGGTGCAGATGTTTCCGCAGCTGCTGGCCGTCGTCGCGATCTTCCTGCTGCTGAACGGCATCTCCGACATCTTCCCGCTGATCGGGCTCGACTCCCAGATCGGCCTGATCATGGTCTACCTGGGCGGCGCCCTCGGCGTGAACACCTACCTGATGTACGGGTTCTTCAACACCGTTCCCGCCTCGATCGACGAGGCGGCCAAACTCGACGGCGCCGGCCATGCCCGCATCTTCTTCACCATCATCCTGCGGCTGGTCGCCCCCATCCTCGCCGTCGTCGCGCTGCTCTCCTTCGTCGCCACCACCAACGAGTTCGTGATCGCCAGCATCGTGCTCATCTCGCCGGAAAAACAGACGCTCGCCGTCGGCCTGTACCAGTTCGTCTCGCAGGAGTTCTCGAGTAACTACTCGGTGTTCGCGGCGGGTGCAGTGCTGGCGGCGTTGCCGGTCATGGCGCTGTTCCTGTTCTTGCAGAAGTACATCGTGGGAGGGCTCACAGCCGGCGCCGTCAAGTAGCCACTGAACGCGGCGATCTTGCAGCGGACCTCGGGCGGACGAACAGTTCGCTTCTGAATGAGAGACTGAGGCGCCACTTCTGCGGGAAAAAGGGGAGTGGGGAGAGAAGAGTGAGAGTGATGTTGCTGCCGCACCACGATGGGTCAGAGCTATACGTGTCGGATCTGGCACCTGCGCTGGGGGACTGGGTGCGGGTGCGTGTTCGGATTCCGGAGGCGTTCGGGTCGGTGAATGCCGTGCGGGTTCGCTCCAACCCCGACCACGAGCCTCGATTCGACCTTGGCCGGTTGGTGGGCTCCGGCGACGGGTGGAACTGGTGGGAGGCGCAGGTCGAGGTCTCCAACCCGGTGCACGGGTACCGGTTCCTGATCTCGATGGCAGACGGCACGCAGTGGTGGCTGAACCAGGGCGGCCTCGGCGAGATCGAAGCCCTCGACAGCGAAGACTTCAAGCTGCTCAGTTACCCGGCGCCGCCGGAGTGGGCCGCATCGAGCGTGATGTACCAGATCTTCCCCGACCGGTTCGGACGCTCGTCGTCCGCCGATGAGCGCGAACTGCCCGACTGGGCGATTCCCGCGAAGTGGGACGACGAGGTCGACCAGGTGCCGCCAGGTCGCTCGCACCAGTTCTACGGCGGAGACCTCGACGGAATCGTGGAGCACCTCGACCACCTGCAGCGCCTCGGTGTGACCCTGATCTACCTCACCCCGGTGTTTCCTGGCGGCTCCAACCACCGCTACGACGCGTCAAGTTTTGCCCAGGTCGATCCGCTGCTCGGCGGTGATGAAGCGCTGGCGCGCCTCGTCGAAACGGCACACGAACGCGGGTTCAAGGTCATCGGCGATCTGACCTCCAACCACTCTGGCGATCGGCACGAGTGGTTCACCGCAGCCCACGGGCATCCGGACGCCGTCGAAAGCGACTTCTATTACTGGCGAGACGACGCGCACACCGAGTACGAGTCGTGGCTGGGCGTGCCCAGCCTGCCCAAGTTCAACTGGAACTCCGGCGAGCTGCGCCGCCGTTTCATCGAGGGGCCGGACTCGGTGGTCGCGAAGTGGCTGAAGGCGCCGTACAACTTCGACGGCTGGCGCATCGATGTCGCGAACATGACCGGTCGCCTTCGTGACGAAGACCTGAATGCCGAGGTGAGGCAGACCATCCGGCGCACCATGCTGGAGATCAACCCGGACACCATCCTGCTCGGGGAGTCGACGAATGACGCGTCGAGCGACTTTCAGGGGGATGCCTGGCACGGGGCCATGACGTATGCGAACTTCACCCGCCCGCTGTGGGGCTGGTTGAGCGAGCCGGGGAGCGCGTCGTCGTTCTTCGGGCTGCCGTACGGAGAGATTCCGCAGTACACCGGTCGGCAGTTCCATGAAGCGCACCGTCGGTTCACGGCGGGGTTCCCGTGGCGCACGCGGCTGGCCACCATGAACGCGCTCGACACGCACGACACGCCGCGGTTCGCGACGCACGCCATGCCGGGTGCTGCCGCGGTGGCGTTCGGCCTATCGGTGACGCTGCCTGGCATCCCGGTGATCTTCGCGGGCGACGAGTTCGGGCTGGTCGGTGTCGACGGCGAGCACTCGCGCACACCGATGCCGTGGTCGACTGCTGACTCGCCTGACGTTGCCCGTACCATCGGCCTCTACGCCGATCTGATTCATCTGCGCACGACGCATCCGTCGGTGCGGGCGGCGCTGAACGGCGGCGGGATGCGCTGGCTGCACGTCGGCGACGACGTGCTGGTGTTCGTTCGCGAGACGGCCGAGGGCTCTGCGCTGGTGATGGCCGCCAGGGCGGCTGGGGCCGTGACGCTGGCGGCTTCGGCGGTGGCCGGCGTGGCACACGCTGAAGTGCTCTTCGGCGGCGGCCGGCTGACGGCATCCGTTGACGGTGTCGGCCTCGCGGCCGATGGTATGTCGTTCACCGTTTGGGGGTTGCCGGGCGTGCGGTTCAGTGGCGAAACAGGGGTCGACGTGCAGTCTGGCGTCGCGGGGTGACCGGCGGTCACAGACGCTGCCCAGTGATGATATTCTGTAGCGGTTGCCGAAAACGGCGGCATAGCTTCTGCAGGTGAGAAGCGCTGCCCCCTTAGCTCATTGGTAGAGCACTTCCTTGGTAAGGAAGAGGTAGTGGGTCCGATTCCCACAGGGGGCTCAGACAGTCGTTCAGTGAACGGATGTCGGGGCTGAGTAGCTCAGTTGGTGAGAGCGCACGACTCATAATCGTGAGGTCGCGGGTTCGAATCCCGCCTCAGCTACACTCGTTCCTACGCCCGGCGGGGTAGCTCAGGTGGTTAGAGCACACGGCTCATAATCGTGGTGTCGCGGGTTCAAGTCCCGCCCCCGCTACACCAGACGCAGCGCAGAGCGACGCTTCAGCTCCCTGGGCGTTGACGCAGCGCGGCATTCAAGCTGATCGGAACTGATCGAAGAATTCGGCCGGCTGATCGATATCGATCAGTTCGTCGACCGAATCGATCATGCGTTGCTAGCCTTGCGATGGCCCCCCTCTGAGGGGCATCACTGCCGTCGAAGGAGACCTGGTGCACCGATTGGCCCACCGCACGCGAAGCGCCGCTGCGACCGTTGTCGTCGGAACCCTGATCGGCGGTGTCTTCGTCGCTACTTCAGCTACGCCGGCATTCGCTGACGTGCCCATCGGTGACGCATACGTCTCCGACCTGGCCTGGCTGAGCGAATCGAACGGCTGGGGACCGATCGAGCGCGACCTGTCGAATGGCGAGTCGGCCGCCGGTGACGGCGTGCCGATCACCATCGGAGGCACGGTTTACGCGAAGGGCATCGGCATGCACGCCACTGGCGCCCTTTCGGTCGAGCTCGGCGAGAATTGCACGGGGTTCAGGGCCATGGTCGGACTGGACGATGAAGTCACCGCCGGGATCGGTACGGTGACGTTCCAGGTGTTCGGCGACGGCGCACTGCTGGCAGAGACCGGTGTGGTCTCCGGCAACGAACCGTCGGTCGAACTGGCTGCGGATGTCACGGACATCGACGTGTTGCGTCTCGTCGCGAACGAGGCGACCAACGGCAAGAACTACGACCACGCAGACTGGGGTGACGCAAAGCTCACGTGCAACGATCACGCTCCCGAAGAGCCGGTCATCGTTGAGGAGTGGGCAATCGACGGGCCAGAGGATGCTGCGGTGGACGCCGTACTGAAGCTGGACTCCGCCGGGCGCGTGGCGCTCGACGTCGTGAACGGTGAGACGGTTGTCGTACAGGCGACCCGCCTCGGGATCACGGGCGGCGACGGCGACTTCCGTGATGGCCTCACCTTTGTCGGTCGCACCGACGGTGTTGTCGCCGACGACTACACGATGGTGACCGGCAAGAAAGAGGAGCGTGCGTACAGCTTCGAAGAATCGATCTTCGAGTTCGCCAACGCAGATGGCGCCCACTTCTCCATCGCAGTGCGACTTTCCGACGATGGTGCCGCGTACCGCTACCTCGTGGCGGGTGATGGGGAACACCGCGTCGACGACGAGTCCGGCGCCTGGGAATTGCCGGCCGACGGCGCAGCGTGGATGCAGAAGTCCTACGCCGTGAACTACGAGGCCGAGTGGATGGAAACCACGGCTACGGCCTCGAACGGCACCGGGAGTGTGGGCTTCCCCGCCCTGTTCCAACAAGGCGAGCACTACGTGATGCTGACCGAAGCCGACCTGCACGGTGATTACTCCGGTTCGCACCTCACCCACGCGAATGGCACGTTGCGTTATGGCATCGACCTTTTCCAGGGAGCGCCGGTCACGGCAACGGGGGACCTCTCCACGCCATGGCGCGTCGCCATTGTGGGCGGCCTCGACACCATCGTCGAGTCCACGATCGTCGACGACCTCGCTACGCCGAACCAACTCGCTGACGATGACGCGTCCTGGATCAAACCCGGCGTCTCGAGCTGGAGTTGGCTCACCGACTGGAATAGTCCGAAAGACGAGGCTCGCCAGCGCGATTTCATCGACCTCTCAGCGCGCAACGGGTGGGAGTACACACTCCTCGACGAGGGCTGGGACGCGAGCTGGGTGCCGCGTACCGTGCGGTACGCCGAGACCAAGGGCGTCGACATCATCATCTGGTTCCACAGCCGGGACCTCCGCACGCAGGAGCAGCGCGACGAATGGTTGCCCAAAATCGCCTCCTGGGGTGTGAAGGGCATCAAGGTCGACTTCATGGACACCGACAGCCAGGAGATTCACCAGTGGTATGACCAGATCGCCGCCGACACTGCGGCCAACCACCTCATGATCAACTTCCATGGCTCATCGCTTCCCACCGGCATGCAGCGCACCTGGCCGCACATCATGAGCTACGAGGCCGTTCGCGGAGCAGAGAACGGTATCAGTCCGGCGCGGAGCCTGATGGTTCCCTTCACGCGAAACGTCGTCGGCTCCATGGACTGGACGCCCGGTACCTTCTCGCGCGGCAACGACAGTTCGTCGAAGGCGCACGAGGTGGCGATGAGCATCGTCTACGAGTCTGGCTGGCAGCACCTCTCCGACAAACCGGAGTCCTATGCCGCCGAGCCGAACGCCGAGCGCTTCCTCCAGAATCTCCCGGCCCACTGGGACGAGACGCAGCTTGTGAGCGGCACGCCCGCGAGTGACGTCGTGCTCGCACGCCGGGCGGGGGACCGCTGGTACATCGGCGGGATGCGCGCCGGATCCGGCGATCCACTGCAGCTGCCCCTTGAGCAGTTCGGTGGCAAGCACCTCATCGTCGACCTGCTGACGGATGACGGGACCAACGGTTCCGCAACCGTGCTCACGACTACGCACACGACGAAGGATCAGACACTCACGATTCCCACGGCGACGAACGGCGGATTCGCCGCGGTCGTCTGCCTCGACAAACCGAAGCGGGAGAGCTGTCTCACTCCAGCCGAGCCGTGGGCCGACGTTGACCTTGCGGTCGCGCCGTCATCCGCCGAGGTCGCTTCAGGAGGAACGATCGAAGTGACGGCAACGTTCGCCGCCCGGGCCGATGCGAAAAAGGTTGCCATCACTCCAACGGTTCCCGAAGGATGGGAACTTGCAGGCAAGACCGCAACGGCAAAGAAGCTCCCCGAGGGGGAGGTGCTCGAGGCATCATGGACCCTCACCGTCCCAGAGGACGACGTGAGCGGCACCGTAGAGATACCGGTTGAGGTCTCGTATCGAATCGGCAATGAGGTGCGAACTGCGGCGAGCCAATCGACGCTGTGGGTCGCCCCTGACCCACTCGACGGAGTGAACTTCATCTCCGACCTCGAATGGCTCGAGCAGTCAAACGGCTACGGCCCGGTCGAGCGCGACCTCTCCAATGGAGAGGCGGTGGCGAACGACGGTCGCCCGATCGAGATCGATGACGTCACCTACGCAAAGGGGGTTGGCATGCACGCCACTGGCGCGATCACCGCATGGCTCGGCGGCACCTGCTCTACGTTCGATGTGATCGTCGGTATCGACGATGAGTTGCTTGACGTACCAGGTGAGATCGGTATCGGCTCAGTGAAGTTCCTGGTTTACGGAGACGACGTGCTGCTCAGCGAAACACCCGTCCTCACGAACGACGATGCAGCGTTGTCCCTCGCGATCGACGTGACCGGGGTGAGGCAACTGCGACTGGTGGCGGACGAGGCGACGAACGGGAAGAACTTCGACCACGCTGACTGGGCTGACGCGAAGGTCACCTGTAGCGCCGGCTGATGGGGATCCTGCCGCCTCCTGGCACCTGCCTCTTGCCACCTGCTGTGGGGGTGAACCAGGGATATCCGTGAGGCCACCTCGCTGGATAGGCTGACCACGACCGCGGAGCCCTGCGCGAGCATCACCGATGAGATCGGCCCTACCCATGGCACAGACAGCGATTCGCGGAACATTCTTCGACTTCATCGACGACCCCTGGAAGCACGTCGGTGAAGAGCATCTCGCCGCCCGATTCGTGCGTGACGGCTTGCTCGTGGCCGACGATGGTGTGATCGTGGCGTTCGGCGACTACGACGACGTCGTCGCCGACTATCCCGATGTTGACGTCACTCACATCCTCGACCGGTTGATCACTCCCGGATTCATCGACGGCCACATTCACTTCCCGCAGACGCGCATGCTCGGCGCGTACGGCGAGCAGCTTCTGCCGTGGCTGCAGAAGTCGGTGTTCCCCGAAGAGATGCGGTACGGCGACCGGGAATACGCAGAAGAGGGCGCCACTCGCTTCTTCGATACCCTTCTGGCGTCGGGCACGACCACGTGCCAGGCCTTCACCAGCAGCTATCCGGTGACCACCGAGGTGTTCTTCGACGAAGCTGCCAGGCGGAACATGCGCGTCATCGGTGGTCTCACCGGTATCGACCGATTCGCCCCTGACGAGTACCTCGTCACTCCGGAGAGCTTCTATGACGACAGCACAGACCTCATCGAACGGTATTCGGGTGCGGGTCGCAATCTCTACGCCATCACTCCTCGATTCGGTCTTGGTGCCAGTAACGAACTACTCGAACAGTGCAGGCGCCTCAAGGCCGAACACCCAGACCTGTGGGTGAACACGCACATCTCGGAGAACCCGACGGAATGCCGAGATCTGCTCGCTGCTCACCCGGATTGTGACGACTATCTCGGTGTGTACGAGAAGTACGACCTGGTCGGTCCGAAGTTCTCCGGCGGCCACGGAATTTGGCTGAGCGACGACGAGTTCCGGCGTATCGCGGCATCCGGGGCATCCGTCACCTTCTGCCCGTCGTCGAACCTGTTCCTCGGGAGCGGCCTGTTCCGCCTCGGCCGCGCCACGGACCCAGAGCACCGCGTGAAGCTGTCGTTCGGAACCGACATGGGTGGCGGGAACCGGTTCAGCATGCTCAATGCGCTGGAAGACGCGTACAAGGTGGGCATGCTCAACAACACTCTCCTTGACGGCAGCGTGAACCCCCGCAACCAGGACCTTGCCGAAGCCGAGCGCAACAAGCTCTCGCCGTACCGTGCTTTCTACTCGCTCACCCTCGGAGCCGCAGAAGCACTCTATATCGACGAATGGGTCGGCAACTTCGAGGTCGGCAAGGAAGCCGATTTCGTGGCGCTCGACTGGACGGCTGGCCCCCCTGCCCTTGAATGGCACCAGAGCCTGCTCGTCGATGAGGACGGCCCCGCCACGGTGGAAGATGCCGCCACCCTGCTGTTCGGCGTAATGATGGTCGGTGACGAGCGGAGCGTCGACGAGACCTGGATCATGGGCGCGCGAGCGTACAAGAAGGGTTGACGGATGCCGGCGACCCTGGTCATCCATCGCCGCGTGGTCGACGGCCATAACTCTGAGTACGCGCAGTGGCAAGAGCGGATGGGCACCGCGTTGGCGGCCTGGCCGGGATTTCTCGACCGCTGGGTCTTGCCGCCGACTCCTCCCGGGCAGTTGGACTGGATCGCGGCTCAACGCTTCTCGACCGACGATGCCGCCCGCGCGTGGTTGCACAGCACAGAGCGTGAGTCTCTGCTGCAGGAAGCTGGCACGATCTTCGCGGGCAACGACGACGTTCAGATCTACACCGGCGAGGAGGAAGAACGGTCGGAATCGGAGCCAGCAACGGCGGTGATCGCCACCCGGTTTCCGCCGGAACGGGAGGCAGATTTCCTCGAGTGGCAGCGCGAGGTGATGGCGGCCGAGTCTCGCTTCGAAGGCTTCACTGGCCACCGACTTGATCGGCCGATGCCGGGTGTGCGCGACGACTGGGCCATGCGGCTCTCGTTCGACAGTCAGGATCATCTGTCTGCCTGGTTGGATTCAGACGAGCGCCGGACCCTCCTCGCAAAGGGGACGGCCTTCAACGAGAACATGTCGCTCACTCGCTCGTCACGCGGATTCGGTTTCTGGGCTCCTGGCCCACGTGACAAGGATCCGGTGTTCAAGAACAACCTGCTCGTGCTCCTGATGCTGTATCCGCTCGTCTTCCTGTGGGGGTACTTTGTCAGCGAGCCGCTGATCGACAGTCACGGCGTTCCGTTCTGGTTGTCGTTGTTCATCGGAAACCTGGTCAGCACCCAGCTTCTCGGCTGGGTTCTCGTGCCGTGGGTGTTCTCCCGGTTCGGTTGGTGGCTGAAGGGCGGGGGCTCCCGTGGCACCCAGATTCTCGGCTACGGGGTTGTCGTCGCGTTGTTCATCGTTTCGATGGCCGTCTATGCGTGGCTGCTCATGATCCGCGGCTGACGTCGTACGCGGCTGCCGCACTGTTCAGCCGCACTGTTCAGCCGCACTGGTCAGCCGCACTGTTTAGCCGCACATTACAGAGCGGCGAGTCGCAGGTGCATCGAACGCGACTCCGGGCGCAGCAGTGCGTCTGGCCAGACGTCCGGGCCGCAGGCGCGCGAACCGAGCCCGTTCTGGGCGGCGTCGAGGTAGAGATAGGTCGCGACCGGCGTCGGCAATTCGTGCTGGTGCGTAGCCCGGTCCACCTCCTGGGCCGTATGCCGGGCGAGGGTGAACCCCGGACGGCGGCCCCGCACATCCTCCTCGGCGTCCACGCGAAGCCATCCCTCGCCCCGCGAGGCCAGATCGAGGCGCCGCAGATCACTGCGGTGGCCGCTCTCCTGTGGCCACGCGTACGGAAATGTCAGCTGCTCGATGCCGGCCTGGTACCGGCCGACGAGCACGTGCCTGCGCGAGTCCGGGTACGACTCTCCCGGCCCCGTGCCGAACCATTCCGCTTCGTCCACGGCGACCGGCAGGTCGAAGCGGACCCCGAACCGCGGCCAGACGAGGTCCCACCGCGAGGTCGGGACCAACTGCAGGCCGAGCAGCACGGTATCGCCGTCAACCTCCCACCGCTCGTGGAGGTTCACTGCCGCGCGGGTGTCCGCGGCAGCCCAGCGCGTCGTCCGCTCGAGAGTCGTGGTGCTGCGCCGAATGTCGACGACGCGCGAGCTCAGGCGGTCGAGCCCGGCCTCGCGCCAGCGCGCGGCGTACGACGGTCCGGGGATGCCGAGCCCACGCCCCTCCATCGGGTCGCTGACGTCGTAGCTGCCCATGTGCGAGCCGCCGTCGTTGTCGGTGGGAGCGCGCCAGAGCTCGAGGCGCGGTCCGCTGACAGGTACACCGGCGAGCGCGATGAGTCGGCCGTTCGCAAACTCTGCCGGGCCGAGCGAGTAACGGCCGGTGACGTCTCGTTGCGCGCCCACCGCCGTCGGTCTCGCGCCGTCCGGCACCGAGCGGGAGACGGGCACAGTCGACCCGGGCGGCAGGGCCGTCTGTGCTGCGGCGAGCACGTGACCCGCCGCCGCCCAGGCGGTGTCGGCTGAAAGCGCCGCCGACACCGTGAACCACAGCTCACCGGCATCCGGCGTGTAATTGTCCCGATCGAGCTTCACATCGATGATCGCGGATTCTCCCGCGCGCAGAGGATGGCCGTCCGCCCCGGCGACGCCCTGCACACCGGCGGCGACTTCCGCCCCGTCGCGCTCTATCCGCCACGGAAAGACCAGGTCGCCGGCATCCGCCGAATGACGCAGGTTACGCACCGTAACCGTGGCAGTCTGCCGGGCCACGTCAATGGCGAAGCGGATCGGCGCCGTCACGGCCGCGAACTCTGCCAGCCCTGGCGTTGGGGTGCCATCGGACATCACCATGCCATCCATGCAGAAGTGGCCGTCGTGTACTCCGGTCTCGCCGAAGTCGCCACCGTAGCCGAAGAACGGGACGCCGTCTGCTGTGCGGGTGCGGATGCCGTGGTCGCGCCACTCCCACACGAAGCCGCCGTGCAGCCGGGGGTAGCGGTCCACCAGTTCTTCATAGAGCTCGATGCCGCCCGGACCGTTACCCATCGCGTGCACATATTCACAAAGCACGAAGGGCTTGGTGCGTTGGCGTGCGGATTGCGCCCCAGACGCGTCCATCAGCAGGGTCGTCGAGTCGCTGCCGATGCTCACGACCTCCGCGATGGATGGGTACATGCGCGAGTAGACGTCGGTGTAATCACCGGCCCGGTCGCCTTCGTAGTGAACGGGGCGCTCCGGATCGCGCGCGTGTACCCAGTCAGCCATCGCGGCCAGGTTCGCGCCGGTGCCGGACTCGTTGCCGAGCGACCACATCACGATGCTCGGGTGGTTCTTGTCACGCTCAACGGTCCGCTCGATGCGGTCGAGGTAGGTTGCGCGCCAGGCAGGGTCCTCGCTCGGGTTGTCCATCCATTCATCCGTGCCAGGGTTGAACGCGCTGCCGCCGTGATGGAAGGCGTGCGTCTCGATGTCGCACTCGAGCATCACCCAGAACCCGAGTTCGTCGGCAAGGTCGAGCAACCGAGGATGCGGCGGGTAGTGCGCCGTACGGATCGCGTTGACGTTGTGCCGCTTCATCAGCTCCAGATCACGGCGCACGAAGTCCTCGTCGAAGCCGCGACCCAGATCGGGGTGAGTGTCGTGCCGGTTCATTCCGTGCAGCACGACTCGGCGCCCGTTGACGAGGAAGCGGTCGCCCACAACCTCGACGGTGCGGAAGCCGAGGCGCAACTCGATCGTCTCCGCGCCGTCGCCGCTCACCACTGTGGCATCGTAAAGTCGCGGGCGCTCCGCCGTCCAGGGCTCGACCGTGCCGATCCCGATCGCCGTGACCTCCGCGGCGCTCGCCCACTCGACGTCGATGCCGAGCTCTGGTACGTGCATCCGCACGGGGTATGCGGCGTCCGCGGCTCGCAGCTCCGTCGACAGAAGCCCCTCGCCCGTGCGCTGGTCGAACCCAGCACGCACCCACACGTCTTCGAGCCCACCGACCGGCCGCGCCTGCACGGTCACGTCCCGGTAGATTCCCGGTAACCACCACTGGTCCTGGTCTTCGACGTAGGTGGAGGCCGACCACTGGTGCACGCGCACGGCGACAGTGTTGACCCCCGCCCTGACAGCCTCCGTCACATCGAACTCCTGCGCGAGCCGCGATCCCGTGCCGACGCCGATCTCTATTCCGTTCACCCACACCCGGTAGCGGGATTCGACTCCGTCGAATCGGAGCACGATCGCCTCGTATGCGTCGCGCGCCATCCACTCCGCCGGCAACTCGAATGTACGCCGGTGGTCGCCCGTGGGGTTCACGTCGGGCGAGTACGGCGGATCTTGCGGAAACGGCAACTGCACGTTCGTGTACTGCGGGGCGCCGTAGCGCCCCTCTCCCTGCAGAACCCAGTGGCTCGGCACGGGCAGCAGGTCCCATCCGGAGTCGTCGAAGCCCGGGTCGGCGAATGCCTCCGGGGCCTCGCCTGCCGGGAGGACGTCAGGGGCTCCGAGCATCCCTGGCACGCCGGCCAACAGGCGGAAGTGCCAGTCACCGTCGAGCGAGACAGTGGGCGCGTCAGAGTGCAGCCACGACCGCGCGGCGCGGCGCCGTCCCCGGCCGGGACCGACGTCGTTCAGGTAGTGATCGTTCTCAGGCATGGGGTGTCCTCTCAGGCCGCGGTACGCGGAAATGCAGGGTCAGTAGCTCGAACGGACGGATTCACACTGCACAGCACGCTCGAGCAGATCGGTCACGCTCAGGGCTCCTGCGTCGCGACGGGCTGGCGAGTGTAGTAGTCGACCAGTCCCTCCGGCGACTGCAGCACCGGCTGGTCGAACTCCCCGGTGAGGTACATCGGCGTCACCGTGTACGGCTCGCGCGCCCGCTCGGGGCTCGCCCACCGCACGCCGTTCGCGATCACGCGCTGCACGTCCGGGTGGTGGTACACGGGGTAGACCTCGTCGCCTGGACTGAAGTAGAAGACGCGTCCGTACCCGCGCCGGTAAGTGACACCGCTGCGGAACACCTCGCCGCCGGAGAAGCTGCTGATGAACACCAGCTCCTCTGGCTCCGGGATGTCGAAGAACTCGCCGTACATCTCCTGCCCGGGGATGACGATGGGCTGGTGCACTCCCTCGGCGATCGGATGCCGCGGCGCGATCGTCCACACCAGCTCACGATCGCCGTCATTGCGCCAGCGCAAGCTGCAGGTGGTCCCCATCAGACGCCGGAAGATCTTTGAGTGGTGCCCCGAGTGCAGAACGATGATGCCCATGCCCTCGAGCACGTGACGGTGGATGCGCTCGACGACCTCGTCGTCGACCTCCTCGTGGGCAGTGTGCCCCCACCACAGCAGCACGTCGGTCGCCGCGAGCGTCTCCTCGGTCATCCCATGGTCGGGCTCGTCTAGCACGCGCGTCGACACCGTTACGTCGCGTCCGAGCAGGCCGCTGATCCCGTCCGCGATGGTGCTGTGCATCCCGTCCGGGTAGATCCCGCGCACGACGGGGTTCACCTGTTCATGCCGGTTTTCCCCCCAGACGACGACGCGGATCGGTTCTGTATTCGCTGAGTCTGTACTGGTCATATGGCTCCTCCTGATGCGGTCGTGACGGGGGTGGATCCCCAGGCCGGGGTAGCGAGGCCGTCGGCGGCGCTGGCCCAGGAGCGCAGCAGCCCGGCGACGTCGCCCTGCTGCTCGTCGGCGATGGCCTGCGCGAGCGACTCCTCCAGCAACTCGGCGACGACCACGCGCTCGCCTTGGCGGTCGCTGCTGCGGATCGCGCCCTCGACCATTGCCAGGCTGAGGACGTTGGCGCGCACCTCGTTCTGCGGCGTCGTGCCGGCCCGGAGCGAGGTCACGAACTCCTCCAACGATCCCTCGATGCCCTCGCGCCGGTCCGGCACGTCGAATCCGATCCCCTCGGAGTCGACGCGGACATCGCTGTCGCCGTCCCAGGCTGCAGCGCCACGCTCGGCGTAAACGTGCCAGTCGGCGTTCCACGAGGTTTGCAGGCCCGGCGTGCACCGGCTGCCCGAATAAACGAAGCGCGCCCCCGAGGCGAGTTCGAACTCGGCCGTCGCAGCAGCGTCACCCGCGAACCAGCTCCACGGCGGGTTCCACGAGCTGCAGCGCACCGCAACCGGTTCGTCGCCGGTGAGGTAGCGGAGCATGTCGAAATGGTGGACGGACATGTCCACGAGCAGCGGATGCGCCATCTGCTCGCGGAAGCCGGGCTCGTGATCGGCGTGGAAGAACTGCGCGTGCACAGCGGCCAGTGGGCCGAGCGCGCTGACGGCGCCGCGGAACGCCGCCAGGTGGTTGAAATACCGGCGCGACTGGCTCACCATCAGCAGGCCGCCGGTGAGCTCCGCGAGGGCAACCTGGCGGAGCGCCTCGGCGACAGTCGGGCCGAGCGGCTTCTCGCACAGCACCGGCAATCCGGCGCGCAGAGCCTGCTCGTTGACGACGCGGTGGGCCTGCGGCACGGTCACGTTGACCACGGCCTCCGCCCCAGCGCGCTCGGCGACCTCGGCGACGGAGTCACCAACGATGACGCCGCCTTGGCCAACGGATGCCACCACAGTCGCCGCGAGGTCGAGGTCCAGGTCCACGACGCCAACGAGCGCCGCGTGCGGCGACACCGCGAGCATCCGGATCCACTCCCCGCCCATCGCGCCGGCACCCACCACGACGACCGGCAGGCGGTCTCCTGGCTCGGTCGGTTGGTCCGTGCGGTCGATCATCGTCGTGGTCATCCCTTCACCGCGCCGCCGAGGCTGGAGTGGAGCAGATGCTTGCGCACGAAGACGTAGAGCACGGCTGGCGGCAACACGTAGACGATCGCGCTGGCGGCGAGGAGGCCCCAGTCGACCTGGTTGTGCTCGCTGAAGGCCCGGAACAGCCCAATCGAGAGCGGGTAGAGCTCCTGGCTCTGCAGCATCACGAGTGGAGTGAGGAAGTCGCCCCAGATGCCCATGAAGGTCAGCATCGCGGCGGCGCCCAGGCCGGGTCCGACGAGCGGCAATACGATTCGCCGGATGGCCTGGAAACGGGTGTTTCCGTCGACCCAGGCGGCCTCCTCCAGTTCGATGGGAACGGCGGAAATTGTTCCCTTGAGTAGCCACAGCGTCACCGGGAGCTGGAGCACCGCTTCGACGAGGATGAGGCCGATGAGGGAGTTCGTGAGATGCAGGTTCACCATGATCAGGTAGAGCGCAACGATCGTGGCCGGTGCGGGGACCACCCTGATCAGCAGGATGCTGAACATGAATGTGCGGCGCCCCCGGAACGCGAAGCGGGCGAGCGCATACCCCCCGGTGAGCCCGAGAACGAGGTTCAGTGTCGTGCCAGCGATTCCGATGATCAGGCTGTTGAGCAGCAGAAGTGGGGTGCCGGAGTTCGTGAAGAAGCGCCCGAAGTTCTCAAATGAGAATGCAGGCAACTGCACATTCGGCCCCGCATTCGCGTCAACGGCACTCAACACCAGCCAGGCGAACGGCACCACGCAGAAGAGCGCAAGCAACACGATGAGGGTATGGCCAAGCGCCCGCTGCATGACTTCGGCTGGGGTGAGTGGACGTCGCCTGAAGCGTCGCACAGGGGCGACCGGTTCCTGGGACGCGACAGGGATGGCATCCGCCGTCATCTCACACCTCCACTTTCGCGAGTCGCACGTAGACGAAACCCAGAATCAGCACGATGGCCAGCAGGATTATCGACGCGGCGCTGCCGATCCCGATCTGGGAGAACTGCAGCGCGCGCTCGTAGATGTAGATCGCCGCGATGCGGGTCTGGCCACCTGGACCGCCCTGCGTGAGTAAATAGACGAGTCCGAAGGCGCCAACCGTGCTGATCGTGGTCAGCAGTAGATAGAGGAAGACCGGGCCGCGGATCAGCGGCAACGTGACGTGCCGGAACACTTGCACGGCACTGGCGCCATCGATCCTCGCGGCCTCGATGAGCTCGGCCGGCACGTCTTCGAGTGCGGCCTGGAACATGATCATGGCGAAGGCGATGCCGCGCCAAATGTTGACCGCGATGATCGAGGCCATCGGCACCACCTGCAGCCAGTCCGTCGACGCGGCGCCGAAGAGCCCGGTCAGCTGATTCAGCGTGCCAGAGGAGTCGCTGGACAGCACGCTCGCCCAGGTCAGGGACGCCACCACCTCTGGCACGACCATCGGCATGAGGATCGCGGCACCGTAGAGGCCCTTGCCGCGGATCCATGGCCTGCTGAGTATGAGCGCGGCGACCATGCCGAGCACGGTCTGGCCGATGATGGCGGAATAGAGCACGAATTCGCCGGTGTGCCCGATCGAGGCGATGAAGTCCGCGTTCGTCAGCAGATAGACGAAGTTGTCGAAGCCGACAAACTGCGGATCACGGGCTGCGAATCCGGTGAGTTGGGTGTTCGTGAAGCTGAGGTACACGCTGTACACGGCGGGAGCCACGATGAACGCTGCGATCAACACAGCGGCCGGACCGAGCAGCAAAAGGAGCAGGGCCGAATGGCGGGTACGCCGCCCGCTGCGTCGCTTCGGCGACGGCGGGCGTATGCCCACCGCCGCCGAAGCGGGTGCGTCAGTTATCGAGGTCATTACTTGACGAGGGTCGGGCCGAGCAGGTCGGTCGCGTCTTTCACGAACGCAGCGTAGGCCTCCTTGCCGTCCGCCGCGCCGGTGATGATGAGTTCGGTCGCTGCTGCAATCGCCTGCGCGATCTGTTCGGCCCCGTCTCCCGTCGGCACGTAGACGCTGCTCTGAAGGTCTTCGCCCGCCTGCAGCAACTTTGGCTCGTCGGCGTATGGCTTCACGTCGGCGAGGTCGTCACGCGGGGCCGCAGCACCAGAGGAGACAAGCTGCTCGGCGAGCGGCTCGCCGCTGGAGAGGTACTGGGCGAGGAGCATCGCCTCATCCTTGTGCTCTGACTTCTCAGGGATGGCGAAACCGGAGCCGAGGCCGCTCCAGCCGAAGGGCTCGTCGCCGCTCCGGAGCGCCGGGTACTGCCAGGTGTCGACCTTTTCAGTCAGGTCAGGGATCGGAGCGGCACCGTTGGGGCCCCAGTCGAACTTCCAACCCGAGGTGCCCTGCGCCGCGACCTGGATCTCGCCGGCCGGGAACTTGACGTACTTGGTCGGCTCCCACGGATTGGGGTTCTCCAGATCCTGAACCGGGAGTAGTCCATTCGAGTAGAGCTCGCTGTACAGATCGAAGACCGCAGCAAATCCGCTGCTCTCGAGGTCCCACTTGCCTGTCTCGAGGTCGTAGTAGTCCTGATCAGTGCCTCCGAGGATCGGTTGGAACCCCTCGGTCCACGTGCTTCCGCCCCAAGCGGTGCCAGCGGGGATGACGATGGGCGTGCCACCGGTCTTCTCCTTCACCTCAACCAGGCGGGCGATCAGGTCGTCCCAGGTCGCCGGCTGGCTAGTGTCGATACCGAGCTCTGTCAGTACGTCCTTGCGGTAGAAGAGGTTCTGCACGCCCGTGTCGTGCACGAGGGCGTAGATGTGGCCGTCTTGGCGCACCATCGCCTCCTTGAACTGCGGGTAGTAGTGATCCCAGCCGTCCCACTTGTCGAGGTAGTCGTCGAGCGGAGCCAGATAGCCGGCGCCGGCGAAGCCGGGAACGAGGCTGTCGCCCATATCGATGAGGTCGGGAGCCTGGCCGGCGATGAGCTGCTGGGTGACCTTGGTCTTGAACTGGTCGTCGGTCAGGACGTCGGCCACGAGCTTGACCTTGATGTCCTTTCCCTGCTTCTTCATGGCCGCCTCAAAGCCCGGGAGGACCTTCTTGATGGAGTCGATACGGGTCTGTTGAAATTCCATGATGGAGATAGTGACGGATCCGTCGCTGCTGCTGCTGTCAGCAGAGCAGGCAGCGAGCCCACCCGCCGCGACAACAGCGACGACAAAGGCGGCGATCCCACGATTGCGCTTCATTGCGGTGCCTCTCTCCGCTCTGCTCCCAATGGCCACTTTGCCTATTCGATGGGATAAAGTGTGATCAACATGTTAGGACATAGTCGGGCGCCCGTCAACCGGCCGGCCAGTTTCATCTTGTATGCCCGTAAAGTGAGCAGCGGATGGCGAAACCAGACACGACCTGCACGAGGAAAACGAACTGAAGTGGCTGGTCCGGCCGCGCGGCAGTTTGGCTGTTTGATAGAATAATCGGTGCGCGGCAGATTACGGCCAGCGCGTCGGACCGGCTGAGCGCACGGGGGTGACATGTTCCGAGGCAGCAACCTGCTCCGCCTGGCTGACTACAACCAGGCGGTCATCCTCGACCTGATCCGCCGGGATCCCGGCAAGAGCAGGGCAGATCTGCAGCGCAATTCCGGGCTCGCGTCTCAGACCATTTCCAATATCACCCGCCGCCTCATCGACGCCGAGATGGTGTGCGAGAGCGCACCAGGCGATGCGGTTCGCGGACGGCCAAGCATCCCCCTGACCGTCAACGGCGACGGCGCCTTCGCTGTCGGCGTGCACGTCGACCCCGCCCGCCTCACAATCCTGCTGCTCGACGTCGCCGGCGAGGTTCGCAGCCGACAGCAGTTGCGCACCCCGCAGGCCACTAACCCCGGCGAGATGACATCGCTCATCGCTGTGAGCACCGGCCGTCTCATCCGCGAGGCCGGCATCGATCGAGATCGGGTGCTCGGGCTGGGCATCGCCGTGCCAGGCCCGCTCGACGTGCGGACTGGTGTCGTGCTCGACCCGCCCCAGCTGCCCAAATGGCGCGGCGTGCGACTGCGTGCCGACCTCCACGACGCCACAGGGATGCCGGTGCTGCTCGATAAGGATGTCACCGCGTCGGCCACCGCGGAGCTGCGCAAATCTGCCGACTCCGACTCCGACTTCCTGTTCGTCTACCTCGGGTCCGGTGTCGGCGCCTCCGTGGTCAACCAGGGTCAGGTGCTCCGCGGCGTCAGCAACAACATCGGCGAGATCGGTGACATCCTGGTCGACCCCGCGGCAGAGGACCTCGGCTGGAGCGGGCGGCGTGGCGGGCTTGCCGCCGCCTGCGTCCCAGAGGCGCTCGTCATCCAGGCGGCCCAGGCCGGCCTGATGCCGCTGCCCGATCTGACCGATTATCTGACAATCGACGACGCCTGCACCACGCTCTGCGAGCTGGCGGCCGCGGGAAATGCCGAAGCCTCTGTCATTCTGAATCGTGCCGCGCGGCGGGTCGCTGTCGGCATTGGCGTGCTCGTCAACTTCCTCGATGTACCCCGCGTTGTGCTCGGCGGCCCCACCTGGAATCGACTCTCCGGAGCCTTCCTGCCCGTGCTTGAGGACGCGGTGCGCCACGAGCTTGTCGTTTCTCGCGAGGCATTCGCCGTCGTCGGTTCGGCCGTTGGCGAGCAGATCGCCGCCCAGGGCGCCGCCGAACTCGTGATGGATCACTTCCTCGCGCCTCGCGCAAGCGTGCTGGTCATGGACTGATCCCGCCGGCAGCCCGCGACGTGGAGCGCCCAGAAATCGCCACAATCCGCTTCAGCCGGGCGGAGTATCCGACCCGGCGTGGTCGACGACGAAGTCGCTGCCAGGAAAGACGATGCTCTCGTGGCCGTTCTCGAACCGCACCAAGTACGGGGGACCGCCGTCTGCGCCGCGCACCTCGACGATCTCACCGTGTCGATCGGGTGTCTCAACCGTTCTGCCTCGGATGAGTATCCTGTCGCCCGTCGTTGCGTGCGTGGAAATCACCTCCACGTCCCCACGCTACGCCCATTCAGGCATCGTTGACAGGATGCCTGCACGGCTCTACCGTCGGCCGCCGAGGCCGACAGCACCAGGCGGGCTGGCCGTGGTGAATACGGTCTGGATCCAAAGGTCTGCCAGCAATCTGTGCCCCAACGGCGTCGGATGGACCCCGTCATAGGCGATGGCAGCCGCGCCATGCTGTTGCGCCTGGGAGTCGAGGTATGACTGCGCGGGAACGAATATCGCCCCGAACACCTCAGCGAGCTCGCGCACAGCCGCGGCCTTGGGCGCGAGGTCGTTGAGCCACGCGTCCTGTTCCGGCCGCACCGGAAGCAGGAACGGCTCGATCAAGACGACGGATGTCGCCTCCGCCGGAAGCCGCTCGAGTATGCGCCGATAACCGGCGCGGAAGGCGGCAGTGGAGGTGGGATCATTGCGGCTGAACCTGTGCCACATGTCGTTCACGCCAATCAGAATCGACAGGAGGCCCGGGTGGTGATCGACCACGTCGTGGTCCCAGCGTTGCTCGAGGTCACAGACACGATTACCTCCGATGCCGGTGTTCACCACGTCCTTCGCGGCGAGTTCCAGTGCCTCGTTCAGCAGGCGAACATATCCGAAACCGAGATGGTCGGGGTCAGCCCTCCGATCGCAGTCCGTAATGCTGTCTCCGGTGAAGAGGACGCCCGTGCGATGTGCGGCCTGGGACATCTGGAGCACTCCTTTGCCGCTCGGCACCTGCAGTAGGCGCAGTTCACGGCGCCACTGCAAGCATACGCAAATCTTGCATGATTGTCGCATCCGCTTGCATTACCCCAACGACACTCTTCATAATGAGACGAGTTCCGTTCAGCAACGAAAGAGTCGACATGTCGCAACCATCGAACACGTTCATCGCAGGGAACCTCGCCGTCGAGGTGTACGACAGCGAACAGGCGATGGGCAGGGCCGCAGCACAACGAGCCGCCGCGGTCATCACCGACGCCATCACAGCGAGAGGTGAAGCCCGTGTTGTCGTCGCCACCGGCAACTCGCAGTTCGAATTTGTCAACGCGCTGCAGGACCAACCCATCGACTGGGGCAGAGTCACCGTCTTCCACATGGACGAATACGTCGGCATGGATGGTGACCACAGCGCCAGCTTTGTGCGCTGGATCCGCGAGCGGGTCGAGGTGCCGTTCCATCCCGCACGGGTCGAGTACATCCACGGCAACGCGCCGGACCCGGAGGCGGAATGTGCGAGGTACGAGGTCGCACTCCGCGAAGCACCCCTTGACCTCGTGTGCATGGGCATCGGCGAAAACGGGCACATCGCCTTCAATGAACCGTTCGAGGCCAATGTCAACGACGACCGCTTCATCAGGATCATCGAGCTCAATGACGTTTCTCGGCGTCAACAGGTCGGCGAAGGCCACTTCCCCAGCGTCGCAGACGTTCCGGCGCAGGCGATGTCCCTGACCGTCCCCGCATTGCTGTCTGCCCGCGTGGTGCAGGTGTGCGCGCCAGAGTCGCGGAAGGCCGAAGCAGTGGCCAAGACGATGAGCGAGCCCATCTCCAATGCCGTCCCGTCGACATACCTGCGGAACTGCCCGCACGCCACACTGTTCCTCGATCCTTCATCGGCTGGCCAGATCGCGACTCCTGCCGGAAACTAGATCCAGGCCCAGAACGATGGCTATTGGGAAAGGGGTGCCGATGGACAGGTTCGCCCTCACCAACGCCCGATGCGCCCTGCCGGGTGGCATGCAGGAGAACCTGGCGATCGTTGTGGCCGGCGATCGTATCGAGACGATCTGCCCCATGGCAGATTTCTCCAGTGGAACGTCGTTCGAGTCCGTTCCCAGCATCGACGTTGATGGTCGCCTGACGACTGCGGGTCTGATCGACATCCACGTGCACGGTGCTGACGCACTCTCTTTCGACACCGTTGATCCGACCGAACCTGCTCGAATCGCCGACTTCTACGCCGCGAGGGGCGTGACCGCCATCGCGGCGTCGCTGGTTTCTGCGGCGATACCGGAACTCAGTGGCCGGATCGAGAATCTCCGTGCTGCGGTGGAACACCCACAACCCGGGCACGCGCGAGTACTGGGCGCGCACCTGGAGGGACCCTTCCTGGCCGCTTCGCAGGCCGGTGCGCATGATCCGAAGGCCCTGGTGAGCCCGGACTCGGTGGACTGGCGACCCCTTGTCGACGCGGGCGATCTACTCTCTATGGTCACGCTGGCACCGGAACTGACAGGAGCGGTCGAACTGACGCGGGCTCTCGCCGGCGCCGGAGTCGTGGTGGCGGCGGGGCACAGCGAAGCACGCGGCCGTGAGTTGCGCGCCTGTGTGGAAGCCGGGCTCAGTCACATCACCCACCTCTGGAGCGGCCAGTCCACCTTGATTCGTAACGGTCCATGGCGATTGCCAGGCTTGCTGGAGGAATCGCTCGCATCGATAGGGCTCACGGCGGAAGTCATTGCCGACGGCAAACATCTTCCATTCCCCCTCCTTGAGATTGCCAGGCGTTGCCTCGGCGGAAGGCTGGCGATCGTGTCGGACGCAACGGCAGGCGCCGGACTGCCCCGTGGAGCGGAGTATGACCTCGGCGGCATTCGCTGCGTGGTCGACGACGGAGTCGCGGTGGTGAAGGATGCCGCGTCTGGGGCGTTCGGCGGGAGCGTCACGCCGTTGCCCGCGATGCTCGATATTCTTGTCCACCAGGCGGGATGGGACGAACACGAGGCGATCATGGCAGGCACCGCCGTCCCGGCGGGCATCATGAACGCCGGGAATCGGCAGGGCAGACTGGCACCTGGCTACGCAGCCGACATAGCCATTTTCGACCACGGTTTCCGCGCTGTCGGAACAGTCGTTCGCGGGGTGGTGCGGGGCTGCGACGGTCTACACAGCGACGGATCCATCCCGAGGATGCGGGACCGAGGTTGATGAGCGCACGATCAGGTGCGTCTCCAGCTCGACAATCTGTGGCTCGTGTTTTCCAGGTGTGGAGAGTTGCTCCAGGATGATATCGACGGCGGCCACCCCGGCTTCGGCTCCGGGAACATGCACGCTGGTCAGGGTGGGGTACGCCATGCCGGACATGGGGCTGTCGTCGACACCGATCACGCTCATATCGCGTCCGATCCGCAAACCGCGCTCGGTGAGCCTCGCCATTACCCCGAGGGCGATGAGATCGTCATAAGCGATCACGGCTGTGACGGCACTGGCGTAAACCAGGTCGGCAGCTCGTGCTCCAGCCTGGATCTGCGCCTCGAAGGGGCCGAACTCGCTCAGGGTCATGCCGAGGCGCGCGCACGCCGATTCGATTGCAGACTGGCGAAGGGCATTCGACCAGGACCGCTTCGGGCCATTCAGATACGCGATGTTGCGGTGGCCGAGGGCGTGCAGGTGCTCGACTGCCTGCACCATGCCGTCGCCGTCGTCAATGAGCACGAAGGAGGCCCCTTCGACTTCACGATTGACAAACACGATGTTCGGGATGTCTCTCAGGCCGGCCAGGTGAGCGGACGCAGTGCGAGGAGACACCATGATCAAGCCGTCCACGCGTTTAGCGAGGTTGCGTGCACGATCGATCTCGTCGACGGCGTGCTCGTCGACATCACTCAGCAGCACCGTCATCCCGCGCCTGGCCGCCCTGGCCTGGACGGCCTTGATGATGGGCGGGAAGAATGGGTTCGCGATGTCGGGAACGATGATGGCAAGCGTGTCCATCCGTCCGGAGGTGAGCGACCTGGCCACCTGGTTGGGCACGTAGCCCATCTGGTGCACCGTCTGCTGAATGCGCTCCCTGGTCTGGGCGTTGACCTTTTCGGGCATCGACAGGGCGCGGGAAACGGTCGAGGCGCTCAAGCCGAGGGCATTGGCGACATCGGTCAGTGTTACGGCCATAGCCCGTCTTTCTCTGAGGCGCTGCGGGAGCGCGATGGTCCCGTTCACTGCATGCTATCGTCCGAATGCCTCAGTGCAGAAACGGTTTGCGGTGTTTCGAAGGCGGACATCTACCTGTGATCGAGACACTTCGCGTCCTTCCATGCTCTGATGATGCGTCGGGCGATTGATTTGCTATGCACATTGCGACAAGCGCTTGCCTTCCGTAGGCTGATATCTGGAGCGGCCTTCTCTGGCCCCGTCACGCATAACAAAGAGGTGTGGACACGTGAAGAAGCTGCGTTTGGGAGTTGTTGGGTTCGGAAACCGCGGGGTGATCGCGCATCGGGCTCTCGCGGTGGATCCTGATCTGGAAGTCGTGGTGTCCGCGGATCCGGGTGCCACTGCCAAGGAGCGGGCGCGGGCCACTTTCGGAGCGGATGTCGCACTGGTCGATACTGTTCAGCAGCTCATCGACATCGGCGTCGATGCGGCGTTCGTCACTACTCCCGACTACCTCCATCACGATGCGGCGACCGCGCTGCTGCGCGCGGGTGTTGCCGTTTTCGTTGACAAGCCGCTGGCCATCACCCTGGAACAGGCCGATGACATCCTGCAGGCTGCGTACGACACCAAGACCAAACTCTATGTCGGCCACAACATGCGTCACATGCCGGTGATCCGCATCATGAAGGACCTGGTCGACGAAGGCGCCGTCGGTGAAGTGAAGGCGGTATGGGTGCGCAACTTCGTCGGGGAGGGAGGTGACCGCTTCTTCAAGGACTGGCATGCCGATCGGTCCAAAGTGAATTCGCTTGTTCTGCAGAAGGGCTCGCACGACATCGACATCGCTCATTGGCTTGCCGGTTCTTACACGACCAGGGTGACCGCGATGGGGTCGCTCAGCGTCTACGGCCAGATCACCGATCGGACAGACCGCACCGGGCAGGTCGTTCGAGAGTGGATCTCGTCTGACAACTGGCCCCCGCTTTCCCTCACCGGGTTGAACCCGGTGATTGATGTCGAAGACATCTCCATGCTCACCATGCAACTGGCCAATGGAGCCTTCGCCAGTTATCAGGAATGCCATTACACGCCCGACTACTGGCGGAACTTCACCATCATCGGCACAGAGGGACGGATCGAGAATTTCGGCCTCGAAGTCGGCGGTTCAGTTCGCCTTTGGAACAAGCGCACCGTGTATGAAGAGCACGGCCACCGTGAGATCCCCATCCCCCTGGTGGAAGGCGGCCACAGCGGAGCCGACCCGGCATTGCTCGCCGAGTTCATCCGATTTGTGCGTGAGGGCGGTGTGACCGAGACGTCACCGGTTGCGGCGCGAGAGGCCGTTGCGACCGGCGCGCTGGCAGCCGACTCCCTCAGGCACGGTTCGGTGCCGCGCGACGTGCCGCCTCTCCCCGCAGACCTGATCGCCTATTTCGAAGCCGGCCAGCCCGCATGAGCGTGGGATGTCGGCATCAGTCCCCACTGATGATCGGACCTTGCTGTCAGTGGAGGCAGGATGCCGCATATTGCGACAAGCGTTTGCAGCCTGTATCCTCGTACTACCCGCGGGCCAAGTGCCCCCAACCGGTTGGGAATCAACGATGACTTCAACGCCCGGACTCAGTCGCCGCAGCTTCGTTCAGCTCGGAGCAGGCATGATCGCAGGTGTGGCCCTTGTCACCCTGGCCGGCTGCACCTTCGACGCTCCCGCCGGCACGGCCGGTGCCGCTGGAACGAAGACCAGCCTCAAGGAAGCGCCCATGCTCACCAAGCTGGTGAAGGAGGGAAAGCTCCCAGAATTGGCGAAGCGCCTTCCGGCCAAGCCGGCCGTCGCCGCATCTTTCGGTGGGACTGCTCTCTACGGTGGGACCCTGAAACGCGGACAGCTGGATGCCGGCGATCGCGGGGTCATGCAGGCGTTCGCTACGGCGAGCTTCGTCGAATGGGACGAAGACAACCGCAAACCAGTCCCCTCGCTGGCTGAGAAGTTCGAATCGAATGACGACATGTCCGAATTCACGATGACCCTGCGCAGCGGACTCAAATGGTCTGACGGAGAACCGTACACTGCGGACGACGTGCTGTTTGTGATGCAGAACTGGCTCGGCAACAAGACCATGATGCCCTCTGCCCCGTATTGGTTCAGTAGCGCCGACAAATCGGTCCCGCAAGCTGAGAAAGTGTCGGATACGGTGATCAAGATTTCTTTCACCTCGCCGACCCCGCTCTGGCCGAAGTACCTGTCGAACCCTTCCGTCGGAGGACAATTCGTCAAGCCGTTGCACTACCTCCGGCAGTTCCATCCGGATTTCACGGACCAGGGGACCGTTGACGCCCAGGCGAAGGCGGCCGGGTTCGATTCCTGGGACAAGTACTTTGCGGATCGCGACAACACCTGGACGAACCCTGACGTTCCAGTGATGGGTGCATACCGCGTCATCACCTCGGCGAGTTCCGCCAGTGGAACCGCAGATCTCGAGCGCAATCCGTATTACTATAAAACAGATGCCGATGGCCGTCAGTTGCCGTTCGTCGACCGACTGCAGGTGCAGATCCTGGCCCAGGAAGCGCTCGACCTCCGTGCCGCGAACGGCGACCTCGACTTCCAGGCCCAGTTCCTGGGCTACAACACCACGCAGGTGTATCTCCAGAACGCCGAGAAGAACGGCTTCCACGTCGATCGCTGGACTCCGGCCGGGAGCCTCTTGAGCCTCTGCCCGAATCTGAGCCACAAGGATCCCGAGATTCGCGAGCTGTTCTCGAAGAAGGAGTTCCGGGGGGCGCTCTCGCAGGCCATCAACCGCGAGGCAATCAACAAATCGCTTCTGGGCGGCTTGGGCGTTGTGATGCAGCCCGTGGCGCCCAAGGGCGATGAGTACTATAGCGACGGCATCGGTAAGAACTTCCTTGAGTTCGACGCCGACGCAGCCAATAGTGCACTGGACGAACTCGGCCTGACCGAGAAGGACTCCAACGGCGTCCGGCTGATGAACAGCGGCAAACCACTCGACTTCGTGCTTCTCTATGTCGATGCAACCACGGAAATCGCCCGGACCGACGCATACTCCATGGTTGTGAAAGACCTTGCAAACGTCGGCATCAAACTCACGTTGAAGCCGGCCGACAGCACGCTATACACTCAGTCGCGCACGACCAACGATTACGACATCGACGGAACAACCGTTCCGCAGACCAAGTTCGACCTCGAGCCGGTCTGGTACGTTCCCACCGGCGGCAACTCGCATTCAGCGCCGGCATTCGGCCAGTGGTACGCCTCGGCGGGAGAGTCGGGGGAGCAGCCGTCGGCCGATGTGCAGAAACTGCTCGACTCGTGGGATGCGCTGCGCACAGCCACGTCGGACGATGCGCGGGTCAAAGCCGGCAAGGCCATCATGAAGCAGCACAGCGACGAGTGCTACATGATCGGCATTCTTGCGCTACCGTTCGTCCCGGTTGTCATCAACAACGATCTGCTCAATGTGCGCGACGACAAGCCGGAACTGGCCTTCGTCCTCGGCCGGGAGCGCGTCACCAAACCAGAGCAGTTGGCGTTCGCCACCGGTGAATGACGCGCTGCACGCCGGGAGGGGCAAGCGCTCCGAGCCCCACGACGGTGGTGAGGCCTGATGATACGGTTCATCGGCGCCCGGATCCTCTACGTCATTCCGACGCTCTTCGCCATCTCCCTGATCTCGTACTTCATCATCCAGTTGCCGCCCGGCGACTTCCTGACCTCGCAGATTGCGTCCCTGGAGCAGCAGGGCCAGACCCTCGATCCGGCCTACGTCGATGCGCTGCGACAGCGTTACGGGATCGGGGAACCGTTCTGGGTGCAGTACGGCAAATGGATGGGGGGCATCCTCTTCGAAGGTGACCTCGGCCAGTCATTCGAATACGGTCGGCCGGTCACGGCACTGATCGCGGAGCGACTTCCGCTGACCCTGATCCTCGGCGTCACAACACTCATCTTCACCTGGGTCATCGCCCTGACCGCCGGCGTGTATTCGGCGGTCAAGCAGCGCAGCTTCGCCGACTACGCCATTTCGACCGTCGGTTTCATCGCACTGGCGATCCCGAACTTCCTCGCCGCCCTGCTGCTCGCCTACGCCGGTTTCACCCTCTTCGGCGCGAGTATCGGCGGCCTATTCTCCCCGGAGTACGCCAATGCGCCGTGGAGCTGGGGCAAGGTCATCGACCTGATGAATCACCTGTGGATCCCCGTGCTGGTGATCGGCCTCGCCGGAACCGCCGGGATCATCCGGGTCACGAGGGCTAACCTCCTCGACGAGCTTCCGAAGCCGTACGTCGTCACCGCGAGGGCAAAAGGCCTCCCAGAGGGAAAGATCATCAGGAAGTACCCGCTGCGGATCGCGCTGAACCCGTTCATCTCGACGGCCGGCTGGCATCTGCCGTCGCTGTTCGACGGAGAGGTCATCGTGGCCCAGGTGCTCGCGCTCGGAACGACAGGGCCGCTTCTCCTCGGCGCGCTGAAAAGCCAGGATATGTACTTGGCGGGCGGCATCATCCTGATCATCGCGGTCCTGACGGTCATCGGAACGCTGATGTCGGACATCCTGCTCGCCGTGGTCGATCCGCGCGTTCGATTCGGGAAGGCGTGACCATGGTCGACCAGATGAACCCGGCGGCCTTAGAGGCACCGCCAACGCCCCGGCAGATGCGCAAAGCGCGAGCCCAGCTGAAGTTCCTCGACGGGACGGCGTCGCAAAGCCAGCTCATCCGTCGGCGTTACAAGAGCAATCCGATGGCGATGTTCGGTCTCTACCTGCTGTGCCTGATCTACTTCACAGCGATCTTCGCCGGGTTCCTCGCCCCTCACTCCGCGTCGTCGACCAGCGCGGATCATGCCTACCAGCCACCGCAGGCGGTGCATTTCACGCTCGAAGACGGCTTCTTCATCCACCCGACGGAGAGCAGCACCGACATCGAGACGTTGCAGAGGGTGTTCGTCGAAGATCCAGACGTCAAGATTCCGCTGACGTTCTTCGCGACGGGTGACGAGTACCAGCTCCTCGGTTTCATCCCCGCCGACGTTCACTTCTTCGGCACCGTCGATCCCGATCAGCGCCTCTACCTGCTCGGGGCGGACCGCGCGGGAGCGGATCTCTTATCGCTGATCCTCTACGGCGGCCAGATCTCGCTGTCGCTCGGACTGATCGGCGTGGCCGTCTCGCTCGTGCTCGGCATCGTCATCGGGGGTATCTCCGGCTACTTCGGCGGCCTGACCGACACCATCATCCAACGCGTGATCGAGTTCATCATGTCCATCCCGACGCTTCCGCTCTGGCTCGGCCTCGCGGCCGCCATCCCGCCGCGCTGGGGCATAACCGAAACCTACTTTGCGATCACGATGATCCTGTCTCTGCTCGGGTGGACCGGTATGGCGAGGGTGATCAGGGGGCGAGTCCTTCAGTCCAGAGGTGAGGACTACATCCTCGCGGCGAAATTGGACGGCGCCAGTCACGGCCGCATCATCCTGCGCCATATGATGCCATCGTTCGTGTCGCACATCATCGCCTCAATGAGCCTCGCGGTTCCTGCGATGATCCTCGCCGAGACCTCCCTGTCGTTCCTCGGGCTCGGTCTGCGTGCACCCGCGATCTCGTGGGGAGTCCTGCTGCAGGATTCCCAGAATCTCCAGGTGGTGGCGAACGCGCCCTGGCTGCTCATGCCGGCGCTCGCGGTGGTACTGACGGTGATCGCATTCAACTTCGTCGGGGACGGTCTCCGCGATGCGGCAGACCCGTACGGAAAATGAAGAACGGGAAAGGACAGACAATGGACGCTCGGCAGGTTCCGGCGCCCAGCTGGCGGCGGCCGTCGACCGACTGGCGGAGTGATCCGCCACGAGGTGATGTGATCGTGGATGTCCGCAATCTCCATGCCAGCTTCTACACTCCGGATGCCGAAGTGAAGGCCGTCGACGACATCAGCTTCCAGGCCGTCAGGGGACGCACTCTGTGCATCGTCGGCGAGTCCGGGTCTGGCAAATCAGCCACCGCCAGGTCGCTCATGCAACTGATCGACTACCCGGGCCAGATCTCCGAGGGAAACATCCTGTTCTCGCCCGGCGCCGGAAGCGCGGTGCAGGACATCGCCGCGATGGAGCCCACCTGCGAGGAGATCCGTGCCATCAGGGGTCGCCAGATCTCGATGATCTTCCAGGAGCCGATGTCGTCGCTCAGCCCCGTGCACACCATCGGCAACCAGATCAGCGAGGTGCTTGAGATCCATCAGGGCCTCAAGCCTCGCCAGACCCGCGAACGGGTCATCGAGGAACTGCGCCGGGTCGGTATTCCGCTTCCGGAGGAGCGCATCGACTCCTATACCTTCCAGTTGTCCGGCGGGATGCGTCAGCGGGCCATGATCGCCATGGCGCTGATCGCACGCCCGTCACTCCTCATCGCAGATGAGCCGACAACCGCACTCGATGTCACGACGCAGGCGCAGATCCTCGACCTGCTTGCGGAGCTCAAGGAACAACTGGGCATGAGCTTGATCTTCATCACCCACGACATGGGTGTCGTTGCCGAGATCGCCGACGACGTCGCTGTGATGCGTCACGGAAAGATCGTCGAGCAGGGGCCGGTCGACCAGATTTTCCACGACCCGCAGCACGACTACACCAAGCAGCTGCTCGGCTCAGTGCAGGGTGGCGCGACGTCGCGAAATCGCCGGGCGAAAATCGAGCGGGCGGCCGCAAGCCCGGTAGTGCGGGAGCGGGCCGACCCGGCGATCACGGAAGTGACGGAACGACCGCTGCTCAGCATCCGTGACCTTCGCATGGAGTTCCACACCGTCGCAGGCGGACTCTTCGCCCGCCGTTCGAAGAAGAAGCTGGAAGCAGTCAAGGGCGTCAGTCTCGATATCGCCCCCGGCACGACCTTCGGCCTGGTGGGAGAGTCGGGGTGCGGGAAGACCACTCTCGGCCGCTGCATCCTGCGCGCGTACAAGCCGACGTCCGGGCAGATATTCTTCGACGAGGCCGGGCGGGAGCAGGTCGACCTGGCAGCCCTGTCGGAGCGGGAGTTGAAGCCGTATCGGGCGCGGGTGCGAATGGTGTTCCAGGACCCTTACGGGTCGTTGAATCCCCGGATGACCGTCAGGCAGGTGGTGGAGGAGCCGCTTCGGATGCTCGATGGAGTCGACTCGGAGGAAAGGGGCGAGCGCACGGCCGTGATGCTGGAGCGGGTCGGGCTGAAGCGATCCGCCATGAACCGCTACCCGCACGCCTTCTCCGGTGGGGAACGACAGCGGATCGGAATGGCCAGGGCGCTGATCACCGATCCGTCGCTCGTGGTCGCAGATGAGGCGGTGTCGGCGCTCGATGTGTCCGTGCGTGCGCAGGTACTCGACCTCATGGCCGAACTGCAGGACCAGCTCAGCCTGACCTACCTGTTCATCTCCCACGACCTCTCCGTCGTGGAGCGCATCTGTGACGACGTCGCCGTCATGTACTTCGGCGATGTCGTCGAACAGGGGGCGGCGGAGGACGTCTTCGAACGGCCGCAGCATCCGTATACCCAGGCACTGCTCTCCGCGACGCCGGTGACCGACCCGAGTGCGCGGGGCACCAAGGGCCGGCTCACCTATCAACCGTGACCCCGACTATGGCATGACGATCTGCCACAGGTCGGTGCCGGCATCGTAGAGCCGTGGTCCGGCGAGGTCGGCGAGGGTGGGAACGCGCTCACGGTCGAGCTCAACGTCGAGCTCGATTGAATCGTCGACGCTGTGGGCCAGCCAGGCCGTGTACGCGCCGGTCCCCGTACCCGTCATACGGATGCTGCCTGCCGGGCCCAGGAGATCCCGCCGAACCACGGCAGCCGCCACCAGTGCGTCCCAGGCGCGCCCCGCCTGGAGGCTGTCGCCAAGCCAGATCAGGTCGGAGAGGAGTTTGAAGCTGACGGATGCCAGGTCAGACGGATCCCGGTCGTCCTTGTCGTGTGCGCCGACCGCACCGATTCCCCTGGTGTCGAGATAGAGAAGACCCTCGCCCGACGCCCGTTCCGGCATGTCCTCCGCGGTCGGAACCCGGTCGCCGGTGCCCTGCACGACGATCGTGATCGCGGTAGCGTCAGCCGGGGGCCCGACGTAGACCGCCGAATTCCAGAGGTCGCGCTCACTCTGCCAGAAACCGTGGCGCAGCACGTCTTCGCCGATGTGGCCCCTGGCGATCCAGCGGACGTTCAGCGGTGTGGGCATCCGCTGCTCTGTGGACATCCGCTGATCGAGGACCGCGCTGCGCAGCCGGTGCGCGTCGACCGGCGCCGCGGTCGGCAACAGGTCGTGGATCGTGCGAGCGTGTGGCCGCTCGAGCAGGACCTGGCCGCCTCTCGTGGCCTGGAGCGCGGCAGGAGTGAACGGTTCGGACAGACGTGTGACCGGCTGTGCGTCGAGACCGAAGCTTCTGGCGAAGAACTCGGCCGCGCGTGCCGCCATCGCGGGACTGTAACTGTGCTCGCACGCGTCGCGATGAAGCTCGAGACTGCGGTCATCGCCGAGGGCGCCGAACCAGCGACCGGCTCCGGCTACCGTGTCGACGGCGCCCTCGATGGGAAAGAAGTCCGATTCGGCCGCAAGGACAGCGACCGGATTCGGCGCCATGCACGCCAGCAGTTGCGCGTGGTCGATTCCCCTCTCCGTACCGCCCGTCAGCGTCTGCTCGGCATCCTGCCGTTGCCCGCTCCACAGGTACGCACCCCTGCTACTGATGAAGGTGGCGATGGCGGTTGCCCGAATGCGCTGGTCGACGGCGGCAACGAGCGTCGCCTGGAGCCCTCCTCCGCTCTGCCCGGTGATGCCGACTCGGTCCGCATCGACGTCCGGATCGTCGATGAGCAGGTCGAGCAGCGATTGTGCCTCTTCCACGAAGAAGCGGGCCGCCGTCGTTCCCGCAGCCCAGCACTGGATTCCGACGTAGCTGTGTTCGGTGGTGCCCGGTGCGACGAGGAGGTCACCGTCGGGGGAGAGGTAACTGTGCCTCTCCCCCTGCCCGATCGCATCGGTGGCCAGAACAGTGATGCCCTGCCGGCAGATCTGCGCGCACGCACGCTGGTACTCCTCATCGGCCTTGCCGTCAGCGGTATGGCCGGTGAGGAAGAGGACTGCCGGGCCGGGGACGCTGCCTGAGGCACCGCCGGAGCCGCGGCGCTGATCTGAGGCGGCATCCGGAACATAACGCAGGGCGCTGACCACCGTGCCGAGGGAGGTCTCGATCAGAATCGGTTGCACACGGAAACCGTCACCGGCAAGTGAATCCCGCTCCTGCACGACGCGAGACGGGGTGCGGCCCGCGTTTGGACCCGGTGGCAGCCCGATGCTCGTTCGCACCGCTTCTCGCAGCTGTTTCTGGCGGGACAGCACCTCCGGCAGCGCGGGTTCTTGCGCCCAGAAGGCGTCTTCGTCGGCCTCGATGCGGGCCAGGGCTCGTTCCGTTCTCCCGTAGACGTATCGCAACAGCGACAGGCTTGCATCCAGATGACCGTCGAGATTGGCATCGAATTCGGTCTGTGTCATGTGTCTTCGCCTCAGGCTGTCGTGGTTCTCGACCGTGGTTCTCATCGTGGTTCTCGGCGCCGGCAGTAGGGCTGCAATCGCTTGCGGCGAATTGCATTGCGCGTGGTCAGTCTGGCACGATGTGGGGGTGACTTCAAGGAAGAAATACGCCATCTGCGGTCTCTCGAACCGAGGCGTCGCTGCATTCCTGCTGCCGATGCTCGGGCGTGGTGGTGAGGGTGACGCCATGCTCGGGTATGGCGGCGACAGCGAGGACTTCAGCGACGTGGTCGACGTCGTCGCCCTGATCGACGTCGACCTGGAACGCGCCGCGCAGGTCAACGATCGCATCGTCGGCGAGCAGGCGATTCCGGCCTACCTGCCGGAGGAATTCGACCGGATGGTGACCGAGACGGCACCGGATGTCGTTCTGGTCGCAACGCCAGACCATACGCATGGCGAGTACATCCTGCGGGCACTCGCCCATGGGCTCGCCGTCATCTCGGAGAAGCCCATGACGTCGACGGCGGCAGAGGCGAGGGCCGTATTGCAGGCTGAGAAGGCCAGCACCGGTTCTGTGAGCGTCACCCACAACCTCCGGTACGTCGCTCGTCATCAGCAGATCAAGGAGCTGATCATTTCCGGAGCCATCGGCAGGGTCACCCAATTGAACCTCGACTACCACGTCGACATCCGGCACGGGGCGAGCTACTTCCTGCGTTGGAACCGTACCCGGTCGCACTCTGGCGGGCTCTCGCTGCATAAGAGCAGTCACCACCTCGACCTTCTGAGCTGGTGGTCAGGGCAGCGCCCTGAGCAGATCTTCGCCTACGGTGCGCGAAACTTCTATGGTGCAGCGGGTGCCCACCGGCCCCGCGACGCGGACGGAGAGTTCCTCACGGGCGACGCGCTACGGGCTGCTGATCCGTACTATCTCGCCCAGGCGGGTTCTGACGCCTTCCCGGCAGACGCGCGCAGCACACGAACTGGAATGTTTGGCCTGCCATACGGAGTGCAGTACCCGGCGGGCAGGGACGACTATCTCTACGACGACGCGATCGACATCGAAGACACCTACTCCTCGGTCATCCGGTACGACGGCGGAGCCAGCGCCCTGTATTCGGTGACCTTTTCGTCTCCCTGGGAGGGGTATCGCCTGGGGATAAACGGAACCCAGGGACGCATCGAGGCGTTCGTCGGGCGATGGCCAGACGGGACGGAACGCGCGGAGCAGGACGCCATCCTGCTGATGCCGATGTTCGCGGCTCCCGTTGAGATCCCGGTCGAATCAGTCGCCGGAGGACACGGCGGCGCAGACCCGCTCATGCGTACCGACCTGTTCCGGCAGGCCGGTGAACGGTCGGGGCGGCTCGGGCTGGCGGCAGACTCACGGCAGGCAGCGGAGGCCGTTGCACTCGGTGAAGGCATGTGGCGCTCGGTGGCGGACAACCGTCCTTACACGGTGTCGGAACTGCTCGATGAGTCGGAGCTGAGGTAAGTCGCATTTTCCAGGAGCTCGCAGGCCAGCGTGAAGTGGTTGCAGGCACGTTTCGGCTAGCACGTTGGACGGCACGCCCTGCGCCTGGTGCACGCCGGCAATAAGATGGCTTTGAGATACGCCGCCGAGCGGCAACCGGGGGGGATAGCCGATGCGCGCCGACACACGTGACGCCACTGGGGCCAGCGCGGGCGTCGATATCACCGACGCAACGGCCAGGGCGCATTCACCGCGCAGGCGCAGGCGTCGGCGCGCACTCGTCATCACGCTCATCGCTGTTGTCGGTGTGATCTCGATCATCGCAACCGCGTTCGTGGTGAGTCCGTGGCCCGGAGCCCTGGTTGTTCGTGCCCTGTTCGAACGGGATGCCGCAGAGGTTCTGGCGGAGATGCAGCCATACGCTCCGGGTGGAATAACGGTAACAAGCGACCTGTCGTATCGTGCCGACGATCCGGACGCCGTGTTCGACGTGTACTACCCTGATGGCACGGACGAGCCGCTGCCCACCGTGGTCTGGATCCACGGTGGCGCCTGGATCTCTGGTTCAAAAAACGACGGCGGCCCCTACTTCGAACTCCTTGCGGCAGAGGGGTACACCGTTGTGAGCCTGGGGTACACCATCGCCCCAGAGGCCACATACCCGACGGCGCTGAACCAGCTGAACGATGCGTTCGGCTACCTGACCGACAACGCCGACGACTTGAACATCGACCCCACGACGATCGCCATCGCCGGAGACTCGGCAGGGTCGCAGTACACGACCCAGCTGGCCGCACTCACCACAAACCCCGAGTACGCCGATCTGGTCGGCGTCACCCCCAGCCTCACGCCAGACCAGCTGAGGGGTGTCATCCTCAATTGCGGCATCTATGACATTCCCCGGATGCTCCTCGGCACAGGCCTCGTCGGTTGGGGCGTTGACCAATCGATCTGGTCGTACGTCGGAACGCTCGACTATGAGAGTTCAGAGGCGGTGGCGCAGATGTCGACAATCCACCATGTGACGGATGCCTTCCCTCCCGCATTCATCACGGGCGGCAACGGTGACCCGCTGACCGACACCCAGTCGAAGCCTCTTGCCGAGAAGCTCGACGGCCTCGGGGTCGACGTCAGCACCCTGTTCTGGCCGGCCGACCTGGAGCCATCGCTGCCGCACGAGTACCAGTTCAAGCTGGAGCGGCCCCAGGCGCAGGCCGCCCTCGATCACACCATCGAATTCATGGCGACAGTACTGGACTAGCAGCGTCGGCCCAGCCACGCCGGATGAGGAGACAGCCGTGAGCATCAACTCGGATGACGAGAGCGTCACCGTGGCACCGGGACCACAACCAGTCGCACGCACCGCCCACTCGCGCCGGCTGCGGCGGGGCAGCCCCTGGCCGGGTGCCATGCTCATCCGCGCCGTCTTCGAACGCGATGCGCGCGAGGTGCTGCGGGCGATGCAGCGATATGCGCCAGAAGGTGTGACCGCCGTTCTCGACCAGCGCTACAGGGAGGGCGACCGGCACGCGCAATTCGACGTGTACTACCCGGCCGGCACCGCGCATCCGTTGCCCACTGTCGTCTGGATTCACGGCGGAGCGTGGATCTCCGGCAACAAGCACGACGGCCGACCGTACTTCGAATTGCTTGCCGCCGCGGGCTACACCGTGGTCAGCGTTTCCTACCCGATCGCGCCGGAAGCGACCTACCCCGCGGCACTCCACCACCTGAACGACGCGCTTGGTTACCTCACCGCTCATGCCGACTCCCTCTTTATCGACGCCGGGAAAATGGCGCTCGCCGGCGACTCTGCGGGCGCCCAGCTGGCGAGCCAACTGGCCACCCTCACCACCAGCCCGGCATACGCCGCGCTGCTGGGAATCACGTCATCACTGGCACCCGACCAGTTGAAGACGGTCGTCCTCAATTGCGGCATCTACGACGTGCCACGGATGCTGCTCGGCTCTGGCCTGATCGGCTGGGGAATCGAGCGATCGATCTGGGCTTACGTCGGCGCTGCCGACTTTGCGACCTCGGAGGCCGTCCGGCAGATGTCGACGATCAACCATGTGACGGATGCCTTCCCACCCGCGTACATCAGTGGCGGCAACGGGGACCCGCTGACTGAGACCCAGGCGAAGCCGCTGGCCGAGAAGCTCGAGAGACTCGGCGTCGACGTCAACACACTGTTCTGGCCTGCTGACCTGGAACCGTCGCTGCCGCACGAATACCAGTTTCACCTGGACCGGCCAGAAGCGCGGGATGCGCTCGCTGCGACCATCGCGTTCCTGGCGACCGCGCTGGCTTAGGCGGTACGGCCCGCACGGCGTCGTCTTCGACCTCGAACGTCGACGTCTTGGACACCGAACGGCCCGAATCGGCTCTTCACCGGCCCAAGAAAGAGCAGAATCGGGCGGCTCGGCGACCTTGAAGGCGGCAGGGGCGGCCGTGGCGAGATTCCCCAATCTGCAATACGATCCGCGCGGGTCACTCTCGACCGGAACGGGCGCACTCGCCTGCCGAAACGGGCTCGGCCGGCGTAGCGTGACGATATGACGAGCGACAACCCCACCAGGCCACAGGCCGTCTTGTTCGACATCGACGGCACCCTCGTCGACTCGAACTACCTGCACGTTGACGCGTGGAGCCGGGCGTTTGTCGCGGTCGGGCATTCGGTCGCCGCATGGCGCGTGCACCGGGCGATCGGCATGGGGTCGGCCGAGCTGCTTGCGGCGCTCGTCGGCGACGATGCCGAGCAGATCGCCGACGAGGTGAAGCGACTGCACGGCGTGTACCTGGCAGAGAGTGCCTCCCTGCTCAGGCCGTTCGAGCGTGCGCGCGAACTGCTCCGCACCGTTGCGGCCTGGGGAACGCAGGTCGTGCTTGCGACATCCGCCGACCCCAATGAACTTGAGCACCTTCTCCGCGTGCTCGACAGTGACGAGTCGGTGTCTGTCGTGACATCCGCTGCCGACGTTGATGCCGCCAAACCCAACCCCGACCTGCTCAATGCGGCACTGGAGAAAGCCGGAGTCTCGGCCGCCGACGCTGTGATGCTCGGCGATGCGGTGTGGGACGTTCAGGCCGCTGGGCACGCTGACTGCCTACGCCAACTCGACGCCCCTTCCACCCCAATTCCACCCCAACCCGACACCGAGTCGCCCGATTCTGCTCTTCGTTGGCCCGATTACGAGCAGAGTCGGGCGACTCGGCGACCGTGAGGGAGGAAGAGCGGATGCTGATCTCACGTTTGCAACCGGTCGCGCGTCTTCGTAACAGGAGGCAAACACTGTGTCGGTGCCTCCTGTGAGAATAGGAACGAGCGATCCGGAAGGAGCTCAGATGAGCAACCATGCCATCATCGACACCCCTGTCGGCGACCTGACCCTGGTCGGCGAAGACAATGCGCTGACCGGCGTGTATTTTCGGGAACACAGGCATGCTCCGGATGCTGCGATGTTCGGTTCCCGTGACGATGCGGTGTTCGCGGCGGCGGCTGAACAGCTCGCGCAGTACTTCGCGGGGGAGCGCACGAGTTTTGACCTGCCGCTGGCGCCGAAGGGCGACGCGTTCCAGCAGAAGGTCTGGGCGTTGCTGCGTGACATCCCCTACGGCGAGACCCGGTCGTACGGCCAACTGGCCACGGCGCTCGGCGACCGCAACCTCTCGCGAGCCGTCGGCGCCGCGAATGGCAAGAATCCGATCAGCATCATCGTGCCGTGCCATCGCGTGATCGGCGCCGACGGAAACCTCGTCGGCTACGGCGGCGGACTAGACCGCAAGCGGTTCCTGCTCGGGCTCGAGGAGTTGGAAGAGGTGAAGGTCGAGCGGCTTTTCTGAGGTGCAGCTCAGTCTGGCGCAGCCCACCCCCGGAGGGCTCCCAGCAGAGTGCGAACCAATCGCCCTGAGACGGTCGTGCGGGACAATTCAAGAGAGCTCATCAAGTCGAGCACGTCGCGTGGGTCGAATATCTGGTTCCAGAGGAACAACGCTTCTTCGTCGGGAATCGTGATGCCGAGTTCCTTGCAGGCCTCGACGAGAGGTCGGTGCATTGCGGCTTCTTGTAGTTTCAGGTCAGGGGCTTCATTCCGAAGTCGCGCCAGATAGCCTTGGCGCGACCTGGAGTGGCTCATCGCCCGGCCGTCCCGGATGACGAGGTCCACCCATTGCAGGCAGACATCCTCGAGGAGACGAATGCCCGTCTCTGTCGAAGCAGCGCTGAACTCCACTACCTCGGAAATGACACTGCTTCTGAATGCCTCGACGACTCCTTCGATGGATCCGTAGTAGCGATACACGCTTGCCGGTGAGACCTGTGCTTCGCTCGCCAATTGTCGCATCGAGAGTGGGGCCGGCGCCTCGGCGAGGAGTTTTTGCGCGACCTTCAACAACTGCTGCTGGTTCCTCGAGGTGTCCTGGCGCAGACCCGTTGTCCTCATGTATCTCCCTATTCCCGTTCAGTGCTCATGTCGAGTACAGAACTGAGCCTACGGATACCCTCCCATATGTCCTCCGGCGCTGCGGCGAAAGAAAGTCTGATGTGTCCTTCGCCCGCTGGGCCGAATTCACGCCCTGGTCGAACGAGGACGCCGGCCGCAGTTGCAGCTCGACTTAGTCCAGTCGAATCACGGGAGTCCGCGTAGCGGCAATGGAAGTAGAACGCACCGGCAGGGGTACGTGCCTCCAGGCCAGAAACCGAAGACAACGCATCCTCCATCACAACCCGGCGTTCAGCGTATTCCATCAGCATCCGGCTGGCGTCGGGCTGCGCATCTGAGATCGCGGTTATTGCGGCATATTGCACCGCGGTGTTGACGGAGCCGTTGAAGGTGCGGTGCACGACCGAAGCAGCAGCGATCAACTCCGACGGTCCGAGGAGATAGCCCACTCGCCAGCCCGTCATGGCGAACTTCTTGGAAAACGTCTGACACAAGATGCCTCGCGTCTCCAAGCCGGGAACATCGAGAATGGACGTGAACGCATTGCCGTCGTAGATCAGGCTCGCATAGGCCTCATCAGACAGGATAAGGCTCTGGTTGATGCGCGTGGCTTCGACGATAAGTCCCCAGTCCGATGAGGAGAGGATGGCGCCCGTTGGGTTGGACGGCTGGCAGACAATCACCAACCTCGCACTTCTGACCGCGTCGTGGAGGGAGTCTGCGTCGAGCTCGCCGTTCTGATTTCGCCGGAATGTCGTCACGGTCCCTCCTGCGAAAGCGACCAGATCGGCGTAGAGGGAGTAGGTGGGGTCCTCGATTGCGACCACGTCTCCCGGGTTTACAACCCCGAGAATGACGGCGGCGAGGCCGGCGGAGGCGCCGTGGGTGACGAGAACGTCGTCCACGGTGATCGAGCGCCTCCGGCTTCGTCGCTCGTCTGACGCGATGGTCTCTCTGAGCGGCATCAACCCGAACTGATCACAATAGTGGGTAGCGCCAGAGGCCAATGCCTTCAGCATGGCATCGCGGATGACGTTGGGGGTGTCGAAGCTCGGTTCCCCGATGGCAAGCGAGATCGTTCCAACTGGCGCAGAATGCAGGGGACCTCGCAAGGAGACACTCCTGATTCGCTGCACAGAAAGGGATCCAGGGCGAGAAACTGACGACGTTTCCATCACAGAACTCTCGACAAGAAATCTCGTGTTCGCGGATGATTCGGCTTGCGCAGAACCTCGTCAGGATCGCCTCGTTCCACGACGACGCCATCCGCCATGAAGATCGCTTCGTTCGATACTTCCCTGGCGAACGCTACCTCGTGCGTTACCACCAGCATCGTTATTCCGGAATTCGCCACCTCCTTCATCACGGACAGCACTTCGCCGACCAACTCTGGATCCAGGGCGGAAGTCGGCTCGTCGAAGAGCATGACTTTAGGCTTCATCGCCAACGCACGGGCAATTGCGACGCGTTGCTGCTGGCCACCTGAGAGCTGTGCAGGATACGCTCGCGCCCTGTCGCCCAGACCCACCCGATCGAGTAGTTCTCGAGCTTCTTCCATGGCCGAGGTGCGCGACTTCCCCAGAACCCTGATCGGTCCCTCGATGATGTTTTCGATGGCGGTCATGTGAGCGTAGAGATCGAAGCGCTGAAAAACCATCCCGATACCGGCGCGCTGTCGAGCGAGAGCCCTTCCAGAGATTTCTGACAGAGTGTCGCCATTGCGGGTGTATCCGACGTATTCGCCGTCGACCTGGATAGCTCCGGCGGTCGGCTTTTCAAGGTGATTGATGCACCTCAGCATGGTCGACTTGCCCGAGCCCGATGGGCCGAGGATAGAGGTGACCGATCCTGGTGGGACCGCGATATTGATGCCCCGCAGTACCTCTACTCGTCCGAACGACTTGTGGAGGTCTGTGATTTCCACCATCGGTCTCATGCTGCACCCCCCTGCCTGGCTTCGATAGAAGCAATCTGGTCGGTCACGGCCGCCTCGCTGAAATTGGTCACTCCTCTGCCGACCCAACGTTCGAGGTAGTACTGGCCGGCACTTGCAACCGTCACGATCACGAGGTACCAGATACTGGCAACGACGAGAAGCGGGATGACCGCGAAATTGACTGCATAAATGTCCTGCACGGCGGACAACAGGTCACCGCCGGCAATGAACGCGACCAGAGACGTGGCCTTGAGAAGGTTGATTGCCTGATTCGCTGTCGGCGGGACAATGACGCGCATCGCCTGCGGCAACACGATTCTCCGCATGCTCTGGCTTTCGGTCATTCCCGTCGACAGTGCTGCTTCCCGCTGCCCGATGTTCACGGACTGGATACCGGCGCGGACGATCTCGGACATGTAGGCGGCTTCGTTCAGTGTGAAACCCAGCACGGCGGCGACGAACGCCGTGATGACGGCATTCGTGGAGACGCTCGCACCGACGCTCGTGAAAGGGATGCCGATGCCCAGAACGGGGAAGAGTGCTGCCAGGTTGTACCAGAAGATGAGCTGAACCAGGAGGGGCGTGCCACGAAAAAACCACACGTATGCGAACGCGACCGACGACAGCACCCGGTTCTTTGACAGCCGCATGACGGCCAGGACCGTCGCGAGTGCTGTTCCCATCGTCATGCAGAGTACGGTCAACAGGAGAGTCGTGACGATCCCTCTCCCGACCTGCTCATCCCACAGGTACTGCCACACGATGTGCCACTGCATGTTGTCGTTCGTTGCAAGGCTCTGCGCAAGCAGGAACGCGAGCAACAGGACCACAACGGCCGCGGCGATCTGGAGGTAGTGACGACGCGGTGCGAGTTTCAGAGTCGGAGAGGCGACTGGCGTGTCCATGGCGACCGTCGTCATTCGGTTGTCCCGTTGATGAGAACCTCAGTCATTGCCATCTGTGGCACGCCCCACTCGTCGAGGATCGCCTGGTACACGCCGTCTTCGATCAATCCATTGAGTCCTGCCTCGAGCGCGGCCTGGAGTTCTTTGTCGTCCGGTCGCACCGCAGCGCCGTGGTAACCCAGGGCAAACGGCTCACCGGACAATTCGATCTTGTCTGGTACCTGTTGCACGTTGTAGCTCCCGATTGCGTAGTCGATTGCCATCGCATCCGTCCTGCCGTTCTGCAAGGCCAATTGGGTTTCCGCACCGGTCGGATACTGCTGGACGTCCACGGCCGGCTGGCCGTCATCGACACAGGCCTTCGATTGCTCTTTTGCCAATTCCACGGACAGACTTCCGGCGGGTCCGGCCGCCGATTTGCCGCACAGGTCTTCAAGCGAATTGATGTTCTCCGGATTGCCCTTGGCGACCACGAGGATCTGGCCTGCCTCTGTGTAGTCGATGAAGGTCACCTGTTGCTGTCGCTCCAGAGTGTCGGAGAAGTCCGACATGGCAACATCGAAACGCTCAGACACCAGGCCCGTGACCATGGCCGCGAACTTCGTGTTCGTCACCTCGACCTTCAAGCCGAGAGCCTTTCCCAGGGCTGCCATGATGTCCGCCTCCACGCCGGTCAAAGTGCCTTCCGACAGGAATAGGTACGGTGGGAGGCTGGTCTCTCCACCGACCTTGAGCACGCCGGACGTCTTGATCGACTCCGGCAGGAGTTCACTGGCGTCTTCATTGACTTCCACCCCGTCGGTGAGCTTGGACGTTTCAACCGAGACGTCGCCCGTGTTCCCCGGCTCAGTGGATGCCTGACCACCGGACGATCCGTTTTCACTGGACGCACATCCCGCCAGGAGCACTGCGGCCGTTGCGAGGGATGCAAACACCATCATCTTGCGCATAACTTTTCTTCCTCTTCTTTGAGTTTGATCGTTGAGATGGGCTTCTTATCGAATGGTGAATCGAGTCAGCTCGCGAGCTGACTCGCCATTTCTGCTTCACGCGCGACGACGGCATGGGCGGAGGAGAGTATCTCCTGCGCCCTCTCCACCGGAATGAACGCGACACCGTCGTCATCGGCCGCCACGATGTCGCCCGGGTGCACAACGACGCCGCCGATTGCGGCAGCGTGTCCGAGGATCGCCGGCCCGTTCTTGTATGGACCAGCAGGGTTCACCCCGCGCGCCCAGACGGGGTACTTCATGTTTTCCAGAGCTGAGCGATCCCGAATGCAGCCGTCCACGACAACACCTGCGACGCCGATCTGCGTGAGCTTCGTGGCAAGTAGGTCGCCCAGGAGGGCGCGCGAGAGGTCACCTCCGCCGTTCACGACAAGGACGTCGCCCTGTCGAAGATGCTCCAACGCCACATGCAAGCCGGCGTTGTCACCGGCGCGTACCGTAACCGGGAAGGCGTTTCCTACGCATCGTGCCCCCCGCCACATCGCTCGCACGCCCGCATCGCACACGCCCATGCGATCCATTGCGTCGCCAAGATTTGCGACCGGGATGTCGGCGAACAGCGCAGTGAGCTCCGCCCGATCGAATCCCACGTTGCCTATCTGGATCAAACTGCGGTCTATCGTGATCACCGTGAATTCCCCGTTCAACTTTGAATGAGACATGTGTCCTGATTGAGACAAGCATCTCATTCCGTTAGGAGCAACGTCAAGCGGTTGTTGCTATAACCGCAGTTCATGCGGCACCCGCGAGAATGGAGGTCCTGCCGGTTCTGGACTCTCGTGCCGGGAAGAACACTGAGACTGTGCGAATGACGGAGAATTTCTTGAAGGACCAAACTGAGACAGCGACGGGTGTAATCAAGACGAGTTCCGGCATGATTCCGGCCCCGGCATCCGGAATCGTGGTCGGCGACGACGGCCTCGCCCGCCCGAGTTGGGCGGCAACCGACCCGCTCATGCGGGAATACTACGACACAGAGTGGGGCATGCCGGTGCGCGATGAACATGGGATGTTCGAGCGCATCAGTCTCGAGGCATTCCAGTCAGGGTTGTCGTGGGCGACCATCCTGCGCAAGCGGCCGGCGTTTCGCGAAGCGTTCCACGGCTTTGATCCAGATGTGATCGCCGAATACACGGATGCCGACGTCGAACGTCTGCTGGCCGACGCCGGCATCGTGCGCAACCGGCTCAAGATCCTCGCCACGATCACCAATGCGAAGGCCACGATCGCGCTCCGCGATGAGGGCGGACTGGTCGATTTTGTCTGGTCGTTCCGGCCTTCGTCGACGCCGGAGCCGCGAACGTATGCCGACATCCCGACGACCTCGGCGGAGTCGATCGCCCTCTCGAAGGCGCTGCGCAAGAAGGGTTTCGCCTTTGTCGGGCCGACCACCATGTTCGCTCTGATGGAGGCCGTCGGAATCGTCGACACGCACCTGGTCGACAGTCATCGCCGGGGAACATCAGACGTCTGGTCCGCTGCCCGTTAGCCGGGCTCGGAATCGCAACTCGCTCGGAATCGCCGTTTGCGCCGAGTGACCCCGCTATAGCGGCGATTCTGGGCGCGAACGGCGATTGCCGACGCTTGAGGGTCAGCCGGCGGTCAGTGTGTGGCGGACGGATGGCGGTCAGCGGCTGGCGGTCAGGCATCCTCGAAGGGGTCAGAGATACCCACATAGCGCGTCTCGAGATACTCCTCGATTCCCTCGAAACCGCCTTCGCGACCCAGTCCAGACTGCTTCACTCCTCCGAACGGCGCGGCCGGGTTCGACACGATCCCCGTGTTGAGACCCAGCATGCCGACCTCCAGCTCTTCTGCCAGCCGCAACCCGCGGTTCAAGTCCCGCGTGTACGCGTAGGCGACCAGGCCATACTCGGTGTCGTTCGCGAGCTCAACCGCTTCCGCCTCGGTCGAGAAGGTCATGATCGGCGCGACCGGCCCGAATATCTCTTCATGCATGATCCGTGCCGTCGCCGGCACGTTCGTCAGCACCGTCGGCTGGTAGAAGTAGCCAGGGCCCTCGATGCTGTTTCCGCCCAGGGCCAGGGTCGCTCCGGCTTCGATCGATGCGGTCACGAGCTCGTGCACCTTCGTGCGGGTGCCTTCGTCGACCAGCGGACCGATCTTCGAGTCCGGATCCGTGCCACGCGCGACGGCGTGGTTCCGCATGCGGTCCGTCAGCCTGGCGGCGAACTCCGCCGAGACAGATTCCTGCACCAGCAGCCGGTTCGCCGCCGTGCACGCCTCGCCGCCGTTGCGCATCTTGGCCAGCATCGCACCGTCGACGGCCTTGTCGAGATCAGCGTCGTCGAAGACGATGAAGGGCGCGTTGCCGCCGAGCTCCATCGAGACCCGCAGCACCTGGTCGGCTGAGTTCTTCAGCATCCGTCTGCCGACTTCCGTTGAACCGGTGAACGACAACTTGCGGAGGCGCGGGTCGGTGATCAGGGGGCCAGTGACCGCCCCGGCCCTCGTCGTTTGAATCACGTTCAAGACCCCGTCAGGCAACCCGGCCTCCTGCAACACCTGCGCGAAGAGCAGGGCCGTGAGTGGGGTCAGCGCTGCCGGCTTCAACACCATCGTGCAGCCAGCCGCGATCGCGGGGGCGATCTTGCGGGTGGCCATTGCAAGCGGAAAGTTCCAAGGCGTGATGAACAACGACGGCCCGACCGGATGCTTGGTCACCAGAAGTCGGCTTCTCCCGTCTGGCGCCGTGGCGAACCTGCCGGAGACACGAACGGTCTCCTCCGAGAACCAGCGCAGGAACTCCGCCCCGTACGCCACTTCGCCGAGGGACTCTGCGAGCGGTTTTCCCATCTCGAGTGTCATCCAGGAGAGCAAACTCGTCGGTGCGCACAGTGACAGCCTCGAACGCTCGTCTGAGCAACTCTGCGCGCTCGCGCGGCGCCGTCTTCGCCCACGATCTCTGAGCGGAGTGGGCAGACGACAAGGCATCGGCTCCGTCCTCCGGCGAGGCATCGGCGACACTCCGCAGAACTCGCCCTGTCGACGGGTCGTTCACGTCGAAGGCCCGGCTGCCGGTCGCATCCCGCCATTCGCCGTTGATGAACAGGCCTGTTGGGACCAGATCCAGGACCGCCTGCTCGTCTGCCTCGGTGATGCGAGCAGGGGTGCTCATAATGCCTCCGTGAGAATGCGCACCACGTCGTCGATGCTCGGTTGAATGGGATTGTTGACGGTAACGGCGTCGGCGAGGGTGTCAGCGGCGAGTGAGGCGAGCGATTCTTCGGTCACGCCGAAGCGAGAGAGCGGGCCGATCATGCCCACGTCCGCAGCGAGCGCGGCAATCGCCGTGATGGCCGATTGCGCATTCTCCTCGTCGGCGAGATGCGTGTCGCCCACGCCAAGAGCAAACGCGACCCGCCCGATCCGTTCGGTGCGGGCTAGCAGGTTGAAACGGAGCACGCTTTCGATCACGGTGCAGAGTGCCAACCCGTGGGGGATGTTGAACTGCCCGCCGAGCGGGTGCGCGATGCCGTGCACCAGCCCGAGCCCCGTGTGGGAGAAACCCACCCCGGCGATGTGGCTGGCCAGGAGCAGTTCCGATCGCGCTTCAAGGTCTGCGCCGTTCGCGACGGCGCGGGGAAGGTAGGTCGCGACGGTCGAGATCACCTGCAGGGCGATGCCGTCACTGTATGGATTGGCCCGAATCGACAGGTATGACTCCAGCGCATGGGTGAGCGCGTCCATGCCCGTCGCGGCCGTGGCTGCCGGCGACAATCCCACCGTGAGTTCCGGATCGAGCACTGCCGCTCGCGCCAGCGCGCTGTTGTGCCCGACATAGAACTTTCGGTGGCTGACGACGTCGGTGATGACACCGAAGGCGTTGACCTCCGCGCCGGTCCCCGCCGTCGTCGGAACAGCAACGATCGGAATGGCCGGCTGGGAGAACACGCTCGTATAGTCGAGGTCCAGTCCGCGCTGGGGATTGCGCGCGCCGAGAGATATTCCCTTGGCGGCATCCATCGAAGAGCCGCCACCGACAGCGACGATGGCGTCCGCCCTGACGGATGCTGCCAGGTCGCTGCCCTCGTCGACACAGGTCGTCGTCGGGTTGGGCGTGACACCGCCGTAGACAGTGACCAGCAGGCCGGCACTCTCGAGTGACACCCGAACGGCATCGACAACGGCAGAGGTCGCCAGGAACGGATCGGTCACTATCAACACAGCGGTCGCACCGGTTGCAGCGGTGATCAGGCCGACCTCTGACACCCGACCGCGGCCGAAGTAGGCAACGGGCTTCGCGTCGAGCGTCAGCTCGGTCTCTGCGAGCGGGCGCGGCAGGGGAGCCAGGCCGGTGAACGCGGTCATACCAGCACCCCTTCCAGGCGGAGCGGCGATCCGATCAGATCTTCGTACAGCTTCACGGGCGCCATCTCCCCTGCACGGTCGCCGTAGCTGGCCTTCGCACGGCGGTAGATCTGCTCCACCAGCCCGCTGAGTTCGGCCGGCACTCCGACCGACCTCGCCAGATCGATCGAGAGACCGAGGTCTTTGCAGGCCAGGGCGATCGCGAAGCCCTCGTCGTAGTCGCCACGCTCCAGGATCGACAGGATGTCGTTCTGCACAAAATTGCTGTTCGCCGGGCTGGCGATCAAAGCATCACGCAGAACATCAAGCTCCACTCCGGCCTTGACCCCGATGCTCAATACTTCTGCTGTGGCGACGAGGTGGGAGAACCACAGCTGGTTGATCATGAGCTTGACGGCATAACCCGTGCCGGCGGCACCGACATGGAGGATGCGATCCGGGTTGCCCATCGCTTCGAAGACCGGACGCAACCGTTCGACATCCGCTATCTCACCACCGATGAAAATCTGTAGCATTCCCGTGGCTGCGCCAATAGACATCCCACTGACCGGCGCATCCAGGATGCGCAGACCGCGGGCGGAGTGATCCGATCTCACTCGATTCGCCACCTCAGGAACCGACGTCGACATGTCGACCCAGGTGCCGCCGTCGGCGATTCCGGCCAGGATTCCATCCGGTCCGGCGAGTACAGCCTCGACATGTCGTGGCGTCGGCAGCATGGTGATGACCACGTCGCTGAGGGCGGCGACCTCCGCGGGCGTATCCGCCCAGACGGCGCCACCGGCGATCAGCTCCGCCGCAGCTGCTGAACGGATGTCGTTGACGACGAGTGCGAAACCGCATTTCTGCAGGTTTCGCGTCATGCCGGAGCCCATACTGCCCAGGCCGATGAACCCGACACGGGTCGGGGAAGAAGCGTTCATCTATTCGGTTCTCAATCGTTGTTCAGGGGCGCATCGCCCAGGTTGATCCAGGTGGTTTTGAGCGCGGTGTACGCGTCGAAAGCGTGGAGAGATCTGTCCCGCCCGCTTCCGGAGTTCTTGAACCCGCCGAACGGCGTGATCACGTCGGCCACGTCGAAGGTGTTCACCCACACCGTGCCCGCACGCAGTTGGCGCGCGACGGTGTGTGCGGTGCTGATGTCCTGGGTCCACACGCTGGCTGCGAGCCCGTATGGGCTGTCGTTGGCGACCCTGACGGCTTCGGCAGCACCGCGCACCGTCGTCACGGCGAGTGCCGGTCCGAAGATCTCTTCCTGGCCGATCCTGCCGGCGTTGTCGACGCCATCGAACACCGTCGGCTCGACGTAATACCCTCCGTCAAGGCCGTCCGGCCTGACGCGCTCGCCACCGTGGACGGTCACCCCCTCCGCCCTGGCGACGTCCACGTATCCGAGCACGCGCTCAAGCTGTTTCTCGCTCGCGATCGTGCCGATCTGCGTCGATTCGAGGAGTGGGTCTCCCAGGCGCAGCGAGGCACCGACCTTCAGAACCCCGGCGACCAACTCGTCGTGCACGCGTTCGTCAACGATGAGTCGGCTGCCGCCATGGCAGGTCTGCCCGGCGTTGTAGAAGATCCCCCAGGCGACGGATGATGCGCAGGCGGCGATATCCGCCACATCGGCGAGCACCACCTGCGCCGACTTGCCGCCGAGTTCCAGGGCGACCTGCTTGCCGTTGGATTCGGCGGAATAGCCGAGGAACGCGCGACCGACGGCAGGCGAGCCGGTGAACGTGACCTTGTCGACCAGCGGATGCCGCCCGAGCGCGGCGCCGGTGACGGGACCGAGCCCCGGCACCACGTTGAAGACCCCATCCGGCACTCCGGCGATGGCGGCCAGTTCTGCGAGCTTCAACGCCGACAGGCTGGTGAGCTCGGCCGGTTTCAGTACAACCGAGTTGCCCGCGGCGAGCGCTGGGGCGATCTTCCAGGCGGTGATGATCAGGGGATAGTTCCAGGGTACGACCGCGGCAACGACTCCGAGGGCCTCCCTGGTGATCAGGGCGAGTGCATCCTGCGGGGCCGGTGCGATCTCGTCGTACATCTTGTCGATGGCCTCGGCATACCAGCGCACCGTGCGTGCGGCATTCGGCACATCAACATTCCGGGCATCGCTGATGGGGTGCCCGGAATCGATCGACTCCAGGAGCGCGAGCTCATCGAGGTTCTCGAGCATCAGGTCGGCCAGGCGAAGAAGCACCCTCTGCCGTTCGCGCCGATCGGCGCGTGACCAGCTGCCTGACTCGAAAGCGCGGGCCGCCGCGCTCACAGCCGCATCAACATCCGCTTCACCTGCGGCGCTCACCCGAGTAATAAGGCTGCCGTCTCGTGGTGCCCTGGTCTCGAAGGTCTCCCCGTCGGCGGCTGGGCGGAAACTTCCGTCGATGAAGAGCCCGGATTCGGGGGCGAGTGCCCGTGCGCGTGCAATCCAGTCGGTCATATCGTGTACCTCTTCACAGCATCCGCGTCGATCTCTGTTCCGAGCCCTGGCGCGTTCGGAACCAGCAGGTCTCCGTTCTCATCGATGTCGAGGGGCTTCATGAAGAAGTCCCGTCGTTCCGGTGTCCACCCCGGCGGATCGTATGGAAACTCGAGATAAGGGGATGCGTCGACCCCCGCGGCCACGTGGAGGTTGGCCAGCAGGCCGAGTCCGTTGCTCCAGGTGTGTGGAGTGAAGAGACGGTGGCGCAGATTGGCGGACTCGGCCACCTGCCTGGCGCGGTACATGCCCACCGCGAGGACGACATCCGGCTGGTAGATGTCGTAGGCATCTGCTTCGATCAGTTGAGCCAGTTCGGGCATGCTGCGCACCATCTCGCCCCCGGCGATCTGGATTCCGGTTTCAGCCCGCACCCGGCGGGCGCCGATGACGTCTGCCTGCGGCAACGGTTCTTCGAGCCAGAGCACGCCGATCTCGGTGAGTTCCGCTGCTATTCGTTGCACCTGTGCGAGCGGGAGGGCGGCCTCGATGTCTCCGCTCATGCGCCACATCTGGTTGAGATCCACCATGATGTCGAAGTCGTCGCCGACGGCTTCCCTGGTCGCCCTCACGGCCGCGATGCCGTCAGCGAGCCGATGACGCGCGAGCCGGATCTTCATGGCTTTGAAGCCGCGTTCCTTGGCGGCCAGTGCCGATTCCGCCCGTGCAGCAGGTGGCTTGAGTTCCCCGCACGAGGCGTAGGCGGGCAGGCGGTCCCGTGCACCGCCGAAGAGAACACTGACCGGGAGTCCCGCCACCTGGCCGATGATGTCCCACAGGGCAGCCTCAAGCGGCCAGTACCGACCTCCGTGGAAGTTGATCGTCTCGATGCGTCGCACCTGGTTGAGAATCTGTAGCGGATCGGTGCCGATGAACAGATCCTCGTATGCCTCGAACCCGTCCATGGTGTCGCCAGAGCCGAATCCGACGACTCCTTCGTCGGTCTCCACCGTCACGAGTGTCGCCGGGAAGGTCGTGCGGGGGGTCGGGTCCCATGCGGCATTGAATGGCGGATCGAGTGGCAGACTCAATCGCGTGAGGCGAATGGCCGTGATCTTCATGTGGTGCTTTCTGGCTTGGCCAGGCTCTAAGCCTGTGGGGTGAAGAAGGGGTTGGTCGGCGTGTTCCGTGCGGCGATGACCTCATCGGTGTTCGGCAGGAGCCGAGATCCGTTCTCGAGGGCCGTGCGAACCGATTTCCGGTTGTTCGCGTAGACCGTTTGAGCGTCATCTGCGCCCGGATTCACCCAGACCGCAGCGATGACGACGTGGGAATCCGCCTGTTCGACGGTGATGACGCCGTCAGCGAGTGCATCAGCCACACCGGCCGCGATGCCGGCCTGGGCCGGCCCCCAGATCAGGAGTCCGTGTTCGTCGCCCGCCGGGGCGGACTTGGTCACGAAAAGGGTCAGTGGCTTCACCGGCAGCGAGGGCCGGAGGACGGCCACGAAGGGAACATGCCCCTGGCTCGGGGTGGCCAGGGCCGAAGCCCAGGCCACTCCGGCAGGTCCATCCCGATGGCCGAAGACCGTGTTGACGTGCGCGGCGTTCACGCCGTCGCCGATGAAGCTTTCGCCAATCTGAAGGGTGCCCTGCATCAGATCAAGCCTTCCTCGGTCAGCCAGTCATTGGCGATGTCTTCCGGGTCTTCCCCGTCGACATCGGCCAGTGCGTTCAGATCCTGCATAACCTCCGTCGTGAGCTTGCTAGACATCAGCGCGATGACATCGGCGATTCCGGGGTACTCGTCGAGCGTGCTCTGCTTGAGGGTGAAAGCCCCCTGGTAGACGGGGAAGAACTCCAGGTCGTCTTCCATGACCGTGAGATCGAGCGCCTTGATCCGACCATCGGTCTGGAAGACCTCTCCGAAGTTGCAGTCATCGCCCTTTTGCGTCGCGGTGTAGATGACGCCGGTGTCGAGGAGTGCGACATTCGAGTCTGGAACATCGATCCCGTAGGCGGACTTGAGGCCTGGCCAGCCGTCGTCACGAGTCGAGAATTCGCTTTCAATGCAGAATGTCTGGTCTTCAACCGGAAGGTCGGCGATGTCGCTGAGCGACTTCACACGGAGTTCTTTCGCCTTGTCTGAACGGATGGCGAACGCGTAGGTGTTGTTGAGCGGCGCCGGGTCGAGCCAGGCGATGCCGTTTGCGGCGTCAGCCTCCTTCGTTGCTTCGAACTGGGCTTCCTCTCCCTGAACAGGCTCGGTGTTGCCGTTATACGTGATCCAGGACGTGCCGGAGTACTCCCAATAGCCCATGAACTCGTCGCTCTCCAGGGCCGCACGCACGTTGGCGGAACCGACCACCTGGATGTTCGCATCCGTCTCGGCCCCGTGGGCGTTGAGGATGCCGCTGGTGAGGTAGGCGAGGATGAACTGCTCTGAGAAGTCCTTGGCGCCGATCGTGCCGGTGAGGCCGGCCACTTCGTCGCCCTGGGATCCGCCGGAGTTCTCGGCGCTTCCGCTGGCGCAGGCGGTGAGCCCGAGTGTTCCGATGGCCGCGATGGCCAGGAGGGAGAGGGCGGTGCGTTTTTTCATGATTGCTCCTTGGTTGTTTGACACTGTGTTTGTTGTTGCTGTGCGGATGTTGCTGTGATGCGCGGTGCGTCGCGCGGTGGTGTGGATCAGGTCCCTTTGGGCCTGAGCAGGTCTTCTGCCACCGCGGCGACCCAGTCGATCAGGAGGGCGATGCAGGCGACCAGCACGGCCCCGACGATCAGGACCGGGTAACGCTGGAGCTTGAGTCCGTTGACGATCATGTCGCCAAGACCGCCCGCGTTGATGAAGGTGGCGATGGTCGCGACTCCGACGCAGAACACCAGCGAGGTGCGGAGCCCCGCGAGGATGACGGGAACGGCCAGGGGAAGTTCGATGCGCAGGAGCACCTGGTTGGGAGTCATCCCCATGCCTTTGGCCGACTCGCGGACGCTTTCGTCGACTTGCTGGAGGCCGACCATGGTGTTGCGCAGCACCGGGAGGAATGAATAGACGACCAGTGCGACCAGGGCTGTGGTGTATCCGGTCTGCCAGACGATGGCCAGCAGGATGATGACGCCGACGGCCGGAGTTGCCTGGCCGATATTGGCGATTCCCAGCACGATGCCTCTGATGGTCTTCGATTTCGTGCGACTGAGCGCGATACCGGTCGGGATCGCCAGGACGGCGACCAGTGCCGAGGCCACAATGGCGAGTCCGAGATGCTCGCGCGTACGGGCAATGATGTAATCCCAGTTGAGGGTGCGTTGTTCGATCGAGTCGAGTTTCAGTGTGGAAACCCAGAGCAGCAGAAGGCCGAGCACGACGACAACGACGATGGGCGTGGCGAAACGCTTCAGAGTGAAGAAAGCCTGCCGCTGGGTGGGGAGGGTATCGGGGCTCTCGCCGACGATCCTGGCGAGCTCGGTGCTCATGGCCGAACGCCTGCTTCTGTCTGCGATGGCGCTGACGACACCCGAGGCAGCTCAGCGCCGAGAACGGCGGAGATGGCGTCGATGGTGATCGAGCCAACCGCCCGGTTGTCCGGCCCGACGACGGCAAGGGAAGTCGCCCCGGTGAGAACGAGCGAGTCGAGGGCGTCCCGAAGTGAATCGGTGGTGCTGACCGTGATCGGACCGCTGGGAGCCGACGATGCAGACCCGAGGAGGGCCTCGCTGACCGGGATCAGTGTGAGTCGTTTGATGGCGGCGCCGTGCCCGATGAACGATGCAACGTATTCGTTGGCCGGTGCGGCCAGAATGTTCGCCGGAGTGTCGAACTGTTCGATCTGGCTGCGTTCGCTCAATACGGCGATGCGGTCGCCGAGTCGCACCGCCTCGTCGAAGTCGTGGGTCACAAAGATGATCGTCTTGCCGAGCGAATCCTGCAGACGGAGGAACTCCTACTGGAGCTTCTCCCTGGTGATCGGGTCGGTTGCCCCGAATGGTTCGTCCATGAGCATGACCGGCGGGTCTGCTGCGAGGGCACGAGCAACTCCGACGCGCTGCTGCTGGCCGCCGGAGAGCTGCTTCGGGTATCGGGTGGCGAAGGCGGCGGGATCGAGCTCCACCGTGGTGAGCAGCTCGTCGATCCGGCTCCGGATCTTCTCCTTGCTCCAGCCGAGCAGCTGGGGAACCACGGCGATGTTCTCCGCGATGGTCATGTGCGGGAACAGGCCGATCTGCTGGATCACATATCCGATGTGGCGTCGCAGCTCATTCGGGTTGAGCGACAGCACATCGCGTCCGTCGATGGATATCGACCCGCTGCTCGGTTCGATGATGCGGTTGATCATCTTCATGGTGGTCGTCTTGCCGCATCCGCTCGGGCCCACGAACATGATCAGTTCGCCGGGTTCGGCCACCATCGAAAAGTTCTCGACGGCCGACACCGGTTGATTGGGGTAGGTCTTGGTGACACGGTCGAGTTCGATCCGAGCACCGCTGTTGTTGCGAGCGATCTGGGTGATGGCGGTGTCTGGTGACTTAGGCACGGAGCCCCCTTGAGGTCGTGATGCGGGTGATGAGGACGAACAACGCGTCGATCAGGAGCGCCAGGATGATGACGCCCACCGTTCCGGTGAGTGCAAAGTTCAATGCGTTCTTCGACCCAAAGGGACGAAAGGCCCTTGAAGATGAACTGCCCGAGACCCGGGCCCGCAACGTATGCGGCGATGGCCGCGATTCCGATGGTCAACTGTGCCGCGACACGAACGCCGGTGAGTATCACGGGCCAGGCCATCGGGAGCTGAATCCTCACCAGCACACGCAGGGGGTTCATGCCCATGCCCTTGGCGGATTCCATGATGGCGGGCGGTACTTCCCGCAGGCCGACGACGGTGTTGCGAACGATGGGCAGGAGCGAGTAGATGACCAGTGCGATGACAGTCGGCACCCAGCCAAGTCCAAAGGCTGGGATCAGGATCGCGAGCAGCGCGAGGGAGGGGATGGTCAGCGCGACCGCTGCTGCTGCGATGACGCCGGTACGGGGCATCGGCTTGTCCCAGACCAGCATCCCAACGCCGATGCCGATGATCATGGCGATGGCGAGTGCCAGGGCGACCACGGTGACATGCTCCACAACCATGCTGAGGATGTCGTCCCAGCGACGTGCCCAGAACGTCAACATTCCGTCGAAATCGAAGCCTGTCATCGATGCCTCCTCACTCTTCATTGAGATTCACCTTCGCAGTACGGCGGCGGCTGTTACAGACACTAGGAGCCAGTTCTTATTTGCGCAACTACAGTTGTGCGTATGGCAATACTATGGTTATGGTGAACCAATGGAACCGATCGCAGAGACAGGCACCCCGCCTCGGCCGAGGCGCAATTCGGCCGGGTTGCGGCGAGACCTGGAGCTACTGGAGGTTCTCGGGTCCCTGGAGTCCGAATCGGCCGGAGGGCTCGGGGTGGTTCGGGTCGCGGAACTGGCCGGACGCGATAAAGGCGTCGTGTCGCGCACCCTGGCAACGCTCGCGGAAGCCGGGCTGGTTTCACGCGACCCGGTGACCCAGAACTACCAGCTGGGATATCAGCTGTACGCGCTCGCCGCCCGCACACTGGAGTCTCGACTGGTTCGAGCGGCCGCGCCTTACCTCAGGCGTGTGGTGACCGCGACCCACGAGACGACCAATCTCTGCGTGTTGCGCGGCGGCAACGTGTTGACACTCGCGACCGAGACGAGTGAGTATGCCTACCGTGGCGTCGGCTGGGAAGGGGTGAGCACCGCGGCGTGGCATACCTCATCCGGACGGGTGTTGATCAGCGATTGGGCGGAGGACGAGCTTCGCGGATGGTATGAGGTGCATGGCCGAGACACGGCGGTCACGAGCCGGTTCGCGCCCGTGGTCGCCGATATCGGCGGCGTCGCATCCACTCCTCCCGCACAGGGAGTCTCTCGGGTTACTGACTTCGAAAGCCTCAAAAGGGAGATACTCCGAATCCGCACGAAGGGATACGCGACCGTCGACGAGGAGTTCGAGAAGGGAGTCGTCGGTGTTTCAGCGCCCGTTTTCGACTTCCGACGGAGCATCGTCGCCGCCATCAATGTCAGCGCACCCAAACCGCGGCTCGGTGGTCATCTCGATGAGGCTGGCGCCCTTGCCGCCCGGGTGGCCGCGGAGCTTTCGGTTCAACTCGGGGCCGACCCGGCCAAGCGGTGAGCGACGCGCTAGTTCTCGCCCCCAAATCGCCGTTTGCGCCGACTGACGCCGCTGTAGCGGCGATTCTCGGAGCGAACGGCGATTCCGGCGTCGAGAGGGTGACGCGGGGGCCACCGTCAAACGCCGGCAGCGGCGCTGAGGCTGTCGCGGATGGTCTGGCCGGTCTGTCGAACGTGGTCGGCCATGTGCCGGGCGGCCGCTTCGCCGTCGCCGGCGCGCAGAGCCTCCAGAATCTCGGTGTGCTGGCCCCACGAGCCCACTGAGCGCGTGACGACCACCCGTGAGAAATACCAGCGGATGCGCCGCTGCAGGCTGACCATCATCTTCGCCATGACGGAATTGTCTGATGCGGCAAGCACCGTGTTGTGGAAGCGTTCGTTGAGCTCAAGAAGCAGCGTCGCGTCTTTCGCCTCGACGGCGGCAGCACCCAGGCGCAGCAACTCCTCGAGCTGGTCGAGATCTTCCGCCGAGATGCGTCCGGCCGCAAGCCTGGCGCTCTCACTCTCCAGCAACACCCTGACGTGGAACACCTCTTCCACCTCGCGCAGGCTGGGCTCGTGAACGAAGACACCCTTACCTGGCCGGTGGTCGACCAGGCCGTCGTGAACCAGCCGCTGCAGCGCTTCCCGCACCGGGTTACGGCTCACACCCAGCCGTTTGGCCAGGTCGTCTTCGCGCAGGTGGAACCCCGGCGGGAAGATCCCGTCGACGATGATCTCCTCAAGGGCGTCGTACACCCGCTCGCGCAGCGGCTGAGCTGCCGCGAGCAATCCGAACGCCGACGCACCTGCGCCGCCAATCGTGTCTTCCGCAGTAACCATGTGTTAGCCCACCTCAGTCAGGGTCGGAAGGACGGGAAGGATGAGGCGCATGGCGCACTCACCACCGATGTTATCGCCCGCCCTATCGTCCGACCGCGTATCCCTTCCCGCGCGGACTCGCCGCTGCCTTCAGCCACCCCTGGTCGCGTGCGACCGCAGTCGTATAGCCTTCCGTCCAGTCTCCGCCCACGACGACACCGTGCCCACGTCGCTCGAGTTCGGCGAGGGTGCCAGACGCGAATCGGCCTTCCATCAGCACCTGACCGGGATGCGCATCCCGCGGGTAGAACGAACTCGGCATGTGTGTCGAGTGGAACCCAGGCGCATCGAGCGCTTCCTGGAGATTCATCCCGCTGTGCACGAGGTTGAGGAAGAACTGCAGGGTCCACTGGTCCTGGGCGTCGCCACCCGGCGTGCCGAATGCCAGCCACGGCTGTCCATCCCGCAGTGCGAACGACGGCGTGAGAGTCGTCCTCGGCCTGGCCCCTGGCCGAAGCGAGTTCGGCAGGCCTTCCTCCACCCAGAACATCTGGCCGCGGGTGCTCAGGCAGAATCCGAGCCCGGGGATGGTCGGCGACGACTGTAACCAGCCACCGCTCGGCGTCGCGGAGATCATCATCCCGTTGCTGTCCACGACATCGAGGTGGCACGTGTCGCCGCGCGTCTCACCGGTCGGCGCCACCGTCGGCTCACCGATGCCCGCCGCATACTGCATCGCATTCGTCGAAGCCGGGTAACGCGGAAGCCGTGGCGCGCGTCCCGTAGGACTGCCTGGGTTCAGGTCGAGGGATGCGGTGGCACCGATGAGAGACCGGCGCGCGTCGTTGTACTCCCGGCTCAGCAGGCCATCCAGCGGCACATCGCTGAACAGCGGATCCCCGTACCAGGCTTCCCTGTCGGCGAAGGCAAGTTTGCTCGATTCCACGATCGTGTGCACCCAGTCCGCCGAGCCGACGCCCATCTCAGCCAGATCGAACCCCTCCAGCAGGGCGAGCTGTTGGAGGAACACCGGTCCCTGACCCCAGGGCCCCGTCTTGCACACCGTGTAGCCGTGGTAGTCGAACGTGACCGGTTCCTCGACGGTGGCGTCCCAGGCTGCGAGGTCGTCAGCGGTCATCAAACCACCGTGACGTTCCCCAGAGGTGTCCATGACTTCCGCCGTCTGGCAGTACTCGCCGATCGCCTCCGCGACAAAACCGCGGTACCAGGCATCGCGCGCGGCCTGCACCTTGTGCTCACGGCTGCCGCCCGCACTCTCCGATTCGGCGACGATCCGCCGATAGGTCTCAGCGAGCACCGGGTTGGTGAAGTGGCTTCCCTCCGCGGGAACCGAACCGTCAGGCAGCCAGGTCGCCGCCGACGTCGGCCATTCCTCCTTGAAGAGAGTCTCAACGGTTCCAAGTGCGGCAGAGACCCGCTGCTGCAACGGATGCCCCGTCGCAGCGTAGTGGATGGCCGGCGCCAGCACCTGACCAGGCGTCATCGTGCCGTACTGCTCGAGAAGCAGCATCCACGCCCCGAACGAACCGGGAACGACGGTGGGCAGCAGGCCGGTGCCCGGCATCAGGTCGAGGCCCAGTTCGGTCAGACGCGAGACGGACGCGGCCTGCGGAGCGACACCCTGGCCACAGATCGCGTCTACTCGCTGATCCTTCTCCGACCAGACCAGGATCGGCAGGTCTCCGCCAGGGCCGTTCAGGTGCGGCTCGACGATCTGCAGCACAAAGCCGGTGGCGACGGCGGCGTCGGCCGCGTTACCGCCCTGCTCCAGGATGCTCATGCCCGTCGCCGATGCCAGCCAGTGGCTCGACGTCACCATTCCGACATTGCCGACTAATTCAGGACGCGTTGTGAACACTGGGGGTTCCTCCCATTGAGTTGATAGGCGCGGAGATGTCTGGCGCGCCGGATTCGGCGGTCACAAGATGACAGGCGGTGAGATGGTCTGGTGCGGTGATGCCGGCCAGCGGCGGGACATCCGTCACGCATTTCTCTATCGCGATCGGGCAGCGACTGTGGAACGGGCACCCCGTCACGGGTTCGGACGGACTCGGCAGGTCACCGCTGAGGATGATGCGATCGCGATTCCTGACACCGGCCGGATCGGCGACGGGCGCTGCCGAAAGAAGCGATTGGGTATACGGATGCTGCGGATCGCGGAACAGTTCGCCGCGCGTCGTCGTCTCCATGATCTTGCCGAGATACATCACCGCAATGCGGTCGCTGATGAACTCGACGACCGAGAGGTCGTGGGTGATGAACAGGCAGGAGAAGCCCATGTCGGCCTGCAGGTCGAGGATGACGTTGAGAATGGACGCCTGCACGGAGACATCGAGGGCAGACACCGGTTCATCGGCCACGACAAGCGACGGCCCGAGCACCAGCGCCCTGGCGAGGGCGACGCGCTGCCGCTGGCCCCCGGAGAGTTCGTGTGGATAGCGAGAACGGATGTCGTGGCTGAGCCCCGTGCGTTCGAGCATCTCTGCGGCCGTGCCGATGCGTTCTCTGCGATTGCCGTGACCGTGCTGGCGCAGCGGTTCCATGACGATCTGGCCGACCGTCATTCTCGGGTTCAGGGAGGAGAATGGGTCCTGGAAGACTACGTGGACGTCATTGCGGAATGGGCGCATCTGGCCGCGGGTGAGCGTGGAGATATCGCGACCGAGAAGTTTCACCGTGCCGCTGGTCGGCGTCGTCAGCCGGGAGACGCACTTGCCGACTGTCGACTTGCCACTGCCGGACTCGCCGACGAGGCCGAGGATTTCGCCGCGACCGATCGTGAGGTCGACCCCGTCGACCGCGCGAACCACGCTGCGCGCTCCGCCGAGGCGCGATCCGGTCTGATAGTGCTTGACCAGTCCGGTGACTTCAAGGACGGGTTGCTCTGTCATGGCGTGTCTCCTGGTCCTGGGTGATAACACGCCACCTCATGCTCGGCGGCCACCAGCTCGAGGGCCGGGCGCCGGATTATGCACTCCGCGGTGGCGCGCGGACAACGCGGGGCGAACTGGCACTCATCCGGATCCGTTGTGGGTGGTGGGACAAATCCGGGAATGTCGGTCAGGCGACGGCGGCCGCCTTGCATGACTGCGCGGGCGGGAAGGGCGCCGAGGAGACCGCGGGTATACGGGTGTGACGGAAGGGAGAAGACGTCTTGCGCGCTGCAAAGCTCGACGATGCGCCCGGCGTACATGATCGCCACCCGGTCGGCGATATCGGCGACGACGCCCAGGTCGTGGGTGATCAGGATGATCGATGTCCCGAGGGTGTCGCGCAGGCGACGGAAGATATCGAGGATGCCGGCCTGGATGGTGACGTCGAGCGCGGTCGTCGGTTCGTCGGCGATCAGAACCTGGGGATCACAGGCGACGGCGATGGCGATCATGACCCGCTGCCGCATGCCTCCGGAGAGTTCGTGGGGAAAGGCGCCGAGCCTGCGCGCGGCATCCGGAATTCCCACGAGTTCCAGGAGCTCGATCGCTCTCGCCTTCGCGGCCTGCCTGGACAGCTTCTGGTGCTGCCGGATGACCTCCGCGATCTGGTTTCCGATCGTGTATGCGGGATTCAGGGAGGTCATCGGCTCCTGGAAGACGACAGAGATGTCTTTGCCGCGGACTGCCTGCATCTCCTTCTCATTCAGGGACGACAGGTCGGCGCCGTTCAAGCGCACGGAGCCGCCGATGGTCACATTGGAGTCACCGAGCAGCCGGGGGATTGACATCGCCACCGTCGACTTCCCGCATCCTGACTCGCCGACCAGGGCCAGGATCTCGCCCCGGCCGAGCGTGAACGACACGTCCTTGACGGCAAAGATACGGCCGTCCTCCGTGCCGAACTCCACCCGGAGGTGGGAGACGTCGAGTACTCTCATCGCTTCTCCTTCGGGTCGAGCGCGTCCCGAAGGCCGTCGCCGAGCAGGTTGAACCCGAGCGTGGTCAGCGCGATCGCGATGCCAGGGAACAGGGCGAGGTACGGCGCTTGGGCGAGGAACTGCTGGGCGCTCGTGAGCATGATGCCCCAGGACGCCATCGGTGGCTGCACGCCGAGACCGAGGAAGCTGAGCGTCGCCTCGCCGATGATCGCGCCTGGAATGGCTACCGTCGCCTGCACGATGAAGGCGCTCGCGGCATTGGGGGCGATATAGCGCGCCATGATCGTGAAGTCCCGCGCACCGTCTGCGACGGCACCGCTGACGAACTCTTGCTCCCGGATCGCCATGGCTTCTCCACGGGCGATCCTGACCACCTCGGGAATCTGGGAGACGCCAAGGGCGATGATCACGTTGGTCAGGGATGCGCCGAGGATGGCCGCGAGCCCGACGGCGAAGATCAGGAACGGGAACGCCAGCATGACGTCGATGATCCGCATGAACACCACATCGAACCAGCCGCGGTAGAACCCGGTGATCAGGCCGAGGGTGATCCCGATCACCATGGCGATCGTGGTGGACAGGACACCGGCCAGCAGGGAGACCCTCGCACCGCTGGCGATCCGGGAGAGCACGTCCCTGCCGAGATCGTCTGTTCCGAGCAGGTGGGCGAGCGACGGCGGCTGCAGGAGCGTTGCGAAGTCCTGCTTGTTCGGGTCGGGGAGGAGAAGCGGACCGAACACGGCCACCAGGATGAACGCGACGACGAGGACGAGGCCGATGACGGCCAAGGGTCGTTTGAGGAAGCGCCGCATGACTCGGCGCCATTGTGCCTGCGACTTCCGCGAGCCCGTCGCGCCGAACGTGGACAGATTCGTGGTCTTGGGGACGCTGGTCATTCCGAACCTCCTGACAGTCGCATCCGTGGATTCAAATAGGCGTATGCGACATCGACGAGCAGGTTGACGAGCACATACCCGGTGACGGCGACAAGCACCGCACCCTGGAGGATCGGATAGTTTCGCGCTGCGACCGCATCGATGATGAGCTTTCCGAAGCCGGGGATGACAAAGATCTGCTCGGTGACGATGGCGCCGCCGATCAGTGCGCCGAGTTGCAGGCCGAGCACAGTGACCACGGTGGTGAGACTGTTGCGAAGTGCGTGGCTGACCTCGCGGCCACGGGTCACTCCCTTGGAGCGTGCCGTGCGAACGTAGTCGGCCGAGAGCTGACCGAGCAGTGCGGCCCTGGTCTGCCGCATGAGCACAGCAGATAACCCGATCCCCAGAACGGTGGCGGGGAGAATCATTCCCCTGAGGTTGCCGATCGGATCCTCTGCGAAGCCGACGAAGCCGGATGCGGGAAGCACCTGCCAGGTGATGGCGAACAGCAGGATGGCCAGCAGCCCGAGCCAGAAGCTCGGCACGCTGAGGCCGACCAGTCCGAACCCGGTGGCGACATAGTCGACGAAGGTGCCGCGTTTGACCGCGGAGACAACGCCGGCGGTGATGCCGATCACCAGCCCGATCAGGATGGCCAGGCCGGCGAGTTCCAGCGTGATCGGCAGGCGCTGGAGCAGGATCTCGGCGACGGGGATGTTGTCGCGCGTAGAGACTCCGAGATTGCCGGTCAGTGCCTGGCCGATGTAGGTGAAGTACTGCACCCAGATCGGCTGGTTGAGTCCGAACTGCTCGCGGATCGCCTCGAGCAGTGCCGGGTCGGCCGATTCGCCGGCGAGAACCTGTGCAGGGTCACCCGGCAGCATGCGCGCACCGATGAACACCACGATGCTGGCGAGGAACAGGGTGATGACCGAGGTGATCACCCGTTGGAGTATGAATCGGGTCACGTGAAGCCGTCCGTTGAAGTTTCGGTGCTACTCGGTGAGCGAAGCCGTCTTGAAACGCGGGATCGCGTCGCTCGAGTACTCGACTCCGGTGATGCCGGAGAGTCCGAGGAACCAGCTGTCGTGATAGAGGTAGATGTTCGGCTTGAGCTCATCGATTCGGGTCAGTACCTGTTCATACAGGTCCTTTCGGGCATCCGTGTCAGTGACGGATGCCGCCTCCGCGACCAGCGAGTCGAGCTGCGGATCGCTGACCCGGCTGAAGTTATTCGATCCCCCAGACGTGACGAGATCGTTCACGTCGCCATCAGGGTCGATGCGCCCTGACCAGCCGATCAGGAACATCTCGAAGTCACCGGCACGACCGGCTTCGAGCGCCGATATGAACTCGACAGGCTTCAATGTGACATCGAAGCCGACGTCATTCGCCATCTGCTGGATGACCTCGACCGTCTTCTGCGCGGTGGGCGACGACGGGTACATCAACTCGACCGCCAGTGGCAAGGTTTCGCCTGAGTCCTCCAGGATCTTCCTCGCGGCTTCCGGATCGAATTCTGAACACGTCACGTCGTCTGGACGGAAGGCGGACTGCCCGGGGAGGGGGATGCAGTCTACGACGTTGGTGCCGTTGAAGACGACATCATTCACTGCCTCGCGGTCCAGGCTCAACTCGAACGCCCTGCGCAGGTCGACCGAGGTGGCGAGCGGATTGCTCGATGTGGCCGGGTCGACATTGATGGACACAGATTGGTAGGCGATCGTCGCGGACTCAAGGATCTCGATGCCGGCCTCCGTCTTCAACTGGGGAAGGTCGCTGGCATTGACTCGCTCCGCCACGTTGATGTCCCCTGAGCGCAGGTTCGCGACCCTGATGTTGGCATCGGTCACGAACTGGTAGGTGACCCCGTCGAGCTTGACCTTGTCTTTGTCGTAGTAGAAATCGGACTTGACGAAGTTCATCTCGCTGCCGGATACCTGGTCTTCGAATGCGAACGGGCCGACACAGACAGGGCTGGAACCGAAGTCGTCACCGAGCTCCTCGAGCGCGGTTGGAGACATGATCGCGCCGGCACGGTCGGCAAGTTGGGCACCGAGTGGGCTGAACGGACGGCTCAGTGTGAGTCGCACCGTTGAATCGTCGACAACCGCGACGTCGGAGATGGCCGCGAGCTCCAGCTTTCTCGCCGAGGTCGGCAGGGTGCGGTGGCGGTCGAGACTGATCTTCACCGCGGTGGCGTCGAACGGCGTGCCGTCGTTGAACGTGACGCCTTCACGCAGCGCGATGTCGACAGTGAGGCCGTCTTCAGACACCTCGGGGAGTTCGGCCGCGAGCTGGGGGACCAGCTCGAGGTTGTCGTCGGCGTCGTACAGCTTCTCGCATACCGAGGTGAAAATGATCCTGGCCGTGAAGGTGTTGGCCGTTGACGGATCGAGTGTGCCTGGCTCGCCGGCGAGCGACACGACGGCGACTCCGCCGGCCGTCGTCTCCGGTTCGGCGCCCTGGCCGGCACCGCCCGGTGTCGAGCATGCGGTGAGCAGCAAGGCGACGATAGCCGTTGTTGCCAGTGCAACTTTCGATCGTGTTTTCACAGAGTTCTCCATCGATAGGGGACGGCGACAGGGGGACGGCAGGGAGGACGGACTCAGATGCGAGCCGCGACTACTCGGTCAGCGAAGCCGTCTTGAAGCGCGGGATCGCGTCGCTCGAGTACTCGACTCCGGTGATGCCGGAGAGTCCGAGGAACCAGCTGTCGTGGTAGAGGTAGATGTTCGCCTTGAGCTCGTCGAGCCTGTCCAACGCCTCGCCATACAGCTTCTGGCGCTCATCAGTGTCGGTGACAGCGGCGGCCGCTGCGATCAGGCCGTCGAGTTCCGGGTCCGCAAGCTGGTTGAAGTTGTTGGCTCCACCAGTGGTGACCAGGTCGTTCAGGTCACCGTCAGGGTCGATGCGCCCAGACCAGCCGATGAGGAACATCTCGAACTGGCCGGCCCTGGCAGCGTCGAGTGCTGAGACGAATTCAACGGGCTTGATGGTGACATCGAAGCCGACGTCATTCGCCATCTGCTGGATGACCTCTGCCGACTTCTGGTCGGTCGGGCGGGCCGGGATCAGGAGCTCGACCGGCACCGGAAGCGTCTCACCGGACTCTTCGAGTATTTTCGTCGCTTCATCGGGATCGAACTTCGAGCAGGTGATGTCTTCTGGCCGGTACGCCATCTGGAGCGGCAGGGGAGCGCAGTCCGGCGTGACCTGCCCGTTGAAGACCACATCGTTCAGGGCATCCCGGTTGATGCTCAGTTCAAGAGCACGTCGCAGGTCGGGATTGGAGGCCAGCGGGCTCGCGGAGAGGGCGGGATCCACATTGATGGACAGGCTCTGGTACGCGATGGTGTCGGCCTTCAGGACCTCGACCTTCTGGTCGGTTTCGAGGGTCTCCACGTCGCTGGCGTTCAACCGCTCAGCCGCGTTCACCTCGCCGGATCGCAGGTTTGCAGAGCGAACGTTCGGGTCGGTGATGAAGGTGTACGTGACGCCATCGAGCTTGACTTTGTCCTTGTCGTAGTAGTAGTCGGACTTGGCGAGGTTGATTTCACTGCCGGCGACGCGGTCGGTGAAGTCGAACGGTCCGACACACACTGGGTCCGTTCCGAAGTCGTCTCCGAGGGCTGCCAGAGCCGTCGGCGACATGATCGCGCCTGCCCTGTCGGCGAGTTGCGCGCCGAGGGGGCTGAACGGCTGGCTGAGCGTGAGGCGGACGGTGTTCTCATCAACGACCGAAATGCTCTCAACCGCCGCGAGTTCCTTCTTCCGCGAAGAGGTATCCAGTGTGATGTTGCGATCCAGTGTGGTCTTCACTGCCTCGGCGTTGAAGGGCGTGCCGTCGTTGAACAGGATGCCCTCGCGCAGGGGGATGTCGACGGAAAGGCCGTCAGCCGAAGTGATGGGCAACTCGGCGGCGAGTTGCGGGATGATTTCGAGATTCTCATTTGCGTCATAGAGCTTCTCGCACATTGACGTGAAGACAACCCGGGCGACGAAGGTGTTGGCGATTGTCGGGTCGAGGGTGTCCGGTTCGTCAGAAAGGGCGACGACGGCGACTCCGCCGTCGGTGCTCTCTGCCGCGCCGGGGGATGACGATGATGACGGGGTGGAGCAGGAGGCCAGAAGCAGGGCGGCAGCGGCGACTCCGATGATCTTCAATGATCGTGATGACATTTCTTCTCCATTGAACAAGGGTTCACACAAACGAGCATTGGTGCTGTGCTACATACTGTATACGGTAGACGAACGAGACGTCTACGGAGCGGGAGAAATACATGAGCCTCATCGATGGCCTCATCATTCTTGTAGCCGGAGTGATAGCGGGCATCATCAATGTCGTTGCGGGGGCAGGTACGCTCATCACGTTTCCGACGCTGCTCGCCCTTGGCATCCCGCCCGTTACGGCCAACGTCTCGAACACCGTCGGCCTGGTGCCTGCTTCCGTCACCGGCGCGATCGGGTATCGCAGAGAACTGGCCGGTCAATGGCGTGCGGTCATCACCATGGCCGCTTTCTCGGCCGTCGGCGGCATCGTAGGTGGGATCCTTCTGCTGGCATTACCAGAGTCGAGCTTCTCTACCGTTGTGCCGTACCTTCTCCTGCTCGCCGCGCTGCTCTCCGCCATCCAGCCGCGGGTGGCGCGTTTTGTTCGCCGTCATTCAACCGAGGCCTCGGCGGATACCAGACCGGTGACCTTCGGCTTGGTGCTCGGCGTCCTGGCGACCGGCGTCTACGGCGGCTATTTCGGTGCAGCACAGGGAGTTGTTCTCCTCGCCCTGCTCGGAATCCTGTGGTCGACGGATCTGAACCGCGCCAACGGCGCCAAGAATGTCCTCGCCGGGGTGGCAAACATCGTGTCGGCGGTGATCTTCATCTCCAGCGGCGCGGTCGACTGGATGATTGCCCTTCTGGTCGGCGTCGGTTCCGCCGTCGGTGGAATGATCGGTGCCCGAATCGGGCGGCGGCTCCCCGCGCCGGTGCTTCGCGTGATTCTGGTCGTCGTCGCACTGACAGCGGCCATCGTGCTGTTCGTGACCTGACCGATTCGCGCACGCTCAGCGCAGCAGGAAGCCTGAGGCCAATGGATCACGCGGGTCGAGAGGGAAGACATGCTCGCCCGTTCGGTGGGCCAGGCCTTCGATCTCAGCGCCGATGGCATGCGGGTGGGGATCCAGTGGGAGCGGGAGTGCACGTGCCGTGAATCGGGTGCCGACAATCGACTCCTGCATCAGCTGCGACCCAGCGGCCAGTCGCCCGGACTGGGCAAGGAGCGCGAGCCTCGCCCCGGTCGCAGATCCGCACGGGGAGCGGTCGATCCAGCCGTTGTTGAAGACGTTGACGATGCGTTGGTGTGGTCCATTCTCGGTGTCGCCCAGATCGTCGTAGAAGACGACACCGAAGACACCGTCTAGCCGCTCGTCGTGCGGGTGTCGCTCCGTGGCGCCTTCATTCAGGACAGTTCGAATCTCCTGGCCGAGTTCGGCCAGGCTCGCAGCGTGCTTCGGTTCGACGCTCAACCCGAAGGCATCCGCCGGTACGCAGGCGAAGAGGGCACCGCTGAACGCCAGGTCGACGACGAAGGAATCCGTCTCCAGGCGGACCGGTACGGCGAGTGCAACCGGGTATGACGCTCCCTTGTCCAACCAGACGCCCGTCACGACGCCACCCGCCTTCCGCACTCTGGCGATCGCTCGCCCGGCGGGTACGTCGATCGTGACCGTCGTCACCCCGTCGTCCGGGGCATCGACCATCCCGGATTCGACGGCGAAGACGCCGAGCGCCATGGTGCCGTGGCCGCACGACGGCGGATAGCCGTCTGCGTGGAAGAAGACCGCGCTGAAGTCGGCACTTTCAGTGTCTGCCGGGAAGCCTTCAGTGTCTGCCGGGAAGAGGTAGCAGCCGTACATGTCGGCGTGGCCGCGGGGTTCCCAGCACAGGAACGTCCGGAAGGCATCGATCTGGGGCGTGTTCAGTGCGTGGTGACGTCGTTCCGCGGCCGTCGCACCGGGGATGACCGGTGCCCCGTCGACGACGATCCGGATGGGCTGACCACCGGTGTGGTAATCGACGGTGCTTACGGCGATGGCCGGTGAAATCACGGTGTCGCGCCGCTTTGGCCGTTGCGATAAACCTCGCCGGCGACAACGAGGTCTTCCCACGACATCCCGGAACTGGTGAATACCCGTGGGCGAGAGTGGTCGACCGCCACCGTCCCGGTGATGATGCCCCGCATCGGCACGAGCGATGCAGCGTCGAGCAGCCCTTCTCCGATCGGGATGAGCACGTCGCCACCCTCGCGCATGGCGACCGCCGTGTCTTCAACGACGATCTGCGCCCTTGCCATGAGTGCAGACGGGAGCTCACGCGCATCCGGTTCATGTGACCCGACAGCGATCGAGCAGGAATCGTCTGGGACCAGCGAACCATCGAAAAGGGGCTCCCGCGCCGTGGTCGCGCAGACGATGATCTGGGCAGTGCGGACGTCTTCCGCCGACCCCACCCGAGCTTCAAGACCGCTCTCCTGAACACGCGCGGCCAGCGCAGCAGCGCGACCCTTGTCCCGACCGACGACCGATACGCGGCCAAGAGAACGGATGGCCCGCATCGCCTCGATGTGGCCCCAGGCCTGCGGCCCAGAACCGAACACGACGAGTTGGTCGACCTCGTTCGGTGCAAGACGGTCCGCCACCGCGGCAGAGACCGCCGGAGTGCGCAGGGTGGTTAGCGCAGTGCCGTCAAGGAGGGCGACCGGGCTCAGCGTCGCCGCATCCATCAGCAGGTACACGCCCTGGATGCGCTCCTTGCCGACAGCGGGATTGCCAGGGGCCACGGTGGCGACCTTGACGCCCACGAACTCAGAGGACCGTGACGGCATGAGAAGCAATTGCCCGCTGTCGACGTCCAGGATGCTGCGGCTGAAGTCAGCGGACGGGTCGAGGCCGGCGGTCAGATCGCGCTGGAGCGCACGGATTGCGTCGCCGAACCCGACGCGAGCGAAGACGTCGTCGGCGGAGATCCAGGGGAGGGCTTCGGTCATGAGAGAACGAATCCTGTCTCGAGCGAGTCGCCCGGGTCGAGGGTGAATGAGTGCGTTCCGGTCTGGTAGGCCATGCCCTCGACCTCGGGGATGACAGCGCCAGGCATGTCGCTCCCCGGCGCCGGACGCGCGCGACCGAGAAACCTGGTGCCCACGATCGAGTCGTGGGTGAGTACCTGCCCGGCTCCGAGTCGTCCGGAATCGGCGAGCAGTGCGACCCTCGCCGCAGTGCCGGAGCCGCACGGCGAACGATCGATGCGTCCGTCGGCGAACACGGTGACGTTGCGCTGGTGCGGACCGGCGTCGGTGTCACCCAGGTCATCGAAGATGATGGTGCCGTACACGCCGCTGAGTCTGTCGTCATCCGGATGCCGCGCCAGCTCACTGTCGTTCAGGGCCCACTTGATCTCACGACCGACCGCGCGCAGGCGCTCGGAGTGTTCCGTCGCCACCGATAGGCCGAGAGCGGATGCCGGGACGCTGGCATAAAGGGCGCCACCGAAGGCGAGGTCTACGGTGAGTTTTCCGACCGAGGTGTTGACGTCGACGCCGCGGGCCACCGGATAGGACGGCACGTTCTCGAAGACGACTCCGGTGATCTGGCCGGCCGACTGGCGCACGTGGGCGACGACCCTGCCAGATGGCACGTCGATGGTGACCGGAGTCAGGCCGTCAGCATCCGCGATGACGCGCCCGGTCTGCACCGCCCAGACGCCGAGCGCAATTGTGCCGTGTCCGCAGGCGGTCGAGTAGCCGTCGTTGTGCCAGAAGAGCACGCCGAAGTCGGCGCCGGCGTCGTCGGGCGGCACGATGAAGCCACCGTACATGTCTGCGTGGCCGCGTGGTTCGCGGCAGAGCAGCTGCCGGTAGGCGTCGATGGAAGGAGAATCCCGCGCCGTGATACGACGCTCTGCTACGGTGCGACCCTCTATGCGCGGCAGGCCTTCCGCTACGATGCGAAATGGCTCACCGGCCGTGTGGTAATCCATTGTTTCCACACGATTCGTAATATGGCACATATCATGATGCTAGTAAGAGCCCGCGGTTCTCGCGAATAGTAGTGAACTGACCGGAGGTGGGTCCATGGCAGTGTCGGCGATTCAAAAAGTGGAGCAGGTCGCGAGCCTGCGCGATCGGATTGGCGAGTCGTTGTCGGCCGCCATCGTCTCCGGAGAGCTCGCGCCGGGCACCCTTGTCTCTGTGCCGACGCTCGCCGCCCAGTTCGCGGTGTCTGCCACGCCGGTGCGTGAAGCCATGCTCGACCTGGAACAGCGAGGCTTTGTCGCGTCGGTGCGAAACAAGGGCTTTCGCGTGACCGAGGTCAGCGAGCAGGACCTCAAAGACATCATCGAATTGCGCCAGCTCCTCGAAGCTCCCGCCATGCGCTCGCTGGCCGGGAGGTTCCCGCTCGAGACCATTCCCCAGTGGCGTGCACTGGCCAGAGAGATCGTGGTGCACGCCGATGAGGCGAACCTCACCGGTTTCATCGAACGCGATCGCGACTTCCATCTCGGCCTTCTCGCGCTGTACGGCAACGATCGCCTGGTCGAGATGGTGCGCGAGCTGCGCTCGCAGACCCGCATGGTGAACCTGGCGAGAATGACGAAGAGCCACGAGTTGCCCGAATCCGCCAGGGAGCATCTGGAGATGCTCGATCTCATCGAGGCTGGAGACGGCGAGGCCCTTGAGGCGCTGACAATTCGCCACCTCGAGCACGTCGTCGGCTGGTGGTCCGGTTCCCCGTCAGAGGGCTGATCTGACCCGCCGGCAACGAGAACGCGCGCCGATTCTGACCGCGAAATTACGCCGAATCCCTGAGTGTGCACATCTCGTAATGCGAATGTAATATGTCACCCATTACATTTGTGAACGGTCACAAGATAGTGTGATGTGTCACACCGTACAAGGGGATTGGTTCGGATGAACGACAGTGAAGTCAATATCAGCGGCGTCGTAGCAACGACTCTGCCCGCCGTCACCACGGGTTCCGGTCGGGTGCGACCGCTGCCCTCATCCGATGTGATCATCGCCGATGGAGTTTTGGCCGGGTGGCAGCAGCGCAACCGTGCCGCAACCGTTCCCCACACCATTCGGCAGCTGAGAGAGTCCGGCAACCTCGATAACTTGCGCACCATCGCCGAGTCCGGTGATGCGGCGTTCCGCGGCCGTTACCCGTTTCTCGACACCGATGTGTTCAAGACGCTGGAAGGGCTCGCCTATGAACTCGCTCGCCCCAGCGCGGATGAGGCCTCACGGGAGTTCTTTGAGGAGTCTGTTGCGCTCATCGAAGCCGCGCAGGCCGACGACGGCTATCTGAATTCCTACTTCCAGCACCCTGGTATCGTGAAGCAGCCATGGGAAGACCTGTCATGGGGACATGAGCTGTACAACCTCGGTCACCTCATCCAGGCCGCCGTTGCCGCGTCCAGGCAGCTCGGCGACAACCGGCTGCTCGATGTGGCTGTGCGTTTCGCGGACCTCGCCGTGGCGAAATTCGGACCCGGCGGCGAAGAAGAAGTGCCAGGGCACCCCGAGGTGGAGATGGCCCTCGTTGAGCTCTATCGCACCACCAGCGAGGCACGCTACCTGCAACTCGCGAAACTTTTCATCGACCGGCGGGGCCATGGAACCGTCGCACTGAGCGTCTTCCCCGCCGAGTACTTCCAGGACAACGCGCCTCTCCGCGAGCTCGACTCGGTCACCGGTCATGCCGTTCGGATGGTCTATCTCGCCGCGGGCGCAACCGATGTCGCCATTGAAGCGGGCGATGCCGAACTGCTCGCATCGGTCATCCGGCTGTGGGACGACATGGTGGAGACCAAGCTCTACGTGACCGGAGGCCTCGGCAGCCGTCACTCCGACGAAGCGATCGGCGACCGCTACGAGCTTCCGTCTGAGCGCTCATACAGCGAGACGTGCGCTGCGATCGGCACCATGCAGTGGGCCTGGCGACTGTTCATCGCTACCGGCGACGCGCACTATCTTGATGTCTTTGAGATCGTCCTGTTCAATGCCTACGCCGCCGGCCTGTCGGCAGACGGTTGTGCCTTCTTCTACGACAACCCATTGCAGCGCCGCCCAGACCACCAGCAGCGCACCGGTGCCGAACCCGATGGCGAGCTCCTGCGTCGCGCCTGGTTCGTGTGCCCCTGCTGCCCGCCGAACATCATCCGCTGGAATGCCGAACTGCAGGACTACTTCGCGGCGTCCGATGCCGACGCACTCTACCTCGCCCAGTACGGCGACGCATCGGTCACACACGACGGGCTCGAACTGGGCATCCGCACCAGCTACCCGCTGGACGGCGAGATCACGATTCACGTCGAAGCCTCCCCCGGCGACGAGCGCACGATCGCGCTGCGCGTCCCTGCCTGGTGCCACGGCGCATCCGTCACCGTCAACGGCACGCCGGCCGCGGATGCATCGGAAAACGGATGGCTGCGACTGACACGCTCATTCTCCGCCGGTGACCTGATCGTGCTCACGCTTCCGATGCCGGTTCGGGCGCACGGGTCGCATCCGCACCTGGACGCCACTCGCGGAACGCTGAGTATCGCCCGCGGCCCTGTCGTCTACAGCGCAGAGCAGCAGGACAACGAGTACGACCTCGATGACCTGGTCGTCGATCCTGCGTGGGTGAAGGCGGCAGAGCTCTCCAGCGCGCAACTGAGCGGAGATGCTCCGGAAACCGTGATCATCAGTGTGCCCGCTGCGGTTGACACACCCGGGCGCGCGCTCTATCCCGAACTCGCCGAGAGCGTCTCCGCGCCGAAGCCGGGGGAACCGACGACGACGGTCACCCTTGTGCCCTACTACCTGTGGGGAAACCGCGAGGCCCTCGCGATGCGCGTCTGGCTGCGACGTCCATAGCCTGTCCCCGCTTCACAGCCCTTCCCCGCTTCACCCACCGGGGCGTTCGCCCCACAACGAGAGAGAAGAATCCATGAAGAAGCGCTACGCGGTGCTGGGCATAGCCCTCACTGCAGCCCTTGCCCTGACCGGATGCACCGCCGGTGGGTCCACAGCCCAGAACGGGAACGGCGTCAGCGGTGAACCCGTAAAAGGTGGCACACTCCACGTGCTCCAGAACGCCGACTTCTCCCACCTCGACCCCACCATGGGCTTCGACGGCGGGGTCAACAACATGTACCGGCTGATTTATCGCACGCTCACTACCCAGTCCACCGGCGAGGGAGCCGAGGGCACGGAGATGGTGCCTGACCTCGCGACCGACCTCGGCACGCCGAATGCGGATGCCACAGAGTGGACGTTCACTCTCAAGGACGACATCTTCTTCGAAGACGGCTCACCGATCACGAGCGCCGACGTGAAGTTCGGCGTCGAGCGCGCGTTCGACCCTGCGTTGGCCATCGGTTCTCCCTATGCGCGCATTCTCCTGGCCGGCGCCGACGACTACCAGGGGCCATACATCTCCGGTGACATGCCGGCCATCCAGACGCCAGACGACAAGACCATCGTCTTCTCCCTGAGCAAGCCGTTCGCGGACTTCGCCAGCGCCGTCGGCCAGAACGTGTTCGTCCCATTCCCGGCGGACGGCGACGTCACCGCCACCAGCGTCGACCAGCAGCCGATCGCCTCCGGCCCGTACCGGGTCGAGAGCTACCAGCGCGGTTCTGAACTGGTGCTGGTGCGGAACGAGCACTGGGACCCCAAGACCGACGAGGTGCGCAAGGCATACCCGGACTCCTTCGTGTGGACCTTCGGGCTCGACAGCTCAACTGTCGATGAGCGCATGATCGCCGGCCAGGGCGACGACAAGGACGCGATCGCCGGCTCGGTGCAGGCAGCGTCCATCCCCCGCATCCAGACCGATGAGATCAAGGAACGCACGATCTCCGGCATCCAGGGGTGCACCACATACCTCGGCCTGAACACGACAAAAGAGGTCATGAGCGACCCGCTCGTTCGGCAGGCGATCAGCTACGCCGTCGACAAGGTTTCTGTGCAGTCCGGAACAGGCGGAACGCTTCTGGCCGACGTCGCGAACACCATGTTGCCGCCGACAGTGGCCGGACAGACGGAGTTCAACCTGTACCAGAGCGACGACGACAAGGGCGACCCAGAGAAGGCCAAGTCGCTCCTCACGGAAGCCGGGTACCCGGACGGGATCGAATTCACCATGGACATCCGTAACCAGCCGAAGATGCAGGCGCAGGCGGAGGCCGTTCAGCAGTCGCTGGCCAAGGCCGGGATCACCGTGAACTTCAACTTGATCGACACTTCCACTTACTACGAGGTCATCGGCACCACGACGCAGCAGAACGATGCTGCCATCACCGGCTGGTGCCCAGACTGGGCGACCGGTGCCACGTTCCTTCCGCCGCTCTTCGAGGGAAGCCAGATCTACGAGAAGGGCAACTCGAACATCGCCCAGCTGAACGATCCGGGTGTCAACTCGCGCATCACTGAGATCAATGCGATGACGGATGTCGACGAAGCGAACAAGGCATGGGGCGCACTCGACGAGCAGATCCTGGAACTCGCTCCCGCGGTTCCGCTCCTGTTCGAGAAGACCGTCATGGTCGTCGGTTCCAACATCGCCGGGGCGTATTCGCACGCTGGATTCTCCGGCGGCATCGACTACGTCTCAGTCGGCCTCGCGAGCGTTCCGGAGTAATACCTGATGTCGACGGCTCCCAGTCAGCTGGCCATCGAGGTCGACACGGTGGGAGCGTCGCCTGGCGGCGGCGCTCCCACCCCGGCCCGACGCGTCATCTCCACCCTCCGCCGCTCCCCGGCGGTTGTCCTCAGTGTCGCGTACATCGTGGCCGTCGTGCTGCTGGCGGCACTTGCGCCGGTGCTGGCGAGCATCACGGGCTGGGGGCCGTACACATACGACCCAGAAGCAATCAACGCCGATCTCGGCGGCATCCCGATCGGGCCGCTCGGCGGAATCAGTGCAGAGCACTGGTTCGGGGTCGAGCCGCAGAACGGCCGGGACATCTTCGCGCGGATTGCGCAGGGCGCCCAGGTCTCCCTGCTCATCGCCGTCTCAGCCACCCTGGTGACCACCGTCGTCGGCGTCGTGCTCGGAATGGTCGCCGGTTTCTACGGCGGCTGGGCCGACCAGGTGATCTCCCGCGTCATGGACTTCCTGATGGCGTTTCCAGCACTGATCTTCATGATCGCCCTGCTTTCGGCACTGCCGGCAGGGAACAGGCCGGCGTTGCTGGTCATCGTGCTCAGCATCTTCGGCTGGCCATACGTCGCCAGGGTCATCCGCGGACAGACGATGTCGCTGAAGAACCGCGAGTTCGTCGAAGCCGCACGAGCCAGCGGCGCAGGCAACTGGCGGATCGTCTCCCGAGAGGTTCTCCCGAACCTCCGGGGGACCATTATCGTCCTGGCCACACTCGCCGTGCCCGGCTACATCGGCACAGAAGCCGGACTCTCCTTCCTCGGTGTCGGTGTCATGCCGCCGACACCGTCCTGGGGTCAGATGATCGCGAGTGCGGTCGGCTGGTACACGGTCGATCCGATGTTCTTCCTGATTCCGGGAACCTTCCTCTTCCTCACCGTGCTTTCGTTCACCGTCTTCGGCGATCACCTCCAGAAGGCACTCGACGCGGGAGATGCCGCCTGATGGTCCTCTACCTGTTGCGCCGGATCCTGTCGGCCCTCGGCATCCTGCTCCTCATCAGCCTGTTCACCTACGCCATCTTCTTCCTGCTCTCGCCTGACCCGGCTGTGCTGATCTGCGGCAAGACCTGCACGCCGGAGAGGATCGACCAGATTCGCGGTCAGCTCGGTCTCGACCAGCCGTTCTGGGTGCAGTACTGGGAGTTCTTGCGCGGTCTCGTCGCCGGCCGCAGTTACGGCGATGGTCCATCGGCGATCGACTGTGCCGCGCCCTGCCTCGGTTTCAGCTTCCAGACCAACGAGTCGGTCACGAACATGATCACCAGCCGGTTCCCAGTGAGCGCGACGCTCGCCATCGGTGCCGCTGTGCTGTGGTTGCTCGCCGGAATCGGCGGCGGTCTGCTCTCCGCTGTGAAGCAGGGAACCTGGTGGGATCGCGGCGCGATGATGGTCGCGCTCGGCGGCATAAGCCTGCCGAACTACTTCGTCGCCCTGATCCTGCAGTACGTGCTTGTGGTGCAACTGCAGATCCTGCCCTTCCCGACCGCGGTGGAGTTCGGCGAGAATCCGCTGTTGTGGTTCCAGTCCTACCTCATGCCGTGGCTGGTGCTCGCGTTCGCCTATGCATCCATGTACGCCAGGCTGGTGCGCACGAATGTGATCGACACCCTCGGCGAGAACTTCATGCGGACCGCCCGGGCGAAAGGACTGGCCGCTCCGTTGATCCTCAGGAGGCACGCGCTCCGGCCGGCGCTCACCCCTGTCGTGACGCTGTTCGGGATGGACTTCGCCGGTCTCCTCGGAGGTGCTCTGATCACCGAGACCGTCTTCGGGCTGAACGGAGTCGGAAAGCTTGCAGCGGACTCGATCGCCAAGAACGACCAGCCGGTCATCATGGGAGTCACCCTGCTTGCTGCGCTCTTCGTCGTCTTCGGGAACGTGATCGTTGACATCCTGTACACGGTTCTCGATCCGAGAGTGAGGGTCACATCGCGATGAACACCACACCACTGCTTGAAATCGAACATCTGACGATCACTTTTCCGACCGGAAGCGGCCCGGTTGACGTCGTCAGGGACCTCTCTGCCGTACTCGACGCCAACAGAACGCTCGGTGTCGTCGGCGAGTCAGGTTCCGGGAAGTCGATGACCTCGCTCGCCATCATGGGACTGCTCCCCTCGACCGCCAGGGTGAGCGGCAGCATCCGTTTGAACGGCCAGGAACTGGTCGGAAAGACCGATCGCGAGTTTCGAACCATCAGGGGAGAGAAGGTGGCGATGGTCTTCCAGGACCCGTTGTCGTCGTTGAACCCGTACTACACGGTCGGCCTGCAGATCGAAGAGGCGTATCGGTCGCACCGTGGCGGCTCACGGCGGGCGGCCCGTGCGGTTGTGCTTGACGCTCTCGAACGGGTGCGGATCAAGGATGCCGCCAGGCGGATCGACCACTACCCGCACCAGTTCTCCGGTGGAATGCGGCAGCGCATCATGATCGCGATGGCGCTGTGCCTCGAGCCAGAACTCCTCATCGCCGATGAGCCGACGACCGCGCTCGATGTGACGGTGCAGGCCCAGATCCTCGACCTCCTCGCCGAGCTCCAGCAGGAGACCGGCTCCGGGATGATCTTCATCACACACGACCTGGCCGTCGTGAGCCAGGTCGCTGAAGACATCCTGGTAATGAAGGACGGTGACGTCGTCGAGCGGGGCACGGCCGAACAGATCTTCAGCAACCCGCAGGCCGCATACACCAGGTCGCTTCTGGACGCTTTGCCGAGGATCGACGATCCGTTCGAGGAACTGAGGGGGACGGCGCGATGAGCGACACCATTCTTTCCGGCCACAACCTGACCAAGGAATTCATCACCAGGGGCGACGGCGCCTTCAGCGCGAGCAAGAATCGCTTCCGTGCCGTCGACGACGTGAGTTTCGATGTTCAGGCCGGCCGGACCCTGGCCATCGTTGGGGAGTCTGGATGCGGAAAATCCACGACGGCACGCCTCGCATCGAAACTGCTTGACATGACCAGCGGAACCCTTCGGTTCGAGGGAGAGGATGTCACCATCGCCGGCGCGAAGGAACTGGCCAGATTCCGGAGCAACGTGCAGGTCGTGTTCCAGGATCCGTTCTCGTCGTTGAATCCCCGGCACACCGTCGAGCGCATCATCTCTGCGCCGCTGGACTACCAGGGCATCAAGGTTCCGCGTGGAAGGGCGGCGCTCGTGCGCGAACTTCTCGAGCGCGTCGGCCTGAATCCAGACCACTCCCAGCGTTACCCGGGCCAGTTCTCCGGCGGCCAGGCGCAACGGATCGGGATCGCGCGCGCCCTTGCCGTCAAACCGAAGCTCGTTGTCTGCGATGAAGCCGTTTCTGCACTGGATGTTTCTGTGCAGGCGATCGTGATCAACTTGCTCAGGGACCTTCAAGCCGATCTCGGTCTCAGCTACATCTTCATTGCCCACGACCTCGCGGTGGTTCGGCAGATCGCAGACCGCGTGGCCGTGATGAGCCAGGGGAAGCTGGTCGAGCAGGGCGACCGCGACGAGATCTTCACCAATCCGCAACATGAGTACACCAAGACCCTGCTGGCCGCTGTGCCGAGGATCAACCCAGAGTGGGAACGGGCGCGGGCCGCGAGAATGGCCGAGGGCACGCACCCAGACCAGGACGTCACGCCACGCGCACGCGCCACGACAGACGACGGAGGACAGGCATGATCACCGCACGCTACACGGTGCCAGGAATGTACATCATCGATCACGAGGTGGATGTTCCGCTCGACTGGTTCGACGACGTTTCGACAAAGAGCATCACCGTCTTCGCCCGCGAGATCGTCGACCCGATTAAGAAGGGCGATGAGCTTCCCTGCCTGGTCTACCTCCAGGGTGGGCCAGGAGGGAAGGGACCGCGGCCGACGGAGGCGAACGGATGGCTCGGGCAGGCCCTGAAGACGCACCGGGTCGTGTTGCTCGACCAGCGCGGCACCGGCCGGAGCTCACGCATCGACGGACGGCTGATCGCCTCCATCGGAGACGATGCTACGGCCGCCGAGTACCTGAAGCACTTCAGGGCTGACTCGATCGTCGCAGACGCCGAACATCTGCGACGCACTGTCTTCGGCGACAGACCGTGGTCGACACTCGGCCAGAGTTACGGCGGCTTTCTGACCCTCAGCTACCTTTCCCGTGCACCTGAGGGCCTGGCCGCTTGCTATGTCACCGGGGGACTCGCCAGCGTCTGGCCTGACGCGAGCGAGGTGTATCGCCGCACCTATCCGAGAACGGAAGCGAAGAATCGCGAGTTCTATGCCAGGTACCCGCACGACGAGGCACAGGTCGGACGCATCGCCGATCGGCTGGCTGATGGCGATGTGCTCCTGCCAGACGGCGACATCCTCACCGTTCGCCGATTGCAGAGCCTCGGCATCGACTTCGGCATGAAACCGGGCTTCGAGCGGATGCACTGGCTGGTCGACGAGGCATTCGCCACAGGTCCAGACGAACTCAGTGACGCGTTCCTGGGCCAGGTGCTCGCGCGCAGCTCGTACGCGGACAACCCCCTTTTCGCCGTGATGCAGGAGAGCATCTACAGCTCTAATGAGACGGGTGCAACGAACTGGGCAGCGGAACGTGAACGAATCCTTCGGCCGCAGTTCGCTGAAACTGCGAGGCCGCTGCTGTTCACCGGCGAAATGATGTACCCCTGGATGTTCGAGGAGATCCGAGCCCTCAGGCCGTTCCGCGGAGCGGTAGAGCAGCTCGCCAGGGAGACGGAGTGGAGTGCTCTCTACGACCTCGACAAGCTGGCTTCCAATGAGGTGCCGGTCGCCGCGGCGGTCTACTACGACGACATGTACGTCGACGCGCACCTGCAGCTGGACACCGCACGGCACGTCGGCAACACCCAGGCCTGGGTGACCAACGAATACGAGCACGACGGGATCGGATCCGATCGGGTCTTCGCCAGGCTGGTCGAACTCGTGGCACAGAACGGCGGCCCGCGACGCGGCTCGCAAGAGAATGGAGCAGCACAGTGACAGACACCCAGCAGCACCAGGCGGCATCCGCCTCCTCGATGCCGGCTCCGGCCGCGCCAGACCCGCGCCTGCCGCGCCTGACCGAGGTGGCCGGGTTTGTCGAATACATGGGCACTGGGTGGGCAATTCCAGATCGCACGGCACCGGTCGAGCCGGGGGCGGCGGCCGCCGCGGCGGCGCACCGGGAGCGGTTGAGCGCTGCCTGGCCGAATCAGACGATCATCGTCCTGGCAGGCCGTGCCCCGGTGCGCGCGAACGACAGCTTCTACGGGTTCCGCCCAGACAGCAATTTCTTCTGGCTGACCGGATGCGACGCGGAGGATGCCGTTGTGGTGCTCCACCCGACGACCGGCGGTCATGACACGACGGTCTACCTGCCCGCTCCCGCATACCCTGGCGACCGCGGGTTCTTCGCCGACGCGGCACACGGTGAGTTGTGGGTCGGGTCTGCACCGGGAATGACAGAGTGGTCGACCGCACTCGAGGTGCCGGTGAAGCCACTCACGGACCTCGCCGGTGACCTCCGGACCGTGAGCGAGCCTGTGCTCGCCGGACAGGGCGGGTCAGGTCACGAAGCCGTGCGGGGCATCCGTTTCTCAACGGAACTCGTCAGAACGCTTGCCGAACTGCGCATGGTGAAAGACGAGTGGGAGATCGACGAACTGCGGCGTGCGGTCGACGCGACGGTGGGCGGTTTTGCCAGTGTGCTGCGGGAGATCCCGGCGGCCATCTCGGGCGGCGGTGAGCGCTGGCTGCAGGGCACATTCGACCGGCACGCGCGCACGTTCGGCAACGGTCCCGGCTACTCGACGATCGTGGGCAGCGGTGCACACGCGCCGACTCTGCACTGGGTGCGGTGCGATGGCCCAGTGCTGGAGAGCGAGGTGCTGTTGCTCGACATGGGGGTTGAGACGCGGGCTTTCTACACGGCGGATGTCACGCGCACGTTCCCGGCGTCCGGCACGTTCAGCGCGGCGCAGCGCCAGGTGCACGACCTCGTGGAGAAGTCGCACCTGGCTGGTCTGGATGCCGTTCGGCCGGGACGGAATTTCTCGGACTTCCACGGTGCGGCGATGGAAGTCATCGCGAATGGGCTGCACGACTGGGGCCTGCTTCCGGTCTCGGTCGACGAGGCGTTGAGCCCCACCGGTCAGCAGCATCGGCGGTACCTGGTCTGCGGTATCGGGCATCACCTTGGGCTCGATGTGCACGATTGTGCGCAGTCCAGTTACGAGGCGTACCAGGGTGGCGCGATGACGCCGGGGATGGTGCTCACCGTCGAGCCCGGCCTCTACTTCCACGCGTTCGACGAGACGGTGCCGCCCGAGTTGCGTGGCATCGGTGTGCGGATCGAGGACGACATCCTGGTCACTCCGACCGGGTCAGAGGTGCTCTCGGATGCCATGCCGATCGACGCGGTCGGTCTCGAACGCTGGATGGCCGAGCAGCAGTCCGCCTGATTGACCTCAGAGCCTGGAGCCAGAGGGAGGGTTGCTTCAGCTGTCCGCCATCGTTGAACCGCGCACGACCAGCCGGCAGAGGAGGTGCTTGATTCCGGCATCGGCGACTTCGCCTTCGAAGGATGCGAACAGGGTGCGCGCTGCGAGGCGACCCATGTATTCGAGGTTCATATCGACGCTGGTGATGCCTGGTTGGGTCTCGGCGGTGATGAGTGTCCAGTTGTCGAACCCCATCAGCGCCACGTCGTCCGGCACTGAGCGACCGCGTGCGCGTAAGGCATCGAGTGCCCCGCGCGCAATCTGGTCTGAGTCGCAGAGTACGGCGTCAATCTCAGTCGTCGAGCCCAGAAGGAGCGAGGTCGCTGAGCGACCCCAGCGCTCCGTCCATTCGCCGTAGCCGGGTTCGTTGATGATCTGCAGCCCTGCCTCGTTCATCGCCTCAGTGATTCCCTGCGCCCGGTCCGCCGACGCCTGATTGTCGATCTCGCCCCTGACGTGGGCGATCCGCTTTCTCCCGGTGGTGATGAGATGACGTGCAGCGATTCGACCGGCTTCGACGTTATCCGGCGTCAGAGAGATGTCTGCAGGGTCATCGGACGGCGTGTAGACGTAGATGACGGGAATTCCCAATTGGCGACCGAGTGAGGGGCGCGCGTCTGTGCGACTGCCGACGACCAGGAGCCCGTCGATCTGACGACTCAACAGCGTGTTGATGTGTCGCTGCTCACGGATGGCATCTCCCCGGGCATCGCACAACACCACAGATACTTCTCCCGCCCCTAAAGCGTCTTCTGCGCCCATCAGTACCGGAAGACTGAAGCGGCCCTCGAGGTCGCTCGTCAACAGGCCGACAGTGCCGGACCGTCCACGCGAGAGGCTGCGCGCTATCGAATTGTGGCTGAAGGATAGCTCTCGAGCGGTGGCAGCCACCCGGAGCCGCGTCTCCTCTTTCACCTCGGCTCGACCATTCAGTGCCTTCGAGGCTGTCGCCAGCGAGACTCCGGCCGCCGAGGCGACATCGCTGAGAGTCACCGCTTTCCTGGCCATTTGCACTCCGCTTTCAGTCCGCTATCTGCGCCATGACGACTCTATACCGCCCCACCTCGAAAACTTATCTCAAAGTATTGAAAGCGGTTTCGGAGTGCGCTACAGTATTTCGAGATGCACCGCGGCACCAGCTCACTCTGTGATATGTCACGCGGTACATACCATGAATCGCCGATCACATATGCACATCACGGGGAGAGCCGGCAGTTGACGACCATCACAACGAGCAATGACTTCACGAGCCTCGACGGACCAATCGCGCCGCCGCGGCTTGCTCGAGTTATACCGGCTGGCCGTAACGCCGTGAAGCTCGGAGCAGGACTCCTCGGTGACTGGTCGAGGCGAAATCGCGAGACCACCATTCCGCACGGTATCGCGATGCTTCGCGAATCGGGGGTCCTTGCCAACTTCCAGCGGCTGATCGGAGAGACAGACGCGCAATTCCGCGGTCCGCTGTTTGCCGACTCCGACCTGTACAAGATGCTCGAGGCCATCGCCTGGGAGTTGGGACACGAGGACGATGTCGAACTCCGCCGCTTCTTCATGGAATCGGTGGAACTGCTCGAACGCGCGCAACGCGACGACGGATATCTCAACACGGCGTTCCAGCGCGGCGAACGCGAACCGTGGAGCGACTTCATTCACGGTCACGAGCTCTACTGTCTCGGCCACCTCATCCAGGCAGCGATCGCGGCCAACCGGACGATCGGCGATGCGCGCTTGCTGGCTGTTGCCCTCAAGTACGTCGATCTTGTCATCAACCTCTTCGGAGCCGCAGAATCCGATGCCTACTGCGGACATCCGGAGATCGAGACCGCTCTCGTCGAGCTGTATCGACTGACCGCCGACCGACGCCACCTCGATCTGGCGAGTGCCTTCATCGACCGCAGGGGCAGCGGATTCATCGGCGCAGGCATCTATGGTTCCCAGTACTACCAGGACGATGCGCCAGTCAGAAGCACAGCGACCCTGCGCGGCCACGCCGTTCGCGCCCTCTACCTCAATACCGGTGTCGCGGACCTCTATCTGGAGACCGGAGACAGGAGCCTGCTCGAAGCGCTGCAACGTCAGTGGGACGACCTGACCACGCGCCGCCTGTACATTACCGGCGGCACCGGCGCGCGGCATCGCGATGAGGCCTTCGGTGACGGTTACGAACTGCCAAGCGAACGGGCGTATGCGGAAACCTGCGCGGGGATCGCCCTGATGACGTGGGCGTGGCGCATGTATCTGATATCCGGACACGCTCGTTACCTCGACACCTTTGAGACGACGATGTACAACCTGCTCGCAGCCGGAATCAGTCTGAACGGGACCGAGTTCTTCTACACGAATCCGCTGCAGCGACGGCCAGACCACGGCGCAACTCAGGAAGAAGCGTCCGGCGCCAGACAGCCATGGTTTTACTGCGCGTGCTGCCCGCCGAACATCATGCGCACATTCGCATCCATCGAGAACTACGCGGTAACCACCGTGACCGATCGCGATGAGCTGCAGATCGGGCTCTTCACGCACGCCGCCATCTGCAGCACACTGTCGAGCGGTGTGACGACCGAGCTCACCGTCGCCACCGACTACCCGGAACGCGGCGCGATTCGCATCGACGTAACGCGCGGTGCAGGGTTAGACGCGATCCTGTCCCTTCGCGTTCCCGCCTGGTGCGCAGACTTCGAGGTTTCCGTCAACAACACTGTCCTGACAGTGGAACCCGAGGAGGGCTGGATCCGATTGCCAGGAGCGCTGGCTGAGGGAACGGTGGTCGAGCTCCAACTGGGCCTGGAACCGAAGTTCGTCCGCGGCCACCCGCGGGCGGACGGCATCCGCGGATCCGTGGCGATCCTGCGCGGCCCGACGGTGTACTGCCTGGACCAGTCGGACAATGCGGTCGATATCGACTCAGTTGAGGCGCTCCTGCCCGCATCTGTGCACGAGTCCGCGGAGCATTCTGACAGCCCGGTTGTCGGGCCGAAGCTCATAGTGCAAGCGGGCGTTGATCAGCGCGCCCCGGACCAGATTCCGCTCTACGCATCGATTGGCGACGCACAGAATGAGGACCGGCAGGTTGCCGAAGTGGTGCTTCGCCCCTACGCGACGTGGGGGAACACGGAAACAGTCAGCGGAATGCGGGTATGGATTCCCTATGCCCAGCGTCATGAAACACATCAATAAAGGAGGCAGATCAACAATGCTACGCATCAACAGAACACGGCTGTCCAGCAGTGTCGCACTCGGCATCGCAGCCGTCTCGGTACTCGGGCTGAGCGCCTGCGCGACGGAAGAATCGGCCTCAGGGCCGGTTGAGTTGACGGTGTGGAGTCGGTCGGACGGAGAGCTTTATCTGACCGCACTGGCAGAGGAGTACAACAAGACCCACGAGGACATCCAGGTGAAGCCGGTGATCATCCCGAACCACGACTACCAGTCGAAGCTCGGGAATGCGATCGGCTCCGGCGACGCCCCGGATGTCGCGGCCCTCGATGACGTGCTTGCCCCGTACTTTGCCTCAAAAGGTGCCTTCGTCGACATCACCGACCGAGTCGGAGAACTCCCGTACAGCGATGACCTCAACGAAGCACAACAGTCGCAGGGAGTCGTCGACGGCAAGACGTACACCGTCCCGTTCACTTCGGACAACTCGGTGATGTTCTACAACAAGAATCTCTTTGCTCAGGCAGGCCTCGACCCGGAGAAGGCGCCAGAAACTTGGCAGGAGTTCGCCGACGCGGCAAACGCCATCGGAAAGCTCGGCCCCGATTACACCGGGTACCATTTCTCGGCCGGTTGCGGCGGGTGCACGGTCTTCACCTTCGCACCACTCGTATGGGCTGCCGGCGGAGACATTCTCGCCTCGGGCGAGAATGAGTCCAACCCTCCGGCCACCTTCGACGATCCGATCGTCGCGGAAGCAGTCGAGCTCCTGAACGGCATGTATCTGAACGGCGGCCTGACCACGCAAAGCCAGGTCGACGACGGATCGAACTATGGTGGATCTTTCGAGTCTGGGCAGTTGGGAATCGTCTTCTCTGGTTCCTTCTACCTGACACAGTTGGGAACAACACCCCCTGACTTCGACTTTGGAGTTGCACCCATTCCCGGCAAGACCGCCGGGGACATCGCCTCCTTTGCAGGTGGGGACGTACTCGGCATTCCAGAGGGTTCCGGTCATGTCGATGAGGCGTGGGAGTTTCTGACCTGGGCCACCGGTGATGAAGCGCAGACGGCTCTCGCCGAGCAGGGAATCACCCCAGTGCGCACAGACCTACTCGAATCGGTCTACTCGTCCAAGGGGCCACAGTTCGCCGCCCTTTCCGAAGCTGCGATGAACGGGAAGGTCCCGTACAGCATCCAGGAACTCGCGCTCTTCAACGATGCCAACGGTCCGCTGGTCGGATTGATGCAGAACGGAGTTTTCGGGGACGATGTCCCAGCCGCTATCGACGCGGCTCAGAAGACGGCCGACGGAATAGTCGCGAACGCGGGATAGCCAACCCTCGACAACACGGATGGCGAGGCGGCAACTCGTCGGCTCGCCATCCGTCGCTGATTCCTCGCATCATCAATTCAATGTGGAGCAGAAATGTCAGTAGACGCAGTCCCGATCAGACGATCGAGGCGTCGAAGGAGCGACTCGTGGATCGGTGTTGCTTCGATCAGCCCGGCCATTCTCCTGATCACCGTGCTGTTTGTCGTGCCGTTGGTGCTGATGCTGTGGATGAGCCTCAACAACTGGTCGTTCCTCGGCAAGCCCACCTTCATCGGGCTGGAAAACTACGTGCGGGCATTCACGACGGACACCACATTCGTGAACTCCATCGTCTTCACCCTCGTCTACACCGTGATCATCACGCCGATTCTCTTCGTCGGTGGGCTCGCCCTTGCGCTCTTCGTGAAGCGACCTGGGAAGGCGAGTGGGCTATTCAGAACGATCTTCTTCACGCCATATGTCGTTGGATTCGCGGCTGCCAGCTTCCTGTGGCTCTGGTTCGTTAATGACTCGGTCGGCCCGATAAGCGCAGCGACCAGCGCATTCGGTATCGACCTCGACCAAACGTCGTGGCTTGTGGAGAAATGGCCTGGCCTGGTTGTCGTGATCACCATGGTGACGTGGAAGGTCATCGGCTTCCAGATGATCCTGCTGTTGTCCGGGCTCCAGGGCGTTCCAGAGGAACTACTCGAGGCGGCGGCGATCGACGGTGCAGGGTGGTTCCGTCGGCTCTTCAGCGTCATCCTTCCACTCATGAAACCCACCGTGATCATGGTGCTGGTGTTCTCGATCAGCGGGTCACTTCTGGCGTTCGAGCAATTCTTCCTGATCACCACCGGCAGGCCGAACAACGAAACGATCACGGCTGTCTATTGGATCTACAACGTGTCATTCACCAAGTTCGAGCTTGGTTATGGTGCCGCGCTCTCTGTCGTGATGCTCGTGCTGCTCTTGGTCGTGACGGCGATCCAACTCAAATTCTTGAAAGGCCGGAGTGATGAAGACTGAGCCGCTGAGTTCACGCCGTCTCCGCCGGAAGCCATTCGTCTCGGTGTGGTGGTGGGTAACGGGAATCGTCCTCTCCTCGTTGTTCCTGATCCCCCTGGTGACGATGCTGCTGTCCACCTTCAAGTCCCGCACTGAACTCGGCATGAAGCCGCCGACTCTGTTGCCGCGAGAGCTGACACTTGACAATTGGCAACGACTCTTCGATCCGAGTGCCGGGCTGATCCAGAGCACGATGAACAGCGCCATAGTGTCGCTTGGCACCGTGGCGCTCACTGTTGTTGTGTCGGCGCTGGCCGGATATGGATTCGGGCGGTTCAGGTTTCGAGGGAGCGGCGTGCTCTTCTTCGTCGTCCTCGCCGGACTGATGGTGCCGTTTACCGTGCTGCTGACGCCTCTCCTCGTGGTTTTGAGGGGAATGGGACTCAGCAACAACCTGTTCGGGGTGATGCTCGTCTACACCGTGTACCAGCTCCCCTTCTGTATCTTCATCATGCGAAATGCCTTCTCCGGCATACCGAACGAGATCGAAGAAGCTGCGCTGATGGATGGCTGCACCAGGGTCGGTGTCTTCCGTCGAATATTCATCCCGCTCGTCATACCCGGCATCGTCACCTCCGCGATATTCGCGTTCCTGAACTCGTGGAACGAATTTCTGGCGGCGCTTGTGCTCCTGACAGACCAGGAGAAGTTCACCCTTCCGATCATGCTCGCCGTCCGCCAAGTCGGAAAGTTCGGTACCGTCGACTGGGGATTGCTTGATACCGGAATCGTGGTGTCGATGATCCCGTGTCTGCTGATCTTTTTCCTTCTTCAGCGCTACTACGTCAGCGGCATTTTCAGCGGCGCGGCGAAGTAGAACCACCCCACCGATGGGAGCCACGATGAACCAACAGGACATCACCATCACCAATGCCGTGATCTGGGATGGCGTGACCGGTGTCAACGCGGGCGGAATCAGGATCGTTGACGGGCGGATTGCCGAGGTCGGGGCCGACGTGTCAGCCGGCCAGTTCGACTTCGATGCGGCCGGCAGGACCGTCGTGCCTGGGCTGATCGATGCCCACTTCCACGCATACGCGACCAACCTGCACGGCTCCGACGTGTCGCTGAGCTTTGCGGCGCTCACTGCGGCCAGGCGACTGCGGTCTGCCCTCGAGCGGGGATTCACCACTCTGCGTGACGTCGCCGGCGGCGACTCAGGTCTCGCACGCGCCATCGACCAGGGAGTGATCGAAGCGCCTCGGTATTTCTACACCGGTGCCGCGCTCAGCCAGACGGGCGGGCACGGTGACCCTCGATCGGCTGATGACCAAGGAGGGCCGATTACCGACGGTTGGACCACGGTCATAGCCGACGGAGAGTACGAGGTGCGAAAGGCGGTGCGCGAACGCTTTCGTCAGGGAGCACACGCCATCAAGTTGATGACCTCCGGTGGAGTCATCAGCCTTACGGATCCGATCCGAGTTCCGCAGTACTCGTCAGGAGAAATTCGAGTTGCGGTGGAAGAGGCAACGCGGAGAGGCAGCTATGTCGCGGCACACGCGTATTCACCAGAGGCGATCGTGCACTCCGTTGAGAACGGGATCAGGTCCATCGAGCACGGCAACCTGCTGGACGCGGAATCGGCAAAGCTCATGGCCGAACGGCGCGCGTTCCTGGTGCCAACGCTCGCCGCTTATCACGCGATGGAGGAGCATGGTTCAGCACTGGGCCTTGACCCGGTCTCGCAGGAGAAGAATCGAAGTGTCTTGGCGGCGGGGGCTCATTCACTCGGAATCGCCAGATCTGCCGGAGTGCAGGTCGGCTTCGGAAGCGATCTGATGGGTGAGTTGGAAGAGCATCAGCTTCAGGGTCTCAGGCTTCAGATCGAGGCCGATGGCGTCGAGAATGTTCTGCGGTCCGCGACCAGCGTCAACGCCGCCCTGATCGGCAGGAGCGACATCGGACGAATCGCGGTGGGTGCTTTCGGTGACCTCCTGATCGTGGATGGTGACCCTTTCGCGGATCCTTCGACACTCTGGGACGAAAGCCGCGATCGCATCGTCATTCACGGCGGGCGAATCGTCTCCTGACCGAGGACGCTTTGCGATCCGCGAAGCGCCACACGAATCGCTTTTCAGACAGCGGTCACGGTTGAGTCAAGGCGTTGGATAGCGCCCGAGTCCTCGGCCGAGCTTGGCGAGCCTTTGAGCAATCGCGACACCGACGCGAAGAGCGCAGACGGTGGACCGTCGGCGCTCTTCGCGTGCGTGGAACACTCGGCCGGTAGATCGCTCCGGCCAGGGCGGAGGCTCTAGGCCGCCTCGGGGGCCTGGGCGAACATGCCGAGCAGGCCCTGCGGTGCGTCGGGAGCGAAGATGAGCTCGAGGTTCGCGGCCGACCCGGCTGCGGACTCGGTCGCACGGGGGAACATCTCGGCCTCATAGGCTCCGAGTGCGGCTTCGACGTCTCCAGGGTGCGCGACGATGGCGAGCGCGAGCTGGGAAGCGTCGTAAATCGCCAGGTTCGCACCCTCGCCCCCGAACGGAGACATCACATGCGCGGCGTCGCCGAGCAGCGTGACACCCGGTACCCGATCCCAAGAGTGTCCAACAGGGAGGGCGTTGATCGGCCGTACGGTCAGCTGGCCGTCGGCGTTGCCGATCAGGCCACGGATGGCGTCGTCCCAGCCGCCCATCAGGTCGAGCAGGAGCGCTTTGAGCGCAGTGGTGTCGGCGAGGTCGACGCGGTTGACCCAGTCCTCGTCGATGCGGTACCCGAGGTAGGTGTGCAGGCTGCCGTCACCCTCGTGGTGCGCGATAACGCCGATGTCCCCGTCGAGCGCGAACAGCAACCCGTCGCCGACGATGGCGGCTTCTGCGGGGTGCTTGGACAGGGCGTCGCGCAGGTCGGCCTCGATGAACGAGATGCCTGAGTATGCCGGCAATGCTGCAGAGACCAGCGGGCGCACGTGCGACCACGCTCCGTCTGCGCCGATGAGCAGGTCGGTCGTGAACCGGGTGCCGTCGGCCAGCTCGACCTCGTGGCGACCCGGATGGCCTGCCACCGGATGGACCGCAGTGGCCCTGCTGCCCCAGTTCACTGTGCCGTCTGGAAGCGAGTCGAGCAGGAGGTTCCTGAGCAGGCCGCGGTCGATCTCTGGCCGCTCCATTTCGCCGTCGTCCGGCGCCTCGAGCAAGACCGTGCCTGTGCGGTCGGCGATGCGCAACGCTTCGGCCCCCGGGGTCACGCCGGCCAGGAACTCGTCGTACAGTTCGGCTGCACGGATGGCCAGCTGGCCACTGTCGGCATGGATGTCGAGCATGCCGCCCTGCGTGCGGGCCTGGCGATTGGGCTCATTCTCGAAGATCTTCGCTTCGATGCCGTTGACGTGCAGTACGCGGGCGGCGGTCAATCCGCCGAGTCCGCCGCCGATGATTGCAATCGGGTAGTGCTTCATGATTACTCCTTATTAGTTGGTGGTTCTGGTTCTGGTTCTGGTTCTGGTTCTGGTTCTGGTTGAGGTAGTGGTTGAGGTGTTGCAGCGATGCCGGCGATCTGCGCTCTGACCGCCCATTGCCAGCGCTGGTCAGGCGTACCGCCGAGCAAGCTGTCTGCGTGCTCATTGATGTGCGGTGTGCTGACGCCGCCGGCGCCGCGGACCGCCTGGCCCTGTGCGCTGTGCTCGATTTCGGCCGAGCCATCGACGTCGCCCGGTTCGGACGCAGCGTGCTCCGCAGCAGTTGCGGTGGTGGACAGGAGCAGCAGATTCACTCCCCAGCTCGCCTGCCCGGCATTGACGCCACCCTCGATGAGTAGTCCGAGTAAGCGGTCCACCATGGCGATGAAGTTCTCGCCGGCGGGTCGAATGACGAGCACGGAACGGGCGAGCCCCGGGTTGGCGAACAAGAGCCCCCGGTAGTCGGTGAGCAGCGCTTCGATTCGCTCGTCCCAAGCGCCCTCTGTTCGCTGAGGAAGCTCGCCGAGGAGCGCGTCGAGGACCGCCCCGTGCAGCTCGGCCGTGTTACGGACGTAGACGTACAGCGATGCCGGACCGGTGTCCAGCTCGTGCGCGACCCGCCGCATGGTGGCTTTGCCGAGGCCCTCCTTGCGCATGATCTCGATGGTGGTGTCGACGATCCACTGGCGAGACAGTGGCGGCTTGGCCGGACGATCGCGACGACTTCTGGGTACAGGTTGATTAGTCATGATTCATGCTAACGATCGTGTTTGCCACGAACGAGATCGTTTGATCGTGGACTCCATCTGATTCTCTTCCTAGGAACATGTTCGTTCAAGAACTCGTACACCAGGCCGGGAGGCAAAAAATGACCACAGAGACACCACCGCGAACAACCCCGAACGTGCGCCTCCCCATGTTGGGAGTGCTGTTCGGCCTCCTGCTCGCGATGCTGGACAACTTCATCGTCGGCACGGCCCTGCCCTCCGTGCTGAACGAGCTGGGAGGCGCGCCCGTGTTGTCGTGGGTCGTCACCGCGTACACCCTGACCGCAGCCGCGACCACGCCCATTTGGGGAAAGCTCGGCGACCTCTACGGTCGCAAGCGAATGATCCTCACTGCCGTGGGGCTCTTCGTCGTCGGCTCTGTTCTGGCAGCGATCGCGCCAACGATGGGAATGCTCATCGGCGCGCGAGTCGTGCAGGGGATCGGTGCAGGAGGGCTCGCCGTCAGTGCCTTCGCCGTCATCGGCGACCTGGTTCCCCCGCGTGAGCGCGGTAAGTACCAGGGCATGGTCGCGATAGTCGTCGCGGCGGGCACCATCGGCGGTCCTTTGCTCGGCGGCTTCCTCACCGATGCCCTGAGCTGGCGTTGGGCGTTCCTGATCAATCTTCCGCTGGGGATCCTGACCTTGGTGTGGGTGGCGCTCTCGCTGCACGTCAAGCACGAGCGGCGGCGCGCGCGGATCGACTGGATCGGGGCGATGCTGCTCGTCGTGAGCCTGAGCGCCGTCGTGTTGATCAGCACGTGGGCGGGCAGTGCGTTCCCCTGGTTTTCACCACAGGCCATCGCGCTCGTCGTCGTTGCCGTCGTCAGCCTTGCCGCGTTCGTCTGGCAGGAGCGCCGCGCTCCAGAACCCCTGCTGCCCCTCCGTATCTTCGCCACGCGCAACTTCACGATGGCGGCGGTCCTCGCCCTCGTCAGTGGAGTCATCCTCTTCGCCTGTGTGCTGTACCTCCCGCTGTTCCAGCAGAACGTGCAGGGGGTCTCGGCGAGCGTGTCTGGCCTGCTGCTGCTCCCGATGATGATCCCGGTGGTCATCGCATCGCAGGTCGCCGGCCGGATCATGTCGGTGACCGGCCGCTACAAGATCCTCCCGATCATCGGCACGGCGAGCGCGGTGCTGGGCTCGGTGCTGCTCGCCACCATGACCACGACGACGCCGGTAGCGCTCACCGCGTGCTTCATGGTCCTGATGGGCATCGCGTCCGGGCTGACGCAGCAGATGACGACGACCATCGCGCAGAACAGCGTCGAGCATCGGGACATCGGCGCGGCGTCTGGAGCGGTCACCATGGTCCGCACAGCAGGCGGCTCCATTGCCGTTGCGATCTTCGGGTCGATCTATGCCGCGCACACCTCCGGTCTGGCGACCGGCGCCCTGGAGCCCGGGATCGCGGCGTCGGTCAGCCAGATCTTCGTCATCGTCGCCGTCGTCGCCGCGCTCGGTCTCGCTGCGGCGCTCACCCTTCGCGAGACCCCGCTCCGCGGCACCCGCTGACACGGCCCCCGGTGGCTCACTCCTCCACCGCTGCAGTCGTTGTGGCGTCTGTCAACCGGCGCGGGGTGGTGCGGTGGACGGCACGCGAGCATGATGAGAGCGTGACGAGCGACGAAGAGGTCAGCGGCGTGATGGCCGGGGACGGATATTACGACCGGCACTCGGCGACACAGCAGGGCGCCGCTGTCATCGGGCTCGATCTGCTGCGCACAGCGATTGCAGAATCAGATCGTGGAGCGATGGAATCACCGAAGATCGCCGACCTCGGCTGCGCTCAAGGGCACAACTCGCTCGCGCCCATGAAGGCCGCCATCGGGGCCGTTCGCCGACGCACGACCGCCGACATCGACATCGTGCACACCGATCTGCCCGGCAACGACTGGACCAGTCTGTTCGAAGTGATTGAGCACGATCCTGCGAGTTACATGGTCGGCCACAAGAACGACGTGCACCCGTCGGTGATCGGGCGTTCGTTCTATAAGGAACTCTTCGCACCGGCCACCCTGACGGCCGCGTGGTCCTCGTCGTCCTTGCACTGGCTGAGCGCCTCGCCTGGGCCTGTCGCCGATAACTTCTTCGTACAGTCATCGACCGATCACGTCGCGATCGAACGATACCGTTCCCGCTCTGTGACGGACTGGACCGACTTCCTGGCCCGCCGATCCGTCGAACTCGCGCCAACGGCATCCGTCGTCTTCGTCGATGTGCTCATGGGTGATGCGCGGGGCGGCGTGGCTGGAACCATGGGCTCAGAGGCGCTCTTCGACACTCTCGAACAGGCGCTGCGAGCAGCGCGCTCGGCCGGAACCATCACAGCGGAGGAATACGCCGCCATGGTCTACCCGACCTGGTTCAGATCCCTTGACGAAGTGCGTGCGCCATTCGCTCCCGCGTTCACCGGGCCAGGAGGGGAAACTCTGCAGCTCGTCACGCTCGAACCGACCACGCTCGCCGACCCTTTCCTGGCCGCGTACGACACCTCCGGCGACGCGGGGGCGTATGCACGGCAACAGGCGGGGTTCCTCCGGGGTTTCCTCGAGCCCAGCTTCGGAACCGCACTGCCGAGGCGGACGGCCCCGCAGCGCACGGCCATCCTGGACGCAGTCTTCGCCGACGCCGAGCGGCGGATCGCGGCCGACCCGCGCGCCGTTTCGCCGACGTACAAACTGGCTGCCGGCCGCATCCGCCGAGCCGCCTGACACCGAAACGCGTCCCCGGATTCGGTTAATCCCGCACGCCCGCACGCTGAAGCCCCGGACGGGTGTGAGACCCAGCCTGTCGACCGCCGTTTAACCGAATCCGGGGACAGTGCGCGACTCAGTAACGACTCGGTCACGACGATTGACCGCCTGGCTGTGGCATGTCATATTGTACTGAGCGGGCATCATGGGCCGCGAGTAGACACCGCTCGCAGCAGGATGCACTGTAGTACTACCCGGTTGTCACCATCAAAGGAGAGGCAGACAATGAAGATCACCAAGCGCAGCACGATGCTGTTAGGAGTCGCTACGGCGGTACTCCTGGCCACCGCCGGATGCAGCGGTGGGCTACTCGGCGGGGGCGGCGACGGTGGCGATGGAGGCGGCGAAGAGTCCGGCCCGATCAAACTCGCTCTGGTCGTTCCGATCTCCGGAAGCAGCGCCCCGACCGGCGCCTACATGGAGAACGGCGCCCAGCTGGCCGTTGACGAGATCAACGATGACGGCGGCATTCTCGACGGTCGCATGCTCGAACTCGACGTCGAAGACGAGGCGTGCGACGCACAGCAGTCCGTTGCCGGTGCGAACAAGGCCGTCTCCAACGGCGCGGTCGTCTCTGTCGGTGGCTACTGCTCTGGTGCGACCCTGCCAGAGATCCCGATCTTCGAGAAGGCCAATATCCCGATGATCATCCCGGCGGCCAACTCACAGGACATCGTGAACCAGGGCGCAAAGAACGTCTTCATGATCAACGGCACGGGCAAGCAGCAGTCCACCGCCGCGCTGACCTTCATGAAGGACCAGGGCTTCAAGACCGTCGCCCTCGTTGACGACAACACCAGCTACTCGAAGGACATCAACACCGAGACGGCAAAGCAAATCGAGGAAGACGGGTCAGTCACCGTCGCCCTCAGCACCTCTGTGACCCCCGGCGAGAGCGACTACTCCGCTGTCGTGCGTGACATCATGGGCGCCAACCCTGAGCTCGTCTACTGGACTGGTTACTACCAGGAAGGCGGCCTCATCATCAACCAGCTGATGAACGCCGGCTACACCGGAAAGATCATGGTCGCCGACGGCAGCGTCGACGCGTCGCTCTCCGAAATCGCGGGAGCAGGCGCAGAGGGCGTGTACGCCACGATGACCCAGACCCCAGACACTCTCGAGGGCGCTGAGGACTGGATCGCCAACTACAAAGAGGCATTCGGCTCAGACCCCGGCCCGTACTCGACCCAGTCCTACGACGCCGTGCGCCTCGCGGCCCAGGCGATCGAAGACGCCGGCAGCACAGACGGCGACGCGATCATCAAGGCGCTCGAGGCCATCGACGGTTTCGAGATGTTCTCCGGTCCGCTGAAGTTCACCCCGGAGCACACCCTCTCCAGCGGTGGATTTGTGATCCTGGTCGTCAAGGACGGCGCGTTCGTTCTTGAAGACGATCTGTCGTAGGTTCTGAATCGCACAGTTCCTGAAAGAACTGCGCGAGATGACGGATGCCGCGGCGCACGTCGCCGAAACGGCCCACGGCATCCGTCACCGCCACCGTATGCTTCGCTGACCCGAAACGGATTCTTATGGTCCAAGTCATCTGGGACGGGCTGTTCGTCGGCTCGTTCTATGCCCTGATCGCGCTGGGATACAGCATGGTCTACGGCATCATCAAGCTGCTGAACTTCGCCCACGGCGACATCTACATGCTCGGCGCCTTCATCGGTTTCGCCGCGCTGACGTCGCTCGGTGGCATCCCCGCCACTCTCTCCATCGGAGCGCTGCTGGTGGTGATGCTGCTCAGCATGGTGCTCACCGGTGGCGCCGGCGTGCTCATCGAACGGTTCGCTTACCGGCCGCTTCGCGGCGCACCCAGGCTCGCGGTGCTGATCACGGCCGTCGGTGTCTCGTTCTCGCTCGAGTACGGCATCGCCGCCATCGCAGGGCCGAACCCCCGTGCGTTCCCGATCCGCCTCGAGGGCAACGTGTTCAACATCATCGGCGCACGGATCTCGCTGCCGCAGATCATCCTCATTCTCATTGCGGGGGTGCTCATGATCCTGCTGAACTTCTACGTGCAGAAGACCTCGACAGGCCGGGCGATGAGGTCGATCTCGCTCGACCGCAACGCATCCCTCCTGATGGGCATCAACGTGAATCAGGTGATCAGCCGCACCTTCTTCATCGGTTCGGCCCTCGCCGGCGCCGCGGGTGTGATGGCCGGCGCGTACTACGGCAAGATCGACTTCCTGATGGGATTCATCATCGGACTGAAGGCCTTCACCGCCGCCGTCATCGGCGGTATCGGCAACATCAAGGGCGCCATGCTCGGAGGGCTGGTGCTCGGGTTCGTCGAGGCATTCGGGTCTGAATGGTTCGGCGGCCAGTGGCGGGATGTCTTCGCCTTCGCCGTGTTGATTCTCTTCCTGACCCTGCGGCCGACGGGCATTCTCGGCGAGCGTGTGACGGAGCGTGTCTGATGACCGAAAACGTCGACACCACACTCGCCCCGAAGAAGGTGGGCGCACCGCAGTCGTTCCTCTCCCGGGTCTTCGAGAGCAGGCAACTGGGCTGGGTCGCACTCGGGATCGCCCTCCTGGCACCCTTCGTCATCGCCACGCCGTATGCCCTGAACGTGATGACCACCGCGGCGATCTTCGTGTTGCTCGCCTCGGGCCTGAACATCGTCGTCGGCTATTGCGGGCTGCTCGACCTCGGATACATCGCGTTCATGGCCGTCGGGGCATATACGTCGGGGATCATCGCGAAGGCGTTCGAGTTGCCCCTGGTCTTCACGATTCCAGCGGTGCTCGTCATGACGGTGCTGGCCGGTCTCATCATCGGCGCTCCGACCCTCCGGCTACGCAGCGACTACCTCGCGATCGTCACCCTCGGATTCGGGGAGATCACCCGCATCACCGCGAACAACCTCACCATCACCGGCGGGCCATCCGGCATCTTCGGTATTCCAGGCTTGTTCGAGGTCGGCGACTTCGATTCCCAGGAGCCGGCGGTGTTCTACTACATCACCGTGCTGGTCGTCGCGGCATTCGTGCTTGCTGCTGCACGCCTGGGCAAGTCGCGGCTTGGCCGGGCATGGCGGTTCGTGCGTGAAGACGAAGACGCGGCGGAGGCCATGGGCATCCACACCTACAAGGTGAAACTGCTGGCCTACATCTTCGGCGCGATCTGGGGCGGCTTCGGCGGAATCCTGTTCGCCGCGCACCTGTCTGCCGTGTCGCCGCAGAGCTTCATCTTCCTGCAGTCGGCGCTGGTGCTGATGGCGGTCGTGCTGGGAGGCATGGGCAACATGCGCGGTGTGGTCATCGGTGCGCTGGTGATCAGCCTGCTGCCCGAACTGCTCCGCGACCTGTCTGACTATCGCTACCTGGCGTTCGGTCTGCTGCTCGTTGTGGTGATGGTGTTCCGCCCGCAGGGCTTCTGGCCGGCGCGCGGCTACGAACCGGAGCGGCGGAAGATGGAGAAACTCGACCCGGCACTGAAGGGGGCTAGCTGATGAGCGCCGTGCTCGAGGTGAAGGACCTCCAGATCGCCTTCGGCGGCGTGAAAGCCGTCGACGGGCTGAGTTTTGAGGCGCGCGAGAACGAGATCATCGCGGTGATCGGGCCGAACGGTGCTGGCAAGACCAGCGCGTTCAACTGCATCACCGGTTTCTACAAACCGACAGGCGGCGCCATCTCACTGAACGGCAAGGACATCACCGGCAAGCGTCCGGCCGATATCGCCGCCGCCGGAATCTCGCGCACCTTCCAGAATCTCCGGTTGTTCCCCGACCTGACGGTGCTCGACAATGTTCGGGCCGGGATGCATCTCTACGGCGGCCAGAACTGGGCGGATGCGATCTTTCACACTCCCCGGTTCAAACGGAGCGAGGCGCATTACACCGACGAGGCGCACCGCTGGCTTGACTTCGTCGGCTACACCGGGCCGCGCGGTGTGCCGATTCGCAACCTCGCATACGGCCAGCAGAAGCAGGTCGAGATCGCGAGAGCCCTGGCCCGAAAATCGGGTGTCCTCCTGCTCGATGAGCCGGCCGCCGGACTGAACTACACGGAAAAGCAGGGTCTGCTCTCCTTGTGCCGGCGCATCCGTGACCTGGGCACCGCCATCGTGCTGATCGAGCACGACATGGGTTTGGTGATGGAGTTGTCTGAACGGATCGTGGTGATGAACTTCGGGCACGAGATCGCCGAGGGCACACCAGCAGAAGTGAAGGCGAACCCCGCGGTGATCGAGGCGTACCTCGGCAAGGACGAGGAGGTGGAATCCTGATGGCGATGCTCGAATTCGACAACGTCGAGGTGTTCTACGGCAAGGTGCAGGCACTGCGCGGCATCAGCCTGCGGGTCGACGAGGGCGAGATCGTGGCGCTGCTCGGCAACAACGGTGCCGGCAAGACGACCACCCTGTCGACGGCATCCGCCCTGGTAAAGGCGCACTCCGGAAAGATCGCCTTCAATGGCGCCGACATCTCCAAGGCGCAGCCGTGGAACGTTGTCGGGGCCGGCCTGATCCATGTGCCGGAGGGGCGCCGTATCTTCAGCACGCTGACCGTGCTGGAGAACCTGCAACTCGGCGGCTATCTGGTCAAAGACCGCTCCGTGGTCGCCAAGCGCATTGAGCACGTGTACGAACTGCTGCCACTGCTCGCCGAGCGTCGTGCTCAGCAGGGCGGAACGCTTTCCGGTGGTGAACAGCAGATGCTGGCCATCGGACGGGGTCTCATCGCGGGGCCGAAGATGCTGATGCTCGACGAGCCGTCGATGGGGCTCGCCCCGTTGATCGTCGCCCAGGTGATGCAGGTCATCAGCGAGATTCGCGACCAGGGCACCACGGTGCTGCTGGTCGAGCAGAACGCGCGTGCCGCACTGAAGGTCACCGATCGCGCCTACGTCATCGAGGACGGCGTGACGACGATGGAGGGGAAGGCGGACGATCTGCTCGCAGACCCGCGCATCATCGACGCCTACCTCGGCGCGTGATGACGGACCCGCCGGCGGCAGTTGGGTTGATCGAGCCCGTTCACCTCGAGCTCTCCGGTGAAGATGAAGCGAAGCTCGCCGGTGAGCGCGGGCCGGCCGTCGCCATGGCCATGCGCCTGATCGTGGCGCTGGCCAAAGTTTCGCAGGCGCCGCGGCTGATCGACGTGGAGTCTGCCCACATCGACGGATGCCTCTACCACGGGCAGGCCGGGCTGGATTTTGCCGAGAAGCTGGCGGAGTTGGGCGCTTCGGTGAGTGTTCCGACGACGTTGAATGTCAGCTCGCTTGACCTCATGCATCCGGGGCTTGTTCGCCTGGATCCGGACGAGACGGCGGCGGCGAAGCGGTTGATGGACGCTTACGTGGCCATGGGGGCACGGGCAACATGGACCTGCGCGCCGTACCAATTGGCCGACCGCCCGGCCTTCGGCACCGACGTTGCCTGGGCCGAATCGAACGCGATCGTGTTCGCCAACTCGGCACTGGGCGCTCGCACCGCGCGGTACGGCGATTTTGCGGATGTCTGCGCTGCGATAACCGGACGGGTGCCGTATGCCGGCCTGCACGTGACGGCGAACCGCGTGCCGACGCTCGAGCTCGACTGCTCCGGCATCCCGACCCGCGTGCTCGACTCGGATGCCGCGTGGGCCGCGCTCGGGTTCGCCGTGGGGAAAACGGTCGGCGAGCGGGTGTGCATCCTCACCGGCATCGATTCAGAGGTGGCAGACGAGGATCGGCTCAAAGCACTCGGTGCGACGGCGGCGTCCAGCGGGGGAGTGGCGTTGTTCCATGTGGCCGGGGTGACGCCGGAGGCGGTGGCGGCTGGCGCCGACTGGCCCGCGCCCGATCTGCCGCGGATCTCGCTCACCGCCGACACGCTGCGTGCGGCACGCGACGACCTCACCACGGCGACGGTCGGCGACCGTCTCGATGCGGTGTCGATCGGCACGCCCCACTTCTCGCTCAGTGAGTTCGCCAAGCTGGCCGACGTGCTTCGTGATGGTGAGCCGTTCCATCCGTCGTGCACGGTGTGGATCTCGACGTCGCGTGACGTGCTGGCCCTGGCGCGAGAGGCCGGCTTCGCGCAACTCTGCGAACAAGCGGGTGCGAAGCTCGTCGTCGACACCTGCACGTACCTGGTGCCGATCCTCTCGGAGACGGTGCGCACGGCGATGACAACCTCTGGCAAGTGGGCCTGGTACGCGCCGGCGAACATGGGTATCGATGTGGTGCTCGGCTCGATCGACGAGTGCATCGCGTCGGCGCGGGCGGGGCGGGTGATCCGCGATGAAGCCGTCTGGCACTGAGGCGGTGACTGGCGATGAAGCGGTGGCTGGTGCTGAGGCAGGTGTGAGAGCGCAGATGCTCTGCGAAGGAGACGGATGCGGTGAGGTGCTCTGGCTCGACGAGCCGCTGTCGTTCTGGGGTGGCACCGACATCGCCACCGCCGTGATCACCGACGTGCACCACCCGCAGCACGGTATCTCCCTGGCTGGCCGGGTGCTGGTGATGAGCGCATCGCGGGGGTCGAGTTCGTCGTCGAGTGTCATTGCGGAGCAGGTGCGCGCGGGGGTGGCACCTGCGGCGATCGTGTTGTCGTCGCGGGACGCGATCGTGGTGCTCGGCGCGCTCGCCGCGGCCGAGGTGTACGGCACCCGACTGCCGATCGTGCTGCTGGGCTCCGCCGCGCTCGAGGGCCTGCCACGCACCGGGAACGTGTGCGTGCGCGCGGACGCGGACGCGGCATCCGTCACCTGGTAGCCAGTAGCGCTGCGCCGCTGGCACCCGAAAATGTTCTGGGCAACCGCAATTGCGGGTGCCCAGTGCATTTTTGAGCGCCAGGAGTTGGTGCCGCAACAACCGTGCACACGAGGAAGATGGGCGCATAGCGCAAACCACCGTGAATCCGCTATGGTATGTAACATATTATTGATCGGGCGAGGGGGCGGAGGAGCGAGCATGGCGAGCAGTGTGCTGATCGTCGGTGCCGGCATCATCGGTGCCGCCTGTGCTCGCGCCCTCGCGATGGCCGGCTTCGACGTCACCGTCGTCGATCGCGGCACGGTCGCAGGCGGCACCTCCTCCGCCTGCGAGGGAAACCTTCTCGTCTCGGACAAAGGCCCTGGACACGAACTGGTTCTCGCGCAATACGCGACCTCACTCTGGAAACAGACTGTCTCAGACCTCACCGAGCAACTCGGCGACGCCTTCCCCTCCGTCGAGTACGACCCGAAAGGCGGTCTGGTCGTCGCCACGACTGGCTCCGGCGCGCAGGCGCTTCTCGATTTCGCGGCCAGCCAGCGCGGCGCCGGTGTCGACGCCCGCGTGATCGAGCCAGACGAGGCTCGCCGACTCGAACCCGACCTGGGTCCACTCGCCGAGGCCGCCGTGCACTACCCAGAAGACGCCCAGGTGCAGCCCGCCATCGCCACGGAAGCCCTGATCGCCTCCGCCAGGCGATTCGGGGCACGAGTGCTCGAGAACACACCTGTTCTCGGCCCGGTGCATGACTCCTCCGGAGTACTCATCGGAATCGGCTCGCCGGCCGGTCACATCAGAGCTGAGCGCATCCTTATTGCTGCCGGCCCGTGGTCTGGCGAGGTGGCACGCATGCTCGGTGCGCCCCTGCCAGTACGCCCCCGGCGCGGCGAGCTCCTGGTCACCACACGCATGCGACACCGCATCTTCCACAAGGTTTACGACGCGGACTACGTCGGAGCCGTGGGCTCGGATGACAGCGCCCTGCAGACCTCGAGCGTCGTCGAATCGACGGCATCCGGCACCGTGCTGATCGGATCGTCCCGGCAGCAGGTCGGCTTCGACTCGCGGATGCGCGTGGACGCGCTCAGCGGAATCGCCGCGAAGGCGATCCGCCTGTTCCCGTTCCTCGCCGATGCCGCCGTCATGCGTAGCTACGGCGGATTCCGCCCGTTCATGCCGGACCACCTGCCCGTGATCGGTGAAGACCCACGGATGCCTGGGCTCTGGCACGCGACCGGTCACGAAGGCGCAGGCATCGGCCTCAGCCTCGCTACCGCGGAACTCATTCGCGACCTCATGCTGGGGGCGGATCCCGCCATCGACGCTGCACCGTTCTCAGTGGGGCGCGCATCCCTCGCCTCTCACCTCTCGGCGGCGGCCGGAGATGCGGTAGCCAGCAATGCCGCGCCCAGAGACGCGGTGGCCTGATGACGTCACGAATCCTCCCGTTTCAGAATGACCCGATCAAGCCGACAGCGCCCGCGCCCGTCACGATCACCGTCGACGGAGTTCCGGCGACCGGTGCCATGGGCCAGAGCCTGGCCGGGGTTATCCTCGCCAGCGGAACCCTCCGCTTCCGGCGTACCTCCGTGCACGGCGCTCCACGCGGAGTGTTCTGCGGAATCGGCGTCTGCTATGACTGCCTGGTCGAGGTCAACGGCCAGCGCGATGTGCGCGCCTGCCAGCGTCGCGCGCGTGACGGCGACGCGGTCGTCACCCAGCACGACGAACTCCCTGCCGCGCCGGCAGGTGATGCGGCATGAACACCTCACGAACTGACGTGCTCGTGATCGGAGCCGGCCCCGCCGGGCTCGCCGCCGCCCGCGCTGCCCGCGCTCGCGGCGCATCCGTCACCATGCTCGACTCCTCAGACCAGCTCGGCGGCCAGTTCTGGCGCCACCTTCCGCCAGAGCGCCCGTCGGCGAACGAACGGATGCTGCACCACGGCTGGGTGAAATTCCGCGAACTCAGTGAGACGGTCCTGTCCGACGACGGATGCCGCGTCATCCGCGGCGCCCAGGTGTGGGCCATCGAGCCCGACAGCACGAGTGCCGGCGCCGCGCACCTCGCGGTTCACGTTGTCGTCGGCGAGCCAGACGGCACAGGGCGCCGGCGCCTGGTGCTCACGCCAGACGCCATCGTGCTCGCCACCGGCGCACACGACCGCACGCTTCCCTTCCCCGGCTGGGACCTCCCCGGAGTCTTCACCGGCGGCGCAGCGCAGGCTCTCGCCAAAGGAGAGCGCCTCGCCGTCGGCCAGCGGGTCGTCGTCTCCGGGGCAGGGCCGTTCCTGCTGCCGGTCGCCGCCTCCTTGGCGAACACCGGCTCAGACGTGGTGGGCGTGTACGAGGCCAATCGGGTTCCTGCACTGGTGCGCGGCTGGCTGCCGAAGCCGTGGGAACTGGCCGGCGCCGCAGGCAAGGGCACAGAACTCGCCGGCTACCTGGCCGGCCACCTCCGTCATCGCATCCCGTACCGGCTCGGCCGCGCCGTTGTCGCTGCGCACGGAACCGACCGGGTTGAGGCTGTGACCATCGCCGCGGTCACACCGGACTGGGCGCCGATCCCCGGCACCAAGCAGCGTATCGAGGTCGACGCCGTCTGCGTCAGCCACGGCTTCACGCCGCGACTCGAGCTGGCCATCGCGGCCGGCTGCGAACTCACCGCGGAACGCTTCGTGCAGGTTGACGACAGCCAGCACACCAACGTGCACGGCGTGTTCGCGGCGGGCGAGATCACCGGCATCGGCGGAGTCGACCTCGCCCTCGCCGAGGGGCAGATCGCCGGGCACGCGGCTGCCGGTGGTCTCGCTGCCGACACCGAGGTGCGTTCGGCCGTTCGGCGCCGCCGCACGTTCCGGGGATTCGCGCGGCGCATCGAAGCTGCCCACGGCATCCGTGACGGCTGGCCGGCGATGCTCACCGACGACACCATCGTCTGCCGCTGTGAAGAGGTCAGTTACGGCACGCTGTGCCGGGCAACGGATGCGACCGGCTCGCGCTCCCTTCGCGCGCTGAAGCTCAGCACCCGCGCCGGCCTCGGCATCTGCCAGGGCCGCATCTGCGGACGCACGATCGAGGCGCTGCTCGCCGACCGGGTCGGCGATGCCGGACTCACCGACGGCGTCAGCACCGACCGCAGGCCGATCGCGGCGCCCATCAGACTCGGCGAACTCGCCGACCCAGCTCACCCCGACCCAGCATCCCAACACCCCGTTCCATTGAAAGGACCGAAATGAGCACGCAATTCGACCTCGGCGGCGTCATCGTCGCCACCACCCTCGCCTTTAAAGAGGACTCATCGGCGCCCGCCGGCCTGGCCGTCGATTATGACAAGTTCGCCGAGCACTGCGACTGGTTGATGAACAATGGATGCCGCGGGGTCGGTCCGAACGGATCCCTCGGCGAATATGAGGCGCTCACCGACGACGAACGTCGCAAGGTGATCCAGGTCGCCGTGAAAGCCGTTGACGGCCGCGGCGTTGTCATCGCCGGCGTGCACGGCACCGGATGGCATGCTGCCAAGCGCTGGGCCGAATACGCCAAGGAAGACGGAGCAGACGGCCTGTTGTTGCTGCCGCCGACCATCTACAAGTCCAACGACGATGAAATCGTCGAACACTATGCAAAGGTGGCCGAGGTTGGCCTGCCGATCATGGTCTACAACAACCCGTTCTCCACCAAGATCGACCTCTCTCCTCAGCTGATCGCCCGGCTCGCCGAAATCCCGGAGGTCGTCGCGGTCAAGGAGTTCTCCACCGATGTGCGCCGGGTGCTGGAGATCAAGGAACTCTGCGACATCGACGTCATCTGCGGTTCGGACGACCTGCTCTTCGAGTCACTCGTGGTCGGCGCCGACGGCTGGTTCGCTGGCTACCCGAACGCCTTCCCCAAGGAAGCCGTCGAGATCTACGACCAGGTCAAGGCCGGCAACATCGCCGAAGCGCTTGAGCTGTACCGGCACCTCATCACGGTCTTCCGCTGGGACACCAAGGTCGAGTTCGTGCAGGCGATCAAGCTCTCGATCGACCTGGCCGGCGCCAGCTATGGTGGCGTCACCCGCCCGCCGCGTGGTCCGCTGAGCGCCGAGCAGGATGCCCAGGTGCGCGCCGACACCAAGAAGGCACTCGACTACATCGCCAGTCGCCGCGCCACCGCCGCGTAACGCCGTGCGAGAGTGACCTTTCCGGTCGAGAGTGACCGGCGGAACGGGCGCACTCGACCGGAAAGGTCACTGTGGCGATGCGGGTGGCCGCGCAGCGGCGCAACCCCTGCGCCAAGTCCTATGAGTTCTTGAGAGGATGGCAGTATGCGTTCCAAGCGGATGTTCACCGCGGTCGACTCGCACACCGAGGGGATGCCCACCAGGGTCGTCACCGGAGGCGTGGGAGTGATTCCGGGCGCCACCATGAACGAGAAGCGACTGTATTTCATGGAGCATCTCGACGACATCCGTCTGCTGCTCATGAACGAGCCGCGGGGGCACGCGGCCATGAGCGGCGCGATCCTGCAGCCGTCGACCAGGCCCGACGCCGAGTGGGGCGTCGTGTATATCGAGGTCTCCGGATGCCTGCCCATGTGCGGTCACGGAACCATCGGTGTCGCCACCGTCCTGGTCGAAACCGGAATGGTCGAGGTCGTCGAGCCGGTCACGGAGATTCGCCTCGACACCCCGGCCGGTCTGGTCATCGCCCGGGTCGCCGTCAGCGACGGCCACGCGGACTCCGTCACGATCGAGAACGTCCCATCGTTCAGCGTTCGGCTCGACGACACCGTCGATGTTCCCGGTTACGGCACCATCGGGTACAGTCTCGCATTCGGCGGCAACTTCTACGCCATGGTCGACCTCGACGCGATCGGCCTGCCGTTCCACCGATCGGCGCAGCAGGCGATCAGTGCCGCGGGCCTGGCGATCATGGAGGCGATCAACGAGACGAACCCTCCGCGGCATCCGTTCATCGATGGCGTCGACCACTGCCACCACGTCGAGTTCATCGCGCCTGGGTCGACGGCCGAGCATTCCCGGCACGCCATGGCGATCTACCCCGGCTGGTTCGACCGCTCGCCCTGCGGCACCGGAACCTCTGCCCGCATGGCGGAGCTCTGGGCACGCGGCGAGCTCGCCCTCGACACCGACTTCGTGAACGAATCCTTCATCGGCTCACGATTCACCGGTCGCCTGATCAGGGAGACCACCGTCGACGGCATCCCGGCCGTGGTGCCAACCATCACCGGTCGGGCCTGGGTCACCGGCATCGGCCAATACCTGCTCGACCCCTCAGACCCCTTTCCCACCGGATTCCAGTTCTAAAGGAGCACCATGAACGCGCAGACCCCGACCCCCACCACGCCAGCCACCACTTCGCCGGAAGAATTGGACCGCATCGCCCGGCTGGCGACGGATGCCGCACCGGCCTGGGCAGGCACGTCACCTCGCGACCGGGCCAGGGCGCTGGTCGCGGCGGCGGATGCGCTGGTCGCCGACAAGGCAGAGTTGGTCGACATCGCGATGGCCGAGACGGGGCTCTCGGAGGCCCGCCTGAACGGGGAGCTGACCCGTACGGCGGTGCAGCTGCGACTCTTTGCCGACACCATCGTCGACGGGGAGTACCTCGACGTGCGCATCGACGAGGCTGATGACGCATTCGCCCTCGGGGTGCGTCCAGACCTCAGGCGCTACCTGATTCCGGTCGGGCCGGTGTTGAACTTCTCCGCCAGCAACTTTCCGTTCGCGTTCTCGGTGGCGGGCGGCGACACCGCCGCCGCGCTCGCGGCAGGCAACCCGGTGATCGTCAAGGCGCACTCAGGGCACCCGAGGCTCTCGGAGCGCACAGCTGCCGTTGTGGCCGACGCCCTCGAAGGTGCCGGTGCCCCCGCCGGCGTGCTGCAGTTGATCTTCGGCCAGCAGGCCGGCGTCCTGATGCTGAAGGATCCGCGCATCGCGGCCGGTAGCTTCACCGGCTCGATCAGGGCCGGCCGTCTCCTCGCCGACATCGCGGCAGCGCGACCGACGCCGATCCCGTTCTACGGGGAGCTCGGCAGCGTGAACCCGGCATTCGTCACGAGTGCCGCACTAGGCGCCGGAGCTGAGGCGATCGCCGACGGCTTCGTCGCCAGCGTGGCGGGCTCCGCCGGGCAGCTCTGCACCAAGCCGGGATTCCTGTTCGTTCCGACCGGCCACGGCCTGGACGATGGGCTGGCCACCAGGGCGGCGGCGGTTGCAGAACACCGACTGTTGAACCCCGGAATCGCGCGTGGCTACGGCGAACGGCGCGACAGCATCCTGGGCACTGCGGGCGTTCGCGTGATCTCGGAAGGTGCGTTGCGCATCGACGAAGACGGCCAGGGCTGGGCGACACCGACGCTGGTGAGTGTGAGCGCCGGCGACCTGGTTGCGCACCGCGACACTCTCGCTGAGGAGGCTTTCGGGCCGCTGTCCGTCGTGGTCGAGTACGACGACGAGGCCGAGTTGGCTCCGACCGCCGATGCGTTGTTCGAGGGCAACCTGACCGGCACCGTGCATGTGGGGGACGGCGAGGACTCGCCAGCGCTCCGCAGCCTGGTCGGCTGGATCACCGAGCACGCCGGACGCGTGTTGTTCGGTGGCTGGCCGACCGGTGTCGCGGTGACTCCGGCGCAGCAGCACGGCGGACCGTGGCCGGCGACGACCAACGACAGCAGCACCTCGGTGGGGACAGCGGCCATCAGCCGGTTCCTGCGGCCGGTCGCGTACCAGAGCGCACCACAGGCGCTGCTGCCGGAGCCACTGCGCGATGACAACCCCTGGGGCGTCCCGCAGGTTCGCGCGCACGCGGGCGAATCGCAGTCCTGGGGTGACACCTCCCGCTGACTCGGGCCTCCGCTGGCTGCGGATGCCCGACTGGCCTGCACTGCACTGCACGCGACGCGACGCGACGCGACCGCGTCACGCGGCTGAGGCGCACGCGGCTCAGGAGGGTGTGACGCGGGGCAAGCGCAGGCACACGGTGGGGAGGGCTACCCCGACGATAACCCACCCCCGGCAGGGAGTGCTTCGATCTCGCCTCGTCCGGGCCTCCTCGATGAGACCTAAGGGCGATTTCACGGGGCGCACCCCCATATAGTGGCGATCTTACCCGTGTGCGCTCGGAATCGAAAGGGGTGCGCCCACACTCCGACGCGGCACCCAGATGGGGGATAGGCTCGGAAACAAACGGGGATCTCCCCGCGAGAAGAAAGGTCGCCATTATGAACCTCCTGCTCATCATCGTTGCCGTCGTTGCCGTCGTGCTTCTGATCACCGGTGGACTGGTCGAGTCGCTGCAATTCCTCCTCTGGGTGGGAATCGTGCTCGCGATCATCGCGGTCATCATGTTCCTCCTCCGGTCCATCTCTGGCAGGAAGAGCGTCTAGCACTCGAACTCTCCGCTTCCACGCGGAATGACGAAGGCCGCGCGGGGTTCCGCGCGGCCTTCGTGCTCCCGTGGTGCGTCCGGCCGCCCGTCGCCCGCGAATACAGCAAGAACGCCCGAAACGCCGTCAGATGCTGATGTTCTCGATGACAGGTGGCCATTCCTTGATGTCTTCGCGCGTCTGGTCGGAGACGTCGGCTCAGCCGAGGTCGACCGGCGTGAGCTCCGGGCGCTTCGGAGGGCGGCCGTCGCCAGACGAGCGGCCGGTCAGCCGACGGCCGATCCACGGCAGTACGAACTCGCGGTAGTAGGCGAGAGTGCCCTGCACCCGCTCGTCTGAAGGGGCCTCGGCCGTCGCTCCAGCGCCCCATTCCCCGGGCACCGGCACATCGAGCGCTTCGAGCACATGGGCGGCAACTCGGGTGTGCCCGCGGGCGTTCAGGTGTAGTTTGTCGGCCGACCAGAAGCGACGCTGCCCGAGTTCGGTGTCAGCCCAGTTGTCTACAAAAGTGACCCCGGGCATCCCCTTGCCGGCGAACAGGGGGCGCACCGCGGCCGCCAGCTGGTCGCCCCTGCGCTGCATGAGCGAGCCCATCGGCAGGTGCGCAGACGGGTTGGCGCCGCTCAGCATGATGACGTGGGTGCCCTGCTCTCCGGCGCGATCCACGACGCGCATCAGCAGGTCGACGATGTACGAGATCGCCACCTTCGGGCGCATCAGGTCGTTGCCGCCGCCGCAAATGCTGAGCAGGTCGGGGCCGAGCGCAAGGGCCGGCTCGAGTTGTTCGGTCACGATCGGTGCGAGCAGCTTGCCACGGATGGCGAGGTTCGCGTAGGTGGGCGGCACTGTCGCCGCACTCGCGAGCCCGAAGGCCACCAGGTCGGCCCAGCCGCGCACCTGGCCGTCGCCGAGTTCATCGCCGACACCTTCGGTGAAACTGTCGCCGATGGCAACATAACGCTCATACTCAGCGCGCTGGTACTCAGCGCCCTGGTATGCGGCGGGCTTGTTCGCGGCGCGCTCGGTCATGGTGCGCCGGTCAGGCTTCGGTGCTGTCGGTGCTGTCGGTGCTGACGGTGCTGACGGTGCTGTCTGTGTTATCTGTGCTGGCAGACGTGTCGCCCTCGGTGTCGGCAGAACCGGCGTCGGAGGTGCCGCCGACTCGGGATGTCAGGAGGTCACGGGCCTGCTGCGCCGCGCGGCGCACGTCTTTGTCTGGGTCGCGCAGTCGCTGTTCGATGGTGGGCAGGTGCTCGGCGGTGCCTTGCGCTGCGAGGGCGTTCAGGGCGGCGACGCGAACGCGCGGGACCTCATCCGTCGTCAATCTGACCAGCTTGGGCGCGACCTGGAGGCCCCGGAGCAGGATGACTTTCGCGCACATCTCGCGCACCCGCCAGGCCTGGTTGGTGAGGCCGACGACGACATACGGGGCCGCGTTCTCGCCCCAGACGTGCAGGAAGGTGCGCGCACCCCAGAGTTCAGGCCAGTACAGGGCGGGGGCGCCTTCCAGGATGCCGAGCGCGTGTCGCCCGCCGGCGTAGAGCAGGAAGTCCTTGCCGGCATTCTTCGCGCGGAGCAGCGCGATGGCGCTGTCGATGACAGCGGACTCACCGTAGTGGTCGACGGCGGCCTTGATGCGTTCGTCGGTCGGGCTTTCGATCGGAACGCCCGGATGCGGCGTGAGTTTGTTTGACATGGCGGCTCCAACGCTACCCCGGTGGGCGCCCCGTCGTCGCATTGCGCTGCCCACGCAGCGGCAGTGAGCAGTACGAGAAAAGTATGTATCCCTGGTTTTCGCCCAATCCAGGCCGAAAGCAGGGCTATAGCGCGGACATTTCCGAAACATTCCGAAAAGGCTTGCGTAAAACATCACGGCATCGGTAACGTTCCTCAGCAAGAGTGTCTGGCTCAATGGCGAGAGGTATGAACTGGTGGCGTTGAAGTACACGAGGACCGCACACAAGGCTCGCGGACTGCGGTCCGCACTGGCAATCGGGTTGACAGCGGCGGTGACCGGTTCCCTCCTGATGTCGTCGCCCGCAGTTGCGACTCCGAACGAGGACGTCGGGTATCCGGTCTTCACCGGCAGCGAGAATCCGGTTCCCGCCACTGGAGTCGATTACAACCCGCACAGTCAACTGCAGGCGATCTTCGACGAAGATGTCGCGCAGGGCGCGGGTGCGACGACTGACAATGACTTCTGGTTCGACGAGATGCTCGCTCGCACCGGTACAGACGGCAGCCACGGTGACAACAACCAGTGGCTGTTCACCAGGGGTCGTGCCGTGTTCATGAAGGAGCACTCCCCTGCCACCCTCGGCTTCGGGGGCCAGGTCGCCTATTGGGAGTCGATCGACAACCGCGGTGCATACTCGATCACGGCATCCGTCGACGGTGAAGCCGTCTCGCTGACGGAAGACACCGCGGCACGCAAGCAGACCCCAAGCTATTGGCGCAGCGTGCACAACAACGCTGCACGCGGCATCCAGGTCATCCAGACGAAGTACATCACAGACGCCAACGTCGCGGTCACCGATCTCGATGTGGTGTCGACGGATGCCGCGAGAAGCGTGAAGCTCCGGGCCACGTCGCCGTACGCGTCGATTGTCGAGGGCGAAGAACTGACCGGTGCAGTTACGGCGTTCAACAAGCTGACCACGATCTTCCCGCGCTTCTCCGGCGACGGCTTCGTACCCGATGGCGGAAGCCTCACGGCGACGCTCGACGTGCCGGCAGGCGGGTCGGCCTCCACGAAGGTGCAGCTCGGTTTTGTCACGTCGGAGATCGCAGAGTCGCGCACAGAGTACGACGCGATCAGGGCGACGGCACCGGTCGAGGCGTACACCGCGCACGTCACCGCGTACAACGCGTGGTGGGCAGACAACGTGCCGTACCTCGACACCCCTGAGGACAACATTGACAAGACGCTGTTCTACCGCTGGTGGCTGATGCGGTTCAACTTCCTCGATGCGAACATCCCTGGCAACGACTACCAGTTCCCGACTTCGATGGAGGGTGTTCTCGGCTACAACAACGCCATCGTGCTAACCGCCGGCATGTTCATCGACGACCTCAAGTACTTCAGGGACCCCATTTACTCCTATGGCCCATGGGTATCGGCAGGCGAGACGTCGAAGAGCTACAAATACGTCGACAACCCGGGTGACCCGGCCAACTGGAGCAACAGCTACACGCAGTACATCTCAGAGGCCGGCTGGCGCTCCTACCAGTTGCACGGCGGACCGCCGGCGATCGCCCAGAACCTTGCGGAGTACGCCGAGTACGACGTCAAGGGCCTCATCGACGCCTACGACACAGACGACAGCGGGCTCATCGACTACAACTGGGGTGCGATGACCGGAAACGACGCCGATGCGGTGTCGTTCCACGAGCGCCCGAACGCCTCCATGGACCGGGCGGAGAACGCCTACCTGTACTCGAATGCGAAGGCGTCGGCAGAGGCGTATCGGCTCGCCGGCGACACGGCGAAAGCCGATGAGATGGACGCGTTCGCGCAGAACATCAAGGACAAGGTCGTCGAGCTCCTCTGGGATTCAGACGAGAACCTCCTGAAGCACCGCTTCACCAGTGACGGTCAGCTGGCCAAGTGGAAGGAGATCAACAACTACTACCCGTTCAGCGTCGGCCTGATGCCGAAGCCGGGAGACGACGACTACAACGACGACTACACCGAGGCGCTCCGCCTGTTCGCGGACGACGACGAGTACCCGATCTTCCCGTTCTACACGGCGAACCAGGCAGACCAGGCCGAGTACGGCGGACCGGGAAGCAACAACTTCTCCGTCATCAACTCCACGGTGACGTTCCGCATGCTCTCGAGTGTGCTCCGGGACTACCCGACCGAGTACATCGACGCCGAGTGGTACAAAAAACTCCTCTACTGGAACGCCTGGTCGCATTACGAGAACGACGGTGACAACCGTCTGCCAGACCAGAACGAGTTCTGGTCTGACGGGTCGGCCGATCCGCAGAACATCGGCTACCGCTCCTGGATCCACCACACGATCCTCGGGGCGACGAACTTCACCATGATCGAGGATGCGATGGGCCTGCGCCCGCGCAGTGACGGCAAGGTCGAACTCGACCCCGTCGACATCGACTGGGACCACTTCACGGCGAACAACATCAAATACCGTGACAAGGACCTGACGATCACCTGGGACCAGCCGGGCGGCGAACGGTATTACGGCGACGCTGTCCCTGAGGGCTACTCCGTGTTCCTCGACGGCGAGCTCGCCTTCACCGTCGACCAGTTGGCCCACGTGGTCTACGACCCGGCAACGGGGGAGGTCGAAGCACCGTCAGATGTGACTGTCAGCACCAGCACGACGGCAACCGTCGACGCACCGGAAGACGTGAGCTTTGCGGCATCCGACCGTGTCGTCGACCTGTTCTCCAAGGCCGGTGCCGACATCGACCCTGCCAGCGTCGGTTCACAGAACCTCGCGGCAGGAAAGACGGCGACGGCCACGTTCTCGGCAGATGGCCGTGCACCAGCAGGAGCCGTGAACGGCACAACGATCAACGAACCATTCTGGGGCTCGGCCGGGTCGCCGAATGCCACGGACAGCCTCGAGATCGATCTCGGTTCCCCGCAGCCGATCGATGACATCCGCACGTACTTTTACACGTCGTCGTCGACGGCGACCGTGCAGGGCTATGCGGAGCCGTCCGTCTACACACTCGAGTATTTCGACGGTTCTGACTGGGCACCGATCCCGGCCCAGGCGCGAACGCCGGTCTACCCGCAAGGTAACTTCAACCGGGCGCAGTTTCCGGCGGTCACGGCCAGCAAGGTACGTGTCACGTCGACACACGCCGCCGGGTCCACGACGGGAATCAAGGAAGTGCAGGTGTTCAACACCGGCGTCGAAGCGCCGGCATCGACCAACCAGGCACCCCACGTCGGCGCCTGGCGTGACTCCGGGTTCGTTGCGTCTGGTCAGGCGCGCCTGATCGGCACGGTCAAAGATGACGGGCTCCCGGGCGACGCGCTCGTTAGCGAGTGGTCGGTCGTCTCCGCGCCGCAGGATGGCGTCGCCGTTTTCGACGACCCATCCTCTGCGACGACCATCGCCCGGTTCACGACCGCAGGCGAGTACACGCTCGGGCTCACCGCGACAGACGGTGAGCTGACCAGCACGAAGGACATCGTCGTACTCGGCGATGTCGCAACCGGCGGTACGAACGTGGCATCCTCTGCAACACCGACCGGAGAATTCACCGCGGGTTGGAACGACGTGAACGCGGTGAACAACGGCACCATCCTGCACTCCGGCGGGGCCCAAACTGAACTCTGGGGCACCTGGTCAGGAGAACGACCGGCAACGCGGTGGCTGCAGTATGACTGGCAGAACCCCGTGCGGGTCGGCTCGATGTCGGTGAGCTTCTGGGGAGACCAGGGCAACAACGCGGCATCGGGCGCCGGCGTCAACATCCCGAAAAGCTGGAAGGCCCAGTACTGGGACGGCGCAACCTGGGTCGATGTGGAAAACCCGGAAGAGTACGGTATCGAGCGCACCGAACCGAACTCCGTCACCTTCGACGCGGTATCAACGACCAAGCTGCGCCTCATCCTCAGCGCGGCCGGCCCGGGCACGGGAGGCGAGCCGTACGCGGGAGTCGCCGTCAGCGAGTGGGAGGTCTTCGCCGTCGCGCCAGACTCGATCGAGCCGATCGACGTGCGCACAGGTGTCGACGAGGTCCCCGTGCTGCCGACGACCGTGACCGGAGTCTTCTCAGACGGTTCCCGTGCCCAGCTTCCCGTCGCCTGGCCGCCGATCGCGGCGGAGCAGGTTGCTGCGGAAGGGAGCTTCCCCGTGCTCGGAATCGTCGATGGCTCACCGCTGCCGGCCACCGCCACCGTGTGGGTGCGGGCGACCCCACCCGGCCAGATCAATACCGTCGACCCTGTGGCGGTCACGACGAGTGCCGGTGTCGCGCCCCAGCTCCCCGGCACCGTGACCGTGCAGTACAACGACGGGTCGCGCTCCAGCGGCATTCCCGTCGCCTGGGAAGACATCGACCCGGCCGACTACGCCACGGACGGAAGCTTCACCGTCGCCGGCACCGTGGAGAACTCCCCGGTCGGCGCCGTCGCGACGGTCAATGTCGGCTCAGGTGGACCTGGCGGGGAAGACACGACGAAGCCCGTCGTGACCCTGCAGCCTGACGCCTCCGTCCCTGCCTCCGGCTGGTACACCGCCGACGTCTCCATCACTGTCTCAGCGACCGACAATGCGGACCCCGCCCCGATGATCGAGGTGGGCGTCGACGGTGGCGAGTGGTCCACATACACGGATATCGTCGTCTCGGGAGACGGAGACCACACTGTGCGGGTGCGTGCCACGGACGCGGCGGGCAATGTTTCGAGCGAGAAGGAGCTCGCGTTCAAAATCGACGCGACGGCTCCCGTCGTCACACCCGTTCCTGACGCCGTCGCCCGCACCGTCAAGGCGACCGCGAGCGATACGCTGTCAGGGCTGGAGTCGATCGAGTACCGGGTTGCGGACGCAACAGAGTGGACGCCGTACACTCGTTCTGTGCTCGTCGGACTCGGCGAGACGACCGTCACTTTCCGGGCGAGCGATGCCGCAGGCAACGTCAGCCAAGAAGTACAAGTGGTCGTGCCGGAGACCGACGGCAATCACCGTCGCAACGTTGCCCTGCTGGCGACACCGACGGCATCCGTCACCGCCGGCTGGAACTCCGTCGCCGGGTTGAATGACGACGTCGCACCAACGGCATCCGGAGATGTGACGCCGAACGACAATGTCAATGTCTGGGGCGCCTGGCCAGAGATCGGCCAGCAGTGGGTGCAGTACGACTGGACCGAACCGGTCACCGTCGACGAGTCCGGCCTGTATTTCGTGGAGAACCTCGACGAAGCCGGTATCGGAATCGCCGTTCCGAGCAAGTGGAAGCTGCAGTGGTGGGACGCCGACGCCGGAACCGACGGTGAGTGGGCAAACGTGGCAGGCGCCTCGGCGTACGGCACAGAGGTCGACACCTTCAACTCGGTGACCTTCGACGAGGTGACAACGACCAGACTGAGGGCGGTGCTCGAAGCAAGGGGCGAGGTCTCGGGCGAGGGCAGCCTCGGCATCAAGGAGTGGCAGGTCTTCGAGGCGAGTGCCGTCGACGTTCCAGACGTCGAGGCGCCGCTGCTGGCCACGGCCGTCGATCCGCTGGCGCCGTCCGGCGGCTGGTACACGGCCGATGTCACGGTGACGGCAACCGCCGTCGACAATCGCGATGGACTCCCCGTAATCGAGGTGAAGGCGGGTGATGGCGAGTGGGCAGCGTACGCGGATCCCGTCGTCATCGACTCCGATGCGGTTCACAGCCTGCAGTTCAGGGCAACGGACGCGGCAGGCAACGTGTCGGAGGTGCAGGCCGTCGAGGTGAAACGCGACACGGCACCGCCTTCGGCTTCGGCTTCGGCAGACGCCAACACCCGCCAGGTGAGGATTGAGGCCGAAGACCTGCTCTCAGGCGTGACGTCCATCGAATACCGAGTCAGAGCCGGTGACTGGGTGGGATACACCGCCCCGTTCACCGTCGGTGACGAGGCGCAGACCGTCGACTTCCGGGCGACGGACGTTGCTGGCAACGTCTCTGCTGCGGGTGAGATCGAGATCGCGGTCAACCCGACGGACCCGACGGACCCCACCGATCCGACCGACCCGACCGATCCTGGTGAGCCGAGCGGCCAGCTGACCGGCAACGAGGTCGTCACCATCGGCGTGAGCCGGGTCGCACCTGGTGGGCAGCTGCCAATCACGGTGACCGGCGCCCAGCCCGGCGCGGTCTTCAGGGTAGAGCTCCACTCCGAACCGGCGGTACTAGGAAACCTGACGGTTGGAGAGGACGGCAGTGCGACGGGAACCTTCACGATCCCGTACAGCACGAGTGCAGGAGAGCACCGAGTCGTGCTTGTGCTCCCGGATGCAACGCTCGAGGCCACCATCACCGTGGTGCCCGCCGGCGTCAGCTCTCCCGATGTGATCGCCTCGACCGGTGTTGCGGATGGGACGGCATCTGCCGGCTGGCTGGCCGTGCTCGCCTTGCTGGCCGGGCTCGTGCTGACAGCGGTCACTATTCGCGTGCACGGCCGTAGGGCGATGGTGAAGCGGTGAGATCCGTCATCCGTCTCACCGCGTCCATCAGCTGCGCACTCCTGCTCGGAACCGGTCTCGTCGTGGCCGCCGCAACTCCGGCTGCGGCGGCCACCGAGAATCCGATTCTGGGCGACGGCAGCTACTACTCGGCCGACCCGACCGCGCTTGTCGTCGACGACACGCTCTATGTGCACGCCGGTCGTGACGAAGCGGGTGAGACGCAGAACGACTTCATTATGAACGAGTGGCAGGCGTTCTCGACAACGGATGTCGATGGCGGCCAGTGGGAGCACCACCCGAACCAGATGCGTCCTGAAACGGTCTTCGACTGGGCGACACCGGGGCGGGCATACGCGGGCCAGGTTGTCGAGGGGGTCGACGGTCGCTTCTACTGGTACGTGCCGGTGAACGAGAAGGACAGTGTTTCGCCTGACGCCTTCGGGATCGGCGTTGCCGTGTCTGACAGTCCACTCGGGCCGTGGACCGACCATGCCGGGGGTCCCATCGTCTCGCAGGAGATTCTCGGCAACACCATCCATAACATCGACCCGACGGTCTTCGTCGACGACGATGAGCGGGTCTACCTGTACTGGGGGAGCTTCGGCCAGCTTCGCTCAACCGAACTGGCCGCCGACATGAAGTCGCTGGTGGGAGAGGTGCAGTCGGTGGGCGGGCTGACCGGGTACTTCGAGGCGCCGTGGCTGTTCGAACGGGACGGCACCTACTACCTGGCCTATGCAGGCAACAACGCCGGGCCGACCTCCGACTGCACGCCGGCGAACTACCACGCCTGCATTGCGTACGGCACCGCAGACTCCCCGCTCGGCCCATGGACGTATCGAGGCACGGTTCTGAAACCGGTGTCATCGACCACCAGCCACCCGGCGATCACCGAGTTCAATGGACAGTGGTACATCGTCTACCACACGGCGGACGCGGTCGGCGGGAACCACTTCCGGCGCTCTGTCGCCATTGACGCACTCGAGTGGGACGACACGCAGACACCGGCGCGCATCAAGACCGTCACGCAGACGCCGGAGAAGTCGGCCGACCTGACTCCCCGCGCGAACATCGCACCGTGGGCGTCCGTCACCGTCTCGAACGACCCGGTTCCCACCCAGTACTGGGTGAAATCGCTGAACGACGAGATCATCAGGCCGAATCCGCTGCCGCCGGACATGTGGGGCAGCTGGACGGGAACGAGACCGGCCGAACAGTGGCTCCAGTACACCTGGGACCAACCAGTTCGGGTGGACAGCGCCGAGATCAAGTTCTGGCGCGACGCGCCCCCCGGCACAGGAAACGGTGTCTCAGACCCGGCATCCTGGAAGCTCCAGTACTGGAGCGCTGGCACCTGGCTCGACGTGCCGAACCCGAGCGAATACGGAGCGTCGACGACATCCGTTCAACAGGTGAACTTCGACGCCGTGACGACGACGCAGCTGCGGGCAACACTCGCCGCGTCACCAGGAGATGCCAACCCGGCTGAGTACTCGGCGCTCGCCGTCGAGGAATGGAAGGTCAACGCTACTGCGGCGACGGGTGTGCGCGAGGCGACGGCGACCACGCTCGTCGGCGAACTGCCGATATTGCCAGACCTCGTCACCGTCGACTATGCCGACGGGTCAACTCTGCAGGCACCGGTGCGCTGGGATTCCATCGACGAAGCGGATGTTGCCGCCGCTGGCACGATCACCGTCTCCGGTTTTGTCGAAGGCTACGCCGGCGGAACGGCCACGGCGACGGTCACGATCACCGAGGAACCGGCGTGGCGCACGAACGTCGCTCCCCAGGCCCAGGCGTCGGCGTCGTACACCGCAGACTGGAACAGCACTGGCGGCCTGAACGACGGCGTGGAGCCGACCACCTCTGGTGACACGCCGGACGAGAACCCGACGGTGTGGGGCGCGTGGCCGCAGGTGGACGACCAGTGGATCCAGTACGACTGGGCAGATCCGGTGACCTTCGACGAGGTGAGCCTGTACTTCATCCACAACCTCACGGGTGCCGGAGACGGCATCGCCGTTCCACAGGACTGGAGCCTCGAATACTGGAATGCCGACGCCGATGGTGGTTCCGGCTCTTGGGCACCTGTCGGAAACCCGACCGGGTACGGGACAGACGTCGACCGCTACAACGTGGTCGGCTTCGACACCGTGACGACCGACAGGCTCCGCGCGAATCTGACCGCGGCAGGAACGGTGTCCGGGCAGGGAAGCCTCGGCGTCAAGGAGTGGCAGGTGCGCGGGGAAAACATCGATGTCACCGCACCGGAGATCACCATGAACGCCCGCGGAACAGAGGGCGGAGCCGACTGGTTCGTGTCGCCGGTGACCGTTCGCGTGACCGCCGCAGACGACCGCGACCAGCGGATGACCGTGGGAACCCGGGTCGACGACGGCGAGTGGGCGAGCACCGAGAATGTGCGATCCAGTGAGGTCGTCGTGGCGAATGACGGTCTTCATACAATCAGGGGCACAGCGACGGATGCCGCCGGCAACGAGTCTGCTGAGCAGAGCGTTGCGGTATCGATCGACACGCAGGTGCCGACGGCGGAAGCCGTGGTGGACGCTGAAGGGCGGTCCGTGACCGTGACGGGCGCCGATGACGGTTCCGGTCTGGCCGGCCTCCAGTTCTCCGTCGACACCCAGTCCGCGTGGCAGGACTACGGCGAACCGGTCGTCGTCGACGAGCAGAAGCACGACGTCTTCTATCGCAGCGTCGATGTGGCGGGCAATGTGTCTGCTGCCGGCAAGGTTACGGTCCCGCTCTCGAACGATGCGCCCCTGGTCGGCAACATCGCGCCGCTCGCTGTGCCGACGGCATCCTTCACCTCCGGGTGGAACAGCGTGACCGCGCTGAACGACGACGCGGAGAGCGGCGCATCGTGGGGCACCTGGCCGATGGTCGGTGAGCAATGGATCCAATACGAGTGGGACAGGGAAGTGCCGATCGACCGGGCGGAGATCAAGTTCTTCGCCGACCAGCCGGACGAGGCGAACGGCGGGGTCATCCCGCCGCGCAGCTGGACGCTGCAGTACCTCGACAAGGCGACGCAGGCGTGGACGGATGTCCCGGCATCCGTCGACTATGCCCGTGAACGGGAGGTATTCAACTCCGTGGCATTCGAGCCGGTGGTGACGACGAGCTTGCGCGCGGTCATGCGGGCATGGGGTGAGGCAGAGGGCGAAGGATCAAGCGGCGTGTTCGAGTGGAGAGTTTTCGCCGCCCTGCCAACGGAACCACCGGTGGACACGACACCGCCGACGGTGTCGCTGAACGCCGCACCGGCCGAACCGGACTCCGGCTGGTACACGGGCGAGGTCACCGTTGCGGCTCTGGCGACGGATGACACCGACGATGCACCGCTCGTCGAGCAGAGCCTCGACGGGGCAGAATGGGTGGCATACGCCGGGCCGATCGTCGTCGCGGCAGACGGTGAGCACCTGTTGCGTGCACGAGCAACCGATGCCGCCGGCAATGTCTCCGAGGTCCAGGAGGCCCGGTTCCGAATCGACTCAGAGGCGCCGGTGACCACAGCGTCTGTTGCAACACTGACGGCGACGAGTGCGATGGCAGAAGCGGCCGCCGATGGTCTTGGCACGCCGAATGAGCCGGCTATGGTGACCTTCACAAGTGCAGACGCCCTCTCCGGTGTGGCCGTCACCGAGTATTCCGTCGGCGAGGAGTGGGAACCTGTGCCGGAGTCTGGCGTCACCTTTGCCGAGGTGGGCTCGTACACGGTGTTATACCGGTCGGTCGACGTGGCCGGCAATATCGAGCAGGCGCAGAGCATCGCGGTTGAGATTGAGCCGGTCGAGATCGAGCCGGTCGACCCTACCGTGCCGCCTGGCGAACCCGGTGAGCCAGGACAGCCGGGAGGAGCGGGAGGGCAGAGGCCAGACAACACGCCAGGCCAGGGCGCAGGTGGCCTCGCGTCCACCGGCTCCGAGCCTGGCCCCTGGGCGGTTCTCGCCCTGCTAGTCCTGTTCGCCGGCGCTGTGACGTTGCGCCTGCGTCGGAAAGCGGAGCGGGCGAGATAGCCTGCGCGCGGTCACAACCGAAGGAATTGAATGACGGGCGCTGTGGAAGTCGGCGCGCTCATGAAGCAGGCGCGGTGGACTCACGCACGACGAGTGCAGGCACCGCAGGTGGAGGGTCGGCCACTTCGTTGTCCGCGAGTACCGCCAGCAGGGTATCGAGGATCTCCCGCCCGAGCGCGTTGAAGTCCTGCCTCATTGTGGTGAGCGGCGGGGAGAAGTGTTCTGCCTCAGGGATGTCATCGAAGCCGATCACACTGACATCGGTCGGAACTGAGAGGGAATGCGCGTCGAGTGCGTGGATCAGGCCCAGTGCCATTTGGTCGTTCCCCGCGAACACGGCAGTGAACGGGTCGGCTGCAAAGTTCGCCGCCAGCTCTGTGCCGTGCCGGAATCCACTCGCAGGCGTCCAGTCACCGAGCAACGGCGCCTTGGCGAGGAGCCCCCGCTCCGCGAGCTCGTCACGCCATCCGCGCACGCGCTCTGTGGCATCCATCGAATCCGCGGGCCCCGCCAGGTGCAGGATGCTGGTGTGCCCGAGTCCGGCGAGGTGGGAGACGGCATGCCTCGCACCCTGGTACTGGTTGATGGCGACGCTGTGGAACCCGCTGCGCCCGCTGGACTCGACGGCCACAAGAGGCACACCGAGTTCGGTGCCGCGTACGGCGTCGAGTGCTCCTCGATGGGCGGCAATCAATACGATCGCCTCGACGTTCTGCCTGAGCAGCAGCTCGACGGCCGACGTCAGCGAGTCCGGGTCGGACTTCAGCATGCTGGCCATGCTCACGGCGTAGCGCGCCTGCCTGGCGGCCTCGTTGAACTGGAGCACCGTGCTCGATGGGCCGTAGTCCGGCCCCCCGGTCGTGATCAGTCCGATGGTGCGGGAGCGACGGGTGACCAGCGCTCGCGCAGCGGGAGAGGGCCGGTAGCGCAGTTGTTTGATCGCCTGCTCGACGCGCTCTCGCGTTGCGGGTCGAACGTTGGGCAGGTCGTTGAGCACGCGGGAAACCGTCTGATGGGACACCCCAGCCAGGCGGGCGACATCGAAGATGTTCGCGGCACGCGCTTTCTCGTCGTCCTTCGTCACCAGATTCGTTGGCTCCCACCGCCCTGCATGGCGCTCCTCTTCGTTGCTTCATTATTTCGTTTCCGGCGCGTGCCGCACGCATCCGTCACCTGCCACCGTGCGCGCGAACTGCGAGCCATGCTCATCTGCGCCTGGCGGTGAGGATCTTCTGCAGAATGATGAAGACGAGCAGAAGCACGCCGATGAAGATCCTGGTCCACCAGGAACTGAGGGTTCCCTCGAAGGTGATGATCGTCTGGATGGTTCCGAGCACCAGCACGCCGAGAACGGAGCCGAGGACAAATCCGTAGCCACCGGTCAACAGGGTTCCGCCGATGACGACGGCCGCGATGGCATCGAGCTCGGTCCCGACGGCGGTGAGGCTGTAACCAGACAGCGTGTAGAAGGTGAACAGCACACCAGCCAACCCTGAGCAGAAGCCGCTGATCACATAGACGAGCACGTTGGTGCGGGCGACCGGGAGGCCCATCAGCATGCCGGATTGCTCGCTCCCGCCAATGGCGTAGACGGTGCGACCGAGCCGGGTGTAGTGCAGCACGACCATGGCCACCAGGACCAGCGCGATGGCGATGACGACGCTCGGTGTGATGCTCATCCGGTCGCCAAGCGGGATCTTGGTCTGCGCAAGGGCCACGAAAAACGGATCGGTGATCGAGATCGAGTCCTTGCTGATCACATAACACAGGCCGCGAGCCAGGAACATCGCCGCGAGGGTGGCGATGAACGACTGGATCTTGAAGACCTGCACCATCAGGCCGACCAGGAGTCCGAGCACCGATGTGACCACCAGGATCAGCGGGATGACGACGCCGGCAGACCATCCGGCCTGCAGCAGGCTGGCCGCGATCATGGTCGACATTGCGACGACCGCACCGACCGAAAGATCGATGCCCCCGGTCAGGATGACGAACGTCATGCCGACGGCGAGAACGATCAGGTAGGCGTTGTCGACGAACAGATTGAGGATGACCGGGCCGGAGACGAATCCCCGATAGCGGCTGCCGCCGACGGCGAAGACCACGATCAGCAGAAGGAAGGTGACCAGCACCGGACCGTACTTCGGGCTGGTGAAAACGTCGCGAATTCCGCCGAGGACACGCCCGGCGCCTGTTGCGGGAGGGAACGGTGCGACGCTCATGCGGCCACTCCTTTTCGGGTTCGGGAAGAAAGCGAGGTGCGCCAGCGCGCGAAGGCGGCGTTGGTGGTCGGCGACTGCAACAGGCAGACCACGGTCACCACGGCCGCCTTGAACACCATCGTGGCGATCGGGGGGATCCCGACGGTATAGACGGTGGTGACGAGCGTTTGGATGACCAGCGCCCCGACCAGAGTCCCGAGGAGCGAGTACCGACCGCCCATCAGCGATGTGCCGCCGATGACGACAGCCAGGATGGCGTCGAGTTCGATGAAGAGGCCGGTGTTGTTGGCATCCGCAGCGGTCTGGTTGGACGTCAGGATCAGGCCGGCCACCGCCGCGCAGAAGGCGCAGAACGTGTAGACGGCGAACAGGAGCCCACGCGAACGCACGCCGGCCTGTCGGCTCGCCTCCGGATTGATTCCGACAGACTCGATCAACAGCCCGAGCGCGGTGCGGCGGGTCAACAGCGCTGCGAGGACGAAGATCGCTACGGCGATGACGGTCGCAACCGGCAATCCGAACAAGAACCCGGAGCCGAGCACCTTGAACGGCGGACTGTTCACGGTGAGGATCTGGCCCTCGGTGATGAGCATGGCCACACCGCGCCCCGCGGTCATCAGGATCAGGGTGGCGATGATCGGCTGGATGCCGAGCACGGCGACCAGGAATCCGTTCCAGACACCGAGAACCAGCGAGATCACCATCGCCACGACGATCGCCACCACGACGGTGCCGACACTCCCGGGGTCTGGCGAGCCGAGGATGATGGAGCAGGCGACCGCACCGGCGATCGCGCAGATGGCGCCGACGGAGAGGTCGATGCCGCGCGTTGCGATCACGAGGGTCATCCCGATCGCGATGATCAGGGTCGGTGCGCCATTGCGCACGATGTCGATCAGGCTGCCGAAGAGGTGCTCGTTTTTCAGCTCGATGCTGAAGAAGCCCGGGAAAGCGATGAGGTTGACGATGAAGAGTGCCAGCAGCATCACGACAGGCCAGAACAGCCGGCTGGCGAATATTCGGTTCATGAGGCGTCCTCCAGGATCGAACCGTCGGCGATGATGGCCAGCAGGCTCTCGACCGAGATGTCGTCGTTCTGGATGTCGGCGACCATGGTGCGGTCACGCATGATGACGATGCGGTGACTCAGCCGCAGTACCTCTTCCAACTCAGCGGAGATGAAGATCACCGACATCCCGTTCTCTGCAAGGTTCACGACCAGTTTCTGGATCTCGGCCTTCGCACCGACATCGATCCCTCGGGTCGGCTCGTCGAGGATGAGCAGGCGGGGCGCAATGGCCAGCCAGCGGGCCAGGAGGACCTTCTGTTGGTTGCCCCCTGAAAGGTTCTTCACCAGTGCGTCTGGGTTCGGCGGACGGATGCCGAGCGCCTGGATGTAGCTTGCGGTGAGTTCATCCTGGCGCCGCTTGGGGATCCGCCGGAACCAGCCGCGGTCGGCCTGGAGGGCGAGGGCGATGTTGTCGCGCACCGTCAGCTCTTCGACGACACCCTCCGCTTTGCGGTTCTCTGACGAATACGCCACTCCCCTGGAGAGCGCGGCCCTCGGGGTGCGGAGCCTGCCCGGTTTTCCGTTGATCGACAATGATCCGGAGTCCGGTCGGTCGATGCCGGAGATGATGCGGGCGAGCTCGGTGCGACCTGATCCGAGGAGGCCGGCCATGCCGACGACCTCGCCCTCGTACACCTTCAGGTCGATGGGTTCGATCGCACCCTTCTTTCCCAGGCCGATTGCCTGGAGGAACGGCGTCTCGCCGTCGTCGCCTGAGGTGGAGTCGTGGGTCTTCTTCTCCAGGTCGTCGAGAAGAGTGAGTTCCTTGCCGATCATCTTCTGCACCAGGTCGATGCGCAGGATCTCGTCGGTGAGGTATTCGCCGACCAGGCTGCCGTTGCGCAGCACCGTCAGCCGATCGGCTATCTCGTAGACCTGGTCGAGGAAGTGGGACACGAACAGGATGGCGACACCCTCGTCTTTCAACGAGCGGATGACGCGGAAGAGCTCGGCGACCTCATCGGCGTCCAGGCTCGACGTCGGTTCGTCGAGGATCAGGACCTTGGCCTGAACGTCGATGGCCCTGGCGATGGCGACGAGTTGCTGGATGGCGAGCGAGTGTGAACCGAGGAGGGAGTTCGGATCGATGTCCAGGTGGAGACGCGTGAGCAGTTCTGCCGCGCGTATGCGTGTGGCCCGCCAGTCGATGAGGCCGAATCTGCGCGGCTCCCTGCCGAGCATGATGTTCTCTCCGACACTGAGGTTGGTGAGGAGGTTGACCTCCTGGTAGACGGTGCTGATGCCGAACTCCTGTGCCTGGGCCGGGCCGGTGAACGCAACACGTGACCCGCTCAGCGTCATGATGCCGCTGTCGACGGAGTACACGCCGGTGAGGGCCTTGATCAGCGTGGACTTGCCGGCCCCGTTCTCGCCCATGAGCGAGTGGACTTCACCGGGGAACATCCGGAAGCTGACCTGGTCGAGGGCTTTCACACCGGGGAAGGAGATGGAGATGTTCGTCATCTCGACAACGGGAACGGGTTCGCTCATGCTGGGCTCTCTTCAGTGAGGATGAGGTGAGCGGGTCCGCCATGCTGACATGACGGACCCGCCTTACTCGGATGCTACCGGTGGCTTAGTACGTGCGGCCTAGTACTTGCGGTCTGGCAGCGCCTCGATCGCCTGCTCCTGGGTGAACGTCGTCTCGTCGGCGACGATGCGCTTCTCCACCTCTTCGCCTGCGACGACCTTCTCGACGATCTCGATCAGCTGCTTGCCGAGCAGGGGGGAGCACTCCACGATGAAGTTGATCTTGCCGTCGGCGAGGGCCTGCATTCCATCCTTGACGGCGTCGACGGTGATGATCTTGATGTCTTTGCCCGGCTTGAGACCGGCAGCTTCAATGGCTTCGATCGCGCCGAGACCCATGTCGTCGTTGTGCGAGTAGATCACGTCGACGTCGGGGTTCGACTTGAGGAGGGCTTCGGTGACCTGCTTGCCGCCCGCGCGGGTGAAGTCACCGGTCTGCGAGGCAACCACTTCGAACTTCGGGTCGGCCGCGATGACATTCGCGAAGCCCTCAGCACGGTCGATGGCCGGCGCGGCACCGGTTGTACCCTCAAGCTGAATGATCTTGACGGGTTCGGTCTGGTCCTTGTACTCCTCGACCAGCCACTCGCCTGCCTTCTCACCCTCCAGGATGAAGTCGGAGCCCAGGAAGCTCACGTACAGCGAATCGTCCTTGGAATCGACGGCACGGTCGGTGAGAACGACCGGGATGTCGGCATCCTTCGCCTCCTGTAGGACTGCATCCCAGCCGGTCTCGACGACAGGCGAGAAGGCGATGACGTCGACGCCCTGGGTGATGTAGGAGCGGATCGCCTTGATCTGGTTTTCCTGCTTCTGCTGCGCGTCGGAGAACTTCAGTTCGATCCCGGCTTCCTTGAAGGAATCCTGGATGTCTTTGGTGTTGGCGGTGCGCCAGCCGCTCTCCGCACCGACCTGCGCGAATCCGACGACGATGTCGCCCGGGTCTTTCGGTCCGTCTGCCGATGCATCTAATCCACCGGCGCATCCCGCGAGCGAAACGAGCATCGCGCTCGCGGCCAGGATCGTGACGAGTTTCTTCATCTGACTAAACCTCCTTGTTCAGCGTCCCGGCGGGGGAACGTTGCTGCGTGTCTCGGTGCCGGGCGGTCGGGTCATTCCGGCCGTGCTGGAATGCTAGCGCGTATTTGTGAGCGCTCACAACCCGTATCTCAATATTGATTATCACAACGTGCACTGTGCTTGACAGTCGGATTGTGAGCGGTCACACTGGCCACCAATGTGAGTGTGCCCGACGCGCGCAGTCGGTGGTCGAATCGGACCGCCTCAAACTCGAAGGAGAGTCATGGCTGAGAACGACAACGGCTACTCACGGCGATCGTTCCTGCGGGTCGGCGGCCTCATGGTCGGCGCGACGGCAGGAGCGGCGGCATTCATGCAGGGAGGCGGCGCGGCGCAGGCCGTGCAGACCATACCGACGGCATCCGCGTTCCGGATCCCCTCAGGACCGAGGCTGAGCGGGGCGTACCTCACCGGTCTCGACGGCAGCGTGATCCCAGACTCCTGGAAGGCGAAGCCGTTCGCGCTGTCGCAGGTGACCCTGGACCAGAGCGTCTTCACACGCGCTCAGCAGCAGATGCTGAACCTGGCACGGGAGTATCCAGCCGATCGCATCCTCGCGGTCTTCCGAACGAACGCGGGAATCGACACCAAAGGTGCCAGGCCGCCGGGTGGCTGGGAGGGTCCGGGGCACGCGGACGAAGAGGCCTGGGGACCGGGCGACTATCCAGGTAAGAACGCACCGAGGGCCAACCTGCTTCGCGGGCACTTCGGCGGCCACTTCCTGTCGATGATGGCACTGGCCTATGCGGGAACGGGCGATCAGGATTTCAAGACGAAGATCGATTACCTCGTCGATGCCCTCGGCGAGTGTCAGGACGCGCTGGCCGCGACGGGCAGGTACAGCCATCCGGGATTTTTGGCCGCGTACGGAGAGTGGCAATTCAGCGCGCTGGAGGACTATGCGCTGTACGGAGAGATCTGGGCCCCGTACTACACGGCGCACAAGATCATGGCTGGCTTGCTCGAGTGTTACCGGCTCGCCGGGTCGACGAAGGCGCTCGAGATCGTGGCGGCGATGGGAAAGTGGATCCACTCCCGCCTCCGCGATTGCACACCCGACCAGCTCGAGCGCATGTGGAGCATCTACATCGCCGGCGAGTACGGGGGCATGAACGAGGTCATGGTCGACCTGTACGCGATCACCAAAGACGACGACTTCCTGGACTGCGCGCGCTTTTTCGACCTGAATTCGCTCGTTGACGCCTGTGCGGCAGGCGAGGACATCCTGGACGGCAAACACGCCAACCAGCACATTCCGCAGTTCTCCGGCTACGCGAAACTCTTCGACTACACGGGTGAAACCCGGTACCGCGACGCGGTCACCAATTTCTGGGGGATGATCGTGCCTGGGCGAATGTACGCCCACGGTGGCACAGGAGAAGGCGAACTCTGGGGGCCGGCCAACACGGTTGCCGGCGACATCGGCGGGCGGAACGCCGAGTGTTGCGCCGCGTACAACATGCTCAAGGTGTCCAGGCTGCTGTTCTTCCAAGAGCCTGACGCCAAATACATGGACTACTACGAGCGTACGGTGCTGAACCACATTCTGGGCTCCAGGCGCAACGTGGACTCCGATACCAGCCCCGAAGTGCTGTACATGTATCCGGTGCATCCGGGGGCCATGCGCGAGTACAACAACGTCGGAACCTGCTGTGGTGGAACCGGCCTCGAGAATCACCTCAAGTACCAGGACTCGGTGTACTTCCAATCGGCAGACCAGACCGAGCTCTACGTCAATCTCTATGTGGCATCAACTCTGGATTGGTCGGAGAACGGCTTCCGGGTCGTGCAGCGCACGGCATTCCCGCAGGAGGGGTCCAGTGAAATCACGATCGAAGGCGACGGAGCGCTGAAGGTCAGGCTGAGGGTGCCGTCCTGGTCGGAGAATGGCTTCAGGGTCTCCGTCAACGGGAGCCCGCTCGACACGCAGTCGACACCAGGTTCGTACCTGCTGATCGACCGAGTCTGGTCGGCGGGAGACGTGATCTCGATCGACATGCCGCTCAGCGTGCATGCTGAGCCGGCTGTCGACGATCCGACCATCCAGAGCCTGCGGCACGGGCCGGTCACACTGCTCGCCGTGAACGACTCTGCCAAGTACCAGAAGTTCTCGTTGTACTCCGGGATGACGCTGGACAAAGGCCTGGAGAACGTGATCGTGCCCGCTGGCCAGAACCGATTCTGGATGGGATCGCAGGAGTTCGAGCCCGCATACTCCGGCGCCCACACGAAGTACCACATGTACTTCGAGCGTTCGGAACCGGTCATCGCGTTCGGGGGCGTCAGTTCAGCGGTGGTGAACCCGGCCCGTGGGGACAAGACGACATTTCTCGACGTGCTCTGGGCCAGTGGCCCTTTCGCGAACCGTGGAGAGTTCCTGACCGCTGTTCAGGATACCTCGCAGCAATTCGTGAACGAGGGACTTCTGGGCCGTCGTGATCGACAAAAAGTGCTGATCGCAGCAGGCAAGGCACGACTGTGATGGGGATCATGAAGAGACGGACCTGGGCACACAGTTGGGTGGCGATCGCCCTCGCTGCACTGATGACAACGGCCGGGATGGGCCTCGCGCAACCGGCCGCAGCGGCAGACGAGGTTCCTTCGTCGAACGTCGCGCCACGTGCCGAGCCGACGGCCAGCTACACAGCCGGATGGAACAGCGTTGGTGCCGTCATCGACGGCAAGCCGCCGGTCAACTCCGGCGGGGGGCACGGCGACGTCTGGGGCAGCTACGGGGAGAACCCGCCTTCGCAATGGCTGGAGCTGACCTGGGACTACCCGGCGACGGTGAACAGCTCGAAGATCTGGTTCTGGCACGACGCGCCCGCAGGCACCGGCGGCAACGTCGCCACTCCAGAATCGTGGACTCTCGAATACTGGAACGATGCCACCGCAAAATACGAGCCGGTGCCGAATCCGAGTGGATTTCCTGCCGTCGACGACGGTGTCAGTGAGACGACATTCGACTCCGTTACGACCGTCAAGCTACGGGCGACATTCAGCGCGTCGCCCGGTCTGGCAGACCCGGTGACCTACGCGGGCGTCGCCGCCACCGAATGGGAGGTGTGGGGAACCGGTGGCACCGCACCCGAGGTGCCCGCCGACCCGAACGGGCCCATCGAGATACGCGACGTGCACATTCCGACGACGATCGGCGTGGTGCCGGAGCTGCCGAATGAGATTACGGTCGTCTACGAGAACGGACGAGTCGATGACGCCGCCGCGGTGTGGACGAGTATCGACGCCGCGCAGGTCGCCGAGTCGGGCACTTTCGACGTCAGCGGCGAAGCGGCGGGCGTTGAGGCTCCCGTCTCAGCGCATGTCTGGGTGCGGGCAGGTGAGCCGGGCCCCATCGTCTGGATCGACTTCGTCTCCGTGATCACCCTGGCCGGGGTCGCTCCAATCCTGCCGGATACGGTCGTTGCGGAGTACGAAGACGGGTCGAAAGACAGCAGGATCGCCGTCGATTGGGACGACGTCTCCCCTGATGACTATGCAGAGGGTGAGACGCTCTTTTCGGTCAACGGGGTGGTCGAGGGAACAGACAGCCTCGCCGAGGCGACGGTGTTCGTCGATCTCGCCGACGACGGGGACGACACGATCTCGCCGACGATCTCGATGAGCGCCGATCCGGGACCGTCGGTCAGCGGATGGCACACCGAGGCGACGCTGGTCACCGTTGAAGCGCGGGACAACCGGGATCCGGCTCCGAGCCTTGAGGTGCGTGTCGACGACGGCGCGTGGCTCGCTTACGCCGGCCCGATTGCGATCGAAGCCGACGGCATTCACACCGTTGACGCCAGGGCGACCGACAGCTCTGGCAACATCGCCGAGTCGACGATGACGGCGCAGCTCGATGCCACCCGAGCGGTCACCACGGCGACCCTGGCTAATTTCGGTACCAGTGTCGAGGTCACCCTCGAGGCCATTGACGACCTCTCCGGGGTCGACCGCATCCAATGGGAGGGTCCAGGCACCTTCTGGGGGACATACCAGGCACCGTTCACGCGTGCGCTCACCGACGAACCACAGGTCATCGAGTTTGCGGCGACGGATGCCGCGGGCAACCAGGAGGCGCGGCAGAGCATTGAACTGCCGGCGCTCGCCGATGCCGACGTCACCGCTCCGGAGCTCACTCTGGTCGCGGGAGAGGAAGCCACTGATGCCGGCTGGTACACCGCAGACGTCACCGTGGTTGCTGAGGCGGTCGACGACACCGATCCGGCGCCGACCGTCGAGCTCTCCATCGACGACGGAGACTGGGCGCCGTACATGGCACCAGCAACCTTCACAGACGACGGCGAGCACATGGTGAAGGCGAAGGCGACGGATGCCGCAGGCAACGTCTCGGCGGAGCAATCGCTTGCCCTGAAGGTGGACGCAACGGCCCCGGTGCCCGCGGCTCTGGTCGATGAGGTCTCGCGTATTGTGACGCTGTCCGCGGACGACGCGACGTCGGGCATCGATCGCGTTGAATACCGGTTGAACGGTGCTCCGGACTGGTCGGCGTACGGCGATCCCATCCAGATCGGTGCGGAGGCGGGAACGATCGAGTATCGAGCGGTCGATGTCGCCGGAAACACGAGTGAGAGTCTCACCGTGTCCTTCGACGCCGCGGACGCAGCCCAACCTGGAGAGACGCCTGGCGGGACGACGCCACCCGGAGGAACTATTCCGCCGGGCGGCACCGCACCTGAAGGCATCGCATCGACGGGAACGGATGCCGGGCTTCCCCTGGCACTGGCAGCGCTGCTCCTGCTCGCCGGCCTCACCCTGGGCGGTACACGGCGGAGGCTGCGCCGGAACGCCTGACAGTCCCGCCTTCTCCCGACCTGTCATTGGGCCGGGAGAAGGCGGTCATGCCGCGATCGGCTGAAGGTGCAGGAGTTGTGCCGGCAAGTTTCTCGTTAACGGGCGATCTGCCGCCGGGTCGGAGTGGCCTATGCGGTGCGGAGCCAGACGCGCATGGTGCTTGGGCCCCTGTTCGCCCAGGAGTAGTAAGGGATCAGTGCGACGTCGGTCAGTGCGTCGTCGGTCAGCGCGTCGTCAGCCGTTGCGACCTCGGATACCTCGGTCCCGTACGGCCAGACCTGTCGATCTGGCGAGTCGATTCGCGCGACTATGACGGTACGACCGTCAACGATGCGCGGTGCCACACTCTCGTCGACGACGACCTGGTCGACGTGAGTTGCGCCAGGAAGGTCGATCGATTCCAGGCACAGAACGAGGGGCCCGCGTTCGAGCGCAACGCTGCCACTGATGGCGTCGATTCGCGCATCTGCCCGGGTGAACCGCGGGGTCAGCGGCAGGCGCAGAATGAGTGTTTCACCCTGTGAGAACACCCTGGTCACCGATACGGACCCTGGCGCGATCTGCGCGACCTGGCCCGCCTGCTCGAGGGAGGCATCCGTCGCCCACGCAGGAACGCGCAGGCTGAGCGTCCACTCGTCGGTGGGAGCCTCGGTGATCGTGATCCGGATCTCCTCCTCCACCGGATAGCGGGTGCTGACATCGAGCCCCACCGGCCGGCCATCGGGCAGCGCGGCGCGGATGGAGCATTGGGCATACTGGTGCAGTTGCAGCCCCGACGTGTCGACCGTCGCCAGGTAGCATCCGAGCGACGCCAGGGTGCGCGAGACGTTCGTCGGGCAGCACGAGACGTCGAACCAGGGCGCGCGGAGACTCGATGAGGCGCGCGGCACCTGAACATCGGACGCGACGGCGACGCCCTCTGCGCGCTGGTGCAGCGTGTTGGAATAGAAGAAGGAGCGCCCGTCTGGCGCCGGCGAAGTCGCGACGACGTTGAACAGGGTGCGCTCGATCAGGTCGGCATAACGGGACTTTCCAGTCGCGAGCAGGAGTCGCCAGCTGAGCATGACGGATGCGACGCCAGCGCAGGTCTCGCAGTATGCACGGTCGCTCGGCAGCACGAAGTCCTCGCCGAAGGCTTCGTCCTGGTGGTGCGAGCCCATCCCGCCCGTGAGATAGGTGCGTGCTGCGATCGTGTTCGACCACTGCGTCTCGAGGGTCGCAAGCAACTCGGTGTCGCCGGTTTCCACCGCGAGATCCACCGCGGCGGCCGCCAGGTAGAGGGCGCGCACTGCGTGCCCACGGAAGACGGTCGCCTCCCTGACCGGCATGTCGTCCTGATAGTAGGAGCGCCCCCATTCGATGTCCGCAAGCAGGCCATGCCCGCGGCGTTCGACGAAGAGCTGTGCCTGGTGCAGGTACTTCTCGTCCTGGGTGAGGCGGTAGAACTCCATAAGTCCGAGTTCGATCTCCGGATGCCCGCACACGGTCTGGATGCCGTCGTCGCCGAACGTGTCGCAGACGTGGTCAGCCACACGTTTTGCCACATCGAAGAGCGCGTCGGGGCCGCTGGTCCGGTATCGGGCGACCGCGGCCTGCATCAGGTGCCCGTAATTGTAGAGTTCGTGCCCCCACTCGATGTCCGTATAGCGGGGGGCCTGGCCTGCTCGTCCGAAGTTCGTGTTCAGGTAGCCATCGGCCTCCTGCGCCGCAGCCACCCGAGCGGTGATACTGCGGATCGAGGCGTCGATGGCGGCGTCGCCGGTCGCGCCGTATTCCCAGCTCATCGCCTCGAGCAGCTTGTAGATCTCCGAATCAGCGAACTCGCGTCCCCGACGGCTTTCGGGGAGGGTGCCGGCCACGGCTGCGTCAAAGTTGCCGAGCCAGCCTGCCCGCTCCATCCAGTGCTCGCAGTGCCAGAGCGTGGCTTCGGCGTTGACCCGGTTGCGCCGGCCCCAGTAGCCGTCGGAGTCGAGCACGCTCTCACGCAGCCCGAGAGGGCTCAGGCGTGTATGCGAAGGCGAAACCGGCTGCACGGCGCGGAGTGCGGATGGGGTGGTCAGTGTCATCGGTGGGTCCAGAGGTGTCGGTACGGATGGGGACGGGGATGAAACGGATGGCGGCGGCTGACGGTCTGGCATGGTCACCCCTTCAACGCACCCGACATGAACCCGCGGATGTAGAAGCGCTGCAGGGCGAGGAACAACACGATGCACGGGATGGCCAGCACGACGACGCCGGCCTCCGTCACTCCGTAGTCCACGGCGCCCATCGCCTGTTGCCGGAGGTTAGCGACGGCAAGGGGCAGCGGCGACTTCGCGGAGTCGTTGATCAGGATGAGTGGGGCGATGAAGTCATTCCACGCCGCAAAGAAGGCGAACAGTCCGACCGTGATCAGACCGGGCTGAACAGCGGGCAGCAGGATGCGCATGAGGGCGCTGAACGAGTTGCAGCCGTCGACCATGGCAGATTCCTCGAGCTCGGCCGGTACCGCTTCGAAGGAAATGCGCATCATGAAGAGGGAGAACGGAAGTTGGTACATGGTCAGCACCAGGCTGAGACCGACGAGGGAGTCGACCAGGCCGATATTGCCCAGTAGCACGTACAGCGGCACCAGGAGGCTCGCGTACGGGACCATCAGGATGGCCAGCACCAGGAGGAAGAGCGCGTTCTTGCCTGGGAAGGTGAATCGGGCGAAGGCATATCCGCCGAGGAGCGAGATGACCAGGGTCATCGCGACGGTCAGTCCTGAGACGATGAGGCTGTTCAGGATGAACTGGCCGAGGCCGGCGTCGTACTCCAGCAGCTTGAGGTAGTTGCCGAAGCCGAACCCGTCGGTCTGGGAGGTTCCCCCCTGTGCGGAAACCGAGGCGAAGGCGCTCCAGACCAGTGGGAACAGGAAGATGATGGCGAGCCCTCCGGTGAGGACGTAGTACGGCGTGCGGGTCAGGTTCTTGACGAAGCGCATGGGTTATTCCTTCTCACGGAGAGCGCGCACCTGCACGACGTTGATGATGACGAGGGCGACCAGCACGACGACGGAGAGGGCGGCGGCGGCACCGAGGTCGAACTTCTGGAATGCCTCGCGGTAGATGAGCTGCACGATCGTGATGGTGCTGTTGTCTGGACCACCCTTGGTGAGGATGTAGAACTGGTCGAACGCGAGCAGTGAGCCGGTGATGCAGAGGATCAGCGTCATCGCGATGGATGGCCGCAGGAGCGGAAGGGTGATCCTTCGGAATGTCTGCCAGCGTCCGGCACCGTCGATGCGGGCGGCCTCGTAGATGTCGGCGGGGATTCCCTGCAGGCCGACCATGAGGATCAGCATGTAGAAGCCGGTGAACCGCCAGACGACCAGGAAGACCGTCGACCACAGCGCGGCGGTCGGCGTGCCGAGGAACGACATCGGCTCATCGATAATCCCGAGCCATTCGAGGACCGGGCTGATCGGGCCGATGTTCGGGCTGTACAGCCCCCAGAACAGCAGTGAGGCGGATGCCAGTCCGAGCGCACTCGGGACGAGGATCGCGGTGCGCAGGAAACTGTTCCATCTGCTCGCCTCCTGCACGATGAGCGCGATGCCCAGGGCGAGGGTGAGCATGATGACGGTCACGATCGCGGTATAGGTGAGGGTGAACCCGACACTCGGCCACAGCAGCGGATTGTCGGCAAGGCCGGTGAAGTTCCCCGGCGCGTTCAGCCCCTTGTCTCCGCCCAGGAGACTCCAGTCGCTGAGAGACATCTGTCCGACCGTGAACAGGGGGACGACAAAGAGGAGGAGCACGAAGATCGCCGTCGGAGCGGCATAGAGCCAGCCCAGCCTGGCGCGCCTGCGCATCCACGGTGTGGACTTTCTGCGCTCCGGTGGACGCGCGGCAGTTGTCAGTTTCTGCGCATCCGCTACTGCGTGCGTTGTCATCGTGTTCCTGTCTGTGGCGGATCGTGGCGTCGGTCGTGGCTCATGGCTCCGGGCACGAACCCCGTGAGGACTCGTGCCCGGAGCCATGACGCCCTACTCTGCGAGAACCGCGGTGATCGCGTCGTTGTTTTTGTCGATATCAGCGCCGGAGCCGAAGACGGCTTCACGGGTAAGCACCAGCCACGGACCGTTCGGGTCGTTGAACGCCTCGCCGAATTTCAACGACTTCGGAGTGACGCCCTTCGCCGCGACCTCGTTGATCGTGACGACGCGCGGATCCTTCTCCGAGTACTTGTTCTTCGCGAGGTCGGTGCGAGCCACCACGTCACCGTTCTTGGCGAGAACCTCAAGCTGGGCCTCGTCGCCGAGACTCCACTCCAGGAACTCCCATGCGGCATCCGGGTTCTCGCTGGACGCTGCGATACCGATCGAGTCGCCACCAACGAAGGTGGATTCGCCACCATCTGGCCCCGGGATCGGGACGACACCGGTGTTCTCCGGCATTGAGCCGAGCATGGTCGACGGCATCGGCATCACGCCGACGGTGCCGTCGGGGAACGGGCCGGTCCAGGTGGCGCCGGTCTCATCCTTGGTGCCGGCGCCGACGATGCCGTCTGCAACCAGCCCACGGTAGAAGGCGTAGACTTCCTTGGCGGAATCGCTGGCGAGCAGGGACTCCGTGCCGTCTTCGTTCATCACGCCGTCGCCGGTGGCCCAGACCGACGGGAACCAGGTGAAGACCTGGCAGCCGCCGCAGTTGCCGCCGAAAAACGTGCCACTCACGCCGTCGAGACCGAGCGCGTCGATGGCGCGGGCATGCTCGCCGAACTCGGCGAGGGTGGTCGGACCCTGCTCCGGGTCGAGTCCTGCCTGGGTATAGAGGTCCTTGTTGTAGAACAGGACCGACAGGTCCATGGTGTGCGGCACGACGTACTTGCTGCCTTCGAATGTGCCGACCTCGATGTGTGACTGGGCGAGGTCATCGGCGAACGGGAGTGCATCGATGCGGTCGGTCAGGTCGAGGTAGAGGCCCTGTGAGGTGTAGTTGGGTGCGAACACGACGTCGGACGCAAAGAGATCTGGGAGGCTCTTCGAGCCGGCCGCGGCACCGACCTTGGCCTGATAGTCGTCCGTGGGGATGACGGTGAGCTTGACCTGGTTGTCGTGGCCTGCGTTGTAGGCCTCGACGAACGCCTCGCTCTGGATCTGCGTTGCGGCGCGGGTCCACATGGTGAGCTCGACGCCTCCTTCGGTCGATTCCCCTCCAGCGTCCCCTGACGCGCAGGCGCTGAGCGCCAGCGCCGCGACGCCGGCTACGGCGAGGCTGGTGATGAGTCGCCGGCTGCCATGGCTGCGGGTGCCTCTTGTGATTGCGAACATGTCTTGAATGTCCTCCTGCTCCTCTTTGAGCTTCTCCGGGACGCTGGGTGCCATGGAGAAGGGGGCGCCTTGGGGCAACCCCGAAATGCTCGTTCATGACCGTCATGAGCGAACTGGTGCTAGCCTTTTCGCCCTGGGTCACAGTCATCCGGATAGCGTTCAGGAAAATTTCCGAAAAGGTTTTCCTAAGAGTAGGACCGGTATAGGCTCACGGTCAAGTGGGAAACCGAAATCGAGAGTGCGAGACCGATCATTGTCGAAATGGTCTCGAAGGAAGGGCGGCACAGTGAAGCTGAGCGACTCCACGGACTTCGACGAGCGAAGCAAGCCGGCAACCCTCAAGGACGTTGCCGTCCTGGCGGGCGTGTCGATCGCGACCGTGTCGAAGGCGTTGAACGGTCGGGAACATGTTCGTGCCGAGACCAGGGAGCGCGTACAGCGTGCGGCGGAGAAGCTGCAGTTTTCGCCTAATGCCCTCGCCAAGGGTCTTCTTGCAGGACGCACCGGAACCGTGGGGTTGCTCACCAGCGACCTCGAGGGCCGCTTTTCGATTCCGGTCATGATGGGGGCGGAAGATGCCTTCGGGGCGGGGAGCACATCGGTCTTCCTCTGCGATGCGAGGGGAGACGCCATTCGTGAACAGCACCACCTTCGTGCCCTGCTCGGTCGAAGAGTCGACGGCCTGATCGTGGTCGGCGACACCACTAACAGCAGGCGGTCACTCGGCCACAACCTTCCGGTTCCGGTCGTCTATGCCTACGCGCCGTCGGAGGATCCAACTGATATCTCTGTGATCAGCGACAACGTCGGCGCCGGCCGCCTGGCCGCAGAGCACGTGATCGCCTGCGGACGCAGCCGTATCGCGTATATTTCGGGCGATGTGGGATACGAGGCGGCGCGCGACCGCGTCGAAGGCGCAACAGCGGCGCTCGCCGACCACGGTCTCGGCTTCACGGGTGATGTGCTGTACGGAGCCTGGACAGAAGGATGGGGGAGGGGGGCAGTGCGCACGTTGTTGGCGCGACATCCGGAGATCGATGCCATCTTGTGCGGAAGCGACCAGATCGCACGCGGAGCCCTCGACGCGCTCCGCGAAGTCGGTCGGGATGTACCTGCGGACATCGCCGTCATGGGCCACGACAATTGGGAGCAGATTGCCGCACAGTCTCGCCCACCGCTTTCGACCATTGATATGAACCTCGAAGAGGTCGGTCGCAAAGCGGCGCAACTGTTGTTCGCAGCCATCGACGGAACGACGGAGGCCGGCGTGCACGCAGTCTCCACGCGCCTCGTCTCGCGCGGTTCGACGGCTCTGGTGAACTGATCCATGACGCGCTCAGCTGACCAGGCGCGGTCAGCACTGTGCGGCTCGGCGGTGTCGGTCGGCTGACCGACGAATGGTCAGAGTCGAACGGATCTACAGCGCCGTGAGGAATTCCAGGCGGTTGCCGTTGTTGTCGCTGGTGTGGAAGCGGCGCATTCCGGGGAAGTCGTCGTTCCACTCGATTGCGATTCCGTGTGCGGTCAGCCTCTCCGCCAGGGCATCGAGTGCGGTGGGGTCAGCGACACGGATGCCGGGGTGCGCCTTCTTCTGCGGCCGAAAGTCCGACTCAACGCCGAGGTGGATCTCGAGCGCATCCGCACGCACCCACAGTCCGCCCCGCGCGACCATCGCCTGCGGCTTCTGCACTTCGGTGAGGCCCACAAGGTCGACATAAAAACGCCGGCATTCATCCTCGCCGCCGGCCGGCATCGCCAACTGCACGTGGTGAATCCCGAATCCGAAGCCGGTCTGAGCCGGCGTTGCGTCGTAGGCATTCACGTCGCAGGCATCCACCTTCATGAGTCCTCCCGTTGATCGCTCGTGATGCCACGATATCCGCACGCGATCCGTTCTCGTCCCCCCCACCCCTGGCGTCGTGAGGGGTCGACTTTCCCTAGTGCGGCCCTCTGAACACTAGGAGAAGCTGGCACCTCACGTTTCATTTGTGCCCCAAGTACACTCGAAGGGTGCCAGTGAACCCCGATATCCAGGGCAGGGTCTTCCCGCCCACGCCGCCGTACCTGGTCGGCCGCGAGAAGGTGCGCGAGTTCGCCCGCGCCGTCTTCGCGACCAGCGACATCAACTACGACCCGGATGCCGCCCGCGCGGCCGGTCACGCAGACATCGTCGCTCCGCCGACCTTCGCCGTGGTCGTGCAAGAGGCCACGCTTGCGCAGCTGCTGGCTGAGCCGGATGCCGGGATCGACTTCACCCGTGTCGTGCACGGCGACCAGCGCTTCAGCTACACGCGCCCGATCGTTGCGGGCGACGAACTCACCGCGACCCTCACCGTGGCGAGCGTCAAGTCGCTCGGCGGGCACTCGATGGTCACGGCGGAGTCGAGCATTGTCGACGCGCACGGCGCCCACGTGGTCACCGCGACATCCACCCTCGTCGTCAGGGGAGACGAATGACCGCCAACACGGCCCACGCGCCCGCAATCGACACCCTCACCGTCGGAGAGGTCGTGGCCGGCGGCAGCTTTCCGCTGACGCGCGATTCCCTGGTGCGTTACGCCGGGGCATCCGGGGACTTCAACCCCATCCATTACCGCGACGACATCGCCGTCTCGGTCGGTCTGCCTGGAGTGCTCGCCCACGGCATGCTCACCATGGGCCTGGCCGTGCAGCCCGTCGTCGACTGGGCAGGCGATCCGGCTCGCGTCGTCGACTACCAGGTGCGCTTCACCCGCCCGGTGCCGGTCGACGCTGAAGACGGTGCGTTAGTCACCGTTGTCGCCAAGGTCGGCGCCATCGACACGGATGCCGGCGTCGCACGCATCGATCTCACCGTCACGTTCGAAGAACAGACCGTGCTGGGCAAGGCGCAGGCGCGCGTACGGCTCACATGAGGCGCGCTGCGTTGCGTGCTGTCGTGGTGCGTGCCGGAGTGGTGGTGCGCGCGGTGGCCCAGGTTCGCCGACCCGCCCGAATGTGCTCTTCGTTGGACGCGGGAACGACCGATTCGGGCGGTTCGGTGTGCGAGGCCGTGGGTGCGGCAGGGGCCAGAGGATGACCGCACCCATCCCGCTCAGCGAACTCACCACCCTGCGTGTCGGCGGCACGCCGGCGAACATGGTCGCACCGGCTACCGAACAGGAGCTCGTGGATGCGGCGCTCGAGGTCTGGGCATCCGGCGACGACTGGATGCTGCTCGGCGGCGGCTCGAACACCGTCGCGGGCGACGAGGGCTTCGACGGCACGGTCATCCGCATCGTGACACGCGGAATCGAGGTGCTGCCGGCGGACGCCGCTGAAGCAAGCGCGACTGAAGCCAACCCGGTGGCATCCGGTGCAGCCTCTCCCGACGGCGGCGGCGCCGACCGCGTGCGCCTGCGCGTGCAGGCTGGCGAGCCCTGGGACGACCTCGTCGCCTACACCGTCGCCAACGGCTGGGCAGGAATTGAAGCGCTCTCCGGCATCCCGGGTTCGGCCGGCGCCGCGCCGGTGCAGAACATCGGCGCGTACGGGCAGGAACTCTCCTCGAGCCTGATCGCGGTCGACTTCCTCGACTATGAGACCGGCGAACGGCGACGGATGCCGGCGGCCGAGCTCGAACTCGGTTACCGCACTTCGGCGCTCAAGACGGCGATGCTCACAGGGGGTTTTGCGGGCATCGTGCTCGCGATCGAACTGGAGCTGCACGACACCGCGGTGGAGGCATCCGTTCTCGGCGGTGCGCTCGGGCGTCCCGTCGGCTACGCGCAGTTGGCCAACGCCCTCGACGTGCAGCTGGGTGACCGGGTGGCGATCTCCGCTCTGCGCGACACCGTGCTGGCGTTGCGCGCGTCGAAGGGGATGGTGCTCGACCCTGCCGACCCTGACACCTTCAGCGCCGGATCGTTCTTCACCAACCCGATCGTGACCGAGGCGTTTGCTCGCACGCTGCCGGCATCCGCACCGCGGTGGTCGCAGGCGCCCGAACGGCCTGACCGGGTGATCCCGCTTGACGAGTACGCCGGTGTCGGCCCGGTGCCGACGGACGGTGTCGAATACGGTGTGAAGCTGAGCGCCGCCTGGCTGATCGAGCGCTCCGGAGTCGTGCGCGGCTTCAGGCTGCCGGGCTCGCGTGCCGCGATCTCGAGCAAGCACACCCTTGCGATCACCAACACGGGTGGCGCGACCGCAGAGGAGATCGCCCAGCTCGCGCGCTTCGTGCAGGGTCGCGTCGCGGCCGAATTCGGTGTTGTGCTGCAGCCGGAACCCGTGTTCGTCGGGGTCGAACTGTAGCGCAGCGCGGATTCGGTGTGAGGCACCAACCGGTTAGCCGGCGCGCCTAGATGCTGCGGCAATCCCCGCGACAACGAGCACCAGTCCGACAGCGATGACCCCACCGAGCAGCCACAGTGACGGGTCGAGCGTGGCAGGCACGATGGTCCAGATCGCCATGAACGCCGCGAATGCGAGCAGGATGACGCCCCACAGGATGGTTCCGAAAAGCGGCCGGTAACGACGGGTGACGGATGCCGCCCCGGCGGCAGCTCCGCCCGTCGCGGTGAACGGCGTGGTCGGGCCGGTCGATGCGCCATATGTGCCGGTCTGTGGTTCGGGTTGGGATGCGAACTGGGGTTCGAATCGTGGTTGCTCGGGATCGGACGCTGCTGCCGCTTGAGCTGTTGCCGGTGGCGTCGGCGCAGGTGGTGGTGGCGTCGGCGTCGGTGCTGGTGCTGGTGGCACGGCGGGCACGTCGCCAACGGGCGGAATGGGGTCGGCTGGCGCGTTCGCGGGCGTGGGCTCGGCTTGGTTGCCGTTGGTGATCTTCGGAGAGTCTTCTGCTGGGTTCTCTGGGTTTTCTGGGCTCGCTGGGTTTTCTGGGGTGTTGGACATTACCGATTCCTCTCAAAGTTCTGCGCGTCGTCGCTCTGAATGACGGTGACGTGGCCGACGAGCGACCACACGCGAATCTGCGATGGCCGGTCGCCGGTTTTGCCGTCATAGCCCTCGTCGTTAATGGTTCGTTCGTCGTGCATCAAGAAATTGCCGTGGTTGGCCGTGCCGTCGTTCTCGTAGTCGACCCCGCCGATGATCGCGTTCGACTCGACCCGAATCTCGCGGTCGGCGGGAAGGATGAGTTCCGTCTCGCCCGCACCCAGCCAGACGTCGATGGTGCGTGAGTCGGAGCTGGCGGCGTCGTCGAGCGCTCTGAGGTCGACGGTGGCCCTGCCCGCGATCATGGCGTAGCCGGGCACGGCATCTGCGGCGGACGAACTCACCGACCAGTTCGGCGAACCGAACGGTGTGAACTGGGTGCCAGCCGGGAACACACCGATAATGAGCAGCGCCGCAGCGGCGAGAAAGCCGAAGCCGCCCATTGCGCCGCTGTCGCGTCCGCGGATGCCGGCCACGATGATGCCCAGTGCCAGCACACCGAGGGTGACGGCGAGGCCGAGCAGGAGGGCAGCGGATGACCAGGATCCGGCGGCGTACACACCTGCGGTCGCGGCGCCGGCGGCCAGGGCCAGACCCAGCACGATGGCGCTGAATCCGGCGCCGGGGTGACGGTGCTGGTGCCAGGCCTCCTGCGTGGCGATCCGCGCGGCATGCTGCTGCTGCTTCCAGGCCCGGTTCTGCTGTTGCCAGGCGCGGTTCTGCTCCTGCCAGGAGTCCCACGCGCTGCGCTGCGCGTCTGGCGCGGGTTGCTGCGGCGGGGTCGGCGGAACCTGGCCTGCGGATGCCGTGGCCGGGTCGCTTGCGCCCGCCGCGGCATCCGTCGACTCGCTTGGTGTTCCGACGAAGCCAGCGGTGCCTGCGGTGCCTGCGGTAGAACCGTAGCTGCCCTGCCCGTGCCCCGGCCTGCCCGCGGCCGGTGCGGGTACCCGGCGGAGCAGGAAGATCCCGAGCCAGACCAAGCCGGCGATGACGGTGATGGTCCAGCCGATCGCGAGCGTGGTGGCGAGCCAGTCCGGCATGCCCCAGGCCTCTGGCGGACCCTGCCACCAGAGCCCGCGGGTGAACGGCGTGAAGGTGAACAGAATGAGCGTGAAGATGCCGACCATGGCCGGGTCGAAGACGCCGCGGAAGAGCTGTTCGGCGTGGATGCGACCGTTGGCGTTCGGCAGGAGTGCCCAGCCGATGGCGTAGGCGAAGAGGAGTGGCCCGCCGAGGACGGCGAGGACGATGGCGATGCCGCGCACGATCATCGGGTCGAGGCCGGTGCGGCGGGCGACGGCGCCGCAGACACCGGCGAGCCAGCGGTCGCCACCGCGGACCATGCCGGCGCTACGGATCCAGTCGAAGAAGCGCGTGAGCTGCTCTGGCGCGGGGCGCTCCTGGCCGTTGTGTGGGGCGCTGTCGTTGGTGGCGCCGTGAGGTGAGTCGGTCATGATTCGAGTGTGGCGGCATCCGTTGCCGGCTGCTATCGGGGTTCACCCTGATTCGACCCTGAGATCTACCGAGGGGACTGCCTCAGGGTGGACAGTCGTGCTTGGATTGCCAGGATGAACACCGAACGCATGACCCGCCCGCGGCTCCGGCTTGTGGGAGGAGTCTGCGCGGGGTTCGCAGAGCACACTGGGCTGCCAGTCAGTGCCGTGCGCACGGTCACGCTCCTGCTCGCACTCTGTGGCGGAGCCGGCGCGCTCCTCTACGCCTGGCTGTGGGTGACGACGCCGTCTGAGATTTCCCGGGTCGCGGGGAGCGGGCTGCCGAAGGCGAGCCTGGCGCGGGCGTCGGGGCGCGATAGTGCGGTGGGGGGCGCTTCGAGCGCGGCGGCCCCGAGCCATTTCGCATGGAGTGCCGCGGGAACTCGGCCGCAGGTGCTGAACGCGGCGTCACATGACGCGAACGCTGTGACGGATGGCGCTGCGATCGGTGCTGCGGCGACGGGCGTTGCGGCGAGCGACGCCGCGACAATGGACGCCGCGCTGCCGCACGCTGTGGCGGCCGGTCCCGGGCTGCCGGACGGCGCGCCGGCCGACGCCGCGATCCAGGACGTCGCATCCGCCCGCTCGGCGCCCGTCACGGAGATTCTGCTCGGCCTCGCCCTTCTCGCCGCAGGAACAACACTGGTGGCGAGCAGGCTCGGGGCCGACATTCCGCTGGCCGTGGTGATACCGGCGATCGTCGTGCTGGCAGGTGTCGCGCTGGCCTGGCGGCAGTTCGCCGACATTCGGAGCGGCGCCGCCCAGAGTTCGTCTGCACTGATGGTGCGCACGCTGGGCGCACTCGTATTGGTGGCCGTCGGCATCCTGCTGTTTTTCGTCACCGGCGACGCCCCCAACGTCTGGACCGTCATCGTTGCTGCAGTGTCGGTGTTGCTCGGGGTTGCGGTGGTGATCGCGCCATGGTTCATCCGGCTCTCGAACGATCTCGCAGAGGAGCGCGCCGCCCGCGTGCGGGAGATGGAGCGCGCCGAGATCGCCGCCCACCTGCACGACTCTGTGCTGCAGACTCTCGCGCTCATCCAACAGAAGGCCGGACCGCATAGTGATGCTGCCCGTTTGGCGAGGGCGCAGGAGCGGGAGTTGCGCGAGTGGCTCTTCACCGGCGTCGGCGAACGGGCGGTCGATCTCGCGGCAGAACTGCGGCGGATAGCCGGCGTGATCGAGCACGACTTCGCCGTGCACTTCGAGCTGGTGACAGCGGGTGCTGTCTCAGACGACGCGCCGGACGCCCTCGTGGCCGCAGCCCGCGAAGCGATGCTCAATGCCGCCAGGCACGCCGGTGGCACGGTGTCGGTCTACCTCGAGTCCGGTGCGGGCGGCACATCCCTGAGCGTGACCGATCGCGGCCCTGGCTTCAGCCTCGATGACATTCCGGAAGACCGCCTCGGCGTGCGCGAATCGATCCTGGGGCGCATGCGCCGGGTCGGCGGGTCAGCGGCAGTGCGCCCCGGGCCAGGCGGGAGCGGAACCGAGATTCTCCTGACGCTGCCCGCCGCGGCGGCTGGAGTGGGGAATGCCGGGGCGGGGGCTGGAGTGGCAGGCGCTGCAGACCAAGGCAAGAGCGCGATGACAGATGACGGGGCGGGGGCTGGGACCGACCAAGGCAAAGGCGCCATGACGGATGACGGTGTGCGTGGCGAAACCGGCTCGCCTTCCCGAGAGGGGGAGAGCTGGTGACTCGCCGCGAGGTCGCGCCGGCCCCTTCAGCATCAGCCGAAGACCCACTCATCGAGCGGCTCGTGATGGGCGCCGCTGCTTACTGCCGGCCGTCGTCGCACGTGCCGGCGCCACCTCCCTCCCAGCCGAGCCCCGTCGCCCGGGCGCGCGATAATGCCCTGGGCACCCGACATTTCGGGTGCCCAGGACAATATCGGGTGCCAGCGCTCCCTCCACGAGCGAGCACCAACCTCGACCGCGTCACCCCGGCCCGCATTCACACACGAAAGAACGCGAAATCATGACTGAGCCGCACCCCGAGCCGCACTCCGAACCGCACTCCGGACCCGGCGCCCCCGAGCCGCTTCGGGTCGTGATCGTTGACGACCACTCGATCTTCCGGTCTGGCCTGCGTGCGGAACTCGACGGCGGCATCCGTGTGCTCGGCGAAGCGGCGACGGTTGACGAGGCCATCGCGCTCGTCGTCGCCCAGCAGCCGCGGGTGGTGCTGCTCGATGTGCACCTGCCAGGCGGGCGCGGCGGCGGTGGAGCCGAGGTGATCCGGGAGGCTGCGCCGCGAGCGCCGCAGACGCTGTTCCTCGCGCTCAGCGTTTCGGATGCGGCCGACGACGTGGTCAGTGTCATCCGTGCCGGTGCTCGCGGGTACATCACCAAGAGTGCGTCGGGTGCCGAGGTGTCGGATGCCGCCCGTCGCGTCTCTGAAGGCGACGCGGTGTTCTCACCGAAGCTGGCCGGTTTTGTGCTCGATGCGTTCGGTGCGGTGGCGGGCGAGACCGCGGAATCGACCGAGGAGCTCGACCGGTTGTCGGCGCGCGAGCAGGAGGTCATGCGCCTGATCGCACGCGGTTACACCTACAAGGAGGTGGCCGGCACCCTGTTCATCTCGACGAAGACCGTGGAGACTCACGTGTCTGCCGTGTTGCGCAAGCTCCAGCTCTCGTCGCGCCACGAGCTCACCGCCTGGGCGCTCGAGCGCAAGCTCCTCTAGGTGCACGCTGCCTGACCCCCACGTGCTCGGCTGATTCAGGAGATCTGGTTCGCTGGGGGCTTCGCTGCCGCGAACCAGTGAGGCCCGGTCGCGATGGCATCCGGGATCTCCTGAATTAGACCCGACGTGTGGGCGGCTGAGGCATGTCAGGTGACGGATGTCGCGGCTAGAGCAACCCGAGTTCCATCGCCCGGGTGACGGCGCGGGTGCGGTCGCTCACCTTGAGCTTCTCGAAGGCGTGCAACAGGTGCGTCTTCACGGTGGCCTCGCCGATGAAGAGCGACCTGGCGATCTGCGGATTGCTCTGGCCTGCAGACACGAGCGTCAGCACTTGGAGCTCGCGGGCCGACAGGCGTGGCGCGGCAGGGGCATCCGTTCTCACTCGCTGCACCAGCTTCGCCGCGATCGACGGCGCAAGCACCGTCTGCCCGCGCGCGACTGACCGCACGCCCTCGATGATCTCGGCCTGCGGCGCGGCCTTCAGCAGGTAGCCGCTCGCCCCGGCCTCGATCGCCCCGAGGATCTGATCGTCTGACTCGTACGTCGTGAGGATCAGCACCCGGGTGGTGGCGCTCGCCGCCAGGATCTGGGCCGTCGCGGCGACTCCGTCGAGCTGGGGCATGCGCAGGTCCATCAACACCAGATCGGGGGCGAGCGTCGTCGCGAGCGTCACTGCCTCTGCGCCGTCGGACGCCTCGCCGACGACCTCGATGTCGTCGGCCGCGCCGAGTAGGCCGACGATACCGCCGCGTACGATCGGATGGTCGTCGGCGACCAGCACACGGATCATCGGGCGGTCCGGTCGTTCGCTGGCACGTCAGTGTCGGCCAGTGCTGATTCATCCATCAAGTCGCCCGACGGAACGCTCACCCGCAGCACCGCGCCGCCATCCGGCCCGCCAGACACATCGAGCCGTCCACCGACCAGGTCGACACGGTCGCGCATGCCGGCCAGGCCGAATCCCGACTCCGTTTCCGGCGCGTACGAGCCAAGGCCGCGCCCGTTGTCACGCACCTCGAGTATCACGTCGTCGCCGTCACGGACGATGACGACGGATGCCACACTCGCGCGGGAGTGCTTCCGCACGTTTGCCAGCCCCTCCTGGGCGCAGCGCAGGAGTACCACCTCCAGCTCGCGGTCGAACCCGGCCACGAAGACCCGCGAATCGACCTGGATCCCGGTCTCCCGCTCGAACCGCACCGCCAGCCGCCCGACCGTTTCGGCCAGGCTTGACTCCGCGCCACCAGATGCCGCCGATCGCACAGGCGACATCGATGCCACCAGGCTGCGCGCATCCGTCAGCGCTTCGCGCGCCGTCGACTCGATCATCTCGACCGTGTCTTCGACGGCGCCGGTATCGGCGCCCAACGCGTCGAGCTCGCGCCGCGCACGCTGGGCAAGCATCACCGCGCTGGTCAGATTCTGCGCGATCGTGTCGTGGATCTCGCGCGCGAGCCGCTCCCGCTCGGCCGCGCTGCCGGCATCCCGGTGCAGCGCGGCGAGTTCGCCCTGCGCGGCCGTCAGCTCCTCGAGTAATACCCGATGCCGGTCACCCTTCTCAGCGATTTTCGTGATCCACAGGCCGAGAGCCACCGCGAACGCGAACGACAGGCCGGCGATCATGATCGCCTGCATGATGGCATCCGGCGTGCCGCCCTGCTGTATCGCAAAGCCGAGGCCGATCGACGTGGCGAGCAGGCCGCTCAGCACGATGCAGGCGACAACTGACTCGGTCAGCGCCCACAGGAAGGGGAAGGCGATTGCCTGCAGTGTTGCCACGTTCGGAGAGAAGAATGTTCCGACTCCGCAACCGACGATGAGCACGACACGAAAGGCGACGGATGCGCGCTCCTCGTCGAGTCCGCGCCTCCCGAACGCGACATAACAGACTCCGATCGCGGCGAGCGTTGCCAGTGCCGCGACGCGGCTCGCCTCGCTGGGCGCCCAGGTGACGACGGTGACGACGGCCATGATCGCGATCGCCCCGGCGAAGGCGACGTCCCACCAGCGCGTGACTGTCATGCGACTAGCTTCCCACTCGTCTGGTGCCGGGGCATCCGCCTCCTGCGGCAGGCCATGCCGCGCCCAGACCGTTCCTCGGCGGACGCTTCAGACTCCAGGTTGGAGCCGTGGTGCTGGCACAACTCCTGCTGGATGTCGCCGATCCAGGGAGCCGCGCCCGGAACGAAAGGGCGACCAACCCGGCCCACATAGATTCTGCAGGATTTATGCAGCGGCGTGGTGTGGAAGCCTGGAGAAAGGGGCCGCAACGGATTGCGAACGCCGGCCGACGGCATCCGTCAGCTGTCTTTGCGGATCCAGCGGAAGGTGACCCGGCTGAGTACCAGCCCGATGACCAGCCAGATGCCGAGGTTCAACGCGACGAGACCGAAGTCCCAGGCGCCGGAAGGCTCGAGGGTGGCGAAGCTCTCTGGCAGGAACACTCCGCGCATTCCCTGCGCCATCCACTTCAGCGGGAACAGGCTGGCCACGTTCTGCATCCACTCCGGCAGCATGTAGAACTGCAGGTAGACGCCGGAGATGAACTGCAGAATCAGCACAATCGGGATGACCACGGCCGTCGCGCTCTTACCCGTGCGCGGCAGCGCAGAGAGCGCGATGCCGAGCAGCGCAGACGTGATCACGCCGAACACGAACACCCAGGCGAAGGTCAGCCACTTCTCCGGTTCGGTCGGCAGGGCGACGCCCAACGCGAAGCGGGCGAAGAGCAACAGCAACGCGGCCTGCAGCACGCCGGTCACGAAGACCTGGCCGATCTTGCCGATGAAGTAGCTGATCGGCGAGAGCGGGGTGCCGCCGAGGCGTTTGAGAGTGCCGTCGCTCTTCTCCATGGCGATGTCGACGGCGAGGTTCTGAACGCCGGAGAGAAGCATGCCGGCCGCGAGCATGCCTGGCAGGTAATAGGCGCCGACACTGATGCCGCCGCTGCCGTCCGGCTCCGTGCCGATGTTGCCGGCCGCGCTGAACGCTGCCGCGAAGATCGCGAGCATGATGAAGGGGAACAGGAACGTGAAGAACAGGGTGTCGAACGAGCGGAAGTAGACCTTCGTCTCGTACCCGATGCGCGAGAACCCCAGACCCAGTCGATTCGGGGCGCTTGTGCGTGGCGTGGCTGTCGCCGGTGCGATCGTGCTCATGCGAGCACCTCCTGTGCAGTGTCGGTGTTGCCTCGATCGTCGTTGCCGCTGTTGTCAGTGTCGTTGCCCTCGCTGCCGTCGTCGACAGCAACCCCGGCGCTGCGTACCAGGTCGAGGTAGACGTCTTCCAGGCTGGGGCGGATAACTTCGAGATCGGCGGGTTCACCGCCGAACTCGGCGGCGAGCCGCGTGACGACGCCCGCCGGTTCGTGGGTTCGGCTTTCCTGAATGGCACCGGATGCGTCGCGCCAGCGCACCAACGGGACCCGGGCATCCGCCCCACCGATCTCGTCGATCGCGCCGATGTCGATCAGCTTGCCGCCGGCGATGACACCGGCCCGATCGCCGAGCTGCGCGGCCTCGTCGAGATAGTGGGTGGTGAGCAGGATGGTGGTGCCCTCGGACTTCAGGCGACGGATGAGGTCCCAGAACTGGCGCCTGGCTTCCGGGTCGAAGCCGGTGGTCGGTTCGTCGAGAAACAGGAGCTCCGGTCGCCCGATGATGCCGAGCGCAACATCCACTCGCCTGCGCTGCCCGCCGGAGAGCTTGCTGATGCGGGTCTTCGCCTTCTGCTGCAGACCGACGGCCTCGATGACCTCGTCGACGCTGCGCGGGTTCGGGTAGAAGCCGGCGAAATGGCTGAGCTGCTCTGTCACGGTGATGGCGCCGCTTTCGCCTGTGGACTGCAGCACGATGCCGAGCCTGGCTTTCCAATCGAGGCCGCCACGGTGCGGGTCGACTCCCAGCACGCTGGCCTCGCCCGAGGTACGATTGCGGTAGCCCTCGAGGATCTCGATGGTGGTGCTCTTTCCCGCCCCATTCGGACCGAGGAGGGCGAAGGTCTCGCCGGGCAGGATGTCGAAGCTGATGCCGGCGACGGCCTCGAAGCTTCCATACGACTTGCGCAAGTCGCGCACCCGCACGACGGGGGCGGCTGCCTGGGCCTCTGGATTGCTCTGGGCCTCTGGATTGCATTGGCCTGTTGGGTTCATGAGACCAGAATCGCAGCAGTCGCGCGCTCACGGTAGCCTCCGTCCGGTCGACCTCCGCATCCACCGGTCGACGGATGCCCGCGCCAATCGAATTTGCGCGTGAGGTGCCAACTTCTAGGGAAAGCTGACCCCTCACAGCGGGCGGCGCGCGCGGCGAGGGGCGCGACGCTAGGCGAAGAGGCGCTGGAGGCGCTGGACGCCCTCGAGCAGGGCATCGTCGCCGAGCGCGTAGGAGAAGCGCAGGTAGCCGCTCGGGCCGAACGCCTCGCCCGGCACCGCCGCGACCTCCGCCTGGTCGAGGATCAGGTCGGCGAGCTCGAGCGACGTTGTCGGCGTCACGCCGTTCCAGGTGCGACCGAGGAGGCCGGAGACATCCGGGTAGACATAGAACGCGCCCTGCGGTGTCGGCGTCACCATGCCGGGGATCTTGTTCAGCTCCGCGACGATCACCTGGCGGCGACGGTCGAAGGCGTCCCGCATCGCGAGCGCGGCATCCTGCGGCCCATTCAGCGCCGCGATCGCGGCGCGCTGCGAGATGTTCGACACGTTCGACGACAGGTGCGACTGCAGATTGGCGGCGCCCTTGATGGCGTCGGCAGGGCCGACCATCCAGCCGAGCCGCCAGCCGGTCATCGCGTAGGTCTTGGCGACACCGTTGACCAGGATGGTGCGGTCGGCCAGAGCCGGCACCGCATCAACGATCGACACCGCCCGAACTCCCTCGTAGGTCAGGTTCTGGTAGATCTCGTCGGTGATCACCCAGAGGCCGTTGGCCTCAGCCCACTCTCCGATCTCTCGGGTCTGCTCCGGAGAGTACACCGCGCCGGTCGGGTTCGACGGTGACACGAACAGCAGCACCTTGGTGCGCTCGGTGCGCGCCGCCTCAAGCTGTTCGACGGTGACGAGATACCCTTGGTCGCTGCCGGCGAAGACGTCGACCTGCACGCCGCCGGCCAGCTTGATGACCTCAGGGTACGTCGTCCAGTACGGCGTCGGCACCAACACTTCGTCGCCCGGGTCGAGCAGCGCCTGGAACGACTGGTACACCGCCTGCTTGCCACCGTTGGTGACGATGACCTGAGAAGGCTCTACGGCGAGACCGCTGTCGCGCAGCGTCTTGGCTGCGATCGCCTCGCGCAACTCTGGCAGGCCGGCCGCCGGCGTGTAGCGATAGTTCCTGGGGTCGCGAACCGCTTCGAGTGCCGCCTCGACGATGTGCTCCGGGGTCGCGAAGTCCGGCTCACCAGCCGCAAAGCTGATGACGGGGCGACCGGCCGCCTGCAGCGCCTTGGCCTTGCCGTCGACCTTGAGGGTCGCCGATTCCGCGATGGAGCCGATGCGGGTGGAGATTCGCTTGAGTTCGTGAGTCACATAACGAGCATACGGGGGCTGCCCGCGGCCGCGCAGGCATATTTCGCGGCGACCGAGCGGTTGTCATGGCAGGCCCGCCGGTTACAATTGACCCGGTACCCACGGGCTGTGACCATGACAAAGACTAGTGAATGCAGGCAGAACGGATGCCGCGGCATCCGTCACCGGGTCGGCGGGGCCCCAGCTTTACAGGGTTCGCGGCGTGACCTACACTTGACCGAGGTAGTTGAAATCTGCCAAGCTTCTTTGCGCCTATTTTTGGCTACACCATTGCGGTTGGTACTGGAAATATATGCTGTGGAGCTAGACGATTTCGGCCCATAGGGCGGTGGCTCAATTGGTAGAGCAGCGGTCTCCAAAACCGCAGGTTGCAGGTTCAAGTCCTGTCCGCCCTGCAAGTCGGCGAATTTTCGCCGGCCCATGAAAGGTGTAACAGGTGGCCCGAAAAGTTATCGACGATCAGCCCAGTGAGGAATTCGTCGCGAACGCGCGGAAGGTACGCGAGTCCAAAAGCGGACCCTTCGCCAGGCTGTCCATCTTCTTGAAGCAGGTAGTCGCCGAACTCAAGAAGGTCGTCACGCCGACGCGCAAGGAGCTCTTCACCTACACGGGTGTCGTGCTGGTCTTCGTGATCATCATGATGGCCTTCGTGTACGGACTCGACCAGCTGTTCGCCTTGGCAGTCACCTATGTGTTCGGAACGCCGAGCGGCTGAGTCGCCGGTGGTAGCGCAGCGCCGCTGCATGACATGCACGAATTCGCTGCACGGGTCACGTCCACGTGACCAACGCAACAGAGAAGGATTGAGAAACAGTGTCTGAGACGAATCGAGACGACGTCGACTGGGCCACGGCCGCCGAGCAGTCGTCTGACGACGACGAGGCGCAGGAGGGCAACACCCTCGCTGCGCAGGAAGACTCCGTGGAAGCAGCGGAGCAGGTCGCCCTGCACGTCGAAGACGAGAACATCGGTGTGGAGGACAACCTCGACGCCGCGCTGGACGCGCTGTCCGAATCGACAGACCCTGAGGCTGACGCGGTCGTCGACGACGCACTCGACGTGGACTCCGCCGACGAGGCTGAGGCTGCGGCAGAGGCCGTTGAAGATGAAGAGGTCGCCACAGACCCGTACGAAGAATTCCGCAAGGAACTGCGCTTCCTTCCCGGCAAGTGGTACGTCATCCACTCTTACGCCGGCTTCGAGCGCCGCGTGAAGTCGAACATCGAGAACCGCAAGCAGTCGATGGCGATGGAAGACTTCATCTACCAGGTCGAGGTTCCGATGGAAGATGTCGTCGAGATCAAGAACGGCCAGCGCAAGATGGTCACCCGCGTCCGCATCCCCGGCTACGTGCTCGTGCGCATGGACCTCAACGAAGACAGCTGGTCCGTCGTTCGCCACACGCCGGGCGTCACCGGGTTCGTCGGCAACTCGCACAACCCGACTCCGCTGCGCTTCGAGGAATCCTTCGGAATGCTCAAGGGCCTGGTCGAGATCGCGGATGTCGCACCGGTCAAGGGAACCGCCGGCAAGGGCGGCAAGTCCACCCAGCGCGTCATCCCGGCCGAGGTCGACTTCGAGATCGGCGAGACCATCACGATCAAGGAAGGCTCGTTCGCGGGTCTGCCTGGGTCGATCAGCGAGATCAAGCCCGAGAGCGGCAAGCTCACCGTGCTGGTGTCCCTGTTCGAACGTGAGACCCCGGTCGAGCTCAGCTTCGACCAGGTCACCAAGCTCTAACCCCAGCACCCCCACACCTCAAACCACCGCCCCTCGGAATCGCCGGGGACGCGGGAGAACCACGGATCTCGACACGCACTATCAGCGAGATTCAGGTTCGATCACTGAAAAGGAAAAGAATATGGCACCGAAGAAGAAGGTTACTGGTCTGATCAAGCTTCAGATCAAGGCCGGCGCCGCCAACCCTGCCCCGCCGATTGGTCCGGCGCTCGGTCAGCACGGCGTGAACATCATGGAGTTCTGCAAGGCGTACAACGCGGCGACCGAAGCCCAGCGCGGCAACGTCATTCCCGTTGAGATCACCGTGTACGAAGACCGTTCGTTCACGTTCATCCTGAAGACCCCGCCGGCAGCCGAGCTCATCAAGAAGGCCGCAGGCGTCGCAAAGGGCTCCGGCGTGCCGCACACCGACAAGGTCGGCAAGCTCACGAAGGCACAGGTCCGCGAGATCGCCGAGTCGAAGATGGTCGACCTGAACGCCAACGACCTCGACGCCGCGTCGAAGATCATTGCGGGAACCGCTCGCTCCATGGGCATCACGGTCGAGGCCTAAGCGCCCCAGCCACCGGCATCCGTTTCACGCGGCTGCCGCTTCACAACATTTGTGGGAGAGCCAGCCAGGCTCACAAAACCACACTCTCACTACAGGAGATTCACATGGCACAGAAGTCAAAGGCCTACCGGGCCGCGGCCGACAAGATCAAGGCCGACACCTACTACACCCCCGCTGACGCGGTCACCCTGGCCAGGGAGACCGGCTCGGCGAAGTTCAACTCCACCGTCGAGGTCGCGCTGAAGCTCGGCGTCGACCCGCGCAAGGCAGACCAGATGGTTCGCGGCACCGTGATCCTTCCCCACGGCACCGGCAAGACCGCCCGCGTCATCGTGTTCGCGACGGGCCCGGCGGCCGAGGCTGCCATCGCAGCCGGCGCTGACGAGGTCGGCGGCGACGACCTGATCGAGAAGGTGGCCGGCGGTTACACCGCGTTCGATTCCGCCGTCTCGACCCCGGAGCTCATGGGCAAGGTCGGCCGCCTCGGTAAGGTGCTGGGTCCGCGTGGCCTGATGCCGAACCCGAAGACCGGCACTGTGACGCCAGACGTCGCGAAGGCCGTCTCCGACATCAAGGGTGGAAAGATCGAGTTCCGCGTCGACAAGCACTCCAACGTGCACTTCGTCGTCGGCAAGGCCGGCTTCACGGTTGAGCAGCTGCAGGAGAACATCGCGACAGCGCTCGAAGAGATCGTTCGCCTCAAGCCAAGCTCCTCGAAGGGCCGCTACATCATGAAGGGCGCCGTTTCGACCACGTTCGGTCCCGGCATCCCGCTCGATGTGAACAGCATCTAAGCACACGCAACACCTCGAAGGGGCTCGCCGTCTGGCGGGCCCCTTCGTGCGTCTGTGCATGTGCGCGTTGTTGGGCGTTGTTAGGCATGTGTTCGTGCGGGGTGCCGGGCACCGAAAGCGGACGGCAGGCGCGCTACGGATCGTGCCGCGGCTCGTGGCTGACGAGGCCGACGGTGTTGCCCTCGCTGTCGCGGATGAATGCCATCCATTCGTCGGTTCCGGCCGGGCCGATGCTGTCGTCGACGTGGGTGAATATCACGTGCGGTTCGTCGATGATCTGCACCCCTCGCATCCGCAGGTCTTCGACCGACTGTCGCACGTCACCGACCTGCAGGTATACCAGGGCCGATGGTGCGGCGCGTTCGAGAAGCAGCCGGGACCTGCCGACATTGAAGAACAGGAGCCCAGGCGGATCGAATCGGGCGGCGGGCGGGCCGCCGAGCAGCACCTCGTAGAATGCGGCGGCCCGATCGAGGTCGTCGGCGTGCTGGGCTACCTGCAGGATCTCCATGTCGGCCTCCCGGCCTCGGCCAGGTCAGCCGATGCGGATCATCTTCTTGTTGACGAATTCCTCGGCACCGAAACGGCCGAGCTCCCGGCCGGAACCCGAACGCTTGACGCCGCCGAAGGGCAGTTCGGCGCCATCGGCCCCGACCACATTGATGAAGACCATGCCGGCCTCGATGCGCTCCGCCACCCGCATGGCCTGCTCGGCGTCGGTGGTGAACACGAAGGAGCCGAGGCCGAAGGGGGTGTCGTTGGCCAGTTCAACAGCCTCGCCCTCCGAGGCGACGCGATACACGGTCGCGACCGGGCCGAAGAACTCCTCGTGGTGCGCATCGTTTTCCGGTGTCACGTCGGTCAGCACGGTTGTCGGGAAGAAGGTGCCGTTCGCCTCGGCACCGAGCACCTTCTTGGCACCCTGCGCGATCGCCCGCTCGACCTGGTCGCGAAGTCGATCGGCCGCCGTCGTGGACGACAACGGTCCGAGAACGGTGTCTGGTGAGGTCGGGTCACTGGGGGTCACTTCACCGAGGGCAGCCGTGAACTTCTCGAGGAACGGCTCGTAGAGATCGTCGATCACGATGAAACGCTTGGCGGCGTTGCACGACTGCCCGTTGTTGTCGAGACGGGCCGCCACCGCGGATTCGACGGCGGCATCGAGGTCGTCGGTGGAGAGCAGGATGAACGGGTCTGACCCGCCGAGCTCCAGGACGACCTTCTTCAGGTGACGCCCCGCGATCTCGGCGACGGCGGCGCCTGCCCGCTCCGAGCCGGTGAGCGAGACACCCTGGATGCGGGGATCGGGGATGATCGCGGCGATCTGGTCGTTGGTCGCATAGATGTTGACGTAGGCGCCGTCAGGGAATCCGGCGTCCTGGAAGATCTGCTCGATCGCTGCGGCTGACTCTGGACACTGCGAGGCGTGCTTCAGCAGGATGGTGTTGCCGAGCATGAGGTTCGGACCCGCAAAACGGGCGACCTGATAGTACGGAAAGTTCCACGGCATGATGCCGAGCAGCACGCCGAGCGAACTGCGGCGGATGAGCGCTGAGCCCTCGCCGGCAAGCAGCTCGATGGGCTCGTCCTTGGTGAGGTCGGCCGAGTTGTCGGCGTAATACGCATAGATGTCTGCACTGAAGTCGACTTCGGCGAGGGCCTGCTCGAGGGGCTTTCCCATCTCGCGCACGATGATGTCGGCCAGGTGTTCCCTGCGCTCGAGGTGCAGTTCGCTGACCCGACGGATCAGCGCGGCCCGTTCGGCGACACTCGTCGACCGCGACCAGGTGCGGTGCGCATCGTCGGCGGCCTTCAGCGCAGTCTCGAGTTCGGCATCCGTTATCGTCGGATAGGTCTTGATCGTCTCTCCGGTTGCCGGGTTGACGACTGCGTACTCGCTCATAGGCCTCTTCCTTCTCGGGTGCGCGCCTCAGGGAATCGGCGCCAGTGCGTACTTCCCAAGATATATCAACGGATGCCGGAGCACAGGGCCCTGGGGACGACGGCAAGTATCGCGAGGTTCTAGGGTGAGGCCATGACGGATGAACGACAAGGCGGTGCCTGCGGGCCCACTCCACTGGTCGACGAAGTGTTCGACATCGAAGCTCTGCTCTCAGACGACGAACTGGCATGGCAGCTGAAGGCACGAGAATTCGCAACCAGGCGCATCCTTCCGATCATCGAAGACGACTTCGAGAACAAGCACTTTCGCCAGGAACTGGTCGCAGAACTCGGCGCGGCGGGGTTTCTCGGCATGCACCTGACGGGGTACGGATGCGCCGGTGCGGGCGCTGTCGCCTACGGGCTGGTCTGCCAGGAAATCGAGGCTGCCGACAGCGGCTGGCGCACCTTCGTCTCGGTTCAGGGTTCACTCGCGATGACGGCGATTCACAAATTCGGCTCTGAAGAACAGAGGCAACGGTGGCTTCCAGGCATGGCTGCCGGCGCTCTCATCGGATGTTTCGCGCTGACCGAGCCGACCGGCGGCAGCGACCCGGCCGGCATGTCGACCACGGCAACGCGCGAGGGGCTGAGCGGTGACTGGGTGCTCGATGGCTCGAAGCGCTGGATCGGGATGGCGAGTGTCGCCGATGTCGCAGTTGTGTGGGCACAGACCGACGATGGCGTACGCGGATTCCTGGTGCCGACGAGTACGCCCGGCTTCACGGCGACGCCGATCGACACGAAACTGTCGATGCGCGCGTCGATTCAGTGCGACATCCGTCTCGATGGTGTGCGTCTTCCCGCGGACGCCATGCTCCCGGATGCGCGCGGATTGTCCGGCCCGTTCTCGTGCCTGAACGAGGCGCGGTTCGGGATCGTCTGGGGCGCGATGGGGGCGGCGCGCTCCTGCCTGGACGCGGCGATCGGCCGGGCGAGAACCCGTGAGGTGTTCGGCAAGCCCATCGGGGCGACGCAGCTCATTCAGGCGAAACTCGCCGACATGCTTGTCGAGTACGAGAAGGGCGTGTTGCTGGCCTTGCATCTGGGGCGGCTCAAGCAACGCGGAGCGCTCACGCCGGCCCAGATCAGTGTCGGCAAGCTCAACAGTGTGCGCGAGGCGCTGCGCATCGCGAGCGAGGCACGCTCGATCCTCGGCGGCGACGGTGTCACCAGCGAGTTCCCGGTGATGCGGCACCTGGCGAACCTCGAGTCTGTTCGCACCTACGAGGGCACGGACGAGATTCACCAGCTTGTGCTCGGCCGCGCGCTCACCGGCCTGAGCGCCTTCGCCTGAGGCCCGTTCCCATGAGGGGCCATGTCACCTGCGTGCCCCGGCAGTGGGACACTAGAGGAATGAGCGAGACTCCCACGTCGGCCCTCAAGCAGGATCTGGAGGAGCTTGCCGCGTTCCGTGCTGCACTGCGCCGTTACCTCAAGTTCAGCGAGAGGGCGGTGCGTCGGCATGGGCTGACGCCGCAGCAGTACCAGCTCCTGCTCGCCGTCATGTCCTTCCCCGGGCCCGACTGGGCGACCGTCGGCGAGCTCGCCGAGGAGCTCGATATCCGGCCGAACAGCGTCGACCTCGACCGCCGCGGGATCAGGCCGCCGATCGACGTGCTGCCGTCGCTGTCGCGGCTGATGAACGCGGGGATCGGCGAGGGCCGCACCAGGGCCGACCACCGCGCCCTGGCCGACCAGCTCTACGCCAGCTACGCCCGCGGCCGCGAGGTGCGCCAGCTGATGTCGATCGTGGGGGAGCACGGTCTGCCCGAACCGGACAGGCGCAGCCTCGCGTTCGCCGACGCCTTCGAACGGGAGTTTCTCGGCCAGGGGGACGAGCGGCGTACCCTCGACGCGACCCTCGATCTCGGCTGGCGACTCCTGGAGCCGTTCCCGGACAATGAGCTGCGCCGGCTCAGCTCGGCGCTGATCGCCGAGTACCGCGTCGGAGCGACGGGTTCGGCCGGTTCCTGACCCGGCGGGCAGTTCTGCACCGCGCTCATTGACGTAACGATCCGGTAACGGCACTTTCGGGATGCCGGGACATGGGGCACCCTCGGCAGAGGACGATATGCCCCCGTTCGGGGGTCATTCAAAGGAGAAATCGTGCGAAGAAGAGCGGTAGTACTCACCGGGTTGGTCATCGCGGCCACCCTGGTGCCGGTGACGGCGGCTGTGGCCGTCGACGACGTCAACACCAACAAGCTGCGCAATGCGGTGACGGTGAACGGCATCCTGCAGCATGAACGGGTGTTGCAGCGAATCTCGAATGACAATGGAGGAACGCGGGCGTCTGGCACACCCGGGTTCGAGGCTTCAGCCGACTACGTCAAGGATCAATTGACGGGAGCGGGATACGTGGTCTCGGAGCAGGAGTTCGAGTTTCCGTTCTTCCAGGAGCTGGCGCCGGCAACGCTCGACCAGGTCTCACCGACCGAGACGTCGTACGAGACGGCCACCCTGGAATATTCCGGAAGTGGGGAGGTCACGGGGGCGCTGGTTGCGACGACGAACGTCGTGATCCCAGCGACCGAAGAACCCAGTTCGGCATCCGGATGCGCGGTCGGCGACTTCGTGCCGGCCGACTCGGTTGAACCGCAGGTTGCGCTGATCCAGCGCGGAACATGCACCTTCGCCGAAAAGGTCGCCGCGGCGACCGAGGCGGGCTACGACGCGGCCGTGATGTTCAATGAGGGAAACCCCGGTCGCACTGAACTTCTCACCGGCGTGACGATCGGCGAGCCGGTGGCCATCCCCGTGGTCGGCATCAGCTACGCGGATGGCGTCGCGCTGTACGAGGCGACGCAGGCCGGCCCGGTCAGCGTCGCGGTCAGCACCGATGTCATCACCGAAACCCGCACGACCAGGAACATCATCGCGGATACACCGAAAGGCGACCCTGACAAGGTGATCGTGGTGGGTGCTCACCTGGATTCCGTGCTCGCGGGTGCCGGCATCAATGACAACGGCAGCGGCACCAGTGCAATTCTCGAGACCGCCATCCAGATGTCTCAGAAGCACGTCAAGCCGCGACAGCAGGTGCGGTTCGCCTTCTGGGGCGCAGAGGAATCGGGATTGCTCGGGTCGACGCACTACGTCGACAACCTCACCGACGCCGAACTGTCGACCATCTACGCGAACCTGAACTTCGACATGCTCGGATCGACCAACTACGTGCGATTCGTCTACGACGGTGACGGTTCCGCCGACCCGGATGGTCTCGCCGGCCCTCCCGGATCCGCACAGATCGAGTCGATCTTCGACCAGTATTTCGCCGGGCAGGGTCTCGCGACCGCTCCGACGGCGTTCGACGGTCGCTCTGACTACGGGCCGTTCATCGCCGCCGGCATTCCGGCCGGCGGGCTCTTCAGCGGAGCCGAAGGGATCAAGACGGAGGAGGAGGCGGCCGTGTTCGGCGGCACAGCCGGCGAGCCGTACGATGCGTGCTACCACGCGGCCTGCGACGACATGAGCAACCTGAGCACCGCGGCATTGAACGAGCTCGGTGACGCTACCGCGCACGCGGTGATGACGCTGGCGAAGACGAAGTCCGGGTTCTTCGAAGACGGCAGCAGGATGTCGCTTGCGCCGCAGATCTCGGTCGACGACTTCGACTATCGAGGGAGCCAGCTGCTCCGCTGAGCCTGGTGTGAGGTGCCAGCTTCTGCTAGTTGCGAGCAAGTTTTACTAGCAGAAGTTGGCACCTCACACGCTTGTCAGGAGTCGGTCGTCAGGAGTCGAAGCCGAGGCCGAGCGCGTCGAGGGTCCTCAGCACGAGATTGCGCCTGCCCCGGTTGTGGTCGGCGCGGTCGAGCGACCAGCGGGTGGCCTGGATTCCGATCGACGCGATCGGTTCAGGGGGAAACGGCAACGGATGCTTCCGCACCATTTCCAGGCTGGTCAGCTCGGTACCCAGGTCGGCGAGCTGGTCGAGCATCACATTCGCGGCGAAATGCGTCGCACCGACGCCCAGTCCGGTGAAGCCGGCCGCGTAGCTGATCCGGCCTCCACGAGCTGTTCCGAAGAACGCGCAGAACTGTGTCGAGGTGTCGATTGCGCCGGCCCAGCGGTGGCTGAAGCGCACACCCTCCAGCTGCGGAAACGTGGTGAAGAAGTGGCTCGCCAGCCGTTCATGCGAGGTGGGACGGTCCTCGTACCCGCTCCGCACCCGCCGCCCGTAGTGGTAGACGGCGTCATAACCGCCGAACAAGATGCGGTTGTCGCCGCTCAGCCGGTAGTAGTGGAACTGGTTGGCCAGGTCGCCGAGTCCCTGGCGGTGTTGCCAGCCGATCGACGCGAGTTGGGCATCCGTCAGCGGCTCGGTCATCAGCACGTAGTCGTACACCGGCACGGTCGCGAGCCGGTTGCGCTTCAGGAGCGAGGGGAAGACGTTGGTGGCGAGGGCGGTTTTGGCGGCCTGCACCGTGCCCCTGCTGGTGCGAACCCGCGTGCCCTGCGTCGGCGTGAGGCCGTCGGTGTCGAGCGAACGCACCGGAGTGTGCTCGAAGATCTCGACGCCGAGCTCCGCGGCGACGCGGGCGAGTTCAGCGGCAAGCTTGCCAGGGTGCACCAGCGCGTTGCTGCGCTGATGCCAGACACCGGCGAGGTAGGTCGGCGAATTGACCTCGGCGCGCAGTGCGGCCTCGTCGAGATAGACGGTGTTCTCGTTGGTGCCTGTATTGGTGGGCTCCTCGCGCAGCCACTCGGCCTGGTGCTCCTCGACGGCGAGGTCGATCGAACCGGTGCGCTCGAACTCGCAGTCGAGGCCGAGCTCGGTGACGGCGCGCTCGATCGCGTCGAGGTTCTCGTCGCCCAGTTCTTCGAGGCGGTCGTATTCGGCCGGCCACCGGCGGCGCCCGTTCTCCTCACCGTGGGTGAGGCTCGCTTCGCAAAAGCCTCCGTTGCGACCGGATGCCGCCCAGCCGACGGTGCGCGCCTCAAGCAGCACCACGCGTGCGTCTGGGTCGCGCCGCTTGGCCAGGACAGCCGTCCACAGGCCACAGTAACCGCCGCCGACGACAGCCAGGTCACAGTTGAGATCACTGGTCAACCGTGGGTAACGCCGCGGCGAGATGTCGTCGAGCCAGAACGACGAAAGCCGGCTGCCGCGGAGCGACTCGACGACGACGGATGCCGCTGGCCGGTGTCTCTCGAAGACCGTTGACGCCATCGGGTATCGTCCTCTCTCTGCGGCAGCGACGCGTCTCTACGGCTGAGTCGCGCCGCGTGCGGCTCCATCGCCGTGCACAAATGGTACTGGACGCGCGTGCGAGCCGCGAGGAGATGGGTCCGGGCGGGCCGGGCGCCACGTCCCGGAAGATATACTCCAACCGGGGATTCGTTCCGTGCCCTGGGCCATACACAGCCCGATCTGAAAGAGGGGATTCCAGCGTGGCGAGACATCTGTCGCCGCCGCAGGCCATCGGGGGATACAGTGATGTGCGCCCGCTCGGCACCGGTGGATTCGCTGACGTCTTCCTCTACGAACAGGACATGCCGTGTCGCGTCGCTGCCGTCAAGGTGCTCCTCGCCCCTGCCGTGAACCCCGAGGTTCGTCGCACGTTAGGGCCAGGGCTGCGGTGTTCCCCACCCGTTTCCGAAATGAGGTCGCACCATGAGCCCTCCTTCTGATCCGTCTGCCCTGATCGGTGTTCTGGTCGTGGGGTATGTCGTATTCGCCCTTGTCGGCATTGCCGTCTATGTCTGGACGGCGCTCGCCCTCTCCCGCCTCTTCCCGCGCCTCGGCGGCGAATCGTGGAAGGGGTGGGTGCCGATACTGAACACGGCGGAGATCCTCCGCCTCGGTGGCGTGCCGGCCTGGTCGGTGGTGTTCCTGTTCATTCCCCTCGTGAACCTGTATGGCGTGTACCTCTATATCGTCGCCGCGCACCGCATCAACCTGCAGTTCGGGCGCGGCGCAGGCAGCACAGTTCTGGCGGTGTTGCTGCAGCCGGTCTGGGCATCCCTGCTGGCCTGGGGCAGCGACGCGGCCGACGCACAGCGGGGGCTGTTGGTCAGTGCTCAGCCGGTTGCCGCTCGGCCGATGGCCTCGCAGCCCGTAGTCACTCAGCCACCGCTGGACAACGTCGCGCCCTCTCCCGCATTTGTTCCGGTGCGTATCGGGGCGGTGCCCTGGGGGCCGCCCCCGGCGACCGTCGACGAACCGCACCCGGTGAACACCGTCGCCCCGCGCACGATCGCCCTCAACACCACTGCCCCGCACCCGGCCGGCCACGACCCGAGCGTCTTCGACACCATCATCACGCGGGCTCCCTTCGCCGACTCCGACGCCGCCGACGATATCGACGATATCGAGGCGACGATCGTCGTCGATCGGCGGCCGCGCGTGCGCTGGCGCCTCGTGCTCGAAGACGGCACGGCCTTCGACCTCACCGCAGCGAGTGTGGTGCTCGGGCGTAACCCCGTCGCAGCCAACCCGGCTGAACAACGGCTCGTGGTGCCCGATACCACCCGCACCCTGTCGAAAACGCATGCGCGGCTGGAACTTGCCGACGGCGCATGGCGGGTGACCGACCTGAGTTCCACGAACGGTGTGCTGGTCGTCGACGAGAGTGGCGTCGAGGTGCTTATCGACCCCTGGACCCCCGTCGAGATAGGCGAGAGCTTCGTGCTCGGCGTGGTCGGCATGCACCTGACCTCCACAGAGATTTCGCCGGCGTGAGCAGAGAATTTGCCGGCATAAGCAGAGAATTCGCCGGCACGAGCAGAGACTTCGCCGGCATGAGCGGGATTGTCGTCACCGCGGCATCCGTGACGGATGTCGGCCGTAAGCGCCAGGTCAACGAGGACTCCGTACTCGCCCAGGCGAGTGACCTCGGTCTGCACATCGTGCTCACCCGCCGCGCGGGTGGGGGCGCGCATGGACTCAGTGCCGGCCTGCCTGACTGGCGCGGTCAGCGGGGCGAGTGCGCCTCGAGGAACTGGTACACCTCGGTCTGATCGACGCCGGGGAAGGTGCCGGTCGGCAGCGCGGCGAGCAGGCTCGTCGGTGTGCGGGCAGCCGGCCACGACTGGTCGGCCCAGCGCTCGGCGAGGGCATCAGGTGCCTGGCGGCAACACGACTCGTCTGGGCACCTGGACACCGCTCGATGGGTCGTCTCCCGGCCGCGGAACCACTTCACGTGCGCAAACGGAACCCCGACGCTCACCGAGTAGTCGCCCTCCTTCGCCTTCTCAATGCGCGATGTGCACCAGAACGTCCCTGCCGGGGTGTCGGTGTACTGGTACCAGGGGCTGAACCTGTCCTCGACGTCGAAGACGGTCCTCGCCGTCCAGCTGCGGCAGACGGTGGTGCCCTCAACGGCGCCGAGTGCGTCGCTCGGGAAACGCACCGCGTCGTTCTCGTACGCCTTGATGATGGTGCCGGATTCGTGCACCTTCATGAAGTGCACCGGGATCCCGAGCCGCGCCGTCGCCAAATTCGTGAATCGGTGCGCCGCCGTCTCATACGACACGGCGAAGGCGTCGCGCAGGTCTTCCATCGAGATGCGACGCAGGTTCTTTGCCTCGGTGAGCAGTTTGACGGTGTCTTTCTCCGGCAGCAGGATGGCGGCGGTCAGATAGTTAGTTTCAACCCGTTGGCGTAGAAAATCCGCATAGTTTCCGGGCTCGTCGTGGCCGCAGAGGTGACTCGCGAACGCCTGCAGGATCGGCGACCGCGAATCGCGCGACGCCGATTGCTCCGTCGGCAGGTAGATGCGACCGTTCCGTTTGTCTGTGACAGACCTGGTCGAATGCGGCAGGTCGTTCACATAGTGCAGGGAATAGCCGAGATGGGTGGCCATGTCGGCCACCACCTGGTGCGACACCGGACCGCCCGAATGACCAACGGCACGCAGCAGCCCCAGGGCGAGTTCTTCGAGTTCAGGGAAGTGGTTGTCACGCTCGCGCATCGTGGCACGCAGCTGGGCGTTGGCTCTCCTGGCTTCCTCCGGTGTGGCCGCGCGCTCGCCGTGTAGGCGTTCGATCTCGCCGTGCAGGGCGAGGATCGTCTGCAGCGTGTCGTCGCTCTGCCCTTTGCTGACGCGTATCCGCGGCAGGCCGAGTGCGCTGAACACCGGACCGCGTTGCGCGCGTTCGACCGCGATCTCGAGGGCGGCACGTTCGCTCGGCGCATCCGATTTCAAGAGGTCGTCGACACTCGTGCCGAGTGCCAGCGCGATGGCGCGCAGCATCGACAGTCGGGGTTCTCGCTTGCCGTTCTCGATCATCGACACCTGCGATGGCGCTCGGTCGACGGCGGCGGCGAGGTCTTCGAGGGTCATCGTGCGCTGGCGGCGCAGCTGACGGATGCGACGGCCGAGGGTGAGCGCATCGAGCTCTCCCGCCTCGGCCGATCCCTTGCCGAGGGCATCAGTGAGCGGTGTGGGTGCGGTGAGGGCGATGGTGCGATCTGCGGTGACCATGGTTCATCGTCACACGGGCGAATAGTTCTGGCAAACAGAAGAAGCGTGAAACTTCTGCAGATGAACGTGGGTCACAGCCTGCTCCGTCGACGCAGAGTGGGAACCAGACACCGCACATTCCCGTTCTTCAGGAGGACACCATGACCGAACCGACAGCAGCCAGCGGCTCAGGCAACGGCCCAGCCGAACACCCAGCCGAACGTACGGCCAACCGGCCGGGCGACCAGACGCAGACCGCGGCGGAGCTCGAACTCGAGTGGGCAGCAGACCCGCGTTGGGACGGCATCCGTCGCGACTACACCGCCGAAGACGTCATCGCACTCCGTGGCCCTGTGCGCGAGGAGCGCACCCTCGCCCGGCGCGGGGCCCAGAAGCTCTGGGAGCTGATCAACGAGACCGGCACGGCCGAACACCCAGAGTGGGTCTCGGCGCTCGGCGCCCTCACCGGCAACCAGGCGGTGCAACAGGTTCGCGCAGGCCTGAAGGCGATCTACCTCTCCGGCTGGCAGGTTGCCGCCGACGCGAACCTGTCTGGCCAGACGTACCCCGACCAGTCGTTGTACCCGGCGAACTCCGTGCCGGCGGTGGTGCGCCGCATCAACAACGCGCTGCTCCGCGCTGGGCAAATCGACGCCAGCGAGGGGGTTTTGGCTAGCTCAACGAACGAGCCCCGCGACTGGATGGCCCCCATCGTCGCCGACGCCGAAGCCGGCTTCGGAGGTCCGCTCAACGCCTACGAACTGATGGCATCGATGATCGAAGCCGGGGCCGCCGGTGTGCACTGGGAAGACCAGCTCGCCAGCGAAAAGAAGTGTGGACACATGGGAGGCAAGGTGCTGGTTCCGACCGGCCAGCACATCCGTACCCTCAATGCGGCCAGGCTGGCGGCGGATGTCGCTGGCGTTCCGTCTCTCGTCATCGCCCGCACCGATTCGCTGGCGGCGACGCTCATCACCAGCGACATCGATGAGCGCGATCGGGAGTTTCTCACGGGGGAGCGCACCGCCGAAGGATTCTATGAGGTGCGAAACGGCATCGAGCCGGTGATCGCCAGGGGGCTTGCCTACGCGCCGTACGCGGATCTACTGTGGGTGGAGAGTGCAGAGCCTGATCTCGAACTCGCCAGAGCGTTCGCCGACCGGATCCACCAGGATTTCCCCGGCAAGAAGCTCGCGTACAACTGTTCGCCGTCGTTCAACTGGAAATCCCACCTGAATGACGCACAGATCGCCGCCTTCCAACGCGAGCTCGCGGCTTGTGGCTACTCATTCCAGTTCATCACGCTGGCGGGGTTCCACGCGCTCAACCATTCCATGTTCACGCTGGCGGCTGACTACGCCGAACGCCAGATGAGTGCATACGTCGACCTGCAGGAAGCCGAGTTCGCATCAGAGGGCTCCGGTTACACCGCGACTCGCCACCAGCGGGAGGTCGGCACCGGCTACTTCGACCGGATCTCCACGGCGCTGAACCCCACCAGCGCCACCCTCGCCCTCGCCGGCTCGACCGAGGCCGAACAGTTCTAAAAACACTTTCGAAGGAGAATCATCATGAATACCCCACCACCGACCATGTCCATGGAGCGTCCCGCTGAGGCGGTCGCCACCGGAAGCTTCGCCACGATTGACCCGCACCTCGAAGTTCTCGGGGAGCTCGGGCAGCGTTACGACGAGATCCTGACCCCGGAGGCGCTCGACTTCCTGGCCGAACTGCACGACCGGTTCGCCGGCATCCGTCACGACCTTCTGGCCGCCAGGCTGCAGAAACGGGTCGACGCAGCGAACGGGCGTGACCCGAAGTTTCTGGCCGAGACCGCGCACATTCGTTCCGACCCAAACTGGCGGGTGGCCGGCGCAGGCCCGGGGCTCGAAGACCGTCGGATCGAGATCACCGGACCGACCGATCGCAAGATGGCGATCAACGCGCTGAACTCCGGCGCGAAGGTCTGGCTGGCTGACCAGGAAGATGCCACCAGTCCGACCTGGGCGAACGTGATCGAGGGGCAGCTGACACTCGCCGACGCGGTGCGCGGCCAACTGTCCTTCACCAACGCCGATGGCAGGGAATACCGGGTCACCGGCGATACGCCGACAATCGTCATGCGTCCGCGCGGCTGGCACCTGGTGGAGAAGAACATCACTTTCGTCGATCGTGCGAGCAGGCGGATGTCTGCCTCGGGCAGCCTGATCGATTTCGGCCTGTACTTCTTTCACAACGCTCGTCGCCTCATCGAGCAGGGAAGTGGACCGTACTTCTACCTGCCGAAGATCGAGAGCCACTACGAGGCGCGGCTCTGGAACGATATCTTCAGCTTCGCCGAGGAACGGCTGGGCGTCGCGCACGGCACGATCCGCGCCACAGTGCTGATCGAAACGATCCATGCCGCATTCGAGATGGAAGAAATTCTCTACGAGCTGCGTGATCACTGCGCCGGACTGAATGCCGGCCGCTGGGACTACATCTTCAGCATCATCAAAACCTTCCGCAGTCGGGGGCGTCGATTTGTGCTTCCGGACCGTAAGCAGATCACGATGACGGTGCCGTTCATGCGCGCATACACGGAACTGCTGGTCTCCACCTGCCATCGACGCGGGGCATATGCCATCGGCGGCATGAGTGCGTTCATCCCCAATCGGCGGGACCCCGATGTGACCGAACGAGCGCTCGCTCAGGTCGCGGACGACAAGCGACGTGAGGCGGGTGATGGGTTCGACGGCACCTGGGTCGCCCACCCGGACCTCATCCCCACCGCCCAGGCAGAGTTCGACGCGGTGCTCGGTGGCCGGCCCAATCAGCTGGAGCGCACCAGGGATGACGTCGATGTCACCGCTGCCCAATTGCTCGACGTGACCGGAATCAGCGGTGACATCACGGAGGACGGCGTGCGTGACAACGTGACGATCGCGCTGCGGTACGTCGAGTCGTGGCTGCGGGGGATCGGTGCGGTCGCGATCGACAACCTGATGGAGGATGCCGCGACAGCGGAGATCTCCCGCTCGCAGCTCTGGCAGTGGATCCAGGACAACTCGGTGACCGCCGACGGCAGGCGGATCGACACGGAATGGGTGAGTGGGATCGTCGATGAGGTCTTCGCGGGGCTCGAACGCACGCCGGGGGACCGGTTCGACGACGCGCTCGACGTGCTGCGGGCATCTGCCCTCGAACCGGAGTTCCCGACCTTCTTCACGGTGCGGGCCTACGCGCGGTTCCTCTGAGTCGGGGCTGGCGCCGCCGCAGTGCGAGAGTTCCCGTTCCGGCCCCGAGTGCCCGGCGGAACGGGACCTCGGGGCCGGAAAGGCATCGAACGGCGGAATAGGCTGGCGGGATGACCCTCACGATTCGCGCCGCGGAGCCGACGGACGCCGCGGACCTCGCCGTACTTGCCGCAGCGACCTTCGAACTCGCCTGCCCTCCGGGCACCGCACCGGAGTCGATCAGCACGTTCATCACCGAGAACCTCAGCGAGGCGCACTTCGTGCGCTACCTGGCCGACCCGCATCGCGACATCCGTTTGGCTCATCTTGATGGCGAACCGACCGGATACACGATGCTCGTCTTCGGCGAGCCGGGTGACACGGATGTCGCCGCTGCGATCTCGCTGCGCCCCACGGTTGAGTTGAGTAAGGTCTATGTGCTCGGTCACCACCACGGCGCCGGCATTGCCGCCCCGCTGATGCTGGCAACGCTCGATGCGGCTCGGGCCGTCGGGGTGGCCGGCATGTGGCTCGGCGTCAACCAGCGCAACGCGCGGGCCATTCGCTTCTACGAGAAGAACGGATTCGCCCGCGCCGGCGTGAAATCGTTCATGGTCGGGCCAGAGCTGCATCAGGATTTCGTGATGGAACGGTCACTCGCCGTCGCCTCCTGACGCGTCCTCGACCCGCGTTGCTCGAGAATCAGGAGACGCGCAGCACGATCTTGCCGCGGGTGTGGCCCTCCTCGAGCACGCGGTGCGCTTCGGCGCCGTCTGCGATCTCGAAGATGCGGTCGACATGCACGCGAACGCTGCCGTCTTCGATCAGCGCGGTGATGAGTTGCAGCCGGCGGGCGTCTGGAGCCACCTTGTATGTGGTGCCACGGATGCCGGCTGCCGCGGCTTCGGCCGCCATGGTCGGCCAGCTCCCAGACGGAACGTTCACGAGCAGACCGCCGGGGCGCAGCACACCGAGCGAGCGGCTTCCGGTGTCATCGTGCACATTGCCGATGAGGTCGATGACGGTGTCGAGGCCCGACACGTCGTCTTCGAAGCGCTCGGACGTGTAGTCGATGACCTCGTCCGCTCCGAGTTCGCGCAGGAAGTCGAGATTGCGAGCCGAACCGGTGGCGGTCACGTGGGCGCCGAACACGCGGGCGAACTGCACCGCAAAGTGACCGACGCCGCCGCTGCCGGCGTGGATCAGCATCCGTTGCCCCGGCGCGGCCTTCGCCACGTCGACCACCGCGCCCCAGGCGGTCAGGGCTGCCAGGGGCACGGCGGCTGCTTCGACGTGCGAGAGGTTCGAGGGCTTTCGCGCAACGCTCAGGCTGGAGACCGGCAGGTACTCGGCGTATGTACCTGTTGTGCGGGGGAAGTGCGCCATGCCGTAGACCTCGTCGCCCGGCTGGAGGGGGAAGTCGGCGTATGGCACGCGGGCGACGACGCCACTGAAATCGCCGCCGAGCACCGCGGGCCAGGTGGTGATGGCCGCGGCGACGCCTTTGCCTGCCCGAGTCTTCGCGTCGATCGGGTTGATGCCCGCCGCGTTGACCTTCACGAGGAGCTCGTCGAGAACAGGGATCGGCACGGGCAGGTCGGCCAGGTGCAGCTCGTCTGCGCTGCCGGTGCGATCGATGACGAGTGCGCACATGGTGGTCGGCACGGATGTCGGGTCTGCTGAGGCGTCTGGCATGCCTCCATTCTGTGCCATGTGATTCTGTGCCCTGTGTGGCGTCCGCTTCCCGTCGTGGTTGCGCAGGATCGCTAAGCTGCACTCAGCGCGCAGCCGGCGAGGTCTGGCGCACAACGACAGGGGCGGGCAGCTGATGAGAAGAACCTACGGAGCGGTGCGTTTTGTGGCGGCCGGTGGAATCGCGGTCGCCGTCTTCTCACAACTGGTGTTCAGCCTGAGTTTCGACCAGCCCGATGTCACGCACTTCCTGTGGAACTACTTCAGCTTCTTCACCATCCTCTCGAACTGCCTCGCCATGCTGAGCCTCCTGGTCGCCGGCTGGTACTGCTTCAAGGTGCCGGTCGACCCGCCGTGGCTGAACCTGACCCGCGCCACGATCGCCACGTACATGGTCACGACCGGTGTGGTCTACAACATGTTGCTGCGCGATGTGTCGCTCGACCAGTCGAGCACGCTGGTCTGGTCAAACGAGATTCTGCACGTGTGGGCGCCGCTCTACCTGTTGCTCGACTGGGCCTTCGCGTCTGGGCGCACTCCGCTGCCCTGGAAACGGGTGTGGGTCGTTGTGGTGTTCCCGATCGTCTGGGCCGTGTACACGATGATCCGTGGCGCGTTCGTGGGCTGGTACCCGTATCCGTTCCTCGAGCCGACTCAGCCTGCTGGGTACCGCGGGGTGGTGTTCTACGTCATCCTGATCGCGATCGTGATCCTGGCCGCCGGCTACGGGCTCTTCGCCGTCAGCCGCGCGCGCAAGCTGCAGCCGCCCGCCTGAGTTCGCGCCGACAAACACGTGCCGCGACGGATGCTGCGGTGAGGCCTCGAGGGCTCGGCCCGCGTTTCGGCGGTCAGGTACTGCGCTCGTACTCGTAGAGCAGGGCGCGGAGCAGTTCTTCGAGCTGCGTGCGTTGACCGGCAGTCAGTGTGGAGAGGAGGCGTTCCTCATTGGCCACATGGTCGTGGAGCGCAGCATCGATGGTCTCTCGCCCTCGTTCTGTGAGGGCGACACGAATGGTGCGACGGCTGCTCGGGTCTGTTTCGCGGGTGACGAGATCCTTGGCGACGAGCCTGTCCAGCCGGTTCGTGATCGCGCCAGAGGTCACCATCGCACTGCCCGCAAGTTCGCCGGCAGTGAGACCGCGTCCGTCGACATCCGCTCGCATCAGGGTTGCGAGGAGATCGAACTCTCCGCGCTGGAGACCGTGCTGTGCGAAGAGCTCGATGAGGTCCCGTTCGAAGTGGCGCGTGAGACGTGACAGCCTGCCGAGAATTCCCATTGCACTGACGTCGAGACCCGGACGCACCTGCCCCCACTGCGCGATGATGCGATCGACGCTGTCTGCCGTGCCGCTGTCTGTCATGCCAACCTCTCAACGTTAAACTATTTGACGTTATACATTCTATCAGGTACCGTCTTCAACGTTGAACTATTGAAGGTTGAGAGGTTCGGATGGGAACGCTACGCATCACCCTGCTCACCGCCGTCGCGCCGCTGGTATGGGGAACAACGTACGTCGTGACCACCGAGCTGTTGCCGCCGGGGCATCCGCTCTTCGCCTCATTCCTGCGGGCGTTGCCAGCTGGATTGCTCGCGATAGCGCTCTCCCGCGCACTCCCAACGGGTGCGTGGTGGTGGAAGTCTGCGGTGCTCGGCGTGCTCAACATCGGGGCCTTCTTTCCGCTGCTGTTTCTCAGCGCCTACTATCTCCCCGGCGGTGTCGCCGCCACTCTGGGTGCCGTGCAGCCGCTGTTGGTGGCGCTCCTTGCCGTCGCCATCCTGCGTGAACAATTCTCGTCATGGCGTGTGGTCTGGGGTGTGATCGGAGTCATCGGCGTCGCACTGGTTGTGCTCCGTTCTACGGCGACGCTCGACGCAGTCGGCATCCTCGCCGGCTTGCTCGGCACCGTGTCGATGGCGTTCGGCGTGACGCTGACCAAGCGGTGGGGGCGGCCCGTTGGGGTGACTCCACTGGGGCTGGTCGGGTGGCAGCTGACCGCCGGCGGATTGTTCCTCTTGCCGCTCACCCTGGTCGTAGAGGGTGTTCCCGCGAGCATTGACGGGCCGGCGCTGGCGGGATACCTGTGGTTGGGGCTCATCGGGGGGCTCCTCACGTATACCATCTGGTTCCGAGGCATCGGGCGCCTCCCCGTTGCCTCGGTTGCCGTACTTGCCCTGCTTTCACCACTGGTCGCTGCGACGTTGGGAGCGGTGCTGCTCGGACAGAATCTGGGAATCGTGCAACTGGTCGGGTTCGCGCTTGCGCTGATGGCGATCATCGCCAGCCAGCTCACACCGTCACAAAGGCAGACGACGGCCTTCGCCCTCCCGGGGGGCGCGGAGGCAGACACGCCCACCGCGCACACGGCCGCTGTGAACGCGGCCGCTGTAGGCGCGGCGGGTGTGGACGCCGGCCAGAACAGAGGAGTGAAATGAAAATTGCAGTGATGGGAGCCACCGGAATGGCCGGATCCCGCATCGCGGCCGAAGCGGCCCGTCGAGGGCATCGGGTGTCGGGGTTCTCGCGCTCGAGATGCCCCATCGCCGAACAACTCGTCGGCGTCACGTTGGCCAGCGCCGATGCCACCGACGTGGAGGCCATGGCCCGCATCGCGGAAGCCAACGAGGTGATCGTTCTGGCCACCAGGCCGGCCACAGGCGGCGAGAGCGATGTGGGCGCTGTGGTGTCCCGAGTGCTTGATTCGGGCCTGGCGTCAGGGCGGCGCGTCATCGTGATCGGCGGTGCGGGGCCATTGCGAAGCCCAGACAGCCCATCCCGGCTCGTGATCGACGATTCGCGCTTCGTTTCGAACCGGTGGCGCGCGAGCGCCCAGGCAAGCATCGACCAGCTCGCCGCCTGCGCCGCACACGGCGCAAACTGGACGTACCTGAGCCCGCCCGCGCTCTTCGAGCCCGGTACGCGCACCGGCCGTTATCGACGCGGAGGAACCGAATTGCTCGTCGATGCGCACGGGGTGTCGCGCATATCGGCCGAAGACCTCGCGCTCGCCGTGGTGGATGAGATTGAACTGCCCCACGATGGTGGGCGCCACTTCACGGTTGCTTATTGAAAACGGTTGCTTATTGAAAACGGTGGCCTATTGAACGCGCGGCCTCGTGAACGCGCTGGCCGCGGAGCGGGTCGAGCGTGCGGCACCAGGTCAGCGGTAGGCGGGCGCGTAGTAGTCGTAATCGTCGTCTGGCGGATACTTCGCCGCCCTGGCCCGCTGCCGGGTGAGGATCTCCAGCAGCTGGTCTGCGAACCCGACCAGAATGGCGATCTGATCTTCGTCGCGATCGATCCAGCGGCACTCCGGTTCTGCCCCGACGGGCACGAAGTCGCGGTGCTCTTCCCAGACCAGCAGCGTGCGCTCAGCGCCGAGCACGTACTGCTGCCACCAGACCTGCCGCAGATATGACCGCGGGATGCTGCGCCAGGGTTTGCTGGTGGTCTTGATCTCAGCCAGCTGAAGTTCACCGCTGGTGCTCACGACCACGCCGTCCGGCGTCGCAAGATGGCGCGGCTGCCCGGCGGCGTGGAACAGGTTGGTGCTGGGCTCGATGCCGTGGTTGGCGAGCACCCAGGCGGCGATCTCCGGCTCCCGCGCGCGACCGTGGTCGGTGAAGCTATTGCCGCTGAACCCGCTGCCGTGCAACTTGTCGAGTGCGGCGTTCTGCACTGATTTCAGGGTCGCGAGCTTGGCGACATCCGTTGCCGTGATGCCCTGGCTGCGCGCTCGCAGCCACGCCACCCTGTCGGTCGAGTCGGCCACGATGCGCAGGGTGTGCGCCGCCCGTGCAAGCACGGCAGCTGCGGCAGGTGCAGTAGCCACGGCCGCCGACGGATGCTCGTCCACCTCGAAGAGGGAGAGCATCGTGTCGGTCATCCCTCCATTGTCCCCGTTTGGTGCGACACCGCCGAACACCGGCCCGCGCGGCGGCGATTCAGGAACAGATCGAGCCGACGACGAAGCTCACACCACGTGCCGGAGAAACCGGTCAGGGGAGTCGAGGAACGAACGCCAATTGCGAACCAGATCGAGGTCGTCGTACTCGCTGGAACGAATACCCCACTCGCCGACCTCGTACAGGTCGGCTCCTGGGTATGCGGCAAGAATCGGAGAATGCGTCGACAGCAGGAGCTGGGATCCGGCAGCGACAAGATCGCGGAGCAGCCCGATCAACGCCAGGCAACCCGGCAGCGACAGCGCGGACTCCGGTTCGTCGAGCACCCACAGCCCGCGCACCTTCGACCTGGCTGCCACGAGGTCAAGGAACGATTCGCCATGACTTCGTTCGTGGAAGACCCCCTCGTCTCCGATCGACTCCAGGTAGGTGAAGAAGCCGTGCATCGTTTCGGCGCGGAGGAAGAAGCCGCGCTTGGACGCACCGGCTCCCCTGACCAGCTGCAGATGATCCGCCAGGGCGGACTCTGAACTTCTGGTTCGGTTCATGGCGCCGGTCGACCCTCCTTCGGCATTCATGCCGAACGACGTCGCGATGGCTTCGACGAGGGTGGATTTGCCTGCCCCGTTGTCGCCGACGAGAACCGTCACTGCCCCGAGATCGAGCCCATCGTCGAGGAGTTGCCGCACCGGCGCGAGAGTCGCCGGCCACGTCGTGCGGTCCATGTGCGACTGTGGATATTCCTCGACCCGCAGAACCGGAAATCGGGAGAACGTCTCTGATGGCATGTGCCGATTCTGTCAGCAGCGTCTGTCATACGCGCCCGTCACGAGCGCCAATCCCAAGCGTGCGTCAGGTGCGTCGGGCGCCGCGGGAGGCGAAGCGCTGCTGGAGGAGTACGGCGACCACGATGATCAGGCCCTTTGCGACCGCCTGCACAGAGGTATCGAGGTTGTTCTGTGTGAACACGTTCGTCAACGTGCTGAAGATCAGCACACCGAGCACGGTGCCCATGATCGTGCCGCGTCCGCCAATGAGGAGCGTGCCACCGACGACAACGGCGGCGATCGCGTCCAGCTCATACAGAGTGCCGTGGGTGGAGGTGCCCGCTGTGGTGCGCCCCAGCATCATGATCGCAGCGATACCGGAGGCGAGGCCGGCCAGCACATAGATGTAGACGAGGTGTCGCTTGACGTTGATGCCGGCCAGGCGCGATGCCTCGAGGTTGCCGCCGATGGCGACGGTGCGGCGCCCGAATGTGGTGCGGTTCAGCAGGAACCAACCGGCGACGGCGACGATGGCGAAGATCCAGATGAGGATCGAGATGCCGAGGAAGTCGGACCTGGTGAAGTCGAGGAACCCCTGGTTGTTGACGATCTGGGTGCGGCGTCCGGAAATGAGCTCTGCGAGCCCACGTGCGCCGACCAGCATGGCGAGTGTGGCCATGAAGGCGACCACCTTGCCGTATGCGATGACGATTCCGTTGACGAAGCCGGCTCCGGCGCCGACGGCGAGGGCGACCAGCACCATGAGTAGCCAGGAGCTCTGTGTTGCGGCCAGCTGCACCGCGGTGAGGCTGGCGACAACCGTGGCCAGGCCCATCACCGAACCGACAGAGAGATCGATGCCACCGGCCGTGATGACAAAAGTCGCACCGATGCTGATGACGCCGATGATCGAGGCGAAACGGATGATGGTGAGGAAGTTGTCGATGTTGGCGAACCGGTCGCCGGCGGTGAGGGCGCCGACGGCGACCAGCACGGCCAGGGCGATGACCAGCCCGAGGTTGCGACCGACAGAGCCGCCGAGCAGTTTCCTGATCGCGCTGGTGTTCTCCGGCTTCGAACCGGGTGCGCCGGGGGATCCGGTGGCGGTGCCACCCTCGGAGACGGTGTTGTTCTGCTCGCTCACGCGGCACTTCCCTTCATGACCAGGTCGAGCACTCCCGGCTCGTCGATTTCATCTGCATTAGTGGTGCTGAGCACTTCGCCGTCTCCGATGACGAGCACCCGGTCGCTGAGGCCGAGTACTTCCTCGATCTCGCTCGAGACCACGATGATCGCGGTGCCGGCCGCAGCGAGCGACCGGATGAGGGCGTAGATCTCCGCGCGCGCTCCCACGTCGACGCCGCGCGTCGGCTCGTCGAGCAGCAGTACGCGCGTACCGTGCACCAGCCAGCGCGCCAGCAGGATCTTCTGCTGGTTTCCGCCGGAGAGGGTGCGCGCAGGGCGATCTGGGTCAGCCGGGCGAAGTTCGAGGGCGACCATCTGGTCTCGCGCTGCCTGGCGTTCGCGCCGCTCATTGAGCAGGCCGCCGCGCGCGAAGCGAGCGAAACTCGACAGCGTCACGTTCTTGAACACCGGTTCGTCGAGGATGAGACCCTGACTCTTGCGTTCCTCCGGCGACAGGCCGATGCCGGCGCGAACCGCTGCCTGCACAGAGCCGGAGCCGAGCATCTTCCCGGCTACCTTCACCTGACCGGATGTCGCCTTGCGGGCACCATAGATGGTCTCCAGGATCTCGGAGCGCCCGGAGCCGACCAACCCGGCGAGCCCGACCGTCTCCCCGGCACGCACCGAGAAACTGACACCTTCGAAGTACCCGCGCAGTCCGAGGTTCTCGACCTCGATCAGCACCGGTGCGTCCGCTGGAATCGGAACCGGCGCAGGGAAGGCATTGGCGACATCCCGCCCGGTCATCAACCGGATCAGTTCGGGGGTCGGGGTCTCGGCGACGCTCAATCCATTGGCGGTACTGCGGCCGTCTTTGATCACCGAGATGCGGTCGCCGATCTGTCGAATCTCCTCGAGCCGGTGGGAGATGTAGACGACCGCGATGCCCTGTGAGGTGAGCTCCCTGACCACGCGGAACAGGTTGTTGACCTCTTCAGAATCGAGCACGGCGCTCGGCTCGTCCATGATGATCAGCTTCGTGTCGCGCGAGAGCGCCCGCGCCATGCTGACGATCTGCTTCGTGGCGGCCGACAGCGAGCCGACCTCGGTATTCGGCGAGATCTCGCCGTGGCCGAGCCTGGTCAGCAGCTGGGTTGCGAGTCGGTTGGCGTTCCTGGCGTGCAGCACGCCGGCGGTGGACCGCTCGTGACCGAGGAAGATGTTCTCGGCGATGGTGAGCCCGTCGACGACGTCGAGTTCCTGGTACATCGTCGCGATGCCGAGATCGAGCGCGGCGACCGGGTCGGAAATGGTCACCTTTTCACCCAGCCAGCGGATCTCGCCGGCGTCGGGCTGGTGCACCCCGGAGAGCGTTTTTATGAGGGTCGACTTGCCCGCGCCGTTCTGGCCGAGCACGCAGTGCACTTCGCCCGGTCGCACGTCGAGGTTCACGCCCCGAAGCGCCTGCACGCCCGCGAAGCTCTTGCTGATGCCCGAAACCTCGAGCAGGAGGGCAGGCTGGTCGACTTCGATCATGTCGGAACGATAACATATGTCGACAAACAAACGTAAGTCGCCGATATGAACATTACTTCTGCTATCGTGTGATTCGTCAGCGTGGACCGGCGCGCCGATCGACCTGCAGTCGACGCGGTGACGTTCCTTCTCGTTGACACCCTGCGAACCACACACCTGGAGGAATCACATGCTTGCTCTACGCACCAGGCGCCAGCGGATGCTCATTGCAGCCGGCGCCGCCCTTGCCAGTGTCGGACTGTTGGCGGGTTGCACCGCCGGAGGCGACCCGGAGGCGAACACCCAGCCCAGCAACGCGTCGGTGGAGGGTAACGAAGCCTCCGGCGACACCATCACCATCGGCTTCTCTGGCCCTGCGGCCGACCACGGCTGGCTCGGCGCCATCAACTCGGCCGCGCTCGCCGAGGCCGAGAAGTACCCGGACATCGACCTCAAGGTCGCGGAGGGCACCAACGATGCCAACCTGCAGATCAGCCAGGTGGAGGGCTTCATCAACGATGGGGTCGACGCGATCGTGCTGCTGCCGACAGACGGTGCAGCCCTGACCGAGGTCGCCATCCAGGCGATGGAGGCCGGCATTCCCGTCATCAACGTCGACCGCGAGTTCTCGAGCACCTTCGCGGCCCGCGTCACGATCCTCGGTGACAACTACGGCATGGGCGTCAGCGCCGGCACCTACATCTGCGAAGAGGTCGGCGACAACCCCGATGCCGTGATCGCCGAGATCGCCGGCATCGACTCCCTGCCACTCACGCAGGATCGCAGCCAGGGCTTCGCCGATGCGCTCGAAGACTGCGGGCTTTCGGTCACCAACCGGGTCGCTGCCGACTTCACCGTGCAGGGTGGCGAGGCGGCGACGTCGCAGTTGCTCTCGTCCGCGCCGAAGATCGACGCTCTGTGGAACCACGACGACGACCAGGGAATCGGAGTGCTCGCCGCTATTGACGCTGCCGGGCGCGATGAGTTCATCATGGTCGGTGGTGCCGGTTCGGCCAACGCCATGCGCGAGATCGAGGCGGGAGACAACGTCTTGAAGGCGACCGTCATCTACCCGTCGACGCAGGCCGCAGACGGCATCCGTCTCGCGCGTCTTATCGCGCAGGGCAAGGCGATGAGCGACCTGGTCGAGATCGAGGTTCCGAACCGCATCGTACTGAACGCTCCTGTTGTTACCAGCGAGAACGTCGACAAGTACCTGCCGAGCGCGTTCGAATCCTAACCAGCGGTCGCCGGGTCTGGCATCTCACGCCGGGCCCGGTGCCCCCGCCATTGGCCAAACGCGTGCACGTCGGCGCGCCAGAACCAGCGCGCCTACGCCGCCAGAACACACGCGATAAAGATTGCCGCCAGAACAGATTGAGGTAACCGTGACCGACCACACTCCAGCATTGAAGATCGCGATGGTCGGACACGGCTTCATGGGTGCCGCGCATTCGCAGGGCTGGCGGGTCGCCCCGCGGTTCTTCGATCTGCCGGCTCGCCCCGAGATGTCGGTTCTGGTCGGACGACGAGCGGATGCCGTGGCCGCCGCCGCAGACAAGTGGGGGTGGGCGGAGACCGCGACCGATTGGCGCGCGGTACTTGATCGCGACGACATCGACATCGTCGACATCGTCACCCCGGGCGATTCCCACGCCGAGATTGCCATCGCCGCCCTCGATGCCGGCAAGCATGTGCTCTGCGAGAAGCCGCTGGCCAACAGCCCGGCCGAAGCCGCGGCGATGGCCGAGGCGGCCGAACGTGCCGCAAAACGCGGGGTGTTCGCCATGGTCGGGTTCACCTATCGCCGGGTGCCGGCCGCCACGTTCGCCCGTGACCTCGTCGCCGACGGCGCGATCGGGCAGATCCGACAGGTGCGGGCTATGTACCTGCAGGACTGGCTGGTCGACCCCGAGGTTCCGCTCGCGTGGCGGCTGCAGAAGCAGTTCGCCGGCTCCGGTGCGCTCGGTGACATCGGCGCCCACGCCATCGACCTCGCCCAGTTCATCACCGGTCAGAGACTCTCGAGCGTCAGCGGCATCCTGGAGACCTTCGTCAAGCGTCGTCCACTCGTTGCAGACGCATCAGGGCAGGCCGGCACCGCGCTGGCCGGCACAGCATCAGAAGAATACGGCGACGTCACGGTTGACGATCTCGCCCTGTTCACCGGTCGCTTCGACGGGGGAGCGATCGGATCGTTCGAGGCGACGCGGATGTCGACCGGGCGTAAGAATGCACTCAGGATCGAGGTCGCCGGTTCAACCGGCGCGATCTCATTCGACCTCGAAGACCTCAACGCGCTCGGCGTCTATGACGCGACCGCACCAGACACCCGCCAGGGTTTCACCCGCGTTCTGGTGACGGAGCCGGGGCATCCGTACCTCTCCTCCTGGTGGCCCACAGGGCACATGCTCGGCTACGAGCACGGGTTTGTGCACCAGGCCAAGGATTTCGTCGAAGCCATCTCGTCGGCCACCCAGCCGGAGCCGTCGTTCGACGCCGGGCTGCAGGTGCAGCAGGTATTGGATGCCGTCGAGCACAGTGCAGGCGCAGGCAGCGCCTGGACGCCGGTCGGCGAGGCTGCTGTCACCAGCTCTGCAGTGGTAGACCAGATCGCGGGGGTCTAGAGAGAATTGACGTACCCGTTCCTGAGCAAGCCTGAGTAGTTCCGAGCAAGCCTGAGTAGTTCCGAGCAAGCCTGAGTAGTTCCGAGTAATAAGGAGTAGTTCCATGCCTCGTCCGATCACTCTGTTCACCGGCCAGTGGGCCGATCTTCCCTTCGAAGAGGTCGCCAGACTGGCTTCGGGCTGGGGATACGACGGGCTGGAAATCGCCTGTTGGGGCGACCACCTCGACCCCTGGCGCTGGGACGATGAGGAGTACGTCGCCGGCAAACTCGCGGTCCTGGAGAAGTACAACCTGAAGGTGTACGCGATCTCCAACCATCTCAAGGGCCAGGCGGTCTGCGACGACCCGATCGACCAGCGGCACCGCGACATCCTGCCAGACGTGGTCTGGGGCGACGGTGAACCGGAAGGTGTGCGCCAGCGTGCCGCGGAGGAGATGAAGAACACGGCCAGGCTGGCGGCGAAGCTCGGCGTGAAGACGGTCACCGGGTTCACCGGTTCCTCGATTTGGAAGTACGTCGCGATGTTCCCCCCGGTGTCACAGGAATTGGTGGATGCGGGATATCAGGACTTCGCCGACCGGTGGAACCCGATCCTCGATGTGTTCGACGAGGTCGGTGTGAGGTTTGCGCACGAGGTGCACCCGAGTGAGATCGCCTACGACTACTGGAGCACCGTGCGCACTCTCGAAGCGATCGGTCACCGAAAGGCCTTTGGGCTGAACTGGGACCCGAGCCACATGGTCTGGCAGCAGATCGACCCGGTGAGCTTCCTGTGGGACTTCAAGGACCTCATCCTCAACGTGCACTGTAAAGACACCAAGGTGCGCCTGACCAACGGACGCAACGGCCGACTGGGCTCACACCTCGCTTGGGCAGACCCGCGCCGCGGGTGGGACTTCATCTCAACCGGCCGAGGCGATGTGCCCTGGGAGGATGCGTTCCGAATGCTCAACACCATCGGCTACACCGGACCACTCTCCGTCGAGTGGGAAGACGCCGGGATGGACCGGCTGGTCGGAGCCCCAGACGCACTCGAGTTCGTGCGCACGCATGCGTTCGAGGCCCCGGAAGCCGCCTTCGACGCCGCCTTCAGCACCCGTTAGGGAGGTTGTTCGCGTCATCGAGACGTGAGCGGGTGGCGACTGTCAGGCCCCGGCCGCAATGGCGTCGATGTTCGACACCATGGCCTCGACCCTGGCGGGGGAGAGGGCGTGGTGGATGGCGAGCATCCCCGCACCGAGAACAGCAGCGTTCGCGCCGACGTTCGACTGGGTGATCTGCAGGTGCGCGGTGGCCAGCGGCATCGACCTCGCGTAGACGACCTCACGCACGCCGGCAATGAGGTGTTCGCCCGCCTGCGCCATCGAGCCGCCGATGACGATCACCGAGGGGTTGACCAGGCTGACGCATGCTGTCAGCACTTCGCCGAGGTCGCGCCCGGCCTGGCGAACTGCCTGGATGGCGTCGAGGTTTCCGTGCTTGACGAGTTCGACGACATCCTGGCTGCTCGCGGTGTCATGGCCCTGCTCGCGCAGTGCGCGCGCCATCGCGGGGCCGGAGGCGAGGGCCTCGAGGCAACCGCGGTTGCCACAATGGCACGGAACGTCGGCGCCGCGCGGCACCTGCACGTGGCCGATGTCGCCGGCGATGCCCTGGGCGCCGCGCTGGAGGATCCCTCCGGAGATGAGGCCGGAGCCGATGCCGGTCGCAACCTTGACGAAGATCAGGTGTTCGACATCCGGCCACGCCACCTCGCGCTCACCGAGCGCCATGATGTTCACGTCGTTGTCGACGAGGATGGGAACGTTGAAGTGCCCCTTCAGCCAGGCCGGCACGTCGAACCGGTCCCACCCGGGCATGATGGGGGGATTGATCGGCAGGCCGGTGCTGTACTCAACGGGACCGGGGAGGCCGACGCCGATGGCGAGCAGGTCGGAGAGGGAACGGCCGGTCTTCTTGATCAGCGCGTCGCCGGCCTCGATGACCCAGTTGAGAACCGCCTCAGGGCCGCGCGCGACTTCGATGTTCGCCGAGTCTTCTTCGAGGGGTCGCCCGGCGGGGTCACTCACGGCGATGCGTACGTGCGACGCGCCGATGTCGACAGCCAGGACGACCTTGATATCGGTGGCGAGGGCGAACTGTGACGAAGGGCGGCCTCCGGTCGATGGTGCGTCGGCGGTCGGCGAGACCAGTCCGAGCTGCATCAGCGCGTCGACTCGCAGGGCGATGGTCGAACGGGCGAGTCCAGTGAGATTGGCGAGTTCGGTGCGCGTGCGAGAGCGGCCGTCGCGGAGGATCTGGAAGAGGTCGCTCGCTCCGGAGGAACCCAGCACATCGCCGCGACTTATGTCGATCACGACTTCATTCAATCACAGATTCACGCTGGTTTTGTCGTCAGGAATCATATGTAGTCACAGGACGGTTCCGCACGGCGGTCCCCATAGGTCGATGAGAGGTCTGCGCTCTGCTGCGACCAAGTAGCGTGAGTGCACATGTCAGGTAAACCGTCGCGAGCCGCACCGCCGGGCGGCGCCGAGGCGGCGCCGGTCGACGACCGTGGTGTCGCTGCGCGGCTGTTCGCCATCCTCGACGCCTTCACGGCGCCCACCGTCGCTGCTTCCCTCACCCTCAGCGCCATCGCCGAGCGCGCCGGACTTCCGCTGTCCACCACCCACCGCATGGTGGCCGAATGGGTGGCGTGGGGAGGACTGGCCAGGCAGGAGGACGGTCGATACACCCTGGGGATGCGGCTGTGGGAGATCGGTGTGCAGACGCCGACGGCACGAACGCTCCGCACCATCGCGCTGCCCTATCTCGAAGACCTCTACGAGAGCACCCGTGAGCACGTGCACCTGGCCATCCTCGACGGAGGGGACGCCCTTTACCTGGAGAAGCTCTCCGGACACCATGCAGTCAACGTCATCTCTCGAGTGGGCGGTCGGCTCCCGCTGCACTCCACCGGCGTGGGGCTGGTCCTTCTCGCCTACGCACCGAACGACGTGATCCAGTCCTACCTGAACGACCCGCTGCAGAAGTTCCTGCCGCAGACGATGACGTCGTCCGATGAGATCCGCGCGCGGCTGTCCGGCATCCGGGCGCACGGGGTCGCCCTGATGAGCGAGGAGATGACAGCAGGGTCGAGTTCCGTGGCCGCTCCAATCCGCGACCGCACCGGCCAGGTCGTCGCAGCGGTTTCGATCGTCACCCGCACGGATCCGGCCACCGGAGCGCGCCTCGATCCGGCACAGGAGCAGGCGGTGCGGGTCGCTGCGCACGGCATCAGTCGCGCCCTCGGGTATCGCCGCTCCGCCACGTAAAGTCGACGTCCCCGCGCTGGCCGCTGCGGGTCTGTCACTTCCACTCAGTGGAAGGTGCACTCAATTTTTGGACCGGCGGGTCGAGAATGGTGCAACTACCTGTCACCGTCTACCTGTCAACGTCTACCTGTCAATGTCGCGAGGATAGGACACCGCAAGCCGTGCCCAATGAGATAACCCGAATTGCCATCATCGGTGCAGGTCCGGCCGGTCTGCTCCTGGCCTGGGCCCTCCGTGATGCCGGAATCGATTCGATCGTGGTCGAGAATCGTTCGGAGGACTACGTGCTCGCCCGCATCCGTGCCGGCGTGCTTGAGCAGGGCTCGGTGGAGACCCTCACCCGCCTCGGCCTCGGCGATCGCATAGCCAGCGATGGCATGGTGCACAACGGCATCTATCTGCAGGCCGACGGGGTCCGCCACAACGTGAACTTCAACGAACTCATCGGTCGCACCGTGACCGTCTACGGCCAGCAGGAAGTCGTGAAAGACCTGGTCGCAGCCCACCGCGACGCCGGCTCGACCATCTATTACGAGGCAACGGATGTCTCGGTGCACGATCTGGAGTCCAGCGATCCCCGTGTCACCTTTGGCCACGGCGGCGAGCAGCACACGATCACGGCCGACTTCATCGTCGGTGCCGATGGGTTTCACGGCGTCTGCCGGCCGTCGATACCCTTCTCTGACATCACTCTGTATGACCGCAATTACCCGTTCGCCTGGTTGGGCATCCTCGCTGACGTCGCGCCATCCACCGATGAGCTGATCTACGCGCTGCATGAAGACGGCTTCGCCATGCACTCGATGCGCTCGCACACGGTCTCACGCCTCTATCTGCAGGTCGATCCAACTGAAGACATCGCGAACTGGCCAGACGAACGCATCTGGGAGACGCTGCAGACCCGACTCGCCGTGCCGGGCTGGACCCTGCACGAAGGAACCGTCACCGAAAAATCGATCACCCCGATGCGCAGCTTCGTCGCTTCGCGACTCGACTACCACAACCTTTTTTTGGTCGGCGATGCCGGACACATCGTGCCGCCCACAGGAGCCAAAGGGTTGAACTCGGCAATCTCCGACGTGACCATGCTCGCCGCCGGGCTGATCAGCCACTACGCGGGCGACGACGGGTTGCTCAGCCGCTACGGCGCCGCGGCCCTCGCCAGGCAGTGGAAGGTGCAGCAGTTCTCGCAGTGGATGACCGAAACATTGCACAGACACCCTGGCGACCTGCAGACGAACGAGTTTGACTATCGCAGCCAGCTCGGCCGAATCGACTACGTGACCGGCTCCCTGCACGCCCAGCGATCGCTCGCCGAGCAGTACACCGGCCTCCCGCTTTGATCCAGCACCCACCGAAAGAAGAATCATGACAACGCTGCCTTCCCAGGACGAGATCACCGCAGAGATCGTTGACGTCGAAGCGGATGCCAGGGCCAAAGTTGAAGCCGGCGGCTCACCGGAGCTCCACCCGCGCCGTGACTATGCTCCGTACCGCAGTTCTGTGCTCCGCCACCCCACCCACGAACTGGTGCGCGTCGACCCTGAGGAGATCGAACGGTTCTCCCCGGCATTCGGCCACACCGACGTGAACCCGCTGGAAAGCGACCTCACCATCGCACACTCTGCGGAGCCGATCGGGGAGCGCATCACCGTCAGCGGCCACGTGGTCGACGGTGATGGCCGCCCGGTGCGGAACCAGCTGATCGAGATGTGGCAGGCCAACTCGGCGGGGCGCTACGTGCACAAGCGCGACCAGCATCCGGCTCCTCTCGACCCGAACTTCACCGGCGTCGGCCGCGCCATCACCGGGGAAAACGGCGAATACAGCTTCCAGACGATCAAGCCGGGGCCATACCCCTGGCGCAACCACATCAACGCCTGGCGTCCGGCGCACATCCACTTCTCGCTGTTCGGCAACGCGTTCACCCAGCGCCTGATCACCCAGATGTATTTCCCGGCCGACCCGCTGTTCGCACTCGACCCCATCTACCAGTCGATCGCGGATCCGGCAGCGCGCCAGCGCCTGATCGGCCAGTACGACCACAACCTGAGCGTGCCGGAGTTTTCTCTCGGCTACCGCTGGGACATCGTTCTGACCGGACCGAAGTCCACCTGGATGGAGAGCGAGGAAGCCCATGACTGACGTGAACCGCACGATTGCCGAGCAGGCAGAAGAATTCGACACGATTGCGCCACCGGAACTTGACCAGTCGCAGATCGGGTCCGCGCGCCAGGGTGACGGCATCCAGACCCCGTCGCAGACGGTCGGGCCGTTCTTCGGATATGCGCTGCCGTATGAGAAGGGGTGGGAGCTGGTTCCCGGCCATCACCCGCAGGCGATCCGTTTCCACGGCACGGTCTACGACGGCGACGGCGCTGTTGTTCCCGATGCCATCATCGAGATCTGGCAGGCCGACTCCGAAGGGGTGCTCAGCACACAGCTGGGCAGTCTTGAGCCGGACGGTTACACCTTCACCGGTTTCGGCCGCACCAGTGTCAACCTGGCTGGTCACTTCTCGTTCACCACCGTCAAACCCGGTGCGGTCGCAGCCGGCGCTGCCCCGTACATCCTGGTCACCATTTTTGCTCGTGGGCTCACGCACCACCTGTTCACCCGCGCGTACTTCCCGCCGGCCTCCGACGCAGAGAGCGCGGCTCATGAGGGCGACCGGGTGCTGCCCGCGGTCCCCACAGAGCGGCGTGCGACGCTCATCAGCGTGGCGGACGGGCCGGCGTCGTACCGATTCGACATCCGCATGCAGGGTGTTGGAGAGACGGTGTTCCTTGACTTCGACGACTGACCCACACCCCGATCCTGCGCGCTCGACACGAGATGCCGGGCTCCTCGATCCGTTCCGTCCTGCAACTCGCCAGTCCGAACTCACCAGCGACGCCGCCTGGCTTCAGGCCATGGTCGACGTCGAGCTTGCCCTCACCCGCACCCTCATCGACGTCGGGCTGGCGCCCGAATGGATGAAAGCGGTCTGCGACACCCTGACTGACGCCGATTCGCTCGACCTCGCCGCGATCGCCGCAGAGGGACGCGGCGGTGGCAATCCGGTCATTCCCCTGGTCGCGCATCTCGGGGCCGCCGCAGAGGCCGTCCGCCCCGGCGCCTCAGACCACCTCCATGTCGGCGCCACCAGCCAGGACATCCTCGACACCGCAGCTATGGTGATCGCCCATCGTGTGACCGGCGAGATCCGCACGCAGCTGAGCGTGTTTGGCGACAACCTGGCCACCCTCGCCGACGAGAACCGGCAGACCGTGATGGCCGGCCGCACTCTCGGCCAGCAGGCCTCCCCGACCAGCTTCGGCCTCGTGGCCGCCGGCTGGCTCGATGCGGTGGTTTCCACCGTCGATGCACTCGACCGCGTGCGGGCCGGACTCCCGGTTCAGCTGGGAGGAGCGGTCGGCAATCTCGCCGTGCTCACCGAGATCGCCAGGTCGAGGCGAACGGATGCCACGCCCGTCGCCGTCGTCGACGAGGTGACGGCCGGGTTCGCCCGGCGCCTCGGCCTCGTCGATCCAATGCTCAGTTGGCACACCAACCGCGTGGTCGTCACAGAGCTGGGGTCTGTGCTGGCGCAGGCAGTCGGGGTCGCAGGAGCCTTCGCCCTCGACATCACCGTGCTCTCGCGAACCGAGATCGCCGAAGTGAGCGAACGCCTCTCCGCAGGGGAGGGCGGCTCGAGCGCCATGCCGCACAAGCGAAATCCGGTGACGGCCGTGCTCGTCGCGGCGGCCGCCCGTCAGGCTCCTGGGTTGCTCAGCACGCTCTACGGCAGCATGCTCGCAGAAGACCAGCGGCCGAGCGGCGCCTGGCACGCGGAATGGCACCCGCTCAGGGAGCTCGAGCGTCTCGCGATGTCTGCGGTGAGCGGGGCATCGTCGCTGGCAGGGCGACTCGACATCGACGCGGAGCGAATGCGCGCCAACCTCGAACTCACCGACGGGCTCGTGTTCAGCGAGAGGGTGACAACTATTCTCGCAGAGGCGCTCGGCAAGACTGCCGCCTTTGACATGGTCGCGCGCGCCTCTCGCGAGTCTGTCGACACCCACCGTCCACTGCAGGTCGTCCTCTCCGGTTCCCTCGCCTCCGACGGTCACAACGATCGATTGCGTGAAGCACTGTGGGCGGCGTTCGACTACGGCGGTGACCTCGGCCGGTCGGATGCCGGCATCGACAGGGTGCTCGCACGTCATCGCGCACACGCTCAGGCCGAAAGGAACACAGCCTCATGACCAGACCCATCCTCCGGTGCGTCGTTGAACCGGTGCGAAGCGGCGCGGCAGACGCGCAGCTGATCGTGCTCGGCCCTTCGCTCGGCACAACCACTGCGCTCTGGGACGGAGTGGTCCCTGCTCTCGCGGAGCACCACCGGGTGCTGCGATTCGACCTGCCAGGCCACGGCTTCGGCCCGGCGACGACCGAGCCGTTCACGGTCGCCGAGCTTGCGGCATCCGTCGTCACCGCCGTTGACTCCATCGGCGGAGGCTCATTCCATTACGCAGGCGTCTCGCTCGGCGGTGCGATCGGCCTGAGACTCGCGCTGGACTTCCCCGACCGGCTGCGCTCCCTGGCCGTCATCTGCTCCGCTTCGAAAATCGGTTCATCCCAAGGCTGGCTTGAGCGCGCGGCGCAGGTTCGCGCCAGCGGCACGTCCGCGCAGGTGCGCGGCAGCTCAGAGCGCTGGTTCGCGCCGGGTTTCCTCGAGCGCGACCCGTCCGCCGGCTCCACGGCACTCGAGAAGTTGATGCACGTCGACGACGAGTCGTATGCGCTGTGCTGCGAGGCACTGGCGGGTTTCGATGTGACGGATGCCGTCGGCGACATCCGTCTGCCCACCCTCTGCGTCTCGGGAGAATTCGACCTGGCGACTCCAACCGCACTGCTCGAGGAACTGGCAGAGGCGATACCGGGTGCCAGCCAGGTGACCATCTCGAACGCGGCGCACCTGCCGGCATACGAACGGCCGGATGTGGTGGCCTCGCTGCTGCTCGCCCACGTCTCCGGGAAGGGAACACCGGGCGCTGGCGAACACACGGATGCCTTTACCGCGGGCATGGCGGTTCGACGGGCCGTTCTCGGTGACGCCCATGTTGACGCTGCAACGGCGGCGATCACCCCCGAGACCGCCGACTTCCAGGAGTTCATCACCCGCTACGCCTGGGGCGAGATCTGGGCCAGGCCGGGGCTCGACCGGCGTACCCGCAGCTTCCTCACAATCGCATCGCTGGTGACGGGTGGCCACGAGCACGAACTCGCGATGCACGTGCGCGCCGCCCTGACCAATGGGCTCACCCGCGCCGAGATCAGCGAGGCCATCATGCACACCGCGATCTACGCAGGGTTGCCAGCTGCGAACGCCGCGCTCGCTGTGGCGCGCGACACGTTCGCACTGATCGACGCCGCGGCGGATGCCGCTGGCTCCTGACTACCAACTCCTGATTCACACACCCTGATGACCACCTCCTGATCCAACGAAGGACAGCTCTATGGACAAGACGTACACCTCCGCGGCCGCGGCCGTTGCCGACATCCCCGATGGCTCATCGATGGCGGTGGGCGGGTTCGGCCTGGTCGGCGTGCCGATCGTGCTGATCCGTGCACTGCTTGCCCAGGGAACGACCGACCTTCGCGTCGCGTCCAACAACTGCGGTGTCGACGGCTGGGGGCTTGGTGAGCTACTCGCTGCCGGGCGAATCAGCAGGGTGATCGCGTCATACATCGGTGAGAACAAGGACTTCGCCCGCCGTTACCTCGGTGGTGAGCTCGAGGTGGAGCTGACTCCGCAGGGCACGCTCGCCGAGCGGCTGCGCGCCGGCGGCACCGGCATCCCGGCGTTCTTCACCGCCAGCGGTGTCGGCACGATGGTCGCAGAGGGCGGCCTCCCGTGGCGTTATGGCCCGGACGGCGAGGTGACGGTGAAGTCGCCGCCAAAGGAGACCCGCATTCTCAGCACCTTCGGTAAAGAGACCGAGTATGTGCTCGAGGAGGCCATTGTCACCGACTTCGCCCTGGTGCGAGCGGCCAGGGGAGACCGGCACGGCAACCTGGTGTTCGAGAAGTCGGCACGCAACTTCAACCCGCCGGCGGGCATGGCCGGCCGGATCACGATCGCCGAGGTCGACGAACTGGTCGAGCCGGGCGAGATCGACCCAGCCGAAGTGCACCTCGCGGGCATATACGTTGACCGCATCGTGCAGCTCAGCCCGGACGAGGCATCCGACCTGCCGATCGAAAAGGTGACCACCCGGCCCAAGCCGGGTGCGGCATCCGCTGCGACATCGGACACTGCGACATCGGATACTGCGACATCGGATACTGCGACATCGGACACTGCGACATTGGACACTGCGACATTGGACACTGCGACATTGGACACTGCGAAGGAAGGCAACTGAGATGGCACTTTCACGCAACGAAATGGCGGCACGGGCGGCTCAGGAACTCGCCCCGGACAGCTATGTGAACCTCGGCATCGGTCTGCCGACGCTGATACCCAACTTCCTCCCGGAGGGCGTGCACGTGATCCTGCACTCCGAAAACGGTGTACTCGGCGTCGGCCCGTATCCGTGGGAGGGGGAGGCAGACCCGAAACTCATCAACGCGGGCAAGGAGACCATCACGGTCAACCCGGGAGCCGCGTACTTCGACTCCTCGCAGAGCTTTGGAATGATCCGTGGCGGCTTGATCGACGTCGCCGTGCTCGGTGCCATGCAGGTGTCGACCGCTGGCGACCTCGCCAACTGGGCGGTCCCCGGCAAGCTGATCAAGGGCATGGGCGGCGCGATGGACCTCGTGCACGGCGCCGACAACGTGATCGTCGTGATGGAGCACACGGCGAAGGACGGGTCGTTCAAGATCGTGCCGGAGTGCACCCTGCCGCTGACCGGCAAGAAGGTCGTCACGCGCATCATCACCGATCTCGCCGTGATCGATGTGACGGATGCCGGCCTCGTCTTGCGTGAGGTCGCCCCTGGTCTCACCGTCGAAGAGGTTCAGGCGGCGACCGGCGTTCCACTGATCGTGGAGAGCGCGCCGACGGTCATCACCACCATCCTGTCGTCGGAAGACGAGGCCGGCTCATGACGGCCATGCGGGAGGTCGTGATCTGCGAGCCGCTGCGAACCCCGATCGGGCGGTTCGGCGGTGTGTTCAAGGCGGTCGCGCCAGTGGAACTCGCCGCCACCGTGATCGCCGCGCTCATGTCGCGCACTGGCCTGGACGGTTCGGTCGTCGACGACGTCATCCTCGGCCAGGGCTACCCATCGGCCGAGGCGCCGCCGATCGCCAGGGTCGCCGCCCTTAACGCGGGTCTCCCCGTCACCGTCGGTGGAGTGCAGCTCGACCGCCGCTGCGGTTCAGGGCTACAGGCGATCCTCGACGCGGCAATGCAGGTGCAGACCGGGGTGAGCGACGTCGCGATCGCCGGCGGAGTCGACTCGATGAGCCAGGCGCCGATCTACACTGTCGATTCCCGCTGGGGGCTCTCAGGCACCACCGGTGTGCTGCTGCGCGACGCGCTCGGCCGTGCAAGGGAGACAGCGGGCGGCACCCGCTTCCCGATCCCCGGCGGCATGATCGAGACCGCGGAGAACCTGCGCCGTGACTACTCCATCGACCGCGCCGAGCAAGACGCACTGGCGCTGCGCTCCCAGCAGCGGGCGGCCCGTGCCGTGGCCGATGGGCGCTTCGACGACGAGATCGTGCCGGTCTCTGTGCCGGGCAGGAAGGGCGCCGTCGTGATCGTCGACACCGACGAGACACCGCGGGAGACCACCATCGAGGCGCTGGCAGGGTTGCGTCCGATCATGGTGAAGACGGATGCCGACGCCACCGTCACCGCAGGCAACGCGAGTGGGCAGAACGACGCGGCAGCGGCGTGCATCGTCACCACGCCGGGGCGGGCTGCAGAGCTGGGCCTCACCCCACTGGTGCGGCTGGTATCGTGGGCCCGCGCCGGCGTTGACCCCACCCTGATGGGCATCGGGCCGGTTCCCGCCTCGGCGAAGGCGTTGGAACGCGCCGGGCTGACCCTCGCCGACATGGACCTGATCGAACTCAACGAGGCGTTTGCGGCGCAGGTGCTCGCGGTCAGCCGCGAATGGGGTTTCACCGAAGCCGACTGGGAGCGCACCAACGTGAATGGATCGGGCATCTCGCTCGGGCATCCGGTGGGCGCCACCGGCGCGCGCATCCTCGCCACCGGCGCCCGCCAGCTGCAGCGCGACAACGGCCGCTACCTGCTGGAGACCATGTGCATCGGTGGCGGGCAGGGCCTCGCCGCGGTCTGGGAACGGGTCTAGCACCATGACGGTAACCAGGCCCGGCCGGATTGACGGCAAGGATGCCCGTCAGCGGCTGCGCAACTGTTGATGCCGAGGGTGAGGTCTACTACAACCGGAAACGGGTGCACTCAACCCTCGACTACCTCACCCCGCTCTGGCGTGACCCCGTTTGGTGGATATCTCACAAGAGAATGTCCACGGAGTGACCACGACCTTGACTAGGCATAGCTAGTCCTGACAGTTCGGCAGGCTAACCGAAACGATGCCAAATCCGTCTCCTTGGACAGGGATCTATTCATCGAGAGTTGTAACCATAGGACATCATCGGGGCTTGACGCTCCCAGGTCCGCGCAAATCGAGTAACACTGAATATTCGCCTCTGAGGGGTCCAGCACCACTGCTCCAAACCCCAGATCGCGTCGTTCAGAGCCACTGTTGGTGTGAGCGAGAGCCACCTGAAAAGCTCCTTCCACATGTGACGGCCACGTGGTCGAGGAGTATCGGTAATGGTACGAAAGATCAGGGCGAAACTTGTCTTGCAGTTTCGCAACCAGGGTTTGTCGGGCAGGGCTATTGCTGCGAGCTGGGCCGGGCCGGGGTGACCCCATCGCGGGCGGAAGCGGCCTGCGCATTCGCTTTGCGGGGGCCGATTCGATCGCCGTGATATGCGCACCTGCGACCAATCCTCGACGCCGGGCAAGACAACACCGGCCCCGTCCCCGATGCGCCGGAGGGTGACAATGGCGGATACGTGCGCGGCGTCGCCTACTACGCCGGAGGGGTCCGATGAGTCGGCTGGATGGGGAAACCAAACGCAAGCTGCGCGAGATGAACGCGGGCGAGTTGCTGAAGGCCATCGACACCCAGGACGAGACACTCAGCATGGGCCTGCCGATCGAGGACCGTGTCAGGTTGGTCGTCGATGACGCCTACTCCACGTTCACGCATTCCAAGGTCGCGGGCCTGATCCGGTGGGCGGAGAGGCGTTTCCCGACGCGCTCACATTTCAGTGAGGCACCTCGGCCCGGCGCAGCGGACGGTGATGGTGCCGCCGTTATGGACGCGGTCGTTGCGGACCCGCCAGTGGTGGCCATCACGGCTGCGACGGGTGGTGCTGCGGTGTGCTCACGTCTTGCCGCGACCCCGTTTAGTGGGTATCTCACAAGAGAATGTCTATGGCGTGACCACGATCTTGACTAGCGGCCAGGTCCGCGCACATCGAGTAACACTAGATACGCGCGAACCTGGACCCGATGTTTCTCGCACTCAGATGTAGAGCGGGAAGCCGCCGGAGACCTGCAGAGTCTGACCGGTGATGAAACTCGCGCTGTCGGTGCAGAGAAACTCCATCGCCTGCACAATATCGGTTGTCGTCCCGCCTCGGTGAATGAGCTGATAGTTGTTGATCATCTGATTGATCACATCGTTTTCGGCCAACTCTGCCAAGGCATTTTCCGACGCGATTGCTCCGGGCGCGATCGCATTTACCCGAATACCATCGGGTGCAAATTCGCTTGCCAGACCGACCGTGAGCCCTCGTACCGCGAGTTTGGTGATGCCGTAGACCGTATTCGAAAGATAACCCGTGATTGACGAGAGACTAACAATCGCAGGGCTCTTTCCCTCCGCGAGAAATGGCCGGGCCGCCCGTGCACAATTCACAATGCCGATGACGTTGACGCCCAGGATGAGTTTCCAAGCATCTTCGTCCAACGTGGTGATGGGTACATTCCATTTTGTGAGATGCAGTCCAGCATTGTTGACCAGGATATCTAGCCCGCCGAAGCGCTCTGCACCGGCCTTGACCGCGGACTCGACCGAGTTCTGATCTGCAACGTCACAGTGTACAGCGAGGACACGATCCGCTCCGATTTCCGTCGCTGCAGCTCGTCCAGCGGCTTCGTCGACATCTGCGATGATGACGTTTCCGCCGTTTGCGACGATATGTTTCGCCATGTCCTTGCCGATACCGTTTCCGGCGCCGGTGATAAATGCTGTCCTACCTACGAATCCCATGAAGATCCTTTTCTTAATGTTGGGCGTGCGGTCAGGGAGCCTGCTCAGCAGCGTTCTTCATTGCTTCGCGAACATCGATCGGGTCCCACCAGGGGGTCAGCCCAAGGTCATCCGCGATGATTTGTGAAACGATGTAGCCGGCACCGCCAGAGATTGCTCCGCCCGGGTGGGTGGGTGATCCCGCCATGTAGAGGTTGCTAATCGGTGTGCGGTATCCAAAGTGGTTCCACATGCTCTGCTCACCAGCGAACGAGCCGATAAAGATGTCACCGTTGACCATCTCGGGGAACTCTTCCGTGTATTCGTAGGGCGTGTACGCCCAGGAATCGATGATGTTGTCTTCTGTCAGGTTGGGGGCGTATTGCCGCCAGACATCCATCACCTTGGTTGTGATCTCGTCCTTCCTCGACATGATGCTCTTCGGGTCTCCGTCGGGGGCGTAGGGAACCGCGTACCAGGCGTAGGCCGTGGACTTCCCCTCCGGCGCTTGAGATGGATCGAATTGGGTAATGTGTCCGGTGCCAAACGAGACCAGATCGGGTACGCGACCTTCTGCCACTTGAGCATGCAGGCCGAAGAGGTCCTCCATCGTCTCTGCGCCGACGTTGTACTTCAAGGCGTGGTTAATGTTGGGGTTGAAGTCTGAGCCGATGTAGCGGGGTGCCTCGTTGAGTGCGAGGTGAATACCGAAAAGGCCCCATGCCGTTTGCTTGAAATTGTCTACCTTAGTGAGGTATTCGGTAGACATCTGGTCTCGACCGACGAGCTTATTGAAAGTCTGCGGCACGTCGATGCAGCTCGCAACGAATTGACGAGCGCCGATCTCGCGACCATCACTGAGCACGACACCGGTGGCCTTGTCTCCATCGACGACAATTTTCGAGACCTCGGCTTTGTTGATGTACGTACCGCCAGCACGGATGAAGGCTTCGTGGAGGCCACGAGCCAAGTTCCAACTACCCCCCACGCAAACTTGGTAGCCTGCGGAAAGATCGAAGGCGCGCACGGCAGCACCCATTGGGCTTTTCTCCGTGACGCTGTCGTAGAGCACGGTACCGAACAGGGAGAGCTTGAACAGCATGAGCAGCTGAACCTTCTCGTGCTCAAACATTTCCTTGATCAGATCGAGCGGCTGGTGCTCGATAATTTCGAGGAAGTCTCGGCCGATCGCGCTCTTGCTGAGTAGTTCTTCACGTTCCAACTCGGAGAGCGGTTCCGAATAACGCTCGGCGAGAAATATGGCGTTACTGATCTTCTCGGAGCGACTGTTCCAGTCACGGAACGTCTCCGCATCCTTCTTCGAGAACTGCGCAATCGAAGCGACCGTTTCTTCAAGACTGCGGGAGATCACCAATGAAGAGCCGTCAAGGTGCGGCTGGGCGAACTCGTACTGCGGCGTGACGTAGTTCACCGTCGCCGAGAGTCCCAGATCTTTGAACCATGGGGCGTTTGTGATGTTGAAATGGTTGATCGAATGCGGGTTTTGGTAGAAACCAGGGGGGCCCGGCTCGATGGTGCTCAGACCACCGCCAAACTGCAGCCGCCGTTCGAGTACCGCAATTTTTAGACCGAGCTTCGCTAGGTAGGTGCCAAGGATCAAGCCGTGCTGGCCCGCTCCAATGATGACTCCGTCATAACTCTCCGACATCGTGTTTAAGCCCTCCTTTGAGTTCGACTGATATTCATATGTTCGGGTATGCAGAATGCTAGCCCGCAACGTCGAACATATGAGATGCTATTTCCACGACGCAGCGGAGTCAAGGCTTTCTGAAATAGACGGTTGACTCTTCGAGGAGAATTAGGAACGGGGATGAGTGTGGAGACCACATCAACTGAGCAACCGCTATTGGGCAAGGCCAGCTTTATTACGGGTAGTGGTCAAGGGATCGGGCGTGAGTTTGCACTGAGATTCGCCTCGGCCGGCGCGGCAGTTGCGGTCGCGGACCTCGATGAGCGTCAGGCTCAAGCTGTTGCCGATGAAATTATTGCGGTGGGTGGTCGGGCGATAGGCATCGGGGTCGATGTGGCGGATGAAGAAGCCGTCGAGACCGCGGTCAAGGTGGCTCTCGGCGCCTTCGGCCGCCTGGATGTTCTGCTCAACAGTGCTGCAATCTTCTCCACACTCACGATGAAGCCATTCGACGAAATATCTGCGTCGGAGTGGCGCAAGGTCATCGATGTCAATCTCACGGGAACTTTTCTCTGCACAAAGGCAGTAGCAGCACATATGCGAGCGCAGGGTTCGGGCACGATCATCAATATTTCGTCCGCGACCGTGCTCAGCGGACGGCCCAACTATCTGCACTACGTCGCGTCGAAGGCCGGCCTCGTGGGACTCACGCGTTCGCTCGCTCGTGAGCTCGGCCCCGACGGTGTCACCGTGAATGTGATCATGCCGGGCTCCGTGGACACTGGCATCGCGCGAGACTCCGCGCGTCCAGAGGCGGTCGAGCAAATTGTTGGCGGTCAATCGATCAAACGCCGTTTGGTGCCAGGGGACATCGTCGGCGCGGCGGTGTTTCTGGCCTCTTCGGCGGCGAGCGCTATTACGGGACAGACGATGGTAGTAGATGGCGGGTCGAATTTCCTATGAGCACTGGATACTCGGGTGGCGCTGACGAGCGTGTTGAACTGACCCTGGCAATCAACGAATCGGATCAGGTACGTGACATCTCCTCCGGTGTCGTGCCGGTGAATGGCGTACGTTTGCGAACGGTGCATCACGAAGTGGAGGAGATATTCTTCCGCTTCACGAAGTTCCGAGAATGGGAAATCACCGAACTCTCGCTGGCGAAGTACTGTTCGTTGCGCGGTGCGGGGGACGATTCCGTGGTGGGCTTGCCAGTCTTTCCCTCCAGGTCGTTCCGGCACTCCGGCATCTACGTGCGGGCGGATGGTCCGGTAGACAATCCATCGGCCCTAGTTGGTGCGCGGATTGGGTTTCCCGAGTGGACCGTGACGGCGACCGTTTATCAGCGTGCGCTGTTGCAGAGCGAATTCGGGATTGATCTCACCGGCATTGATTGGGTTCAGGGCGGAATCAACGAGCCTGGTCGTATTGAGACGCTACCGGTTGGATTGCCAGATGGCGTGAGCGTTCGCGCCGAACGAGAGCGCTCTCTTAATCAACTTATGTTGGACGGAGATCTCGACGCGATGGTCGTTCCGCACGCGCCCGAGGCCGCCGAGGATGGGTCTGGTCGCATCGTCCAGCTGTTTTCGGACGTCCGCGCTGTTGAGGAAGACTACTACCGACGCACCGGCATTTTCCCGATTATGCACCTACTCGTCATGCGCAAGGACATTTTCGACAGATATCCCTGGCTCGCCCCGAACCTGGTCACCGCCTTCACTGAAGCGAAGGATCGTAGCGTTAAGCGCATGCTCAGTGGCACAGCGCCGCACATTCCGGTGCCGTGGGGTCCAACGACTGCCCGGGCGGCTACCAAAGTATTGGGGCCGGATCTATGGCCCTATGGTGTGGACGCGAATCTCAAGACGCTCGAAGCTTTCATGACCTATGCCCATGAGCAGCGCCTGACCAAGGAGCTACTCAAGGTCGAGGACCTGTTCCCGAGCTCGGTGCTCGAGAGCTTCCGCATCTGAGCAGCGCTTTGTTATATAGCCGAGCTCGGCAATACCTTGCGGTTGGCGCGCTCTCATCCGCCGGCATGGGCGCATCATTCATGCAGACCATTCTCATGCCGATCCAGGGGGAGCTGCCGCGTCTGCTCGGGGCGAGTCCATCGGCAACGGCCTGGGTGATCACGGTCACGCTCCTTTCTTCTGCTATTTCGGTTCCCATCTCCGGCAAGCTCGGCGATATGTATGGGAAACGTGCGGTTGCACTCGTTCTGCTTGGCGTGCTTTTCCTGGGTTCCCTTGTCTGCGCACTTGCCCCCGGTTTGGGCACGATGATCTTGGGTCGCGCTCTTCAAGGACTTGGCATGGGCATCATTCCACTTGGTATCTCGCTGCTGGGTGACGTGGTTGACACCAGGCGACTCGGGACCGCTATCGCCTTGGTTTCCGCGACGCTCGGCGTCGGTGCAGCCATTGGTCTTCCGGTCAGCGCAGTGGTGGTACAAAACGCCGATTGGCACGTGCTCTTTCTCGTCGCTGCGGCTCTTGCGCTGATTAACTTTGTCCTGGTGTACTTGGTGGTGCCGGACGGTGGAGTTTCGCAACGGGGCCGCATTGATGTCGTTGGTGTAATTGGCCTTACGGTGGGTCTCAGCGGAATTCTACTTGCCGTGTCTCAAGGCAATGTCTGGGGCTGGAACTCTGCGGGGGTGCTCGGCTGTCTAATCGGTGGCCTCATCGTGCTCGTCGCCTGGGCAGGGCACGAGCTGCGTATCGACGACCCGCTCGTCGATCTACGAGTGAGCGTCCGTAGGACGGTATTGACCACGAACCTGGCATCTGTCGCGATGGGTTTCGCCTTATTTGCATCAAGCGTCGCGTTTCCGCAGCTCCTACAGCTTCCGGGAGTGGTGGGCGGCCTCGGCCTAGATTTGCTCTCCGCTAGTTTGGTGCTGGTCCCCGCCGGTCTTGCGATGCTCGTTATGTCGCCGATCGCGGGGCGAGTCGGGCGCACCGCGGGGCCAAGACCCTTATTGATCGCCGGAGCAATGGTGATTACTGCCGCCTATCTCGTGTGTCTCTTCATGCCATTACAGGTGTGGACGATTGTGGTCGCGAACATCGTGATTGGGGCGGGTGTCGGACTCGGTTATGCGGCGATGCCCGCACTCATCATGGGCGCGGTTCCGAAGAACGAGATCGGATCCGCAAACGGAGTGAATACGCTCATGCGGTCCTTTGGTACCACCGCCGCTTCGGTCGTGGCTGGGGCCATCATCGCTGCTTCCGCTGGCGACGATATCGTCGCGTCGTTCTCTCTTATCTTCATCTTGGGCTTAGTCGCCGCAACTGTCTGCACCGTGATCGGATTCTTCATCCCAAGGACCCACGTGCAGAGTAGGGGTTAGCGCGCGGCTCGAAAAGCGCCCCGCTGAAGATGCCGCGAGGCGTCTTCAGCGGGGTGAATAAGAATGCAGCGTAACCCTGCACCGAGTGATGTTGCTCAGGGGAGACGATCACTGATTTGACGGGCCGCGGCCTGCAGCGCTTTCGCGATGGCTGGCGCGTCATCGTCGGAAAGACGAGAGGGGGGTGCTCCGACTGCCAACGCAGCAATAACGCTATCGTCGTGCCGTCGCACCGGGACAGCAACAGACGACACGTCCTCCTCGCTCTCCCCATATGAGGTCGCATATCCGCGCTGGCGGGTGTCTGCGAGTATGCTTTCAAGCTTTGATCGTTGCCCAACCGTGTGGGGCGTCAACCGAGGTAGCGTTGGACTCTGCAACAGGTGGTGCAATTCGTCTGCACTGAACTCTGCGAGCAATACACGCCCGCTTGCGGTGGCATAAGCGGGCAGCAGTTGTCCCGCGCGGCCGCCGACTCGAAGGCCCTTTGATGTTTCAATCGATTCGAGAAAAAAGGCGTCGGCGCCGTGCAGCACCACGAGGTGGACTGTTTCGCCCGTTGTCTCGACGAGATCGCTCATGATGGGGCGCGCGACCGTGGCGAGATCTAATCCGCGTGATACAGCGATGGACAACCGGATGAGGGCTGGCCCAATGAGATACACGCGGCTGTCTGGATCTTGCCGGACAAATTCTCGAACGGCTAATACCTGGAGCAGCCGGTGAGCTGTGGAGCGCGCGACACCGAGTATCCGACTGGCCTCGGCAACCCGGATACTCGGCGTACCTTGTGCAAACAGCTCGAGGAGACGCAGCGCATTGTCGACCGAACTAATGGGATAGCCCTGATCCGATGGTGTCTCAGCAGCAACTGTCAAGAGAACTCCTGAGTACTAGCGTGATGTGATTGAGATAAAGCATGGCACAAGCTTGCTGTGGCAACAGTGGTTAACGACAGACAGCATCTGTTCAGCGCATAGCGCTCCCGTTCTTCTCCAATGCCCCACGGATACCTCGTACGAGATCTTCAGCAGCAGGTTGCAGCATTGGCGCCATCAACATATCGAGCATTGGCGCCATCGCGCCGCCCGGTTGCAACTGTAGTCTTCCGGTTAGGCGAGATGACTCGCCTTCGAAGGGTACATCGGGTTCGTTCGTGACCTCGGCATGGCCGCCATCAGTCGTGGCGCGATCAATGACGGAACGCGCCACCTTTGCCTGGAGTCGTTTGCCCCAGGATGGACTACTCCCGTCGGCGTCTACCCTGCCCTCAATAACCTTTTCACCGGGTTGCACCGCGGTCATGACCATTGAGCCGGACCCGGAAATGCGCTCTGTAAGCCCGGTAAGTTGGAATTCGACTCGCTCACCCGGCATCCATTCGGTGATGTCGACCTGAATGTCTACCTCGCGCGCGAGCATTCCAACGTCGCCGCGTAACGTCCACGTAGAACGCTTCTCGTTGACTAACTCCATCTTCTGGTAGCCGATCACGAAGCGAGCCCAGTTTTGGAAGTCCTCAATGAAACTCCAGACCTCATCGACGGGTGCGTTGATCTGCACGGTGTACTCAATTTCAGACATAAAACCTCCGATGCGGCTGGCGACCTTCGTTGGTCGCTGCTGTTGATGCCTTGTCAATCAGGCTATGCACTGCGTCATTGTGGTGACTTAGTTTCGCGCCTATGATTCTACTATGCAGAATTCACCCAAGGTCGTGACGTACCCGATTGAATCTGTCGACAATGCGTTGCGTCTTTTGCACCTGCTCCGCAACCGGGCCGTCGAATACGCCCCGAATAATGTGATGGGTGGTCAGCTCGGTAACGGAATCGGGGTTATTGAGGCCTCCCGAAAGCTGCGCGTGGCACCCTCAACGGCGCATCGAATGCTTTCCATGTTGGTCTATCACGGCTTTGCGGTGCAAGACGCGGCCAAACGATATCGCCTGGGGCCTTCGTTCGCGTCGTTGCCCGAAAATCCAAACACGCCGGACCTACGCGCGGTGACGCGGGGCACTCTCGCAAAGATCAGCGCTGAGTCGAAAGAAACAGTGCACTTGATGGTGCTCCAGGGGCCCAGCGTTCGTTTTCTTAGCGGCATTGAGGGTGAGGACCCGGACCGGATCGATAGTAAAGAGGGCATGGTGCTGCCGGCGCACACCACTGCGGGGGGTCGTGCGCTACTCGCGCATCTGGCCGCGGCTGAACTCGCGGCACTCTATCCTCATGGGCTACCAGCGTTATATGCGGCAACGGTAACTGATCTGTTCGAGTTGAGTCGTCAACTTACGTCCGTGCTTCGGCGCGGCTACGCGGTGAGCCTCGACGAAAGCGAACGCGGCATCGCGGGTGTCGCAGCTCCGCTTCGCGATACGAAGGGGAGGGTGCACGGCGCGATAGCGGTGGCGCTTCAATCCTCGCACTGCTCGGGAAGCCGGTTGCATCAGATCGGTTCGATGCTCATGTTGGAGGCGAAGGAGCTTGCACCTCGGCTCGACACCTTTGTCTAAAGCGTTCGACAGTGCGCAACGGAATTCTGCACTGAAGAACGATGCCCTCTGGTTTCACAGCGACCCCGGGGACTGAGGCTAAGTTTCGGGAGCATGAGCACTTGGAAAATGTTGATCAATGGCAAAATGGTATCGGCCTCGGACGGAAGTTTGACCCCGACCTACTCGCCGTCGACGGGAGAGCTGCTGGGCGAATTCCCGGCGGCCTCACCGGACGACGTCGAGCTTGCAGTAACAAGTGCTGCCGCAGCACAGGGCGAGTGGGCGGCGCTGCTCCCTGGTGAACGCGGGGCGGTACTGCGCAAGATGGCTGCCGTGCTTCGCGCAAACCGCGAGGAGCTAGGCCGTCTCGACGCACAGGATGGCGGCAATCCCGTGACCGCCATGACAGGCGACGTTGAACTTGGGGCAGAGATGCTCGAGCTCTTCGCAGAATGGGGTACGCATCTCGGCGGAACGACGATGGCGGGTGATCCCAAACTGCTTCATTACACGGTTCGCGAGCCATACGGTGTCGTTGCGCGATTGATTCCCTACAACCATCCGATCATGTTTGCCACCACACGCATTGCGGCGCCACTGATGGCGGGCAACTCCGTCGTGCTCAAGGCTCCAGATCAGACGCCGCTCTCCGCTCTGCGTATGGCAGAGCTATTCTCCGAGGTGCTCCCACCGGGTGTGCTTTCAGTGCTCACCGGCCCCGGCTCACGGGTTGGCAGCGCACTTGTCGGCCACAAACTCATTCGTCGCATCGCGTTTACCGGCAGTGTCCCGACGGGTCAAGCGATCCTCCGCAACGCGGCAGAGCAAGGTATCAAGAATGTGAGCCTGGAGCTTGGCGGCAAGAACCCTTTGATCGTACTGAAAGACGCCGACCTTGACGCCGCCGCCCGCGGCGCAGTCACGGGGATGAACTTCCACTGGACAGCAGGACAGTCTTGCGGCTCGACGTCGCGACTGCTCGTGCACAGGTCGCTCTACCCCGACATGCTTGATCGCATTGTGGCTGGAGCGCAGGCCGTACGCATGGGCGACCCCCTTGATCCTGAAACCGAAATGGGTTCCATGGTCACTCTGCGTCATCGCGACAATGTGGCCTCGTACATCGAGGCGGGACGCGCGGAGGGTCTCAAGCTCGTTACCGGAGGGAATACCCCTGGACCCGGAGCATTCGTCGAGCCGACAATATTCGCCGATGTGCCCGCGAGCTCCAAGCTCTTTCAGGAAGAAATCTTCGGACCGGTACTTTCCGTTACTCCCTTCGACACCGAAGAGGAGGCCATCGCGCTGGCGAATAATAGCGACTTCGGACTTACGGCGAGTATCTGGACACAGGATGTGGCTCGGGCGCACCTTCTCGCACGTCAGGTTGAGGCCGGCTACGTATGGATAAACACCAGTTCGCGTCACTTCGCAGGAATGCCGTTCGGTGGCGTCAAAGACTCCGGCCTCGGTAGCGAGGAGAGCGTCGATGAGTTGCACTCATTCACCGTCAATAAGGCGGTGACCGTGAAGCTAGAGTGAACGAACTTTAGCACTGCCTCAGACTGTCGTTTTCGCACGCAGGATGGCGAGAAGGAAACTAAATTTGCCATTCTTCACCCTGATTACAATTACTCGACTCCGAACTGGCACAGTCGCCGGACAACTAATGGTCGGCAAGGACGCCCACCAATATACCTTGGGAGATTTGATGAGAAAGCAAGTATTTACATCTCTAAGCGCGATGGCGCTCGTAGGAGCGCTCGTGCTCGCCGGCTGTTCTTCGGATGCGGCCGGTGGAGGTAGCGACGGTGGGGAGAACGCGGGAACTGCCGCCGTTGCTCCCGGGACAGCGGCAGAGATCACGACCGGCTATTTCGATTTCGGGAATACGGAGGGATCGGGCGGGCCGGTGACCGGTGGTACTTTCACGTTCGCGTACACGGGATCAATCCTGAGTTTTGATCCGGCGACGCAACAGTACTCGGGCACCTCCGGTGGTAACGAGGCCGCGGCGGTGTACGGCGTGCTTTCCGAGTATGACTCTGAGGCCGGGAAGTACGTGCCCGCGATGGCAGAATCGGTCAAAGCAAACGACGATTTCACGCTCTGGACCATAGGGCTTCGCGATGGCGTAATGTTCACCGACGGAACGCCCTACGATGCCGAAGCGGTGAAATTTAACCTGGACCGCGTCGCAGAGAGTGGCAAGGGATGGTCCACGCTCTGGAAGCAGATGGTATCGAGCGTGACGGTGAAAGACCCGAAGACGGTTGAAGTAAAACTCAATAGTGCTTGGGCCGATTTCCAGTTCTTGCTTTCGCAAGCACCCGGCATGATCGCTTCCCCTACGGTAGTGCAAACCGAGGGTGAAAACTACCTGAATCAGCCAGTGGGCGCTGGTCCATTCGTGCTGAAGAGCTGGACGCCGGGTCAATCGCTCGAGGTTATTGCGAATGACGATTATTGGGACGGTCGGCCGAATCTTGATTCGGTGATTTTCCAGACGGTCACCGGCGGAGACCAAGCAGCATCCGACGCACTTCTTGCCGGTAACGCCCAGGGTTCATACACTGGCAATATTCCAGTTGCGTTGGAGTGGCTTGATCCCGCAAATGGTCTCAACGGCTACGCTCGCGTGGCCAACACCTCCGCGGTATTGCTCATGAATAATGGCACCCCTGGAAATCCAGATGCATCGGCCAAGGACATCAACGTCAGGAGGGCGATCGCGCAGGCGATGGACACGACGGTCATCGATCAGCGTGCCGATGACGGCCTCGGCCTCCCAAACAGCGGAATGGTCGTGTGGGATGCGCCGTCGATATGGCAAAATGACGACCCCGGCTTGAAGTTCGATCTCGATGCTGCCAAGGCCTCCCTTAAGAAGGCTAAGGCTGATGGCTTCGACGGAAAGCTCGATCTGCTCTACCAGACAACCGGAGAACAGGCCGCCCTAACGGTGCAGGCGCTACTGCAGACGGCAGGTTTCGAGGTATCGACCACCCCGACCTCGGCGATCGGTGACATTATCACCCGCGTCCTCGTCAACAAGGACTACGACCTTGCGATGTACGGCTGGCCGGTGCCGGATGAGCCAGGAGAGCTTTTTACCAGCTACCTGGGACGATTCGGCGTGGAGGGCAACCCCACCGGTTTCTACAGTGAGAGCCTCGAAGATGCGCTCAAGAGCTTCGCTGCGACCGATGACCAAGAGGAGAAGAAGGCCAAGCTGGCGGACGTCCAGGCAGAGTTTACGAAGGACGTTCCTGCCGTGCCCCTCGGCGGCGGTATCGGTGTCGTGACGTGGGCAGGAAACGTGCACGGGATCACGGTCTCGTCTCGTGTCACGCTTGATTTCTCAAAGGCGTGGATCGAAGGCTAGTGGATCATCGGTTCGGGCTCAAAGACCCAGACGATGTTCGGCTCGATCACTACGGATCCGGGCAAAGCGCCAAAGTCAATATCCAAAGTATTTACGTTTGCTTTAAAGATGAGGGAAATGAAGATGAGTAATGAAGCTCGTGTGTTCAAAGGGTGGGTTCGCCATCGGGACAAGTTCGAAATGAAAGAGCTCAGGCTGAACCCGATCCGGCCCAAGGACGTGGTCATTCGGAATCTTGCAGCACAGGCGTGCTACACCATTGTGACCAACGTTACGGAATTGCCCGAAGAGGCCTGGCGTACCCGCAGCCCTGGCCACGGCGCCATGGGAATTGTTGAGGAGGTCGGTCCGCTCGTCACCCGGGTCAAGCCTGGCGACCGGGTCGTCACGCCCGTGCTTCCGGCATGTGGAACCTGCTACAGCTGTTTGCGGGGCGAGTGGTGGTGCTGCGGACATAAGAACGACATTGATTTCGCGCACCCCGATAACCCGCCTTTTGCGGTCATGAATGATACCGACGAGCCGGTATGGCAGGATCACACCGGCGGATTCGCCGAGTATGCGGTGAATGATGAGTCGTGGGTAGTGCCGGTGAATGAAAGCAAGCTCTCCGATATTGAGCTTGCGACGCTCGCCTGCGTTCCCGGCCCCGGTTGGGCGTTTGGGCTGATCGGCATGCCTGTCGAGATCGCCTCCTCCGTGGTTGTCCTTGGGGCCGGCCCGCTCGGCCTCTCCATCATCCAAGCCGCGAAGATGGCTGGGGCGAGGCTAATTATTGCCGTCGAACGCATTCCTCACCGCTTGGAGGCGGCCAAGAAGGCCGGTGCGCACGTCGTTATCAACTCGGACGAAACCGGTATGGACGAGTTGGTTCCGATGATTCGTGAAATGTGCCGCCCCTCCACGGACAATATGTATGCTGGCGGCAAGCCGTACGACGGCATGTACAACGGACTCGGGGCGGATCACGTTTTCGAAGCCGCTGGAATTACATTCGGGGATCCGACAACCGGCAGCCCCGATGACAAAACTGGTGCACACTTCATAACGCTCGGACCGAAGCTTACGCGTCGTGGCGGCACATTCGTCGCGACCGGGGTGATTGCGCCAACGAGCGACCCGAAGGTGTGGGGTCCAGCACCCGGTCCATTCGACTACCACGGCAAGCGGTACCTTTCCGCTGCATACGGTGGTGCCAACGTGTTGCGCGACATTCCACGACTCGCACACCTGATCGAGGACGGATATCTCGACGCGAAGGCGCTGGTTGATCCAGTATTCCCCTTCGAGCGGGCAGACGAGGCGTTGTGGAGCGCGGCGAATCGTGATGGATTGCTGCCGATCATAACCTTCTCTTGACATCGGACGGTGTCTCCACTCGATGGGCTGAGCTTTCAGCCGGTCGCGTGGAGACCCGTGCCGGTTGTCGAGGCGAAGACTCTCGTCCGCGTCGGATGATTGTTTCGCTGGGACCCGGAAAGACCTATTCCTCCATTCCTCACACAAGGGTGACACCGTGAAACTCATGATCAATAAGGTCGTTCAACTAGTGGTTGTGCTGCTCTTGGTGAGCATCGGCACATTCGCGCTGACCTCATTGATGCCGGGAGATCCCGCAACCGCAATACTTGGCCCAGACCAGCCGGCTGAGGCCTATATCGAGCTCCGCGAGGAGCTCGGCCTGAACGATCCGGTACTCGCACGCTACTTTGGCTGGCTCGGTCACGCGCTTCAAGGCGATCTCGGTAATTCGCTGGTTACTCCTTTCCGAAGCGTCAACGAACTCGTCGGAGGTGCCTTCCCGGTAAGCTTCCAGCTCGCGGCTATGGGCTTGATCATTTCCCTCGCGATCTCGATTCCTCTTGCGATGGTCTCTGCGCGCCGACCAGATGGCGCTATCGACCGTGCGATCAGCGCGCTAACCTTCGGAATTCTCGCGGTCCCCAGTTTCGTCGCCGGTCTAATCCTGATTGCGCTCGTGGTGAATCAATTGAATATATTCCCTCGAACACAATGGATTCCGTTCACAGAGAACCCGCTAGACAACCTTTATCACGCTGCGCTGCCGGCAATTACCATCGCCCTCGCAGAAGTGCCCACCTTCACCCGCGTACTCCGTGGCGATCTCGTGAGTACGCTGCAGGAGGACTTCATTCTTTCGGCGCGCGCGAAGGGTATGCCAGCGTGGCGGATCATGATTTTTGACGCTTTCCGTCCGTCCTCCTATTCGCTTATTACGGTGGTTGGGCTCGCACTTGCCTCGTTGATCGGCAGTACCGTCATCGTCGAGACGCTGTTCTCGCTGTCGGGAATGGGTTCCCTTATCGTCAATGCCTCCTATGTCGGCAATGTGACAGTCGTGCAGGGTGCTGTGTTAGTCATCGCGGTCTGTTATGTGCTCATCAACGCCGTCGTGGATTTGCTCTACGCCGTCATCGACCCGAGGATCCGTCGTGCCACAACATGAAACAAGGCGGCCACTCGCCGCACCGAAGACAACTCCCATCCCGGTCTCTTTCGAAAAGCCCCGCAAGAATTTCCACGTCGACCTACTTCTGTGGTTCTGCATTCTCTGGCTCGGTGCGATTGTCCTCGCCGCGATATTTGCACCGCTGCTTCCGCTTGCGGAGGCGCAGGACGCGTCCAAGACTCTTATGGAACCGACGAATCAGCCGCCGTTCACAGTGCCGGGACATCCATTAGGAACCAACGGACTTGGGCTCGACATCTTCGCTCGGTTAATCTATGGCGCTCGGATCTCTCTTACTGTTGGCGTTGCGGCTGTGGCAATTGGCATGGCGGTTGGCGCCATGCTCGGTACCTCAGCGGGCTACCTGCGTGGGGCTTGGGAGGCCGTCATCGGTGTCCTCACGAATACGCTCCTGGCGGTGCCCGCACTTATCCTTCTGATCGCACTCTCCACGGTGCTGCGTCCGAGCGTTGTGAGTTTGACATTTTCGCTTGCGCTGGTTGCTTCCCCCGGTCTCATCCGATTGGCTCGGGCAAATACACTTGCGTTTACACAACGGGAATTCATCACCGTTGCCCGTGCGCTCGGCGCAAAGCCGGGCCGCGTAATCCTCCGCGAGCTTCTTCCGAATGTGTTGCTTTCGATGATGTCGCTCAGCTTCGTGTACATCTCCGTGCTCATTGTGGCCGAGGCGTCTCTCGGCTTTCTTGGAGTCGGCATTCGCCAGCCGACGCCGTCCTGGGGAAACATGATTGCTGAAGGATTGGGAGGCAAGATGGAGCAGTATCCGCATCTTGTTTTTATCCCCGCGACAGTGCTCTTCCTTACGGTGTTCTCATTCAACCTTTTGGGAGAACGAATGCGCAAGCGTTGGGATAAACGAGAGGTATCACTATGATCGGGACCAACACACTCCACGCAGTACCCGCCGATATTGAGCCGAGCAAGACGCTATTGCGGGTGCGCGATCTGAGTGCTTCCTTTTCCACCCCGAGCGGAGAAGTGGTATCCGTGGAGCGGGTTTCTTTCGATCTTCATCGCGGGAAAACGCTGGGCATCGTTGGAGAGTCCGGCAGCGGAAAATCCGTTTTGGGACGTACCATCATGGGTCTGACCGGTCTGTCCGGAAATGCGACGGTGTCCGGGCAAATTCTCTTTGACGGCGTTGATTTTACGAACCCGGATAAGAAGCTCCGTTCGGAATTTCTCGGCTCCAAAATTGCCATGATCTTCCAGGATCCGCTGAGCTCACTCAACCCGGTCAAGTTGGTTGGCACGCACGTCACCGAGACTCTCCGTCAGCACGACCGTTCGCTGAGCCGCCGGGATGCGAAGGAGCAGGCAATCGGCTTGCTCGACAAAGTACGCATCCCCGATCCTCAGCGGCGCTTCGGCCAGTATCCCCACGAGCTTTCGGGTGGTATGCGCCAGCGCGTCGGAATTGCGATCGCGCTCGCGTGTAGCCCTCAGCTGCTGGTCGCTGATGAGCCGACGACCGCACTCGATGTGACAGTGCAGAAGCACGTGCTCGACCTGCTCGGCGCGATCTGTGAGGAGCAGGGCATGGCCATGATCCTGGTCAGTCATGATCTCGGGGTAGTCGCGGGACGAAGTGATGAGGTGATGGTGATGTACGCGGGTCGAATCCAAGAGAAAGCACCCGCCAGCGAGTTCTTCGTGCGCCAGTATCATCCATACGCCTATGGTCTGCTGGCCTCGAAACCAATGCTCGATAGTCCCGCCCACGCCGAACTACTGTCGATCACTGGCCGTCCGCCGGATCCGACCGACCGTTTTCCAGGTTGTCGCTTCGCACCGCGTTGCCAGAACGCGAGGGCTATCTGTCGAGAGCAAGAGCCACTTCTCGAACCAGTCTCGGATGCTGCGCCCGAACATAAGGCGGCTTGCTTCTTCCCCATTGATGGGTTGGCCGTGCGAACCACTGTCGACAATAGCCAGGAAGGAGCTCCGTGATGGCTGGCACCGGAAAGGCCCATCTCAAGGAGAAAACAGACGCGCGGCTCCGGGTCGAGGATCTCGTTGTCGAGTTCCAGGCCAAGAGTGGGCAGCGTGTGCACGCGGTTTCGGGAATTAGTTTCGATATTCTCCCCGGAGAAACCGTCGGAATCGTGGGCGAATCCGGCTGCGGCAAGTCGACGGTGGCTCGCGCCGTTATGCACCTGCCGCAGCCCACCTCGGGGAGTGTTGTTCTCGATAACATCGACCTGACCGAGTTGAGCGCGGAGAAGCTACGTGAATCTCGGGTCAGGATGCAGTTAATCTTCCAGGACCCCATCGCTTCGCTCAACCCGCGCCGCAGGGTGAAAGATTTGGTGGCCGAGGGTGTCTCGATTTGGAACCGGGGCGATGACAAGGCTCGAACCGAGTCCCGGGTCCGCGAGCTGCTTGAATCGGTCGGACTCGACCCCGACACGATCTGGAACCGCTACCCATACGAGCTCTCCGGGGGGCAGTGCCAGCGGGTGTCGATCGCACGTGCACTGATGATGCGACCCGAGCTACTCATCTGTGACGAGATCCTCTCGAGCCTCGATGTGTCGGTGCAGAGTCAGATGTTGAATCTTTTGAAGCGCACGAAGCGCGAGCTCGGGCTCTCGCTGATGTTCATCTCACACGACCTCGGTGTCGTGAAAAACATCAGCGACCGCATCATCGTTATGTATCTCGGCAAGGTCGCCGAGGTCATGGACGTTGAGGCCCTTGATCGGGAGACCATTCATCACCCCTATACCGATCTGTTGTTGGAATCAGTGCCCAAGGTTACCGGGGAGCGAGTGTTCCCCGGTCTTCCAGGGGAGGTGCAGGAACTCCCGTCGCCGTTGAACCCACCGAGCGGATGCCGGTTCCGAACCAGGTGTCCGCTGGCGACAGCGCTTTGCGTGGAAGAAGAACCACAACTGGAAGAAAAGGCACGCGGTCAGTTCATTGCGTGTCACAACGTCGCAAGTCTCTCCAAATAACAAACTCCGAATAACATGACCCGCCCGCATTCCGGGCAGAACGAGGAAACACGAACATGCAGCACACAGACGTGGTCGTCATTGGTTCCGGTGCATCCGGGCTCACCGCCGCACTTATCGCCGCCGCGGAAGGTCTCAAGGTAACCGTTGTCGAGAAGACGGGAGTGATCGGTGGTACCAGCGTGGTCTCGGGCGGCTCCATCTGGGCGCCGGGGAATCGTTATATGGCGGAGCTTGGCCGCGGTGACAGCCGTGACGAGGTGATCGAGTATTTGCGCGCACTAACCCTTGACCGGGTGGACGAGGAGCTTTACACCACCTTCGTGGACACGGTGAATCCAATGCTCGACGAGGTCGTCGCTCTAACCGGGATCAAGTTTGAGGCGAATCCTCATCATCCCGACTACCAGCCGGAGTTGCCGGGTGCCAAGGCCGAGGGCGGTCGCACTCTGCAGGGCGATCTTTTCGACAGTACACTGCTCGGGGACTTTCAAACCAAGCTACGGACGTCCCATAGTGGCGTTCCGATCACCCGCCTCGAGGTGGATGCGTGGGGTCAGGACACGATGGACCGCTGGGACTGGGCTCTCGTCGCTGATCGGGTGTCCCAGGGCATCGTCGGGATGGGGGCAGCGCTCTGTGGCGCTCTACTCAAGGGATGTCTCGACCGCGGTGTGACGGTGCTCGTTGACTCGCCTGCCTTTTCACTCATCCGCGGTGATGACGGCGTAGTCGCCGGTGTTGTCATCGAACACAACGGCCTCGAAGAGGAGATCCGCGCGGAGCGCGGTGTCGTACTCGCGAGCGGTGGGTTCGAGTGGAACAAGAATCTGGTCGATCAATTCCTTGGCAAGCCCCTGAACTCCCCGGCTAGCCCGCCAGCGAATACCGGCGACGGTCTCATCATGGCGATGGAGGCCGGAGCTGCGCTGGGCAATATGAGTGAAGCCTGGTGGACCCCGACGCTCTACGCCGAAGGAGACACCTACGATGACGAGCCACTCTACCGCCCGACCAGCAGTTTGCGTACGCTGCCCGGCGGCATCATTGTCAACCAAGCTGGGCACCGCTTCGTGAATGAGGCGATGAACTACAACGACATGGGCAAGGCGCTCGGCAACTTCGATCCGCAGAATTACGCATACGCTAACCAGCCATGCTGGCTGATCTTCGATCAGCGCTTCCGCGACTCCTATTCGGTGGGAATGGTCACTCCGGATGCCTTTACACCGGCATGGATTACAGTGGCGGATTCACTCGACGAGCTCGCTGAGAAGGTCGGTATCGATAAGGCCGGCTTCAACGACCAGATCACGCGGTACAACGAGTACGCCGCGACGGGTAAGGATCCTGAGTTCCACCGTGGCGAGTCTGCTTACGACACCTATCGAGGAGATGCGCGGGTAACACCGCACCGTAACCTCCGCCCACTCGAAGGCGGCCCGTACTATGCCGTTCAGATCCGACTCGGGGCGCTCGGCACCAAAGGCGGCCCGCTCACAGACGCCACCGGCAACGTACTTCGTGCCGATAGAAGTGGCCCGATTCCTGGACTTTACGCGGCGGGAAATGTTGCGGCGAGCTGGTTCGGGGCTGGATACCCTGGCGCGGGTGCGACCCTCGGTGCTGGCATGGTGTCCGGCTATTTGAGTGCAAAGGCTTTGGCTTCTTCTCAGGGGTAGCGCCTCAGGGATAGCTCCTAATAGGTGGCCAACGACCAGGTCCTATCCTCCAGAACCATGACCTGTCCGTCCGAGCTCCACAGACGTTCGAAAAGAGAGTGTGCAGTGAATCCGAACTTACTTGCCCAGCCGCTGGATCTCGGGGGTTCGGGTTCACTCACCCTGCGCAATCGTTTCGTGATGACTCCCCATCTGGGGCGTCTCGGTGCAATACGGCTTCCCACTTACCTTGCCAGGCGCGCACCAGGTTATGGCATGGCAATCCTCCCCGCTGGGGCCGGCATGCTGGGTTTCCCCGTGTATCCACCGGAAATTGTCGCGGGACTCGAGCGCGGCCGTTCTGACCAGGATGGCGTCCCATTGCACCCCGCAGATCCACGCTACGCGAATCATCACCAACAGAAATATGGTGATGTGCTCGGTGCCTTCGCGAACGCGGTACAGCAATTCGGCTCGCTCGCCATCGGGCAGGTTCATCACCCCGGCGCCGAGCAATCCTGGGATAGTTTCGCACCGGCAATTGCACCATCAGCGATTCGCGGTGATGAGTTCGGAACCGTGCCGCATGCGCTGACGGCCCGCGAGATTGGGCACCTGATAGATGCCTATGTTGATACCTCAGCGTCCATTGTCGCGGCGGGGTTTGATGGGGTCGAGCTTCATGCGAGTCACGGCTATTTGCTCAATCGCTTCATCTCGCCCTATTACAACCGGCGCACGGACGAGTGGGCGGCCGGCCCGACACTACTCGCACGACTGCTGGAAGCGATCAGGGAGAGAGTCGGGGATGCCCCGTCCTTGAGCATCCGATTGCAGGCGGACGAGGAGATCACCGGTGGCCTAACGACAGACGGTGCATCGGATGTTGCGGTAGCGGTCGCGCCCTATCTCAATTTTCTCAGCGTCTCGATCGGGAACCATACCGGGCTGCGCGATAATCGCCCGGCGACTTCCTACACGAGCCCATGGCTCAACGAGTATGGCCCCGCTCTCGACGGCGCGCAACAGGTCCGACGAGCCCTTTCCGATGCGGGTCTAGCGCGCCCGCTACTGGTCACCGGTCGCATCACCAGCGCTGCTTTCGCCCGCGGTATCCTCGAGAACGGCGTCGCCGATATGGTGGGGCTCGCGAGGGCACTCATCGCCGACCCGGATTTCCCGGCCAAAGCGATAGCGGGCAAAGACGCCGAGATCAACCGGTGTATCGGCTGCAACGAGTGTGTTCGAGTGCCACTCTCGTGCCCGGTCAACCCCGATGCGGGACGGGAGGGGGCGCACGAGAGTGTGCCGGTTGACCAATCACGACGAATTGCGGTGATTGGTGCCGGCCCGGCCGGAGCGAACCTCGCGATCAGGGCAGCGGATCGCGGCCACGATGTCGTCCTGATCGATCGAGCCGACGGGGTCGGTGGGATGCTGCGCAAGCTGGTCAATTCACCGTTGCTTTCCGAGTGGTCTGCCATGATTGAGCAACTCGAGCGCCGGGTCGCGGAGTCCGGCGTTGAGTTCAGGCCCGGTGTCGTCGCAACCGAAGAGACGGTCTCCGGCCTCAAAGCTGATCGCGTGGTTTGGGCGACGGGTTCCATCGCGTTGCCGCTCGACTTCGATGCTGATTCAGCGGTGCACACTACCGAGGAGCTACTCGAGGGCAAGCGGCCGCCGGCGGGGGTCCCTGTCGTGGTCGTGGGAGGTGCCGAGCCTCATTTGGAGCCTTTCATCGCCGCCGATCTTCTGTCCGCGGAGGGCTGGAGTGTCACGCTGATCTCGGAGCGACCGGTGTTCGGCACCGATATTGAGCCACGCACGCTGAACGCAATTTTTGGTCGGCTGATGCGTCAGGGCGTTCGCCTCATGCCGATGACCAGACCGCTCGCCTGGGAACGGGGAGTGCTTCGCACGGAACAGACATTCGGCGGCAGGGCAGAAGCACTGGAAGCGGGCGCGGTAGTCCTGGCCAGGGGGAGGCTCGCCGCTGCGACGCCGGCGGATGCAGACACTCCGGAAACGACGACGCAGACGTATCTACTCGGCGACGCGCTGGCCCCTCGCCGAATGACACACGCTGCGCTGGAGGGTGCGCGCTTTGGCGCAAATATTTGATGAAACGGGCGTGGCAATGCAACACCGCAACCGGAATGGCGCCCATAATACTGCGTGTTATCGGGTCGCAGTCGCCGCGTTCTGAAGCGCCCCCTGCTCGACTCCATGCGCAAGCATGGTGAGTAGCGTGGAGCACAGTACGGCGCTGGCGCGGGAGTCCAGGCTTTCCGTGAGTAGCACTTCGACCCGGTCTACCGCGGGACGAAGCGCTCGTACGGTGGAATCTCCGAGGGGCGTGAGAGTCAGCACCTTCCTTCGGCGATCCTTCGTGCTCTGCACTCGGTCGATGAGCTCATTACGTATCATGCGCTCCACGAGGTCAGCAATCGTCGAGCGGTCGAGATCGAGTTCGTGGCCCAGATCCACTTGGCTGATGCCAGGGCGGCGCTGGAGCACGGAGAGTGCGGTGAACTGCACGCTTGAAACCTCGGACGAGACCTCGCGGTTCCACAGTGCCAGGTGTAGCTGCTGAGCGCGGCGCAACAGGTGGCCGGTGTGGTACCCAGCTGGATGATCGTGGCTCATAAATCTCAGTGTGGCACTGTTCAGCAGCAGGAATCGTGCGGTTGGCCGGACCTGCCATTATCAAACGAGACGTAGCACGCCGTCGAAGTAGCCCGATAGACCGTTAAAGTCGTTCAGCGCTAGCACATCGGCGATGTACTGATCCGGACGGACGATCACCACGGCGCCCTGTTTCCGATCAATGCCGCGAGCGTTAAAGAGTTCTCCGGATCGGGTTACCGATGAGAAAACCTTCTCCTGGTCGATGAGACCATGACTACCAGTGCGGGGGCGCAAGAGGTTCGGTAACTCGTGGAGACCAACGTCGCGGTGCGGCCGCTGCACGATACCGCGTACATCGATGACGTCGTCAATGTTCCACCCCGCCGGGGTGTGGCGCACGATTGGTGAGGTGGGATCCCGCTCGAGCCAATCGCAGAGCTGAACGAACGCTGTCTCATCTTCGTCGCTGAAGAGGTAGACCCGGAAGCGCCCATCGGCCCGATGTACGTGTCCGAGTTCGAGGTGTTTCGCATCGGACACTCTGGTGACGGGGAAGGAGTGGATCCGGGTACCAACCTCGAAACCGGTCGCGAGCAGCTGAGCCTCACCTTGGCCGGTCAGCCGAGAAGGAGCGTAGCGAATCCCGAGGCCCGCGGTGTACTTCCCCGATCTGGTGAAGTATTCTTGCAGCTCTTCGGGATCGACGCCCCCGCGCTCCGGGTGATTCGGGTCGCGCGGGCCAGCTGCCATCATGGTGGACCACTCGCGGTCGAAATCGATAAGTTGCTGGGCGGTCGGCTGACGTTCGAGAGAGTATGTCTCGAGTAGCGAGGGGTCGGCGAGGCCCTGGAGTACGGAACTGAGTTTCCATCCGAGGTTAAGTGCGTCCTGCATCGAGATGTTCATGCCTTGGCCCGCCTTGGCGCTGTGCGTGTGGCAAGCATCCCCAGCGATGAAGACCCGCGGGTCGAGATCGAACCCTGCCACGTCATCGAAGCCGTCGGTGACTCGCTGCGCTACCTCGTAGACGGACCACCAAGCGATCTCTTGGACGTCGAGGGTGTAAGGGTGCAGCACCTGATTCGCGATCTCGATGATCTGTTCCGCGGTACGACTTCGAACTTCGGCCCTGTTACTCTCGTCGACCTCGCCGAGATCAACGTACAGGCGCACCAGGTATCCACCCTCGCGTGGGATCAGGAGGATGCTTCCGGACTCGGCGGATTGGATCGCTGCCTTCAGCCGAATATCTGGGAAATCGGTGATGGCGAGGATATCCATTACGCCCCAGGCGTGACCGGCCGAATCTCCGTACAACTCGCGACCGATTGCCCTACGTACGTTACTTCGAGCCCCGTCGGCACCCACGACGTACTTGGCGTGCACGGTGCGAACTTCGCTGCTCCGCACATCGCGTAGTTGCGCCGTGACAGGATACTCACGAGCGCGATTCACCTCGAGGTCGAGAAACTCGAAGCTGTAATCTGGCACGAGTCGCGTTCGACTGCGCTCCATGAAATCGAGCAGATAGTCATGGATTCGCGCCTGATTTACGATGACGTGCGGGAACTCACTCAGTCCGTCTTCGACGTCCTGAATTCGACCGGTGCGCACGATGTTCTCACGGTTGTCGGTGGCAGGGCGCCAGAAACTTGTTTCATTCACCCAGTAGGCCTCTTCAAGCAGTTTTCGCGAAAGACCAAACGATTCAAACATCTCGACGGTACGGCAAGCGATACCGTCAGCTTGGCCGAGTTCGAGGCGGCCCGGCCTCCGCTCTACGAGCATCGTGGTAACGGTCGGAAACTGCGAAAGATGTGCTCCAAGCAGGTTGCCAGCTGGACCACTGCCCACGATGAGAACGTCAACGTTATCGGATACGTCGGGCTCCGCGGTCGTGTCTGGGGCGGCTGGTTGAATGCGTGGGTCGCCCAGTCTGAAGCCGTCTCGGTGGAATTGCACGCGAATCCTCCTTGAGTGCGGCGTTGGCGGCTGCTTCATAAGTCAAGAGTGCCGATACTGACAGGTTATAGTCAGTACCCCAACGAATGCAACCATTCGCGTTGACTCATAAGGAACCTCCGCGTAGCCCTTCTGGTTGTCCCATTTGAAAACCTCCGCTTCGGCGTGGTTTGGGAATCGGTAACGGGTGACTGTGGGTTGCGCCCGTTTCTATGGAGTTGACGATGACGCAGCGGGCAGGCTTTCACGATGAAGAAGGCGCTCGCGTATGCGGCACGATCAGGAGCTTGTCCTCACGGATGCCGAGGCGACCCTGTTGGTGAGGATGAGCGCGGCGACGATCGATCGCCGGCTCACCCCGGAACGGGTGAAGCCGATGTCCCGCGCCGCGCCATGTATGCCATGCCGTGCCTTGACCTGCAAGCGCTGAGCCGCGGAATCATGCGAGGAACGGGACAAACTGAGCTGGTCAAGGGTCGCAGGTTCAAACCTTGTCAGCCCGACAGTGGGGCCGATCTAAAAACCGGTCTAAGAACCAACACATGTTAGCGGCCATGCCAAACTGCCCATAGGCGGCCACGGAACTGCCCACTGACGGCCAGCAGAATTGCCCGTTGGTGGCCATGAGATCTGCCCACTTCTTGTTCAGTGGCCGACCGCTTGAGCGGCGGGAGCCTCTTCCCGGGGTTTGATTGCGGTGTCTAGACGCACCAAAGTCACCCAGGAAGAGGCCCTGTTATGAAGTTAGACGGAGCAGTCATGAGCGACTGGGCGACGTCGAGCGGAATGTACACGTTCGACGCCGTCGCGGCATCAGCGCTCGCCGCCGTCACCAGGCCGACGATCTCGAAGTCAGTGCCGGCGATCGCGAGGGTGTCGCCAACGGCGACGGATGCGGTGGTCGCGTATGCCGAGTCGAGCACCGCAACATTCGTGCCGGCATCGTCGCTCGCAAGAGTGCGTCCGTCGGTCAATGTGACGGCCGAGAGAGGCCCAACGGCGTCTTGCGACGGGTCGAGGCCGAGCACGGTGAACGAGTCGACGTCGAATGAGCTGCCGCCGGCGCCGTCCGGTCCGCCGGAGGGCGGTGCCTCGCCTTCCCCTGGGGCCCCGCCCTGCTGCATCTGCGAGAAGTCTGGTAGTTCTCCGGAGAAAGTCGTGTTGCTCAGGGACAGTGTCGCCGCTGCGGCCGACACGTTGTCGATGTCGCCGACGGTATCGAGGGCGGATGCGTCGAAGGTGGACATACCGATGCCGGCGGTGAGCCGGGCTTGGTTGATGCTTCGGTGCCGACTCCGTACACGGTCTCGAGCACCTTCGCCTGGGCGAGCTGCACTCCACTGGACACGGAGTTGACGATGATGACGAGGGCGATGGCAAGAGCCATGCCGATGGCGACGATGGCCGTCTGCTTGCGGCGACCGGCGAGTTCCCGTCGCAGGTAGGTGATGAACATGGGTCTCCGTTCGGGCAGCGGGTGTGTTCCCGCGCTGCAGCCGACGTTAGAAACAGCCGATATGCGGACGCTGTGGTGCGGCTATGAGTCGGCTATGGGTGGCGCGGTCGCGCGCCGCGCCCGCACGCCCCTCCGTGGTTCACAACTGCCGGGGTCAGTGCGCGTCGAGCCAGCCGTCGACGGCTTCGCGCATAGCACTCGCGTGCGCCGGCGCGCCGTCGTCGCGGGCCGGCACGCGTAGCAGGTCGGCCCCGAGGCTGTCGGCCCAGCGCTCGGCGACCGCCTCCGGGTGCACGGGGTCGCGCGGGGCGGCAACCACCATGGTGCGGGTTGGGTGTGCGCCGCCCGCCACCGCCGCGAGCTCCGCGTCAAAGTCGAAAGCCCGGTTGCGTGGGATCTCGACGAGCCGAACGGCGCGCGCCGCAGCATCCGTCGACCGGAACTGGCTGAGAAGCCCGGCAGCACCGAGTCGGGACTCGACACGGGTGCGTTCGAAGAGGGCGGTGCGCCGAAACGCGTCTTCGCCGGCGACGGCTCCGAGGTCGGCGAGCAGCTGCCCGATCACCGGGAACGCGCGCAGGTTCTGCGGCAACGGTTCGTCGGTGAACGCCGGCCGCACGAAGACCGCCCGCTCGATCGGGAGCAGGCCGCGAAGCAGGATGCGCAGGGCGATGGCCGCGCCCATCGAGATGCCGACGACGGTGAACGGATGCCCGTCGCCGGCTCCGTCGGGGCGAGAGAGCGCCTCGCGGGTGACATCATCTGCCAGCCGGTCGAGGTCGAAATCGGCCGGGTCGCCAGTGACGCCGGACGCCCCGTGCCCGCGCACATCGGGGGCGATCACCGTCGCCCCACCGGCCAGCACCGGCCCGAACAGGTCGAGTGGCTGGCGGCGGTCGGCGCCGAGGCCGTGCAGCAGGAGCGTCGTCACTCCCCTATTCTGCTCGCGCGGCTGGTCTGACGGGTCTACTCTGCTCACGCGACGCGTGAGGGGTCACAAATCGTCCTTCCGGTGCCCGCTGACGCGCCGGTTGACGAGCACTGTGCGTCCCCTCACGCGCATCGAGGCTGCGGTAGCACCTGTCGCGCCCTCAGACATCGCGAAGCGCGCACATAGCGAACTCATAGGAAGTACGCAGATACTTGTCCATCATGAGCACCAGTGCATCCGAGAACAGGGCCGCCCGTACCACTCGCGCGCCGAGGCTCACCAAGGCGGACGGCAGTGCCATCCGTGTGCTCGTCGTCGACGACGAACCGGGCCTCACCGACCTGCTCTCTATGGCCCTGCGGTACGAGGGGTGGGAGGTTCGCACCGCGGGCGACGGCCAGCAGGCGCTGCGGCTGGCCCGCGAATTTCGTCCAGACGCCATCCTGCTCGACATCATGCTGCCCGATATCGACGGCCTCCAGGTTCTGCAGCGGGTGCGTGCCGGCGGCGAAGAGACCCCGGTGCTCTTCCTCACCGCCAAGGATTCCCTCGACGACCGCATCGCCGGGCTCACGGCGGGCGGAGACGACTACGTCACCAAACCGTTCAGCCTCGAAGAGGTCGTCGCCCGCCTGCGCGGGCTCATCCGGCGATCGACCCTCGCGGTCGCAGACTCCAACGATCCGCTCATCACGATCGGCGACCTCACCCTCGATGAAGACAGCTACGAGGTCTTCCGGGCCGGCGAACCGATCGAGCTCACTGCCACCGAGTTTGAGCTGCTTCGCTATTTGATGCGCAACCCGCGCCGGGTGCTGAGCAAGGCGCAGATCCTCGACCGGGTCTGGAGCTACGACTTCGGCGGCAAGTCCTCTGTCGTCGAGATCTACATCTCCTACCTGCGCAAGAAGATCGACGCCGGCCGCACACCGATGATCCACACGGTGCGCGGCGCAGGCTACATGCTGAAGGCCACACAGTGACCGATCCCGCCGACACAGGACCGACGCCAGGCGAGGGCCAGGCGACGGATGCCGGCCAGGCGGCGGATGCGGGCGAGGCGACGGATGCCGGCGAGGCGACAGAGTCGACTGGTCCGACAGAGCAAACAGAGCCCCCGCGCCCGCGGAACCGCGCACCCTGGACGCTCCGCCGCCGCCTCGTCGTGGCGGTCGTTGCACTCCTGGCCCTGGTCAGCGTCGTGATCGGCGTGGTGAGTGTCACCATTCTGCGCCAGCGCCTGCTCGATGAGCTCGACCGGCAGCTCGCCTCTGCCGCCGACCGGTCGAGCGTGGTGATCGACGGCGGGCTGAGGGGGATCGGCACCAACCCGGCGGCGTTCGAAATCCTCAACGGCCCTGCCCAGGCATCCGGAACCCTCGCCCTGGTCTTTGACGGCGCGAGCCTCTCGGCCGGTTACCTCGATGAGGAAGGCGCTATCCGCGCCCTCGATACGGAGCAGGTCCAGGTGCTCGGCGACAAGGTGACCGTGACCGGACCGGTGACGGTCGATCTCGGTGGCGACGTCGGTTCGTATCGGATCGTCGCGCAGAATTCACAGGGTGGCGCCAGTTACCTGATCGGCCTTCCGATGGCCGACGTCGATGAGACAGCGGCGAACCTGGCCTGGATCATCGCGCTGGTCTCGCTCGCCGGGATCGTGGTGGTCGCCGCCATGGCAGCGTGGATCGTCAGGATCGCCCTGCGTCCGCTCGGCCGGGTCACCGACACGGCCGCGCGCGTCTCAGAGCTGCCGCTTGACCGTGGCACGGTGTCGCTCGTCGATCGTGTCCCGGCGGCGGATACCGACCCGCGCACCGAGGTCGGTCGGGTCGGGTCCGCCCTGAACCGCATGCTCGACCACGTCGACCTGGCGCTCGAGACGCGGCAGGCGAGCGAGCACAAGGTGCGTCAGTTCGTTGCGGATGCCAGCCACGAGTTACGCACGCCGCTCGCGTCGATCCGCGGGTACTCGGAGCTCACCCGTCGCTCTGGGCAGGAGTTGCCGCCCGACACCGTGCACGCGCTCGACCGCATCGAGTCCGAGTCCGTGCGAATGACGGGGCTGGTGGAAGACCTGCTGCTTCTGGCTCGGCTCGACGAGGGCCGCGAGCTCGAGCGGAAGCCCGTTGACCTGACCAGGCTGCTCGTCGATGCGGTGAGCGATGCGCACGTTGCGGGTGGCGACCACGTCTGGAACCTCGATCTCCCTGACGAGCCTGTTGAGGTAGTGGGAGACGACGCCCGCCTGCACCAGGTCGTCGCGAATCTGCTCGCCAACGCGCGCGTGCACACCCCGGAGGGTACGACGGTGACGGTAGCGCTCTCCACTCAGCCAGCCGACCCCGCGTCGACCGGCTCCGCGTCGAGCAGTATCGCAGAAGGCCGCGCGATCGTCACGGTGACGGATGACGGTCCAGGCATCCCGGATTCGCTTCAGTCGACCCTGTTCGAGCGTTTCGCGCGCGGCGACAGCTCCCGATTCCGTGGAACGGGCAGCACCGGGCTCGGCTTGGCCATCGCGCGTGCTGTCGTGACCGCGCACCACGGTGAGGTTGAGGTGGTGAGTCGCCCCGGCTTCACCAGCTTCCGGGTCTCCCTGCCGCTGACCGACACTGCCGCTCCGCTGACCGACACTGCCGCTCCGCTGACCCTGCCGCTCCGCTGACGCTTCCACTCGGCTGAGGCGCGACTAACCGAATCCGGGGACCACGAAGTGTCCAACAGCGGGTGCGCGGAGAGAGCGATGGGATGGCGCGGCTGCAGCGCGGGGCGGCTATTCCTCCGGAGATCCGTTCAGGCGGGCGAGTAGCGCGGCGAAATGCTGGAGGTCGTCGACCGGCCAGGAACGCAGCCGCGTGTGCACCAGCGCAGCGTTTCCGACGCGCACCTCATGGAGACGGGTCTTCGCGAGCGGCGTGAGCGCCATGATGCGCGCGCGACCGTCTGCCGGGTCTGCCTGAAGTTCGATCAACCCGAGTTCCTCGAGCTGGCGGGCCTGCCTGCTGATCACGCTTCGGTCGACCATCATCTGGTCGGCCAGTGAGCCGGCCTGGAGGGGCCCGCACCGCGCGAGCATCCGCAGCACCTTCAGACCGAAAGGCTGCAGCGTCGGATCGACCCGCACGGCGGCATCGCGGATGCTCGCCCTGATGTGACCGGCGAGCACGGTCATCTGCTCCTCGACGTCCGTGATCGCTGCCTGCGTCGCGGCGTCCGCCGTCACATCCGCCGCGGCATCCATGTGGGCCATATCCGTCATGATCACAGGCTACCGATGGCCATCCGAGTCGCCCGCCGACGGGCGAGCCGCCGACGACCGGGCGGCCGGCGATCCAGAACCGTCGTGGGCACTGTCGATGACCCGCACGGAACCGGTCGGATGCGCCTGTCCGGCTGGGCTGAGGGCAACGTATCCCGCGCTCACCCCGATCAGGGTGTCTTCGACGTCTTCGAGCTCGGCCTCATGTGCAGCCTGCCTGTCGCGCTGGAGGTCGATCGCGTTCTTGGTGCCGAGCGGGATGTTCGGCATCAGCGCGACCATGATCAGGGTGATCACGGCGAGCGGGACGGCCACGAGGAACACCAGTCCGACGCCGGAACCGTATGCCGACTCGACCAGCATCCGAAGCGCACTGGGGAGTGCATCGATGTGGGGGATCGTGCCGCCGCCCAGCGTCTGGGCCGCGGTCGCCTGGTCGGCGGGGCTGAGATCGCCCATGCCGTCCTTGATGTGGTCTGCGACGTAGGTTCCGAGCACGGAACCCATCACGGAGACTCCGATGGTGCCGCCCAGGCTGCGGAAGAAGGTGACGCCACTGGTGGCGACGCCGAGGTTCGACACCTCGGTGGTGTTCTGCACGACCAGCACCAGGTTCTGCATGATCATGCCGACGCCGGCGCCGAGGATGAACATGTAGATGCCAACGAGCACGAGGCTGGTCTGGTAGTCCAGGCTGCCCAGGAGCACCGACCCGGCCACGACCAGCACAGAGCCGGACACCATGATCGCCTTCCACTTGCCCCGGCGACTGATCAGGTTACCGAAGAGGGTCGACGAGATGAGCAGGCCGCCCATCATCGGGATCGTGAGCAGGCCGGACTCTGTCGGTGTTGCACCGCGGGCGAGCTGCATGTACTGCGCCAGGTAGACCGACGTTCCGAACATCGAGACGCCGACTGAAATGCTGGCGATCACCGAGAGAGTGAAGGTGCGGTTCTTGAACAACGCGAGGGGTATGATCGGTTCCTTCGCGCGGAACTCGACGATGACCGCCGCAATCAGCAGCACGGCTGCGCCGAGCACCATGACGAACGAGCTGACGGATGTCCACTCGAATTGGTTTCCGGCCAGCGTCACCCAGATGAGCAGCAGGGAGATTCCTCCGGTGAGCAATACTGCGCCGAGGTAGTCGATCTTCACCACGCGCTTGACGATCTTCGGCAGGTGCAGGGTGCGCTGCAGCAGCACGATGGCGACGATCGCAACGGGAAGCGCGATGAAGAAGTTCCAGCGCCAGCCGAAGGCATCCGTCACCACGCCGCCGAGCAGCGGGCCGCCGATGGTTCCGAGCGCCATGACCGCACCGAACAGGCCGGCGTACTTGCCGCGCTCTCGCGGGCTGATGATGTCGGCCATGATGATCTGGCTGAGCGCGGCCAGACCACCGGCACCGAGGCCCTGCAGCACCCGGAACATGATGAGGGTGCCGGTGTCCTGCGAGAAGCCGGCCAGGGCGGAGCCGAGCACGAAGACGATGAGGGCGAGCTGGATGAGCAGCTTGCGGTTGAACAGGTCGGCGAATTTGCCCCAGAGCGGGGTGGAAACCGTTGTCGCCAACAGGGTGGCGGTGATGACCCAGGTATATGCGGACTGGTCGCCCTTGAGGTCAGAGATGATCAGCGGCATCGATGTGCTGACCACGGTGCCGGCGAGGATCGAGACGAACATGCCGAGGAGGAGGCCAGACAGCGCCTCGAGCACCTGGCGTTGGCTCATCGTGCCGTCGGCTGAGACGGTCTTCGTGGTTGGTTTTGGTGCTCGTACGGGGCGCTCGGCGCGTGACATCTGACTCCTGCTGGTAATTGACAACAGTCAACTATATAAATCTAGTGGACACTTGTCAACTACTTTGCCGTCGACTTGTCGACGCGTGCGCCCCAGGTGTCGCCTCATCACGGTCGCAGGCGACACAAAGGGCGCACGGGCAGGCGCCGTCAGGTCACGTCATGCTGATCTCGGAACCGGATGACCAGCTCACGAGTGTCTGCCAGGAGCAATGCCGCGTCGCCGAGTTCTCGCCCACCGGCGAACTCGTCGGCGCCGATGGCTCGGAGCATGGGGTCGGCGCGCGCCGCGACATTGGGGCCGACGCCCAACCGGGCGGTAATGTCCTTGACCCGCACCTCACCGGGATCGCCGAGAAAAAAGTCGTTCGCTCGACCAATGATCACGCAGACGGCCGCTGCCGTGGTGTGCGCTCGCGCCTTGCCGCGGAACACGGCCGGGTCGGCCGTCGCGACGCGGTGAACAAACCGGCGGCACGCGGTTCGAAACTCGACGTCGAAGAATTCGTCGCTGCATCCGTCAACGAGTGTGACCACCTCGCCGACCTTGTCGTGGATATCGCTCGGCAGGCCGTCCCAGTCGAATGGTTCGTTCGGAAGCGGAATCGTGTCGATCTCGTCAAGCGCGCGCCTGCTGCCCACCATCGCCAGGGCGAAGTTGGTGAGGAGGTCCTCGTCGGTGATCAGGCCGCCGGACAGCCAGCCGTTCTCCACACCCAGTCGCGGACCACCTCCGGAGACCAGCTGCTCAAGGATTGCCTCCGCGTCTTGAGGCTGAGAACGGATGGCGCCATGGAAGTCGGACTCGAATTCGTCAACCGCCGCGAGAGTCTGCAGAGTGAGATCAGCAGAGATGCCACGTGCGGCATGAGAGAACCTGACGAATGCGCGGAGCAGATCGGGCGTCTTGGTGAGGAAGTCGACCGGTCCCACCACCTTCCTCGGCATCCAGCCCAACACGATCTCCGCAGAGACGGGGCTCCAGCGGAGCGGGTCGCCAGGGCCGTAGTCGGTGCCGAACCAGAGAATCGACTCGAGAAGCGACCGATGGTCGTCGTCATCGAGTCGGCGGCCGAACTCTGAGTCGAAGAAGTCGTCGGTCAGTTCGGCCAACTGCTTGGCACTCCACTCCGGGCGCTCGTACTCCTTCCCACCCTCTGGCAACTTCGACACGATCCATTCGACCAGCGGTCGACAGGCAGGCCAGGTCTCTGTCTCGAACGGAGGAAAGGTGATGGAACCCTTGAAGGTGGCCTCGGTGATCCGGGTTCTGGCATCAGCGAACGAGAGTTCCCGAATTTCTGTGTCGTCCGAGTTGTCGATCTCAGCCCATCTGGCGATCACGTCTTCGACGGGCAAATCGAGAACGAATGCGTCTTTCACGACTGTTCCGAGGTTGTGGTCGATGTAGATCATGATGCTGAGTTCGCGGTCGTTCGGAAGGTGAACTCCGATGCAGACGTTGTCGCCGTCGCGCAGCACGTGGAGCATTTCCACGATCCTGTGGGGCTCGGCCTGCTCGAGCCGTAGCGTCCAGCCGGGAATCGGGAGCTTCCTTTCTGCGACGGAGCGGCGAATGCGTTCGGCCAGGAGTTCGTCGGGCGTCATCGCTTCGATCACCTTGAGCAGGGCATCCGTTTGGCGCAGTCCCACGTCCATGAAGCTGTCGCACAGCTCCGTGAGGGAGATGCCGAGCTCCTCGGGGTCGGCCCTTGCGGCAGGGTGTCCCTTCTGTCGTTCGTCGAGTGCGGCCATGATCGAGCTGGCCTGGGCGAGAAGGGCGAACGGATGCGGCTGGCGCAGGGCGTCGTCGAGACCGGCAAGCAGATCCAACTCCGGCAGCTCATCTTCGCCTGGCACCGCGGCGAGGCGCGGAGGCACTGAGGAAGGCTTGCGGGTGCTCGTGCGATGCGGGGCGCGGTTCTTCGGGCGCTTCTTCGAAGTCATCGTTCCAGCGTAAACGCCCGTCGCGGGAGGATGCCAGTTCTCTCTGAACCCATATAACCAGTCGGTGCAGGACATGCACATGCTACTGTATGTGCATGGCTACTCTTGATCGCCGGGTGCAGGTGCTGTTCGATCCCGCGCGCTACGCCGCGTTGGAAGCTGAGGCCGCGGCTGAGCGGCAAAGCGTTGCAGCCGTCATTCGGGAAGCCGTCGATGAGCGCCTTGCCCGGCGGCGACAATCTCGGCAAGAAATAGTAGAGAGGCTGTTCGCTCGAGCAGATGCTCACGCCGATTCCCGTCCCATCGACTGGGAAGAGGAAAAGGAGTCATTCGAGCGTGAATACCTGCGCGACCTGCCGTGACTGAACAGGCGATCCTGCTGGACAGTGCGATTGCTATTTATGCGCTTGGTGAGGACCACCGCTACCGCGACGTCTGCCGCGGTGTAATGAATGCAGCCGCGAAGGGCGCCTTTAGGCCGTATGCCAGCGTGGAGATGATTCAGGAACTCGTGCATCATCGCTTACGGCGTACCGGAGACAGGTCCCTCGCAGCCGCAGACGGGAGAGACGTTTCCGCGGTTTGCACGCTCTTGAATTTTGATCGCGAGGTTCTTGACCTGAGCATGAGTCTCATCGAACGAATTCCGACGATTCGTGGGCGCGATGCGGTCCACGCCGCGTCCGCACTCGTCTACGGTATTGAGCGCATCGTCTCGCCCGACCGCGCCTTTGACGGGATACCAGGGCTGACGCGAGTCGACCCGGCCGATTTCGAGCAGACGCTCGCGAGCTCGCCCCTCAATCAGTGACGGACGTGACTGATCGATTTGCACGCTGTGCGTCGCATCCGGTAGCGTGTGACAAAGCCAAAGACCGCCGGTTATTGCCGTGCTCAGAAATGAGAACGGCAATCGAAGGTTCATTCACGTGAACGGCCCGCGCAGGATTCGAAGTAAAGCGCAGTGAAAGCTGCTCCCAGCTCCGGCCCTGTGCCGGAGCTTTTTTCATGTCTGCGCCAGGGGCTACCGGCACATGAAAACATTTGAGGAGCGCCATGGCGAACAAGGAAGCATCGGTCGCCGAGCTGCAGGAGAAATTCCAGAGCTCGACCGCCGTTCTGCTCACCGAGTACCGCGGACTCACTGTTTCCCAGCTCAAGGAGCTGCGGAAGTCCATCAGTGGGGACGCCACGTACGCCGTGGTAAAGAACACGCTGACCAAGATCGCGGCGAACAATGCCGGCATCAGCTCGTTTGACGACGAGCTTGTCGGACCGTCTGCAATCGCCTTTGTACACGGTGACCCTGTCGCCGTCGCGAAGACCCTGCGTGACTTTGCCAAGGCAAACCCTTTTCTGGTGATCAAGAGCGGTTACTTCGACGGTAACCCGCTCTCCGCCGCAGAGGTAGGCAAGCTCGCCGACCTCGAGTCCCGTGAAGTTCTGCTCGGCAAGCTTGCCGGCGCCTTCAAGGCCTCGCTGTTCGGAGCCGCATATCTGTTCAACGCACCGCTGTCGAAGGCCGTTCGCACGGTCGATGCGCTGCGTGAGAAGCAGGAGTCCGCGAACTAGGCATCAGCCCAGTACCGCGGTGAGTAATTTCAACAACTAAGGAGAACATCATGGCAAAGCTTTCAACGGAAGAGCTGCTTGAGCAGTTCAAGGGCCTGACCCTGATCGAGCTCAGCGAGTTCGTCAAGGCATTCGAGGAGACCTTCGAGGTCACCGCCGCCGCACCGGTTGCTGCCGCAGCCGCTGCCGGCCCTGCCGCCGCCGCAGAAGAGGTCGAGGAGAAGGATTCCTTCGACGTCGTCCTCGAGACGGTCGGCGACAAGAAGATCCAGGTCATCAAGGTTGTGCGCGAGCTCACCAGCCTCGGCCTGGGCGAAGCAAAGGCAGTCGTCGACGGTGCACCAAAGGCCGTCCTCGAAGGTGCCACCAAGGAAACCGCCGAAAAGGCGAAGGCTGCTCTCGAAGAGGCAGGCGCCAGCGTCACCCTCAAGTAGTCGAGGCCCCGAGAGGGGTTCTTGCTTGAGGCGTGATCGGCTTATGTCGTCTTTTCGACAGCCACACGCAGTGATCGCGGTTTCCTTGGGTTGAGATTCGGTTTGTCCGAATCTTCCCCGAGTTATCCGCGTTCCGAGGGCGTCGCCCCCGTAACGGGGCGGCGCCCTTGCGGCGTTTAAGCCCCCGTTCCGGCTGGGCTCATTTTTGGCAAGTGCGGATGCTCGGTTCCTGCCGCGCGGCATCCGTCGCACGGTTCACACCCTGTGTCACTTTGGTGCGCCATTTTGGCGCGCTCACCCGTGCAACGGGGCACGCATGCAGAAATGAATCCACCATGAACAACCCCACCCGCTGGCGACGATTCGCCAGCTCACTGCGGCACCTGTTGGTTGCCGCGCTCACGACGGACTCGGCCCCACGGGCCGCGCACCCGCCGAATACCGATTCGCTCGGTGCGCACTGGAACTTCCGGTGACCACGCACTGAGCATAAGCAGAACGGCCGGCCCGGCTCATACCGGGCCGGCCGTTCTCGAATCTCGCCCCATAGTGTCGCATACATAGCCTGGCTATGTAGAATTGCAGCATGCCCACCGATCACAGCACGCTCACCGACCTCCACCGCCTTCTCGGCGACCTGGTCTCCGTCAACAACCGCCTCACCAGGGTCGCTGCTCGTGCGGCTGGCGGCGGCACAGAGTCGCCAGCCGTCTGGCGAACGCTGAGCGTGCTCATCAGTTCCGGCCCGATGCGGCTCGGCGAGCTCGCAGAACTGAGCCGGGTGTCACAGCCGACCGCGAGCAAACTCGTCGAAAGCCTCGACGCCCGCGGGTGGATCCTCCGCACCGTCGACCCGACGGATGCCAGGGCGAGCCTGGTCGACGTCACCCCGGTCGGAGACGCGGCTCTCGCGCAGTGGCGCAACGAACTGGCCACCGCAATGATGCCCCTCTTCGCCGACCTGCCAGCCGAGGACATCGTCACCCTGCAGCGCGCGGTCGACATCGTGCAGCAACGTGTGGACACGGTTGAAAAGAAGCCGGTTGAACCGAAGAGGGAAGTGTGAGGCAGTGAGTCAGAAGTCGGCAGAATTGATGCCAACCACCTCAACCGACGGGGCAAGCAGCATCCTGCATCAGCCGAAGGCGGTGTGGGCCGTCGCCTTCGCCTGCGTGGTCGCGTTCATGGGGATCGGACTGGTCGACCCGATCTTGCCGGCGATCGCCGCCGACCTGCAGGCAACACCGACAGAGGCGGAACTGCTGTTCACCAGCTACCTGGTGATCACCGGAATCGCGATGTTCTTCACCAGCTGGCTTTCCAGCCGCATCGGCGCCAAGAAGACTCTGCTGATCGGCCTCGCGCTCATCGTGGTGTTCGCCATGGCCGCCGGACTCTCCGGCGATGTCGAGTCGATCATCGGCTTCCGCGCCGGCTGGGGGCTCGGCAACGCCCTCTTCATCTCGACGGCGCTGGCCACCATCGTCGGCGCGGCGGCAGGGGGCACATCGTCGGCCATCATCCTCTACGAGGCCGCCCTCGGAATCGGGTTGGCTATCGGTCCGCTGGCGGGCGGGCTTCTCGGCAGCATCAGCTGGCGTGGCCCGTTCTTCGGCACCGCAACCCTCATGGCCGTCGGGTTCATCGCCATCGTCACGCTGCTGAAGACCGAGGGGCCGAAGCCCGTTCCGACCCGGGTCTCCGCGCCGTTCCGCGCCCTGGCCAGGCCGGCCCTCGGCATCCTCGCCGCCGCAGCACTGTTCTACAACATCGGCTTCTTCGTGCTGCTCGCTTATACACCGTTCGCCCTCGTGCCCCTCGGCCTCTCCAGCGCCATCACCCTCGGCTTCATCTTCTTCGGCTGGGGACTCTCGGTGGCCGTCACCAGCGTGTGGGTCGCTCCCGTTCTCACCAGAAGGATGCCGCGCACGCGCGTTCTGTGGCTCGTGATGCCGTTGCTCGCAGCCGACCTCGTTGCCCTTGCGCTGCTGATCGACTCGGCCGTCGGCTTGATCACCTGCGTCGTGATCGGCGGGACGTTACTCGGTGTGCTGAACACGGTGCTCACCGAGTGTGTGATGGAGGCGACGGACCTGCCTCGGTCGGTGGCGTCATCCGCTTATTCGGGGGTGCGTTTCCTGGGCGGCGCAATCGCACCTCCTGCGGCGACCCTGCTGGCCGAAGGCCTCTCGCCCGCGGCGCCTTTCTATGCCGGCGCGGCATCCGTTCTCATCGCCGTGGTGATCGTCGTGGTGGGCAATCGTCACCTGCGCGCGGCGGACGGCCACAAAGAGACGTCACTGGAATCGGCGGAAGTGCTCGCGGTCGCCGACGCGAACTGAGTCGCCCTGCCCCACGCCTGCGCTCTGGACCGATAACGATTTGGCAAATACCGATGGTGATTGTGCCGCGGTGCTTGCCGACGTCTTGCGGCGCCCCTAAGTTGAGACTGTAAACGCTTGCTCACCCAGAGCCGCCCCGGCTGCTAGCGTGGGAGCGCTTTCACGATCTCAACGAGGAGGAATAATGCGGTCATCCCTGCATCGACGTTTCACAGCACCTATCGCGATTGCGGCGGTCGCCGGCCTTGCCCTGGCTGGTTGTTCCGGCGGTCCGGGCAGCACAGGCGGCGGAGAAGCCGGCGCGGCCGGAGACGGTGAAGTCACCGTGTACGGCACGATCGCCGATACCGAGGCCGAACTCCTCGAAGAATCCTGGGCAGACTGGGAAAAAGAAAACGACATCGACATCAAGTACGAGGCGTCGAAGGAGTTCGAGGCCCAGATCTCGATTCGCGCGCAGGGCGGCAACGCTCCAGACCTCGCCATCTTCCCGCAGCCTGGCCTGTTGGCCGACCTCGCCAGCCGCGACTATCTGAAGCCGGCGCCGGAGGGCGTTGAAGCCAACGTCGACGAGGGCTGGTCAGAAGACTGGAAGGCCTACGGCACAGTCGGCGACACCTTCTACGGTGCGCCGCTGATGGCCAGCGTCAAGGGCTTCGTCTGGTATTCACCGGCGAAGTTCACGGAATGGGGCGTCGAGGTCCCTGAGACCTGGGATGACCTCCTCGCGGTGACCAAGACCATCCAGGAGAAGACCGGGGCAGCCCCGTGGTGCGCCGGCTTCGGCTCCGGTGAGGCCACCGGTTGGCCGGGAACGGACTGGGTCGAAGACCTGGTCCTGCGCCAGGCGGGCCCTGAGGTCTACGACCAGTGGGTGTCAAACGAGATTCCGTTCACCGACCCCCAGATCAAGTCCGCGTTCGACGCGACCGGCGAGATCCTGCTGAACCCGGCGTACGTGAACGCCGGATTCGGTGACGTCGCCTCGATCAACAGCACCGAGTTCGCTGACGTTGCCACACCGATCTCAGACGGAACTTGCGCGCTGACCCACCAGGCGTCGTTCTTCGACGGCTTCATCACGGATGCCGGTGGCACCGTCGGCCCTGACGCTGACGTGTGGGCGTTCATCACCCCGGCGGTTGAAGCTGGCGGCCAGGCGGTCACCGGCGGCGGCGAGATCGTCGGCGCATTCTCCGACGATGAAGACACCCAGAAGGTGCAGGAGTACCTCTCGAGTGCAGACTGGGCGAACAGCAGAGTCTCCCTCGGCGGTGTGATCAGCGCCAACAAGGGCCTCGACCCGAAGAACGCGCAGAGCCCGATCCTTCAGGAGGCCATTTCCATCCTGCAGGACGACAAGACGGTGTTCCGTTTTGACGCCTCCGACCTGATGCCCGGCGCCGTCGGTGCCGGAACCTTCTGGAAGGGCATGGTCAACTGGATCAACGGCACCCCGACCGATGAGGTGCTGACCGCCATCGAAGCCGGCTGGCCGTCTGAGTAGAACAGAGCACCAACCGAACCGGCTGTGGGCCGCGCGAGCAATCGGGCGGCCCACAGCCCTCGGCTGGTGTACGGTTTCGATAACTCCGGGCCACAGGAGCCAATCCGCTGAGTCCACCGTCCTGAGTCCACCGTCGTACTCGAGAGGCATCACATGTCAGCCTTCTTCACCTGGTTAGCCGGTCTCCCGCCGCTGGCCCAGGTTCCGATCGTCATCCTCGTCTTCGCGGTGGTGGTCGCGGCCATCCTCTTCTTCGTCGAGATCGCCCCGCGCTCTGGCCGCATCTACACGATCATCCGTCTAGCGGTGTGCATCCTGGGGCCACTGGCCATCCTGCTCATCGTCGGTTCGTACTGGTGGGCCGCCGCAGCGGCGGCCGTGCTTGGCGGGGTGTTCTTCCTCCTCGACTACCGCTCGAAGCAGGGCGCGGGCTATCTCTTCCAGTTGTTCGGCTTCCTGGGGCCGGCCGTGCTGCTCCTGACGCTCGGACTGATTCTTCCGTCGATCCAGACGATTGTGCAGTCGATGATGAACTCGCGCGGCGAACGTTTTGTGGGGTTCGAGAACTTCATCTGGATCTTCACCCAGCCAGAGGCGATTCGCACTGTGGGGAACACCATCATCTGGGTGCTGGTCGCGCCGATCGTCTCAACGATCGCCGGCCTCGCCTACGCCGTGTTCATCGACAAGAGTCGTGGCGAGAAGTACTTCAAGATCCTGGTGTTCATGCCGATGGCGATCTCATTCGTCGGAGCATCCATCATCTGGCGCTTCGTGTACACGGCTCGCCCGGCGGAGCAGAACCAGATCGGCCTGCTCAACCAGGTGGTCGTGTGGTTCGGCGGGGAGCCGGTCAGCTTCCTCGCGGTCGAACCCTGGAACACCTTCTTCCTGATAGTGGTGCTGATCTGGGTGCAGACCGGTTTTGCCATGGTCATCCTGTCTGCCGCCATCAAGGGTGTCCCGACCGAGCAGGTCGAGGCGGCAGAGCTCGACGGAACCAACGGCTGGCAGCGCTTCACCAATGTCACGGTCCCCGGCATCCGGAGTTCGCTGATCGTGGTGCTGACCACCATCTCGATCGCCTCGCTGAAGGTGTTCGACATCGTGCGCACCATGACCGCCGGTGCAAACGACACCAGCGTCATCGCCAATGAGATGTACACCCAGTTCAAGAACTTCGAACAGGGACGGTCGGCTGCATTTGCCGTTGTGCTGTTCCTGCTGGTGTTGCCGATCGTGGTCTACAACGCGAGACAGATCAAGAAGCAGAGGGAGATCCGATGAGCGCCGTCGTACCCGTCGAGCTGCCCATCGACGCTGACACCGAGAAGCAACTGCGTCGTGGTGAAGACTCAGCGCCTCGGCGCACCAAGAGACGGCTGACCAGCCGTGGCGCGACGATTGCCGCGCTGCTCATTGCCGTTCTCTGGACCGTGCCGACCTTCGGCCTTTTCGTCTCGTCGTTTCGTCCTGCCCAGCAGGTGCGCACCACCGGGTGGTGGACGATCTTCGAGAACTGGGGATTCACCTTCGACAACTATGGCGAGGTGCTGAAGGCCGGCAACAGCCAGATCGACCTCGCCGGGGCCTTCATCAACTCGATCGCGATCACCCTCCCGGCGACCCTGATCCCGCTGATGATCGCCAGCCTGGCGGCCTACGCGTTCGCCTGGATCGACTTCCGGGGCAAAGACATCATGTTCATCGCGGTGTTCGCTCTGCAGATCGTGCCGATCCAGATGGTGCTTGTGCCTCTGCTGCAGTACTTCTCGCGAGGCGAGCTCTTCGGTTTTCCGGTCGTGGAATCGCTGACCGAGGGCGGCGGTTACGCGCAGGTCTGGATCGCGCACACCATGTTCGCGCTGCCTCTGGCAATCTTCCTGCTGCACAACTTCGTCTCCGAGATTCCGCGTGAGGTCATCGAAGCCGCGCGCGTGGACGGTGCAGGCCACGGGCAGATCTTCTTCCGGATCATCATCCCGCTGACGATGCCGTCCCTCGCCGCCTTCGCGATCTTCCAGTTCCTCTGGGTCTGGAACGACCTGCTGGTGGCGTTGGTCTTCGCCGATGGCGCCGTAGCACCGATGACCAAGCTGCTCGCCGAGATCACCGGCACCAGGGGCCAGGACTGGCACCTGCTCACGGCCGGAGCGTTCATCTCGATCCTGGTTCCGCTGATCGTGTTCTTCGCCCTGCAGCGGTACTTCGTGCGCGGCCTGCTGGCCGGGTCGACCAAGGGGTAGACGCCGGGCAGAGACCCGATCGTTCAGTGCTCCGGCAGCCAGGACTCACTGGCACCGCACCCAGGACTCACTGTTTCGTTACTCAGGGCGGTGCGGTGACCCATGCCCCCGGTGAGATCGTCGCAGCGTACGAACTGCGGACCGATCCACGTCAGGAAGCAGTGCCGTGAGTCCTGCTGCACAACGGGCTGCTGAGGCTTTCCCGGGTCTTGCATCGCTGCAGCGGGAGCGACGCCGGTGCCGGCGAGGATGGAGACCGCGAATGCGGCAACCATCCAGCGACCGGCGGACGGTCGTGGGGAGAGAGCGTGAGACATGGTCGTACCTTCCAGCAAAGTGAGGCGGGACGGAACCTGACCTCTTCACTGTGTGCCGGGCAACCCGGCCACCGCATCGGGCGCACCCCCTCAGACTGACGGGAAAAATCCTCAGATTCGCCCGGTCGACGAGTCGGATCGGTGGGAAACTGGCACCATGACCACACGCCCAGGCGTGATCGGGCCGGTTCTCGTGGGACGCACCGGGGAGCTGGGCGTCGTCAGCGCGCTCCTCAATCGCGCCGCAGCCGGCGAAGCGGGGGCGATGTTGATCTTTGGGGATGCGGGAGTCGGCAAGACCACCCTCGTGCAGCGAGCCTGCGCGAGCGCTGGCTCTTCCGCACTGGTGCTCTTCGGAGCCTGCCTGCCGTTGACCTCCATGACGGTCCCCTTCCTCGCGATCCGCTCGGCCGTCAGGGGAGCCAGGAGCGCGGGGATCGCCCTGCCTCCGGTCATCACTCCCGGTGACGCACCCGCCAATGTCCCGATAGCCTTCGACGCCTGGCTCGACGACCTGTGCCGCGATCGGCTTGTGGTTCTGGTGATCGACGACCTGCACTGGACTGACCAGAGCACCCTCGATGTGTTGACCTACCTCCTGGCCGGGCCGGCCGAACGTGGCCTCGCGGTGGTCGTCACGATCCGCAGCGGCGAGGTGAGCGGCGGCCACCCGTTGCAGAACTGGCTGGCCGACATCCGTCGACTGCCCCGAAACGAACAACTGACGCTTGATCCGCTCGATCGTGCCGCCACCGGTGAGCAACTCTCTCACCTGCTGGGTGCACCTCCGCATCAATCGCTGGTGGAAGATGTCTTCACGCACACGCGTGGAAACCCCTACCTCAACCGGCTCGTGGTGAATGACCTCACCCCGAATACGCGGCATCTGCCGCCCGATCTGCCGCCCGACCTGAGATCCGCCGTGTTGCAATCGTGGCGCCGCCTGTCGTCACCCACCCGAGAGCTGACCAGAACGCTGGCCGTCGGCGGCGGCCCGCTCACCGCTGGTGACCTCACCGACGTGACAGGCAGCACCCTCGGCGCCGAGCACGTCGTGCCGCTCCTGGGGGAGGCGGTCGACGCGGGACTGCTCGATGCGGCACGCGATGGCCGCTATTGGTTCCACCACCCGTTGACAGCGGAAGTGCTCGAGCAGACCATGAACGACGTCGATCGCGAACGCTGGCATTCCGCATTCGCCCGCCATTTCGAGAAGCGGGTGACGGATGCCGCCGTGCCGGCCGTCGAGACAATGGTAGCGGTGGCAGAACATCAATTTCGGGCTGGTCACCACGCAGAGGCTTACCGCTGGGCGATCCGCGCCGCCGATGCCGCGGAGTCGGCCGGCGCAACTGCTGAGATGTTGCGCCTTCTGCGTCGAGCTGCCGATCTGAGGCCCGCGCTCTCCACGGCCGATCAGAGCACGCAGGAGCTCTTGACGCGTCTCGCCGCCGCAGCCGGCGCCGCTGGGGCTCACGAAGAGGAGCTCCGAGCGGTCGATGCGTTGCTTGAGCGCTCCGACCCCGGCACACAACCATTGCTCGTGGCCGAGCTGATGGTTCGCCGTATGCATTTGCGGTTCTCGACCGGCCGCTCATTTCTCTCGCCAGACGACATGCGGGAGGCCGTGCGGCTCTCTGGTGTGGAGCCCGCGAGCTGGCAGCATGCCCTCGCCCTGGCCGAGCTGGCCCACGCCGGGATCTGGCAGGACGACGCGGATGCCGCCGAAAACGCGCATCGCGCGCTGGCCCTGGCGCAGGCAGCAGGCAACCCTCGTGCGCTGTCGTACGCGTTGTCAGCCAACTCCATGGTGGTATTCATTGCGGGCCAGAGCCAACAGGCGCTTTCATTCGCGACGGCGGCCGTGGCGGCGGCCGCCCTGGCCCGCGACTACTGGGCCTACTGCCACGCCACGCTGTGGGAAGCCAATGCGCTGGAGATGTGGTCGAGCGGGACGTATGCGGATCACCTCCGGATGCGGAGGGAGCAGCTGGCTGAGTTGGGCGGCCCGCATGCGTACATCGCGATGCTGTCGGCCGACGAAGCCAGCAGCTGGCTCGCGATCGGCGAATGGCGGGAGTGCCTGAGCCGGCTGAGGGTCGCGCTCGGTTCAGATCCCGGACCGTTCGCCGACGTCAGCGCGCGATTGGCTGCCGCTCGGCTCGCCGCCTGGCAGGGGCGCGTGGAGGAGGCACAGGCCCATTTGGCTCGCGCCGACGAGTTGTTCGAGGAGAGCTCGGGCTTTCTCAATTTCACTTTCGACGCGAACCGCGCTGAGGTGCTCCTGGCTGCGAAGGACCCGGCGGCCGCCTTCGATGCGGCGATGGCTGGCGCGAACTCACCCGGCGTACCGCCGACGATGTGCGAATGGCTGATGCCGTTGGCGTCTCGTGCCCTGGCCGACCAGGTGCAGGAGTGCAGGGACGCCGGGTGGGACACGGCCGTCCTCCTCGCGCGCGTCGACGACCTGCTGACTCGATTTCCGCATGTGATCAGAGACTTCGGTGAGTCGACCGAGCTCTGGGACCTTCAAATATCCGCTCTGGAAGATATGTACCTGGCCGAGGTCGGCCGCGCCCGCCAGGTCTTGGAGAACGACCTGCAGTGGGTGCGAGCGGCGGATGCCTGCCGCACCGCGATGCTCGCCTGGGAGGAGGTATACGCGTGCTGGCGTGGTGCTGAGGCGCTGCTTCTGCACGGGCATCACCGCGAGCCGGCAGCATCCATTCTTCGTCGAGGTCTTGCGCTCGCCCGCGTACTCGAGGCACGGCCCATCGAACGCGAACTCGAAGCGCTCGCGTTGAGCGCGCGGATCCCCATCGGTGTCTTCACCCATGCGGCGGTACTCGCGTCGAAGCCCACAGGAGAGCTCGCCGAGTTGACCGTTCGTGAACGCGAGATTCTGGACCATGTCATCGCCGGCCGCACCTACGGCGAAATCGCGCGCTCTCTCGTGATCAGTGAAAAGACCGTGAGTTCGCACATCTCCAACCTGCTGCGTAAGACCGGCACCTCAAATCGGATCGACCTCGCACGCCTCGCAATGACGGCAATGGGGCGCAGCGATGCAGCGAGCGGCGACCCTCCGGCCCCGCCCGGCGTTTAGGGTGAACCTATGAGCGGAATGGGCGGACGCGGCGGCGGGGGAGGCGGTCGCGGCGGTGGCGGCGGCGGCCGAATCAGTGGCGGCGGCGGCCGAATCAGTGGCGGCGACGTGGACGCCCAGCGGGCGGCCAATGCCGAAGCCCCGCGCATCCCGAACCTGCTTGGACGCATTGCCCAATTGTTCCGGCCACACCGCAAGGCGCTCATCGTCACCGTTGTGCTGGTGCTCATCGGTGCCGCGCTGTCCGTCATCCCGCCGCTGATCACCCAGCGGGCGTTCGATGAGGGGCTCTTCCCGCCGGGTGGGAAACCGAACCTGCCCGTTCTGGCCACACTGGTCGGCCTGATGCTGATCGTCTTCATCGGCTCTGCGCTGCTCGGTGTCTGGCAGACCTGGCTCACGGCGACAGTCGGCAACAAGGTCATGGGCGCCCTGCGCGTGCGGTTGTTCACCCACCTGCAGGCGATGGAACTGAGCTTCTTCACCCGCACCAAGACGGGCATCATCCAGTCGAGGTTGCAGAACGACGTCGGTGGCGTCGCGAGCGTGCTCACCAACACGATCTCCAGCATCCTGGGCAACACCGTCACCGTGATCGCGGCATTCGTCGCCATGATCCTGCTGGACTGGAAGCTCACCATCGTCGCCGTCATCCTGATGCCGATCCTGGTGATCGCGCAGCGGCGCGTCGGCCAGGTACGCGCCCGAATCGCCACGAAGACGCAGGAATCGCTCTCCGACATGACGGCGATCACGCAGGAGACGCTGAGCGTGTCCGGCATCCTGCTGTCGAAGAGCTTCACCAGGCAGAAGACCGAGATCGGCCGCTACGCCGACGAGAATGCCAACCAGGTGCGCCTGCAGGTGAGCCAGCAGATGAGTGGCCAGTGGTTCTTCGCCATGGTGAACATCTTCCTCTCCAGCATCCCGGCCATCGTCTACCTGGTGGCCGGTTGGCTGATGAGCGGTTCGGCGATTGGCGGTGCGGCGACGGATATCACGGCCGGCACGATCGTGGCGTTCACGACGGTGCAGGCCAGGTTGATGTTCCCGCTGCTTGGCCTGATGCGGGTGGCGCTCGATCTGCAGACCTCGAGCGCCCTGTTCGCGCGGATCTTCGAGTACCTCGACCTGAAGCCGGCGATCAGCGACAAGCCGGATGCCGTAGCCGTTCCGCCGAAGAGCGCAGACTCGGGGCGGGTCGAGTTCGACCACGTGACCTTTGCGTATCCAGACGCGACGACCGACTCCCGGCCGACCCTCGACGACGTGTCGTTCACCATCGAGTCTGGCGAGTTCGCGGCTTTCGTGGGGCCATCCGGTGCGGGCAAGACCACGGTGTCGTATCTCATCCCGCGTTTCTACGAGGCGACAAACGGCCGCGTGGTGTTCTCCGGTGTTGACGTGCGCGACCTGGCGCAGGAGTCGCTCGTCTCGCACATCGGCATCGTCAGCCAGGAGACCTATCTCTTCCATGCGACGATCGGTGAGAACCTGCGGTACGCCAAACCGGGGGCGACGGATGCCGAGCTCGAGACCGCGACGCGGGCCGCGAACATCTACAACACCATCGCGAGTTTCCCTGAGAGGTTCGAGACGGTGGTGGGGGAGCGCGGCTACCGCCTCTCCGGAGGCGAGAAACAGCGGATCGCAATTGCGAGGGTGCTACTGAAAGACCCGGAGGTACTGATTCTCGACGAGGCGACGAGCGCTCTCGACGCCATCTCGGAACGGGTCGTTCAGGCGGCGCTCGACACGGCATCCCGAGGCCGAACCACCATTGCGATCGCGCACCGGCTGTCGACGATCGTCGCCGCAGACGTGATCTTCGTTGTCGATGCCGGCCGGGTTGCGGAGCACGGCACCCACGCCGAGTTGCTCGCACGGGGTGGAGTGTACGCGCGGCTCTACTCCGAGCAGATCATGGAGCCGTCGCCCGCCCCTGCCGACTGAGCCTGCGCTCACCTGCTCGCTCAACTGCGCTCGGCGAGCATCCGTTCCATGAGCTCGATCTCGGAGAGCTGGCTCACCACGACGCTGTTCGCGAAGGTCAGCACCGAGGTGTTGCTCGCCCGGTCGAGTACCGCCTCCGCCATCTCCACCGCTCCCTTGTGGTGCGCGATCATCAGCGTCAGGAAGATCCGCTCGGCTTCGACGCCGGAAGCCGCCTTCAACTCGGCGATCTGTTCACCGGTGGCCAAGCCGGGCATCGGATCTCCCTGCTTGTGCTCAGAGTCGTGACTGTGGGCATCCGTCGACCTGCCGGGCCTGGTCATCCAGGTCATCTCGGGTTCTGGACCGGCCTGCGGCAGGCCCCACTCGGTGAGCCAGCCATACAGCTGCCCGGACTGCTGGGCCTGCGTCGTAGCGATGTCGTACCCGAGCAGTCGCACAGCGGGGTCGTCAGTGAGGTCGCGGATGATCATCGCCAGTTCGACGCCCTGGATGTGGTGCACCTGCATGTCGCGGGCGAACCCGGCCTCTGCGCTGGTGTTGCTCGGGTCTGGGTTGTCGAGCATGCTGAGCCGCCCGACGGAGAAGGCGGCAACGCCGACGATGACGGCCGTGACGACGATCGCCAGAATGAGCGGGACGCGGCCGACGCGGCGAGGCGCCGTCGGCACCGGTGCCTCGTGTTGCTCGGCCGCGGGGGTGCTCACTGGCCTAGGTGACCTTGCCGGGTGCGTCGAAGCCGCCGGTGCAGAGCGCGCCGGGCTCCGGCACCTTCTCGCTCTTCCAGTACTCCTCGAAGAACTCGGCGATGCGCGGGTCGTCGGCAGAGTCGACCTGCAGCTGTGCGTTCCAGGCGCTCAGCACGATCGGGGAAGGGATATCGGCGAAGGGCGAGAGGATACTGTACGTCGACGGGAGCTTCGTCTTCAGTGCGTCGAGGTCTTCAGAAGACATGGAGGGGTCGTACGTCACCCACACCGCACCGTGCTCGAGCGCGTGCACGGCGTTCTCATTGGGAACCTGCTCCGTGTAAACGCCGCAGTTCAGCCAGGTGGGGTGGTGTTCACCGCCGGCGGGAGGAGTCTGCGGGTAGGTGACGGGTGTCTCGACATGCCCTGCCCCGTTTTCGAACGTCTCAACGCCCTCGACCGTGGCCCCCCCGCTGCCGGCGTCGTAGCTCGCCTTCTGCGGGGTGAGCACCACTGTCGTCACGACGATGCCGATCACGACGACCGCGGCGACAATGCCGCCGATGAGGCCGATCCTGCGGTTGCGCTTGGCGCGCTTCTGCTGGCGGTGGTATTCCTCCAGCTTCTTGGCGCGCTGCGCGAGGCGCTGCTGCTTGACCGTGAGGTTCTTATTGCCGGACTCAGAGCCGGGCGGCGGGGCAGGGGTCACAGGTGGCCTCTCTCGATAGTGCGCGCTGCGATGAACGCTTGTTCTATACGAACGCATGAGTGCGCCGGGGTCATCCCCGGAACATCGTCTCACGGCGGGTTCACAGCAAGCTGGGAGGCCCGGCGGTTCCGGCAAGGTGACGAGCCCCCATTTCCGGGGGTGTGATCGCGAACGATCGCCCGATGGCCCGACCGAGGTCGCCTCAGGTGTGTGCCCGGCTTCGGTTAGCCGCAGCACATCGGCACTACCACCGCTCTACTCCGGGTGCGCCCGGCGTCGTTTCGGCCGCTTAATCGAATCCGGGGACAGGAGAGGAGGGCCGGGTAGAATCGAGTGTCGTTCGAAGGGGCTCCATGAAGATCGCAGACACCATCCTCGACCTCATCGGCGATACGCCGCTGGTCAAATTGCAGAAGGTCACGGCTGGGCTCTCCGCCACCGTGCTCGTCAAGCTCGAATACCTGAACCCCGGCGGCTCGTCGAAAGACCGCATCGCCACCAGGATCATCGACGCCGCCGAGCGCGACGGCGACCTGTTGCCTGGAGGAACCATCGTCGAGCCCACCTCCGGCAACACCGGGGTCGGCCTGGCGCTCGTCGCGCAGCAACGTGGCTACAAGTGTGTCTTCGTGCTGCCAGACAAGGTGGGCGAAGACAAACGCAACGTGCTCACGGCATATGGCGCCGAGATCGTGGTGACCCCGACATCCGTCGCCCCAGACGACCCTGAGTCGTACTACAGTGTCTCCGATCGGCTTGCCCGTGAGATTCCAGGCGCGTTCAAACCGAACCAGTACGCCAACCCGAACGGCCCGCTCAGCCACTACGAGACCACCGGCCCTGAGATCTGGCGCGACACCGACGGCACCGTCACGCACTTCGTCGCCGGCGTCGGAACCGGCGGCACCATCACCGGCACCGGGCGCTACCTGCGTGAGGTGTCAGGCGACACCGTGCGGATCATCGGGGCAGACCCTGAGGGGTCGGTCTACTCCGGCGGCACCGGCCGGCCGTACCTCGTCGAGGGAGTCGGCGAGGACTTCTGGCCCGGCGCATACGACCCGGCGGTGCCTCACGAGATCATTCCGGTGACGGATGCCGAATCCTTCGCCATGACCCGCCGGCTCGCGCTCGAGGAGGGCATCCTGGTCGGCGGCTCCAGTGGCATGGCCGTCGTGGCGGCCCTGCGTGCAGCCGAAGCGCTCTCGGCTGAGCACACCGTTGTGGTGCTGTTGCCTGACGGTGGGCGAGGCTACCTCGGCAAGATCTTCAACGACGGCTGGATGCGCAGCTACGGTTTCACCAACGCACCGGCCGGTCACACCATCGGTGACCTGCTCGAGTCGAAGACCGGGTCGCTGCCGGCGTTCGTCTACGTGCACCCGGTCGATACCGTGCGCGACGCCATCGAGACGATGACGTCGTCGAGCGTGTCACAGCTGCTGGTGCTGACGACCAAGCCGCCAGTGGTGATGGGGGAGGTTCTCGGTGCGCTCGACGAGCGCAGCCTGATGGAGCGCGTCTTCTCCGGCGAGGCGAAGCTCACCGACAAGGTCAGTTCTGTGGTGGGGGAGTCGCTTCCGCTGATCGGGGTCAACGAGCCCGTCGCCGCCGCGCGTGCCGCTTTCGGGCAGCACGACGCGCTGCTGGTGACAGACGGCGGCAAACCTCTCGGCGTCATCACCCGGCACGACTTGCTCACCTACCTGAGCGCATAGAAGTACAGAATTTCAGAAGGACAGAAGAGGAGCACCATGGCCAGGAAGCAGCACTTCGACACCGCAGCGATTCACGCGGGGCAGGAATTCGACCCGAGAACCGGCGCGGTGATTCCGCCGGTCTACCTCACGTCGACGTTCGTGCAGAAGAGTATCGGGGAGCTGCGCGGCGGCTACGAATACACCAGGGGCGGCAATCCAACCAGGGATTCGCTGCAGACCCTGATCGCCGCGCTCGAGGGTGGGAAGCACGGTCTCTCCTTCGCCAGCGGACTCGCCGCAGAAGACACCCTGCTGCGGGCCGCCCTTTCGCCTGGGGACCACATCGTGATGGGCAATGACGTCTACGGCGGCACCCACCGGTTGATCGAGCGCGTGCATGGGCCATGGGGCATCCGGAACACGGTCGTCGACATGGGTGACCTCCGGGCCGTCGAGAAGGCGATCATTCCGGGCGAGACCAAGCTGCTCTGGCTCGAGACGCCGAGCAACCCGATGATGAAGATCAGCGACATCGCGGAGCTGGCCGAGATCGGTCACCGCGCCGGGCTGATCGTCGTGGTCGACAACACCTTTGCGTCGCCGGCGCTGCAGCGTCCGCTGGTGCATGGGGCAGATGTTGTCGTGCACTCCACGACCAAGTATCTCGGCGGGCACTCTGATGTGCTCGGCGGCGCCCTCGTGATCAACGACGACGAACTCGCAGAGAAGGCGAAGTTCCTTCAGTTCGCGGCCGGACCTGTCTCTGCGCCGCTCGATGCCTGGCTCACCGTGCGCGGCATCAAGACACTGTCGGTGCGGATGGAGCGTCACTGCAGCAATGCGCTGGCCATCGCCCGGCACCTGGACGGGCATCCGGCGATCGACACCGTGTACTACCCCGGGCTTCCGGGCCACCCCGGCCATGCACTCGCCGCGCAGCAGATGAGTGGCTTCGGCGGGATGCTGTCGCTCGCGTTCGCCGGCGGCGCGAAGGCTGCGCGCAAGTTCGCAGAGTCGACGCGGCTGTTCCAGCTGGCCGAGTCGCTCGGTGGAGTCGAGTCGCTGATGAACTACCCGGCCGAGATGACGCACGCGTCGGTGCGCGGAACCGAACTCGAGGTGCCAGACAACATCGTGCGCCTCTCCGTTGGGATCGAAGACGTCGCCGACCTCATCGCCGACCTCGACCGCGCCTTGCCGAAGAAGTAGCCGCCCCCGAAGTAGCCGCCCTTCCCTCAGCGAGAGTCGCCGGTTGCGCCCGGTGTCGCCGCTCCTTCGGCGATTCTCGGCGCATACGGCGACAAGCGGCGACGGTGGGTGGGCGCGACCGGTGCAAACGGCGACGCGCGGCTGAAATGGCGACGCTCGGCGCGGTGTGCTCGGCGGTTCTGCGCCGAGAGTCGCCCGTTGTGCCGACTGTCGCTGCTCCTGCGGCGATTCCCGGCGCATACGGCGACGACCGGCGACGACCGGCGGGCACGGCCAGCAATGGCAGTTTATGTACGAAGTGTGTCATATCTGCCATTTTGAAGTGTCGCGTTTACCGGCATGATGAACCAGTGACCACTCCGAACACCGTGCCAGCAGCGTCGACAGCTGCGCCGATATCGACGGCGACGGATGCGACATCCGTTCACACGGGAAGCCTAGGCCTGATGCAGGGAACGGCCCTCTACATCGCGGCGGTTCTTGGCACCGGGATCCTGGTTCTGCCCGGCCTGGCGGCCACCGCGGCCGGACCCGCCTCGATCGTCGCCGTATTGGCCGTCTTCGTGCTCTCGATTCCGCTCGCCGGAACCTTCGCGGCGCTCGCCAGCCGTTACCCAGACCCCGGCGGCGTCGCCAGCTATGTTCGCCGGGCACTCGGCCAGACCTGGGCACGCATGGCTGGCTACTGGTTCTTCTTCGGCGTCGGCGCGGGTGCACCCGTTGTGGCCATGCTCGGAGCTGAGTACGTCGTGGCCATCGTCGGCGCAGACCGCTCGGCCGTGGTCTGGGTTGCACTGGCGATCTTCGTGCCGCCGATCGCATCGAACTACTTCGGCCTGCGCGTGTCTGGCGTGGTGCAACTGGTGCTGACCGGCGCGCTGCTGTTCGTGGTGATCGGAGTTGTGTCGGTCGCCTTGCCCGCCGCGGATCCGACAAATTTCGAACCGTTCCTGCCGAACGGCTGGGGCGGCGTCGGCACCGCGATCAGCCTGTTCGTCTGGGCGTTTGCCGGTTGGGAGATCGGCACCCACATCTCCGGCGAGTTCAAGAATCCGCGCCGCGTCATCCCGATCGCCACCGGCATCGCTCTCGTTGTCGTTGGCGTCGCATACTTCGCACTGCAGTACGTGACGGTCGCCGTGCTCGGCGAGGCGGCGGGACGCGGCCAGGTTCCGCTGCTCGACCTGGTGTCGACGTCGACGCTCGGTGTCGGTCCGGTCCTCGTTGCCGTGATCGCCGCGATCGTCGCCCTCGGAGTTCTCAACGTGTATCTCGGCGCATTCGCGAAGCTCGGGGCGTCGCTCGGGCGCGACGGCGACCTGCCCCGCTGGATGGCGCGCGGCGTCGAGTCCGGTGGCGTTCCGCGTCGCAGCCTCACCGTGGTGGTTGTCATTTCGGCGATCTACTTCACTCTGATGGTGCTGCAGGGGTACGACCTCACCCCGTTCATCCTGATCCACACCAGTTCCATGGTGTGCATCTATGTGCTCGGGATGATTGCAGCCGTGCGTCTGCTCACGGCACGGAGTTTCGGGTGGTGGCTCGCCGTGGCGTCCGTTGTGCTCACCCTCGGGTTACTTGTGCTCGCCGGGCCGAACCTGCTGGTGCCAGCGGTGCTGGCCGTGGCATCCGTCATCGTCGCCCTGGTGAAGCGCCGCGCGCGCTCTCGCACCGTCGCCTGAAGCGAAGGTCGACCCGGCTGCAGAGGGTTCCCGGCCTGAGCGACGCGCAATGTGACAGTCACATTGTGCTGTCCACTGTCTCGCTGCGGTGACTGCGCTGTGTGCATAATTGACCTGCGTTCACAAGTGTGACCGTGCACATGAACACCGTGCACAGGAAAGCCAGGTATCTGTCCGTGAAAGTCGAGTCTCCTCGGGGTCGTGCCCCCAGCATCCGTGATGTCGCACGCCTGGCCGGGGTGTCGCACCAGACCGTGTCACGCGTGCTGAACGACCACCCGAGCATTCGCGACACCACAAAAGCGCGCGTGCTGCAGGTGATGGAGGAGCTGCAATACCGACCGAACCGTGCTGCCCGCGCGCTGGTGAAGGGGCGTTCCCGCACCATCGGGGTGCTGAGCGCGTCGAGCTCGGAGTATGGCCCGGCGAGCAGTATTGCAGCGATTCAGGACGCGGCCAGGGACGCCGGCTACTACGTCAACACTGCGAACCTGACGTCGGTCGATCCGGAGTCGATTGCGGCGGCCCTCGACCACCTCATGTACCAGGCAGTCGAGGGAATCGTGGTGATCGCGCCGCAGGTTCGGGTATTCGACGCCCTCGAGAACCTGGCGATCGACGTGCCGTTCGTCAGCCTCCAGTCAACAGGCCGGCTCGGCGACCATGCGCTCTCTGTCGACCAGATCGCCGGTGCCCGGCTCGCCACACGGCACCTGATCGAGGCCGGCCACACCGACATTTACCATCTGGCCGGCCCGCAGGACTGGATCGAGGCTGAGGCGCGGATGCGCGGCTTCCTCGAGGAGATGGGCGCGCAGGATGTTCCAACGACGGCTCCGATCCTCGGCGACTGGACCGCAGACTTTGGCTACCACGCCGGACGCGAGCTGCTGCGGGTGCGCGACTTCACGGCCATCTTCTCGTCGAACGATCAGATGGCGCTCGGGCTGATGCACGCCTTCCGTGATGCGGGCCTCGACATTCCGCGCGACGTGAGCATCGTCGGTTTCGACGACATTCCGGAGGCCGCGCACTTCTGGCCGCCGCTGACAACCGTGCGGCAGGACTTCGCCGAAGTCGGAAAGCGCGCGATCGCCCTCCTGCTCGGAGACCTCGCCGGCGACACGTTGGAGGAGGACACTGTGGAGGAGTACCGCAGCACGATCATGCCGGAACTCGTCGTGCGCGCTTCGACCGGGCCGCCCGCGTCCTGACGCCTGCGGCATCCGTCGCCTGCGCGTACCTGATGACGCGCCTGGTCGTGTCCGCCGCGCTGGGTGGCTGGGCCCGCGTTTTTGTGGCGAGGCCCACCTTTTTATCCTGGGCCCGGTCGCAAAACCTGGGCCCGGTTGGAGCAGCGGCAGGAGCCAGCGGGTGATGGGTGCTGTCCGCCTCAGTCCTGCCAGCGCCGGGGCCCGATGCCGCCTTCGCCGAGCTGGTCGTCTGGGTTCTGCAAGGCGCAGGTGCGAAGGCTCAGGCAGCCGCAGCCGATGCAGCCGGTGAGGTCGTTCCGCAGGTGCTCGAGCGCGGCGATGCGCTCGTCGAGCTCCTCGCGCCAGACCCGCGACAGTCGTGCCCAGTCCGCCTTGGTCGGCGTGCGCTCCTCTGGCAGCGACGCGAGAGCGGTACGGATGTCGGCGAGCGGAATGCCGACCCGCTGCGACACCCGGATGAACGCGACCCGACGTAGTGCGTCTCGCCGGTAGCGCCGCTGGTTGCCGCTCGTGCGCTCACTATCCAGCAACCCCTTGCGCTCGTAGAAGTGCAGCGCAGACACCGCCACCCCGCTGCGCGCAGCCAGGTCGCCGACCGTGAGCGTTGCGTGCCGTCCTCCACCGATCTGCCCCATTCGCATCTCCTTCTGGTGTCAAAGCTGCATGCGCAAAAGCTTGACCTCAACATTAGTTGAGGTCTTAGGCTGGCGCCCGTGACCGTGGATAATCGAGAAGTGACCAAGACGACGGATGCCGGAACCGGCCAGGCAGAAGCTGACGAACCAGGCGGCGTGCTCAGCGTTCGCTACCGCTGGATCAGCATCGGCATGTGCGCGCTCATCCTGCTGTCGGCATTCGAGTCGCTCGCCGTGACGACGATCATGCCGAGCGTCAGCGCTGAGCTGGACGGCCAGTCGCTCTATGCGCTCGCCTTCGCCGGCCCTCTCGCGGTCAGCGTGGTGGGGATGGTGCTGGCCGGCAACTGGGCTGACCGGCGCGGTCCTCGTGCGCCGCTCTACGCAGCCGTCGCCCTCTTCATCGTTGGCCTTCTCGTCGCCGGCACCGCGCCGAGCATGGAGCTGTTGGTCACCGGACGCCTGATTCACGGCTTCGGCGGTGGCGCGCTGACGGTTGCCCTCTACGTCATCGTGGCGCGGGTCTACCCTGCTCGGCTGCAGCCGAGCATCTTCGCCGGGTTCGCGGCCGCGTGGGTCATACCTTCGCTGGTCGGCCCGTTCGTGGCCGGCGTGGTCGCAGACACGGTCGGCTGGCCGTGGGTGTTCCTCGGCGTTGTGCTGCTGGTGGTGCCGGCGCTGTTCATGGTGGTGCCGGCCATGCGCGGGCTCAGCGACAGTCCGCAAACGGATGCTGCGCCCTGGAGCACTGCGCGCATAGCCTGGTCGGCGCTGGCGGCAGTGGCCGTACTCGTGCTGAACCTCTCCGCCGGTGCGGGGGATCTGCTGCGCTGGGTGTTGCCGTTCGTCGCGATCATCGCGCTGGCCTTCGCGCTTCGGCCGCTCCTGCCGGTCGGGACGCTCCGCGCGGCATTCGGTCTGCCGAGCGTGGTGTTGCTGCGCGGGCTGATCGCCGGGTCGTTCTTCGCCGCCGAGATCTACGTGCCGTACCTGCTGACCGCCGAATACGGGCTCACCGCGTCGATGGCAGGGCTGGCCCTCACCCTCGGAGGCCTGGCCTGGGCGAGTGCGTCGTGGGTGCAGGGGCGATTCTCTGACCGGCTCGACCACCGGGCGTGCCTCCGCATCGGTCTCCTGCTGCTCGGCTTCGCGCTGACAGTGGTGCTGGTCGGTGCGATGCTCGGGATGGCGGCCGTGTTGCTGATTATCGGCTGGGGTTTTGCCGGCGCCGGAATGGGCCTCATGTACCCGCGCACCTCGGTGATGGCGCTTCAATCGTCGACCCAACTGAACCAGGGCTTCGTGAGTTCGGCGATCTCCATCTCGGATGCGATCGGCTCAGCCGTCGCAATCGCCCTGACCGGCATCGTGTTCACCGCCCTCGTGCCGATGGGCGGCGTGTGGCCGTTCGTGGGCTGCTTCGCGCTCGCCGTCGCGCTCTGGCTGCTCGGTGGTGGTGCCAGCCTGCGGGCCTCGGTGTCGGTGCCTGGGGCGGGCGCCAGCACCGCGGCATCCGTCGCCTGACGTCGTGCGAGATGGGAAACGACTACCGCTGCTGGCACCCGAAAATGTCCTGGGCACCCGCAATTGCGGGTGCCCAGGACATTTCTGAGTGCCCGGACCCTCGACCCACGGGCGAATACCGCCGCCGACACCCGTGGCGGGCAGGGTTACCGAACCGAGACCTTCGGGACTTGACAGGCGAAACCCGAATGCGGCTAACATAGGCTGATCAATGTGACCGTTCACATTCGGGCACATCGTCGCCACAGCACCACCCATCAGGTCACGGCAGCACGCCGCGCAACACCAACGCCATCCGCACCAGGTACGGACAAGGGAGTCGATTCGTGAGCACGCCCGCCACGCAGCCAGGCACAGCCTCGACCGAGTCGGGCGGGTTGGCCGCGGGCACAGCACCGGTCGCAGAACGGGCCTCCTCCACTGCAGCAGCCGCTGGCGAGCAGTACGTCATCGGAATCGACTACGGCACCCTCTCGGGCCGTGCCGTGGTGGTGCGGGTCTCCGACGGCGCCGAACTCGGCAGCGCGGTGCTCGACTACCCGCACGCCGTGATGGATACCACCCTCGCTGCAACCGGCAAGCAACTCCCGCCAGACTGGGCGCTCCAGGTTCCGCAGGACTACATCGACGTGCTGAAGTCTGCCGTGCCCGCCGCGGTCGCGAACGCCGGCATCGACCCGGCGCAGGTGATCGGCGTCGGTACCGACTTCACCGCCTGCACAATGGTTCCCGTCATCGCAGACGGCACGCCGCTGAACGAACTTCCGGAGTACGCCGATCGTCCGCACGCCTACGTGAAGCTGTGGAAGCACCACGCTGCCCAGCCGCACGCCGACCGCATCAACGACCTCGCCGCCGAGCGCGGCGAGAGGTGGCTGCCGCGCTACGGCGGACTGATTTCCAGTGAGTGGGAGTTCGCCAAGGGCCTGCAGCTGCTCGAGGAAGACCCAGAGCTCTACAACCGCATGGACCACTGGGTCGAGGCCGCAGACTGGATCGTCTGGCAGCTCACCGGCCAGTACGTGCGCAACGCCTGCACGGCCGGTTACAAGGGGATACTGCAGGACGGCCAGTACCCGAGCGAGGAGTTCCTCGGAGCGCTGAACCCCGATTTCGCCACGTTCGCCATCGACAAAGTGGCCCACGAGATCGGCCAGCTCGGCGCATCCGCCGGTGGCTTGAGCGCACAGGCGGCCGAGTGGATCGGCCTGCCGGAGGGCATCGCCGTCGCCGTCGGCAATGTCGACGCCCACGTCACCGCCCCGGCCGCACAGGCCGTGGAGCCCGGCCAGATGGTCGCCATCATGGGCACATCCACCTGTCACGTCATGAACTCAGACTCCCTCGCCGAGGTCCCCGGCATGTGCGGCGTCGTCGACGGTGGCATCGTCTCCGGGCTCTATGGCTACGAGGCCGGCCAGTCCGGCGTCGGCGACATCTTCGCCTGGTACGTGAACAACCAGGTTCCGCAGGCCTATTTCGAGGCAGCGGATGCCGCGGGCACCAGCATCCACCAGTATCTGACCGACCTCGCTGCCGTTGCACCGGTCGGAGCGCACGGTCTGGTCGCGCTCGACTGGCACAGCGGCAACCGTTCTGTGCTGGTCGACCACGAACTCTCCGGCGTTGTCGTCGGCACGACGCTGGCCACCCGCACGGAGGAGACCTACCGCGCCCTGCTCGAGTCCACCGCGTTCGGCACCCGCACCATCGTTGAGACGTTCAACACGGCCGGAGTGCCCGTCACCGAGTTCATCGTCGCCGGCGGACTCCTCAAGAACCCCTTCCTGATGCAGACCTACAGTGACGTGCTTCGCCTGCCGATCTCCACAATCGCCAGCGACCAGGGGCCCGCACTCGGCTCCGCCATTCACGCGGCCGTCGCCGCTGGCGCATACCCCGACGTGCGCGCCGCAGGGAAATCGATGGGCAAGCTGAACAAGAACGTGTATATGCCGAACGAGGAATCTGCCGCAGCGTACGACCGCCTCTTCGCCGAGTACACGCTGCTCTACGACTACTTCGGTCGTGGCGGCAATGACGTGATGCACCGGCTGCGCGCGCTCAAGCGCGAGGCAGCGGCATCCGTTGGACAGGCAACGGATGCCACCTCCGCGGCCGGCAAAGCTGAGGTTCAGGCATGAGCACCTATGGTCCGCAGGTCGAGGTCGCCGTCGCCCGGGTGCGCGCCGACATCGCCCGCCTGCACTCCGAGCTGACCCGCAACGGCCTGGTCGTCTGGACCGGCGGCAACGTCTCAGGACGAGTCCCGGGCGCCGACCTGTTCGTGATCAAGCCCAGCGGTGTCGACTATGCAGACCTCGCCCCAGAGAACATGATCCTCTGCGACCTCGACGGCGCTGTCATTCCCGGTACGCCCGGCTCCGAACGTTCGCCGTCCAGCGACACCGCCGCCCACGCATACGTCTACCGGAATATGCCAGAGGTCGGCGGGGTCGTGCACACCCACTCGACCTACGCCACCGCCTGGGCAGCCCGCGCCGAAGCCATTCCCTGTGTTATCACTGCCATGGCAGACGAGTTCGGCGGAGAGATCCCGATCGGCCCATTCGCCATCATTGGTGACGACTCCATCGGCCGGGGCATCGTCGACACGCTCACCGGGCATCGTTCCCGCGCCGTCCTGATGCAGAACCACGGCCCGTTCACCATCGGCAAAGACGCTCGCGACGCGGTCAAGGCCGCGGTCATGGTCGAAGACGTCGCCCGCACGGTGCACATCGCCCGCCAGGGCGGCGAGCTGGTGCCCATCCCGCAAGCCGCCGTCGACTCCCTCTTCGACCGCTATCAGAACGTTTACGGGCAAGCCCCACAAGGAGCACTGAAGTAATGCCGGCACTCTCCACCACCCTCGACCAGTACGAGATCTGGTTCTTCACCGGAAGCCAGAACCTCTACGGCGAGGAGACCCTCCGCCAGGTCGCCGACCAGTCCCAGGAGATTGCCCGCGCCCTCGATGCGGCCGGCGACATTCCGGTGAAGGTCGTCTGGAAGCCGGTTCTGAAGGACTCCGATTCCATCCGCCGTGCCGCCCTCGACGCCAACGCGAACGACAACGTCATCGGCCTGATCGCCTGGATGCACACGTTCTCGCCCGCGAAGATGTGGATCGCCGGGCTCGATGCGCTCACGAAGCCGCTGCTGCATCTGCACACGCAGGCAAACGTCGAACTGCCGTGGGCCGACATCGACTTCGACTTCATGAACCTCAATCAGGCCGCGCACGGCGACCGCGAATTCGGTTACATCCAGACTCGTCTCGGCGTCGCCCGCAAGACGGTCGTCGGCCATGTGTCGAACCCCGGCGTCACCGCGCAGATCGGCAGCTGGAGCCGCGCCGCAGCAGGCTGGGCAGCTTCCCGCAGCCTGAAGGTCGCCCGTTTCGGCGACAACATGCGTTACGTCGCCGTCACAGAGGGCGACAAGACCGAGGCCGAGCTCCGCTTCGGCGTTCAGGTCAACACCTGGGGCGTCAATGAACTCGCGGATGCCGTGCACGCGTCAAGCGATGCGGCCATCGACGCGCTGGTGGCTGAGTACGAAGACCTCTACGAGGTTGTTCCAGAACTCCGCAATGGCGGCGATCGCCACGAGTCGCTCCGCTATGGGGCTGCCATCGAGCTCGGGCTCTTGTCGTTCCTCGAAGAGGGCGGATTCGGCGCATTCACCACCAGTTTCGAAGACCTCGGCGCCTTGCGGCAGCTGCCGGGCCTCGCCGTGCAGCGGCTGATGGCCGCAGGCTACGGCTTCGGGGCAGAAGGCGACTGGAAGACATCCGTTCTCGTGCGCATCGCCAACGTGATGGGGGCCGGCCTGCCCGGCGGTGCCAGCCTGATGGAGGACTACACCTACGACCTGGTGCCCGGCCAGGAGCTCATCCTCGGTGCCCACATGCTCGAGGTGAGTCCGGCGCTGACGACCACCAAACCGACGCTGGAGATCCACCCGCTCGGCATCGGCGGCAAGGAAGACCCGGTTCGCCTGGTCTTCAACGCCGACCCGGGCCCGGCGGTCGTTGTCGCGATGAGCGACATGCGCGACCGGTTCCGACTGGTGGCCAACGTCGTTGAGGTCGTCGAACCGACCGCGGCACTGCCGAACCTTCCTGTGGGTCGCGCGGTGTGGCGCCCTGAACCGGACTTCGCGACTTCCGCCGCCGCCTGGCTGACCGCCGGTGCCGCCCACCACACCGTGATGTCGACCGCCGTCGGCATCGAGGTGTTCCACGATTTCGCCGAGATCGCTCGTACAGAGCTTCTCGTGATCGACAAGACCACCACCCTGCGTGATTTCACGCGCGAGGTGCGCTGGAACCAGGCCTACTACCGACTGGCACAGGGCCTGTAATCACCGCAGTTCCCACGGATTCACCATCGATAAAGATTCACACTCGAACACAGCATCACAAAACAGTATGGAAGGAAACACAGTGAAGAAGAGCAAGGTATTCCTCGGCATTGCTGCCGCAGGCCTCGCACTGTCGCTCGCCGCGTGCAGCGGAGGGCGTGGAGGCTCAGACGAAGGCGCAGACGCCGGTGGCGACATCGACAAGTCGGCCATCACGGTCGGCGTTGCCATGCCGACCCAGCAGTCAGAGCGCTGGATCGCGGACGGCGACAACGTCAAGTCAGCGCTGGAAGACCTCGGTTACAAGGTCGACCTGCAGTTCGCCAACGACGAGATCGCGACCCAGGTCTCCCAGATCGAGAACATGATCGCCAAGGGCGCCAAGGCCCTGATCGTCGCCTCGATCGACGGCACCACCCTGACCGACGTGCTGCAGAGCGCGGCCGACCAGGACATTCCCGTCATCGCGTATGACCGTCTGATCCTCGGCACCGAGAACGTCGACTACTACACCACCTTCGACAACTACAAGGTGGGCGTGCAGCAGGCGACCTCCCTGCTGACCGGCCTCGGCATCCTCGACGCCGACGGCAAGGAGACTGGCGCTGCCGGCCCGTTCAACGTCGAGTTGTTCGCGGGAAGCCCCGATGACAACAACGCCACGTTCTTCTGGAACGGCGCGATGGACACCCTGCAGCCGTACCTCGACTCTAAGGTGCTGAACGTACCGAGCGGCCAGCTCGACTTCGAGCAGGCTGCCATCCTCCGCTGGCTGCCGGAGACGGCCCAGGAGCGCATGGAGAACCTGCTCACCATCGACGGTTCCGCCAAGATCGACGGCGTGCTCTCCCCGTATGACGGCCTCTCCATCGGCATCATCTCCGCTCTCACCAGCGGCGGCTACTCGGCTGATGCACTGCCGGTCATCACCGGTCAGGACGCCGAGGTCGGTTCGGTCAAGTCGATCATCGCGGGCGAGCAGTACTCGACGATCTACAAGGACACCCGCGAACTGGGCAAGCAGGCCGTCAGCATGGTTGACGCCATCCTGACCGGCGAAGAGGTCGAGGTGAACGACGAAGAAACCTACGACAACGAGGTGAAGGTCGTTCCGTCCTTCCTGCTTGAGTCGCAGATCGTTACGGTGGACAACTACAAGGAAATCCTGATCGACGGTGGCTACTACACCGAGGACGACCTCAAGTAAACAACCCTCGGAGTGGGAGCTTGGCCGGCCACCGCCGGTCAGGCTCCCACACCCAGCGCAACCCATTGCCCCAGCGCAGTGTGTCCGAACCAGAAGTGAGACCGGAATGAATCAGAACATTCTCGAGATGCGCGACATCACCAAGACCTTCCCTGGGGTCAAGGCGCTGCAGAACGTCAACCTCAGCGTTGCCCGCGGCGAGATTCACGCCATCTGCGGTGAGAACGGTGCAGGCAAGTCGACGCTCATGAACGTGCTCTCCGGCGTGTATCCGCATGGCAGCTACGAGGGCGACATCGTCTTCGAAGACGGCGTGGTGACCTTCGGCGACATCCGTGACAGCGAACGCAGTGGCATCGTCATCATTCATCAGGAGCTCGCCCTGAGCCCCTACCTCTCGATCGCCGAGAACATCTTCCTCGGCAACGAACAGCAGAAGAACGGCTGGATCGACTGGCAGAAAACCAACCTGGAGGCGGCGAAGCTGCTGGCCAGGGTCGGGCTGAAAGACAACCCCGTCACCAAGATCTCCGACATCGGCGTCGGCAAGCAGCAACTGGTCGAGATCGCCAAGGCGCTCTCGAAGGAGGTCAAGCTCCTCATTCTCGACGAGCCGACCGCAGCGCTGAACGACGAGGACTCCGCGCACCTGCTCGACCTGATGCGCCACCTCAAGGAGCAGGGCATCACCTCGATCATCATCAGCCACAAGTTGAACGAGATCAAGGCGATCGCCGACTCCGTCACCATCCTCCGCGACGGGCGCACCATCGAGACGCTCGACCTGAAGACTCAGGCTGTTTCAGAGGAACGCATCATCAAGGGCATGGTCGGCCGCGACCTGGAGAGCCGGTACCCGGATCGCACGCCGAAGATCGGCGACGAGATCCTGCGCATCGAGGACTGGACGGTGCATCACCCACAGGAGTCGTCGCGTGTGGTCATCGACAACGCCCACCTCAACGTGCGAGCGGGCGAAGTGGTCGGCATCGCCGGCCTGATGGGTGCGGGTCGCACCGAGCTGGCGATGAGCGTCTTCGGGCGCAGCTACGGGGCAGGTATCTCCGGCCGCGTGTACATGCACGGCAAGGAAGTGAAGACCCACACCGTGCGCCAGGCGATCGACCACGGCATCGCCTATGCGACGGAGGACCGGAAGAAGTACGGCCTCAACCTGCTCGAAGACATCAAACGCAATATCTCGGCTGCCGCACTCGGCAAGCTCGCGAAGAACGGCTGGGTCGACGGCGGCAAGGAGATCGTCGTCGCTGACGAGTACCGCAAGTCGATGAACATCAAGGCGCCATCGGTGTCGTCACTGACCGGCAAGCTCTCCGGCGGCAACCAGCAGAAGGTGGTGCTGAGCAAGTGGATGTTCGCCGACCCGGAGGTGCTCATCCTCGATGAGCCCACCCGTGGCATCGACGTCGGTGCCAAGTACGAGATCTACACCATCATCAACAAGCTCGCAGCGCAGGGCAAGGCGATCATCGTGATCTCCTCCGAACTGCCGGAGCTGCTGGGAATCTGCGATCGCATCTATGCGCTCTCGGCCGGCCGGATCACCGGCGAGGTGGCGATCAAAGATGCCAATCCCGAAATCCTCATGCAGTACATGACCCAGGAAAAGGAATAACGCATCATGGCATCCATCAACGAGGCAATCGGGTTCCTGGCCTCCCGACTTCGGCAAATCGGAATCTTCATCGCCCTCCTGGTCATCGTCATCCTGTTCCAGGTGCTCACAGGCGGCGCACTCCTGCAGCCGAACAACGTGTCGAACATCATCGTGCAGAACAGCTACATCCTGATTCTCGCGATCGGCATGGTGATGGTGATCATCGCCGGGCACATCGACCTCTCTGTCGGTTCGGTCGCGGCGTTCGTCGGGGCCATGACCGGCGTGATGATCCAGTCGTGGGACTTCCCCTGGTGGGCGGCCATCCTCGGCGGCCTTGTCGTCGGCGCCCTGGTCGGGGCCTGGCAGGGCTACTGGATCGCGTTCGTTCGCATCCCGGCCTTCATCGTCACCCTGGCCGGCATGCTGATCTTCCGCGGTCTCACCCAGATCGTGCTCGGCAGCAGGCAGATCACCCCGTTCCCCACCGAGTACCGCGCGCTGGGCGGCGGCTTCCTGCCTGACCCGAGCGGCGGCACGTCGTACCTGGAGTGGGTGACGGTCGGACTCGGTGTGCTCGCAACTTTGTTCCTCGTCGTCGGCCAGATGCGCCAGCGCGCGGCGCGCGTCAAGCTGAACGTCGAAGACGAGCCCCTGGCCTGGTTCATCACCAAGCTCGCATTCATGGCCGTGCTCATCCTCGGTGTGACCTACCTGCTCTCGAGCTTCCGCGGCACGCCCATCGTGCTGGTGGTGCTCGGGGCGCTTGTGGTCGTTTACAGCGCGGTGATGAACCGCAGCGTGTTCGGCCGCCACATCTACGCGATCGGCGGCAACCTGCACGCGGCAGAGCTCTCCGGTATCAAGACCAAGTGGGTGGACTTCTACCTCTTCGTCAACATCGGCGTGCTGTCTGCCCTGGCCGGCATCGTCTTCACCGGCCGCCTGAACTCGGCTGGGCCTGGGGCGGGCAACCTGTTCGAGCTCGATGCGATCGCTGCGGCCTTCATCGGCGGCGCGGCTGTGCAGGGCGGCATCGGCACGATCACCGGCGCCATCACCGGTGGTCTGATCATGGGTGTGCTGAACAACGGCATGTCGCTGATGGGTGTCGGAACCGACTACCAGCAGTTCATCAAGGGCATGGTGCTGCTGATCGCGGTCGCGTTCGACGTGATGAACAAGCGCCGCGCCGCCCGCTCCAGCAAGTAGCGCCGCTCGCCGCGCCCGCCGGCACCCACAAGTAGCGCCTCCCGCGCCGCGCCCGCCGGCACCCGAAAATGTCCTGGGCACCCGCAATTGCGGGTGCCCAGGACATTTCTGAGTGCCAGGGCTGTCGACTCGCACACGAGACGCGGCCACGAGACGCGGCACTCCTCCACAACGGATGGCGCGGCTGTGTTCTCCACGGATTCGGCCGTCCGCACTATGGCGGGCTGGTGACCAGGCCATGCTGGTCGCCATGAGGGATCAGTTGGAGACCGTGGCCGCCCGCGATGCCGGATTGTTGACGACTGCGGCACTGCAAGAACGGGGCATCTCGCCGCACCGCGTTGGATCACTTGTCTCCAGCGGTGTCTTGGTGCGGGTTCGCCACGGAATGTACGTCGAGGGTTCGCAGTGGCGAGCGGCGACAGCCGACGAGCGCTATGTCTACTTCGTGCGGGCGACGGCTGCGGGCGCGCGTCGCCCGGCCGTGCTCTCTCACGTCTCAGCGGCGGCGCTGCACGGATTGCCTACCGTCGGCCCGTGGCCACGGGCGGTTCACACGATCGACGAGGACGCAACCGGCGGAAGCAACGGACGGTTCACCGTCCGTCACCGGAATGTGGCACAGCCTGGCACCGTGCGAATCCAAGGCATTGTGGTGACGTCACTTGTGCGCACGCTCATCGACGTGGCGACGACGTCGAGCTTTCTCGTGGGCGTCGTCATGGTGGATCACGCACTGGGGGTCGAACAGCGGCGGGTTCGCGATGAATCAAAACTCGGCATTCGTGGCGTTCCCGCGTTGACCAAAGCCGATCTTCTCGCCGAGTTGGAGAGGGTGAATCCGCGCACGGGGGCACAACGCGCCAGGCAGGTGATCCACTTCGCGAACGCACTTTCGGCCAACCCGGGCGAAACACTCGGCCGAGTGCGCATGTTCGAGCTGGGGTTCGAGGTGCCAGAGCTGCAGGTGCATTTCGCGGTCAACGGGAACGACTACTGGGTGGACTACTTTTGGCGGGGAGTACGCAAGATTGGGGAGTTCGACGGACTGCTCAAGTACACGCGCGGCGCGGTGCTGGGTGACCGAGACCCGGCTGACGTCGTGGTTGCGGAAAAGCTGCACGAGGACGAACTGCGCCCGCTGGTGAACAGCTTCTGCCGGTGGACCTGGGATATCGCGATCTCTCCGCGGCTGTTTCACCGCTTCCTCCTCGAACACGATGTGCCTCGCGCCTGAGGGGCCAGCCTCATGTCGGTGGCTCGTGGGAGAGTGCGAGAGTGGCACCAACACAATTCATCGCACCACAATGCGACACGCCGGAGAGAATTCCACAGGCAAAAAATCACCCTCGAGAGTGCCTGTGGATAACTTGTCCGGGTTCCGCGTGAAATGGCCTCTGATGCGAAAAAGGGCTGTTGAGAACTGGTGGAATGCCGGTGGATAACTACACAATTGTAATTACTGCATGTAGTGGCCGTTCCTATTTGCTATCACTAGATGTAGTATTGAGAGACGGGTTAAGCACTACAGCAAGACCCCGGTTTCACCGCATATTGCATGATATGAACACTGTTTGTGAACGACGAGAAAGGGCCACATCGAGATGGCAATCACGGTCTACACCAAGCCTTCCTGCGTTCAGTGCACGGCCACCTACCGCGCCCTGGACAGCAAGGGCATCGAGTACGAAGTCTTCGACCTGTCGGCCGACGAGAAGGCGCTCGAAGCAGTCAAGGCCCTCGGCTACCTGCAGGCCCCGGTTGTCATCACCGACGAAGATCACTGGTCGGGATTCCGCCCAGACAAGATCCAGGAACTCGCCGACCGCATCGCCTGAGCCCTCCCGCTCGCACCGCGCCACTGCTTGTCGGGGCGCACGTACGGTTTGGCCCGCTCTCCATGTCAAATCTGGGATCCAAGCAAAAGGGGGTGTCTGATGACCGAAATCGTGTACTTCTCCAGTATTTCCGGCAATACCCGCCGGTTCGTGGAGAAGCTTGGCCGGCCCGCTCAGCGCATCCCGCTCTATGCCAGGGATGAGCCGCTTCGTGTCGACCGGCCGTATGTACTGTGCCTGCCGACTTACGGGGGCGGCAACGGGCACGGGGCGGTACCAAAACAGGTGATCCGGTTTCTCAACGACGAGAAGAACCGTTCACTGATCAGGGGCGTCATCGGCGCCGGCAACACCAATTTCGGCGAGGCGTATTGTCTCGCGGGGGACATCGTCGCTGCCAAGTGCAAGGTTCCCCACCTGTATCGCGTTGAAGTATTCGGAACACTAGACGATGTGCGCACCGTCGACGAAGGATTGGAATCATTTTGGAAGCGTCAGTCTCAGTAATCGATGCCCCCTCAGGGCAGGGGATGGACTACCACTCGCTCAACGCGATGCTCAACCTCTATGGGCCGAACGGCGAGATCCAGTTCGACAAGGACCGCGAGGCCGCCAGGGAGTACTTCCTGCAGCACGTGAACCAGAACACGGTGTTCTTCCACAGCCTCAAGGAACGGCTCGACTACCTGGTCGAGAAGGAGTACTACGAGCAGGCTGTGCTCGACCAGTATTCGTTCGAGTTCATCACGAAGCTCAACGACCTGGCGTACTCGAAGAAGTTCCGCTTCCAGACCTTCCTCGGCGCGTTCAAGTACTACACCTCGTACACGCTGAAGACCTTCGACGGCAAGCGCTATCTCGAGCGATTCGAAGACCGCGTCGTGATGACGGCGCTCGGCCTGGCCGGCGGCGACGAGGAGCTCGCCGTGAACCTGGTCGAGGAGATCATCGCCGGCCGCTTCCAGCCGGCCACCCCCACCTTCTTGAACTCTGGCAAGGCACAGCGCGGCGAGCTCGTCTCCTGCTTCCTGCTGCGCATCGAAGACAACATGGAATCGATCTCCCGCGGGATCAACTCGTCGCTGCAGCTGTCCAAGCGTGGTGGGGGCGTCGCGCTGCTGCTGTCGAACATCCGTGAAGCCGGCGCACCGATCAAGCAGATCGAGAACCAGTCGAGCGGCATCATCCCGGTGATGAAGCTCCTCGAAGACTCCTTCAGCTATGCAAACCAGCTGGGTGCCCGACAGGGTGCCGGTGCGGTCTACCTGCACGCCCACCACCCCGACATCATGCGCTTCCTCGACACCAAGCGTGAGAACGCCGACGAGAAGGTGCGTATCAAGACGCTCTCCCTCGGCGTGGTCATCCCCGACATCACCTTTGAGCTCGCGAAGAAGGGTGAGGACATGTACCTGTTCTCCCCGTATGACGTTGAGAAGGTCTACGGAGTGCCGTTCGGCGACATCTCGGTGAGCGAGAAGTACCAGGAGATGGTCGACAACCCGCGCATCAAGAAGACGAAGATGAAGGCGCGCGACTTCTTCCAGACCCTCGCGGAGATCCAGTTCGAGTCCGGCTACCCGTACATCGTCTACGAAGACACCGTGAACAAGGCGAACCCGATCAAGGGTCGCATCAACATGTCGAACCTGTGCTCGGAGATCCTCCAGGTCAACACCCCGACCACGTACAACGAAGACCTCTCATACGACCAAATCGGCAAGGACATCTCCTGCAACCTCGGGTCGATGAACATCGCCCTGGCGATGGACTCCCCAGACTTCGGCCGCACGGTCGAGACCGCCATTCGCGGACTCAACTCGGTCTCTGAGCAGAGCCACATCTCATCCGTTCGCTCGATCGAAGACGGCAACGACCAGTCGCACGCCATCGGCCTCGGCCAGATGAACCTGCACGGGTACCTGGCGCGCGAGCGGGTGTACTACGGCAGCGAAGAGGGCATCGACTTCACGAACATCTACTTCTACACCGTGCTGTTCCACGCGCTGAAGGCATCGAACACGCTCGCCATTGAGCGGGGCAAGGCGTTCGTCGGTTTCGAGGACTCCACCTATGCATCCGGGGCGTTCTTCGAGAAGTACACCGACCAGGTGTGGGAGCCGGCCACCGCACGCGGCGCTGAGCTGTTCGACAACGCCGGCGTTCGCATCCCGACCCAGGCGGACTGGGCCGAGCTGAAGGCATCCGTCATCGAACACGGCATCTACAACCAGAACCTGCAGGCCGTGCCGCCGACTGGCTCGATTTCGTACATCAACAACTCGACGGCGTCGATCCACCCGATCGCCTCGAAGATCGAGATCCGCAAGGAAGGCAAGCTCGGGCGGGTGTACTTCCCGGCGCCGTTCATGACGAACGACAACCTGGACTACTACCAGGACTCGTACGAGATCGGTGCAGAGAAGATCATCGACACCTACGCGGCGGCCACCCAGCACGTCGACCAGGGGCTGTCGCTGACGCTTTTCTTCAAGGACACCGCCACCACGCGCGACATCAACAAGGCCCAGATCTACGCCTGGAAGAGCGGCATCAAGACGATCTACTACATCCGCCTTCGCCAGATGGCGCTTGAGGGGACCGAAATTGAGGGCTGTGTTTCCTGCGCACTTTAATGCCACCGCCGGTGAACGTCGCATCTCTCCACTGAACCAAAGGAACAACAATGATTGACAAGCTGAAGTTGGTCGACCACGTGCAGGCGATCAACTGGAACAGGATCGAAGACGAGAAGGATGTCGAGGTCTGGAACCGGCTTGTCAACAACTTCTGGCTGCCGGAGAAGATTCCGCTGTCGAACGACGTGCAGTCGTGGAATACGCTCACGCCAGACGAACAGCTGCTGACCATGCGGGTGTTCACCGGGCTGACGCTGCTCGACACGATCCAGGGCACTGTTGGCGCGGTGTCGTTGATTCCGGATGCGATCACGCCGCACGAGGAGGCCGTCTACACGAACATCGCGTTCATGGAATCGGTGCACGCCAAGAGTTACTCGTCGATCTTCTCGACGCTCTGCTCGACGAAGGAGATCGACGAGGCGTTCCGCTGGTCGACAGAGAACGTGAACCTTCAGAAGAAGGCGTCGATCATCATGGATTACTACCAGGGTGATGATCCGCTGAAGCGCAAGGTCGCTTCGACCCTGCTCGAATCGTTCCTGTTCTACTCCGGGTTCTATCTGCCGATGTATTGGTCGAGCCGGGCCAAGCTCACGAACACGGCCGATCTCATCCGTCTCATCATTCGTGATGAAGCGGTGCATGGGTACTACATCGGTTACAAGTTCCAGAAGGGCCTCGAGAAGGTATCCGAGGAGCGCCGCGACGAGATCAAGGACTACGCCTTCAACCTCATGTTCGAGTTGTACGAGAACGAGGTGCAGTACACGCAGGACCTGTATGACGGTGTCGGCCTGACCGAAGACGTGAAGAAGTTCCTGCACTACAACGCGAACAAGGCGTTGATGAATCTGGGTTACGAACCGATGTTCCCGAAGACGGTGACGGATGTGAATCCGGCGATTCTGTCTGCACTGTCGCCGAACGCAGATGAGAACCACGACTTCTTCTCGGGCTCCGGGTCGTCGTATGTGATCGGCAAGGCCGTCAACACCGAAGACGAGGACTGGGACTTCTAGCCCGACGCGGATGTCGTCGTTTCGCGATTTAGTAATTCACGACGTGATCCGCTCCTGTGCCCATTCCCTCAAGGTCGCGACTCGGATCTTGCTTCCGTTCGTGCCGACTGTGGTGGGCATCTCCTCAATCACGTGAATGACCGCAGGGACCTTGAAGCGTGCCAGGCTCTCTCGGCACCAGGCGCGCAGATCGTCACCGGTGGGCCATTCTCCCCCTGCCGTCAGGGTCACAAATCCGATGGCAACCGTCTCGCCTTCATTGTCACGCAGGCCGACGACCTTGGCGGTGTGCACGGCTGGGTGCTCGCCGAGTCGGCGTTCGATCTCCGCCGGTTCCACCAGAAAGCCGCGCAGTCTCAGCACGTCGCCCGCGCGGCAGATATAAACGAATCCCCCGTCGTCAGTGAGGGTGCCGAAGTCACCGCTCTGGAACCAGCCGTCCTCTGTGAATGCTTTCGCGCCTTCACCTTCATCGCCGAGATAGGCATCGACCGCGTTAGGTCCTTGGAATTGCAGCTCACCCTCGCCGGATTCCAGCACTTCGCCGGTGAACGGGTCTGCGACGCGGGCCTTGATGTCGGTGGAGACGGGGATTCCGCCGCCGTTCCAGCGCCGGGGCAACTCGGTCTCGGGTGGCCAGAAAGCGAGCAGCCCGAACAGCTCGGAGGAGCCGTAGACTCCGGCAGCGATCGTTCCGAATTCATCCTGAGCCCACTGTGCGATCTCATGGGTGCGACCGAGGAAGTCCGCCATGTGGATACGACGCCACGCCGACAGATCAACAGGATTGTCGTACCAGGCCGTCTTCATCCGCGTGAGCATGTCATCCGCCCCTGTGAAGTGCGTCACCTTGTACTTGGCCATGGCAGCGACGAGCTCATGCTCGTTGAAAACAGGATGCAGGAGCGTGACGGCTCCGGAGACGATCGTCGCTAAGACGAGGTTGAAACCGTACACGCCCGAGAACGGAACAGCGGCCACCATTACGTCGCGCTCCTGCAAATCCATACCGGATGCATCGGCGAAAGCGTGATGGATGACACCGAATTCGCTGTGCGCGGCCAGTTTCGGCATACCGGTGGATCCGGATGTCGTGAAGGCGACGGCCAAGTCCGCACCAGAGCCGGTGCGCGCGGGTGCCGGAAGGGGCGCGACTGCGGCTCGCTCTGCAGCACCGTCGGTTGACCAAACTCCGCCGCCCAAATCGTAGGACTGCGGTTGCGGCACGCGACCGTTCCCCGGTCCTGCCACGGGAACCACGGCAGGAATCTCCTCCAGGGCGATCTCGAGCAGTGCAGCCTTCGCCTTTCCCAGCAGGTCCAAGCGCTGAAAGCCGTGCGCCATGGCGATGACTTTCGGACGGGCCTTCCGGAGCACGTGGCCCACTTCGGCCAGGTTGTAGCGGGTGTTGATGCCGATTACATGGGCGCCCACCGCTGAGGCGGCGAATTGCCAGGCGACGACCGTCGACCAGTTCGGCAGCCAGGTCGCCACACAGTCTCCCGAGCTGATGCCTTGCGCGCGAAGAAGTGCGGCAATGGCATCCGTTTCTCGGAGAAATTCGCCCCGGCTGACGGCAACGTAGTCGTCCTGGATGCATTCCAGGAAGATCGGAGCAAAAGGATCCTTCGTCGTCAGATCCTTCAGGATGCTGTACAAGCCGTTCATCGTTCCTCCGTCGCGGTGCTGATACTTGAGCGGGCCAGCCATTGATGTATGAATTGGGCGAAGTCCGGCATTTCTTCCATTGGATAGTGACCTACGCCGTTGAGGTAGGTGAACTCGGCGCCATCGATCCCGGCTGCAGTGCGTTCGACGGCTTTGGGGTCAACCCACAAGTCATCAGTTCCGAGAACCAGCCGGGCAGGCGCGGTTATCTGCGTCAAAGTGCTGACGACGTCATGGCTGCCCCAGCCGATAAGATCCGACGTGGACACTTCTGGATCCTCACGGCAGTGCATGCGGGCGATGAGGTCTCGCTGCTCATCGGGCACTGCAGAGCCGACTACGGCGCGAGTGCCGTAGAAGGTCCTGTCCGTTCTGCTCGGAGCCGCAATGTCTTCGAGTTCGCGTTTGAGACCGCTGACGTTGGCTCGGCCAGGCTCCGCACTGGCTGCCATCGCGATGATAGCGCTGATCCGGTCGCCCATCCGGGTGGCGACGTCAAGGGATATCTTGCCTCCGATCGAACAGCCGACGATTACCGGCATCTTCAACTGGAGGTGCTCGATCAAACTGACGCACCATCCGGCATAGTCCCCGAGGTCGGTTACCGCACCACCCGGCCGAGGTTCGCTACGGCCATGGCCAGGTAGGTCTGGAACGATCACCCGATAACCGAGAAGAGCGAGCTCTGCGGCTGCATAACGATACTGGACACCACTTTGGCCTGCGGTGTGAATGCAGAAAAGCGGTGTGCCTTCGCCCCAGTCCTCGATGAAGGCCAACGCGCCCTCAATCTCCACATATCGTGCCTGAAGATTTGACGTCATCGGGTTCCTCCTTCTCGTGAAGCCGCGCGGGCCGCGTCGATGATGAAGACCAGCGCCTTGGTCATGCGCAAGTATTCGTAGCCACTGCCTGAGGTGCGGAACTCACCTTTCATCGCGCGGTCCATGAAGTCGTTGCGTTCTCCGAGGATGAGTCCGAGCCAGACATGGTCTTCAGCCGAAAGCGTGAAATCGGCGCCGTGGATTGCGCGATGCGTCACCTCGACGATGGTGCCCCGGTATAGGCGGAAGTGGACTTCGTTCACCCCGTCAGAAAGGCCGAGAGTGCCGTCGTAAGCGCTGATGGCGTCGGTGAATCGGTCATCATTCGAGAGGTGGGAGACCAGTTGCCTTCCCCACTCGACGGTGCAGAACTGAAAACGGTCCTCGGCATCGATGCCGGCGATTTCGGGCGAGGTGAATTCGCAGCTGCCCTGCTCCAACGTGTCGTTTCCAGCTATCAGCCGCACGCGAGTGTTCAACACCGAACCGCCCGTAATTCCGTTGCGGACGCGTGTGACGATCAGTTCATGTCGAACCGTCTGTCCCGCGGTTATCGCCCGCTGGCACTCCCACTTTGAGCGAACGAGATTCCACCCCGGCGCGTCGATCCGCAGCGTACTGAGCAGGCTGCTGAGCCCGTATCCCGGCATGCTCGAAGACTTGGGCGTCTCTGTCGCTGCCTCATGGCCTGTGGGGAGTCCGTCGAAGCCCCAGATCGGGCCCGACGGACCATCATCCATCTCGATTACACGGTGTTCTCCGCTGATATACGTGCGGCCAAGCAATAATTCAACGATTGCGCTCTCCTTTGATACGTAAGGAACCGCTTCCTACCCTTCTCAAGGTGGGGCGGATCATGACGAATGAGGGAAGTCTCCGGCTTTCGGCAAGAGGGATTGGATGGGACTGCCCAAGTGCCCGCTGAGCCAATCGGCCGTATCGCACAGGTCTTTCAAGTCGAGGCCATCGCTCAGACCCGAGTTCCGGCGGAGTGAATACAGCAGGTCTTCGGTACCGATGTTGCCGGTCGCGAGGGGGGCGAAGGGACAGCCTCCGAAGCCGCCAACAGCGGAGTCGAGTGCGATCGTTCCGGCGCCCTCAATATCTGCGGCGCTCAGAGCGTTCGCGTATCCGCTATTGCGAGTGTTATGGAAGTGGAATCGTAGCCGCCGACCGTGCAGGAGAGGACCGACCATGCTGGCGACTTCGTTGACCTGGCGGGGTACGGCGACGCCGATCGTGTCTGCAAAGGCGATCTCATCGATGTCCATGTCGGTGACTGCGAGTACAACCTCATGAAGGCGAGGGAGCTGCACCTCGCCCTCAAACGGGCACCCGAAGGCGACGGCGAGCGTGACCGAGATGTTCAACCGCGCTTCGCGGGCCAAGGCGACCGAGTCCCGGGTTTCCTCGATCATCTCAGCCACCGTCTTGCCCTGGTTTCTGCTGCTGAAGCCGTCGGTCACCGGCAGCACGACATTGACTTCGGAGACGGGAGTGAGGGCGGCGCGTTCCACCCCTCTCTGGTTCAGAACGAGTCCGATGTAGGAAACGCCGCGGTCAAGGGGAACTGCAGCTAAGACGTCCTCGGCGCCCTTCATCTGCGGGACCTTTTTCGGGTGGACGAAGCTGACCGCTTCCATTCTCCGAACACCGGCGTCAACCAGTCGGGTGATCAATTCTGCGCGAACATCGATGTCCAAAGTTTTGGCTTCGTTCTGAAGGCCATCGCGCGGACCGACTTCGACGATTTCAATCGCGGTCATTTGATGACTCCTCCTTCACTATTCGTCGCGCTTGCAGGTCATTCTTCAGTGAGTTCCTCGCACCACTGATATGCACTTTCATGGCCATTTCGGCGAGCGGACGATCGTGCCGTTCCATGCCCTCGATCAGCTGTCGATGCTGACTGACACTGCGCGCGAGCTGTTCGTCTGAGTAGGTTTCAAATGTTGCTCGTGCCAGGCTCGCCGAGGTGAGGGTTGAGATGAAAGTCGCTAACCGGCTATTCTGCGCCGCATCCACTACTGCTCGATGGAATGCCAGGTTGATTCGCGACATTTCCTCCGGGGAGGACGATGCTGCCGCCCGCTCGAAGTCCTGCTGGATCTCCTTGAGCCGCTTGAGGCCTGGCTCGTCGATACGCTGCGCGGCAAGTCCGGCAGCAAATCCTTCGAGAAGCATTCTCAGCTCGAAGAGTTCCTCGAGGTCGTCCCCGTCAGCCACCGAAACCGTGGCGCCACGATTGGGGATGATTGTCACGTGACCTTCCGCGGCCAGGCGTTGAAGTGCTTCTCGAACCGGCGTTCGCGACGTTTTTAGTTCCTCCGCCAGGCCCGCTTCCCGCAGACGCTTCCCAGGCTCGTCGGTACCCGAAACTATTCTGGCGAGGATCTTCTCATAGGCGACGGACACCGCGCCTTCTCGGGTTGTCCGTGCTGCGTTCGTTCTGAGCTGGGGCAATCCCGCTTCAGAATGTGGCATCCCTGTCATCCTTGGTTCCTCCAGCGGACGGGCACTCTATCGATGGACGGACGTACCGCGGTTGACCCTGCGATTGGCGTCACCCTATGATTGTATGCAATCAAGCCAATAGCGGCAAGTCCGGTTAATTGGTTCGCCAGACCACTTGCCTTATGAATTCAGAGGTGCAGTCGATTGCATGCAATATGGAGGTAGTGATGAACGCTGGGCCACTTGAAGGCGTGCGAGTCGTTGAAGCCGGTTCGTTGATAGCCGGCCCTTATTGTGGCCAGCTGCTTGGAGACCTCGGCGCCGAGGTCATCAAGATCGAGCTCCCCGGCGTCGGTGATGCATTTCGGACCTGGGGTAAGCATACGGAAGACGGCGCTGGTGTCTGGTGGGCCCTGCTGGGACGGAACAAGAAGTCGGTCACTCTCAATCTGAGGTCTGCCGCAGGCCAAGCCGTCTTTCGCGACCTCGTTGGCACCGCAGATGTGCTGATCGAAAACTTTCGTCCGGGCACGCTTGCCCGGTGGGGTTCGGATCCCGATGATCTGACGCAAGCCAATCCCCGACTCATAGTCGCGCAAGTCAGCGGCTTCGGCCAGACCGGACCCTATGCCCAGCGAGCTGGATACGCGTCCATCGGTGAGGCTATGGGCGGACTGCGCAACATCACTGGTCACCCCAACCTGCCCTCCAGTCGAACGGGGCTCTCACTCGGAGATTCGCTCGCAGGGATCTACAGCACGATCGGAGTGCTCGCCGCTCTTCACGAGAGAACGGCATCTGGCGTCGGCCAACGTATCGACACCTCGATTTACGAGTCGGTTCTGTCGCTTACTGAATCGCTATTACCGGACTACCACGTGTTCGGGCATCAGCGGGAGAGAAGTGGTGCCGTTCTTCCCGGCATAGCCCCGTCGAACGCTTATCCCACGCGTGACGGGTATTCGATCATCATCGCCGCCAACCAGGACACCGTATTCAAACGCCTTTCTGCAGCGATGGGCATGCCAGGTTTGGCGAACAATGAGATGTTTCGCACCCATCTGGGCCGCGGCGACAACATGGACGCCTTGGACAGGCTCATTGCTGATTGGTCAAGCGCCATCGATGCCGACACGCTGCTCGCACTGCTCCACGAATCGGGAGTCCCCGCCGGCAAGATCAACCGCGCTTCCGATATCCTCCTTGACCCCCAGGTGCAGGCGCGTCAGTCGGTAGCCTGGGTCGAAGACAGCGTCATCGGCACGGTTCCGATGCCGAACGTCATGCCACAGCTATCGCGTACGCCGGGAAGAATCAGGTCAACAGGCCCGAGCCTCGGCGCTCACACTCGCGAGGTCTTGCAAACGATCCTCAACTACGACGACGAGAAGGTGGCATCGCTCGAGGCCGCGGGCGATATATGAAGCCCGACGCGAACAGACATTTTTTCTCAGATTCGTATGCAATCCATGAACATGAGAATGCTCGAACGGGTTGCTTGCAGCGAAAACTATATTGGTCTAGAGTTCCCAAGACACGTATTGTATGCAATCAGTCTCATCCAAGTGCTCGAGCTCACTGCCAATCACGGTGAAATGCCTGCGCACGTTGACAAACGGGGACACCGTCGTTCCGGTGGCCCACTGACTTCCCAATGGAGGGAAAGTAACATGATCGCAAAACGCGCACTCCTCGCTGGCGCCGCCATGGCCGTCGTCGTCGGCCTTTTCGGCTGTGCCAGTTCGGACGTCGGCCCCGCTTCAACCGGCGATGCTCCGGAGTCCGTGCTCATGGGCGGCCTGTTTGCCATGAGCGGCCCCGCTGCTGCCTATGGAGACTGGTTCTCGAAGGCGTCCTCGCTCGCCGTAAAGCACATCAACGAGGCGGGTGGCCTCAACGGCAAGACGAAGATCAATTTCAAGATCGAAGACACTCAGCAGCGACCGGATCCCGCGGTGCAGGCGCTGCAGCGCCTGATCGGCGAGGATGTGAGATTCGTCATGAGCAGTTCCTCCATACAGACTCTGGCACTGCTCCCGATCGCGAACCAGCGCGAAATCCCGATGATCAACGGCGGCGCTCAGAGCGACCTCCTGAACGACGCTAGTCCATTCTTGTTCAACACAATTCCGTTGCTGAACAAGGAGAGCGAAGTGCTTGCCCAGTACCTGCACGACGAATCGGGCTTCACGAAGGCCGCGGTCATTCACACCAGCGATGACGGTGGCGTTTCGGCATATGAGAACTTCAAGAGGAGCTATGAAAAGGCCGGCGGAGAAATCGTGGCTGTCGAGGGCGCGGAGTACCAGGGGACAGACTACCGATCGCAGCTCACCAAGCTCAAGAGTTCGGGCGCGGATGTCCTGATGATCGGCGCTTATGGACTCGATGCCAACAACATCATCAGCCAGGTGCGCGAAATCGGGTGGGACGTACCACTGGCGAACACCTCGTGGGTGGCGATCGCCGATGTCCTCGCAAATCCCGCCGCCGAAGGGCTGATCCACACGGTCATTCCATTCAATCCGTCGGATGAATTCATCAAGCAGTACACCGACGAATTCGGCGTCGCTCCCGACAACGGCTTTATCGGCAACTACTACGACGGCGTGATGGTCTTCGCGGAGGCCTATGAAAAGGCCAGCAATGGCGGCACCGTGGACCCGGACGGCAAAGCGATAGCAGATGCCATTCGTGAGATCAAGACGTTCGATTCCGTTTATGGATCAGAGCTCGTCTTTGACGAAAGTGGTTCAGTAAGCCGCCCGATCAGCATCGCGGAAATCCGCGGTGGTCAGACGATAGTTACTCACGAAAACTATGGCAGTTAGTCCCTGTTTCTGATTCCTCGAAAGGGACGCTTATGACACTCTTCGTGCAATTGGTGCTCAACGGGCTTGTGGCCGGTTCGCTGTACGCGTTGATGGCTGCTGGGCTTGCGCTGATCCTGGGCGCAACCATGCATTTCCACATCGCGCATGCAGCAGTCTTCGCGAGCGCCGGATACCTGACCTATATCTGTACCGCATTCCTCGGGCTTCATCCGGCGTTGTCAGCTCTGCTGGCCATCGCGGTCGCCGTTCTCATGGGCATGGGAATTGTCAGATTCCTGTATGTTCCGCTCACCCGTCGGGGTGGTGCGGGGTTCATTCTGTTCCTGGTTTCACTCGGAGTGCTAGTCGTCCTGGATAACATCTTCACCATCGGGCTTGGTGCACGTCCGGCCAAGCCCGGTCTCGGGGAATGGTTCGGCCATGTGCAGCAACTAGGCCCGTGGAGCCTTACCTGGGGTCAGCTGCTGATCATCCTGCTCTCGTTCGGTCTAGTCGCAGGCCTGATCGTCTGCCTAGAGAAGACTCAGGCGGGCAAGCTGGTCAAGGCGTATTCAGGCAACCCAGAGTTCTTCCAGCTGTTCGGACGTAAACCGATGACCGTGCTGTTACTGGTGTATGCGGTCGGATCATTCTTCGGAGCGATCGCGGGCGTCTATGTCGCGGCTGACACCGGGATGCTTCCCGGGCTCGGCGAACAGTTCTTCATCATCGCCATCATGGTGGTCTTCATCGGAGGTATCGGCAGCGTGCGGGGAGCCTTCCTGGCCGCAATGCTGCTCGGCGTCCTACAGCACGTCCTTCTCCTCTGGATGGGTTCGGAGTGGACGCTGGCCGCCGTGTTCATCGCGTTCCTCGCGTTGATCACGATCAGCCCGCAAGGTCTGCACAAACTGTCACTCCCGACACGGAGGAGGAGGCTCGCATGAGCTTGGTCATTTCATCACTCACGCTGATCGCGATTTTCGGGATCTTGTCCGTGTCTCTCGGTCTGCTCACCGGGCACCTCGGGATCTTTTCCATGGCTCACGCTGCACTTTTCGGCATCGGTGCATACACGTCTGCCTTCTTGACCGTGAAGTTGCAGTGGGATGTGCTGCCAGCCCTGGTCGTCGCAGTTCTGGTTGCGGGGCTCGCCGGCGCGATCATGGCCATACCTTCGCTGCGTGTGACCGGTGACTACTTCCTGGTGGCGTCCTTCGCCCTCCAGGTCGTCGCGTCGAGTGTCTTCCAGAACTGGAGAAGCGTGACCGGTGGCACGGACGGAATCCCCGGTATCCTACGGCCGAGCGTCGGCCCCCTTGAGTTCTTCACCGAAGGTGCCTTCCTCGTGCTCTGCCTCATCGCAGTCGTTGTGGTCACCGCGTTCACCTGGTTCATTGTGCATTCTCCATTCGGTCGTATGTTGCACGTGATTCGCGACGACGAAATGGTGGCCGCGACGATGGGCAAGCCGATTGCTTCGACCAAGGTGCTCGTCACCGTCGTCTCGGGCGGCTTCGCGGGAGCGGCCGGTGTGCTCTACGGGCAGTACCTGATGTACATCAGCCCAGGGTCGTTCGAAGTCAGTACCTCGGTGACGATCGTAACCATGATCGTCGTCGGCGGTATGACTTCCGTTCCCGGCACCCTGTTGGGAGCCGCGATTATCACGCTGATCCCGGAGGCCTTCAAGTTTCTACAACTGCCGTATTCGGTGGCCGGGCCCCTACAACAGGTCTTCTTCGGACTTCTACTGGTCGTACTGATGTTCGTTCGACCCCAGGGGATGTTCGGAGAGCTGTCTCAAGGACAGCGATGGCGCCGAGACCGGACGAACGATGCGACGGAAAGCGTGGAAGTGGGAGAAAATGCTGCTTGAGATCACAGATCTGAATAAACACTTCGGGGGCCTCCACGCTGTGCGAAACGCTACGTTCAGCGTGGAGGAGAATAAGGTCACAGGTCTCGTCGGCCCGAACGGTGCCGGAAAAACTACCGTGTTCAACATGATCACCGGTACCATCCAAGTGGATTCGGGAGCGGTCACCTTCAGAGGCGCCGACATCACGCGCGTTACCGCCCAGGAGCGCGTGAGACACGGCATCGCCCGCACGTTTCAGGACGTGCGTCTGCTTCCCCGGCTCTCGGTCGCTGAAAACGTTGCGGTCGGCGTCCAGAATCAGCCGGGGGAAGGATTCTTCCAGGTTCTCTTCGCCCCAGTGCACGTGCACAGGCGCGAGAAGGAAACCATGGAACACGTGCATGCGTGCCTCGACTTTGTGGGCATCAACCCGAAGGTCCGCAACGAACCGGCGAGCAACCTGTCGTACGGCGAACAGAAGTTGGTTTCCATTGCTCGCCTCCTCGCCACCGACTCCCGCTTATTGCTGCTGGACGAACCGACGTCCGGGTTGGACGAGGCTTCACTTGACCAGTTCCGCGCACTCCTTGCAAAGCTGATCTCCGATGGCCGAACGGTTCTCATGGTGGAGCACAACATGTTGCTGGTTCGGGAACTCTGTGACCAGGCTGTCTTCATGGCCACGGGCGACGTGCTTGCCGTCGATACTCCGGAGAAGCTGATGGAAATGGAGGAACTCCGTGAAGTCTATTTCGGAGCCTAAGACGACCACTGTTCAGCTGGATATCCGGGATATCCACGCGAGGGTGGGCGGCCAACATGTTCTGCAGGGGCTCTCCCTCACTGTTGAGGAGGGAGAGTTCCTCACTGTTCTCGGTCACAACGGAGCCGGCAAGAGCACCCTTCTGCGCACTGTCATGGGCCTGGTCAGGGCGCGAGAGGGCAGTCTTTCCTTCTCGGGCGCCGATATCACGAAGCTCAGTACTCCGCAGGTCGTGAATTCCGGGATCAGCCTTGTTCCCCAACAACGGGGTTACTTCGAAAACCTTTCAGTCGGGGACAACCTCGACCTGGCTGCGACGGACGGCCGAATCGACATCGGAACCATTCACGAGCTCTTTCCCGCCCTGGCCGAGCGGGAGAAACAGCTCGTCGGGACGATGAGTGGTGGTCAGCGCCAGATGGTTGCCCTCTCGATTGCACTGCTGGCCAACCCGAAACTCCTGATGCTTGACGAGCCCTCAGTGGGGCTTCAGCCCAACTTGGTGGAGCGGGTCATGGAAGTCACGGACCAGATCAATCGAGAATATGGGATCACTATCATCATGGTGGAACAGAACATCGAAAAAGCGCTCAGAGTCGCGCATCGCGTCGCTGTGGTGAACCGTGGCAGGATAGCGCTGAACAAGTCGACGGCAGACGTAAATCCTCAGGAAATCTGGGATCTCCTGTGACCGCGATTGATGGCGCCTACGCGCTTCCGCCGGCTGATGGGCTCCATTTCGAAGACCTCACTATCGGTGATGTGTTCAAATCGCAAGGCCGCACCGCCACGGAAGCGGATTTAACGATGTTCTCCATGCTCTCCGGCGATTGGAACCCAATTCATGCCGATGCTGAGTACGCGCGGACGACGAGGTACGGCGAACGACTGGTACATGGAGTATTCGGTCTGGCGATGATCACCGGGATGATGGGACAGGCGGGGTGGTTCAGGGAGTCGGCCATCGCAATGACCGACATCGAAAACTGGAAATTCACGAAGCCGATTCTGGTCGGGGACACCCTGCATTGCCTGATGGAGATCATCTCCGCACGTCGGACCTCTCGGGGGGATGCGGCCGTGGTCGGCCGTCGCTTCACGCTCGTGAACCAGCACGATGAACCGGTACAGGTCGGCGACATAGGCATGTTGCTCAAAGTGCGCTCGGTCAGGCAGGGCTACTAGCGTGCGCGTCATCGAAGGGCTTGACCAGCTCGCGGCCTTGGTCGGACAGGAACTCGGAGTGAGTGATTGGCTTGACATCGATCAAGCAAGGATCGATCTTTTCGCCGATGCCACAGGCGACCACCAGTGGATCCACACCGAGCCAATCCGGGCTGCATCTGGTCCGTATGGGAAGACAATCGCGCACGGCTACCTGACATTGGCACTGCTGCCGCTCCTCAGCGAGCGAGTCTACCGGGTAGACGGCTTGGCAATGGTATTGAACTACGGACTGGATAAAGTCCGATTCTTGGCCCCAGTGCTGGTCGGCTCCCGCGTACGGAATCGGCCCGTTTTGATTTCGATGACCTCAGGTCCTGCTGGAACTCGCGTCATAGTGCAGCATACGGTCGAACTGGAAGGCTCGGACCGGCCAGCCTGCGTGGCCGAACAGATTCGGCTCATGGTGCCATAGGAATAGCGTCGATTCAGTTTTCGATTGAGGAAAGAGGAGAACACATGGGACTGCTTAACGGACGAACCGCCGTGATAACCGGTGGCGCGCAGGGCCTGGGCTACGCGGTCGCGGAAGCCTTTGTCAGAGAGGGTGCAAACGTCGTTCTGGGTGACCTGAACGCGAAAGGGGTCGTAACCGCTGCGGAGAACCTCGGCGTCGGGCCGCGCGCTTACGGCCTGCCCTGCGATGTGACCAAGGAGGACAACGTGGATGAGCTGATTTCCGCAGCTAAAGACCGCTTCGGCTCTGTAGACGTTATGGTCAACAACGCGGGCATCACCCGCGACGCGACAATGCGGAAGATGACCAGTGATGAGTTCGATCAAGTCATCACTGTGCACTTGAAGGGCTGCTGGCTGGGCACCCGCGCAGCCTCCAGGGTTATGCGGGAGCAGGATACCGGTGGTTCGATCATTAACGTTTCCTCTATATCCGGCAAGGTCGGAATGATAGGTCAGACCAACTACAGTGCGGCGAAAGCTGGCATCGTGGGCCTGACGAAGGCCGCAGCCAAGGAAGTCGGTTTCGCTCGTGTTCGTGTGAATGCAATCCAGCCGGGCCTCATTCGCACCCCAATGACCGACGGTATGCGCGAGGACGTGATGGCAGCCAAACTTGCCGAAGTCCCGATGGGCCGCGCCGGCGAGCCGTCTGAGGTCGCGTCGGTGGTGCTTTTCCTAGCCAGCGACATGTCCAGCTACGTGACTGGGACTGTGCTGGAGATCGCTGGCGGACGCCACATTTAACAACCTTGATTTGACGCAACGCTTACTTCCGGCATAGGCCGGGAAAGGAAACCATGATGTCAACAACCGTCAGCAGAACTCCAAAGACGATCCGATCCGCGATGTCCCGCTCAACGCCCAGCACCGTCACTGTCTTTGGCCAGGATCTGGTTGCGATGCTCGGCACCGTCAACTTGGGAGATTTCGCTTACCTCGAACTTTTCAAGCGTCTCCCTGACGAGCGTGAATCAACGCTGTTCAACGCTCTGGTCGTCACCCTCGTGGAACATGGTGTCACTCCCAGCGCGATTGCCGCACGGATGACCTATCTCGGCGCCCCCGAATCGCTGCAGGGAGCTGTCGCTTCGGGCATCCTGGGCCTCGGTAATACCTTCGTTGGCACAATCGAGGGTGCTGCAAAGATTTGCCAGGAACGGCTGCCCCAATCGGGCGCCGACCGGATCAGTGCCGACGAGCGGATGAGCGACGAGCAGATCAACGCCCTGGCAGAGGGAATCGTCGCCGAATATTCCACCGACAAACGCATGATCCCAGGGCTCGGCCACCCAGTCCACAAACCGGTCGATCCTCGCGCGCAGAAATTGCTGCGGCTGGGACGCGAATTGGGGTTTGACGATTCGTCGTCGCGGTTGGTCGAAGCGCTGTCCAGGATTGCATCGGAGCGTTCCGGAAGGGTGCTCCCGGTGAACGCCACTGGCGCGATCGGTGCGCTTGCGTCCACGCTCGGAGTTCCGGCCCATGTGGCCCGCGGGCTCGGGGTCATGGCACGTGCAATCGGTCTTGTGGGACACCTGCTTGAAGAGAAGGCTGATCCGATTGCCACCACGGTCTGGAACCGTATCGAAGCAGAAGTCAGCGAAAGTTGACTCCAGGCGCCCGTGTCCGACGAACGACATCGGAAGGTGGAGGACTCTGTGAGAGACACGTTGATCACCGTCACCGGTAATGTCCAGAAGAACGCTTGGGCTGACAGGGTTCTGCCCCCAGTCGAGTGTGTCCGCGACGGCGTCTGGTCGATTCCGATTCCGTTCCTCGACAACCCGATGCGATACACACTCAGTTATTTGCTGCTCGGCCACGAGGGAGCTGTGCTCGTGGACCCGGGGGCGGACAGCGAAGTCGGCTGGCGCCACCTGGGTGCCGGACTACGACAGGCCGGGCTGGCCGTGACCGACCTAACCGGAATTGTGGCGACGCACTACCACTCCGACCACCTCGGGATGGCGGAACGGCTGAGGGAGACATCGGGAGCATGGCTTGCTCTAGGCGAGCATGAAGTGCGGGACGTATCGTCCGATGACGCCATTGCGATCGCGGCGGACCGCAACCAGTTGGCAGTATGGGGGGTTCGGGGCGGGATGCTGCATAAGCTCACGGTGACCTCCGAAAAGGTTGCCGGCCTTCGCGGCTTGGCGCTCCCGGATCTGAGGCTCGCCGATGGTCAACTGCTTCCGGCGCCCGGGCTGTGCGTGCGCGTTATCGCCACCCCAGGGCATTCGCCTGGGCATGTGTGTCTCATAGATGAGGCCCGCGGTCTGATTTTCAGCGGAGACCACGTGCTCCCTCGCATATCGCCGCATGTCACCTTCGAGACTCCGGGCCCAGCGAACCCTTTGGCGGATTACTTCGCGTCGCTTGAGCGGATCGGATTCGAGGATGACATGGAAGTGTGTCCTGCCCACGAATACCGGTTCACCGGCATGCGGCGCAGGGTGAAGCAACTTGTTGAGCACAACCTTCGCCGGGCGGCCGAAGTGCTTGAGGTCCTGGACGAACGAAGCCCCCGCACCGTTTGGGAGATCGCCCAGCACCTGACGTGGTCACGGGGTTGGGACTCCTTGCAAGCCCTGTCACTTCGCTTGGCACTGTCGGAAACCGCGAGTCACGTGGTGTACCTGCAATCGAGGGGCTACGAGATCAATGTCCCCGTGGGTGCGCGCGCCCCGACGCCTGTGAATGAGCTAGCCGAGGCTGACCGGGGCGACCTCGCGTAGCATCCCGTCGTTGACGACCGCCGTGAGGTACGTGCAGGCCAGATGACGGTGGCGATCAGCGGGTGAGCCCGGATTCAGCAGCAGGAGGTCCGCGGACGGCTCTTCGCGAAAAACCTAACCGCGCCTGAGTTGAATACATTTGACAGGATATGCTTTCGTCAATTGGTTGGACAACGCAAATCACCGTCGGCGCCACTGAACGATGGCTGCCTATTCATCAATTGAAGCGGGCCGATGCTTCGAAGGAGCGTCAGGGGATTTCGGTGCCCCGAGCCGTGCCGACCGCTACCCGAGAATCGAAGTGCTGCACAAGCAGCTCGCCCGCCTTGACGATGTGACCCTGCATCTCGCGGCGCGCGCCCTCAGCGTCGTGTTGACGAATCGCGTCAAGAACGCCGGCGTGATCGTCCGACGTTGCTTTCGGCCAACCCGGGATCTGCGCGTAGAACCGTCGAGGGACGTAGCGCGAAACGAGACCGAGCACCCAACGCAGTTTCTGCGACCCAGCGATCACGTTAATGTGACGGTGGAATTCGTGGTTCTTCTCTTCGAGCATTTCGTGGGCGCCCCGATTCGCGGCGGCTAGAAGTTCGAAATGCAGAGCCTGCAGCTCGGCGATGTCATCATCGGTGGCCCGTTCGGCGGCCCTGGCCGCCAGCTCGCCCGCAATGAGCGATTGGGCCTTATACAGATCGCGGATGTCTTCTCCGACGAGTGGCGCAACCGTGAATCCGCGGCGCGGAATCAAAGTCAGAAATCCTTCGACGCGAAGTGCTTGAAGGGCCTCGCGTACGGGCGTCGACGAAATGTCGAGTGTTTCGGCAATGAGATCGGCTCTCACCGACTCGAACGGCTGCAGCTCCCCGGCCATGATCATGCCACGAATATATGATGCAGCCTCGTCACTCAGTTGGGCGCGGCCACGCCCGCGTTCGCTTGGCGCCAATTTCCACGCTCCTTCTAAACTCTATATACACGCTCCTTCTAAACTCTATATATAGGAACAGCATATATTTCTACCCCGCTCGAACGTTATCCCACCAAGACACGTGTGGAATCGATGATGTCTCTCGATGTCAATGCTTCGGAAGCCGCGAAAACGGTGGCCGCCCATAACGGCGTCACCAGGTCACCCGCTTTATCGAGGATGTCTTCGTGGGTTGCATTGTCATTCGGTGACCCGGCGAATGATTTCGCATATCGTTCGAAAATGGTGCCATCCCCCAAATGAACCTTGACCTCCGCCTGCCACGACCCAGGGAACGCAGCCTCCACTCGCGGACTGGTGTAGCAGCGCACCTTTGCCATTACATCTGCGAGCTGCGACGCCACCTGAACGGCATCGTCGAACTGATCAACGGTCGCTTTGCCTGTCGACAAGGCGAGTGCCGCCCCGAAGGGCATGTTGAATTGGGCGTCCACAGTTGATTGGACGTTGAGCTTCTTCACGGGCGGATCAGAGATCAGCGCCGCCCCGGCGCTGATGACGGCGGCCTCGATGAGAGTCACTGAGTCGAGCGACAGCTCCGGATGCTCATCGTGGATTGCGCGGAGCAAATCGATGTTGCCGTGCATGTACCTGCAGCATGGGTAGAACTTAATGCTGGTCTCTCGCACCCCTGACCCGAACGAAAGCACCAGGTCCCGTTGGCTGGAGTCGCCTTCGCCGTACTGGCGGAGGAATCCATCGCGACCTTCAAGATAGTTGGCAGGCGCCGTGAAGCCCGCCTGAGCCAATCGAGCCGCCCGGATACCCGTCGAAGCCGCGTGCCCTGCATTCAGCCGCTTGGTCCACGACCCGTTGGCGAGAAATTCGAGACTCCCAGCTGCCATGTTCGCAGCGAGCCCGAGAGCGTGGCTTGCGGCCGTTCTATCGAGCCCCATCATGACCGAGATCGCAGCTGCCGCACCGATGACACCACAGATTGCGGTCGGGTGGAAGCCGCGATGGTAGCTCTCTTTGGCGCCGACAAGCACGCCGATGGAACACATTACGTCGTATCCGACTGCTATCGCGCGAACGAACGTTTCCATATCGGTTTCGTGGCTGTCCGCGTATGCGAAGGCAGCTGGGAAGATCGCGACACCGGGGTGCATTGATCCAGCTTCGTGCGTGTCGTCGAGCTCGAGCCCATGCGATGTGATGCCGTTCACGAGCGCGGCATCCTCGATACTCGCCCACCGACCCGTCCCGGCGATGGCACTCGGGCGGGCCGTCGTTTGGCTCGGTTCCGTGTCTACCGCTGTGCGAGCGGCGACTGCGGAGAGACGGTCGATCCCCCCGACGGTCACCGCTAGATAGTCGAGCATGAACAGCCGGATCTGGTCGCTCAACTCGTCATCGACAATGTGCGCGGCGACCACGTGCTCGGCGAGGCGTTCGGCCATCGTTCTGGTGCTCATCGTTCCTCCGGGAACTCTCTCTTGATCGACTCTGTGTGTTCACCGACGCTCGGAACAGCGCGCATCATCGGTTCGTACGTGCTGCTGACAACCGGCGGTCGGAGTGCGCGGACAACTCCCGCGGGTGTTTCAATGTCCGCCCAGCGTGCGCGAGCTTCAAGTTGCGGATGTTGGGAAAAGCCGTGCATGTCGCGCAGTTGGGCGTTCGCTATCCCGGCCGCATCCAATCGCTGCAGCACTTCATGGGTTGACAGGTCGGCGAGGACGGCGTCGATCGCATCGTGAAGCCGGCCCCGATTGCACACACGGGCAGTGTTCCCCGCGAAATCGGGATCTTGGGCGACGTCGCATTTGCCCAATACGACGTCGCAGAACGCGAGCCATTCTCTCTCGTTCTGAATTCCGAAGAATACGACACCGTCGACGGTGTCGAATGGCCCATACGGCGCAATGGTCGCATGCTGTGCTCCCGACCTCGGCTGCTGTCCGTGGTCACGGTAACGTGCATACAGTTCTGGCTGCTCCATCCACTCACCCAACGCCTCGAGCATCGAGATCTCCAGCGCGTCGCCGTTACCCGTGCGCGCTCTGTTGATCAAAGAGGTGAGAATGCCCGTGTAAGCGTACATGCCTGCCGCAATGTCCGCGATGGAGATTCCGACTTTCGCAGCTGATTCTGGCGACCCGGTGACGCTCAGGAGTCCAGCCTCGCACTGGATAAGAAGGTCGTACGCCTTCTTGTGCTCCATGGGGCCGCCCGGGCCATAACCGCTGATGCTGACATGGATGAGTTTGCTGTTCTCGGCTCGAAGATCCGTCTCCCCGAGCCCCAAACGAGAGACCGCGCCTGGGGCGAGGTTCTGCACAAAGACATCCGCTGTGCCGATTATCCGTTTGAGTAAGGCCAGGTCGTCCGGCTGTTTTAGGTCGAGAGCAATACTCTCTTTCCCGCGGTTCAGCCAGACGAAGTAGCTCGACTGGCCATGAACGCTCGCATCATAACCACGAGCGAAGTCTCCTGAACTTCGTTCGACCTTGATGACTCGCGCGCCCAGATCAGCTAGCTGCCGTGTGGCGAAAGGGGCGGCCACTGCCTGTTCGAGTGCCACAACGGTTATTCCATCGAGCGGTTTGTGCATCATCGCATTTCACCGCGCGCTCGGTCGAGGATTCGCTGGGCTTGATCTCGAACTGGTTTGTCGACCAGCGCTCCGGCCACCGCGATCGCGGCGCCCTGCGAGCCCACCACTTCAGTCGCCCACGCAATCTCATCGTCGCTCGGACGGAATCCTGCCCGTACCGCCTCCAGCTGCTTCGGGTGGATACAAAGCTGACCGCCGAAACCGAAGCCGCGAACACGATGCGCCAACTCTTGCACCAAGTCGAGGTTCGAGATCGCAAGCGACGGGGCACCAATCGGCGGTAGCATTCCGAACGTGCGGGAGACCACCGCGAGGTGGGTCCACACATAGTTGAGGTAGTCACCTAACGGGTCTGCCCCGAGGTCGACCGCGAGGTCGATCGCGCCGAGCGCAAAGCGGGTGATGCCAACCACTTCTGCGATCTGCGGCACCCGATGGACGCCGCGTGCACTCTCGATGAGAGGGATGACCTGCACCTCGTCGGGGAATCGTGAACGCACATAGCGCACCGATTCGGCGGATTCGGCTTTCGCTAACACGATCCCACGCAACCCGCTGTCTGCCCGCTGTGACAGCGTCGCAAAAGTTTCGATCTCCTCGGCGAACCATTCAGTGGTGTATCCGTTCAGTCGAACATATGCGTTCAACTTGCCAGCGCCAAGAGCGTTGCTCGCGTTGGCTAATGCGGCGCGCTTAGACGTTTCACCGACAGCGTCTTCCAAGTCGATGATCACGGCGTCAGCACCGGAGTTCCACGCTTTGGTGAAACGTTCTGGCCTATCGCCTGGAACGAAAAGGAACGTCAAATCACTCGTTGCTGCAGCCTCCGTCTCGCTCAACGGTCGCGTGTTTGCTGACTGCGGCATCGGCGTGTGCTGCACGGTCATCCCCTGACCTTCGGAAGGGTTGATTCGTCCGGTCGCGTCGCCGCCAGCTGCGGGTCCTGCCCGCGCCGGTAGACCATGAACGTGCGCTCATATCTGACGACGATGTGGCCCTTCTGGTTGTATCCCTCCGAGGCGACGGTCACGATGCCGACTGCGGGCCGCGACTTTGAATCCCGAAGCGCCAAGACCTTAGACCGTGAATAGATCGTGTCCCCCTCAAAGACGGGATTCGGCAAGCGAACCGTGTCCCACCCTAGGTTGGCGTAGACGTTGAACGAGAGGTCAATCGTCGACTGGCCGGTGACGAGCGCGAGTGTGAACGTCGAGTTTACGAGTGGGAGCTTGTATTCGGTCTGCAGTGCAAAGTTCGAATCGACGTGGGTTTTCGCCATGTTCTGCGTGAGTAGCGTGAACCACTGGTTGTCGGCGCTCGTGATTGTCTTTCCTTGCGGGTGGTAGTAGATGTCCCCAACGGCGAAATCTTCGAAGAAGCGGCCCTCCCATTGTGACGACTGTGTGGCGACTCCCGACATGACACTCCTTTACGGTGTTCGAAGGCAAAAATACAGTATTTTCTATCGAACATTACTGTATTAGCCTGAGTTTGCGCACCAGTTTCCCTAAACTGTCGATGGCTTGACTCCACAACGTATCAGGAATATATTCCATATTATTGGCCGGTGCCAGCATTGCCGGTGCTTATTTCCCCACTGCTCGAAGGAAATCGATGCCTACCACCGACAGCTATGCCGACATTCGCCGTCGCACGCGGGACATCTGTGCGAAGTTCCCGAATGCCTACTGGCGGGCCCTCGACCTGGAACGCGAATACCCTTACGAGTTTGTGACGGCATTGACGGAAAGCAAACTTCTAGCGTCTCTTATCCCACGCGAATACGGCGGCCTCGGGTGGACCCTGACAGAGGCATCGATCGTGATGGAGGAAATCAATCGCTCCGGCGGCCACTCGGCAGCGTGCCATGCACAGATGTACACGATGAGTGCACTATTGAATCACGGCAGCCAAGAACAAATGTCCGCCTATCTGCCGGGAATCGCCAACGGTACAATTCGGCTGCAGGCGTTCTCTATCACCGAAGATGCTGGCTCCGACACCACCCGTATCGTCAGCACCGCCGAAAAAGTGGGCGACGAATACGTGATCAATGGCAAGAAGACCTGGACGAGCAGGATCGACCAATCAGATCTTCTCTTCGCACTCGTTCGTACATCCCCGCGGAACGAAAAGGAGAAGACCAAAGGGTTGACACTCTTCCTCATTGACCTCCGACAGGTGCGCGTCGAACAGCCGGATGCTCTCGAAGTGACAAAAGTCCGCACAATGTTCAATTATGCGACCAACCAGGTGACGTATAAGCGCCTGCGGGTACCGGCCAGCGCGGTTGTCGGCGAGGTCGGCGAAGGATTTCGATACGTGCTCGACGGCTGGAATGCCGAGCGGATACTCCTCTCCGCCGAAGCTATCGGCGACGGTTACTGGTTCATCGACAAGGCGACCGAGTATGCGAAGGAGCGTGAAGTCTTCGGCCGTGCCATCGGCACCAACCAAGGAGTGCAATTCCCGATTGCAGAGGCCTATATGAAGATCCGCGCTGCCGATCTCATGCGCTACAAGGCGGCCGATCTCTTCAGCGCGGGAGAAAAATGCGGTGCGGAAGCCAACATGGCCAAACTCCTGAGCGGCGACGCCAGCTGGGAGAGCGCAAACGTCTGTCTCAACACCTTCGGCGGCTACGGCTTCGTCGCCGAATACGACGTCGAGCGCAAGTTTCGTGAAACCCGGATGTACCAGGTTGCGCCGATCAACAACAACCTCGTGAAGTCATTCGTCGCGACCAAGGTATTGGGACTACCGCGGTCGTATTAACCTATCTGCGTGCGGCTGGGCTCACACGCAACACAATGTGCATTCACGGCCCGGACGGCATTGAGAGAGAGAAGCGCCAGATGCAACCACCACGACCGCTCGAAGGACTCCTCGTTGTGGATCTGACAACGGCTTTATCGGGGCCATACGCGACACTCCAGCTCGCCGGACTCGGGGCGAGGGTCATCAAGATCGAAGATGCCGCGCGCGGCGACAGCTCCCGGAACAATTCTCCGTTCGTGAACGCTGACGGCGGCGTATCAGTTAAACGGCAAGAACCGGAAGACTGGTCGGTTTCTATGCTCGTGAGAGGGCGAGACAAAGAGAGCGTCACCCTTAACCTGAAACACCCCGACGATTATCGGGCGTTCATGACGATCGTGGAGAGGGCCGACATCCTCGTTGAGAACTTCAGTCCTGGAGTGACCGATCGGCTGCGCATTGACTACCTCACCGTCAAGGCATCCAATCCGCGTATCGTATATTGCTCGATCAGCGGATTCGGACAAGACACGACTTACGGATCCGCCAAGGCGCTCGACGCCATCATTCAAGCTCTAAGCGGGACAATGTTTACCTCAGGGGACGAAAACGAACCGCCCATCCGACTGGGAATCCAACTCGGCGACATGATCGCACCGCTCTTCGCGGTCACCGGCGTGCTCGCAGCGGTTCATCAACGTCATCGCACCGGCTTGGGCCAACATGTCGACGTCTCAATGTTGGGTGCCCTCACCTCGATGATTGCTTCAGAACCGTTTGACGTGATGGAAGAGATAGGGTGCTCAGGTCGCACCGGCCAATTCGTGCCGCGCCTGGCACCCTTCGGAGTATTCCAGTCGTCAGACAACTGGGTCGCCATCTGCGCACACACCGACCACCTCGCCGCTGCGCTATTCACCGCCATCGGCAGCCCAGAGTGGATGAAGGGAACCCCATTCCAGAATCGCGAGGAAAGAGTCGCCGATTCGGACACTCTGCACCGGCTGATCGAGGAGTGGACCAAAGTTCGGTCGAGCACCGAAATCTTGAACGCTCTCAGCGACCACAATGTGCCGGCAGCGATCGTCCGGACACCGACGGAAGCGCTGCGTGACCCGATCGTGCGGGATCGATCGGACGTCGTACCACTGGCCCACCCCCAGCTAGGTGAAATGTCCAACTTGAGCGCTCCGGGAATCCCGATCACCTTTGACGGTGAGGCGCCCCTCTTCCGGTCGGCCGCGCGTCCCCTCGGTGCTGACACCGGCAAGGTGCTCGCGGAGTTCGCCGTCGCAAGACGGATGAACCCATAACCCTCGGACTGCGCCCGTTCGACCCAACGTTCAGTGCCAAGGCGCATGCAACCGGTTAGTGGTTCATCGACAGGGGTGGTCGAATCGTGTTCGCAGCGTCATTTACACATGAGCCACTCTTGGGTGACGTGGGCCTCGATCCACCGATCGCGTTGAAGAGAGAATCTCCGTTACGCCGCGGAGTGATTCGAACGTGCGTGACGGCAAGGCGAAGCTGGACAAGCCTGCCAGCGGTCCTGACCCCGACTACGGGCATGCTGGTCAGGACGGGGTGAAGAGGGTGTGCCTCCACCAGTTACGGACAATCGTCGACCGCGATTCTCATGCTGTGAGGTCACGGACTGTCTCCCTCGGTATGAATGAATGAATGAATGAATGAATGAACGCAGCACCTCCTCTAATCCACCTGTCTCCTCTGTATCTGGCGTCTCACTGCTCCCGCCGCAATGACGGCTTGCCAGGAGACTTCATCGGCGACCGCCCCGTCAACGCCGTCATCCATCCAGTTGGCCTTCCCATCGATACCTCCAGAATCGAGGTATTGCGACGACCAGTTGAATCCGCCTTGGCTGCCGGCGTCAGAGCGGTGCACGAGGCCGCGACTGGTCGGATGGCCCGGTCGCGTCGCCACAGCCCCTTCCGCAGTGCCGTGGTGACCACCGGCGTCGTTTTCGTTATCGCGGCATGCTGGCCGACGATCGCTCGGGAGTGGCAGTCGATCACGAACGACACATAGGCGAATCGGGCACAGGTGCGGACACAGGTGAAGTCGGCCACCCAGCGCTGGTTTGGTATCAGCGCGGTGAAGTCACGGTAGAGAAGATCCGGCGCCCGGTCGGCATTGCGGTCCGGGATCGTTGTCCTCACGCGCTTGCCCCGAATGCGGCCGAGCATACCCAGTTCGCGCATCAATCGGTCAACACGTCTGGCTGACACGTTGTGGCCTTGGCGGCGCGGAGATGCTTGTGATGCTGTCGGGTCTCGCTGAGACGCACGCCGTCACGCCCGTGTCTGGCCGCACACACGGACAGCACGCCGTGCCGATCTCATTCGGCTTGAAAGTCGCCGGGTGGGCGGACGAGCTGGCCAGGCAGGGCGAGCGTCTGATGCAACTGACGCCGCGCGTTCTCGCAGGCAACGTCGCTGGGGCGGCGGGGTCGATGTCGGCGATGGGCGAGGTCGGCGGGCAGGTCCAAGACCGCGTGTTGGAGATCCTTGGACTCGGCGTGCCGCAGATGTCCTGGCACTCCGTGCGGGATCGCACCGCAGAGATCGTCGCGTGGACCGGCTACTCGCAGGCACCATTGCTCGTGTCTCCAACGAGTTGTACAGCCTCAAACGTACCGAGATCGGCGAGGTGCTCGAAGGCCGCGACGCCGGAGACGTCGGAAGCAGCACAATGCCCCAGAAGACGAACCCCTCCCACACCGAATTCTCCGTCGCCGCGCCGCGCCTCGCCTCGCCATGGGCCAGGTATCTGTCGGACTGGCGTACATGGTCCAGGAGAACGAGCGCGACGTGCGCGAATGGATGGTGGAGTGGAAAGTCGGCCCTGAACAACTCCTGCTTATTTCTGGGGCGCTCGACCACCTCTTCCAGGCCCTGAACGGGCTCGCCGTTGACACCGAGCGAATGCGTCAGAATCGCACGCTGACGGACGGGCTGATCTTGGCTGAAGCCGCGATGATGCGGCTCGCGCCACGAATCGGCAGGCAAGAGGCGCACGAACATATGCGGACTGTTACGCGTCGTAGCGCGTAAACGCGGCGTCTGTCTCGGTGCTGTTCTGTGCGACGACCCGATCTGGCGAGAGCACGGGGATGCGACTGTCCTCGATTTCGGATATGTCGGACGTTCCGCACAAATAGTGGATGTCGTCGTCCGTACGGGACGCGAGCGGGCATCCGAGCTCCAGCAGGCGGCGCAGAGCCTTACGTCCGCGGAGACGGACAATCTTCGCCGCCTGTTCCGTGAAAGTGGCATCACCGATTTTCAGGGTACGACCGCGAAACGGGGAACCTAATGTACACCGTCGTGCTCGATGGCGACCCGACAGGAACGCAATCTGTCTCCGGTCTGCGCGTGCTGCTCCGGTGGAATGCGAACTCGATTGTCGCCGCGCTCATCTCGGATGGCGCGGTGTATCTGCAAACCAACTCCCGGGCTATTCCGGAGGGGGAGGCGGTAGAACTCGCCAGTCTTATTAAGTATCAGCTCGCCGAAGTCGAATCGCGCGTCGGGTCACCGATTCTCGTCGTGCTGCGGGGCGACTCGACACTGCGCGGCCATGTCTTCGCCGAAAGTGACGTGTTCGCCGGAGACGACGGTCGCATCTTGTTCGTGCCGGCCTTTCCTGCGGGAGGGCGTACGACGGTCGGCTCAGTGCACTATGTCCGCATCGGCGGGGCAGACCTCCCTGCTGCCGAGACCGAACTCGCACGTGACCCGGTATTCGGCTACCGGCAATCCCAGTTGATCGAGTGGGTTCGCGAGACCGGGAACCGCCGCGCGGTCGCTGTGCCACTCGAAAACGTGCGAGCCTCGGGCGGAGCTGCCGTCGCGGACGCCTTGCGATGCGCCGGACCGGGAGAGGCCATCGTCCCAGACGCGGAAATCGACGATGACATCCTGCCCATCCATGCGGGACTCCGAACGGTGCTGCAGGCCAGCACTCACGTTGTCGTGAGGTCCGGCGCGCTTCTCGCAGCCATCTGCGCAGGCCATCCAAGGGACGGTCTTATCGCACGTCCAGTTGATGTGCCTGAGGACGACGGCCTTCTTGTTGTATGTGGCTCGCACACCGCGGCATCAACTGGGCAACTGCAACGGCTGACAGAGGTGCTCGGCATCCCGCCGATTGAGATTGCGACAGACTTAGCGCGCGCGGATCCGGAGAAGGCGGGCAGTGCGGCAGCTGTTCAGGCGGCACACTATCTCCGCGAACACCGCGTAGCGGTCCTTATAACCGAGCGCCATCGCCGAGCGGAGCATGGCACCCTTGCCGACGGCGAAGTGGTGATGACAGCGACGCGGATCCTCGCCAAGCAGGCCGGGGTGATCGTTTCCCAAGGGGGCATCACTGCGGCGGAAGTCGCGAGGACCGGACTTGGGGCAAGCCATGTGTACGTGCGCGGCCAGATTGAGCCAGGCATCTCGGTGTGGGATATGACTCTCGAAGGAAGGTCGCGAATGCAGATCGTGGTCCCGGGAAACGTCGGCGAGGCCGAGACACTCGTCGATGTCCTCTCCTCACTTGAACAGACGACGATGGAGGACATGTGAGCGAGCACGGTGTACGGGTGGCGGTTACAGGGGGATCGGGATTTCTGGGGGATCTCCTGATCCGGAGATTGCTCGATGACAGTGAGATCGCCCTCGCTGGAACGGAGGCGCGCCCGATTGCCCGAGATTGTCGTGCTCGATGTCGTCCCGCCGGTGTCAGACACGACCGCCGATCCCCGCGTCACGGTACTGATTGGTGACGTGACGTCACAACTTGGCCGGTTGGGGCAAGTCGATGCGGTGTTTCACCTCGCCGGCGTTGTCAGCGGGCGGCCGAAGCCGACTTTGACCTGGGGATGCAGACCAATCTCCATGCACTGATCGCTCTGCTGGAGCACGCCCGGACTATGAGCGCCCCCAATCGTCGTATTCACCAGCTCACTGGCCGTGTTCGGACAAGATCCCGCTGGCCCACTGTTGCGGACGGTGGGCGGTGACACGCTGCCGCGGCCACAGTCAAGCTATGGGTCCCAGAAATTCGTTGGCGAGATGCTCGTCGCCGAATACTCGCGGCGGAACTATATCCGCGGACGTAGCGTGCGACTCATGACCGTTTCGGTGCGCGCAGGCGCCCCGAGCGCTGCGGCATCGAGCTTCCTGTCCGGTATCATCCGCGAGCCATTCGCCGGCCTGCGAAGCGTATGTCCCGTGCCGAAGGAGACGCCGGTCGCGCTCTCTTCACCATCCAACACGATCGAGGGGATCTTGCGCGCCGCAGTCTCGGACGAAACATCCTGGGGCAGTCGAACGGCAATGAACCTCCCCGCACTGACGGCCACGCCGCGAGAGATGGTCGAGGCCTTGGAGGAGGTCGCCCCCGGCTCTGCCACGCTCATCGATTGGGAGCTCGACGACGAAGTAATCGATATCGTCACGACCTGGCCCGCACACTTCTCGACCAAGCGCGCCGAGGCGCTCGGACTTCAAACCAATGCATCCTTCCGCGAAATCGTTGAGGATTACGTCGGCAGCCGGAAAGAGGCTATCGCCTGACGACGCGCACCGGGATCAGCGTCAAGCTCATGGCCAACACAACGATCATGACCCCCGACGCGAGATGAGATGGCGGTCGCCGATGACCTCACGGCTGCGGTTAACGTGTCTGGGATCCGCTGACGCCGGGCGGCTCCCCCACACTGTCGTCGCTGTCGTTACTGGAGCTCGCGCTCAGTCCGCGACGGACGCGCGCGCGGCGTCATATTTCCCATGTGGCATTTGCTGCAATCCCAATCCACTAATTCCCGGAAAGGCCAGCCCGGACCCCATCGCCGCCGCTGTGCTGACCCCGTCGCCATCGCACATTGTCGAGGATTGTCACCGGTGCGTGGATGTGCGGATCCCATCGGTTCCACAGCGATGCTGCCGGCTCCGCAGTCATGGGTTGCCCTAAGCCTTCACAACGGTGACGAGACGCTTGATCTTGGTGTCCTTCTTGGCCTGATAGGGCGGACCAGTGAACTCGGTGAGCGCTTCGTGCAGGCGCTTCGTGGGTCGACCGATCAGTTTGTTCTCCAGGAACGCGAGGAGATCCTTCCACTGGCGCTGAGCGAGAGCGTGTTGCAATCGTGCCGAGACTGTGGAGTCGGTGAAACTCAGAAGCGCGGTCCTAGCCTGGGTTGGGGTGAATCCTTCGATGAGTTCGCGATAGATCGGAGAAGCCGAGAATGATTCCCCGTGCCCGTTTGTCAGGAACACGTACACAACCGTGTGTACATAGTTCTGTTCGATCGACTCCGGCACGTCAGGCGGGTCGCCCACTACTCGTTTGAGGGCGCGTGCCGGTATGGTCTCGTTGACGAAGTTGTTCCAGCCGTGATGAGTACTGTAGAGACCTTCAAGGGTGGCCTGAATTTCGGGAATCCTCAGCTCCTCGGGCAGGTAGCTCGCCCCATCGACCGCGTCCAGCAGTTCACGTGCCAGAGCTGCTTGATCGGAATCCTGATTGACACGGAACCGCAGCGCACGGACCCCGAACTGCCGACGAGCATCCTCGGTGAGATGTGGCCACAGCTTGGGGAGGATGAGTCGAACATTGTCGCGGGTCTGAACGTCGGTATCGAGGCGCGTGTAAATGCCGGCCAGTCCCGAAGCGAGGTTGTCGGCTTGTTCCTCTGGGAGTCGATCGAACGTCGACCCGGTCGTGTCCGCGTCGCCCTTAGAGAGTTTCTGTGTCTTGATGTTCTGGAGAAGGCGCCGAATCTCGACGACGACATCGTCTTCCGGCAGGAGGATGACCTCGACGATGCACGTCTCGAGAAAGTCAAGCAGCTGCATAGCGCGCAGCTCGACTTGGTTCGGGTGCGCGGCACTGGCATGGTTGCGCATGAACCGAACCAGATCAAGTTGCTGATAGCCGACGTCGGAAACGAGTCCTATCCGGTTGGCTGCCTGCAGCAGATCCTGATCGGTAACTTTCGAAAGATCGTCCTCATGTTTGAGCACCTTGCGCTGTTCGGAAGCCGAGCCTACGGCAAGGTCGAAGAAGTAGGACAGATCATAGGCTGCGACGCGTTTACGAAGCTCGCCGATGGTCTCATCCCACAAGTAGTTCAGTGCAGCATCAAATAGCCCTGCTGTTACAGCTGCGAGGAACTTCGAGAGGTAGAGAGACTCGGCTAGCCGATCGCTTCCAAGTTCCGCTAGGGAGTCGTCAACGTTTTGGAATACACGAGAGCGTTCGCGGACAGAGACAAGTACCCCGTCGCTCGGTAGTCCGGCCTGATCCATTCGAGCGAGAAGGCTCCGCTCGAAACCTTTGAGGTCTGCGGCGAACTCCTGCGAAGTGGCGACAGCGGTCCCGTTTGCGGCGGTTAGTGCTTTCGGTGTCACGGTGCCCCCAGGAGTACGACGACGATGTCCTTGCGCATTCCGCCGGGTGGGCGACGCGATTGCCCAATTCTATTGGGGGAGTTACACTGGCGACGCTCGAGTTCGCCGACTGTGCCTCGACATGGGGGTGTCCTCGAGGGAAGTGCCGGATCCAAGACAGAAGGGCTAGGGCGCGAATTGGAGTTGACAATTCGTTGTCGCGGTTGGTCGAAGCCCTGTCCAGGTTTGAATGGGAGCACTCCGAAAAGATGCTCCCGGTGGAGGCCACCGGCGCGATCGGTGCGCTTGCGTCCACGCTCGGAGTTCCGGCCCATGTGGACCTTGAGTTCGGAGTCATGGCACGTGCCTGTAGGACACCTGCTGGAAGAGCTGCCTCGAAATCCGCGACCCGATTCTCGACACGATGAAAGCCCGACACATTACGAGTTTCTCAGCTCTCCTCACCACCCATTAGGCGCCACGGCCCACTCGTCCTAATGTTAGTTTGCGCTCATCCCTACGCGAGCTGGCGGCTTCGCTGGTCTCGGCCCATTGCCCCGTATGGCCACGGGGAGGGCTCCGGGTCGCTCGCCGCGTTGAGGGCCGCGAGATCGTCGACGGTGAGGGCGACTTCGATGCTTCCGAGGTTGTCTTCGAGATGCTCGACGGTGCGCGCCCCGAGGATCACCGAGCTGATCACCGGTTGCGCGCTCAGCCAGGCGAGCGCAATGCGTGACATCGACTGGTCGTGCGAGTGCGCGATGCTCTCCAGAGCATCGAGGACTCGCCACGTCCGCGCTTGCGCTGATCGCAAATCGTAGGCTTCCACCCCGCGATCGGGGTCCTCACCCAACCGGGTAGCGCCAGCGGGCCGGTGATCTTGCGAGTACTTTCCTGTGAGCCATCCGCCACCCAGAGGAGACCACGGGAGTACGCCAATCCCATTGGCTTCGCATGCGGGAAGGATCTCCCATTCCACCTCCCGGGCCAGCAGGTTGTATTGCGGCTGCATCGAGATCAGCGGGAACCGACTTCCCACCGCGGATGCCGCCTGCGCAATTTGCCAGCCCAGAAAGTTGGACAGGCCCGCGTAGCTGATTTTGCCTCCACGGACGGCGTCTTCAAGAAAGCCGAGCGATTCTTCGAGCGGGGTCACTGGATCCCAGGAGTGCAGCTGATACAGATCGATGTGATCCACACCGAGTCGGGTGAGGGTGCGGTCCAACGCGCGACGCAGGTGGCGTCGCGATGTACCCGCGTCCCTCACGTCGACGTCGACGGGAAACCGTCCCTTGCCCGCGATCACGAGCCGATCACGAGTGCTCTCGCTCTGCCGTCGCAACCATTCGCCGACAATCTTCTCTGATCGACCGCCGCTGTACACGTCGGCGGTCTCGATGAGGGTTCCGCCGGCACCCGTGAATAGGTCGAGCTGTCTGTGCGACTGCTCGGCGTCGGTTTCGGCTCCGAAGGTCATGGTTCCGAGCGAGAGCGTCGAGACGACGAGGCCTGAGCGGCCAAGCGTGGTGTACTTCATTTTTGTTTTTCGTAACCTATCTCTTGAGGGAGCGTGGTGAGCTAGCGCGGTCGGTAGGCGTCAGCAAGCGAATCCATGACCGCATCCATATGCTGGTCAACCTGGCATGATTCGGGATGGCTATCGTGCCACGCGATGATCTCCTCGGCTCCGCGAGCGAAGGGGACCTGGCAGACGAAGTCAGGCACGAGGCGCTTGATCTTGCTGTTGTCGAACACCATGGAATTGGCTTTGTCTCCCAGCAGTGCGGCGCCCCACTCGGGGTCGGCGGCAGCGATGGATGCCGACGCAACATGCACCAGCTTCGGGTCTACGCCCGCTGCCCGCGCGATGTGCCCGTAGATCGCGTTCCAGGTCAGGGCCTCATCCGAAGTGATGTGGAAAGCTTCACCGATAGCTTCGTCTCGGCCGTAGAGACCGACGAATGCTCGAGCGAAGTCGGTATGGTGCGTGATCGTCCACAGCGATGTTCCATCACCAGGGACCACCACCTCACGGCCCTGACGCATGCGTTCGACAACGGTCCAGCCGCCATCGAAGGGAATCATGCTCGGGTTGTAGGTGTGGGAGGGACGCACGATTGTGACAGGAAACCCCGTGTCGCGGTAGGCGGCGGCTAGCACGTCTTCGCACGCAATCTTCTTGCGTGAGTACTCCCAGTACGGGTTTCGTAGCGGAGTCGACTCGGTCACGGGCAGCCTGCTCGGTGGCGTCTGGTAGGCCGAGGCGGAGCTGATGAAGATGTACTGGCTCGTGCGGCCAGCGAACATCTCCAGGTCGGCTCGCACGTGCTCTGGCTCGAAAGCGACGAACTGGACGACAGCATCAAAAGACAATCCATCGATTGCTTCCGCGACTGCTGAAGCATCGCGCACGTCGGCTCGGAGCGCCCGCACCCCCTGTGGTTGCGGTCCCGCGTCCTCGCCTGAGCGGCTGAGTGTGTGCACCTTGTGGCCTCGCCGCGCCGTTTCGGCGACGACCGCCGTACTGATGATTCCGGTACCTCCGATGATGAGTACGCGTAGCCCACTCACTTGACACCTCCTGCGGTGAGGCCGCTGACAATGCGGCGTTGAAAGATGAGCACGATGATGATCAACGGGATCGTGACGATCACTCCCGCCGCCATTTGTGTTCCATAGGGCTTGTCGTACTGCGATATGCCAGTAAACTGCGCAATCGCCACCGTGACGGGTTGGGCTGCGGGGGTCTGCGACATCGCGTTGGCGATCATGAACTCGTTCCACGCCGAGATGAACACCAGGATCGCTGTCGTGAACACCCCAGGCACCGCGAGGGGCAGGATGATCCTCCGGAACGCCTGCCCTCGGGTGCAGCCGTCCACCAGCGCGGCCGCTTCCAGTTCCCAGGGCATGGCGCGGAAGAAGCTGACTAAAATGTAAACGCCGAGCGGTAAGGCAAAACTAATGTCAGGGATGATCATCGCCTGGTACGTGTTGATCCATCCGAGGTCCGCAAAGAGCTGGAAAAGCGGAGTGAGTATCGCAACGCCTGGGAACATCGACGTCGCCAGGAATAGTCCGAGCACGACGTTCTTACCGCGAAATTCCAAGCGGGCGATGGCATAGGCGGCCGTGACTCCGAAGAACAGTGCGATAACCGTCACGCAGCTCGCAATGATTGCGGAGTTGCGCAGCGCGAAGACGAACGTGTTCTGCGCGCCGAATACCGCCGCGTAGTTGTCCAGCGTCGGGTTGATCGGCCACAGGCTGTTATCGAATATCTCGTTCGACCCTTTGAGACTCGTCACGAACATCCAATAGAACGGCGCAAGACAGAAGAATGTGATCGCTGCGAGTAGGACGTACGTGCCGATCGATCCCCAAGGGATGCCGCGCCGCATCCGTGCAGCATCCCTCGAGCTTCGCACACCCGGTCGGGTCGTCTGCGCTGCAGTCTGGATGGTCATTGCTTCTTTCCTTTCCGTCCGCCGGCCTGCTCCACGGCATTCACACCGAGCAGCCGCACGAAGAGATACGCCGTCACGAAGATCAACAGGAATGTGAGCGTCGAGAGCGCACCGCCGTAGCCAGGTTTAAGTTGACTGAGGGTGGACTGTACGACCAGCACCGACAACGTCGCCGTCCCGTTCGCACCATTGGTCATAATTTCCGGCAGGTCGTACATACGCAGCGCATCGAGCATTCGGAACAGCACCGCCACGAGCAGCGCAGGCTTGACGAGCGGCAGCGTGATGAACACGAAACGCTTCCACGCGCTTGCCCCGTCGATCTTCGCGGCCTCATAGACCTCCTCGGGAATGACCTGCAGGCCTGCGAGCACGAGAAGAGCGACGAACGGAGCGGTTTTCCATGTGTCGGCGACGATGATCGCGATCATGGACGGTACGGACGAACCGGTCCAGATGATGTCCGTGCCTAGCAGAGAGTTGATGATCCCCTGCGGGTCGAAAGCCCACTTCCACAGCACAGCCGCTACAGCGGTGGGAACTGCCCACGGAACCAGCACGCTGGCGCGAATCAGTCCGCGGCCACGGAATGCCCTGTTGGCCACAAGTGCCATGCCGAGACCGATGAGGGTTTCGAGAACGATGGTCACGGCGGTGAACAGGTACGTCACACCCGTGGATGCCCAGAAGTCGTCCGCGTTGTAGCCCCACAGAGCTTGGGCGTAGTTGTCGAGGCCGACGAAGGGTACTTCGCCGATGCCGTCTCCGAACAGCGAGCGAATGATTGAGGAGATCACCGGGAAGGCGATCACCAGGGTCAGAACTGCGACCGAGGGGATAACGAGCCAGAAGGCGAGTCCGCCATCTTTCGCCCGCCCGGTTCCGGTGCGAGAGCGGCGCCGGTTCAGGACCCGGGGTGAGATGGACATGACTCGCCTCCTGATCGTTCTTACTGAATCGCCTGCTCGAGGTCAGCCGCCATTTGCGTGATGGCCTCGTCCACCGACGCAGTTCCCTGCAATGCGGCGTATGCGTTCTCCTGGATCGCCAGGCTCACCGCGTTGTAGTTGGGGGTGCGTGGCCGTGGGTTGGCAGATTCCAGCGACTCCTGCAGAGTCGGCAGGTAGGGCGAAACCTCGACCAGCTCGGGGTCGGTGTAGAGGTCGCTGCGAACTGAGGCCTGGTTCATCACGCTGACGAGCACCCGCTGCGCTTCCTCGGACTGCATCCATTCGACCCACGCTTTCGCGGTCTCCTTGTTCTTCGAGAACGCCGACACACCTAGATTGATGCCACCCAGCGACGAAATTCCCGTGCCGTCGAGTCCGGGGAGTACAGCGGTGCCGAACTTCCCAGCGATCGCCGAGCCCTCCTCGCTGGCCGCGGTGTACACGTACGGCCAGTTGCGCAGGAACATCACTTTGCCGTCCAAGAACGCGTTGGCGCTCTCCTGCTCCTGGTAGGTGATACCGGAGGCGTTGATATCGCCGTTCTCGAACATGTCGACCAAATGCTGCAGACCTTCACGCGCCTCGGGCGAGTCGACAGTAACCGACTTGCCGTCCTCGCTGAGGAAGGATCCGCCAGCGGAGTTGATGACTTCTGCGACGTTCACAGTGAGTCCCTCGTACTGGGCGAACTGTCCGGCGTAGCAGTCCATGTTGTTCGCTGCCGCGATCTCGCAACCCGCCTGAAGCTCTTCCCACGTCGTGGGCGGTGCGTCGATCAGGTCGGAGCGGTAGTACAGCAGACCTGCGTTCGTCATGAACGGCGCCGCCCAGATCTTACCGTCGTACTTAGCCGATTCGACGGCGGCGGGAAGGATGTCAGGACTGGCCACCTTCTCCGGGTCGAGTTCTTCAAGCCAACCATGTGCGGCGAACTCCGACGTCCAAACGACGTCGCCCCAGATCACGTCGTAGTTGCCGCTCTTGGCCTGGAAGTCCTGTACGAAGGACGTGCGCTGATCGTCCGGTGAAGCAGACAATTCAAGGAAGGTGACTTCTTGGTCGGGATGGGCCTCATTCCACATGTCGATCAGCTGTGGCATCGCTCCTGTCAGGTCCTTCCCGGACGCGAAGGTGATCGGACCGATACCGTCGTCGCTTGCCTGATCTGGCGCGCCACCACATCCAGTGAGGCCGATGAGTAGGGCAGCCGCTGTTGAGGCTGTGACTGCAAGCCGCTTCTTGCTGTGCATTTCTCTCTCTCCTTTGAGCTGTTGCTCTGGCCGGCTGTGCAAGCAGGCCAGCGACGCTCGTGCTGGGCGCAGCGATACAGAATGCTTGAGTCTGGGTCGATTGTCAAGTAATCGGTTACTTGATTACTCTCAAGCATCAGCTGGTACCTCTGCTGGTGGGGCGAAAACCCATGAATGCGCGGAAGATCGAGCGTCTTTGCCGCCGCGCGTAATCGCTTACTTGCACTCGATCGGTTCATGACTATGATGAATGACACCAGCACCAAGGAGGGGCTTTGAACGTCACGGTCAAAGACGTCGCTCGTGTCGCAGGGGTATCTACCGCGACGGTCTCACGAGCACTTCGCGGTTTCCAGACCGTCGACCCCGTGATCCGAGCGGCCGTACAGCAGGCCGCTGAGCGCCTCAATTACGTCGGGTCCCCCGCTGCGGCTGCCCTTTCCACGGGTCGTGCAGGCAGCATCGGAGTCATTACCCCGTTCGTCAACCGCATGGCGTTCCAGCGCATGCTTTCGGGCATTGAAACTGCAATGCGCGGCACCGATATGGATCTGTTGCTCTACTGCACGGGGGACCCGAGTGACCCCCACCCAGTCCCACCGCGCAAGCGCTTAGCGCGCCGAGTTGAGGGCTTCATCGTCCTTTCGCTCGCCATGCACAGCCCTGATGTCGAGGAGATTTCCAAGCTGAACATGCCCGTCGCGTCCTTTGGAGAGCACGGCCCATGGGGCGCGAGCGTGCAGCTTGATGATCGGGCGGGGGCCGTTGTGGCGACCGAGCACTTGATCGGCCTGGGGCACACTCGCATCGCTCTGATCCACGGACGTGACGCGCACGATCCCGGCGTACTCGAGTACCAGCGCCACCTAGGCTTCAACGAAGCGATGGCACGCGCCGGGTTACCCGTGGATCCCACGCTGGTGCTCCCTGGGGACTTCACAATCGCAGGCGGGGCATATGCGATGGCTCAGCTGCTCGACGGTGACCGCCCCCCGACCGCTGTCTTCGCTTTCTCCGACGAGATGGCCTACGGCGCGATCCGGACCATGCGTGAACGCGGGCTCGCGCCCGGCAGCGACGTAGCCGTTATCGGGTTTGATGGCCACGAGACATCATCCCTGCTCGACCTCACCACCATCACCGTGCCCTTCGAGGAGATCGGCGCGACGACGGCTCGCAAGCTCCTCGAAGAGATCGAGGGCAGATCTGGCGAGACCGCGGACGTCACAGTCCTCCCGACCCAGCTGACCGTTCGGTCCAGCACACTCGGAGGCGGTGCCACCGGAAACCTCGTGTCGAGCCTGCGTTCAGGTTAATACCTTGCAGCGCGTCGGCTGCCACTGAACACACCCGTCTTCTACCGGGGAAAGATGCCCCACACGCCATCCGTATCGGCTGCGCGCGCACTGCGGGTGAGGGGTCGACTTCGACCGAAACAACCGTAAGCCGGGCCCGACCGAACCCGAGTCAGAAAAAGGACACTCCAAATGCGCAACGGCGTTCAGCTGATTACCTACGCGGACCGGCTTGCTCCGGACCTCCCGTCCCTGCAGCGCCTGCTGACTAGCCCACCATGGTCCGACGCCTACACCGGCGTGCACATCCTGCCGTTCTTCGCTCCCCACGACGGCGTCGATGCCGGCTTCGACCCCACCGATCACACCCAGGTGGACCTGCGACTAGGCACCTGGGGTGACGCCGCCGAGATCGCCGAAAGCCACGACCTAGACGATATGAAGGTGGCCAGTTCTTAAGGCTGGGGCCTCGTTTCACATAGACGTGGGTTGCCAACAGGTGAAGAGTTGACCTATCCGACAGGTGAACTTTGGAGGCCCCAGTTGACTATCTATCGTACTTTCGTTGGCTTGGATGTGCACGCCCGAACTATCGCTGGTTGTGGCATCGATGTTCACAGTGGTGAGGTCGTGCATCGACGATTCGGGTTCGACCTGACCGAAGTTCTCGGGTGGATCCGATCGCTGCCGGGTCCAGTCCAGGCAACGTATGAGGCTGGCCCGACA